>NZ_JBLADV010000002.1:1425000-1480000 GCF_047200555.1 Paenibacillus sp. MB22_1
TGGATACGATTTGTACAGGATAGGTGGGAGCCTAGGAAGCCGGAGCGCCAGCTTCGGTGGAGGCGCCGTTGGGATACCACCCTGATCGTATCTAGGTTCTAACCTGGTACCGTAATCCGGTACGGGGACAGTGTCAGGTGGGCAGTTTGACTGGGGCGGTCGCCTCCTAAAGAGTAACGGAGGCGCCCCAAGGTTCCCTCAGAATGGTTGGAAATCATTCGAAGAGTGCAAAGGCAGAAGGGAGCTTGACTGCGAGACTGACAAGTCGAGCAGGGACGAAAGTCGGGCTTAGTGATCCGGTGGTACCGCATGGAAGGGCCATCGCTCAACGGATAAAAGCTACCCTGGGGATAACAGGCTTATCTCCCCCAAGAGTCCACATCGACGGGGAGGTTTGGCACCTCGATGTCGGCTCATCGCATCCTGGGGCTGAAGTAGGTCCCAAGGGTTGGGCTGTTCGCCCATTAAAGCGGTACGCGAGCTGGGTTCAGAACGTCGTGAGACAGTTCGGTCCCTATCTGTCGTGGGCGTAGGAAATTTGAGAGGAGCTGTCCTTAGTACGAGAGGACCGGGATGGACGCACCGCTGGTGCACCAGTTGTTCCGCCAGGAGCACAGCTGGGTAGCTAAGTGCGGACGGGATAAGCGCTGAAAGCATCTAAGCGTGAAGCCCCCCTCAAGATGAGATTTCCCAGTATGTAAGACCCCTTGAAGACGACAAGGTTGATAGGCCTGAGGTGGAAGTGCCGTAAGGCATGGAGCTGACAGGTACTAATCGGTCGAGGGCTTATCCAAAAAATAAAATGCAAATCTAGTTTCGTATCCAGTTTTCAAGGATTCAACCTTGAACCGATTTTTAGCTGCACGCCTTTTATAAGGTTTGATCTTTTGCTGAAGCGGAAAGCGCGGAAGTAAAAGCAGCGCAAAAATCATGTTTGGTGGCAATGGCGGAGGGGTTCCACTCGTTCCCATCCCGAACACGACCGTTAAGCCCTCCAGCGCCGATGGTACTTGGACCGAAGGGTCCTGGGAGAGTAGGACGCTGCCAAGCAAAGAAGAAAGAGCACTACCGATGATCCGGTGGTGCTCTTTTTGTGTTTGACTTGTGCTTGCCCGAGCTGGAAACCTGCAAAAGTACAGTTTTTTTCGGAGAAATCCCGATTTTTGAGCCGAAGCCTGCAAAAGTGCAGTTATTTTTTCGTGATTTGGGGCAATGGAGCAAATCGGCCCCAAAAGCCTGCACTTTTGCAGGGATTTTGGGCAAAATGGCAATTTCTCCTCACAAAAACTGCATTTTTGCAGGAATCGCGTGGAGGGGCAGACGGTACAATACTGCAGCTGAGATACCGCTCTTGAGATACCGCTCTTGAGATACTGCTCATGAGTTATACTATGCCATACTTAAACTTTACCCCAATCGAGCCAATCCGGGATCACTGTGGGGAGCTGCAAATGCGGCTAAAGCTGCTAGTGTGTAGTGTGAATGAAAGGTGTTATGATATAAAAAATTTGATGATCCCGCGTATCGTTCCTTCCGAAAAACACGTTTATACCGGTGAGTAAGTCTTCAGCTTACTCCTGGTTGGTCGAAGACTGGTGTGAGGGCATGACACAAGATGGATCATTGGAGATCGCGAGATCTTACACTACAGATGGAGGTGTGTTCCGGTGCCTATAGCAGCTAAGGAGCGTGATCTGCAGAGATCCGTGTCTGCACGGTCCCGTTCAGAAAGGGGCAACTTTCAAACATGGGTCCAATTGTACGGTACCGCACTGCGCAATTACTGCCGATCTATCACCGGATCCGTTTGGGAAGGCGACGATTTGGCGCAGGATACATGGCTTAAGATATGGTCGGCGACGCAAGGGAAAGGTGATGACGTTCAACTCACACGAGCCTATCTTTACCGTGCCGCCCAGCATGCTTGGATCGACCGTAATCGCAAACGGAAGCTTCCGGTTGAATCGCTCCCCCTGGACGAACATCTGCAAGCGCCGGAACCGACCGATCCTGCTGCAGTGTGGGCCGCAATGGAGACGCTGGTTGACGAGCTTTCGCCTCTACAACGCACCGCGCTGCTGCTGATTGATACTTTAAAATATACAGCTGGCGAAGCAGCGCAGTTGATTGGGTCGACGGAAGGGGCGGTGAAAGCCGCCTTGCACAGAGCTCGGGTCAGACTGCGGAATACAGTGAAGGGTTCCAGACGAGGAGTTGCAGCGCCACCGGAGGGTGAGGTTCAATCCATGAAGGAGGACACCTTACCCGAGGCTTTCACCGACGATGTACTCGTTCTTGCCTACATGGATGCGATTCGCCGAGAAGACGCGGCTGCGCTGGCGATGCTGTATAACGACGCCCGGCCTCAGGATGTGGTTCCGGTGGTAACTCTCCAGTCGTACCGTCGCAGCTCTTTACGAAGCAAGGTAGACACTCTTGTTGCCGATCCGGTGCAGAACCATCTGATGTTGATGTCCTACGGTCTTGCCGCCTGATTTGAAGGAGGGTAAGCCATGAGTTCAGTCATTCCTTACGTCATTGAGCAAACCGGCCGGGGAGAGCGGTCGTATGACATTTATTCACGTTTGCTGAAGGATCGGATCGTGTTTCTCGGTTCCGCGATTGATGATCAGGTTGCGAATAGCATTATGGCGCAAATGCTATTTTTGGCGGCGGAGGATCCGGAGAAGGATATTTACTTTTATATCAACAGTCCGGGCGGCTCGACGTCAGCTGGCTTTGCGATCTACGATACGATGCAGTATGTGAAACCCGACGTGCAGACGATCTGCTCTGGAATGGCGGCGTCTTTTGCCGCGATCCTGTTAATGGCCGGGGCAAAGGGCAAACGATTTGCTCTTCCCAACAGCGAGATCATGATTCACCAACCGCATGGAGGTGCCCAAGGGCAGGCCAGCGACATTGCGATCAGTGCTAACCGGATATTGCGAACCCGAGCCGTGCTGAACACCATTGCCGCGGAATGCACCGGTCAACCCCTAGAGCGGATTGAAAAAGACATGGACCGAGATTATTTCATGAGCGCAGACGAAGCGCGCGAGTATGGGATCATCGACCAGGTGATTACGCCCAATAAGCGTTAGCTGAGCGAAGTGTATACAAGGAAAATACAAGGACGGAAGAAGGCGCCCAAGGCTTCTCCGTCCTATTTCTTTTTGCAGAATCAAACGAAGGGGAATGGGGCAGGATTAGCATCAGAATACCTGCAAATTTTAGGTCAATGTACGCGACAAATAGACACTCGTATTCGCTGGGAGGCCGCCTGTTACTTTGCTTGCGCTTGTCCTTGACAGCCCAGAGGGGCTTTGCTAAGATGGGAACAATATATTTTCGTAAGCGGCTATACGGTCTTGATATATAAGGGTTGTGTCTTCATAGGGATTACACGGTAGTCGTTTTTTTTATACCCGAATTTCAGGAATAAAGCCCAGCAAATCATCAAAATTCGAAGGAGGATTCATCACGGTGTGGGAAAGTAAATTTGACAAGGAAGGCTTAACGTTTGACGATGTGCTTCTGATTCCCCGTAAATCGGAGGTATTGCCTAAAGAGGTGGACGTGTCCACTCGGCTTAGCGACAAGGTGAAGCTGAATATTCCGTTGATCAGTGCAGGCATGGACACGGTCACCGAAGCGGCGCTGGCAATCGCCATCGCACGGGAAGGCGGCATTGGGATCATCCATAAAAATATGCCGGTCGAACAACAAGCTGAAGAGGTCGATCGGGTGAAGCGCTCCGAGAGCGGCGTTATCACCAATCCTTTCTCGCTGACTCCAGATCATCTCGTATCCGATGCAGAGCAGGTTATGGCCAAGTTCCGCATTTCCGGCGTGCCGATTGTGAATGAAGAGCAGAAACTGGTGGGGATTTTGACCAACCGTGACCTGCGCTTTGTTCATGATTATAATATCAAAATCAGCGACGTCATGACGAGAGACAACCTGATTACCGCTCCGGTGGGAACATCGTTGCACGAAGCAGAAATTATTTTGCAAAAGCATAAAATCGAGAAGCTTCCGCTCGTTGACGAGCAGAATATTCTGAAAGGCCTTATCACAATCAAAGATATTGAAAAAGCGATCCAATTCCCGAATGCGGCTAAGGATGCCCAAGGGCGCTTGCTTGTTGGCGCAGCGGTTGGCATCTCCAAGGATACCTTTGAACGGACTGAGGCGTTGGTAAAAGCCGGCGTTGACGTCATTACAGTCGATTCGGCGCATGGCCATCACATTAACATTATTGATGCTGTGGCCGAGCTTCGCAGACGGTATCCGGACTTGACGATCATCGCAGGGAACGTAGCGACAGGCGAGGGAACGAGAGCTTTGATCGAAGCCGGAGCTTCCGTTGTGAAGGTGGGGATCGGACCGGGTTCGATCTGTACCACCCGCGTCGTCGCTGGGATCGGCGTGCCGCAAATCACGGCAGTATACGATTGCGCGACAGTTGCCCGTGAATACGGAATTCCGATTATCGCGGACGGCGGCATCAAATACTCCGGCGAAATTACCAAAGCGATCGCGGCCGGTGCGCATGCGGTCATGCTGGGCAGCTTGTTTGCCGGGACCGAGGAAAGCCCTGGCGACTCGGAAATCTATCAAGGGCGTCGGTATAAGGTATACAGAGGCATGGGCTCGCTGGGCGCCATGAAGCAAGGCAGTAAGGACCGCTACTTCCAAGACGATGACAAGAAGCTCGTTCCGGAAGGGATTGAAGGACGCGTAGCGTATAAGGGACCGCTCTCGGATACGATCCACCAACTCATTGGCGGTCTGCGTTCCGGGATGGGGTATTGCGGCACGAAGACGCTCGAAGAGCTGCGGAACGATACGCAGTTTGTGCGCATCACGGGTGCCGGCCTGCGCGAAAGCCATCCGCATGACGTACAAATCACCAAAGAAGCGCCTAACTACTCGATTCAATAAACTCGTAAATTTCGATAGAAATGAGCTGACCATAATATTCCAACACTGGCAGGGCGTTTTCCGCCCTGCTTGTCTTTTTTTACAGGTACCCCTGTGATAGAATAGATAAAGCAAAATGAAAGAATATGAGGGGAGCTTTAAGGGCATTGAAACTCAAACAACCACAACGCAAATCGACAACTAAACGGCGTTTCCTGCGCAAAGGCGTTGCTTCTGTGCTGCTGCTGAATGCGCTAGTATTCTCTCTCGCGCCGGCGATGGCGCTGGCCGAAGGGGAACAGACAGAATCTACTACTGCCGAAACAACGACAACCGAAACGACGACAGTGCAAACGGCTACCTCAATTCCTTCCGTGGAGTCTTTAGGTTTGGAAGTCAGCGCTGCGATCTTGCTCGAGCCTGTCTCTGGACAAATCTTATTGAATGTTAATGGGGAACAACCGCTGCCTCCGGCCAGCATGACCAAGATGATGACCGAATATATCGTGGCGGAACTTGTGAAACAAGGAAAGTTCAGCTGGGATGACGTAGTGACCGTAGGGAGAAATGCTGCCCAAACGATCGGTTCACGGATTTTTCTGGCCGAAGGGGATCAACATACTGTAGAAGAACTATATACGGCGATGGCGATTGCCTCCGCCAATGATGCGACGGTTGCTCTGGCAGAATATGTGGCCGGTTCCGAGCAGGCTTTTGTGAAAATGATGAACGATGAAGCCAAGCGGATGGGAATGAAGACCGCCCACTTTGCGAACTCGACCGGTTTGGATATCGCAGATATGCCGGCGGAATTCCGTCCGACCGATGGGAAAGAAACCGTAATGTCCGCGCTGGATGCTGCTATTTTGGCCAAATATATCGTAACGGACCATCCGGACTTTACCCGCTTTACAACGATTCAAAGCAAGAAGTTCCGCGACCGCGATACCGCGCCGATGGTGAACTTGAACTGGATGCTGGAAGCCAATAAGAACGTCACGAACTTTAAACAATTTGCTTACGAGGGTTTGGACGGTCTGAAGACGGGACACACCTCCAATGCCGGTAACTGCTTCACAGGTACAGCGGTGCGTAACGGAATGCGGCTAATTAGCGTGGTCATGGGTACCGCTTCGGACAAAGCCCGCTTTGTGGAAACGCGGAAAGTCCTGGACTACGGGTTCAATAACTTTGAAACGAAACAAATCGTGCCGCCGAAGACGACAGTTACTGGAACCGAAACCGTTACGGTGAAGAAAGCCAAAAATACGGAAGTTCCGGTGGTAACCGATCAAGCGGTTAGCTTCGTTGTGCCGAAAGGCGCAGATACGAGTGCGGTTGAAGCCAAAGTAACGCTGGCCGACGAAAGCAACCTGACAGCTCCTTTGAAGCAAGGAACCAAGGTTGGGACGGTGACTTATACGTTTAAAGCGCCGGGCATGGACCAAACGCTTGAGAAGACGGTCAATCTGATCACGGCCGAGGATGCGGAGAAAGCCGGCTGGTTCACCCTGGTGATGCGGGCGATTGGTGATTTCTTCAGCGATCTGTTTAACGGGATCAAAAATCTTTTCTAACGGTCCATTCAAATCCGAGTAAACGGGTTGTGTATTTAAGGCGTATCTTGTAAAATATTTAGTTAGATTATTATCGGGAGGATTGGACATGGAAACAGGAACATCGCGTGTTAAAAGAGGTATGGCTGAGATGCAAAAAGGTGGCGTCATTATGGACGTCATGAATGCGGAACAAGCCAAAATTGCCGAAGCGGCCGGGGCTACCGCCGTTATGGCGCTGGAGCGTGTGCCTTCCGATATCCGGGCGGCTGGCGGCGTTGCCCGCATGGCGGATCCAACGATTATTGAGGAAGTCATGAAGGTTGTCTCCATCCCGGTTATGGCCAAAGCACGTATTGGTCATTACGTGGAAGCGAAAGTTCTGGAATCGCTTGGGGTAGACTATTTGGACGAGAGTGAAGTACTGACCCCGGCGGATGAAGTGTTCCATATCGATAAACGGGATTTCACGGTGCCGTTCGTGTGCGGCGCTAAGGACTTGGGTGAAGCGCTGCGCCGGATCAGCGAAGGCGCATCGATGATCCGGACGAAAGGCGAACCAGGAACGGGCAACATCGTTGAAGCGGTACGCCATATGCGTCTGATCAACAGCCAAATTCGCAAAGTACAAAACATGTCGAAGGACGAACTGTATGCGGAAGCGAAAAACCTCGGCGTTTCTTACGATCTGCTGCTCGAAGTTCATGAGAAAGGCAAGCTGCCAGTCGTTAACTTCGCTGCAGGCGGGGTAGCTACTCCGGCGGATGCGGCCTTGATGATGCACTTGGGTGCAGACGGGGTGTTCGTGGGATCCGGTATTTTCAAATCGGATAATCCAGAGAAATTTGCCCGGGCGATCGTTGAAGCGACGACGCATTACACGGATTACAAACTGATCGCTGAAGTATCCAAGAACTTGGGTACGCCGATGAAAGGCATTGAAATTTCCAAATTGGCCGCAGCAGAGCGGATGTCGGATCGCGGCTGGTAATCCTGAGAGCGGAAGTAACCGCTGGAATCAAAGGCAAGTCTTTCACCCCGGCTGTCCCTAGGGATGGTCGGGGTACATCTTAGTAAACTGCCGTTTTAATGAATGTTCAAAGAGGAATGGTAACGACGATTTGAACTACCTCTAGAGAAAGAAGGTTTATCATGAGAGTAGGGGTGTTGGCGCTGCAAGGCGCAGTTGCGGAGCATATCCGCAGCTTGGAGAAGACCGGAGTTGAAGGCGTAACCGTGAAGCAAGTCGAGCAGCTTGCTGACTTGGATGGATTGATTATTCCTGGCGGCGAAAGCACGACGATCGGCAAGCTGATGCGGAAATACGGCTTTATTGAAGCCATTCGGGATTTTTCTGGACAAGGGAAACCGATCTTTGGGACTTGTGCAGGATTGATCGTCATGGCGAAGGAGATCGAGGGCGGCGAGGAACCTCATCTCGGTCTGATGGATATTAAAGTATCGCGCAATGCGTTTGGACGTCAGCGTGAAAGCTTCGAGACCGACCTTGACGTGAAGGGACTTGAGGCGCCGCTGCGGGCCGTATTTATTCGTGCTCCGCTGATCACGGCGGTTGGAGACGGAGTCGAGGTGTTGTCGACCTATAAGGACGAGATCGTGACCGCACGACAAGGGCATTTGCTCGTATCGTCGTTTCACCCGGAACTGACCGACGACTTCTCGCTACATACGTATTTTGTGGAGATGATCAGGCAAGCCAAGCAGCCGTAAGCAGGCCTTGACTCCTTTGCGGGTTGAGGTTTTGTCTGTTTTACCGGCGTTTTGAACTTCCGTTAAGCAGCCTTTCCGTCCGCGGGTCTCCCCAGATGAAGGTCGGCAGGTCTGTGCGGGATCATTCTAGGAGGGACTACTCATGTTAGATGTGAAAATCTTACGAAATGAATATGCGCGCGTTGAGGAAGCGCTGAAAAATCGGGGGAAATCGTTGGAGCTGATCTCCGGTTTTGCCCCGCTGGATGAGAAACGCCGGGAGCTGCTTCAAGAGAGCGAAGCGCTCAAAAACCGTCGCAACACGGTATCTGCAGAAGTGGCCAAGCGTAAGAAAAACAAAGAGGACGCCGACGAGCTGATCGTGGAGATGCGCGAAGTCGGGGATCGCATCAAGGAGCTGGACGAAGAGGTACGAACGCTGGAGGCCCAAATTGATCAGCTGATGCTCTCGATTCCGAACATTCCTCATGAGAGTGTACCGGTGGGGGCTTCTGAAGAAGATAACGTTGAGGTGCGCCGTTGGAGCGAACCGCGGAAATTCGATTTTACTCCGAAGGCGCATTGGGATATTGCCGCTGACCTCGGCATCCTTGACTTTGAGGCTGCAGCTAAGGTAACCGGCTCGCGGTTTACGTTCTACAAAGGGCTGGGGGCCCGTCTTGAGCGTGCACTCATCAACTTTATGATGGATCTGCACAGCAACGAGCACGGGTATGAGGAAATGCTTCCGCCGTACATCGTGAATCAAGACAGCTTGTACGGGACAGGCCAGCTTCCGAAGTTCGAAGAGGACTTGTTCAAGCTCACCGGCAGCAACGACTACTATCTGATCCCAACGGCTGAGGTGCCGGTAACCAACTATCATCGTGACGAAATCTTGAATGCGGAAGACTTGCCGCGTTATTATGTGGCTTACAGCTCCTGTTTCCGTTCCGAGGCTGGCGCGGCGGGCCGCGATACGCGGGGTTTGATTCGTCAGCACCAGTTCAATAAGGTGGAAATGATCAAGATTGTCCATCCAGACACCTCCTATGACGAACTGGAGAAAATGACGGAGAACGCGGAACGCGTGCTGCAGCTATTGGGCCTGCCTTACCGTGTGCTTGCCTTGTGTACGGGCGATATGGGCTTTACGGCAGCTAAAACGTATGACCTAGAGGTATGGCTCCCGGAAAGCGGCGTCTACCGCGAAATCTCCTCTTGCTCTAACGTGGAGGACTTCCAAGCTCGCCGGGCGAACATCCGGTTCCGTCCGGAGCCGAAAGCGAAGCCGGAGTTTGTGCATACGCTGAATGGTTCAGGGCTGGCTGTCGGTCGTACCGTAGCGGCCATTCTTGAGAATTACCAACAAGAGGACGGCAGTGTTGTTATTCCTGAAGTTCTGCGTCCTTATATGGGGAATTTGCAGAAGATTACCAAGCGTAATTAACTTGCGCGCTTGCGGACGATATGGTAGAATCTGATTTGTTACGCGAATCGGATTTTTCCTTGGAGAGGTACCGAAGCGGTCATAACGGGGCGGTCTTGAAAACCGTTAGGGTGCAAGCCCACGTGGGTTCGAATCCCACCCTCTCCGCCATACATATCGTATACTCAGAGAGCAGAGATGCTCTTTTTTTCGTGTATAAGGGCTGCCGTTTCTTCGCAAATTAACCTTGTGGATTAAACCAAGGGAGGCTTTATTTGTTATGACGAAACCGCAGACCTATCAAACCTCAGGCTCCGACAACGTGCAAGACCAGGATCATCGGCGAGACAAGGGGAAAAGAGGCCCAGAACCGTTATCCGGGTCCAAAAAGGTAAAAATGCGTAAACAAGATGGCCATTACAATCCGGAAGGGTAAGCCTTCTTCATTGGAAACGATTCGCTGTCCCTCGGCCCCAGCTCTGCTGGGGCTTTTGTATTGAAACTGCCAGGGGACTTATGAATTAGAACAAGACAACAAGCCAAGAAAATGTCATAATAAAGATAGGGTGTGTCTTTACACGGGAGCATGAATACTTCAGAAAGAATGGTGAGAGGAAGAATTATGCAAACCAACTTGAAAGGATCGTGATGCCATTTGAACGCAGTTAATCCAAACCATCTGATTCCACCGAATGCAACCCAAGTACGCCAACATAAACAGCGGACGCTGAAAAGCACCTTGTTCAGATCGATGTTTATTGTCATTGGAGCGGTGATCGTCTCTGTTGCACTGGAACTGTTTTTGGTGCCTAACAAAATTACGGACGGCGGTATAACCGGTATTTCCGTAATGTCCTCTTATTTGTCGGGTCTCCCGCTTGGGGTATTCCTCTTCCTTTTCAACCTCCCTTTTCTTATTGTCGGTTATAAGCAAATTGGCAAAACTTTTGCGATATCCACCCTGTTGGGTATTTCCGTCATGTCGGCCGGCACAACACTGTTGCACCATGTTGAACCGTTTGTGACGGATACTTTGC
Organism: Paenibacillus sp. MB22_1; assembly: GCF_047200555.1. NCBI lineage: Bacteria > Bacillati > Bacillota > Bacilli > Caryophanales > Paenibacillaceae > Paenibacillus > Paenibacillus sp. MB22_1. Next base: position 1,435,659 of record NZ_JBLADV010000002.1, read on the forward strand.
TGGCCTTTGTGTTTGGCGGGATATTGCTGGGTATAGGTACCGGTTTAGTCATCCGCTTTGGTGGCTCCTTAGACGGTACCGAAATCGTTGCTATTCTGATTTCGCGCAGAACCCCATTTTCGGTTGGCGAAGTCATTATGTTTTTTAACTTCTTTATTTTGCTTTGCGCAGGCTTCGTGTTTGGCTGGGAGCGCGCATTATTTTCGGTGTTAGCTTATTATATTGCCTACAAATCGATTGATATCGTGGTGGAAGGTTTAAACGAGTCAAAATCGGTATGGATCATCAGCGATCAAATCGATGAGATCGGAGACGCCATTCTAAGCCGTTTGGGTCGTGGCGTTACGTACTTAACTGGGGAAGGCGGCTTTTCCGGGGATCCGAAGAAAGTGATCTTCTGTGTGATCACCCGCTTGGAAGAAGCCAAACTGAAGGAAATCGTCAATCATTACGATGAAAATGCATTTTTGGCCGTCGGAAATATTCATGACGTCAAGGGCGGACGTTTCAAGAAAAAGGCAATCCATTAATTTGGAGAAACGTGTTCCGTCATTTTGGCGAATGGTTTATGACATTTGAGATTTAAGAAAAAGTATTGCTTTATGATGAGGTTAGGGCAGGAGAGAGGAGATTGTAATGTCTAGGAAATGGTTCACGTCGATGATGCTGGTGGTATTGTCCGCTGTACTGGTGTTGTCCGGCTGCAGCAGCAAGAAGGAGCCGAAGGAGGCTTTAAGCAGCGCAGCCATAAAGGCGCTGGAGATGGACTCCTACGTGGTGGAGAATCAAATTAAGATTTTGGATTTCTCTGTAGAAGAGGCAGAGGGAGACGCGGAGTCAGCGCAAGTCGGCACGGTGTTGTCCATGCTCAAGAACGCTGAGATCAACATCAAGCAAATTTACCAGAAGGAACCGATGCAAACCGAAGCAACGCTGGAAGTCAAACTGACAGGGGATATGACGACAACCATTACCATCCCATTGGTGATGACGACCGAGAAGCTGTATGTCAAAATCCCAAGCATCCCGTTCTTGCCGATGCCGGAGTCAGTGACCGGGAAGTTCCTGGAACTGGACTTGAAAGAGTTAGCAGAGCAAGCGGGCGAGGAGTTCAATCCGGATCTATTTAACCCGGAGAAGAGTCAGAAGCTGAGTACGGAATTGATGGGGGCCTTATTCGCCGAATATGAATCGGCGGCTTACTTCAGCAACATCGATCCTAAGGAGGCTTCGCTGCCGGAAGGCTTCAAGGCCAAGCAAGTCGTGCAGTTTGCCATTACGAATGAGAAGGTAAAAGAAGCGGTGACGATTCTGGTTAATCAGGCGTTGCCGAAGATGCTGGATATCTTGGCGAAAGAAGAATACCGTTCGATGCTGCAGCTGACGCCGGAGGAAATTGAGCAAGCGAAGAAGGATCTGCAAGAAGGCAGCCAGGATGAACTGGGCAAGGCGTTGGACGAGATGAAGAACCATCTGCAAATCAACAAGTTCACCGTGGATACCGCAATCGACGAGAACAATTACCCAGCGTACTACAATGTTCAGGTGGACGTCGCCGTGAACGATCCGGATACGCAGACGAACGTTAAGGCAGCGGTGCAAATGACCAGCCACTTTACCCAAATCAACGAGAAGCCAGCCTTTGAAATTGGCATCCCGACAGACACGTTGACTTTGGAACAGCTGCAAGAGGAAATGAGACAGTTTGGCTATTAGGCGTTAGGACTTATCCAACAGTTTATACTTACACTCGAAAAAAACCTCCAGTCCCATGTTTCTTAAGGGGCTGGAGGTTTTAATGTTTTATGAGAAGTTATTTCTTGCGAAGCCGGCGGAAGAACTCGGTTAACAGCGAGGCGCATTCCTCTTGAAGTATGCCAGAGGTAATATCGGTGCGGTGGTTAAACCGCGGTTCCTGCAGCAGGTTCATCAGGGTGCCGGCACACCCCGCCTTTGGATCCGGCGCCCCGTAGATCACATGGGGGACACGGCACTGCACGATCGCCCCGGCGCACATTGGGCAAGGCTCCAGAGTGACATAGAGACGACAGTGAAGGAGCCGCCAGGCGCCAAGCCGCTCGCTGGCTTCGCGGATGGCAATCATCTCGGCATGGGCGGTTCCATCGAGCGAGCTTTCCCGCAGGTTGTGGCCGCGTCCAACGATTTCGTCGCCTCGGACGATCACCGCACCGATGGGGACTTCGCCGATGGCTTCTGCTTTTCGAGCTTCCCGAATTGCCTCGGCCATCCAATATTCATGGGGATAAGTTGAGGCAGGAGGTTCGGGGATCAAAGGGGATGAAGAAGGCATAGATCAAATCAACTCCTTAATGAACGTAACCATTCGTTTTGTCCAACGAACAGGCATTCGTTGTTAACATGTTGTGAATAACATTGTGTATAACTGCAAGAATATCCCCATTTTTATACACATATTATCCAGAATATTGTGAGTATGTTGATAATTTGTGGATAACTCAACAGAACATCACGTCTCATAGATAAGACTCAAGAACTGGCTTTGTAGGCATTTCTACATATTGTAAGGATACGATCTGGGAAATTCAACGTCTTTGCAAAACATGTCGTAAAAGGTATGATGTATGTAGAAATTGTGAATCCCATAAATATCCATAAATTAGTTCCAGAGGTGGGATAAACACTTGACTATAAAAACCAAGCTCGCTTTGATTATATCTTGTTTTGCGCTGATTATCCTCTCTCTGAATATCGTTTTAAGTTATTTTACGGTACGGGACAATCTGCGCAGGGACAGCGAAGCGAACATGATGCTGACTGCGAATCAAATTGCTATTGCTGTCGAACAAAGTCGTTCGTTGTACACTTATGTCAAGCTTACGTTGGGCGGAAGAATGAGCAGCGACATGACCGATGCGATCCTGATCATGACCAGCCCGGATCGTATTTCGCAAAAATCGATGAGTACGAATCGCAGCTTGCTGGAGATTACAGGGATTGACCCGAATCATTTTGATGCCAACCATCGGCTGTTCGGGACCTATAACTATAAAAATGATGAAGGGCTGAGACGCTCCGTTGCGGAGGCCATTTCGCAAAATCGCAGCCTGCTGGTGGATACTCGGATTAACGGCGAACGCGTTCTGGAGTGCTATGTTCCCGTTACGAATAGCGGGGAGAAGCCTTACGTCATTCGTGTCGTGTCTAGTTATTCCCCGATTGCCGATGCGATCAACAAGCAGATGATCAGTCAGCTCATCGTTTCCCTCAGTCTGTTGGCATTGATGGTGGCGGGGAGCTATTGGATGGCTGGCGGGCTCATCCGACCAATTCGCCATATTTTAGACCAGGTGAATGTGCTGTCTTCAGGCCGGCTTGATACTCGCTTAAAAGTCAGCAGCTTTGACGAGCTTGGACTCCTCGCCCACAAAATCAACATCATGGCAGACAACTTGGGCCGTTATACGACCGAGCTGAGGCAAAAGAGCGAAGAGAACCGGTCCATGAAGGAGTATCTTGAATCGATTATAAGCCAGACGGCTGATGCGATCCATATCACGGATGTCAAAGGGCGGGTGCTGCAAGTCAATGCCGCCTTCGAAAGGCTGTACGGCTGGAGCAGCGAAGAAATTGTCGGGAAGTATCTCGATTTTCTCCCGGAGTCCGAGTTAGATGGGAGGACCATTTGGCGTCCGGAGAATGAAGTGATTGAAACCGCCGAATCGGTATTGGCGGAGACCGTCCGATTACGCAAGGACGGCAGCCAAGTCGAGGTGAGCATCAGCGTATCGCCTATCTTTGACCAAGCGGGCAAAATTACCGCATTGATCAGCATTTCCCGCGATATGACGGAGCACAATAAAATGGAAGACTTGCTGCGTCGGTCAGAGAAGCTGACCACCGTGGGTCAGCTCGCCGCCGGGGTTGCGCATGAAATTCGCAATCCGTTGACGACGCTCCGCGGGTTTCTGCAAATGCAGCAGCGCACCCGGGTGGTGAACGTGATGCATACCGATGTCATGCTGGCGGAGCTGGACCGGATTAATCTCATCGTCAGCGAATTTCTGATTTTAGCCAAGCCTCAGGCAGTGCAGTTTCAGATCAAGGACGTCCGCTTCACGATGGGGGACGTCGTCTCTTTGTTGGATAGCGAAGCCCATTTACATAATATTGAATTTGAAGTGCATTTCTCGCCGAGCCCGGTTCTGGTACACTGTGAAGAGAACCAACTGAAGCAGGTATTCATCAACTTATTGAAAAATGCAATGGAGGCCATGCCCAAAGGAGGGAAGATCCTGCTTCAAGTGGAGGAGGACGACAGTGGCTTTGCCGTGCTCCGCGTCATCGATGAAGGCGAGGGGATTTCCAAGGACCGGCTTCAGAAGCTGGGAGAGCCTTTTTACACGAACAAGGAGAAAGGGACCGGTCTCGGTCTGATGATCAGCCAGCGGATCATTGAAGGACACCGCGGGACGCTGAAGATCGAAAGCGAGCTTGGAAAAGGAACGGCTGTAACCATTACCCTCCCGCTTGTACAGGAGGAGGAAGAACATCACGAAGGGCAAGCGGATCTCGCGAATTAAAGCGAACTGCTAGGCCATGCGGAGGGACCAAAGACAGCATCATGAGGATTAATAAATTCATCAGTGAAACGGGATTCTGCTCCCGGCGGGAGGCGGACAAGCTGGTCGAGTCAGGCCAAGTGACCATTAACGGCGTCAAGGCGGTTCTAGGCAGCCAGGCGGAGCCTGGAGACGATGTCCGGGTCAATGGGAGACCGATTGCGGCGAAGCGCTCTAAGCACGTGTATATCGCTTTAAATAAGCCGGTGGGGATCACCTGTACAACGGAAACGCATGTGAAAGGCAATATTGTGGATTTCGTTGGGCATCCGGAGCGGATTTTTCCGATTGGACGACTGGATAAGGACTCGGAGGGATTAATCCTGCTCACCAGCGATGGTGATATCGTCAACAAAATTCTGCGGGCGGAAGGCAAGCATGAGAAGGAATATATCGTGACCGTGGATCGGCCGATTACACCTAGCTTTGTGAAGGCGATGAGCGAAGGCGTTAAAATTCTCGGGGAAATGACGTTGCCGTGCAAGGTGACGCGGGTTTCGGATCGGGTGTTCCGAATTATTCTGACCGAGGGGAAGAATCGGCAAATTCGCCGAATGTGCAGCGCTCTCGGGTATGAGGTGCGCAGGCTGCAGCGCATTCGGATTATGAACATCCATCTCGGCCAACAGAAAGTGGGCACCTGGCGCGACTTAACCGAACAAGAGAAGCGGGAGTTGGGCTTGGCCCTGAATTACGAGCTTTCCTAACGTGACACGGTCTACGAAAAATAAAGGACAGGCTTGCCTCGAAAGGCGCCTGTCCTTATTTCTTTATTCGTGGGCAGCCGTTACGCCAAGCTGCTCGGTGCTATCCACGTACTTGCGGATGATCGAGACTTCGACCCGGCGGTTCTGTGCGCGGCCCGCAGCCGTATCGTTGCTGGCAACAGGGTGATATTCCCCATATCCGATGGCACTAAACTTCTTCGGATCCAAGTTCGTGTTAAGCAGGAGTATCTTCATAAAATTCAACGCCCGCACCGAGCTTAAATCCCAGTTGGACGGGAATTCATAGGTTGAGATCGGTACGTTGTCGGTATGGCCGGATACGATAACCTCATAATCCGGAAATTGCTGAAGCATGTTGGAGATCGCCTTAGCTAACTGACGAGCTTCCGGTTTCACCACGGCTTCTCCTGAAGCGAAAAGCGCCTTGTCGCTAATCGTGATCATCAGCTGGGATTGATTGAGTTTCGTTTCCAGGTCATCCGTTAATCCATTTTCCTTGATATAGGTGTCCAGCTGCTTCTTCAGCGCCTCCAGGTTCTGCTGTTCTTGACGCTTCAGCTCGTTCTTCTTGGTCATCAGACTATCCTGGGTGGATTTTGGCGTCTCGATTTCGCTTAGCGAAGTCTTGTTATTGCTGATCATGGCGTTCTGATCCAGGACACTGGTGCCGCCGGTCAGTACGCTCTTAAAGGCTTCGCTCATCTCTTGGAACTTCATCGCATCCACTGTGCTCATCCCATAGAGGACGATAAACAGCGCCAGCATCAGCGTCATCAGGTCAGAATAAGGGAGCAGCCAGCTCTCGTCGGCATGTTCTTCGTGATCTTGGTGTTTTTTATTCTTTTTGCTCACCATCAACGGCCCCCTTTTCAAAGATTTCCGCACGTTCCGCAGGGGTTAAGAACACGGCAAGCTTCTGTTGAATCGCAATCGTAGACACACCCGATTGAATGGACAGCAGGCCTTCCACCATCATCAATCGGATCTCCATCTCTTTCTTCGAGAGACGTTTCAGTTTATTGGCGATCGGGTGCCACAGCACATAACCGGTGAAAATACCGAATACCGTCGCGATAAATGCGCCCGAAATCGCATGAGCCAGAATTTCCATATCGCTCATGTCGGACAGGGCGGCAATCAGACCTACAACGGCGCCAAGTACCCCGAGCGTCGGGGCATACATCCCTGCCTGCGAGAACATCAATGCACCGGCTTTGTGACGCTCTTCGGTGGCTGCGATATCCTCTGTCAGGACGTCCTGCACGAACTCTTGATCGTTACCGTCGATGATCATCCGCATGCCGCCGCGCAGGAAATCATCATTGATCTCTTCAACCTTCGCCTCCAGCGCCAGCAAGCCCTCGCGGCGGGTAATTGTCGCCCATTCCGTAAACAGGGTGATCAATTCCGCTTTGCTGATCATTTTAGGTTTGACGATCGTCAATTTAATCAAAGTCGGAAACTTCTTCAACTCCGACAGCGGGAAGCCCATAAACAACGTTGCCGCCGTTCCGACAAAGATGATGACAAAGGCCGCAGGGTTCTGGACCAAGCTTTCTACGGGTGCGCCTTTCAGGAACATACCTAAAATCAGGGCAATCAATCCGAGAATCAAACCAATAATTGTTGAAAATTCCATTGTACACCTCGTCCTTGAGAGAAATTGAACCTTACCTACCCTTCCCGCATCCTTGCGGAAAGGGGCACGCCTGCACCGTTTGAAACGATTATCTATTTTATCGACAGATTTCCCTTTTTTTTTAAGGTGTTTTTTCCGGTATAATAAGAATGCGGCCTGAAATGCAGAAGGTCGAAAGGGAGGATATCGCAGTGGGCGTGAAGCACGGCAGAGATTATGAATTTATTTTGGCTGATTTGACGAACGCGGTTGGCCGGATTCAAGATAGTTATCTTTTCTTCGAAATGGAGTCTTCCGAATGGGAAGTGTTATCGGATACCGATCGCGGCGAGGTGCTTGAAGCTCTGGCGGAGGATTTATTCTTTGGGTTGGGTTCGGAGCCGATGATCGAGGTGGGCAGTGCGATCGTGATCTATGATCCCGAAGGACATCGCATCAATATCCTGATTGGGGATTCCGAATTGACCTCCGTATCCTTGATATGACCGGATACTGTTGCTGCCGCTGTACCATCCAATGGCGATAAGCATGAAGGCAGGGGTTTGAGAATACAATAGTTGGAGACGAAGCTAGGACAAATCAAACTTCAGATCCTGGTGCGTGACGAGGAAACTTACATATACAGGAGTTCTTGAAGAGAACGGGAGGAAGAATAATGCCGTTTACACCGCAAGAAGTAGAAGCGCATTTGGAAAAACTGGAAGGATGGGAACTAGAGGAAGGACGATGGATTTTTCGTAAATATACGTTTTCCAACTTTATGAAGGGAATCGCATTTGTTGATGAGGTAGCAGCGATCTCGGAAGCATTTAACCACCATCCCTTTATCACAATCGACTATAAAACGGTAACGCTCCGTTTGACCTCTTGGGAGGAAGGCGGCATTACAGCCGTTGACATCAAGGAGGCGCAACAATATAACGAGGTCTACGAAAAGATGCGGTCAGGGGATTAACCAAATCAGAGCATGATCGAAACTATAGGGGTAACAAAACGACCGCCGGGAACGTAAATTCCCGGCGGTCGTGCTTTTTCGTGCTTTTATTTTTTCTCCGCAAGCCACATGGCGACGTTCGCAATTTCCTCTTCCTTTAAGCGATCCTTAAAAGAAGGCATCATGCCGCCCTTCCCTTTAGTGATGATGGAATACAGTTGTTCTGCCGTCAATTCCGAGCCGATCTTCTGCAGATTTGGGCCCGCTCCGCCTTGCAATGTATCACCGTGGCAGGAGATGCAATTTGCTTTGACGATGGCTTCGGCTTGTTCTGCGTTCATGGTGATTTCAGGCATTTGCGGCTTGGCTTCTTGCGCAGCCTCTTCCCGGCTTGGCAAGGTGAACATCAATACAAGGGCTAAAGCGCCTGCGATGACGAACAAACCGCTCATGATCCACTTTTGCATTTCAATCGCCCCTCCTATGTATGCTACCTATCCATTATAACGGAACACGCGGGTTGATCATAGTCTTTGTGTCCAAATTAGGAACAAAAATGATCCGTTTTCATTAAATTGTGTACCATAAGTCATAGTCTTAATCAAAACAGGACATAAAAAGGGGCGTGCCTTTATTCAGGCAGCCCCTTATGAACCATGCAATAAAACGGTTTGGACACCCCGCCAGGCGTCATCTTCTCGTACAGATCCGTGATGACAAACCCAGCCTTCTGGTAGGCCCGGATCGCCCGGGTGTTCCAGGTCAGCACTTCAAGGTCAATCTGGTTTTCCGGCTTACGGCGCCGGGCTTCCTCCACGATGGTCCTCACAAACTGCTTGCCCAGCCCATGGCCGCATAGCTCGGGCTTCATGCCGATGCCAAGCCGGGTGACTCCTTCCATCGGGAAGTACTGTGCGAAGCCGGCAAGCTCGCCCTTTTCATTCAACACGGAGACATACTGTTCGGCGCGGATCGCCGGGTTCCCAAACTCCACGTCAAGCGCTTTCATTTGCTCCCAAGGCAGCCAGCTGTAGATGTCGTAAGGAGAATCGTAACGCCAGGTGCAAATTTCCGCGCCATGGGCTTCTTCCATCGGCACGATACGAAACGGAGACATCGATTGGTCCATATTGCCCCTCCTTTGTTAAAGGAAAGTCCGTCGTAATTGTTCCATTATCCTCACAATAGCCGGAAATACGCAGCTTGTAAAGGTTTTTGCCCCCCCTTCGGGAATTTGTGAGATTTGCGCGGGATTTTTGGCTTTGCGGCAACCTTTTTCCCAGTTGTTTCGTTATATAGATAAGAGTACAGATAAAAAAAGACCGCAAGGCGGTTCCAATGAGAACCCGGCCCAGCGGTGAATTAGTGATGATGAACAGGATGAAACCGATAGATCAATGGATTACGATTCCGCAGCGTAGACGGAATAACCGTATTTACTGAGAACTCGCTTCGCGCCAACGTAGCGGTTCTGGTAATAACTATTGCTTAACTTGTCGATCCGGATGCCCTTGGATGAGGACGCGTGAGCGAATTCACCGTTGCCGATGTAAACACCGACATGGGATACTTTGCCCGTCCCCGTCGTCTTGAAGAAGACGAGATCCCCAGCTTGAAGCTCGCTCTTGGGTACCGGTGTGCCTTGCTTATACTGGGCGGCGGACACACGCGCCAGCTTGATGCCCATCTTGCTGAAGACGTACCGGGTAAATCCGGAGCAATCAAATCCCGCTGTCGTGGTGCCTCCGAATTTATAAGGCGTCCCGTACACGGAATCGACGATACTGGATAGCGTCGTTGTCTCGGCTTTTGCGGAGTCGGCAAAGGCGCTACCTGCCCCCAAGGTAAATAGGAGGGCTAAACTCGTTACCGCTGCTGTCAAAGTCTTTCTCAAGATGTCTTACTCCTTCCAAGGCCTACGAGGTTAGCTTATGGATTCGGTTGAAGGTTCCCTATGATTTGCTATAGAGGTAAGTAACCTTGATTGAAATGGTAGTTATTAGTTTGGGAGTTGTTACCTTTATAGCGAAAATCAATTCACCCTATGGTGGGTCCCCCGCTTCCCGGGTGCGTGGGAATTCGGCAGTTTCATTGTAGATTGCACCCAAGATCTTGCACAGAAACAGTTACAACAATAATTACAAAGTTGTTACCATTTACGTTGTTCATTTTACCAAAGCCGTCCAGAGTTGACAAGTTTGTCGAAAAAAACGCTTCTATTGGCCTGTTTTCGCGAGGCGATTCGTGGGTAATGGTTCCTAAGGGACTGGGGCTAGGGAGAAGGAGAAGGGAAGACAAGGAAAAAACCCGCAGAGACGTTGTTATCAACATCCCCACGGGCTTCGTAGCGAGTTCTTATTGAACATCATCGTGTTCAGCAATTTCACCGGTCACATCTTCATACTTGTCGTTGCTCATGATCCGTTTCGCTCCAACGTAACGCTCGACGTAATACTTCTCGCTTAATTTGCTGATGACTACACCTTTGGAGGAGGAGGCATGAGCAAATTTGCCGTCGCCGACGTAGATGCCGACATGAGAAACGCCTTTACCGGAAGTATTAAAGAAGACCAAATCGCCCTCGATCAATTCGCTCTTGTCAACCGCAGTTCCCATTTTGTATTGGGATGCGGATTGGTGAGGCAGCTTGATGCCGATCTTCGAGAAGACGTACATCGTAAATCCAGAACAGTCGAACCCGTCGGTTGTGGTTCCGCCCGCAACATAGCTGCTTCCGAGCGCGCCGCCGATGACGCTGTCCAGTTTGGAATCGGCGAAAACGCTGCCAGTTCCAATGGTGAAAAGCATGGCAAAACTTACTGCTGCTACCGTCAAACGCTTCTTCAAGAAGTTATGCTCCTTCCAATGCCTACGAGGTTAGCTTAAGGATTCGGTTGAAGGTTCCCTATGATCCCTCTAAAGCGAGATCAATTCACCCAAAGTGGTTCCCCCGTTTCCCTGGTGAAGGGAATTCGGCTTTGTTTTTCACACCTGACATTTCTTATTTGACATCCGGCACCAATCTCCTGCCAAAGATGACAAAAATAATTACAAAACTGTTACTGAAATTGCGTTGCTGTTATTGTAACAAAGTCAGGTATCTTTTGGCAATGCCTAATTCACAAGATTAAGAGGGGAAATAGGACTGAAGGCCTTCGCCAAACGGCGAAGGCCTTGTTGTTACGGGGTTTTTGAGGAGTTAAAAAATTTTAACTTTTTTGTGCCTTTGACTGCCAAAGATGAAATTGAGAGGCGATCTTCCAGACCTTAAACGTGCAGCGGAAGAGGGGATAAGCCTGCTGCAGGATCAGGGCCAGCATCCCCGTCCAAACCCAAGATGCGGTTCCGAACAGAAGGAAGAGGATCAGGCCAAAAGCCCCGAGAATCAACGAGATGGAGATGCCCTGCAAGAGGGTTCGGAAGCAAACCAGCAGGGAATTCCAAACCCCGGCCTTAAACAGGTAGCCGAACTGGACAAATAACAGGCACTGCCGGATGAACCAGCCGTAGATGAACCAGCCAAGAATCAGCCCAAGCCCGGTGAGCCAGGTTGCCATCGGGATTTCCATACCGGTGAGTCCAGGCCAGAGCGACAGCAGCCTCGGTACAATCCAGAAGGCGGGCAGCAAGGTAAGCACGAGCTCCATCGCGTAAAACAGAATCACCGGTTTGCCAAATTCCTTCATCCCTCGGAACAGGGGGAACCCCGGGCTGCGGTGATCGGCCGGTGTGAAGCCGTAGAAGATTCCGGCTTGGATCAACGGAGTCAAGATCATGCGCAGGACGACCATCCCTGCCAGCAGCCAGCAATACAGCCGAACCTCGGGATTGCTCCATAAATTCATTTGTCCCTCAAGCAAGAACAGTAGTTTCGACAGCGCAGTGGGCGGCGGGTCAGGATATCGTTGCAGCAGCGCCATTACCGCGGTATCGACCAACCTGTACAAGAACAATCCCCACAGCAGCTGGTACAGGAACAAGATGATGACCGAGGGAAATTGGCTTTTCAGGGCAGTCCACCCCAAACGAACGAAACTCATTTCTTTCCCTCCTTATAGAAGTATGGACCTAGGTTTACCACAGAAGTCCCCCAAGGATCGCTTCAAGCAGCTTGGTGACGCTCATATTGGAGCGGGACAGCGTGGTTTCAGGGACTTCCGCTTTCAGATAGTTGTTGATGTGAAGGTTCTCCACCGTTAAGGTGTAATCCGGATCGATCTGAACCCATGCCAGCGGTGCTTTATATTGCATCTTGATCTCGAGGCGAGTATCTTCCCCGTTCCATTGCTTGCGTACGGTGTGACCATCGGTGAAGGTAAACAGCAGCGGAACCTTCGGGTGGGTTGCCCCTTTGCGGGTAAAGACTACGTTCGACTCGTAAATCCGGCCGCCTTCTTGGCTGATCGGAGTGATCTGAATTTTTTCCACTGCAAAATCCGCCATTTTCCCGTCATAGACGTATTGCTGAAAATACTCTTTCCAGCTGCGGCTGGTCACTTGCTCAACCACCCGTTGGAAGTCGGCGGTCGTTGGGTGCTTAAACCGGTACTGCTGGCTGTACGTGCTCAGAATCCGCTTCATCGTCTTGCTGCCGACCTGCCGCTCGATATCAAACAGGATTAACTTGCCTCGGTAGTACGCATTCTTGGCATAACCGTCCCCGGAGCCGTATTTCCAGGCGTTCTGGGTCAAGGAAGCCGGCGAGGTAATCATGGCGGACTGGATCGGCAAATTCGGGGTGATTCCGAACTCCTGCTCCATGAGCTTATCCTCTGCATAAGAGGCAAAAGCTTCATCCAGCCAAGCTTCCTCGAATTCATTGTTGGCGATCATCCCGTAGAAGAACTGATGGGCGATTTCATGGATGACCGTGCGCTCCAGATCGTCGTATCCGGGGGAATCGCTGACGGCTCCAAACGCGGTGACCAAGGTTGGATATTCCATACCTCCCGCACCGTTTGCGTTCGCCGGTGGAACCACAACGGACAGCGTGGAATACGGGTATCGTCCATACCACTTACTGTAGTTCGCCAGAGCTACCTTGGCGGCATAGAAGTAACGTTCCTTCAGATCCTTATGTGCAGGATCGAGATACAGCTTGATCCGCACGCCGGGAACTTCGGCAGAGGAGAACGGCTCTTCTACATAGATGAAGTTCGGCGAAGCCGCCCAAGCGAAATCGTGGACGTCGTCGGCGTAGAATTGCAAGGTTTTCCGTCCGTCCTTCAAGACCGCCTTTTTGGTCTGAAAACCGGTGGCTGCCACGGTGTACGTTTCGGGCACGTTGATCTTTACGCTATAAATCCCAAAGTCGGAGTAAAATTCCGAGTTCCCGTGATACTGATGGAGGTTCCAGCCTTCGGACGTCCGCCCCCGGGTACCCACCGGCTCGTACACGCTAATCTTAGGAAACCATTGCCCTGCCATGACGAAATCGTCGGCCACGCCCATGCGGGCAAAAATCTTCGGCAGCTTGACGGTAAATTTCATCCGCAGCGTCAGGCTTTCGCCGCCCTGGACCGGCACGGGCAGCCGCACCTTGGCTAAAGTTTTATCCTTCGTATTGCCGTCGTCAGGCTGAACGTACTGAATCCGATGCAGCAAGGAGATGCCGTCGGTCGTTTTCAGCTCGGTGATCTCCATGGATCCCCAGCCGTCTTTGGGCATGACGTCGTTCCGCAGTTTTCCGCCCGATTCCTTCATAAAAGTCGTATCCTCGGAAGCAAACGCGTTAGGATATAAGTGCAAGTACACCTCGTTGATCGTTTTCTTGCCGGGATGGGTCCAGGTCAGCGTCTCCGAGCCGGTTAACGTACCTTCCTGCTCGTTCAGCGTGACGTCGATGTGGTATTCGGCGACCCGATTGCTGAGCACTTCGGCGGTCGGTTGCTGAATGGTTTCAGTTTGCGGCGGTGCAGGGGTTTGTCCGGTTTTTTGGACCGCTTTAGGCCCCGCCTTGGCCGGTACGAACGAAGCCAGCGAATCCCCCCCTCCCCGCAGGGTCACCCAGGCGGCTCCGAGGGTGAGGCACAAGGCAAGGATGGAAATGCCGTAGACAATAGTACGTCGGGTCATACAATGGATACCTCCCGTTGACAAGCATCTACAGCATGTATATGTTTGCATTTGGAAGATTATTAGTTAAAATTGAGAGGTAGTTAAAAAGCCATTTTTTGAACTTGGATTGAAATGTAAGGATAACTATATAAGCCGCTTTTGTTTAATGGGAACGGAGGCGGCAGGCACGCAGGAATATGGAGGGAATTATGGATCAGACACCGAAATCGGGTAAAAAGATTTTTGCCCTCAACATTATCAGTAATGATGAGAAGAGCAAACATAAAGGCTTTGGCGCGGGTTCCATCGATTTGAACAGCATGTCCCCGGTCATCATCGACGGCGATGAGGTGTACATTGACATCGGAGCCATGCACGCCAAAAGCAAGGTGGAGAAAGGCATCAAATTTTCGACCAACCGTGAGGACGTTCCGAATGGCCGCCAGGTCTGGATCGTTTGGGTTGCGGTAGACCGCGGGCCGGAAGGCCAGTTCTACGGTGGAATGACGGCTTGCGAGATGTTGATTGATACTGAAGCGCGCCGAGGCTGGAAAATTCTTGCTGACCATGTCAACAAAATGGATTATGCGTTAAAACGCAGAGTGATTTTGGACGGGTTGAGCAAAGAGCAGAAGGCCGGGTTGAAGCAGCTGCTGATCGAGACCAACGCGGAATGGTGGGACCGCTCGCCGGAAGAGCTGAAGGCGGCATTGGACGCGTAAACTGAATAGACGAGGCAAAAGAGAAGCGCCCCTATCCGGTTGGATCCCGGAGGGGCGCTTTGATTTGCAAATGGATGCTAGCGATAGGGGATGACCTGAACCTTCGGCGAATCCGCTGTTTGCGGGTCCTTGCCCAGTAAAATCGTCAGTCCAAACAGCGTCACGAGGATGGTCGCCCCCATATCGGACATGACGGCCACCCACAGCGTGAGCCAGCCGGGGATCGTCAGCAGCAGGGCCATCAGCTTAAGCGCAAGGGAGAGGCCGATATTCCAGGTGACGATCCGGCCGGCCCGCCGGGCGATGCGGATGGCGCGGGGGAGATGGCCAAGATGATCCTGCATCAGCACGATGTCGGCGGTCTCTACGGCGCTGTCCGTGCCTTGGCCCATGGCGATCCCGAGGTCGGCTGCGGCCAAGGCCGGAGCGTCGTTGATCCCGTCGCCGACCATCGCTACCGTCCCGCGGCCGGCCAGCGCCTGGATGTGCGCGACCTTCTGCTCCGGCAGCAGGCCGGCATGCCATTCGCTGACACCGCTGCGGTCAGCGATCGCTTGGGCTGCTGCGGCGTGGTCGCCCGTCAGCATGACGGTGCGGGCGACTCCGGCGCGGTGCAAGGCGCGGACGACGTCCGGGGCTTCCGGACGGAGTTCATCAGCGAGGCCGAACAGGCCCAACACGCGCGTGGATTCCGCGGCGAGCACCACGGTGAGGCCCTCCGCCTTCAGGCGCGCGAGGTCTTCGGTAACGCGCGCCCGCTCCTCGCCGCCGAGGGAGAGCTGCGCGAGCAGCGCTTCGCTGCCGACGAAGCAGCGAACGCCATCGACCTCGGCGCTCACGCCAACGCCGGGCAAGGTCACGAGCCCGGCGGGCTGCGCCCAGCCGTTGCCGCGCTGGGCGCCATCGGCGCGAGCTCCGTGAGCGTTGCTGCATTGCCCGCTGCTCGATGTTTCGCAGCGGCAGGCCACGTCGCCGCGATCGTCACTGTTGCCGCCGGCGCGGGCGGCAACGTAGCGCACCACCGCAGCGGCCAGCGGGTGCAGGGAGCCGCGCTCCAGAGCGGCGGCTACCGAGTAAAACCGCTGCGGCACATACGTGATCTCGCGCTGCACCTCCGGTTGCCCCTTCGTCAGGGTGCCGGTCTTATCGAACGCGATCGCGTCCAACTTCCCGAGCTGCTCCAGATGCACGCCGCCCTTGACGAGCACGCCGAGCCGCGCACATCGGGTCATCCCGCTGACCAACGCGATCGGCGAGGATAGCACAAGGGCGCAAGGGCAGCCAACGATCAGGATGGCTAAGCCTTCATAGATCCATTTCATCCACGGCTGCCCGAACAGCAGCGGCGGAGCCAGCACCACAAGCGCCGCCAGAATCATGATGGCCGGCGTATACCACTTGGCGAACCGATCAATAAACAGTTCGGTTGGCGTCTTCTTATCCTGCGCCTCCTGCACAAGATGCATGATTTTGGCCAGGGATGAGTCTTCGTATGGTTTATCGATCCGGACTTGAAGCAGACCTTCGGAATTGATGCTGCCGCCGAATACCGGCATTCCGGGCTGTTTCGTGACCGGAATCGATTCGCCGGTAATGGCTGCTTCGTTGACGGCGCTCGTCCCTTCCAGGACCGTACCGTCCGAAGGGATCTTTTCCCCGGCTCGGACGAGAACGATATCGTTTGCTTTCAGCCGCGCGATCGGGACGATCGATTCCCGTCCATCCTGAACCACGATCGCTTCCTTTGGAGCGGCATCCAGCAGCGCTGACAGCGAGCGGCGGGCGCGGCTCATGCCATAGCCCTCCAGCAGCTCGTTCAGACCAAACAATATCGCGACCAGCGTCGCCTCTTTCCATTCCCCGATGATCACCGCACCGGTTAAGGCTACGGTCATGAGCGTATCCATGTTGAATTTCAATCGGAGCAGGTTACGCAAACCGCGCAGGAACGTGGTGTACCCGCTGAGAACAATGGCAGCCAGGTAACATGCAATCTGTACGGCATTTGGCATGTCGAGCACAAACGTCCCCCCGTAGATCACGGCGGAAATCACCAGCAGCCATAGTCCCAGGCGGCTTTCATGTTCTTGCGGTTCACTGTTGTTTCCAGGTTCTGTGGCCTTCTGGGAGACTGCTTCCGAGGCAGCCGCAGCCGCCGTTCCGTCAGCGGAGCTGGGACCCGGTAAGACTAAGGTTGCTCCGTCCCTTTTCAAAATCCGCTCCACCTGCTTCAAATCCACAGCGGGATCGATGAGCAGGCGCCCGCTATTATATAGAAGAGAGGCATCCTTCCCGTGATCCAGGCGCTGGATTTCCTCCTGCATCTCCCTGGCACAATTCGCGCAGGACAACCCTTGAACACGATACTCTATGCGACGGTTCTCACCGGGCGTTTGATTTTTTTCCACAGTCGGATTCATTCGTTCATCCGCTCCTTCTGATGCTCCAGCGTCATGGCCACCAGCGTCTGAATATGATGGTCGCTTAACGAATAGTAGACGTTCTTGCCTTCTTTGCGCGATTTGGCGATATGGAGTGCCTTCAGCTGGCGCAGGTGATGGGAAGCCGTCGCCACGGAGACGTCGAGTAAATCGGCGATATCGCAGACGCATAGCTCCTGGTGCTGCAAATAATAAGCGATCTTCACCCGGTTCGGATCGGATAATGCCTTAAAAATCTGGACCATTCCGTTCACGTCCCGCTCCTCCAGACTATCCCGGAGCCCGTTCATGCGGGTGGTTTCGGTGCAGGTCTGCTCGCACACATCTGCGCTCTCTACCGAATCGGCCATGGATCGTCGACCTCCTTTATTCAAATCAACGTTTGAATGATATAGTTTAAGTATAAGCGATCTTATAGAATATTCAAAGATTCTTTTGAATGTTACGGCAACGAGTTAAGGGGCTTTTCTGCCCCTATATGGTTCTTTTCGCGCCTCTTTACGGGATTATCCCTTTTGTTCAGAAGGGGATCGGGGAAGGAGAGCTCAGAAGGTAACCTTCTGAGGGGACCTTCTAAAGAGACCTTGTAATTGAGCGGAGTGAGCGGACTTTAAAATAGGAACGAGTGCGGACCTATATCAATCGATCCCAAAGTGAGGAGGGCTGCATCGTGAGTGAGGCGGACTATATTAAGGCGATCGCTGACTTCATCGAAGCGAACATCCGGGCATCGCAAACAAGCAGCCAAACAGCTTCGTCTCTTCCTGATGCAACGGGATAATGGTCAAAAAGGATCGGACGGACGACCTAGGTGTCGGTAGCGATAGCGTCTCCTGACCAAACCTCGGCCTGCTTGTCGATGACCGACACATAGGGGTTGCCGTGAAAATAAAACCGCCACGGCTTCGCCGCATACTCCTCCGCATACGCGATGCCGATGCGTGGCGCCTGGACGATCGCCTCACCGGCTCCCGATCCCTCCGACATCGACCCGCCTTCGAGCCAAAGCGGTCCGCCGGGCTGATCGAGCGGCAAGCCGTTCAGCGCTTTGCTGATGTCCAGCGCGCGGCACAGCTTGCCGGGACCGCCCGATAGGTCCGCCGGCTTGCGGGCGGCCGTACCGCGATAGCGGCGCATCGCCGCTTCATCTGCCGGGGACAAGGGCTCGACGGCACGGATCAGCACGGCTTGCGGGTCACCCTCCGTGCCAGTTACGACGTTCAGGCAGTTATACATGCCGTAAATCAGATAGACGTAGGCCGTTCCGCCGGGGCCAAACATGATGTCCGTCCGCGCTGTACGTCGTCCTCCGTAGGCATGACTGCCTTTGTCATGAATGCCGCCGTAGCTTTCCGTCTCCACAATGCGGCAGCGAATGTCGCCTTCTTCCGTACGGCGGACAAGCGTCTGTCCGAGCAGACGGGGGGCGGCCTCAAGGGCCGTCAATCGATAAAAAGCCGGGGGCAACGGCGCCCCCGGTTTGATTAGTTTCAAGATAGGGTCCATCGATAAGGAAGTCTCCTTGAACATTTTTTAACTATGGATTGCTTCCTTATATCGTAAAAACTTTTTCATGCGTTGTCCAACTCCTGCCGCGCTAATCCATCCACCAGCGCTTCAGATCTTCCCACCAGGAGTGACTTTCTTTCTTCTGCTCCTCGGCTGGAGGCGGCACCGGCTCGGCTTCGCCTTCCCCGTGCGCAGTGCAGTACTCCGTTGGCTCCGTTCCCTCAATGAACACTTCCAGCTTCTTGTCCGGGCAATCCTTCGTGGCGAGCAGACCCGTTTCCGGATCGATGTATACGCTGACCACCCCGTCAGGGATTGGGAAGATCTTCGGAGGTACTTTTTCCAACGCTTTCTCCGTGTATTTGGCGAAGATCGGCGCGGCTTTGCGCGACTCCGTGGTGCCAAGCGTCTTGCCCTTGTCATAGCCGACCCAAACGGCCGTCGACAGCTCCGGCGTAAAGCCGACGAGCCAGGCGTCCGTGCTGGTCGTCCCGGTTTTGCCGGCGACCGGCCGTTTGATTTCGTTGGAGACGCGGTTGCCCGTACCTCCGGTTTCAAACACGCTCTCCATCAAACGCGTCAGCACGTAGGCGGCGGAAGCCTCCACGACCTGCTCGCTTTTGGCCGGTTTGGCCTCGTATAACACGCGCCCGCTGGCATCGGTAATCTTCAGCACCGCCACCGGTTTGACGCTGCGGCCCTGGTTGCTGATCACCGCAAACGCCGTGGCCATTTCGAACGGGCTGACCGGCGACGTGCCCAGTGCAAGAGAAGGGACGGCTTGCAGCGGGCTGGTGATGCCCATTTTCCGCCCCATTTCGATGACCTGCTCGGCCCCCACCGTCAAAATCGTATTGACCGCATAGATATTGTCTGAAGCTGCAATCGCTTGCCGCATATCGATTTCGCCCAGATATTTGTCGCCGAAGTTTTTCGGACTGTACGTTTTGCGGTTGTCGTCATAATGGAACAGTGTCGGTTGACTGCTAAATTTGCTGGCACTGGTCATTTTTCTCGAAGAGAGTGCTGTGAGATACATAATGGGCTTAAAGCTGGAGCCGGGCTGCCGCGTTGTGGCGAAGACATGGTTGTATTGACTTTTCTTGTAATTGACGCCGCCAACCATCGCTTTGATGTAGCCGTTGCGTGGATCGATGGAGATGAGAGCGGCCTCCAGATCCGGCGAGTTTGCCAGCTCCGAAGCCACCGCCGCTTCCGCTGCCTGCTGGGCATCCGGATCCAGCGTCGTGTAGATGTTCAGCCCGCCATGCTCAAGCAGCGTCTCGTCGAAGCCAAGCTCGCCGACCACCACATTGCGAATATAATCGCGGAAATAAGGAGCTTTATCGGTGGGACTTGGCTGCTTCGGCGATTGGAAGTTCAGGATGGCTTCATAAGCCTCATCGGCTTCCTGCTGTGTGATCCCACCCGTGGCGACCATCGCCGACAGCACGGTACGCTGGCGATCCTTGGCGTTCTTCATATGATTAAACGGCGAATAATAGGTGGGGCCTTTCGGGACCCCGGCTAACATCGCGCTTTCGGCCAGGCTCAGATCCTTAGCTGGTTTTCCGAAATACATCTGGGCCGCGGCTTCAATTCCATACGCGCCGTGTCCGTAATAAATTTCGTTGAGGTACATGCGCAAAATGTCGTCTTTGGAGTATTTCATCTCCAACTGAGCGGTGTACATCGCTTCCTTGATTTTCCGTGACCAGGTCCGTTCATGCGATAGATACAAATTCCGCGCCAGTTGCTGGGTTAAGGTGCTCGCTCCTTGGACAGTGCCCATTTCCTTGAGATTCACCAGGGCTGCCCGGGCCATCCCTTTCAAATCAAAGCCAAAATGGTTGTAAAACTGCCGGTCTTCGGTCGCTAGCGTCGCTTTGATCAGCCAAGGTGAGATGTCTTGCAGATCCACGCTTTCCCGGTTCTTCCCGCCATCGGAAAACACCGCGATCGTCTCTCCCCGGCTGTTGATTAGCTGCGAGTTCCGGTCCGATCCGGCGAGGGGCAGCTCGGCTTGGGACAAGTAGAGGAGCAGGATGCCGACAGCGCATAGGCCAAGTAAACCCGTGCCGACCATCAGCTTGAACAGCAGAAGCCACGGACGGCGAGGTTTACGTTTATGATGATGTCGATCACTGCGAACGAGTTTCTGCACGAGGGGACTCTCCTTTCCGATCCTATAGCAAATCCGTGCTGCGAACGTCTAAAGTTTAGTATGGGAAAGTTTGGGAGAGATCATTCACGCCAGAAGCCGTGCCTGCGCTGTTATTTCGAGAGATGTGTTATTATTTTTTCGTTTGGTACAATATAGGAAATGATGTTTGAGCTGACAATCGCGAATCATGATCATAGGAAAGAAGGTTGATAGCATGGAATTATGGTTTACGGAGAAGCAAACCCCGGTTTTTGGGATCACGGCAAAAATACGCGAAACGCTGGTTACGGAAAAAACGGAGTATCAGGACTTGGCGATGTTAGATACGGAGGAATTTGGCCGGATGCTCGTCTTGGACGGCATGGTTATGACAACCATCAAGGATGAATTCGTATATCACGAAATGATGGCGCATCCGGCGTTGTTCACCCATCCGAATCCGAAGCGGGTGCTCGTCGTTGGCGGCGGGGACGGCGGGGTCATTCGCGAGGTGATCAAGCATCCTGAAGTGGAGCAGGCCGTGTTGGTCGAGATTGACGGCAAGGTCATTGAATATTCCAAGAAATATTTGCCGGAAATTGCCGGGGGGCTGGACAATCCGCGGGTGGACGTACAGGTCGCTGACGGCTACATGCATATTATTGAAAGCAAAAATCAATACGACGTCATCATGGTCGATTCTACCGAACCGGTGGGGCCGGCGGCGCCTTTGTTCGAGCGTGGATTTTATCAAGGCATCTATGAAGCGTTAAAAGACGATGGCATCTTCGTAGCCCAGACCGATAACCCTTGGTTCAAAGCGGATTTGATCCAAAAGGTGAACAAAGACGTCAAAGAGATCTTCCCGATCGTTCGCGTATACGGCGCCAACATTCCGACATACCCAAGCGGGCTGTGGACGTTCACGATGGGCAGCAAGGTTTATGATCCATTGCAGGTGGACGAGACGAAGATCCCCGAGCTGGACACCAAATATTATACGCCGCGCCTCCACAAGGCCGCATTTGTGCTTCCTAAATTCGTTGAAGACCTTGTAAAGTAAAATACGTCGTTCGGACTATAAATGGCCTGTTTAAAGTGTGATAGTATGATTTATATCACTACTTTCACATGGGACAAGGCGGGATTCTTATCAGAAGGAATAACCCGGCCCGAAGCATGCTTGCGGGCCTGACGATGATTATTGTGGTTATGGTGGCGGGCTGGCTCTTTTACGGTCGCCCTGATGCACCTTCCGGCGGTTCAACGGAAACGCCGGTGCAAGCTCCGACGGCGGTTACAGGAGAAGCTTCAGACGTTGCGAACAACGACATTGCCGCTGATTCGCCGTATTTGTTGGACCATCTTCCCTTTAAGGAAGAGGAGGTCCTCGCGATTACTGCCGGGGGAAACGGCAAGAACGCCCGTATTCCTGCGGAACGGCAATTCGTCTTGTTGGAATCGCTGCGTTATACAGATATGAAGAGTGCGCTTGCGGATCCGATGCCGGCGGCTTCCCGGAAGCCGATTGTTCTGCAGTTTAAGCTGGCGGACACGCACTATGAGCTGACCTATGATTTAACCAGCAATGCTTTTGAGTATCAAGGGAAATATTACTACGCTGACGACCGGGTGCTGCTGTTGATGCAAGGGCTGTTCCGCGAGCGGGAGGAGTTGGCTTCGTTGGACGCACTGCTGGAGCAAGCAAGGGTTGAGCAAGAGAAGGAAACCTCGGTTGATCCGGATGCGGCTCCTGCCGCTCCGCTGGACGGGGAGGCCGCGCAGGTCGATGGGCTCGACTTCGACGGCTGGGAGCAGCGATTGGCCGAGTCTCCGCCTGAGGAGATCGTTTGGGCCAAGCCTTTCTATGACGACGGCACTGGCCAGGTGAAAGAAGCCCGTTTATTTAAGGACGGGGTGTTGGAGTTGAATCGGATGATCGTTTTTACCCGGCCGGATCACCAGTGCGCGGCCGGCGTGAAGACGGGGATCAGCACGGATGACGTTACGAAGAAGCTAGGGACGAAGGCGCTGAAGCTGGAGAGCCGCTGGAGCTATAAAGTCGGGGATTATTTCCGGTTTCATGTATATTTTATGGATGGCAAAGTTAAATACCTCGCATTAAGTCAACCTTTGTAGGCCACATCAGGCCTTGACGGGAGAGAAGGAGCCGCTGCAGCAACGGCTCCTTTTTTTGCCTAAAGGGGGCGTTGTACCGCATATGTATTGAATTGCCGGGGCGAACTGGCTATAGTAGTACAGTAAGGATCGATGTCGGAAGGAGTTTTGACCTATGCCGGAGACCAAGCCGGTAAGCCTTGTGCTGACGAGCCGACAGGGAACGGAAGAAACGGTGCAGCACCTGCGGGGAGATATTATCCGCCGGAGCGACACCTTATACATCCGCTATGAAGAACCAGATCCGGGGCCGGATGGTGCCAAGACGCGCACGATGATTAAACTATCTGGCAACGAGCTGAAAATCATACGCCACGGAGGCGTAGAGGCCGAGCAAACCTTCCGCAGCGGCAGCCGGATACCAGGGTTTTACCGCTCGCCCTTTACCCGGTTTAACCTGTCTACCGACACCGTAAAGCTGGAATCCCGATGGGACGGGGCGGTTGGTCAGGTGATCTGGGAATACGATTTATACGTGTTTGAGGAACTATCAGGACGTTTTGAACTCAGTCTATATATACAGGAGGACGTTTAAATGCCACACAATCCGTTGGAACAAATGAACCAGGCACTGAAGGAAGCGATCCTGGATGCGATCGTATCCGCTGGTCTGGCGCAGCGGGAGGAAATTCCGGCGATCGTCTTAGAAGTGCCGAAGGATAAGGCGCACGGTGATTTCGCGACCAATGCGGCGATGCAGCTGTCGCGGATCGCGAAGAAGAATCCGCGCCAAATCGCGGAAGAGATTCTCGGGCAGCTGGACTATGGGAAGGCTGGGATTGAGAAGGCGGAGGTTGCTGGTCCCGGGTTTATCAATTTTACGTTAAGCAAGAGTTATTTGTATCCGATTCTGCTGCAGGTATACCGCGAGGGTGAGAACTACGGCCGCACGACATTAGGGAATGGAAAAAAAGTGCAGGTCGAATTCGTCAGCGCCAACCCGACTGGCAGTTTGCACCTCGGACATGCCCGCGGCGCGGCGGTAGGCGATGCGTTGTGCAACGTGCTGGATTTCGCCGGTTATGACGTAACGCGCGAATACTATATCAATGACGCTGGGAACCAGATCGTCAATCTGATCAAATCCATTGAGGCCCGCTACCGCCAGGAGCTTGGACAAGACGTAGAGATGCCGGAAGACGGATACCATGGCGAAGACATCAAAGGGTTCGCCAAAGAGCTCGTCGCCGAACAGGGGGACAAGCTGCTGGGGATGCCGGAAGAAGAACGGACGGCGTTCCTGCGCAAATTCGGACTGGAGAAGGAGCTGTCCAAAATTCAGCGCGACCTGGAACGCTTCCGGGTTCGCTTCGACGTTTGGTTTAGCGAAACGTCCCTGTATCAGGATGGCCAAGTAGAAGCATCGCTGTCCGAGCTGCGCGAAAAGGGGCAGACGTATGAGCAAGACGGAGCAACCTGGTTGAAGACGACGGCTTACGGAGATGACAAGGACCGCGTATTGGTGAAAAATGACGGGACCTATACTTATTTGACGCCGGACATCGCTTACCACCGCAATAAATATGACCGCGGCTTTGACCGGATCATCAATATCTGGGGAGCTGACCACCACGGCTATATTCCTCGGGTGAAGGCAGCAATGCAGGCGATCGGTAAAGATCCGGAGAAGCTGACCGTATTGATTGCACAAATGGTCAGCCTGTTCCAAGACGGCGAGAAGGTGAAAATGTCCAAACGGACCGGTAAAGCGGTCACTATGGTGGATTTGATGGATGAGGTTGGGGTAGACCCGATTCGTTACTTCTTCACGATGCGCAGCATGGATTCGCATCTGGATTTCGATATGGACCTGGCGATTTCCACCTCGAACGAAAACCCGGTTTACTACGTGCAATATGCACATGCCCGGATTTGCAGCATCTTCCGCCAGGCGGAGGAGCAAGGCATCCAGATTCCGGCGGCAGAGAACGTAAATCTCAGCAAGCTGACGGCTGAGCATGAATACGATCTGCTGCGGAAGCTCGGCGAGCTGCCAGAAGAAATTAACGTGGCCGCTGAGAACTATGCGCCGCACCGACTGGTCCGCTATGTCTATGAACTGGCGGCGCTGTTCCACAGCTATTACCGGGCGGAGCGCGTAATTACAGAAGACGCAGAACAAGCGGCGGCACGGCTGGTGCTGCTCGGAGGGGTGCGCACGGTACTTGCCAACGTGCTTCGTTTGATCGGCGTGTCCGCGCCAGAAAAGATGTAATTAACGGAAGCTGTTGCGCGAGTTATATCTAGTTGGGAGGCTCTTTGCATGATTATCCCGCCTAATCAGACGCTAATGCTCTTTGAATCCTCCATGATTCCGATGGATCAGATGAAGGCTTGATGCGGATATCAACCGTAGACGACTGACCAAAAGGGATAATCGTGCAAAAGGTGCTCCAAAGAGACCTATACCGCTTATAAAAAGATTCAGTGTGCCTGCTTCGTGTTGAACTGCTGTATCCCAGCACAGCACGGAGCAGGCACATTGCGATTAGATAAGTCCGCAAAGGCAGCAGGCGGCGGGCGTTAGCTTCTGCTGCGCCCCGATTTGGTGCGCAGCAGGCGTACCGCGCTCAGTTCGCCGGCGCCTCCGCCTTTGGCTCTGGCCGCTGTGCTGGCTAGCGGCTTAGCGGTACGGCGCAGCCGGCGCTTGACCTCGCTTGGCTTCATGTCCGGCTTCATGGCCAGCAGCAAGGCCACGGTACCGCTCACATGGGAAGTTGCCATGGAGGTGCCGCTCATTTCGCGGTAACCTCCGCCCAGCCAGGCGGAGCTGATTTTTTCACCGGGGGCATAAATATCGATATTCGGACCGTAGTTGCTGAAGGAGGCGATTTTGCCGTCCTTGCCGGTTGCACCTACAGAGATCGTTTGCGGGTAGCGGGCCGGGTAATCGCAGCCGCGGCCCTTTTTGTCGTTCCCCGAGGACGCGACAACGACGATGCCTGCGTTATAGGCTTTGCGGATAATATTTTGCAGTGAGGCACTGTTGCTCTTCATGCCAAAGCTCATATTTACGATGTGCATCCGGTTGCGTACGCACCAGTCGATGCCCAAAATGATGTCAGAAACGAAGGCGGAGCCATTATGATCAAACGCCTTCACCGGAAAAATCAAAGAACGCGGGGCCACGCCCATCATCCCTTGAGATCCGCCGGAGGCCGCGATGGTTCCGGCGATATGCGTGCCGTGTCCGTTATCGTCGTATGGTAAGCTGATCCGATTCAAGAGATTAATCCCCCGGGCCAAAGAATGGCGAAGATCCGGATGGTTGAAATCGGCTCCCGTATCAATCACGCCGATACGGACCCTGTAGCCTGTGGATACGGACCAGGTTTCCGGGGCGCCGATTCGCCGTACCCCCCAAGGGATGGATGGAGTTTGCCCCTTGTTGGCCGGGGCTGGGCTATGGACGCTGACGAGGCTGTCTTCTTCGACCCACAGGCCGAAGCGGGAGCGGGCCACTTCCCCGCGTAAACCGAGGGGACAGGTCAGCGCCTGCAGCAGCGAGGATGTGCGGATGTGCCGCAACGCGGGATGCTGGCGCTTGTGCTTAAGCAATTGGCGGACGCATTCGGCGAATTCGGCCGGGTGCGCAAAGCGGATAATGATGCGACCGCTTTTTCCGGAGGCGTCGACATGATCGTTCAAAAACCTGAGGAATCCGGAGTAGTCCATGTATGAGTAGCCCCTCCTACGAAGCGTGTTGCAGTATAGTATGACGTTCCTTTTTTCATTGAATGGGGAAGCGGCCCTGTTTTGATGGAAATGGGCCCGGATTGCTGCTTTTCGCGCGAATCCGGCGTGTCAAAGTGCAAATCTGGACATAGGATGAAGGGAAGGCCTTGCGGCTTTCGCCAACCCAAGAGAGGGCAAGGCCTTCTTTTGGGGAAGGATACAGTCAAGGAGCGGGGGACTAGGGGTTCTCCGCTCCTTCCCTTTTTCCGGCGGGGCTTTGGTGTGTTTTTAAAACTTGCAATTTGGTGCCAAATAGGTTTTACTATTGTGTGATATGGATATGTTAGTGAAAGAAACCGGCTCTAACGATAAGGTTTCATCATTGCTTTATAGTGAACTTTTGCGTGAGAGGAAGTGTCCGTAACGTGAGTACCCCGCTGAATTTGAAAATCGACCCGGAGAAAATCCAGGAAATTCCTATGGTCGACTTGGCCTTTATGATCTTGAAGGCGGCAAATACGCCGTATTACTACCGTGACTTGATGAATGAGGTCGCCAAGCTTCGCGGCATGACCGAGGAGCAAATTAACGAGGCGATTGCGCAGCTTTATACGGAGATCAACATTGATGGTCGGTTTGCCTGCGTTGGCACCAACCTGTGGGGCCTGAAACGCTGGTATCCGATCGAGCGGTCGGAGGATCCGGTTGGCAACTCCAAGCGTCCGCGCATCATTAACGATGATGACGACGATCTGGAAGACGACGATTTTGTGGAAGAGGACGATACATACGTATCCGACGACGAAGAGGATTACGATGTGCTCGACGGGGATTCCGAAGACGAGTTGTTCCCGGATGATGACGATGACGACGTGGAAGATGTTGATGACGATGAGTTGCTTCCTGACGAGGAACTTGAAGACGAAGACGACCTTGTCGAAGAGGACGAAGATCTGGACACCGATGCGGATTTCGACGACAGCGACGAGGATTAATCGGCCTCGGGGCAGGGGCCTCGCGATTTCCTTATAAAGGACGGCAAAGGCCGTCCTTTTTCATGCCTTATTTTGTTCATAGATGCGCTCCGCCTTGACTTGACACGGACTAGGGTAACGGGTAAACTATTGCATGGGCTTATGATTCAAACCTATATAAAATGTGAATTTATTAAAAAGTGCCCCGACCAATTCGGGTGTCACTTTTTATTTTTTTATGCCTTTTTGGCTATGTTTTACCGGATAATAGGTTACGCTAATGATCTAAGTTACCTGAATTTCTGGGATCCGATTGGTTTGTGAACACGTACTACTTTAGGAGGTTTTTGGCTGTGGCAAAATACATTTTCGTGACAGGCGGGGTCGTATCCTCACTGGGGAAGGGCATTACGGCGGCTTCGCTGGGAAGGCTGTTGAAGAACAGGGGATTAAAGGTAACGATCCAGAAATTCGATCCTTATATTAACGTCGATCCGGGCACGATGAGCCCGTATCAGCACGGGGAAGTGTTCGTCACGGACGATGGCGCCGAGACTGACTTGGATCTGGGCCATTATGAACGTTTTATCGATATCAATCTTTCTAAGAACAGCAATGTGACGACAGGGAAAATCTATTCCTCCGTTATCGGCAAAGAACGCCGGGGCGAGTATCTGGGCGGTACGGTTCAGGTCATCCCGCACATTACGAACGAAATTAAAGAGCGTGTCTTCCGCGCCGGGCGGGAAGCGGGATCTGACGTTGTAATCACCGAGATCGGGGGAACCGTCGGTGACATCGAGAGCTTGCCGTTCCTGGAAGCGATTCGTCAAATCAAAAGCGACATCGGACGCGAGAACGTGATGTATATTCACGTGACGCTCATTCCATATATCAAAGCGGCTGGCGAAGTTAAAACCAAGCCAACGCAACACAGCGTCAAGGAGCTGCGCAGCATCGGGATTCAGCCGAACGTGATCGTCTGCCGTACGGAGCATGAGCTGTCGGACGATATCAAAGCGAAAATCGCACAGTTCTGCGATGTAGATCCAAGCGCGGTAGTGGAGTGCCGGGATGCCAACACGCTGTACGAAGTACCGCTGAACCTGCGCGATGAAGGGCTGGACGAAATCGTCGTTAACCATCTGAAGTTGACGACGCCGGCTCCGGATATGCGCGAGTGGGAAGGCCTCGTTGACCGGATCAACAAGCTGGAGAAGACGGTGGAAATCGCCATCGTCGGGAAATATGTAGCGCTGCATGACGCCTATCTCAGTGTGGTGGAGTCGTTGTCTCACGCTGGTTTTGATGCGAATGCGGATGTGAAGATTCGCTGGGTAAATGCAGAAGAAGTAACGGACGAGAACGTGGATGAGCTGCTGCAAGGCGTCGGCGGGATTCTTGTCCCGGGCGGTTTCGGCGATCGCGGCATCGAAGGCAAAATTACGACGATCAAATATGCCCGTGAGAAACGGATTCCGTTCTTCGGTATCTGCTTGGGGATGCAGGTCGCAGTGATCGAATACGCTCGTTCGCTTGCCGGACTTCAAGGCGCGAACAGCTCGGAGATCAACCCTGCCACCGAGTATCCGGTGATCGACCTGCTGCCGGAGCAGAAGGATATCGAGGATCTGGGCGGTACGATGAGACTTGGGTTGTACCCTTGTAAGCTGGCACCAGGATCGCTTGCGATGCAATGTTATAACGACGAATTGATCTACGAGCGCCATCGCCACCGGTATGAGTTCAACAATGCGTACCGTGAGACGTTGGAGCGCGTTGGCCTGCGCATTTCCGGGACATCACCGGACGGACGCCTGGTGGAAATCGTCGAGCTTCCGGATCATCCTTGGTTCCTGGCGGTGCAGTTCCATCCGGAATTTACCTCCCGTCCGAACCGTCCGCAGCCGTTGTTCCGCGAGTTCGTGAAAGCTTCGATCGCACACTTGTCCTAAGCAAATTGACCGCAAGTCCCAATCTCAAGGCACCTGTAATTTTGGGGCACTGATTTTTTAAGGCTCTTTTTTCCAGTGGAGAAGGGTTTTGCAAATCGGGAGCGAAGTATTTACTTATGACCAGGATTACATGGTGGACTTGTGGGAGGGCTTTTCGGTGGAAGAGAAGAAAGTATTAATTGTCGATGATCAGAACGGTATCCGCATTTTATTGATGGAAGTGTTTAGCAGCGAAGGGTATAAAACGTTTCAGGCAGCCAACGGTAAGATGGCATTGGAAATCGTCCGCAGCGACTCGCCGGATTTAGTGCTTCTCGACATGAAAATCCCGGGCATGGACGGTTTGGAAATCCTTAAGCATATCAAGGAGGTCAATCCAGAGATCAAGGTCATCATGATGACCGCTTACGGCGAGCTCGACATGATCAAGGAAGCGACGGACCTTGGGGCTCTGATGCATTTTACGAAACCCTTTGACATTGATGAAATGCGCGCAGCAGTTAACTTGCAGCTTAAAAGCGGAAATGTACTTTAAATCAAAAGATATTCTGGATAATAAACCTCCTGAGGATTACGGTGTGCTTTCCAATCGGATCTTGGGGGGTTCTTTTTTATTTTCAGGTACGGAAAAGCACACAACCATATATTAAATTGGGGTCAACCATATTACTCGGGTTATTATTCTTAGGTGCAGCCGCTTTGTTCAGTAATAAAGATGGATCGGTGAGCGCCCAGAGCCAAGTAATTGAGGCGGCTGACAAATCAACTTCTGGAAAAGTCGAATATATTAAAGTTTCAACTTCAGCAGAAGATTATACGGTTCATGTTCGTGATAAAATTAAATTGGTGGAAGTAAGTGAAACATATCTTAATGGACAGCTTCAAAATAAAATTATTGTTTCTGAAGGTGGAAAAAGAGTTACTTCTATTGGGAGAGATCATGAAACAGGTAAACTCGTGGGAACCACATGGTTACTGCCCAAAAATATTGCTGCGGAAAATGAACGGATTCTAAAAATTTCATTGTTAGAAAAACAAAAGGAAGAACTGAAGTTGAAAAAATGGAATATGACACAAACTTTGAAGGAAGCTGGGAGATCTTTGCAACAGGTAACATCGGAACAGACCGATCAAAAAGAGATTGTTTATATCGATGGGCTAACAGGATTGCCTGTAAAAAGAGAAATTTATCTTAAGGACGCTCAGGGGGAATGGAAGAAAGATACCGAGAAAATAGAGGAATATAAGTATTTTGAGTCATTACCGTTTCAGTTTTTAAGCATAGAGAATGTTGGAATATTTCTTAAAACGATAACGGAAATACTCTTTTGCGTTCATTTTTCTGACTATTCCTATAATTAGTATCAAATTTACAGTTGCGGGTTTTGCGGTGAAGGTATTTTCGTAAGTACAACACAAGGCGTTCACAAATGAAAGGAAAGCATGAATAGTATTTTTGCAAGGTTGTGGTATAATAAAAAAGTGTGTGAATGTCGGCTAAAAAGATAATATCCCACATCCTTAGGAGGATTGAAACCCATGCCATTAGTATCGATGACTGACATGTTGAACAAGGCCCTTGCCGGCAAATATGCCGTAGGCCAGTACAACATCAATAACCTGGAATGGACACAAGCCATTCTGGCTGCAGCAGAAGAAGAGAAATCCCCGGTGATTCTGGGTGTTTCCGAAGGCGCTGCCCGTCACATGGGCGGTTTCTACACCGTTGTTAAAATGGTGGAAGGCTTGCTGCATGACATGAAAATCACTGTACCTGTTGCGATTCACCTCGACCATGGTTCGAGCTTTGATAAATGTAAAGAAGCGATTGACGCTGGCTTTACTTCCGTTATGATCGACGGCTCCCATCATCCAATTGATGAGAACATTGCCATGACGAAGAAAGTTGTTGAATACGCACATGCCAAAGGCGTTTCCGTTGAAGCTGAAGTAGGTACTGTCGGCGGTCAAGAAGATGACGTTGTTGGCGGTATTCAATACGCTAAACTGGACGAGTGCGTCCGTATCGTTAACGAAACTGGCATCGATACGCTGGCTCCTGCGTTGGGTTCCGTTCATGGTCCTTACAAAGGTGAACCAAACCTTGGCTTTAAAGAAATGGAAGAAATCCGCGATGCTGTTAAAATTCCGCTCGTTCTTCACGGTGGGACAGGCATTCCGACGCATGATATTGCTAAAGCGATCTCGCTCGGTACTTCCAAAATTAACGTAAATACGGAGAACCAAATTGCGTTCACGAAGGCCGTTCGCGAAGTATTGGCTGCGAAACCTGATGTATACGATCCTCGTAAATACATCGTTCCTGGCCGTGACGCGATCAAAGCCACGGTTGTTGGAAAAATCCGTGAATTCGGCTCCAACAACAAAGCTTAAGGATCAACATCAAGCGTTTGCGCCGTACTCCCGTCTTAGGTGGGTTGCGGCGCAAGCTTTAGGACGGACAAGGGATTGGACCGTTCAGCTGAATAAGGTGACTTGGAGAGCACACCGCCTAGACGGTGTCTTTCCATTTCTGCCGCTAAAAATCATGGGCTTGTGTACCGACGCAAATACGTAGGGGGATCCTGGACTTATGGAGAAATTAATGATTCGTGGCGGACGTCCGCTGCGCGGAAGCGTTTCGATCAGCGGCGCCAAAAACAGCGCGATAGCGTTGATTCCAGCTGCGATCTTGGCAGAATCCGAGGTGGTTCTGGATAACTTGCCGATTTTAAGTGACGTGGCGGTATACTCGGAGATTTTGGAGGAGCTGGGTGCCCGCGTCTTGTGGGAAGGCAATCAAATGCGTATCGATCCCACCCATATTCGTTCCATTCCGATGCCCAACGGGCCGGTAAAGAAGCTGCGGGCTTCCTATTATATGATGGGGGCCTTGTTAGGACGTTTCAAAGAAGCGACCATCGGCTTGCCGGGGGGATGTAACTTTGAACCTCGTCCAATTGATCAGCATATCAAAGGGTTTGAAGCTTTAGGGGCGACCGTGACGAATGAACACGGCGCGATTCACTTGCATGCGAAGGAGCTGCGCGGGGCGAAGGTATACCTGGATGTCAGCAGCGTTGGAGCAACAATTAACATTATGCTGGCGGCCACGAGAGCCAAAGGCGCTACAATTATCGAAAATGCGGCGAAAGAGCCTGAAATTATAGATGTGGCCACTTTGTTAAACTCCATGGGAGCAGTAATTAAAGGGGCCGGTACGGAGACGATCCGAATTGAAGGCGTTACGGAACTGAAAGGCTGCCGCCATTCTATCATTCCCGATCGGATTCAAGCTGGAACTTACATGATTGCTGCTGCGGCAACCCGGGGCGATGTCTTGATCGACGGCGTGATTCCTAAACATTTAGAGGCGTTGACCGCCAAGCTGCTGGAAATGGGCGCTCATGTGGAAGAGATGGACGAAAGCATTCGGGTGATCGGACAACCAGAATACCATCATGTTGATGTCAAGGCATTAGTCTACCCTGGGTTTCCGACAGATATTCAGTCGCCGATGACCAGTTTGTTGACGCAGGCAAAAGGGGTCAGCGTGCTGAGCGATTTTGTCTACAGCAATCGGTTTAAGCACGTGCCGGAGCTGGTTCGGATGGGCGCGAAAATCCGCGTCGAAGGCCGTTCTGCCATTATCGAAGGCGGACCGCTGAATGCGGCGAAGGTGAAAGCGGCTGATTTGCGTGCCGGGGCAGCGCTAGTCGTAGCTGGACTCACGGTGCCGGAGGGCACGACAGAGGTCTTTGGCGTAGAATTGATTGACCGGGGGTATGACCATCTGGTGCCGAACTTACGCGCATTGGGTGCAGATGTTTGGCGGGAGATGGAAGAATAACTTTCCGTTTTTGCGCATAAGTTGCCAAGGATAGGGCATAATAGGCGAATAAGTCTATCATTACGCGATACTTCATAGTTTTCAATAAAATTGAATAGGTGGTTATTTTAATATGGATCTTCAAATCGCCGATCTGGAAGGGATGAAGCTTACCGAGCTGTACAAGCTGGCGAAGCAATATCAGATCCCTTATTACGGCCAATTAAAGAAGAAAGAATTGATTTTTGCTATTTTAAGGGCACAGGCTGAACAAAGCGGTCTGATGTTTATGGAAGGCGTGCTCGAGATTTTGCCGGAAGGGTACGGTTTCCTCAGACCGATCAATTATCTGCCCAGCACGGAGGATATTTACATTTCCGCATCGCAAATCCGCAAATTTGATCTGCGCACCGGGGATCTGGTCTCCGGGAAGTGCCGTACACCGAAGGAAAATGAGAGGTATTTCGGCCTCCTGCAAGTCAACGCCGTCAACGGCGAGAACCCGGCCATTGCGGCGGAACGTCTGCATTTTCCAGCGCTGACTCCACTCTATCCGCAGACCAAATTGGTGCTCGAAACTTCCCCAAATCATTTATCCACCCGCATTATGGATTTGCTTGCCCCGGTCGGACTCGGCCAACGTGGTTTGATCGTGGCGCCGCCTAAAGCAGGGAAGACTTTGCTTCTGAAGGAAATCGCCAACAGCATCTCCACCAACAATCCCGACATTGAGTTATTCGTATTGTTGATCGACGAACGTCCGGAAGAGGTTACCGATATGCAGCGTTCGGTCAAAGGCGAAGTGATCGCTTCTACGTTTGACGAGCTGCCGGAGAACCATATCAAGGTGGCGGAGCTTGTGCTGCAGCGCGCTTTACGGCTAGTGGAGCA
Source organism: Paenibacillus sp. MB22_1 (assembly GCF_047200555.1). Lineage (NCBI taxonomy): Bacteria > Bacillati > Bacillota > Bacilli > Caryophanales > Paenibacillaceae > Paenibacillus > Paenibacillus sp. MB22_1. The sequence goes on from NZ_JBLADV010000002.1 coordinate 1,469,935, forward strand.
CAAGAAGGACGTTGTGATTTTGCTCGATAGCATTACGCGTCTTGCCCGTGCCTATAACTTGGTGGTTCCGCCGTCGGGACGTACGCTCAGCGGGGGGATCGATCCGGCTGCGTTCCATCGTCCGAAGCGGTTCTTCGGCTCGGCCCGGAATGTGGAAGAGGGCGGCAGCTTGACGATTTTGGCAACGGCATTGGTGGATACCGGTTCGCGGATGGACGATATTATTTATGAGGAATTTAAGGGTACGGGGAACATGGAGCTGCACCTGGATCGGAAATTGGCGGAACGCCGGATCTTCCCGGCTATCGACATTCGCCGCTCCGGCACGCGGCGTGAGGAAGTGCTCCTGAGCAAAGAAGAGCTGGATACGATCTGGTCGATCCGGAAGAATATGACCGACTCTTACGACTTTGTGGAAGGCTTCCTCAAAAAGCTGCGCGAATGCAAGACCAACGCCGAATTCCTGGCTTCTTTTGATGTTTCCGGGAACAACCCTTCGGGTGGCGGCAACGGCGGGGCGCGTCGTCCGTTACGGTCGGGCTCTACCTCCTCACGGTCGAGTTCGGCTTCTACGGGCGCTGGCACCGCGCAAAATACTACGGTTTAAAGAGATCTCTCGGGGGCTTGCTTGGCTTCCCGCGATGAATACAAAGAGGAGAACAACATGTACTTAGTGTATGCAGATGAACAAGGACAGGTCTATGATCATCCGTCGCTGTACGGCTTAGCCCGCAGTGCGGATATGATCGTGGAGATTATGGAGGATGAGCTGATTCCGCTTCCTGAAGGGGCGACATTGGTAGGCTTGCCGTCCACCCGGCCGATCGGGATGGACCCGGAAACCGGCGAAATGAAGCCGCTCCCCGGGAATGTCCAGGCGGTCGGCGCTCTGCTTCCGCAAGGCTATACCCGTCTTTGTTTGCCGGGGTATGTGAAGACGGACAAGAATTATAAACTGCCTTTGTTCGGGTATTCTGCGGTGGTTTGGAAGGACGGTCAGTTTTACGTGACAGCGCGCCTGTCGGACGATCCCGAGAAGTGGAATCCGCTGAATTGTGATCCTCTTGAGCTCAAAAATCAAGTGAAAGCCTACACCTCCCGTTATCCGGAGAATCGGCTGTACGAACATTTATCGAATTGCGCGTTAGGTTATGAATGCCTAACCGCCTCCAATACGTTTTTGAACCGCTGGGAAGGGGCCGTCCCCGTCTCCTATTCCTGTAATGCGGGATGCTTCGGCTGTATTTCCGAGCAACCGGATGACAGCGGATTTGTTTCGCCGCAGACGCGGATGAACTTTCGCCCGCGTGTCGAAGAACTGGTGGAAGTGATGCTAGAGCATCTGAAGACTCCGGAGTCGATTATCAGCTTCGGCCAGGGCTGTGAAGGGGAACCGTCCACGCAGGCTAAGCTGATCATCGAGGCGATTCGCGAGGTGCGGCGCCAGACGGACATGGGGTATATCAATATCAATACCAACGCGGGGCTTACCGATCATATCCGCGGGATCGTGGATGCCGGCTTGGATCTAATGCGGGTCAGCACGATCAGCGCGTTGGACGATCACTACAACGCCTACTACAAACCGCGCGGCTATACGCTCGCGAATGTGGAGAAATCGTTGAAGTATGCAGCGGATCAAGGGGTCTATACCTCGATCAACTATTTGATTTTCCCTGGAGTTACGGACCGGGAGGAAGAAATCGAAGCGATGATTGATTTCGCCCGCCGCACCAATCTGAAACTGATTCAGCTGCGCAACCTGAACATCGACCCCGAAAGCTACCTGGAATTGATTCCGACGGCCAAAGGGGAGATTCTTGGGATGAAGCAGGCGATTGAGATTTTTCAGGAGGAGCTGCCGGACGTGGTCATCGGATCGTATACGCATGTGCCGCCGGCGGAATTGGCCCGTGTCAAAGTGGGCGGATAAAACAGGCAATTGCGTGAACGAGGGGCCCGTGCTATAATGCGATTATGTGTCATTATAACTCTGGGCACGACTGAGGCTCAGGGCGGAAAGAGGTGAAAGAAGATGAAAGAAGCAATTCAACCGAAATATTACGTGACTACTGTAACTTGCGCTTGCGGTAACACGTTTGAGACGGGTTCCGTGAAACAAGACCTGCGCGTTGAAATTTGCTCCAACTGCCATCCATTCTTCACCGGGAAGCAGAAATTCCTGGATGCTGGTGGACGTGTGGATAGATTCAAAAAGAAATACGGTATCTAAGATACCCTTGCACAAGCGAAATGACGAAGAACGTCTCTGCCAATCTGATGATTGGCGGGGGCGTTTTTTTCTTTTTCGGCGGTAATGATTGGGCCTATTAAGGGGAGGTGTACAGAACATATGGACTTCGATCAGGCGCATCGGTTGTGGTTGGACACGCATCGTAAACGCCGTTCGGGTGAACGGAAAGACCGATTGGAACGGGGACATGGGCATGGAGAGCAGCTGTTTTTGCGCAATGTATGGTGGCCTTTGCGGGGGAATTTGGACAACCTGAATCCGGAATACGAAATCGTCGATTGGCGGGGGCGGCCGTATTTTGCAGATTTTGCTTGGCTAACGGGGGCCGTGAAGCTCATTATTGAGGTGAAAGGCTTTGGACCGCATGTTCGCGATATGGATCGTACGATGTATAGCCGGGAGTTGAACCGGGAGGTTTTTCTGCAAGCGTTGGGGTATCGGGTTGTTTCCCTGTCCTATGACGATGTGGAACGGCAGCCGGAAGTTTGCATCATGCTACTTCGCATGCTATTAAGCAGATTTGAGTCGTCCCGGCAGACGGACAAGCTTCCCAGGCTGGCTTTGAAATCAGCGTTGCTGCAAGCAGTTCAGTTAGGCAGACCCATTCGCCCGAAGGATGTAGAGAGGCAGCTTGGCGTAAATCATCGGACCGCGGTGCGGTATTTACAGCATTGTGCCAGATGGGCTGGCTACAGGCGCGTTCCAGCGGTGAGTCGGGCCGGGTTCGGATGTATGAGGTGATACGACGGGATTGGGATGCGTTTGATTGGTGAGTGGATAATATGGGGCTTGGTCGCCTAACGGCTAACACAAAATTAAGCTTATGCTGCCACCCCTCGATACCCCGTCGCTAAGTGTAAAAGTGCAGTTGATTTGAGCGAACATGGAGTGATTTGCTTGGTGGAATGTAAAAGCCCTAAGGCCCCCTAAATAAACTGGAGTCCTCCCCTACAAGGATTTACAATGGAAATAAGGGAGAGGATTCAGTTATGGGAAAAGCCAAAGATGAATTTCGTTTAAAGGTAGTAAGAGAAGCACTGTCCGGGATTAAGGTGGGGGTGCTTGCCCGGTCGTATGACCTGCACCCAGAAACCATTCGAACCTGGATTCGAGCATACCGAGATCAGATTACAGATGTGGACACATCACTGCCAGACCAACACCTTCAAGAACTCAAACGACTTCAAGAGATTGAAGAAAAATACGAGAAAGCGATGAAAGTGCTTGGTGAGAAAGAACTCGAAAATGAGATCCTACGTGAACTCGTAAAAAAGAAAAACCCCGCTTATCTGAAAAACTTGAAGTAGCAGAACCGTTCATTAAGCGGGGGGAACCAACAGCTGTAGTTCTGCGGATTTTGGAAATTGCTGAATCGACATACTACGATCGAAAAAAGCGAGCTGCTACCCCAAAGACGGAGCCGTTACCAACGGACAAACGCGGTCGCCCTACACCTGGGTACTCTCTAACTGTTACAGGGATCCCCATTAGCGATGAACAGATTAAAGAGTGGCTCCTTGAGCTGCTTGAAGGCGAAGAACATGTCTACGGATATAAACTGTTGGGACAATGCATTCGGGATATTCACCAAGTCATAATTAACAAAAAGAAAACGTATCGTCTTTGCAAAGAACTCGGCATTCTGCAAAAAGCTCGCAAGCCTGTCACATCGCACCCGCGTACTCTCCCCAAGAACCGATTCATTACCGGTTCTAATCAATTGTGGCAAATGGACATCAAGTATGGATACGTTGTAGGACAGAAGCGCTTCTTCTTTGTTCTTAGCATCATTGATGTATTTGACCGCGTGGTGGTTGGGCAATATCGCGGGCGAACCTGTGAAGCCAAGCATGCCGTTCAAACGCTTATAAGTGCCCTAGAGCGCCGCATTCAGCCGGGTGAAACGTTCCCCGTGATCCGGACGGACAATGGGCCTCAATTTGTCAGCAAGTTGTTTGGAGATACCTGTGAGAGCTTGGGGATGACTCATGAGCGAATTCCCCCAAGGACTCCCAATATGAATGCCTATATCGAATCATTTCATAGCATATTGGAACGCGACTTGTTTAGCAGACGAGAATTTATGACGTTTGAAGAAGCGTTTATCGCACTTGATCAATATATGGACTTTTATAATTATCGAAGAATGCATGGTAGCCTGAAGCATATGGCTCCCATGAAGTTTTCGTTATGGGTCAAAATGCTAGAGGATACCTCAAAGTTCCATAAATCGATGTAAACACACAAGAAAATGAGCTGGACTGCGATAACACAAAACTTGTAGGTCAGGACTCCGGATTTAGGGGGCCTAGCCGAAAGCGCAGTTCGAAAGGGCGGAAAAGGCGGAATTCAGCCACAATAGGCGGAAATGGACTGCACTTTTGCAGTTAAAACGGCAAAATGATACTAAATTGGCGAAATGAACTGCACTTTTGCATTTCAGAGGGTCGCTGTTGCGATCAGGGGTCGGGGGACGGGAGGCGGTGTACAAATCAGCCGGTTGGCTGTCGCGATCGGGGACGGGAGGCAGTGTACAAACTAAAAAACAGGTCGAAGACGATAGCCGACCGCGGTCCGCCCTCAAATCTCCAACCTGCCTAGGATGATATCTACTTCTTAAACTCCACAGTTTCCTTCAGACTATTCCATTCTTCACTCTTGATGAGGCCCAGCCGCCATAAAGCGATGCCCTTCAAATCATAGCGCTTGGCCAGCCCGGTTAGCGTTTTGACGCTGGTTTGATCCTCGCTGTCCATATTTAACCCCAGGAGCAGCTTGCTGGCGCTTGTCTCTTTCAGAGCCAGGCGGATCGCTTCGTCCACTTTGTCTGCGGGTTGCGGCCGGCCGCTATTGTTTCCTTGGAGATAATCGTAAGCCATGATGACAATCTCGTCTGCCAGAGCCCCCAGTGTCTTATAATCATAGCCTTTATAGGACGAGTTCAACGGGTGCAGAGCCAGGGACAGCTTCAACCCAGCTGTTCGGGTTTGCTTAGACAATTCCTTCACGAAGCTGTTGAAAGCCTGGCGTGTCGCCGTCTTTTCTGTTGTTAAGCCCAGTCCTTCGAAATCAAGCATAATTCCTTGAAACGCCTTCGCTGTCGCAGCGTTCACCATATCGGTAATCGCCTGCTGCTGCAGGGCTGGATCCTCCAAGATCCGGGTCAGTTCGCCTTTCCCATCGCTGGCGAAGACCATCAGATACGGCAAGGTTCGTGCGGAGGCAGCGTCACTCACAAGGCTGTCCGCAGTCACGTTCCCTGCGGGTTGCGGGAGCCTAAACACGTCGCCCGTTTGCGTAAACTCCCCTTTCTCGTTGATCCGGCTCCAGCCGAAAGCGACAGCGTCCAGACTCGGAATCACCCCGACTTCCGAGAAGGAGGAGATGGCGTAGAACCCCAGCGTGTACATCCGTTCCTGCGGGGAGGCGATGGATACGGTCCGCGAAGCTTGGTCCCACCCGACCTGGGCTCCGAACTGCTGACTGAAGAAGCTGAGCGGAATCAGCGTATTGCCTCCAACGGACCGGGGCGCAACCGCCAATGGAACGGAGGTGTTGTTCACTTTCGCCGTTTTGCTGTTCAGCGTTAACTGCACATGAATGGCTTCAGCACCTGTGCCTTTGATCGCGGTGATCGTTTTGGAAGCTTGGTTCCAAGTGACGTTGATGCCGAGCGCTTCGGATATGGAGCGGAACGGAACCAGTGTCGTGCCGTTTACAATCATGGGTTCACCTGCAAAATCCAGCGGGTATCCGTCTAGCAAAATTCGAACCGGAGACGCCGCTTCAACCCGGTATGATTGCAAGCCGACCAAGCCGCCAGCTAGCAGGGCGATGCTCAGCAAGAGCTTCCCGATTATTTTCATTTGTTTCCCCTCTCTCACTCACTTCAATTTTCCCATTTCCTTATTCTATTAATATAGCAAAATATAACTAGAGTTGCATGAGCGCGCGCGCACAACCCAGTGATAGTCGAGGCATAAGCAAGGCAAATCCGCCAACTTCTTCCCTCCGGTTGCATTTTAGACAGGCATGAGCTATACTTAGTTTCACCGTGCTAGATGGGGAGGTAGCGGTGCCCTGTAACTCGCAATCCGCTATAGCGAGGTTGAAGTCCTGTTAGAGGTCTTGCCGATGTGAGGCCGGTCTTTACGGCAGACGTTGACGGACGGGTCCTCCGCAAGGAGTACCTGTGAACCTGGTCAGGTCCGGAAGGAAGCAGCCATAAGCAGTCCTACTCCTGTGCCGGAGGGCAGCCTGTCCCGAGTCTTGCCGTAAAGGTGCCGCTCGGATCGCAATGATCGATAACAGGTGCACGGTACATATTGGATCAGAATACATCTTTGTCTGCGGACAGGGGTGTTTTTTTTGTACATAGACCAAAAGGCTATAGTATAATAAGGGGACGACAACCGTCGTTTAAGGAAAGAAAGAGGTGCCGCAGAATGGAGCATATTGCGCTGTACCGGGCTTGGCGGCCGCAGTCGTTTCAAGACATGGTGGGGCAGCAGCATATCATTCGCACATTGCAGAATGCGATCCGTGAACAGCGGCTGTCGCACGCTTATTTGTTCAGCGGTCCGCGTGGAACTGGGAAGACCAGTGCGGCCAAAATTTTGGCTAAGGCGGTCAACTGTGAAAAAGGACCCGCAGCAGAACCCTGCAACGAGTGTGATGCATGCCGGAGAATCACGGCCGGTGCTGTCATGGATGTACTTGAGATTGACGCCGCTTCCAACCGGGGGGTTGAAGAAATCCGCGATTTGCGCGAGAAAGTGAAATATGCCCCTACGGAAGTGCGGCAGAAAGTTTATATTATCGATGAAGTCCATATGTTAACGACGGAAGCGTTTAATGCGTTGCTGAAGACTTTAGAGGAGCCGCCTCCACACGTCATGTTTATTCTGGCAACCACTGAACCGCATCGTTTGCCGGCTACGGTGATATCGCGTTGTCAGCGTTTTGACTTCCGCCGGGTATCGTTGGAAGAGCAAAGCGAACGGCTGCAGATGATCTGCGAGCAAGAAGGCATCGAAGCGGAGAAGGAAGCCATCGAGTATATCGCCCGATTGTCTGACGGCGGGATGCGGGATGCGTTAAGCATTTTGGATCAAATTGCTTCCTTCTCAGGGCGTAAGGTCTCTTATCAGCAGGTGCTGGACATGACCGGCGGCATCGCCTCCCGGCAGTTTGCAGAGCTGGCCAAAACGCTGCTTGACGGCGATATCGGCGGGATGCTGCAGATGATTGACGGCTTCATGCAGGAAGGCAAAAGCGCAGACAAGTGCATGGAGAACCTGCTTTACTATTTCCGTGACTTGCTGATGGTCAAAATGGTGCCGCAAGCGGACAAGTTGACGGAACGTGTGCTGGATCCACAGGATTTTGCGGAGATTGCCGAGGGCTTCTCCAAATCGCAGTTGTTCCGAATCATCGATACGCTGAACCACTATCAGACCGAAATGAAATATGCCGTGCAGCCCCAAACCTTGTTTGAGGTTGCTCTGTTGAAGATCTGTACGTTTGGCAAAGACGGCGCCGAAGAGCACCCAGCAGGGGCTCGCAGTGCTGGAACGGGAGGCGGAGCATCCGCTGATGCTGCTGAGGTCCAACAACTGCGGCGCCAGCTTGCAGACTTGGAGGCGAAGCTGGAGCGAGCGTTGCAAGGCGGGCTTGCCGCCGGTGGTTCCGCCTCGGGAGCGGGGGCTGGAGGCCATCGTCCATCGCGAAGCCCTGCGCCGCGCGTCGCCTCGAAAGCCAAAATCCCCGCAGGGATGGATCATTATCTAGCCAACCGCAATAGTCCGGAGTTCTTTGACATCCAGCAAAAATGGAATCAAGTACTCCAGGCTGTCAAGGATGCTAAAATTACAGTCCATGCGTGGTTCGTGAACGGAGAGCCTGTATCCATTCTGGAGGATAATGTGCTGGTGGCGTTTAAGAATGATATTCACCGGGAGACCACCGAGAAGCCGGCCAATAAACAAGTCATTGAAGCGGTCCTGGAGCGTCAACTGGGCAGACCGTATCACTTGGTCACCATGATGCTGAAGGATTGGAACGATGCGCTGCAAGGGGCGGGCGAACGGTCAGACGGTGAACCGTTCGAGCTGGAGCATCCGCTGGAGGAAGGCGCGTCTGGATCCGGGAAGGAACCTTGGGTGGACGAAGCGCTAAATATGTTTGGGGATGATCTGGTCGTCATCAAGGAATAACCCAACGAATGGCTTGGGATAGGCACCAGATTGTGGTTATATTTTTCCAATTATTGCATGATGTGCATGTAGACCAAATTAAGGAGATGTGAAGCAGATGAACAATATGAATCAAATGATGAAACAAGTGAAAAAAATGCAGGAGCAAATGCTCAAAGCACAGGAAGAACTGGCCAACAAAACCGTAGAAGGCAGTGCGGGCGGCGGAGTCGTTACCGTGCAGGTGAACGGTCACAAAAAAGTACTGAACCTGACGATCAAACCGGAAGCAGTAGATCCGGACGACGTGGAAATGCTGCAAGACTTGGTGTTGACTGCGGTGAATGACGCTTTGACGAAGGCGGAAGAATTGGCAAACCAAGATATGGGCAAATTTACAGGCGGAATCAAAATTCCAGGCCTGTTCTAATTCTAGGAACTGAAGGAGAAGGCCCCATTGTATTATCCCGAACCGATCGCGAAGCTGATCGATGCTTTTACTCATTTGCCTGGTATTGGGCCGAAGACGGCAGCCAGATTGGCCTTTCATGTGCTGAACATGAAGGAAGATGATGTCATTGATTTCGCTAAAGCGCTGGTCAGCGTGAAGCGGAACCTTCATTACTGCTCTATCTGCTGTAACATCACGGATACGGATCCGTGCCGGATTTGTCAGGATAAGACGCGGGACGCTTCCGTGATTTGCGTTGTGCAGGAATCTAAGGACCTGGTCGCCATGGAGCGGACGAAGGAGTTTGATGGCTACTATCATGTGCTGCAAGGGGCAATCTCGCCGATGGAAGGCCTGGGTCCGGATGATATCCGGCTGAAGGAGCTGCTGAATCGCTTAAGTGATGAACGAGTGAAGGAGCTTATCTTGGCAACTAACCCGAACATTGAAGGGGAAGCGACGGCGATGTATATCTCCCGTCTTGTGAAGCCCTTTGACATCCGCGTCACCCGGATTGCCCACGGGTTGCCGGTCGGCGGCGACTTGGAGTATGCGGATGAAGTGACATTATCCAAGGCGTTAGAAGGACGCCGAGAAATTAATTAGTCTTTTTTCTATCGCTTGAAACGAAAGAACTTTAAGCCCTGAATTCCGTTGGGGCTTAAGGTTCTTTTTGCTTTTTTCGACGATGCGAAGGTTCTAAGTTTGTCCTTTCCCCGATACACATGAAGTAAAAAACGGATGGGGAGGCGATTGGCTTGAAGATCTTGAAGCGCTGGGGAGTAGGGCGCTCGAACCTGGCTCACAGGAAAGATGCGATGGCATATAAGCGAGAACTGTATGAAGAAGTGATCAACGCATTAAAAGAGTGGGAGCGGGCCAGCATCGCTTTTCAGGAGGCGGTAGGGCATGATGAAGTGGACGTGGCGATCTACACCCTGGAGGCGGCTGAACGCAGGTATCAAATTCAACTGAAGGCGGCGAAGCAGGCAAAGGTCGATTGGGATGCCTTTCGGAATGGTTCATATTTTGGCTAAGCTCAAGACCATTTGATTATGAGGTGAGTGAAAATGAAGCTGGTACTGATCGGTACGTTAGTTGTGTCATCGGCATTGTTACTGTACATTTTATTTTCGCGTAAGATCGGTTTAGCATGGCTTTCCCGTT
>NZ_JBLADV010000002.1:1482500-2105000 GCF_047200555.1 Paenibacillus sp. MB22_1
GGAGTTCGATCCTCCTTGGCTCCACCATAAGATTTCATCAACTTGATCCTTGAAAACTGGATAACGAAACGAAATTTGCGTTTTAGAACAATCCTTTTAGCTGACTTGTGTCAAAACAAGTTTTAAAAGGTAGTTACTACTAATGCGAAGGTTTGTGTGGTCGATTTAGACAGCGCAATACCAGAGCGAATTGGTTAAGCTACTAAGAGCACACGGAGGATGCCTAGGCGCTAGGAGCCGACGAAGGACGTGGCGAACAACGATACTGCCTCGGGGAGCTGTAAGCAAGCATCGATCCGGGGATGTCCGAATGGGGAAACCCGGCTGGAGTAATATCCAGTCACTCACTGCTGAATCCATAGGCAGTGAAGAGGCATACCAGGGGAACTGAAACATCTAAGTACCCTGAGGAAGAGAAAACAAAAGTGATTCCGTCAGTAGCGGCGAGCGAACGCGGATTAGCCTAAACCAAGGAGCTTGCTCCTTGGGGTTGTGGGACGTCTCACATGGAGTTACAAAGGAACATATTAGACGAACAGGTCTGGAAAGGCCGGCCAAAGAAGGTAAAAGCCCTGTAATCGAAAATGTGTTCCCTCCGAGACGGATCCCGAGTAGTGCGGGGCACGTGAAACCCCGTATGAATCTGCCAGGACCATCTGGTAAGGCTAAATACTCCCTAGCGACCGATAGTGAAGCAGTACCGTGAGGGAAAGGTGAAAAGCACCCCGGAAGGGGAGTGAAAGAGAACCTGAAACCGTGTGCTTACAAGAAGTCAGAGCCCTGTTTATGGGTGATGGCGTGCCTTTTGTAGAATGAACCGGCGAGTTACGTTTGCAAGCGAGGTTAAGCCGAGAAGGCGGAGCCGCAGCGAAAGCGAGTCTGAATAGGGCGAAGTAGTTTGCAGGCGTAGACCCGAAACCGTGTGATCTACCCCTGTCCAGGGTGAAGGTGCGGTAACACGCACTGGAGGCCCGAACCCACGTACGTTGAAAAGTGCGGGGATGAGGTGGGGGTAGCGGAGAAATTCCAATCGAACTCGGAGATAGCTGGTTCTCCCCGAAATAGCTTTAGGGCTAGCCTCGGTGGGACAGTCGTGGAGGTAGAGCACTGATTGGGTGCGGGGCCCGCCAAGGGTTACCAAGCTCAGTCAAACTCCGAATGCCATAGACTGAATAACCGGGAGTCAGACAGTGAGTGCTAAGATCCATTGTCAAAAGGGAAACAGCCCAGACCATCAGCTAAGGTCCCCAAGTGTGTGTTAAGTGGGAAAGGATGTGGAGTTGCACAGACAACCAGGATGTTGGCTTAGAAGCAGCCACCATTTAAAGAGTGCGTAATAGCTCACTGGTCGAGTGACTCTGCGCCGAAAATGTAACGGGGCTAAACACACCACCGAAGCTATGGCTTGAATCGACTTCACTGCTTCTTTGAGGCGGTGTGAGACCGGAGACATTTTTGCCGAAAGCTACCGATGAAGAAATTCAAAGGTTTCGACCAAATGGTTCTCGGGGCGAAACACCAGACTTCGAAGCTGGAGTGAAGTCGATTCAGGGGTAGGGGAGCGTTGTGTACGCGTTGAAGGTGTACCGGAAGGAGCGCTGGAGTGTACACAAGTGAGAATGCCGGTATGAGTAACGAAAAGATCAGTGAGAATCTGATCCGCCGAAAGCCTAAGGGTTCCTGAGGAAGGTTCGTCCGCTCAGGGTAAGTCGGGACCTAAGGCGAGGCCGAAAGGCGTAGTCGAAGGACAACAGGTAGAAATTCCTGTACCACCGTAATCCGCTATGAGCGATGGGGTGACGCAGTAGGGTAGTGACGCGAGCTGATGGATGCTCGTCCAAGCAGTGAGGCTGGTGTGTAGGCAAATCCGCACACCGATAAGGCTAGGCTGTGATGGGGAGGGAAAATTGACAGTACCGAAGGTCATGATCTCACACTGCCAAGAAAAGCCTCTAGCCAGGAGAAGGTGCCCGTACCGCAAACCGACACAGGTAGGCGAGAAGAGAATTCTAAGGCGCGCGGAAGAACTCTCGTTAAGGAACTCGGCAAAATGACCCCGTAACTTCGGGAGAAGGGGTGCCTCGGTAGGGTGAATAGCCCGAGGGGGCCGCAGTGAAAAGGCCCAAGCGACTGTTTAGCAAAAACACAGGTCTGTGCGAAGCCGCAAGGCGAAGTATACGGGCTGACGCCTGCCCGGTGCTGGAAGGTTAAGGGGAGCGGTTAGGGGTTAAACCCGAAGCTGTGAACCGAAGCCCCAGTAAACGGCGGCCGTAACTATAACGGTCCTAAGGTAGCGAAATTCCTTGTCAGGTAAATTCTGACCCGCACGAATGGCGTAACGACTTGGGCGCTGTCTCAACGAGAGATCCGGTGAAATTTTAATACCTGTGAAGATGCAGGTTACCCGCGACAAGACGGAAAGACCCCATGGAGCTTTACTGCAGCTTGATATTGGACTTGGATACGATTTGTACAGGATAGGTGGGAGCCTAGGAAGCCGGAGCGCCAGCTTCGGTGGAGGCGCCGTTGGGATACCACCCTGATCGTATCTAGGTTCTAACCTGGTACCGTAATCCGGTACGGGGACAGTGTCAGGTGGGCAGTTTGACTGGGGCGGTCGCCTCCTAAAGAGTAACGGAGGCGCCCCAAGGTTCCCTCAGAATGGTTGGAAATCATTCGAAGAGTGCAAAGGCAGAAGGGAGCTTGACTGCGAGACTGACAAGTCGAGCAGGGACGAAAGTCGGGCTTAGTGATCCGGTGGTACCGCATGGAAGGGCCATCGCTCAACGGATAAAAGCTACCCTGGGGATAACAGGCTTATCTCCCCCAAGAGTCCACATCGACGGGGAGGTTTGGCACCTCGATGTCGGCTCATCGCATCCTGGGGCTGAAGTAGGTCCCAAGGGTTGGGCTGTTCGCCCATTAAAGCGGTACGCGAGCTGGGTTCAGAACGTCGTGAGACAGTTCGGTCCCTATCTGTCGTGGGCGTAGGAAATTTGAGAGGAGCTGTCCTTAGTACGAGAGGACCGGGATGGACGCACCGCTGGTGCACCAGTTGTTCCGCCAGGAGCACAGCTGGGTAGCTAAGTGCGGACGGGATAAGCGCTGAAAGCATCTAAGCGTGAAGCCCCCCTCAAGATGAGATTTCCCAGTATGTAAGACCCCTTGAAGACGACAAGGTTGATAGGCCTGAGGTGGAAGTGCCGTAAGGCATGGAGCTGACAGGTACTAATCGGTCGAGGGCTTATCCAAAATTCACCCCAAAAAGTGAAGCGGAGGCTTCGGAGAGTACACCGAGTACTTTTCGGGGACCCCGGGAACTGAATAGGGGCTAAAATGCAAATCTAGTTTCGTATCCAGTTTTCAAGGATTAAACCTTGATTTTTTATGGTTTGGAGAGATACCCAAGTGGCTATAAGGGGACCCTCTGCTAAGGGGTTAGACTGCGTAAGCGGTGCGAGGGTTCGAATCCCTCTCTCTCCGCCATTTGTACAAGCTTATCTGTGGCGGCGTAGCTCAGCTGGCTAGAGCGTACGGTTCATACCCGTGAGGTCGGGGGTTCGATCCCCTCCGCCGCTACCATAACATTTCGGAGGCTTAGCTCAGCTGGGAGAGCATCTGCCTTACAAGCAGAGGGTCGGGGGTTCGATCCCCTCAGCCTCCACCATGATCTTTACTTGAAACATCATAATTTACACCGTGCCGGTGTAGCTCAATTGGTAGAGCAACTGACTTGTAATCAGTAGGTTGGGGGTTCAAGTCCTCTCGCCGGCACCATTCTCTTGCGGAGCCGTGGTGTAGAGGCCTAACATGCCTGCCTGTCACGCAGGAGACCGCGGGTTCGAATCCCGTCGGCTCCGCCATTTATTTGAATATTTCCACCGTAAAGTGGGAAAGTGTTCAACTTCACCGCTTTATTTTTTTGGGATTTTACCGTGTAATTTATGGCTCGGTAGCTCAGTTGGTAGAGCAGAGGACTGAAAATCCTCGTGTCGGCGGTTCGATTCCGTCCCGAGCCACTTTTATGCTTCCAGCATCATATTGGACTGAACTGGACAGCATAATTCATATGGAGGCTTAGCGAAGTGGCCAAACGCAGCAGACTGTAAATCTGTTCTCTGACGAGTTCGGTGGTTCGAATCCATCAGCCTCCACCAGTTTTTATGAGCCATTAGCTCAGTTGGTAGAGCACCTGACTTTTAATCAGGGTGTCGAAGGTTCGAGTCCTTCATGGCTCATGATCTAAAGCCGTTAACCTTAGGGTTGACGGCTTTTTTGCACGTACGGCAGGACGAGGATTTAGGTTTGCTCCGGCAGTTATGATAAAATAAGTCTAATAAACTCGAAAACGCATGGAAAGAAAGGCTACGCTATGGAGATCAAATTGCTAAAGCAACAAGTGGAGAGCGTCATCGGTACGTCGCTGTCGGAGAGCGTTTGGGAGGCAAAGGACTGGAACGATGTTGTTAGAGCAGCGAATTCCTCGGAGCCCGGGCCATATCGCGTGGACGAACGATGGGTATGGTTCGTGGAACATCAACAAGGAAGCGTACGCGTACTTGAATCGGAGGCTGCCACAGTAACGGAGTCTGAGGCCCGATTGATTCAAATGCTCCTGACTGCTGCCCGAGAAACGGCAACCCCCTCACCTAACTTGAAGCGGGAGGATGAGATGCGCAGCATCCAGCTGGGCGAATGGCTGGAGGAGCGTTTGGAGCAAGGGGAGCTGACCCAGCCGCTGCCTGATCACTTGACCTTGAAGGTGAAGCTCAAGGGAAGGATGTTGCCCTTTTTGCTGAATTGGGAAAGTTCGGGGCAAGGACAGGCCATTTCATTTTCGAAGTTGAACAAGCTGTTGAAGAGTTACTTCGGAGGCGAAGTGATCCTGGCTCCGCTAAAAGAAGCTTGGCTGATTCTGCTGGGCGAAGAGCTGTTTATGAGCCTGCGGGAGGAGAGCGAAGAGGCGGCGGAAACGGAACGTGACTTGATGGCAGCTTTATGCCAAGGCTTATACGAGCTTGTGACGAACGAATGGGTTGGAGGATTTCACCTTACGGTCGGAAGTGCCTTAATTGCTGAGACCGAATTGGTCTCCGCCACGTTGTTCTTGCGTCAGACGTTGGCCCTCGGCCGGATGTTTAATGTAACGGCCCCCATCCATTTTCCCTGGGAGCTGAGGCTGGAGCGGCTGGTGTACAGCATACCGGAGGAGCAACGTCGGCAATTTGCTTTGGAGCTTGGGGATCGCGCAGATTTGCTGCAGGATGAGGAGATACGGACCACGTTGGAGACGTTTTTTGCGTTGGACTGCAATGTGAGTGAAACCGCGAAACGGCTATATATTCACCGAAACACATTATTATACCGGATAGATAAATTCAAACAGGAAACTGGGCTGGATGTAAGAACGTTTAACGACGCGGTTTTGGTCAAGTTGGAGCTGCTATTGTATAAAGTGACGAAAAGGCCTTAAGATTTTTGTGCAGTTTGTGGATGGATGGGCAGCCCCCTATCGTCTAATATATAAATATAAAATGTATCCGATTTCATAAAAGTCATAGAACCAATACCCTAATACCACCAAATTTAAGTAATGGGAGGACGAAGACATGGCAGGCGTACGTTTAGAACACATTTACAAAAAATACCCGGGTGCTGCTAAAGCAACCGTAGAAGACATCAACCTCGATATCAAGGATAAGGAATTCCTCGTACTGGTAGGACCTTCCGGTTGCGGTAAATCCACAACGCTTCGGATGATCGCTGGTTTGGAGGAAATTACCGAAGGTAAATTGTACATCGGCGACCGCGTCGTAAACGACGTTGCTCCGAAAGACCGCGACATCGCGATGGTATTCCAATCCTACGCGCTGTATCCGCACATGAACGTATATCAAAACATGGCGTTCGGTTTGAAACTTCGTAAAGTGAAGAAAGACGAAATCGACCGTCGCGTTCGCGAAGCGGCAAAAATCCTCGACATCGAGCATTTGCTGGATCGCAAACCGAAAGCTCTTTCCGGTGGTCAACGTCAACGGGTTGCCTTGGGCCGCGCCATTGTCCGCGATCCTCAAGTGTTCCTGATGGACGAACCGCTTTCCAACTTGGATGCTAAGCTGCGCGGTCAAATGCGCGCGGAAATCACGAAACTGGTTAAACGTCTGGAAACGACTTGCATCTACGTAACACACGACCAAATCGAAGCTATGACGATGGGTGACCGGATCGTCGTTATGCATGACGGTATCATCCAACAAGCTGCTTCTCCAGAAGAGCTGTACAACCAACCAGGCAACATTTTCGTAGCTGGCTTTATCGGTTCGCCTACGATGAACTTCGTCAACGGTACTTTGGTGGAAGAAGCGGGCACCGTTCGTTTCAAAGCTACCAACATGGACGTTGTTGTGCCTCAAGGCAAAGCAACGATCCTGAGAGACAAAGGCTACATCGGCAAAGACGTTATCATGGGTATTCGTCCTGAGGACATCCATGAAGAGCCAGTGTTCCTGGAAGCTTCGCCGCAAACGACATTTACTGCTAACGTGTATCTGACGGAAAACCTGGGTCACGAAATGCAATTGTACCTGAACGGTGCAGGCAGCGACGGTTTGATCGCTCGTGTGGACGGCCGTTCCAATACACGTGAAGGCGACAACGTTAAACTGGCGATCGATATGAACAAAATTCATATCTTCGACAAAGAAACAGAACGCAACGTGTTCTTCAGCTAATCCGTTAAGCGATGAAGAAACCGCCCTTCGGGGTGGTTTTTTTGTTAATCGGGAGCAAGAAGCGGCAGTTGGACGATCCCTGGGTGGCACTCGGCCCAATGATTGATTTACGTGACAATTTCCTATACGATGAATACATTAAGTGATCTCGTACAAAGATGAATAAATGCCAATAAGGCAGCTGATATCGGAGCCGGAGCCCGTTGTTGACGGGCAGCCTCATTTTGAATGCCGGCAGGGGAAAGGAAGAGCACCATGGCTAAAAAAGTGAAAGTATCCGAATTAGTGAACCAATTCGGGCTCGAGGTGGTTTCCGGAGAGCAGGGTTTAAAACGTGCGATCACGGTCGACGATTTGTATCGTCCGGGCCTGGAGATGGCCGGGTATTTTGAATACCATCCGCCGGAGCGCGTTCAGATTCTGGGGAAAACGGAGCTGGCCTTCTTCGAGATGCTTCCGGAGAAGGAACGGAAAGATCGGATGGAACGGCTATGCAGCAGCGAGGAGACGCCCTGCATCATCGTCACCCGCTCTTGGAAGGTTCCAGAGGAACTGATTGAGATCAGTTCAGAGAAGCAGATTCCGGTCCTTCGTAGCAGTATGGCGACGACGATCCTGTCGAGCCGGATCACCAGTTTCCTAGAACGGAAGCTGGCACCAACCGCAACGATTCACGGGGTCCTTGTTGACGTCTATGGCGTTGGGATGTTGATTACCGGCAGCAGCGGGATCGGGAAGAGTGAAACGGCACTTGAGCTGGTTAAGCGCGGTCACCGCCTGATTGCGGACGATGCCGTAGAAATCCGACAAACGTCGGATAACCAATTACACGGTACGGCACCTGAACTCATTCGCCACCTGCTGGAAATCCGCGGTGTGGGGATCATTAACGTCATGACGTTGTTTGGTGCCGGGGCCATCCGCAACAACAAGCGAATTTCGTTGGTCGTGAGACTGGAAGCCTGGCAACAAGAGAAGCAGTATGACCGATTAGGTCTGGATGAAGAGACAACGCGGATTATCGATACTGATGTGCCGCTGGTGACGATCCCGGTACGTCCTGGACGGAACTTGGCCGTGATTATCGAGGTAGCCGCGATGAACTTCCGTTTAAAGCGAATGGGGTATAACGCCGCGCTGCAGTTTACGACAAAACTGACCGAAACGATTTCGGAAGATATCGACGATTTGGAGTAGGAGAGTGAACGATGGGCACTTTGTTATTAGACCCGATCGCTTTTTCCATCGGGGGCTTGAAAGTACACTGGTATGGCCTAATTTTGGGCTGTGCTGCATTGGTCGGCCTTCTGTTTGCCGTATGGGAAGGGAAGCGGTTTCGCATCCCTCAGGAATTTTTTATGGACTTGCTGTTATTGGGGGTGCCGTCGGCGATTGTCGCCGCGCGGATTTATTACGTCGCGTTTATGTGGGACGATTACAAAGATAACTTCTGGGACGTATTTAAAATCTGGAACGGCGGTATCGCCATTTACGGGGCGCTGATCGGCGCGATCATCTGCGCGGTGATCTTTGTTCGGCGCCGCGGTTATAACTTCTGGCGTATCGCTGATATCTGCGCGCCTTCACTGATTGTGGGACAGATGATTGGACGCTGGGGGAACTTCGTTAACCAGGAAGCCTACGGCGGACCAACAACGGAAAGCTTCCTTCGCGACAACCTGCATTTGCCTTCGTTTATCGTTAATCAAATGAACGTGCAGGGGACATTCCATCACCCGACGTTTTTGTATGAATCGTTGTGGAACTTGGTGGGCTTGATCTTGCTGATGATTTTGCGCAGACAGAAATTTTTGCGCGCGGGGGAATTGTTCGCCTCGTATTTCATCTGGTATTCGGTCGGACGGTTCTTCATTGAAGCGTTGCGGACGGACAGCTTGGCGTTCCAGGGAGCTTCCTGGCTGGCGTCGTTCGTAAACGGATTATGGACGCCAATGACCTGGCTCGGCTTCAAACAGGGATATTTGGCGCCGTCTTACGGCAACGTCCGCATTTCCCAGCTGCTTGCCTTGGGCATTGTGATTGCGGCGATCATCTTCATTATCGTACGTCGCAGTACCGTTCGTGACCTGCCGTATTATAGTGACCCTATTACGTCTACGAAAGTCGCCGCAGCAGATGCTTTGCCGGTAACGGCCGGAGCGGCTGAATCCGAGAAGGCGGAGTTGTCTAATACGGAGGAATCGCCCTTGGAGGAGTTGGCGGAAGCGCCGGAAGACAAGAAGGAGTAACAGCCACATGATAAACACCGTGTTATTTGATCTCGATGGAACGATTATCGATACCAATGAACTGATCATTACGACCTTTCTGCATGTCATCGAAAAGCATGGCTTCAAACCGCGCACGCGGGAAGAAATCATCCCGCATATGGGGCAAACGTTAGAGCACCAGTTGCAAGTGTTCTCAGGCCGTGATGATGTAGCAGATCTGGTAGCAGATTACCGAAAATACAACCGGGAACGCCATGATGAACTGATCCGTGAATTTCCCCAGGTCAAAGAAGTGATCTCCGATTTGCACGAACGGGGGATCACAATGGGGATTGTCACGACGAAGATTAAGGAGACCACGATGCTCGCCTTAAACATGTTCGGGTTAAAGCCGTACATGAAATCGATCGTGACGGTGGAGGATGTGAAGCATCCCAAGCCGCATCCTGAGCCGATTCTGACGGCGTTGCGCGAGCTGGGCGCTGATCCGGCACACACGTTGATGGTGGGCGATAGTGCCGCCGATCTGCAATGTGCGAAGGCAGCGGGTGTGAAGGCAGCCGGTGTAGCTTGGTCGTTGAAAGGCGAGGCGGTACTGCGCCAGTATCATCCGGATTACATCCTGCAAGAGATGCGAGATCTCTATGGAATCCTAGGTTTGGAGCCGGTGAGATCGTGAGACGAGTGAGGCGTTATCCGGTTGAAGGACCCAACGCACTCTGGCAGTTGTACCGGACGGTAAGCCCGTGGAAGGGCGTCCGGAACTTTATTTTTATCCAAATCGCCCGGTATTGCCCGATATTATCGCTGAAGAATGCCATCTACCGTCGGGTTCTCGGCATGAAGGTAGGCGAGCATACCGCGTTTGGGTTGATGGTGATGGTGGATGTGTTTTTCCCGGAGCTGATTACGGTTGGACGCAATTCGGTGATCGGGTACAACACGACGATTCTCGCCCATGAGTATTTGATCAAGGAATACCGCTTGGGTGAGGTGCGGATCGGCGATGAGGTGATGATTGGTGCGAACAGCACAATCCTCCCGGGCGTGACCATCGGAGACGGTGCGGTTGTCGCCGCCGGATCAGTGGTACATAAGGACGTGGCTCCGGGCACGTTTGTCGGCGGGAACCCGCTGCGGGTGCTGGAGCGGAAGAATCCCTAGTTGATGCAGGCATGCCTCATGTCATCAGGAGCCCGATGTGGCCCAACCCACATCTGCTGATGCGCTAACGCTGATCAGGAGCGCTATTGTGACGATTTTGGTGCCATGAAACTTCTAACGACGCTGAGCAGCGCTATTTCGAAGAAAACACTTGATTTCGGCAGCAGAATGGAACAATAAGCATGGTGGTCAGCGTTAGAATCGTAAAACGTTGATTTTGGCTGATATAAGCTTTGTGGTAAGCGTTAGATGCTAAGCTGCCGTTCCTCTGTCTGGGGCAATCGAAGTCCGAAGGCATGAGGTGCGGCGACGATGTCGCGGAGTAAATCTGAAAGTCTACGCGGCAGCTACGGACACCAGCGTAAAAAAGCGGTCCTGAGCCCGGCAATTTGCCGGATGGGACCGCTTTTTTGTGTTACTTTAGAGGGATTTTAAATTCTTGGGGTTTGTAGGAGCTGTCGAAGTCTTCCATTATGGTAATGTGCAAGGGCTGGACATAATCGCGTTTCTCTATTTTGAAGCGAATCGTTTCGTTGTCCCCATCCAGTGAATACATGGGAGAGTGCTCATCTTGAAGAATACGATAAACGGATTTGGCTTGATTGTCGTTGAAGTACTCGTCCACGGTATAAGGCTTACTTAAATGATTATCCGGAGTTGGGTTCATATGGAGAACCAATTCGATGACATTTTCGTGTTCAAGTACCTCCACTTGTTTGACGGACGGATCAGGAATGAAAAGCTGCTCCTTATCTGCATCTACCCACAGGCTAAAGGATCTCTGTTTCAAAGGATAGACGCCAAAATTATCAATTTCGAGTGTCACTTCTTTCCAATCCTTGTCATAGATACTCTCAAATTCAAGTCCGGTAAGAAACGCATCGGTAGATCCCTTCTGATAATCATAGATCAGGCTTCGTAGCGGGGCATACCGTCGGAATTCTGCTTCGCCTTCTCCACCTAAATATAGTTTGGCTTTAACAGGTTGGGACATCCATTGATTCACGCTCTTCTGAGGCTTGAACAGGATCGTCGTACTCAACGGGCGGATAACTATTTGATCAATCGTTAATGATTGGCCGTAGATAGTCGCGATTTGGTTAACTGGAACGGTCTTCTTCATTCTGGTATAAGGTCGGCTGTTCCACTCAATTGGTATTTGGCTGATAGGCTTCTCGTTGGATTCCTCCGTACCTACGGATAACACCAGACGATTCGGTGCATCGGGATCTTCGATATTTAATGTGTACTTTAAATGGGTGACAGAGCCGACGGGATACGTACCAACGGGAAGAAACACAGGTAAATGATCAAATGTATTTCCATGAGCATCTAATAGCCACAAATGAATGTCGTTATCGAGTTTTTTTCGCATCTACATAACTTGGGATCGCATCGTTAGAACTCGCGGTAGTGGTTATTGAACCGACAAGAGGTATTCCGCCATGCCAGATGAATAACATCAGCATACAAACCGCGATCACCCCGGCAGTTCCAGAGATCCATGCCCACCCTCGGTGCACACGCCATCTGCTACGGAGGCTTCGCCCCTGTTCTTGACCACGCTGGATCGCAGCGTCCAGTTTCTCGTCTAGGATTTGCTTCTCGGCCAGACGGATCCCATCAAAATAACGGGCAAGCTGGTCTTCCTCCCGATCAACCATAATACAATTCACCTCCCACATGCATATGGCGGCGAAGCTGCTTGAGGCCCTGATGCAGCCAGGTCTTAACCGTCCCCTCCGGACAGTCCAACACCCGGGCAATCTCCGTTAAGGTCATGTCTTGATAATACTTCAAGGTGAGGACATGGCGATATTTTGGCTTAAGCTGGTCCAGCGCGGAGTCCAGATCCATTTTGAACACGCTCACCATTTCTCCGTTTGTTTGCATTCGCTCTGCCACGTACGGAAGAACCCGTTTCCGCCTTTTCAATTCGTCGATGCAGCAATGAACCAAAATTCGGATCAGCCATGGAATAAAAGCCTCAGGGTTCCTTTAAGCGCCGACATTTGATCCAGGCCGTGCACACCGTTTCCTGGATGGCCTCCAGAGCGTCCGATTCATTGCGTAAATAGCTGTAAGCAATGCCGTAGAGCTTACGCCGGTGCAGGGATATTAACTGATAAAAGGCTTGTTCGTCTCCGCTGCAGGCAGCGGCAGCCCATTCTCTCTCTTCCAATTTGGGCTCCTTCCTTCCCATGTAAAATGCAGCGAAACAGGGTTACCGGCCGGTAATTTGATTCCCTATGTAAAGACGGGCAAGAAGGCCAAACGGTTTTATGATCGTCCAACTTTTGGTATAGTGAAGAGAGTGCTAGAGAAACTTTTCTCAAGCCCAGACGTCTAGTAGTACATAAATCAGGCTTCTTCTTAATTATGAACAGGGGTTGGTTGAGTGAGCAAGGTGGTCAAGGAACGTTTGCCGCAGCTAGACATCTTTCGCGCGTTAGCGATCTTCAGCGTCATCCAGGTGCACGCTTCATCGTTCGCGGCGGCAGAACAAGCGCTGAATTCACCGGTCTACTACTTTTATAATTGGATGAACATTTTCTTTAAAATCGGCACCCCGTCGTTTATCCTTCTCAGCAGTTTCGTCCTTTTTTACAATTATTACGATCAGCCGATTAGTCGCAAGCTGGTAAGCAAATTCTACAAGAAGCGTCTGACCTATATCATCTTGCCCTATCTACTGGTCTCCTGTTGTTATTTCATGTTAATAGCTATTTACCGCAACGATTTTGTCAATAACTCCAAGATGTATGAATTGAAGTCGCTGGGGACGGCACTGCTGACCGGCACGGCCTACACCCACCTCTACTTCGTATTTATCAGCATTCAGTTCTACCTGTTGTTCCCGCTCTTCTTGTGGTTATTCCAGTCCTTCCGGAATCGCCGCTTCTTGCTTGCGCTTATTTTACCTTTTGGTCTTGCGCTGCAGTGGGGCTTCGTATTCTGGAACAAATATCAGCTGCATCTGCCGAATAAAGGGAGCTACGCACTGAGCTATATGGGGTATTACATGTTAGGTGCGGTGCTGGCGATTTTCTTCAGCAAACTTAAGGGTTGGCTGAATACGGACTGGAAGGAAATGACCAAATCCCAAAAGGGATGGACCGCCGCGTTGTGGATCGGATGGCTGGCCGTTGCCTTCGTTCATGTCCAGATCTGGTATTTATACCGCCAAGGTTATGCTTCTCCCAACACCTTATGGTTTGAATTGTTATGGAACGTTCACACGATGTTCTCGGCGTTAGTGCTGCTCAAGGCGGCATTTTACATTCAGAGAAAAGGCTCGGCCTTCTGGGTTCGGACGCTGACCCGGGTGGGTGAGCTCTCCTTCGGGATCTATTTGTTTCATCCCGTCGTGTTGTTCGCGTACCGGCTCTTCTGGAATGAACAACGGCTGCCCGGTGCTTCCTATGGCTACCTGATTTATATCATCGTCGGTTCCCTGGCAGCTCTATTTCTTTCGTGGGGGTTCGTGCAGTTGTGCTTCCGGCGGCTGCCGTTTGCCGCGTGGTTTCTGGGGAGTGTACCGGCTTCCTTACGCAAAAATAAACCGTCCGGACCGCAGGAAAGCGGACAAAGTCCATCCGTTGGCGCAAATATGTAACTTCGATCAGTTGAACCGGTCCGGGCGTACCCGGCCGGTTTTTTTGTATGGATCGAGAGATCGCAAGGGTTTTGACCCTCGCTTGGGGAATACTGTAGGGCAGGCTAAATCGAGAAGTCGACCGGGGAGAAGCAATTGACGGTCTAAAAGGAATTATGATAAAATTGGGCTACTCTTTAATTTGGTAGTATGGTAGTACTTTAATATAATAAAGAAATTTCACATAAGAGAGAAAAAACGGTGAGGTGAAACAATTGTCGAAACCAAAAGGCTTTGAAAAACCGGCGGGTGTCCGCGATTATCTGCCTTTTGCCGTGGATAAGCTGCGGGCGATCGAACGGCGTGTGCTGGATTGCATGGCCGGCTGGGGATACCGGCAAATTATGACGCCAACAATGGAATATTACGATACCGTGGGCGTAGCCAGCTCGACGTCGGATCAGAAGCTGTTTAAATTGTTAAATAACCGGGGGACCACGATGGTGCTCCGTTCCGATATGACGGCGCCCATCGCGCGGGTCGTCGCTTCGTTGTTGAAGGAAGAGCCGTTGCCGCTTCGCTTGTCGTATCACGCCAACGTGTTCCGGGCGATTGAGGAAGAGGCGGGACGGGAAGCGGAATTTTATCAGACCGGGGTGGAATTGGTAGGAGATGATTCTCCGGATGCGGACGCCGAGGTGATCGCCTTGGCAGTGGCCTCGCTGCAGGCTGCGGGCGTGAAATCATTTAAGATCGCTGTCGGGCATGTCGGCTTCCTGAACGGTTTGCTGGAGGACGCGGTCCCGGGACGGGAAGATATTCAAGAGGCTTTAAAGGCTGGGCTACTGCATCGCGATTTTGTAGGTTATCGGGAAACACTCTCCCAGTTGTCTCTCTCGCAAGAGCAGCGTGACGAGCTCGAAGGGATTCTCCGTCTGCGCGGCGGGAAAGAAATCTGCGGCCAAGCATTGGAGCTGAGCCGCAATCCCTTGGCCCAATCCTCGGTTCAACATCTGAGCCAGGTGTGGGATGCCTTGGAGGATTTTGGCGTGGCCGAACATGTGATGATCGACCTGACGATGATTGGAGATTTCTCCTACTATACGGGGATGACGTTTGAGGGTTATGCCGCAGAGCTGGGTTTCCCGGTGTGCAGCGGCGGGCGGTATGACAATCTGCTGCAGCAGTTCGGACGACCTGCGCCGGCTACGGGATTCTCACTGAAGACGAACCGGATTCTCGACGGAGTCGGCGGGCTGGAGACGGAACCGGAGCTGCCGGTGGTGCTGCAATATGATGTGCCGAACCGGAAACGGGCGTTTGCTGAAGCGGAGCGGCTGCGCAGTGAAGGCTGCAGCGTGCTAATGCGCCGTGCGGAGGGGCCGGAGGATCTGCTCAGTGCGCCGGAGTCGGTGCGGAAGGCGGGGCCGCTGGGACCGGCATACGGCGATATCCTGACGTTTGTCAGCTTTTGAGTGAAGGCAGCTGCCTGAGAAGGAGGGCACAATCCATTGAAACAAATTATTAAAGTAGCTATGCCCAAGGGGCGTATTTATAAAAAAGCTTCCGCCTTGTTCCGCGAGGCGGGAATCGAGATCCCAGACGATGTGGATGAAACGCGCAAGCTGGTCATTCCGCTTCCGGACATCGGCATGGAGTTCATTCTCGCGAAGCCGGTAGACGTGCCGACTTACGTGGAATACGGGGTAGCTGATATCGGGATCGTTGGCAAAGACGTACTGATGGAGGAAAATCGAGACGTCTACGAGCTGCTTGACCTGGGCATCGCTCGTTGCCGCATGTCAGTTATTGCGCTGCCGGATTGGAAGCCGGGGATTCAACAGCGGGTCGCAACGAAGTATCCGAACGTAGCGTCGCAGTTCTTCCGCGAGCACGGGCAGCAGGTTGAGGTCATTAAGCTGAACGGCTCGATTGAGCTGGCGCCGCTCATCGGCCTTGCCGACCGGATCGTCGATATGGTGGAGACCGGGCAGACGCTGAAGGAGAACGGATTGGTTGAGTTGGAGAAGATCTTTGACATCACCAGCCGTTTAGTTGCGAACCGTGTCAGCTATCGGATGAAAAACGCTGAAATTCAGGCCGTGTGTGATGCGCTGAGCAAGGTGATTCAACGGGATGAAGTCTCGCAGGCTTGAGATTGAGGCAGGTTAAGGCAGATACGAGAACTTATAAGGATGAAGAAAGCAGGGGGATGCCGGATGATGAAACTAATATCGGCACAGGATTTTGATTTGCGGCGGGAAGCGGAATACGGCTCGCCGGAGCAAAACGAAGCGGTGAAAGCGATCGTCCAAGCGGTGAAAGCGGAAGGGGACGCGGCCTTGCTCCGGTACACGGAGCAGTTTGACGGCATGAAGCTGGAGGCGTCCGGGCTGCGCGTGACGAAGGAGGAGCTGGAAGCGGCGTATGCGGCCGTGGAGCCGACGTTCGTGACGGCGATACGGGGGGCGGCCGAGAACATCCGGGCGTTCCACGCCCGGCAGAAGCGCAACTCCTGGATGGATTTGCAGCCGGACGGGAGCTTGCTGGGTCAAATCATCCGACCGTTAAAGCGGGTCGGCGTGTACGTTCCCGGCGGGAAGGCGGCCTACCCGTCTTCCGTGCTCATGAACGTGATTCCCGCACAGGTGGCCGGCGTGCCGGAGATCGTGATGGTGACGCCGCCGGCGACGGGCGGCAAAGCCGGGATCGACCCGTACATCCTCGTGGCCGCAGCGGAAGCCGGCGTACACGAGATCTATCGGGTCGGCGGGGCCCAAGCGATTGCGGCGCTCGCTTATGGCACGGACGCGATCCGGCCCGTTGATAAGATCTGCGGGCCGGGGAACATTTACGTCGCGCTGGCTAAACGCGAAGTATACGGTGTCGTCGATATCGACAGTATCGCCGGTCCTAGTGAAATCGCCGTGCTGGCCGATGACAGCGCCGATCCCGCCTATGTGGCGGCGGATCTGCTGTCCCAGGCCGAACACGACGAGATGGCGTCGGCGATCCTCGTGACGCCGTCGGAGGCGTTTGCGAAGGCGTGCCAGGCCGAGATGGAGCGGCAGCTGGCCGCGCTGCCGCGCAAGGCGATCGCCGGAGCTTCGATCGAGCGCTACGGCGCGATCATTCTCGTCGATACGGTGGAAGCCGGGATCGACGTGATTAATCAGCTGGCGCCGGAGCATTTTGAGCTGATCGTGGACAATCCGATGAGCTATCTGGGGCAGGTGGAAAATGCCGGGGCGATTTTCCTCGGACCGTACAGCTCGGAGCCGGTGGGGGATTATTTTGCCGGTCCGAACCATATCATTCCGACCAACGGCACGGCGAGATTCTCGTCACCGGTGGATGTGGACGATTTTATTAAGAAATCAAGTCTGATTTACTATAGCAAGGAAGCGCTGCTGGAGAACGGAGCAACCATTATGGAGCTGGCGCGGCGGGAAGGGCTGGAAGGCCATGCCCGGGCGATCGAAATCCGGCTGCAGCAAGAAGGAAAGGCGGGGAACGAAGATGGCAGGCAACAATAACGGGGGAGCGGTGCCACGCCAAGCGAGCATCAGCCGCACAACGAACGAAACGGACATTCAACTGACCTTTGCGGTGGATGGGAGCGGGAACGCGCAGTTGGAGACGGACGTGCCTTTTTTGAACCACATGCTGGATTTGTTCACGAAGCACGGACATTTTGATCTCTCGGTTCAGGCGCGCGGCGATATCGAAATCGACGACCATCACACGGTGGAGGATATCGGTATCTGTCTGGGTCAGGTGATCCGGGAGGCGCTAGGCGATAAAAAAGGGATCAAACGTTATTCCAGCGTGTTTATTCCGATGGACGAGGCGTTGGCGCAAGTGGTGATTGACGTCAGCAACCGTCCGCATTTCGAATACCGGGCGGAGTATCCTTCGGACCGGGTGGGCAGCTTTGACGTTCAGCTTGTCCATGAGTTTCTGTGGAAGCTGGCGCTGGAGGCGCGGATTACGCTACACGTGATCGTGCACTATGGCCAGAACACGCATCACATGATCGAGGCGGTGTTCAAAGCGCTCGGACGGGCGCTTGACGAGGCGACGAGCATTGACCCGCGCGTCAGCGGGGTGCCGTCGACGAAGGGAGTGCTGTAGCCGATGAAGATTGCCATCGTCGATTACGGGATGGGCAACCTGCACAGCGTGAGCAAGGCGGTGGAGCGCCTCGGCTACGTAGGTACAATTACCGGGGACGAGGCGCAGATTCTGGCGGCGGACGGCGTACTGCTGCCGGGCGTCGGGGCTTTTGGCGACGCGATGAAGCATCTGCGCGCGTCAGGCCTGGACGCCGTGGTACGGCAGGCGGCCGCTGGAGGCACACCGCTGCTCGGCATCTGCCTCGGGATGCAGCTGCTCTTCGGCGAGAGCGAAGAGCATGGGCGGAACGAGGGGCTGGGCTTGCTGCCGGGCCGAGCGGTGCGGTTTGCGGGCATCGACGGGTACAAGGTGCCGCATATGGGCTGGAACCGGCTGTCGTTCCTGCAGCCGGAGAACCCGCTGCTCGCCGGGCTGGAAGAGGGACATGTGTACTTCGTCCACTCTTATCACGTGTTGGCGGAGCAGCCGGGGGATGTGCTGGCCGTGACCGACTACGGCCATCCGGTGACCGCCATCGTCGGCCGCGGCAACGTCTTCGGGATGCAATTCCATCCCGAAAAGAGCGGCGAGCTCGGGATGGCGTTGCTGCGCAATTTCCTGGCGCTGGTGGAGCGGCAGGGATAAAGCTGCGAGATCGACACGCATGATGCAGGTAAGCGCCAGCTAGATGCGATGAAGCGTCCGGTGTGCTTGGAGCGTTTGATGGTTGGGGGCGAATGGCGTACTGGTTGCACACGAAGCGCCCCCTGACGCAACTGCCAACGGCGAACGCGGCTTCGCATGGAGCCATCCGAGGTTAGCGGTAATTTATGGCCTTATTTTTGCGGGTAGACAGGCTTAGCGGAGGATTAGCGGTAAAAAGTGGCGTTATTATGGAGCAAATCGCTCGAGTGCTGGGGTTTTGGCTGAAATAGCGCCTTGAAATACCGTTATTTTCACTGAGTGGCATGATTGCGTTGAAATAACGCCATAAATTACCGCTATTTTGAAACGGGATATGTAGCTTTGACACGGAGCATTACGCACCATTACGGAATATAACGGGGCAGTGCGGAGCATTCAAACATTCATTTAACGTAGTCTTTAACCATGAACGGCGGGAGGTAGGAACATCATGTCATCTTTTATTATTTATCCGGCTATCGACATTCGCGGCGGAAAGTGTGTGCGGCTGGTCCAAGGCGATTATGATCGTGAAACGGTGTATAACGCGAACCCGGTTGAGGTGGCCCGTTCTTGGGAAGCCCAAGGCGGGTCGTTTATCCATTTGGTCGATTTAGACGGCGCGAAGGCGGGGCATCCGGTCAATGATGAGCTGATCGGAGAGATCGCTCGCACCGTACAGGTGCCGGTCCAGGTCGGCGGCGGTCTGCGCACGATGGATGACGTTAAGCGGCTGTTGTCGCTTGGCGTGAGCCGGGTCATTCTAGGTACGGCGGCGATTGAGGACCGGGTGTTCACTGAGGCGGTGCTGGGCACCTACGGCGATAAAGTCGCGATCGGCATCGATGCCCGAAACGGCTTCGTCGCGACGCGCGGTTGGCTGGAAACCTCCGAGGTTCAGGCGGAAGTGTTAGCGAAGGAACTCGCGGCCAAAGGGGCGGAGACGTTTATCTTCACCGATATCTCCCGTGACGGGATGATGCAAGGGCCTAACGTTGAGGCGATTTTGTCTCTGGCCCAGGCGTCCGGCAAGACGGTAATTGCCTCCGGTGGCGTCACGGTGCAGGACGATTTGCTGCGCCTCGCTGCCCACAGAGATCAAGGCATCGGCGGAGCTATCGTTGGCAAGGCGCTGTACACGGGGAATATTGATTTGGCTCAGGCGATCGAGGCGATTGGAGCTTTGAATCGTTGATCTCGAAATCAACGAATAGACGAATTACGGAAAGGAAGTCGAACCAGCATGCTCGCAAAGCGAATTATTCCCTGTCTGGACGTGAAGGACGGGCGGGTCGTCAAAGGCGTGAATTTTGTGAAACTGCGCGATGCCGGTGATCCGGTGGAGCTGGCCGCGTTGTATGATCGCGAGGGGGCGGATGAACTCGTCTTTCTGGACATTTCCGCATCGCATGAAGGCCGGGCAACCATGATCGAGGTGGTGAAGCAAACGGCCGGCGAAATCGCCATCCCGTTTACGGTGGGCGGCGGGATCTCCCAGGTGGAGGATATGAAGCGCCTTCTTCGGGCCGGGGCCGATAAGATCGGCATCAATACGGCGGCGGTCGTTAATCCAGAGCTGATCTCGGACGGGGCACGCCGTTTTGGCTCCCAATGCATCGTTGTGGCTGTAGATGCCAAATATAACGCCGAGTGGGGCGAATGGGAAGTGTACACCCACGGAGGACGCAAACCGACGGGCATCCGTGCGCTGGAGTGGGTACGGGAAGCCGAGAAACGGGGCGCCGGGGAAATTCTGCTGACGAGCATGGACGCCGACGGCACCAAGGACGGGTTTGATCTGCCGCTGACCAGCGCGGTCAGCCGGGCGGTAGGGATTCCGGTCATCGCCTCGGGCGGGGCGGGGAAGACGGAAGATTTTTACGAGGTATTTACCGAAGGACTTGCGGATGCGGCGTTGGCGGCGACGATTTTTCACTATAAAGAAATGGCCATACCGGATTTAAAACAGGAGTTAAAAGCCAAAGGGGTGGAGATACGATGACCGCAGAAAATCAACAGACCCTGCAACTCTCGCTTCCGATCGAAGCATTGGAGCAGACGGTGAAGTGGGATGCAGCCGGTCTTGTGCCGGCCATTGTCCAGGATGCGCGCAGCAAGGAAGTGCTAATGCTGGCCTACATGAACCGCGAGTCGCTGCGCAAATCGGTGGAAACCGGCCAGACGTGGTTCTGGAGCCGGTCGCGCGCGGAGCTGTGGAATAAAGGGGCGACCTCCGGCAACACGCAGCAGATCACGGCCTTGAAGTATGATTGTGACGGCGATACGCTGCTCGTTGAGGTCATTGCGAACGGGCCGGCTTGCCACACGGGAGAGCCTACGTGCTTCTATCGCACGGCTGCTGCTGCCTCCACGGGATCGGGGAGCGGTGCCGATGAACGGTTCAAGGTGCTGGCTGAGCTGGAGCAGTTGATTGCGGAGCGTTATACCGAGCGTCCCGAAGGGGCGTACACCACGTATTTGTTTGAAAAAGGTCTCGATAAAATCCTCAAAAAGGTCGGCGAAGAAACCGCCGAGTCAATTATCGCAGCCAAAAACGGCGATAACGATGAGCTGCGTTACGAAGTCAGCGACCTGATCTACCATCTGCTGGTGTTGCTGCGTGAGCGCAATTTGCCGCTGGATGAAATTATGCAGGAGCTGGAGCGGCGTCATGAGCGGCCGCGGCGTGACTAAAGCGGAGGGGTGAAAAGATGCTGATCGACTACCATACCCATCATGAACGCTGTGGTCATGCCGTTGGCGCACTGGAGGATTACATCCGCCGAGGGATCGAGATCGGGTTGTCCCATCTGGGCGTCTCTGACCATATGCCGCTGCTGCATGTGGATCCGGCTGCCTATTATCCGGAAATGGCAATGCCGATGGAGGAGCTGCCGCGGTACGTGGAGGAGGCTTTTCGCCTGAAGGAAAAATACCGCGGGCAGATCGATGTACGCGTCGGCCTGGAAGGCGATTATATCGAAGGCTGGGAGGAGCAAATCGAACGCATCATCACAGCATATCCGTGGGATTATGTGATCGGTTCGGTGCATTTTCTCGGGGAATGGGATGTATCGGATTTCCGCCAGGTCCACAACTGGGAAGGCAAGGATGTGTTCGCGGTATATGCGCAATACTATGATGCCGTGACCAAAGCGGCGCAAACCGGGTTTTACGATTTCCTTGGCCACCTCGACGTCATTAAGCGGTTTGGGTACAAGCCCGGGCCGGAGCTGGAGCAAGAGACGATTGAGCTGGAGCGGCGGGCCTTGGCTGCCGTGAAAGAAGCCGGGATTGCGATCGAGCTTAATGCCTCGGGACTGTCGAAGCCTTGTGCGGAGATGTTCCCTAGCGAGCGGATCTTGCAGGCGGCCATCGAGATGGGGATCCCGCTGACGGTGGGGTCGGATGCCCATGATCCCCAGAAGCTGAGCGAACATTTGGATCAAGCGCGAACGCTGCTGTATAAACTGGGAGTGCGGGAGTTGGCGACGTTCGAGGGACGTCGGCGGACGATGATTCCTTTGGAAGCAGATAAGTAAGCGCCCCAAAGCCATGGCTGGAAATTGCTGGACGCCCCGATCGAATCCATGTACGATAATAGTGTAGGGATGTCCAAGTCTTAAATGTCATAAATAAGGATTCGGGAGGATGTTATGGAAGCCAAAATGCGCATGTTTTCCGGTTCGTCCAATCCGAAGCTGGTATCGGATATCTGCAGTCGACTCGGGATCGAACCCGGGAAGGTGAAATTGTCGCGCTTCAAAAGCGGAGAAATTTATGTGCATTATGAGGAAAGTATCCGTAATTATGACGTATTTCTCGTACAGTCGCTATCCCATCCGATTAATGAGATGTTCGTCGAGCTCCTGGTGATGATCGATGCGGCCAAGCGGGCTTCCGCCCGCACGGTGAACGTCATCATGCCTTATTACGGCTACGCCCGGCAGGAGCGTAAATCCGCGCCGCGGGAACCGATTTCGGCTAAGCTGCTCGCTGATGTGCTGACGACGGCTGGGGCGAGTCGGGTCGTGACGATCGATTTGCACGCGCCGGCGATTCAGGGCTTCTTCAACATTCCGGTCGATCATCTGACCGCGTTAGACTTGATGACCGATTACCTGCGGGCCCAGCAGATTCCGAATCCCGTGATCGTCTCGCCGGATGCGGGACGGGCCTCGATGGCGGAGAAGCTGGCCAACGGACTGGACTCGCCGTTTGCCATCATGATTAAGAAGCGTCCCGCGCACAACCAGTCGGTGATCACGCATGTGATCGGCGACGTGGCCGGGCATACGCCGATTATCATCGAGGATTTGATCGACACTGGCTCCACCATTGTAAACGTTGTCGAAGGGTTAAAGGAACGGGGCGCGGAGGACGCCTATGTGTGCGCAACGCACGGGCTCTTCTCGGACAATGCCCTGGAGAAGCTGAAGCATCCCAATATCCGGCAAGTGGTCGTCACCGATTCGATCGCGCAGCCGGAGCTGCATTCTCCCCATGTGCAGGTGCTCTCAGTAGCGCCCATGCTAGCCCGGGCGACGCAGTTCATTCTGGAGGGCGGGTCGATTGCCGCTTTGTTCAAAGATCGAGGCATTTAGAAGTCCAACATCATTCAAGTAAAAAGCCAAGCCGCTGAAGAAGCGGCTTTTTTGTTCACGAGTTATTGGTTCCTACGCTTCTTAGCAGCTTTGGCTTCGGCGGCCAGGCGGTTTTCCGCCGCGCGGAAGAGAACGATGCGGCGAATCAGATCCAACGGCAGCGGCTGGTCCAAGGGAAACTGTACTGACCCTTTCCCGCCTTTGTAATGGGACAGTTCCTCCGCAAATTCCTTAGTACCGTTGGGGGTTGGGTAAAAACCGATATGTTTCTTAAACGCTGCGAAATGCACCAGGATTCTGCCATCGGTTTCAAAGGTCGGCATTTGATAGCTGATCCGCTCGATTGCGTTAGGCGCAACCTCCTGAACCAGCTTACGGATTTGCTGCAATCTGTCCTGAATCTCTGGCGGGAATTGGGCGATATATTCGTCGATCGTCGTAAATAGGGGTTGATTCGTGTCCATCGTTCGGAAGACTCCTTTTTTTACCGCTTGTGTGCATGCGTTCTTTTCAACTTTAGTGCCGTTTTTTTCTGAAAAAAATGGACCAGAGGATGTAAATCACCAGTGCGAATATCAATAAGGCAACAACCGTGTTTTCCCAAACGAACTCCATAATGGAAATAGCTCCTTTCTCTGCAAATATCTCAATTATTCGCCTGCGGAGAGTGGATTTCCTTCCAGTAGCGGCGCATCCGTTATTTTCCGCTCGGATTCCCCGTGGGAGGACAGCTTCTCCTATGTTATACTGTGGAATGGAGAGTTTACCTGAAACGTACGGAAAGTAGACTTGGAAGAATGAAATCAAAGGAGGTGCCTTGCTTGAAGGAAAGAAAGCGACCGGCTAAAACCCAGCGGGGGAAAGTGCTGCCGATCTCGATGGATGCGGGATTTTTCTTCGAGAGAGCCGTTTCTTCGTTGGACCGTTATCGCTACGACAAGGCATTAAAATATTTCCGCAAAGCCGTAGAATACGAGCCGAACAACCCGGTGAACCACTGCAATATGGCCGGGATTCTATCGGAGATGGGGGACTATGCGGCATCCAATGAGGTGCTCCAGACCGTGCTGGAGGAGATCGACCCGTCCATGACGGAATGTTATTTCTATATGGCGAACAATTACGCCAATATGGATATGTTTGAAGCGGCCGAAGAAGCGCTCATCCGCTATTTGGAGGAGGATGAACAGGGGCAGTTCCTGAGCGAGGCCGAGGAGATGATCGACTTGCTGCAATACGAGCTGGACCGCCCAACGAAATTAAAGAGCATCAAATCGCGGCATGGCGTCTATGAGCACGATCAGGCGCGTGCGTTGCTAGAAGAAGGTAAGTTCGCTCAAGCCGTCAAAATGCTGGAGGAGCTGGTGCAGAGCCTTCCCGATTTCCTGGCTGCCCGTAACAATCTCGCATTAGGGTATTACTACCTGGGATTGTTCCACAAGGCGGTGGAAACCGTGGAAGAGGTGCTGGTGAAGGATCCCGGAAATTTGCACGCCTTATGTAATCTGGCGATTTTTTATCAGCATGCTGGAAACCGCGAGGCGCTGGAAGAGTTGGCCGGCCGATTGGAAAATATCGTTCCTTTCCACCAAGAGCACGTGTTCAAGCTGGCGACAACCATGGGCATCTTGGGGCGGCACGAAGCGGCCTTTGGCCATTTTATGCGGCTGATGCGCGGGAATGAGACGAACTTGGATGCCAGCCTGTATCACTATGCCGCGGTGGCTGCCTACCATACGGGACGGAAGGCTGAAGCCGAGCAGCTATGGAATACGGCGAAAAGGCTGGATCCGAAATCGAGCGTGCCGGGCTATTATTTGAATATTCTGTCCCAGGAGCGTGAGCATCCCGAGGCGGAACCGGTTCCTGTCAATTATCAGTACCTGCTTCCGTTCGAGGAGCAAATGAAGCGGTGGGAGGCTTCAGAAGAAGGGATCCCGGCTGAGATGAAGGAGAACCCGCTGATTCGTTCCTCGTTCTTCTGGGCGCTGCGCCACGGGGACAACAAAACCAAGCTTCAAGTCATTCAGGCGATGGGCCTGATTGCTGACCGGGAGGTTGAGGAGGCGCTGCAAGCCTTCTTGCTGGAGCCGGAAGAAGATGCGTATTTGAAGGAAATGGCTTTGTTCGTGCTCCGCAATCTCGGCGTGAACCAGCCGCTGCCGGTTCGTTCCGGTGCGACGACAACGCTGGTCGATCCAAGCCGGGTGACCACGCAGCTGCCGGTATGGCGGAGCGAGTGGCAAGCGGTTGTGGATTTGGCTCTGGAGCGGATGAAGCGGAGCTTTGATCTTCAGCAGCAGCATGATATGGAGACGTTGTGGGCGGATTTTCTCACCCGGTTATATCCGGATACGCCAACGGTCTCCCATTTGGAGGGCTGGGCCGCGGCACTTGAATACTTGACGGCCAAAATGCACGGACAATCCGTCACTTACGAGCAGGTGGCGCAGAAATACAATATTTCCGCCTCTACGGCACGCCGTTATGTTCAACGGGTGGATGAAGTATGCGGCGTGAAGGAGAAGCTCGCGGAGATTTTTCCTTCGGTCCAATAGTTTGATGGGTAAAGCAGGTCCAACTTGGGGAAAATTTGATGGAGTATTCCATTTACATAGGAATCGACGGGTCGAGCTATTTCCTAGGAACCAAGGAGGTACGAGCGTATGCACAAAGTATTGGTGATTGGAACGGGGCCGGCCGGATTAACGGCGGCGATTTATTTGGCGCGGGCGAATCTGAGCCCGGTGGTGATCGAGGGATTGGAGCCGGGCGGCCAGTTGACCACGACGACGGAAGTGGAAAATTTTCCTGGCTTTCCGGAAGGAATTATGGGCCCTGAGCTGATGGATAACATGCGCAAGCAAGCGGAACGGTTTGGTGCAGAATTTCGGAGCGGCTGGGTGGAGAAGGTGGATTTCTCCAAGCGGCCGTTTCAAGTGACGCTGGAAGGCGGTCAGGTGCTAGAGTCCGAATCGGTAATTATATCGACCGGGGCATCGGCGAAATATCTGGGTATCCCAGGCGAGCAAGAGAACGTGGGCCGAGGGGTTAGTACCTGCGCGACCTGCGACGGGTTCTTTTTCCGCGGCAAAAAACTCCTCGTCGTCGGAGGCGGTGACTCCGCTATGGAGGAGGCGAACTTCCTGACGCGATTCGCGACCGAGGTAACGATCGTGCATCGGCGGGAGGAGCTGCGCGCCTCCAAAATCATGCAGGATCGCGCCAAAGCCAACGAGAAAATCCGCTGGGCGCTGAACCGTACACCGTTGGAAGTGGTGACGGATGAGGGCGGCGTCAAAGTGAAGGGCCTGAAGGTGCGGAACAATGCCGATGGTCAGGAGGAGCTGCTGGAGGCCGACGGGGTGTTCGTGGCGATTGGTCATACGCCAAACACGAAGTTTCTCGGCGGCGCAGTGGAGACCGACGAACACGGCTATATCGTTGTGAAGCCGGGAACCACGGAGACGAACGTGCCAGGGGTATTTGCTTGCGGCGACGTACAGGATACGCGTTACCGCCAAGCGATCACCGCGGCGGGGTCCGGCTGCATGGCGGCCATGGACTGCGAGAAGTTCCTGGAGGGCAGCATGGTGCATGATTGGAGCGGCCCGACCGGGAGTTAAAGTTGGGGAAGGAATCACGGGGGAAGTCAGGGGATGTCACTTTGCCGTCCTAATGTATGCGAAAAATCAAGTATATTTTGGGGATTTCGGCGATTTCAAAGGATTGTATATGAAATTTCATACAGATTTTGCCGATCCCACCCCAAACTCCAAGAATCTATATGAAAAATCGAATACAATTCGGATTTTTGATCGTCAAACGCTTGGATGTATGCGAAAAATCGAATAGATTGCATCCCGAAAATAACTCAAAAGGACGCCGACCTCGGCGTCCTTTTGCACGTCTCACACGCGTGCTTAAATCCAACCGTTCTCTTCGGCGAGGCGGACCGCTTCGATGCGGCTTTTGACCTCCAGCTTGTTCAAAATTTCGGAAATATAATTGCGGACGGTGCCGTAGGACAAGTGCAGGGAAGCCGCAATCTCGCTGGCGGTGCAGCCTTTGGCGGCCAGCCTCAGAATCTCCTGCTCGCGGGCGGTCAAGGGATTGTCCCGGCGGAGACTGCCGAAGACCAGCTCCGGCGAAGCCTCGCGGTGGCCGGCCTTCACCCGCCGGATCGCTTCCGCCAGCCGATCGCTGGATTCATCCTTGAGCAGGTAGCCTTGGACGCCGGTTTTCACCGCCCGCTCGAAGTAGCCCGGCCGCGCGAACGTCGTCAGGATGATAACGCGGCACGGCGATCCCTGGGCCTGCAGCCGCTCGGCCACCTCCAGTCCGCTCATCAGCGGCATCTCGATGTCCATTAGGCAGACATCGGGGCGCAGCTTCTCGATGAGCGCCAGCGCCTCCGCGCCATCCCCTGCCTGACCGACAACCTCGAGGTCGTCCTCCAGATCGAGCAGGGAGGCCAGCGCTCCCCGCAGCATACGTTGATCCTCGGCAATGACGATGCGAATCATGCGGTTTCACCTTCTTTGGCAGCTTCTTTCACGATCAGCGGGATGGTGATCTGCAGCCGAGTGCCCCGGCCGGAGCCGGCCTCGGAACCGTCCGAGCCTTCCAGGCTCCCCGCTCCGACGGTTAATGTGCCGTCGATCAGCGACAACCGCTCGGCCATGCCCTTCAGGCCGTTGCCCGCGGCGCTGTTGCCCGGCAGCGAGGACACCCCGTCGCTGCCCACTTTCCGCGAGGACAACCCGATCCCGTTGTCCTCGATCTGCAGCCGCACCTCCGCCGGTGCGGTCTCGATCGTGACGGCGCAGCGCGTGGCCCGGCTATGCTTGACGATGTTCGTCACCGCCTCTTTAATGCAGAGGCTGACGATGTTCTGCGTCAAGTCCGACACGCCGGTCAGCCGCGGATCGCCTTCTACGTCAAAGGCGATGTCGGCCGCACGCAGGATCTCGCCGGCTTCCGCCAGCGCCTCAGCGACGGTGATCGCCCGCATGTCGGAGACGAGCTCCCGCACTTGCCGCAGCGCGGCCCGGGAGGTGCGCTGGATCTCCCGCGCCTCGGCTTGGGCCCGTTCGGCGTCTTTGGCGGCGAGCTTCTCGACGAGCTGGCTTTTGAGCGTGATCAGGGATAAGGTATGCCCAAGCGTATCGTGCAAATCGCGGGCGATTCGCATGCGTTCCTCCCGCTTGATCAGCTCCTTAATCTGCTCGTTCGCCCGGTCGAGCTCCTGCTCCAATTGCTGCCGTCTCGCCATCGAACGGATGCCGTAAGGCATCACCAGCATGATCACGAGGAAGGGCATCATGAACGGCAGGTCGCCGGCCACCAGATCCCGGGCGCCGAACAGGAGCGACAGCACCTCCACCGCAGCAAAGCAGGAAATGGCGACATGGAACTTCTTGTGATCGGTGTACCAACCGATAAAGTTCGAGGTGAAGAAGCCCAAATAGAAGTTATACGGGCTATAGAACATGCAGAGCGCGAGGATGAGTGCCATTTGCAGCGCAAGCCAGAGGTTAAATACTTTGCCGGTAACCCAATATAACTGGCGGTAGGTCACGGCAAACAAGACGATCATCGCGCAGCCGATCCACAGCTTGATTCCATGCTCTCCCCGAATGTTGAAGAAAGGAAGAACCAAGTAGATCGGCCAGATGTAGGGGAACCAGCCGTATTTTTTCGGAAACCATTCGAACTCGAACTTGCCGAACCGCATTTGAAATTACACCGCTTCCTGTTTTTTTCGGATATATGTGGATAGTACCATAAACAGAAAGAGGTAGCCCAGCAAAATCAGCACGCTTTGCCAACTCGGCGCATCCCCCTGAACGATGGACCAGGCACCGCTTCCGAACTGGTAGGAGGGCAGCCATTTGCCGATGGCCTGCATCACCTTGGGCAGCACTTCGAATGGCATCCACATGCCGCCCGAGACGGCTAGAAGCAGATACAAAACGTTGCTGACGCCGCTCGCCGTATCCACGCGTTTCATCAGCCCCACCAGCGTACCCAGCGCGAGAAAAGGAAGTGAAGCCGCGACGATCCACAATCCGCTGTAAATCCACAAATGCCAAGGCAGCGATACCCCGTTAATCAAATACCCGGCAATAAAAATAAACACAACGGAAAACAGATGCATCATGGTTTGGCCGAACATTTTGCCGAAGAAATAGATCGAACCGGGCAGCGGCGTGATTCGCATGAAGGTGGCCCAACCTTGGGTGCGCTCCTGCACCAGCCGGATGCCCAGAGTCATGATCGCCGACCCCATCACGCTGAAGGTCGTCATCGACATCAGGTAATGCGCCCGCCATTCGCCCGGATTGTCGGCCCCGGTATTTACGACCCGCGTGAAAATAAAGTAGAACAAGACCGGCATCAGCAGCGACCAGAATACATAATAGGGATTGCGGATCACCCGCAGCATCTCCGCTTTGCATTGCATCGTAATGGTACGCATCGTTAGACCGCCTCCTCTTCATGGTTTCCTGTAAGTTGCTCAAAAGCTTCATCCAGCCGTCCCTGCTCGATCTGTACGTCATGCACGGGCAGACCGGCGGTAAACAAGGCAGCTAACGCTGCATCTGTATCATCCGTTGTCACATGGATACGTCCGTCTTTGTTGTAGCATTCCGCGACAGGGGAGAGCGCCAGCAATCGGCTCCGCAGTTCGGGACCATCGCCGTCGGCAAGGAAGGAAATCGAACGTTTGACAATCCGCGATTTGATCGCTTCAGGCGTGCCGTCTGCGACTAAGGAGCCCCGGTTAAACAACAAGATTCGATCGGCAATATCGTCGGCTTCTTGCAAGTAATGCGTTGTGAAAACGACCGTCTTCCCTTGTGCGGCCAACTTGCGAACGCTGTCCCAGAAGCGGCGGCGCGACGTGATGTCCAGCCCCACTGTGGGCTCATCAAAGAAGAGCAACTCCGGGTTCCCTGCCAAGGCAAGGGCAAAGCTAAGGCTGCGCTTCTGCCCGCCGGACAGCTTCTCGGCATAGCGGTTTAAATCGCTATTGGACAACCCCGTCAGACGAACCAATTCGTCCATCGCCATCGGGTTGGGGTAGTAGCTGCGAATCAGCTCCAGGATTTCGCGTACCTTTAGCCGATCCATCACGCTGACCTCCTGCAGCATCGCCCCAGTCCGCTCGCGGACCAAGCGGTCCTTCGGCGGCTTTCCGAACAGTTGAATCGTTCCGGCTGTTGGTTCCAGCAAGCCGAGCAGCATCGAGACCGCCGTCGTCTTCCCGGCTCCATTTGGTCCTAGAATGGCGGTGATGGTGCCTTTGGAAATGGTAAATGATAGATGATCTACCGCTTTTTTATCTTTGAAGCTCTTGCTGACGTCCTTCATTTCAATAATAGGTTCCACGAAAGCTTCGCCTCCGATCAAGGTTTCATCTTGGTTAATTCTTCCTCGGTTAACTTAAGCATAAAGGAACTGCGGCCCCTCTGTTAGTAAGGACTGTCATGATATTGAGATGACAATTGTCATTCTGATTTGAGTCTGAAAAGGCCCCCTCGATCTCAAGACCCAAAAATAGTTGAACTTTTCCCAATAAGCGCTTACTTATGGAGAACAAAAAGATGTATTAAAATGTGAATGCGGTTACAAAATACCGAGAAGAGTAAACAAAAGGGGAGGCAAAGCATGAAACGCATGAAACGTATGAAACACCTGTTGATCGGGATCTCCGCCTTGCTGGTGATGACAACAGCTCTCACGGCTTGCGGCGGCAATTCCAAGAATGAGTCGTCCTCGAACAATACAACACCTACGGAAACGAATTCTTCCGCAGGTAAAGGTTCCAGCGGCGAAAAAGTTACCATCAATCTGTGGAGCTTCACGGATGAAATTCCAAATATGACTACAAAATATTTGGAAACGCATCCAGACGCTAATGTTGAATTCAAAACAACGGTTATCGCTACAACTGATGGCGCTTACCAACCTGCGCTTGACCAAGCTTTGGCTGGCGGCGGCAAAGACGCTCCGGACATTTATGCTGCTGAAGCAGCGTTCGTTCTGAAATATACGCAAGGCGACGCTTCCGGGTATGCAGCGAACTACGCTGACCTGGGCTTGACTGACCAAATGGTTAAAGATGCTGGCATCGCTCAATACTCCGTAGATATCGGTAGTAAAGATGGCGAGCTGAAAGCTCTTGGCTACCAAGCAACTGGCGGCGCTTTCATCTATCGTCGTTCGATTGCGAAAGACGTATTCGGGACAGATGACCCAGCTGCTATCAAAAATGAAGTTGGTCCTGGTTGGGATAAGTTCTTCGATGCAGCTGCGAAGCTGAAAGCGAAAGGCTATGGTATCGTATCCGGTGACGGTGATATCTGGCACGCGATCGAGAACAGCTCCGACAAAGGATGGATCGTTGACGGCAAACTGTACATCGATCCGAAGCGTGAAGAGTTCTTGGATCTCTCCAAGAAGTTGAAAGACAACGGTTACCACAACGATACGCAAGACTGGACGGAAGCTTGGTATGCTGACATGTCTGGCTCCGGCGCTCAACCGATCTTCGGGTTCTTTGGTCCAGCTTGGTTGATCAACTATGTCATGAACGGTCAAGTTAAAGATACAAACGGTGATTGGGCTGTAACTGAATCTCCAACAGGGTTCTTCTGGGGCGGTACTTGGCTCTTGGCTAACAAAGACGTAACGAAAGACGAAGCGAAGAAGAAAGCGGTTGCTGATTTCATTCACTGGGTAACGCTGGATACCTCCGAAACCGGCCTCCAATATTATTGGGCAAACGGTACGATGAAAGAGGGCGAAGCAGGTACGAAGGATAGCGTAGCTTCCTCCGTGGTGATGGCGAAATCGAACGGTGAAGTTGCAATGCTGGGCGGTCAAAACATGTTTGACATCTTCGTTCCAGCGAACGAAAATGCTTCCGGTAAGAACTTGACGCAATACGACGAAACGATCAACAAACTGTGGCGTGATCAAGTTCGTGAATACACGGCAGGTAACAAATCCCGTGACGATGCGATCAAAACCTTCAAACAACAAGTGAAAGACCAACTTGGCATCGACAGCGAATAAGAATACGCAGTAGATGCGAAGGGGCGGGGAGTATAACCCGCCCCTTCATATCCATGAAAGAGGTGAAAGCATGCGCCGCAAAGGTGTCAATTATTCGAGATACGGTTACTATTTTACGTTGCCATTTGTGTTGGCTTTTTTGGTTTTTTCACTGTATCCGATTCTATATACCGCCGTTATCGGTTTCACTAATTTACAGGGGATCATCCCCAAACCATTGGAAATTCTCGATAATCCGTTTCAGAACTTTAAAGATCTGATTCTAGAAAATGCTTCTTTCAAGAAATCTCTCGCGAATACGTTTATCCTCTGGATCGTTAACTTTATTCCGCAGATAGGTCTTGCGCTGTTGCTGACGGCCTGGTTTACGAATAAACGTCTGAACATTAAAGGCCAGGGCGCGTTTAAGATCCTGCTCTATATGCCGAATATTATCACTGCAAGTACGATTGCAGTGCTTTTTAGCTCTCTGTTTGCATATCCGATGGGGCCGGTGAACAGCTTGTTCCAGCTGCTTGGTTGGTCCGATGCTCCGATCTTCTTCCTGCAGGATAAGACGACCGCACGTGGGATCGTTTCCTTCATTCAATTCTGGATGTGGTACGGGAACACCATGATTATTTTGATTGCAGGTGTAATGGGGATCAATCCGTCGATCTTCGAGTCCGCTGCGATTGACGGAGCCAACGGCTGGCAGACCTTCTTCAAGATTACACTGCCAAGTCTGCGCACCATCATGTTATATACATTAATTACGTCGATGATCGGCGGTCTGACGATGTTCGATATTCCGCAGCTGTTCCTTCAAGGCGGACCGGACGACGCAACGCTGACCACCTCGATGTTTATCTACGGGCAAGCGTTTAAAGGAAGTTATATGTATAACCGTGCGGCAGCCGCAAGTATGATTCTGTTCGTTATTGCTGCCGTGTTGTCCGCCATCCTGTTCTATCTGATGCGTGACCGGGATGCGGCGAAATTAAATAAAGCGATCAAAGAACAAAGAAAAGCAGAGCGTGCAGCAATGAAAGGGGAGGTGTAAGCCATGGAAAAAATTAAAGAAGGCAGTGCGGTCGCCCTCCGAATTAATCGGACGATTGTATATGTCGTATGTATTTTGCTGGCACTCCTCAGTATCCTTCCATTCTGGATCATGTTCGTGAACGCTACGCGTTCGACGGCGGAAATTCAAGCGGGCCTCTCGTTGCTTCCATCCACTCATATGATGAGCAACCTGAAGGTGCTGCTGGACAAGAGCTTTGATCCGGTTCGAGGGTTCATAAACTCGTTTATTATCTCGGGATCGGCTACCTTGTTGACGGTTTATTTCTCGTCCCTGACGGCCTATGGTCTGGTCGCTTATAACTGGAAGTTGCGGCAGCCGTTCTTTACCTTTATTATGGCGGTGATGCTGATTCCGGCTCAAGCCAGCTCGATTGGTTTCTATCAATTTATGTACAAAATTCATTGGACCAACAACCTGTTGCCTTTGATTTTGCCAGCCATCGCGGCTCCAGCGGTAGTGTTCTTCATGCGCCAGTACCTGCTGGGTACTCTCTCGCTTGAGATTGTTGAAGCGGCGCGTGTTGACGGCTCCGGCGAATTTAAGACGTTTAACCGGATCATTCTGCCGCTGATGATGCCGGCGATTGCGACGCAAGCGATTTTTGCCTTTGTCGCGAACTGGAATAACCTGTTTATGCCGCTCATTTTGTTGACAGATAAGAGTAAATATACGATGCCGATTATGGTCAGCTTGCTGCGCGGCGATATTTACAAGACGGAATTCGGTTCAATTTACATGGGTCTGGCTTTGACGGCGTTGCCTCTGTTTATCGTCTACTTCTTGCTGTCCCGGTATATTATTGCCGGCGTAGCGTTGGGCGGCGTCAAAGAATAATCGGGCATTTCACTTGCCTTGCTTGAAAGCCAAATGAATGATGAATAACCTCCCCATAAAATAAGAAGGCCTGTAGAGGGTTAGGATGGGCAACATGCTCATCCAGCTCATCTACAGGCCTTTCGTCATTTACAGGGGCAGAACGGCTGCGGGGCGATTGTATTAGACCGCTTTGCGGCGGAAGTACAGCATGCCGGCGATCAGGAACAACAGGAAGCTGCCGAGGACCGTGATGAACAGGCTCTCGTACGGCAGATTAAAGGCACCGTAGTTCGCTTGTCCGCGCGGCATCATGGCCAGCAGCGGCTGTGCCCAAGGATAGAAAGGGCCGATCTTGGCCGAATTGATGATCAGCAGGTTCGGAATCGTCAGCGATACGTTCACCGCAAGCGGAGCTGCAAAACTGGACCACACCAGGGAGACGCCCAGCTGTAAGGCAACCAGCGGCATACAGGCAATCCAGCCTCCGATGAGGCTCGTTGCGATCATCCCCCATGGCAAGGGGCCAGCGATCCCTTGGACTTGGTCTACAATCAGCAGCGCGGCTAGAAAGAGCAGCTGGGATGCCGCCAACAAGACGGCAACGACAGTGAACTTGGCCAGATAAACGGCGCTCCGTGAGACGGGAAGCACCAACAGCTGCTTCCAACCGCCGCCGGTGTGCTCGTAACGGCAGAGGAACGACGGAAATAAGCCGGACATGATCGGCAGAAACAATAGCGCGTGCAGCATCGACATGGCGCTGATCAGGAGCGGCCAGACTTCCGCATTGGCTCCTTTCGGCAGATTGACCAAGGCGCCGATCAAGGCA
Organism: Paenibacillus sp. MB22_1; assembly: GCF_047200555.1. Taxonomy (NCBI): domain Bacteria; kingdom Bacillati; phylum Bacillota; class Bacilli; order Caryophanales; family Paenibacillaceae; genus Paenibacillus; species Paenibacillus sp. MB22_1. Next base: position 1,517,421 of record NZ_JBLADV010000002.1, read on the forward strand.
GACAGGGCCGGGCTGACCAGCAGGATGAGCCAGAGGCGCGAGCGCGCCATTTTTAGCCGTTCTGCGGCCAAGACGTTCAGGAACGTCTTCATATTAATCCACGTCCTTTCGGTTGAAATGAACAAGTCCGGTCAGCAGGATTCCTGCGCCGCAGGCAAGCCCGGCTGCGACAAACCATTCGCGGTGCGGGCCTTCGAACCCGAACACCGGCCAGTTCAGCGGAAACCACTCGGACAGGTTCAATGTAAACGGCGAAAGGATCGAAATCGTGACGCCAAGGGATACCGGCAACGACTGGTTCCGATAGGTGAGCGAAAGCCAGAGCTGGAGGGCCAGCAGCGGCAACGCGGCAAAAAACGGATAAAATCCAAGGCGCGCCAAATCCACGTAAGGGATGGACCCGGCCTCAAAACCGAGAGCTATACCAAGAATTACGGTCGCGACCGATAGCAGCACGCAGGAAACGGACAGCAGCAGGAAGCACAACAGAAATTTAGCACAATACACGGCGGTCCGTGAGATCGGCAGCGCCAGCAGTTGTTTCCAGGAACTAAGCTGATGCTCGACGTTCGCCACTAGCGAGCTTACTAGGGTGCATCCCAGATATATGGCCATCGGCACGAAGAAGGAAATGTTCTGCAGCAGGCCTCCCCACGGGTTATCGGCATATTGCTTGATCATCCAGTCGAAGCGCAGCCCGTAATTGAGCGCCTGCATGGCGACCAACCCGAGCGGAGCAAGAAAGATCAGGAACCAGATGCCTTTGCGCCGGATCTTCAGGAAGTCGGCCGAGAGGGAGCGTAACATCATACCGCGGCCCCCTCCCCGATTACCTGCATAAAGATGTCCTCCAGCGATTTCTTCTTCTGCTCGACGCGATAAATGGCATGTCCGTTTTCCACCAGCTGTTTGACCAGGCGGGCGACCTGGGCGTCAGCCATCCCTGGGAACGAGAGAACTCCGCTTTGCAGCTTGCCGATGGCGCCCAGATCACGGGCAATCCAAAGCGCTTCATCCGGCTCCGAAACAACGAGCTCCATATCGTGAGCTGCGCGGAGCCGCAGATTGTCGATCGTATCCTGGAACACCATCCGGCCTTCGCGGATAATGCCCACTTTGCTGGCCATCAACTCCATCTCCCCGAGCAGGTGGCTGGATACGAGCACGGTGATGCCGTAACGCTTCGGCATGCTCTTAATTAATTCGCGGATCTCGTGGATCCCGGACGGGTCCAGCCCGTTGGTTGGTTCGTCCAGGATGAGCAGTTCGGGGTTGCCGAGCAACGACGCGGCGATGCCCAGACGCTGCTTCATCCCGAGGGAGAAGCCCTTCACCGGCCGGCGTGCGTCGCTGGTCAGCGAGACGATGTCCAGCACCTCGTCGATGCGCGATTTCGGCACCTGCAAGATGCGGCGGATGGCCTCTAAGTTGTCGATGGCGCTCAAATGTCCGTAATAAGACGGGGATTCGACCAGCGAGCCGATACGGCGCAGGATTGCCAGCTTATCGCGGTGCAGCTCGCGGCCGAAGATGCGAATCGTACCCGAAGTCGGCTGGATTAAGCCCAGCAGCATGCGGATCGTCGTCGTCTTCCCTGCACCATTAGGTCCGAGGAACCCGTAGATGTCCCCCTTCGCGATCTCCAGGTTTAAGTGGTCCACTGCGTAGCGGCCGCGGTATGTTTTCGTTAAACCTTCCGTTTGAATGATCATTTCATTCACGAATTATCACCTCGTCATGATCATATCGCCCGGAGGTTAAAGGCAAAGACAGGAGAAGTTTAAGATTCGTTTAATTTTGTGGCATGAAAAAAGGGACTGTAAACAGTCCCTCGCCTCATCTCAATTACAATAGCGCCATTGGATAAATATAAACTTTCGTTCCAGCTTCGCTCGATACGGTGGCCCGTGCGAGACCCATTTCCCGCAGCAGCAGGTCGACGATTTGCAGGCCAAGCCCCGCGCCTCCGCTAGCGGAAACCGACTCCATTCCAGGGCCGTGGTCGCTGATCGTGAGAGCCGTGGTGCCTTCGTATTGCTCTACCGCAATCCCGGCATAACGGCCCGATCCAGCATGGCGGACCAGGTTCTGGAACAAGTTATCGAGTACGCGGCGGAACCCTTGGGCGTCAACGTTCCAGTAGATCGGCTGCTCCGGCAGCTCAATATCGGCCGTAATCCCGTTCTTCTCCCAGACGGGGTACCAGGCGGCCGCGCTTTCCCGCACGATCCGCAGGATATCCAGCCGCTCCAAAGACATGGCATACCGTCCGCTGGAGAGCAGGTTATACGATAATAGATGATCCATCAGTCCGGATAAATCGCTGATTTTCGTCTCCATCAAAGCCAGGGACTGTCGTCCCTGTTCGGATAGGGGTTCCTGACGGAGCGAATACAGATGGCTGCCCAGCACGGTTAACGGCGTCCGCAGGTCATGGGATAGGTGGCTGATCAGGCTCTTGCGCAGCTCCTCTTCCTCGCGCTCCCGCTGGCGGCTGTCCTTCAGTGCGAACACCATATGGTTAAAAGCAAGCTCCAATCGGCCAATTTCGTCCGGGCGTCCTTCTTCGATGGGAGACGGCAGCCCGTCGGGACCCGGGCGGGTCATGCCGGCTTCCAGGCGCAGCAGCCGCTTGCGGATATCGCTAAAGAACAGATAGGAGAGCAGGACGAAGGCCCCCAGCAGAATCGCTAGAAACACCCCGTAAAAACGAATGTCACTAAGCTGTTCCCCTTTTTGAATCACCATAAATTTACGCGGAAGCTCCAACACCATGAAGCCTTGCTTGGCTTGTTCGTCCCCGCCAATAAAAGCGACAACCGTAAAAGGGTCGGCGTCCACACGTTGCTTCATGAAGGCGATAGTATCCTCCAAGGACCACTGCTGGGGCACCGACTCTTGCTCCGGCAGCTGCAGGCGGGTTTGGCCAGCCGTGTCAACCCAATACAGCGCGGCATCAGGATACAGCAGCTTCATCTCTCTGAGCTTCGCATCGATGGCATCGGCTTGAGCTCCCTTCAACTCAGCAGCAGCTTGATGCCAAGCGGTCTCAATCTCCTGTCCGGTACCGTAAGGACGGCTCTCGTGCACATAATGGCCAGGGTTTAGGAGGACATTCACCCCCCAGGCTGCAATAAAGCTGACTGGAATCAGGACAGGGATAAACACGAAGGCGATCCCCAAGATCAAGACGTATCTCGTCAACAGGGATTTACGGAACTTGCGCACCGGACGAAGTCTCATGCTCTCACCCGATAACCAATCCCGCGGATGGTCTCGATCACTTCAGGATTTGCGGGATCCCGTTCCAGCTTCTCACGCAGGTGGCGGATATGGACCATCAAGGTTTTGTCCCCGTCGAGGTAGGGCTCGTTCCATACGGCTTCGTAGATCTGCTCCTTAGTCAGGATTTGACTAAGATGGCGCAGCAGATAGGAGAAAATATGAAACTGCTTGCCGGTCAGCACGATTTCCTCGTTGGTATCCTGATTGATGATCCGGTTTTCTTTCTCATACACAAGTAAATGTTTAATACGCAGCGGCGCTGGGTCGGCGATCCCCCCGCTGCGGCGGAGCAGCACCTCAATCCGGGCGGCCAGCTCGTCCGGATGGAACGGCTTCGTTAAATAGTCGTCGGCGAACTTCAGTCCCTGCAGCTTGTCGTCAATCGAAGTTCGGGCCGACAGCATCAATACCGGCAGCTCCGGATACTTCTGCTTTAACCGCCCCCCAATCGTGAAGCCGTCCAGCCCTGGAAGCATCACGTCAAGGATCACGAGATGGCAATCGGCGGCTTTCTCCACGGCCTGATCCCCGTGCTTCAGCCAAGTGACCGCGTATCCGCGCGCTTCCAGGTTGGAGCTGACCCATTCACCGATTTCGGGATCGTCTTCAATATATAGCAAATGCGTAATAGGCATAATGGCATTCCTCCTGATTCTATTTTGGCAAAAGACGGAGCAAAAAGAAACGGAAGGATCAATGAATTATTTGTGATTGAAATCACAAGTCGGACATTTTCCCTGTGCTACCTTGTTATTGAGAATGGTTATCAATGAAGTCATCGGGACATATCGAAACAGAAATTCGGCTGAAATTCAATAAGGAGGGGTTAGGCGATGAGCGAACTGATCAATAATCGGGAGTATGGCGCACCGGAACAAAGCCGCCGCCAGCAGCTGTTAAAGGAGATTATCAAGGAGCTGCATCAGGGGAAGAGCGTGGATGAAGTGAAGGCACGGTTCGAAGAGGCTGTCGGTGACGTGACGGTCGCGGAAATTTCCGCGATGGAGCATGCGTTGATGGAAGAGGAGGGCATTCCGGTCGAGGAGGTTCAGCGGCTGTGCTCGGTGCATACGGCGATTTTCAAGGGCTCGATCGAGGACATTCACCGTTCGTCCAAGCCGGAGGAGCAGCCGGGTCACCCGGTTCATACCTTCAAGCTGGAAAATCGCGAGATCGAACGGCTGGTGAACTTCAAGCTGCAGCTTCACCTGGACAAGTACCGGAAGGATCCCGGCAGCGAGATCGTATTCAAGCTGCTGGAGGATTTAAACCTGCTGATGGACCTCGACAAGCACTACAGCCGCAAGGAAAACCTGCTGTTCCCGTATCTGGAGAAGTACGGCATCTACGGCCCAACCAAGGTGATGTGGGGCGTGGACGACGGCATCCGCATGATGATCAAGGAAACGAAGGGCAAGCTGGCGGACGGCAGCGCGGATCCGGAGACGATGGTGATGGATCTGGAACGGATTATTAAGGAAGTCAACGAGATGATTTTTAAGGAAGAAAATATTTTGCTCCCGATGGCCCTTGAAAAGTTAACGGAAGACGAATGGGTGAGCATTGCCCGGGAAAGCGACCAGATCGGCTTCTGCTTGACCGCACCGGAGCGTGAATGGATTCCGGAGCGCGTGCCGCTGCAGCCCTCGGGCGAAGAAGTGAAAGGGACCGCACAGGCAGGCACGGAAGCGGGGGTTCCGCAAGGCTACATCAAATTCGAGACCGGCGTTCTCTCGATGGAGCAGCTGGAGGCGGTGATGAACCATCTTCCGGTGGACCTGACGTTTATCGACGAGAACGATGTCGTCCGATATTTCTCCCACGGCAAGGAGCGGATCTTTGCCCGGACGAAGGCCGTCATCGGCCGGACCGTACAAAATTGCCACCCGCCGCAAAGCGTTCATGTCGTCAACCAGCTGTTGGAGGATTTTAAGGCGGGGCGGAAGGATGTCGAGGACTTCTGGATTCCGGTGAAGGACAAATTTGTGTACATCCGCTATTTCGCTGTACGCAGCGAGGATGGACGTTATCTGGGGACGCTGGAGTTCACGCAGAACATCGCTCCTATTCGCGAGCTGCAAGGGCAGAAACGTATTTTGTCCTAGTTCCGAGCAAAAGCGGCTCGATCCTGTCCAATATGGCTCACTCCTCTTCTTGCATCCGGCGTTTGCATTTGCGAATGCCGGTTTTTTCATATAACGGAAACTACACTCGCTGACGCTTGCCTGTGATCTGTGTCATTTACGCAAAATCCCTTATCGGTATTGGGATTGCCGTTTCTTCCCTTCTCTTGACCGAACCGATGGGTTCGCTTATAGTTGGTACGTAGGAGAAAACTACTTGCGAAGGCGTTTTCAGTCATGGCGCGGACTAAAGCGGCGATGGATCGAGAATGGCCTTTTTGCACGTATAGGTATGTAAATGATCTATATATTTATGAAAAAGGTGGCTTGTGAAAATGTCTGAAAAAATCTACATTGGCGTTGACCTGGGAGGTACGGCAGTCAAAGTCGGCATTTGCAATGAAGAAGGGCAGCTTCTTCATACGTACGAAGGACCGACCGAAGTCGATAAGGGCGCGGATACGGTCGTGGCGAATATCGAGAAGTACGTCCGGCGTGTCGTGGAAGAATCGCCGTTCGCCTGGGAACAGGTGGCTGGGGTAGGCGCCGGGGTCGCCGGGTTTACGAATGTCCGCGAAGGGATCATCATTTTGGCGCCGAATGTAGGTTTGAAGGATTTCCCGATTCGCGCCATTTTGGAGGAGCGACTTGGCAAGCCAATCAAAATAGACAATGATGCCAATGTGGCCGCACTTGGTGAAGCTTGGGGCGGTGCAGGCAAAGGCATCGACAATTGCGTATGCTACACGCTGGGAACCGGCGTTGGCGGCGGGATCATCATTAACGGGAAGATTTATCAAGGCTTCTCCGGAATGGCCGGAGAGCTTGGACATATGTCTGTAGTTCCGGATCTGGAAGCGATCGGCTGCGGCTGCGGCCAAATGGGCTGCTTGGAAACCGTATCCTCGGCTACGGGGATTATTCGCATGGCGAAAGATGCCGTAGCGCGCGGTGACCGGACTTCGCTGGCTCATGTGGAGAACATTATGGCGAAGGACGTCTTTGATGCAGCTAAAGCGGGTGACGAGGCGGCAATTCGCATCGTGAACCGGGCGGCCTTCTATCTGGGCAAATCGATGGCGGCTGTCGCTGTCGTTCTTAATCCAGAGCTGTTTATTATCGGCGGGGGCGTGTCCAAAGCCGGTGACATTCTGTTTAACGAAGTTCGCAGCGTATTCGCCAAATTGACGCCGGAGCCGGTGCAACGCGGCATGCAAATCGTTCCTGCAACCTTGGGCAATGACGCGGGAATGGTCGGTGCCGCTGGCCTCTTCCTCCGTTCCTAACGAAAAGGTGCTAAGCGGAACTGCTTGCAGCTAGCTGGGGGCCGTTGGTACCGCTGGTGTCGCTGCTGGTGTCGCATCTAACGGACTCTAGAAGCGTTATTTGGCAGTCTTGGAAAGATTACAGTTTCTAACGGACCTAGGAGATCTTATTTCGGTCAATTGCAGCTCAAGGGTCGTCATCAGAGCCAGATAAGGTCTCTGGGGTCCGTTACAGTGGGAAATGGTCGGGAAATAAGCAAATAAGGTCATTACAGTCCGTTACATCATCCTTTTAGAATGGACAAGGAGAATTACGCGAGGAGGGAATAATCATGCCGGAGAAGGAAACAAGTTCGGTCGCCAATCTGATCATTATCACGGGCATGTCGGGGGCAGGGAAGTCGCTGGCCGTGCGCAGTTTGGAGGATCTCGGATTTTTTTGCGTAGATAATTTGCCTCCGGTGCTGATTCCCAAATTCGCAGAATTGATTGAACAATCCAAAGGGAAAATCGCCAAGGTTGCGCTGGTCATCGACCTGCGCGGCCGGGAGTTCTTCACGGCGCTTTCGGAGTCGCTTAGCTTTATTAAGGAGCATTTCACCATCAAGTGTGAAATCCTGTTCCTCGATGCCACCGATTCGGTCCTTGTGCAGCGGTATAAGGAAAGCCGCCGCCGCCATCCGATGGCCCCGGACGGGATGCCGCTGGACGGCATCCGGCTGGAACGCAAAATGCTGGATGATTTGCGGATGTCGGCAACTCAAGTCATCGATACCAGCAATATGAAGCCGGCACAGCTCAAGGAGAAGATCATTTCCCGATTCTCGCATTTGGAGAGCAGCAACTTATCGGTGAACATTACATCGTTTGGATTCAAATACGGGATTCCGATCGATGCCGACCTGGTGTTCGACGTGCGCTTCCTGCCGAATCCCCATTACATCGAGCAGCTGCGGCCGCTCACGGGACAAAACAGCGAGGTATATGAATATGTTATGAAGTGGCCGGAGACGCAGACATTCCTGGCCAAATTGCTGGATATGCTGCATTTCCTGCTGCCGCAATACCATAAAGAGGGGAAGAGCCAGGTCATCATCGGCATCGGCTGCACCGGCGGCAAACACCGTTCGGTCGCGATTGCGGAATACCTGGGTAAGATGCTTGGCGTCAGCGAAACGGAAACGGTCCGCGTAAGTCATCGCGACGAAGGCCGGGACCGCTAACCAAGCCCCCTGCAAGTATAGAGGACATTCAAAAGGATAACCTGTTCCCTTTTTGAACCCTCATTAAGAGGTGAACCAAGTGATACATCGGGCTAAGGATATAAGAGTTCCGCGGATCGTCGTGATGGGCGGCGGTACCGGCTTGTCTGTCATGCTCCGCGGGTTGAAAGAGAGACCGCTCGATATCACGGCTATCGTAACTGTAGCCGACGATGGGGGCAGCTCCGGGATCTTGCGCAATGAATTACAAATGCCGCCACCCGGGGATATACGCAACGTACTTACCGCGCTGGCCGACGTCGAACCGCTGCTGTCGGATATGCTGAACTACCGGTTTGCATCGGGTTCGGGATTGGCTGGGCATAGCTTGGGCAATCTGATCTTGGCGGCGATTACCGATATTTCCGGCGATTTCGTGACCGCGGTGCGCGAGCTGAGCCGCGTCTTTGCCGTACGCGGGCGCGTGTTGCCGGCTGCGGGTCAGGCCGTCGTGCTGCATGCGGAGATGGAAGACGGTACGATCGTGACCGGGGAATCGAAGATTCCGGAGGTTCGAGGTAAGATCAAGCGCATTTTCCTTGAACCGGAGGAGGTGGAGCCTTTGCCGGAAGCCGTAGAGGCGATTCGCGAGGCGGACGCCATTCTGATCGGACCGGGCAGCTTGTACACCAGCATTATTCCGAATTTGCTTGTACCGAAGCTGGCAGAGGCTGTATTGGAAAATACCTCCGCGATCAAAATATTCATATGCAATGTCATGACCCAGCCGGGCGAGACGGACGATTATACGGTCAGTGACCACTTACAGGCCGTGTATAATCACGTCGGCAAGCATCTGTTTGACTACGTCATCGTGAACGACGGCGAAATTCCGCCGCAGGTTCAGGATTTTTACGCCGAGAAAGGCGCCAAGCCGGTCCAAGTGGACTGGGATAACGTGACGGGTCAAGGCTATAAGGTCATTGCCGATACGCTGGTGTTGTTCCGCAGGTATTTGCGGCATGACGCCGATAAATTAAGCCATCATATTTACCAGCTGGTTGAAAACTGGATTTTACGAAAGAGGTGAGTCTCTTGTCCTTTGCGGCGCAAACCAAAAAAGAGCTGACGATGGTCGAAGCCTCGGACTGCTGCGAGCAGGCCGAACTATCCGCTTTGATCCGGATGAACGGATCGGTACAGGTTTCGAACAAAAAGATCGTTTTGGATATCTCCACCGAAAACGCCGCGATCGCAAGGCGGATCTACTCCCTGTTGAAGAAGCATTTCCACATTCACACGGAGCTGCTGGTCCGCAAAAAGATGCGCCTCAAGAAAAACAACGTCTACATCGTTCGCATTCCGGCCCGGGTTGAGGAGATTCTGAAGGAGCTGAAAATCGTCTCCGAGGGATTTATTTTTAATCCCGGGATTAATCCGGAGCTCACTCGGAAAAACTGTTGTAAGCGGGCTTATCTGCGCGGGGCGTTTATGGCCGGCGGGTCGGTCAACAATCCGGAGGGTTCGTCTTACCATTTGGAGATCGCCTCGATGTACGAAGAGCATTGCAAGGCGCTGGTCGATCTGGCGAACGAGTTTCATCTGAACGCACGTTGCATCGAGCGGAAGAAAGGTTTTATTTTGTACATCAAAGAAGGCGAAAAAATCATCGAGCTCCTCAGCATCATCGGCGCGCATCAGGCGTTGTTCAAATTCGAGGACGTGCGGATTATGCGCGACATGCGTAATTCCGTGAATCGCATCGTGAACTGCGAGACGGCGAACTTGAACAAAACGATTGGTGCCGCTGTCCGGCAGATCGACAACATCAAGCTGCTCCAGAAGGAAGTCGGTCTGGAGAACTTGCCGGAGAAGCTGCGGGAGGTCGCTGAGGTTCGCTTGGCTCACCCGGATATGAATCTGAAGGAAGTGGGCGAACTGCTGAAAGGAACGGTCAGCAAATCGGGGGTAAATCACCGGTTGCGCAAGATCGATGAGCTTGCCGAAAAAATTCGCGGGGGCTAAACTGGTTTTGCTGCTAGTGTGTTTTGTACTCCGTATGCTATAATGATAGAAATTATAATGTCAACGAATGTGACGAAATGGATTGAATTCGTATAGGGGGTAAGTTTTCATGGTCAAACACCCGGTTACCGTTCGTTTGAAAACGGGGCTGCATGCTCGGCCGGCTGCGCTTTTCGTTCAGGAAGCGAATAAATATTCTTCAGAGATTTTCGTTGAAAAAGACGATAAAAAAGTGAATGCCAAGAGCATCATGGGGATTATGAGCCTTGCAATCAGTACCGGTACCGAGATTTACATTAGTGCGGAAGGTGCGGACGCTGAGCAGGCTGCAAACGCTTTAATCAATTTAGTCAGCAAAGAGGAGCTGGAGAACCAGTAAACGCTGGTTTCGCCTTACGAAACAAGGGGATGTTTCCGTGAAAGGATCACGGGATCATCCTTTTTTGCTTTTTACTGCAACATTTGTCCACGGTTTACGTTTAGAAGGTAAAATTACCAATACTTATCCCAAAAAATGAACGGAGGTCATGAACATGAAAACATGGTTGAAGCCTGCAGCTTCCTTGCTGGTTGCGGGAACATTGATTACCGGAGGTATGTTTGTAAGCGGTGCCCTTAACGCGCCGGTGCCGGTTTATGCGGATGGCGAGATGCAGAAGAATGTGGTGACGGTGGTGGGCAGCGGCGAATTGTCCGTGAAGCCGGACGTGGCGTACCTGTCGATTGGGGTGGTGACGGAAGCTAAGACGGCGAAGGAAGCCCAAAGCGCCAATGCAACTAAAGTGGCCGCGCTCATCAAGCTGTTGAAGGAGACGTGGGGGATTGCCGACAAGGATATCCAAACCGGCCAATTCTACGTACAGCCAAACTATACGTATAGCGACAAAGAAGGCCAGCAGATCAAGGGGTACAGCGCCCAGCATTCGCTGGAGGTCACTTACCGCGACTTGTCGAAGATAGGGCAGCTGCTGGATGCGGCATCCGCTGCGGGAGCCAACCGGATCGATAATATCCGCTTCAGCACCGAAAATCCGGATCAGTACCAAGACCAAGTGATCCAAAAAGCGATGAATGACGCGAACAAGAAAGCCGCATCGATCGCGAAAGCCGCGAACCGCCAGCTGGGCATTGTGCTTAGCATCAGCCAAGGCAGCACCAGCACACCGATCTTCACACAGAACCTGAAGATGAGGGAAATGGCTGCAGCGGATTCTGCCGTGAGCACACCGGTGGAACCGGGCGAAATCGACCTGCAAACGACGTTAACTGTGATGTATGAGTTGAAATAACCCGTTCATTTGAGACCACCTCTGATTTTTTGAGGTGGTTTTGTTTCTGACTGCCATAGAACCCAACAAAAACTATTGTAACCCGCGCCAAAACAAGGTATAGTGAATATGCGAAAAAATGAATCGAAGTACCCGATAAAGCCATACCAATGGATATGGCTTTTTTTTCTTAGGAAGACAAGCCTACATTGAAGGAGTTGATGCAAAGATGATAGAACTGGCCGCGGTGGAGAAGCACTTTGCGGGACAGGTCGCCTTGCATCCGCTATCGCTCACGATTAAGGAAGGGGAATTCCTCACCTTGCTGGGCCCAAGCGGCTGCGGCAAGACGACGATTTTGCGCATGATCGCCGGGTTCGAGCAACCGACCTCCGGGAAAATCCTGCTGGACGGAAAGGACCTGACGAATTTGCCGCCGAATCGCCGGGATTTGAACCTTGTCTTTCAACATTATGCTTTATTTCCTCATATGACGGTGGAAGAGAATGTCGCCTTTGGACTGAAGATGAAAAAGATGCCGATCAAGCAGCAGCAGGAACGTGTGCGGGAGGCGGTTGAGATGACGCAGCTGACCGCGCTCACGAAGCGGTATCCGCACCAGCTGTCCGGAGGGCAGCAGCAACGGGTGGCCATCGCGCGGGCGATCGCCAACAAGCCGCGGGTGCTGCTGCTCGATGAGCCGCTGGGCGCGCTGGACCTGCAGCTGCGCAAAAGCCTGCAGGCCGAGCTCAAGCAGCTGCAGCGCAGTCTGGGCATCACGTTCGTCTACGTGACGCATGACCAGGAAGAAGCGATGATGATGTCTGACCGCATCGTCGTGATGAACAGCGGCCGAGTGGAGCAGATCGGCACACCGCGGGAAATTTACGCACAGCCGGCTACGTTGTTTTCGGCCACCTTCGTTGGCGAGAACAATATTTTCTCCCGGGACGGGCAGCTGTTCGCCGTGCGTCCGGAGAAGCTCAAGGCCGTGCGGAGCGGCGAAGGCGTCGAAACGAAGCGCAGCGGCGAGCTGATGGACGTGCTGTACCTCGGCGGCGTGCATAAGCTGATCGTGCAGCTGGATAACGAACCGATGACCGTATCCATCGTGCTGGATGTCAACGATGAGCGTACGTGGCAAATCGGGGAGACGGTTGGGGTGGATTGGAAGCCGGAGGATGAGGTGGTCATCGGATCATGAAAAAATCTGGCTTAAGCATGCTGCCGGTGTTCCTGTGGTTATGCCTGTTCCTGGTTGTGCCGATGCTGATCGTCATAGGCATCTCTTTTATGGGTCGTGACGAGCTTGGCAATGTGGTGCTGGACTTTAATTTGGATGCCTATGCGTTATTTTTTGACCCGTTATATTTGGGCATTTATTGGGATACGATTGTGTTATCCGTGATGACGACCGCATTATGTCTATTGCTCAGTTACCCGTTGGCCTATTATATTGCGAATGCCGGTCCGAGAATGCAAACCTGGGGCCTGGTGCTTATTACCGTGCCGTTTTGGATCAACTTTCTGATCCGCACTTATGCCTGGGTGCTGCTGCTGCGGACGCAAGGGATCGTCAATGAGTTCTTGCTCAGCATCGGACTGATCTCCGAACCGCTGCAGATGCTGTATACGAAGGGCGCTGTGTTGCTCGGCATGGTGTATACGTTTATTCCGTTTATGGTGTTGCCGATATTTGTGGCGTTGGAGCAGATGGACAAGCGACTGCTGGAGGCGGCCAGCGATTTGGGTGCGTCGAGCTGGAAAGCGTTCTGGCACATTACGCTGCCGCAAACGAAGTCGGGGATCATGACCGGCTCCGTGCTGGTGTACGTTTCGACAACCGGCATGTTTGTCGTGACGGACATTCTCGGCGGGGCGAAATCGGCAATGATCAGCAACATCATTCAGAGTCAGTTCCTTGGGGCCCGCAACTGGCCGTTTGGCTCGGCGTTGTCCGTGATCTTCGTGATCACCTCGCTGATTCTGATTGCGCTGTTTAATCGGGCGATGACGTCCCGGTATCAAAGGGTGCGGGAGGTGCGTTCATGAAAACCAAAAGCCATCCGCTGCTCGGCGTTCATTCGCTGATCATGATGATTTTAATCTATGTGCCGATCCTGTTTATCGTTGCGTATTCGTTTAACAGTTCCAGGCTAGCGGCCGATTGGAGCGGCTTTACGTTCGACTGGTACATCTCGCTGTTTGATAACCGCCATGTCATGGAGGCCTTGGCCAACAGCTTAACCGTGGCGATCGTCTCAACGGTAATCTCGACGGTGCTTGGCACGCTGGCGGCGCTGGCGATGCGGAAGATCGGACGCCGCTTGAAGCCGGGCATGGGCGGCTTGTTGTATTTGCCGATCATCATTCCCGATATCATCATGGGCTTGTCGTTGCTGGTACTGTTTAATCAGCTCCATATGCCGCTGGGTAAAATAACGATTATTATTGCCCATATCACCTTTAGTTTGTCCTACGTCTACGTTGTCGTGACTACGCGTCTTTCCGGCATGGGGGGACAACTGGAGGAGGCAGCGCAGGATTTGGGGGCGAGCTCGTGGCAAACCTTCCGATACGTGACGTTGCCGCAGATTGCTCCGGGCATTATCTCCGGGGCCTTGATCGCGTTTACGCTGTCGCTGGACGATTTCATGGTCAGCTTCTTTGTTAGCGGGCCAAATTCGACCACATTGCCGATTTATATCTATGGGCAGGTCAAACGGGGTATTTCCCCGGAAATTAACGCGCTGTGTACGATTTTGATCCTGGTGACGGTCGCTTTGATCTTCCTGGCGCAATTTGTGCTGAATCGCGGCAAGGGCCAGAAGAAACAATCATTGCTGCCGTTTTAGGCGAATTTTGATATTCCATAAGACGAAACCGAAGGGAGATTGGGAATTGAACAAAAAGAGATGGGCTGGTCTCGTACTGGCAGGGATGTTGGTTGCCGGACTATTGTCGGGTTGCTCATCGTCGAAAGAGACGCTCAACATTTACAGCTGGGCGGATAACTTTGACGAGGAAGTGCTGGAGCAGTTCGAGAAAGAGTTTGACGTAAAAATCAATTATGACGTGTTTGCCAACAATGAGGATCTGCTGGCTAAAATTAAGGCGGGCGGCGGCGGTTACGATTTGATTCAACCGTCCGATTACATGGTGGCTACGATGATCAAGCAGGATCTGCTGGCACCGCTGGATATGAACAACATTCCGAACTTTGCGAACGTGTCTGACGCGTATAAAAACCCTTCCTACGATCCGGGGAACAAATACTCGATCGTATACACTTCGGGGGTTACGGGGATTGCGTATAACAAGAAATACGTGAAAGACGAGATCGACAGCTGGGAGGACCTGTGGAATCCGGAATACAAGGGCAAGGTCATTTTGCTGGACGATAACCGCGAAGTAATTGGTATGGCCTTGAAAAAGAACGGCTATTCCAACAGCTCCACCGACGAAGGTGAAATCACGACGGCTGTGGAGGATTTGAAGAAGCTGCTGCCAAGTGTGCTGGCTTTCGATACCGACAACATCAAGCAAAAAATGATTCAAGAAGAAGGCTGGATCGCCACCGTATGGTCGGGTGACGCTTCCTACATTGCCCAAGACAATCCGGATGTCGCTTATGTAGTACCTAAGGAAGGCGGCACGATCTGGTCGGATAACTATGCGATTCCGAAGGATTCGAAGCATAAAGAGCTGGCCGAGAAGTTTATCAACTTCATGCTCGATCCGGAAATTAGCGCGAAGAACTACGAAGCGATCGGATACAGCGATCCGAATGTGAAAGCAGCGGAGTTCCACAGCGAAGAATACCGGAACGACAAGATGATTAACCTGTCAGAGGATGAGTTGTCCCGTACCGAATGGCTGAGTGACGTAGGCGATAAGCTGCAGCTGTACGACCGGTACTGGACTGAATTGAAGAGCGGCCGTGAGTAATATCGGCTTACATTTTACAATAGCGTCAGGCGCTTTCCTTGAGGGAAGGCGTGCTGGCGTTTTTGCGTACATGAATTTTTGCCACCCGGGTCATAATTTAGGTATTAACCGATAGAGGGTGGCGATAACAAGTGAAGCGTAACACGGTAGAAATGATCACTTTGCTGATGACCGCAGGCTTGATGATATCCGGCTTAGCCGTTGTTCCGGCCGAAGCTGCGCCGCAGTCTCCAGTCGAGATCAGCGGGAAGGCGAATGAGGCAGGCTCGGCGCTTGTGCAGGAGCGGCAAGGCGTCAAAATCACGAACCATACGATCGAGAAGAAGATTCCGGAAGCGTCGATTAAAGTCGACTATCCACAGCTGAGCGGATTAAAGCACAAGTCGGTGCAGAAGAAGATCAATAAGCTGTTCAAGAACAAGGCGGAAAAATTTGTGGCTAATGCGCTGAAGGAAGCGAAGGCGGGCCAGCCTTCAACCCCCAGCGGGAACCCCTATGAGTATGTCGGGACTTACAAAGTGACGTACAACCGCGACGGGGTGCTCAGTCTTTATCAGGACTGGTACTCTTACACCGGCGGTGCGCACGGGATTACCGTACGTGACGGCTTGACCTTCCGGCTGGATAACGGAAAGCTGCTGACGCTGGACGAGCTGCTCCGGGCAAACCCGAATTACCGCAGCATCGTCGATCCGGAAATCGCCAAGAAGCTGCAGGAAACGGAAGGTTACTTCGGTAACTTCAAAACGATCGGCTCGAATCCGTCATATTATGTGAAGGATGAGGGCGTGACGATCTTTTTCCAACTGTACGAATACTTGCCTTATGTGTTTGGTTTCCCGGAATTTTATTTCCCGTTTAGCCAGCTGCTGCCGCCGGGAACGAATCCGTTTGATTTCAAAACACGCTGAAGCTTTATCGAATCAATGTTAAACGCCCTCTCGGCTGCATTCGTGGCTGAGGGGGGCTTTTTTAATCGGTCAAGGGCCCATATTCTCTCTTGCGTTTTCCGATAAAACGTTTACAATATTAAGCAGCATACTAATGTTAACGTTAACAATGAGTTGAACTAAATGAAGGGAGAATGGGAAATGGCGAAGAAATTTTTAGGGGAAAACTTTCTGCTGAACAGCGAGACGGCGGAGAAGTTGTATCATCAATACACGAAGGAACTGCCGATCATCGATTATCACTGCCATTTAAGCCCGCAGGAGATCTACGAAAATAAGACGTTCCGCAACTTAACCGAGGCTTGGCTGGGCGGCGACCATTACAAATGGCGGGTGATGCGGGCCTGCGGCATCGACGAGGAACTGATCACCGGTGGGGCGGACGATTACGACAAGTTTCTCGCCTGGGCGAAGGTAGTGCCGCAGCTGCTGGGGAATCCGCTGTACCATTGGACGCACTTGGAGTTGCAGCGTTTTTTTGGGATTGATGAGTTGCTGAATGAGGAGACTGCACCGATCATCTGGGAACAAGCGAACGCCCAGCTGCAAAGTGAAGGATTTGGCGCGCGAGATTTGATTACGAAGTCGAAGGTGACGGTGGTCTGCACTACGGATGATCCGGCGGATTCGCTGGAGTACCATTTGAAGATCAAGGAGCTGGAAGGCTTCGATACGTTGGTGCTGCCGAGCTTCCGACCAGACAAGTTCCTGGAAATTAATCGCGATACCTTTAAACCTTGGCTGGCGAAGCTGGAGGCGGCGGCGGGTAAGTCGATTCAGGGATATGGAACGCTGTTGGATGTGTTACGGGAACGGATCGACTTCTTCCATGAGGCCGGCGGGCGCGTATCAGACCACGCGCTGGATACGCTGGAATACGAGGAAGCGACGCTGGAGGAAGTGGAAGCGATCTTTGCTAAGGCGCTGAGTCAGGGTTCGGTGACGCCGGAGGAGGAACGGAAATACAAATCGTATACGATGGTGTTCCTTGGCAAGGAGTACGCCGCTCGGGGCTGGGCGATGCAGCTGCATATCCATGCGTTGCGGAACACGAACACGGCGATGCTCCGACGGCTGGGTCCGGATACGGGCTATGATGCGATTAACGACGGGCCTCTGGCCGAAGCGCTGGCCCGGTTGCTGGACGCGATCGAGCAGGAGAGCGGGCTGCCGAAGACGATCCTGTATTCGCTGAACCCCAATGATTACTGGGCGCTGGCCAGCATCATGGGCAGCTTCCAAGGCGGGGGCGTTCCTGGTAAAATCCAATTTGGCACCGCTTGGTGGTTCAACGACAACAAGGACGGTATGATTCAGCAGATGCACACGCTGGCCAACTTCGGCGTGTTGTCGCAATTCATCGGGATGCTGACGGACTCCCGCAGTTTCCTGTCCTATACGCGGCATGAATACTTCCGCCGCCTCTTATGCGACGTGCTTGGCGATTGGGTGGAGCGCGGCGAGGCGCCGGAGGACTATGCTCTGCTGGGCCGGATCGTCACGGATATTTGCTACGGCAATGCTAAGCGGTATTTTGCTTTTCCTGAGGCATAGAAAGGATTGACGCTGTTGTATGTCCGCTACGATCAAAGACATCGCCAAGCTGGCGAATGTCTCGCATATGACGGTTTCCCGGGCGCTGAACAACAGCCCGCTGATTAAGGAGGAGACCAAACGCAAGATTATGGAGATCGCTGAGCAGCTGAACTACGTGCCGAATTATAACGCCAAAAGTTTGGTGCTGCAGCGTTCGCATACGATTGGGTTGTTTTTTACGAGTATGGTTCAAGGGACGTCCTCCAGTTTCCTGGCAGAGGCCATCCGCGGTGTGAGTCAGGAGGTTGGTGTCCAGTACAACTTGTTTCTGCGGGGGATCGACGATTTTGAGGACTTTAGCTCGATCCATCAGCGACGGTTCGACGGCATTCTGCTCATGAGCCAAAGTGAGCGTGACGACACGTTTATTCGCCATGTGCGAGAGCAGGGGATTCCTTTGGTCGTGCTGAACCGGAATGCGGGTGACTCGACCATCGTTAATTTCGTGTCCAATGACCGGGCAGGAGCTTACGAGTTGACGCAATACTTGGCGGGCCGTGGGCATACACGCATTGGCCTGGTGGAGGGGATCGCCGGCTACAAGTCGACGCAGGAGCGCAAGGAAGGGTATTTGCGGGCCATGAAGGATGCTGGCCTGGCGGTAAGGGAGGAATGGCTCGTCGAGGGCCGCTACGACGTGGAGAGCGGTTATCTGGCGATGCACCGGTTGCTGGCGTTGCCGGAGCGGCCCACGGCGGTGTTCTGCTGCAACGACGACATGGCTATCGGTGCGATGAAGGCAGCGACAGAGGCGGGAATGCGGATTCCGGCGGATGTCTCGGTCGTTGGCTTTGACGACATCGGCTTCTCGCATTACACGAATCCGCCGCTGACGACGGTGAAGCGGCCGATTGAGCAGCTCAGCCGGATGGGCGCGCGCAAAATCCTCGAGCTGATCGAGGGGCCGCCGGCCGGCGGGGAGCTAGTTCTGCTGGATACGAAGCTGGTTCGGCGTGAGTCGGTGGAAGAGCTGCACCCTCATTTGTAGGTGCGAGCGACTCCGGTATGGAGTAAAACAAAACCCGCCAGAAAGGGTTCACTTTCTCGGCGGGTTATTTACATGCATGCGGCTTAACCGACTTCCACGGGCACGAGCTTGAACTCGTTCACGTCCGCTAGACCGCGGTTGGTGATACGCAGCTCCGGAATGACCGGCAAGGCAATCAGAGAAAACGTCATGAACGGCGCGTTCAGTTGGCAGCCGAGCTGCTTCCAGGCGGCTTCGAGCTCTTTCACCTGGGCGACCACCGTCTCCAGCGGCTGATCGGACATCAGGCCGGCGATGGCCATCGGCACGGCGGCGAGCACTTGGCCGTTCAGTACGGCGATCATGCCGCCGCCCAGCTTCGCCAGCTCATTCGCAGCAAACGCCATGTCCTCGGGATTCGTACCCATGACGATGAGATTGTGACTGTCATGCGCAACGGTAGAGGCCACGGCCCCCTGCTTGAGTCCAAAGCCGCGCGCGAAGGCGAGGGACAGCTCGCCGGAACCGCGGTGGCGGTCGATGCAGGCCAGTGTGGCGATGTCCTGCTCGACGGCCGGACGCACGACTCCCTTCCCGTCAACCGGAACGGTTGCCGTTCCCTTCGCCGTGCGGGCGCTGTTCTCGATCACGTCGACGACGTGGATCGTCGTTTCCGTCTTGGCGCTGGCGCTGCGGTAGAGGAAATCGTCGGCGGTCAGCGGACGCGCCAATTTCACCGAAGCGCGCGCCTGCGCCGGGTACGGGTACGCCGGGAACGGGACGCGGAGCTGCCCGGCGTCGTAGGCGACCTTGCCGTCGGCGATCACGGTCGACGGCTCCATCCGCCGCAGGTCGCCGATCAGCAGCAGGTCCGCGCATTTGCCCGGCGCAATGCCGCCCACGTCGCCGTCGACCTTGAAGTACCGCGCCGTATTGATGGTTCCCATCTGGATCGCGGTAACCGGATCGACGCCCTCTTCAATCGCCCGGCGCACGACATGGTTCATGTGGCCTTGCTCAATCAAGGTTTGCGGATACACATCGTCGGTGACGAGCATAATGTTCGAGGTATTCACCTTATCTTCGGTGACCACCTTGATCACTTCCTTGACGTCATGCCATGCTGAGCCCTCGCGGATCATCAGGTGCATCCCGAGGCGCAGCTTGGCGAGCCCTTGCTCCCGGGTTACGGTCTCATGACAGGAAGTCACACCCGAGGCCAGGTAGGCCTGAAGCATGCGCTCGTCGTCACTCGGAAAATGTCCGGTGACGGTTTTGCCTGCTTCCATTGTGGCTTGGATTTCGCCGAGCATTTTCGGGTCTCCGTATACGACGCCGGGGAAGTTCATGACCTCGCCCAGCCCCTCGACGCCGTCCCAGGTCATCCCGTCGGCGATATCGCGGGTGTCCAGCGACGATCCGGCATCCTCCAAATGATCGGTGGCCGGTACACAGGAAGGGAATGTAGTATACACCTTAAGCGGCAAGCCTTGGCCCTCCTCATGCATCCAGCGCACGCCCTCCGCTCCAAACACGTTGGCGATTTCATGCGGGTCCATAAAAATACCGGTCGTTCCTTTGGGAAGCGCAGCCTTGGCGAACTCAGCCACCGACAGCATGGTGCTCTCCACGTGCATATGCCCGTCCAGGAGCCCGGGAACGATGTGGCGGCCTGCCGCATCGATCACAACGGTGTTCTCGCCGATCGTGTGCGCGGCGTCCCCCACGAAGGCGATTCGCCCTTCAGCCACAGCGACGTCCGTATTCGGCAGCAGCTCTCCGGTATAGACGTTGACTAAGGTGCCGCCCTTAACCACCAAATCGGCTTTGGCTTTGCCCATGGCGACATCCGCCAACGTACGGCTTACTTCATACAATTTTTTTCTTTGTTCCATCTCCCGGTTCGCTCCTTTAAAAAAGTCGTTCAAAAAGTCATCCTTCTAACGCTTACCACCGACCTTATACCCGCCAAAATCACGATGTTGAAAGTATAACGCTTGCCAGAATGCTTATTTACCAAATATCCGCCTGAAAATAAGCACTTGCGTCGAAATAGTGCTTCTCAGCGTCGTTAGAGCCGCGGGCACGCCAATTTTGCCAACATAGCGCTTCTCATCAGCGTTAGAGCAGAAGGGCTATCTCGAGGTGTGTGCCTGTAGCTTGTATTCTGACCTTTTGAACTCTCTCGTTAAGTTATTTAAAGATAAATATAACAAGAAAGGCCGCTCCTCGAACAGCACTTTCTGTTCGAAGAGCAGCCTTTTCTGTATAGCCTTAAGCTTTGGCCGGATTCACTTTCTCGATGACTTGGTCGATCAAGCCGTATTCCTTCGCTTCTGCCGCGCTCATGAAGTAGTCGCGGTCGGTGTCCTTCTCGATCCGTTCCAGCGGTTGGCCGGTGCGTTCCGAGAGGATTCGGTTCAGTTTATCGCGCATCTTGAGGATACGGCGGGCGCGGATCTCGATGTCCGTCGCTTGACCTTCCGCTCCGCCGAGCGGTTGATGGATCATGATTTCGCTGTTTGGCAACGCATAACGTTTCCCCGGTGCACCTGCGTTCAACAGGAAGGCGCCCATCGAAGCGGCCAGCCCAACGCAAATCGTGGAGACGTCCGCCTTGATAAATTGCATCGTATCATAAATCGCCATGCCGGCCGTAATGGAACCGCCAGGGCTGTTAATGTATAGGTGGATGTCCTTGGTTGGATCTTCCGCGTCCAGAAACAGCATCTGGGCAATGATGGAGTTGGCAACAACATCGTTTACCTGGGAGCCCAGGAAAATAATCCGGTCTTTGAGCAGACGGGAATAAATGTCATAAGCGCGTTCGCCGCGATTGCTTTGTTCTACGACCATAGGAATATAACTCACCGATAAAACCTCCTTAAATTTAGGCTGTTCAACTGGAACGCCCCGTCGAATGGAATGGTTTGGGATTCATCGTTTCCATCAATCTAAGAATTGACGGAAATGATGGGGATTAATCTCATCATAAACAATTTATTTGAGAAAGTCAAAGAAAGTCAAACTCAAGGTAATAAAAAAGTCCAGAAGACTTGTGTCACAGGACTTTGAATGTGCAATATATGGCGCGCCCGCGAGGAATCGAACCTCGATCTCAGGCTCCGGAGGCCTACGTCATATCCATTGGACCACGGGCGCAAATTTAGCGAACAAAATAGATTATATGACATTTTGTCTCAAAACGCAAGGTGTAGATCCAAATAAAATAGGGATTGTCATGAAAGCGTTTCTATGATAACTTGAGGAATATATAAAAACGTTTTTATAGACAAGGGTGTAATCAGGGATGGGGAAAGTCACCATTAAGGATGTAGCCAAAGCAGCAGGGGTTTCCATCTCTACGGTATCCAACGCGCTCAACGATGTGGATGTGTTGAATCCGGAGACCAAATCCCATGTGCTGAAGGTCGCCAAGCAGCTCAATTACGTACCGAACTTAAACGGGAAGCAGCTCAAGTCGAAGAAGACGAATATGCTTGGTTTTTTTACGACGAGTGTATCCGGACCTTATTTTTACATTTTGGTGGAGTCGATGGCGCGCGAGAGCGAGCGGCTGGGATACGGTTTGCATGTCATGGTTACCGCCGATAAGCAAACGATTATCAGCAATATCATGGGCCGCCGGGTGGATGGCGTGATCATCTACGAAGAATTGCGGGTCGATGACCAAGATATCGCGATGATGGAGAAGGACAAGATCAAGGCGGTATTTCTGGATCGGGTGATTCAGAAGGAAACGATGGGGACCGTGATTTTTAATTCGTATGCGTCCGCTTATGAAGCGACCAAATACCTGATCAGCCTGGGCCATAAGAAAATCGCCTACATTTCCGGCGTTGATACGATGTACGACAGCGTACAGCGGAAAGAGGGATATCTCGCGGCCTTGCGGGAGCATCAGCTGCCGATTGATGAGGATTTTATTGTGCAGGGGTATTTTGAGGAAGAGAGTACCTACAATGCGATTCGGGCGTTTATTCATAAGCATCCGGGCAAAGTGCCGGACGCGATTCTGGCCGGCAACGATTTAAGCGCCATTGGTTGTATTAAAGCGTTACGTTCGTACGGCCTCGAGGTTCCAAGGGACATCAGCGTCGTAGGGTTTGACGATATTGATATTGCCCAGTATTTTACGCCGCCCCTGACCACGGTTCGCAATCCGATCGCCAGACAAGGGATCTTGGCGGTCAATCATCTGGTGAACATGATTAAGAAGCAGGAGCAGGGGAAGGTGCAGAAGCTGGACGGGGAACTGATCGTGCGAGGCTCAAGTCATGTTCGTTTAAGCTAAGAGAAGCGGAGACGAAGGTGATCTTGAGCTCAGCGGAAAATGTAAGCGGTTAACTACAGGGGTTCTGTTGACGAAAATAAAAACGTTTTTATCCATACGGGATAAAGAGAGGAGCGCAAAATGGCGAAGTCAGCTGCGTCAGCCAAAAAGCCGATGGGATTAAGAATGAAGCAGTTCTTTATCGATTTCGGCAGGCAGTGGGAAATCCAGTCAATGATCTGGCCGGGCATCATTTTTATGATTATTTTTTGCTACATTCCCATCTACGGACTTACGATCGCTTTCAAAAATTATACGGTCATCGATACGTTAAGCTCCGCTCCATGGGTAGGTTTGGACAACTTCAAAATTATCGCCACCGACAAATACTTCTGGGAATCCGTGGTGAATACGCTGGGGATCAGCTTCCTGAAGCTGGCCATCGGCTTTGTGATCCCGATTATTCTCGCGATTATGATCTATGAGGTCGGGTTGGGCCGGTTTAAAAAAATCGTGCAGACGATCTCGTACCTGCCGCACTTTTTGTCCTGGATCGTGCTCGGCGGGATGCTCATCACCTGGTTCTCGACCACCGGGATGTTCAACCAGATGCTGCTGGACTTGGGCTTGATCTCGAAGCCTCAGAACATTCTGCTTGATCCGGGCAAGTATTGGTGGATCGCGGTGCTGTCGGATGTTTGGAAAGAGGCGGGCTGGGGAACGATCCTGTACCTCGCCATCATGGCCAAGATCGACCCGACTTATTATGAAGCCGCGAAGATCGACGGGGCGAGCCGGCTCCGGCAAATTTGGAACATCACGCTGCCCAACATGCGGATGATTATTAGCTTGAACCTGATTCTGACCATCAGCGGTCTGCTGGGTTCCAACCTGGACCAGACCTTGGTGCTGATGAATTCCCAGAACCGCGAAAAGGCCGAGGTCATCAACTCCTACGTATACCGGATGGGGATGACGCAGGGGGACTTCTCCTACGCGACTGCCGTCGGACTTGGGGTTTCGGTTGTATCGGTCATTTTGTTGGTGCTGGCGAATAAGGTGACCAGCAAACTCAACGATAATCAATCTGTCCTGTAAGGAAGGAGCAGCAGCCATGAATCGAAAGGTGCTCAAACAGGATCTCGACAGCAGAATCTTTGATACGGTGAATGCTGTGATCCTGATCTTATTTACGATCATTATTGTGATTCCACTCTGGAATGTCATCGTTTCTTCCTTCAGTTCGGGACGAGCTCTTGCCGAAGGAGGGTTTGTCTTCTGGCCTAAAGAGTTTTCTCTGGAGAACTACCAGGCGGTGTTTCGGGACGATACGATTTGGCAGTCGTTCCTGATCTCCGTCCTCAAGACAGTCATCGGCGTTGTGACCCACGTCTTCTTCTGCGCGATGATTGGCTACGGTCTCAGCAAGAACAATGTACGCGGCCGCAAGCTGTACGTGACGATGGGCGTCATTACGATGTTCTTCTCGGGCGGTATGATCCCGACGTACTTACTGATTAAATCCCTGGGGCTGCTGAACAGCTTCTGGGTGTATATCATTCCGGCTTTGTTCAGTTATTACGATGTCGTGATCTTGATGAATTTCTTCCGCAATGTGCCGGATTCCCTGGAGGAATCGGCCAAGATTGACGGTGCCGGCGACTGGAGAATCTTCTTGAAGATCTTTATCCCGTTATCGATGCCGGCCTTGGCTACCATCGCTTTGTTCAACGGGGTAAGTCAATGGAATGACTTTATGACAACCAAGTTGTACATCACAGATGAATACCTGTACCCGCTGCAAATGAAGCTGTACGAAATCATCGTACAGTCCCAGACCCAATCGATGCAGAACATCGCGGGTTCCGTCGTCATTGAAACGACAACCAAAGGAGTTCAACTCGCAACAATTGTGATTACGACTTTGCCGATTGTTGTGATTTATCCATTGTTACAAAGATACTTCATCTCGGGCATGATGCTGGGGGCGGTGAAGGAGTAACGCATCCGCATGAAACGCTAGGCTTGATGTGCGAGTTGGACTAGCTGTGCTTCTTACAAAAAAAGGAGGGTACAACGAATGCTTAAGTTGAACAAAAGTCTTGCAAGAAAAGGGATGACCGCATGCGCTGCACTGCTCACCGCTGCGCTGATCGTTACCGGCTGCGGCGGCTCCGGCGGCGGTTCGAAGGCCGCAACAGAGGTATCCTTGGAAGATCGGTATACCTTGGACCCGAACACGCCGGCATGGAAGCTGGACAAGAAAGAAGAGCCAACCCAGCTGACCTGGTACGTGAACGCCGATTGGTGGAATACCGATTTCGGCAATGATGTGGTCACGAAGAAGATCAAGGAAGATTTGAATATTGATATCAAATTTATTACCGGCGACGATACCAAGCTGAATACGTTTTTTGCCGGAAGCGACATGCCGGACTTGATTACCGTGTTCGATTCCAATTCGGCCGTTGTGCAGAAGGCTTCTTCCTGGGCCTTGCCGCTGAACGAGCTGGCGGAGAAATACGACCCTTATTTCAACAAAGTCGCCGCGCAAGATACGCTCAACTGGTTTAAGCAAGCGGACGGCAACACGTACGGTTACCCGAACTACTCCAACACGCAGGCCGATTATGACAGCGGTAACATTCCAGCGAAGACGGCTTTTGTGATCCGCAAAGACGTGTACGAAGCGCTGGGTCAGCCTAAGATCGGTACGCCTGAGGAATTCAAAAATGTGATGCAGCAGATTAAAACCCAATTCCCAGATCTGATTCCGTTTGGATTTAACTCAATTGGCGAGGGGACGGGCTCCTTGGGGGATGTGTTCCAAGACTTCCTCGGAGTTCCGCTGGAAACGGAGAACGGCGAGTTCTACAACCGTAATTTGGACGAGGATTATCTGACTTGGCTCAAGACGTTAAATGAAGTGCATAGAGTTGGCAATATCAGCGACGACAGCTTTGCCGATGACGGCCCTGCTTTTGAAGAGAAAGTGAAAGCCGGCAAATACGCCACGATATTGCTGGACGGAACGCCGCAGCAAGGCGGCAACCTGCAAATCTTCGCCACCGCTCATCCGGATCAAGCCTACCTGGCAATCGATGGACCGCAAAGCACGGTGGGCAATACGCCTAAGCTGAACCAGTCCGGGATTACCGGCTGGATGATCAGCTTTATCACGAAGCAATGCAAGGACCCGGCGAAGGCGATCCAAATTTTCACGTACCTGTTGGATGAAGAAGGGCAAATGCTGATGAACTACGGCATCGAAGGCGAGACCTACACGAAGAATGCGGACGGTACGGTTCAATTTACGCCGGAAGTGAAAGAACTGCAGCAGAAGGATGCCGATAAATTCAAGAAGGAATACCGCTTGGGCGAATTCATGTTCTTTGGCCATGACCGTCACAAAGCGCTCAGCGCCGATGCTTTCCCGGATTCCATCAAGCAAATGCAAGAGTGGGGCAAAGGAAAGCTGTACCCTCACTTCGTCCTTGAAAATATCAACCCGGATGCCGGATCTCCGGAAGCTCGCTCTTTGACGGCGATTAACACCACTTGGAACACGACGCTGGTCAGCTTGATCCGCGCCAAGAGCGACGAAGAATTCGAGAGCACGCTCAACAATTACAAGAAGTTCCTTGAGGACAACGGTTGGGATAAAATCGTGCAAATCCGTACGGAGAAAATGAAAGCCAATAAAGAAAAACTCGGCCTCCAGTAAACCGTGGCCATTAATCGAAGTGGAGGGAAACAGCATGCGTGAGCTTGACATTTATTATTCCACTGGAGAAAAATCACTCTTCGTCCGTACAACGGAGGAACAGCTGAGGCCGGCGGATTCCGATGCCGGGGATGTCGAGGTCCGATTAGACGAAAGCGTCAACTATCAGACGATGGATGGGTTTGGAGCGTCTTTTACCGATTCGGCCGCCTATCTGATTCATCAGGTGCTTCCTGAAGAGCAGCGTTCTTCCTTGATGAAGAAGCTGTTTGACCCGGAGGAGGGAATTGGCTTATCCGTGCTGCGCAACCCGATGGGGGCCTCGGATTATGCCCGGTTCTTCTATAGCTACAACGATTTGCCCGAAGGTGAGTCCGATCCGGAAATGCAGCGGTTCTCGATTCGTCACGACGAAGTCGATGTCATTCCGCTCTTAAAAGAAGCGCTGGCCTTAAATCCGTCCATCAAGCTGTTTGGCTCCCCCTGGAGCGCACCGGGATGGATGAAAACCAGCGGTTCAATGATCGGCGGGGAACTGAAGAAGGAGTATTACGAAGCTTACGCGAACTACTTTGTCCGTTATATCGAGTCTTACGCCAAGCACGGTTTATCCATATATGCGGTGACGCCGCAGAACGAACCGCTTTATGTGCCGGGACATTATCCGGGGATGCTGATGACGGCTGAGATGCAGACCGATTTCGTGAAAAATTATCTGAAGCCGGCTTTTGTGAAGCATGGCTTGTCCACGAAGATTTTGGCGTATGACCATAACTGGGATCGGCCGGATTATCCGCTGACTGTGCTGAAGGAAGTGGCCGAAGCGGTCGACGGAGTAGCGTGGCACTGGTATGGAGGGGTAGCCTCGGCGCAAAGCCAAGTGAAGGAGGCCTTCCCGGGCAAAGAGGTTCATTTTACCGAAGGCTCTGGCGGGGAATGGATTCCGGCGTTTGAACCGGCGTTCTCCAATGTTATGCGGACGGGAATCGAGATATTGCGAAATCACAGCCAATCATTGGTGCTCTGGAATATGGCTTTGGATGAGCAAAATGGTCCGACTGTACCAGGCTTTGGCCGCAGCACCTGCCGCGGGATCGTGACAGTGAACCAGCAGACCCGCGAGCTCGAGTATACGCTGGACTACTATGCACTGGCCCATTTCAGCAAAGTGATCCGTCCGAAGGCCGTAAGAATCGCCGCCGAGTCGGGACAGCCTTCGATACGTTCCGTCGCGTTCCGCAATACGGACGATTCGATTGGGGTCGTATTGTTTAATGACGGCGAGCAGGCCTCTGATGTTCGCTTGCGTCTCCGGGGAACCGAGCTGCCGAGTTTCCGGATGGAATCAAAAAGCGCTTTGTCGATCCGACTGACCAATTGAGAAATTGAGAAACGAGGAATAAGTAGACGAGGCTCTCCCTATGCGGGAGGGTCTTTTTTTCTATGAAAACAACCGATCTGCTTTGCCGCCATCCGCAATTTTGCTGAGACACAGCAGGCCTATTTTCGACAACTCTCTGATCCAAATGTCAGGATCTTACGGGATTCTTTGTGCCTAGGGGTATAACTGCTCGGAAGAAAGTAAATGATACGGACGTCAGGCTTGCAACTAAGGAGATTATTGAGTAAAATAACAGTGGGACTTAAAAAGTTATCCCGGGACATTTTAAGGCCAGGAGATGGAGAGAGAAGACGAAGCTTGCAGGAGTGGAAAGCATGCGAAACATATTAGAGATTCAAAAGCAGCTTCTTCCTGATCTCATGGACATTCTCAAGAAAAGGTACACCATACTTCACCAGATCATGTTGTCTGATGTCATTGGCCGTAGAACCTTGGCGAATTCGCTGGACATGACGGAGCGTGTGTTGCGTGCCGAAACAGATCTCCTGAAGGCCCAGGGCCTGATCGAAATCGAGAATATAGGCATGAGAATCAGCGACGCGGGACGGCGATTGCTTGAGGATTTGGAGCCGGTCGTCAAAGAATTGTTTGGCCTCTCCAACTTGGAGGAGACGATCCGTCAGCATTATGGGCTGCGCAAAGTAGTGATTGTACCTGGAGATTGCGAGGCCTCCCCGCTGGTGAAGCGGGAACTGGGGCGAGCAGGTGCCAAAGCGCTGCTTAGTGTAATGCGCGGGGATGAGGTGGTCGCGGTAACCGGCGGCACTACGCTGGCGGAAGTCGCGGATCAGCTGAATCCGCCGCCTAACGTCACGATGAAGCAGAGCTGGTTCGTACCGGCACGCGGGGGTCTTGGCGAGAGCCTGGAAATCCAAGCGAACACGATTGCTTCCGGTATGGCGAAGCGCGTGGGTGCGGGTTATCGTTTGCTGCATGTCCCCGATCTGTTGGGGAAGGAAGCTTACGAGTCGTTGGTACACGATCCGAATATCCAGGATATCGTGGACATGATCCGTCAGGCGCGTATCGTAGTGCACGGGGTCGGAGACGCTATGGAGATGGCGCGCCGGCGCAAGCTGGAGCCAAGCATGGTCGAAGAAATCCGAAGAGAAGGCGCGCTCGCGGAATCATTTGGATATTACTTTAATGAAGACGGCGTCGTCGTGCACAAAATGCTGACCCTGGGCCTGCGTCTCGAGGATATCATGCGAACCGAGACGGTGATCGGCATCGCGGGCGGCAAGAGCAAAGCAAGAGCGATCCATGCCGTATTGCGGTTTGGCCAAGAGGATATCCTAGTGACCGACGAAGCGGCGGCACAAGAGATCGTAAATGAGTTGATCAACGGCTCCGGGAATAAATAGGTTTACTCATGACGGGTTTTATCGGGCCTGTCTTGAATAATAAAAAATCAAACACTGGGAGGAACTATCAATGAGTGTAAAAGTAGGGATTAACGGTTTTGGACGTATTGGACGCCTGGCTTTCCGCCGCATTCAAAACGTTGAAGGGATCGAAGTCGTAGCAATCAATGACCTGACAGATGCAAAAATGTTGGCTCATTTGTTGAAATATGATACAACTCAAGGCCGCTTCGAAGGCGACATCGAAGTACATGATGGATTCTTCAAAGTAAACGGCAAAGAAGTTAAAGTTCTGGCTAACCGCAACCCTGAAGAATTGCCTTGGGGCGAGCTTGGCGTTGACATCGTTCTGGAGTGCACAGGCTTCTTCACAACGAAAGAAAAAGCTGAGCTTCACCTGAAAGGCGGCGCGAAGAAAGTTGTTATCTCCGCTCCAGCTACCGGCGACATGAAAACCATCGTTTACAACGTAAACCATGAAATCCTCGACGGTACGGAAACGGTAATCTCCGGTGCTTCTTGTACGACGAACTGCTTGGCTCCAATGGCTAAAGCGCTGAATGACAAATTCGGTATCGTTCAAGGCTTGATGACAACCATCCACGCTTATACTGGCGACCAAAACACGCTGGATGCTCCGCATGCGAAAGGTGACTTCCGTCGTGCTCGCGCAGCTGCTGAAAACATCGTTCCTAACACCACTGGTGCTGCAAAAGCAATCGGCTTGGTTATCCCTGAACTGCAAGGCAAATTGGACGGCGCTGCACAACGCGTACCTGTTCCAACTGGTTCCTTGACTGAGCTGGTATCCGTTCTGAAAACGAAAGTAACTGCTGACGAAGTTAACGCTGCAATGAAAGCTGCTGCTGACCCAGAAACTTTCGGTTACACCGAAGACGAAATCGTATCTTCGGATATCAAAGGGATGACTTTCGGTTCCCTGTTCGATGCAACTCAAACGAAAGTATTGACTGTCGGCGACCAACAACTGGTTAAAACGGTAGCTTGGTATGACAACGAAATGTCCTACACAGCTCAATTGGTTCGTACGCTGGAATACTTCGCGAAAAAAGTAAAATAATCCAGTTACCATACTAGAGATTCATCCCAAAGAGGAGCAACCTGTTCAGGACTCCTCTTTGGTTCTTGCATGTAATACGGCATTCACACACACCCAAAAATAAGTTATAGATAGAGATTCGTTTCATTGCGTTTATTTAGGAGAGGAACCAAGACAAAGCCGTAGATGCGCATTTTGGTCTGGGAGACCCGCGCATACCGTTTAGGAGGAACGTGGAGATGAACAAGAAAAGTGTACGTGATGTGGAAGTCACCGGCAAACGCGTATTTGTCCGTGTAGATTTCAATGTACCGATGCAAGATGGTCAAATTACTGACGATACCCGGATTCGCGAAACGCTGCCAACGATCAAATACTTGGTTGAACAAGGCGCGAAGGTGATTCTTGCGAGCCACTTGGGCCGTCCCAAAGGGCAAGTGAATGAAGATATGCGGCTTACGCTGCCGGCAAAACGCTTGAGCGAGCTGCTTGGCAAAGAAGTAACAAAAGTCGATGAAGCTGTTGGGGAAGCAGTTAAAGCGAAAGTCAATGCGATGAACAATGGCGACGTCCTGGTACTTGAAAACGTACGTTTCTACCCAGGCGAAGAGAAGAACGATCCAGAACTCGCAAAACAATTCGCTGAGCTGGCTGACCTGTTCGTCAACGACGCATTTGGCGCTGCACACCGCGCGCACGCTTCGACCGAAGGGATCGCTCATTATCTGCCAGCCGTATCCGGTTTGTTGATGGAGAAAGAATTGTCCGTTCTTGGCAAAGCGTTGTCGAACCCGGACCGTCCTTTCACCGCAATTATCGGCGGCTCGAAGGTAAAAGACAAAATCGACGTCATCGACAACCTGCTGAACATCGCAGACAACGTGTTGATTGGCGGCGGCTTGGCTTATACCTTCTTCAAAGCCCAAGGTTACGAAATCGGCAAATCGCTTCTGGATGAATCCAAACTGGATGTTGCCCTTGGCTTCATTGAGAAAGCGAAGAAGCTGGGTAAAAACTTCATTCTCCCTGTCGACTGCATCGTAGCGGATGACTTCAGCGCAACCGCCAACCACAAAGCCGTGGATATCGACAGCATTCCTGCAGATTGGGAAGGCGTGGACATCGGGCCGAAGACTCGCGCGAAGTATGCTGAAATCATTAAGAACTCCAAGCTGGTTGTATGGAACGGACCGATGGGCGTATTCGAAATCGATATTTTCTCCAACGGGACAAGAGAAGTGGCGGAAGCTTGCGCAACGACGGAAGGCTATACGATTATCGGCGGCGGGGATTCCGCAGCAGCTGCTGAGAAGTTCAATCTGGCTTCCAAAATGGACCACATCTCCACAGGCGGCGGCGCTTCCCTGGAATTCATGGAAGGCAAGGCGCTTCCAGGCGTCGTAGCTCTGAACGACAAGTAAGAAATTAGCTGGATCAAGGTTCAAGAAATGGGCTTTCAGCACCGATGGTCCATTTCTTGAGCTACCTCTATGAAATAAAAGGAGTGGGCTCTGTGAGAACACCTATTATCGCCGGAAACTGGAAAATGTTCAAAACCGTTTCCGAAGCCAAAGCCTTCTTCGAAGCCGTGAAAGGGAAAGCGGAGGTTGCCGGCGTAGAGAGCGTCATTTGCGCGCCGTTCACCAACCTGCCGGCTTTGGTAGAAGCTGCGAAAGGCACGTCGATCAAAATCGGCGCACAAAACATGCATTTTGAAGACGAAGGAGCTTTCACTGGCGAAATCAGCGGTCGCATGCTGAAAGAGCTTGGCGTGGACTATGTGATCATCGGCCATTCCGAGCGCCGGGCGTATTTCGGCGAAACCGACGAAATCGTCAACAAGAAGATCCTGGCTGCCTTCAAACATGGCTTGACCCCGATCCCTTGCGTTGGCGAGAAGCTCGAAGAGCGTGAAGCTGGCCAAACGAAAGAAGTCGTGAAGGTTCAAACCGAAGCGGCTTTGAAAGGTCTGACTGCAGAGCAAGCAGCGCAAGTGGTGATTGCGTACGAACCAATTTGGGCAATTGGTACGGGCAAATCCTCGACCGCACAAGATGCGAACGAAGTAATTTCCTACATCCGCAGCCTGGTTCAGGGGCTTTACGGTGACGACGTAGCGGCGAAAATCCGCATTCAATATGGCGGCAGCGTAAAACCAGAAAACGTGAAGGAGTATATGGGCCAAAGCGACATCGACGGTGCGCTTGTCGGCGGTGCCAGCCTGCAGCCAGAATCGTACATCAAGCTCGTTGAGGGGGCGAAATAAATGACGGCTCCAAGACCAGTAGCTCTGATTATTATGGACGGGTTCGGGCTTCGCGACAAAGTGGAAGGCAACGCGGTTGCCCAAGCGAAGAAGCCGAACTATGACCGTTATTTGAAACAATACCCGAACACTACGCTGACGGCCAGCGGGGAAGCCGTTGGTTTGCCAGAAGGGCAAATGGGGAACTCCGAAGTCGGCCACTTGAACATCGGCGCCGGCCGGATCGTTTACCAAGACTTGACTCGGATCTCCAAATCGATTCGTGAAGGGGAATTCTTCACGAACGAGACGCTGGTGGATGCGGTACGTAGCGCGAAATCGAAGGGTAAAAAGCTGCATCTGTACGGCCTTCTGTCCGACGGCGGCGTTCACAGCCACATCGATCATATGTTTGCGATGCTCGAACTGGCGAAGAAGGAAGATATGCATGAAATTTATGTGCATGCATTCCTGGACGGACGCGATGTAGCTCCGGACAGCGCGAAAGGCTTCCTTGAGCAATTAATCGCTAAGATGAACGAGCTTGGCGTGGGCAAGATTGCCACCGTCCAAGGCCGTTACTATGCGATGGACCGCGACAAACGTTGGGACCGCGTCGAGAAATCGTACCGGGCCATGGTTTATGCGGAAGGTCCCAAATATACCGACCCGATTAAAGCAGTCACGGAATCGTACGAGAAATCGGTCTATGACGAATTCGTGATGCCAACCGTAATCGTGGACGACAAAGGCGAGCCAATCGCACAAGTTGAGAGCGGCGATTCCGTCGTGTTCTTGAACTTCCGTCCAGACCGTGCGATTCAGCTGTCCAACGTATTCACGAATAAAGACTTCCAAGGCTTCGATCGCGGCCCTAAATTCCCGAAAGATCTGCATTTCGTCTGCTTGACGTTGTTTGCAGAAACGGTGAACGGGTACGTTGCGTACAAGCCGAAGGATCTCGACAATACGTTTGGTGAAGTGTTAGCTCAACACGGGAAGAAACAACTGCGGATCGCCGAAACGGAAAAATACCCGCACGTGACATTCTTCTTCAGCGGCGGACGCGATGTTGAGCTTCCAGGCGAAAAGCGCGTGCTCATCAACTCCCCGAAAGTCGCAACTTACGACTTGAAACCGGAAATGAGCGCTTACGAAGTCGCTGAAGCTTGCGTGAAGGAAATCGAATCCGATGAACACGACGCGATCATTCTGAACTTCGCAAACCCGGACATGGTCGGCCACTCCGGTAAAATGGAGCCAACGATCAAAGCGGTTGAAGTGACGGACGAGTGCGTAGGCAAAGTCGTAGACGCCGTTCAAGCCAAAGGCGGAGTGGTTGTCATTATTGCCGACCACGGGAACGCGGATATGGAAATCGACGATGAAGGTCGTCCGTATACAGCGCATACCACGAACCCGGTACCGTTTATCGTAACCGACGAGAACGTGGTGCTTCGCGATAAAGGCATTCTCGCCGACGTAGCTCCGACGCTGCTCGACCTGATGGGCTTGCCGAAGCCGCCGGAAATGACCGGTCAATCGATGATTGCCAGCCGCAAGGCGTAAGAACATAGATTACCATTTGAATGGAATAACTACTTAAAAAGGAGACTGTAACCATGACGATTATTTCTGACGTATACGCTCGCGAAGTCCTGGACTCCCGCGGGAACCCAACGGTTGAAGTTGAAGTTTATCTTGAATCCGGTGCTATGGGCCGCGCCATCGTTCCTTCCGGCGCATCCACGGGTGCGCATGAAGCTGTAGAGCTTCGCGATGACGACAAAACTCGTTACCTAGGCAAAGGCGTACTGAACGCCGTGAAGAACGTTAACGAAATCATCGCTCCTGAAGTGATTGGCATGGACGCGCTGGACCAAGTCGGCATCGACAAATTGATGATCGAGCTGGACGGCACGCCAAACAAAGGCAAACTGGGCGCTAACGCGATCTTGGCCGTTTCCATGGCAGTAGCTCGCGCAGCAGCTGATGCATTGGATCTGCCACTGTACGCTTACCTGGGCGGATTTAACGCGAAGCAGCTTCCAGTTCCGATGATGAACATCGTGAACGGCGGTGCGCATGCGGACAACAATGTAGACGTACAAGAATTCATGATCCTGCCGGTAGGTGCTCCTTCCTTCAGAGAAGCGCTCCGTACAGGTGCTGAAATCTTCCACAACCTGAAATCCGTTCTGAAAGCCAAAGGCTTGAACACGGCTGTAGGCGACGAAGGCGGCTTTGCTCCAAACTTCTCTTCCAACGAAGACGCATTGTCCTCGATCATGGAAGCTATTACGAAAGCTGGCTATACTCCAGGTAAAGACGTATTCCTGGGTATGGACGTTGCTTCCACCGAGTTTTACAAAGACGGTAAATACCATCTGGAAGGCGAAGGCAAATCCTTTACTTCCGCTGAGTTTGTTGACTTGCTCGCTTCTTGGGTTGAAAAATATCCGATCATCACAATCGAAGACGGCTGCGCTGAGGACGATTGGGAAGGTTGGAAACTGCTCACTGAGAAACTGGGCAGCAAGATCCAACTCGTGGGTGACGATTTGTTCGTAACCAACACTGAACGTTTGTATAAAGGTATCAAAGAGGGTATCGGTAACTCGATCCTGATCAAAGTAAACCAAATCGGTACGTTGACCGAAACGTTCGACGCCATCGAAATGGCCAAACGCGCTGGTTACACAGCGGTTGTATCCCACCGTTCCGGCGAATCCGAAGACAGCACGATCGCCGATATCGCTGTGGCAACAAACGCTGGCCAAATCAAAACCGGTGCTCCGTCCCGTACGGACCGTATCGCGAAATACAACCAATTGCTTCGCATCGAAGATCAATT
This sequence comes from Paenibacillus sp. MB22_1, assembly GCF_047200555.1. Classification (NCBI taxonomy): domain Bacteria; kingdom Bacillati; phylum Bacillota; class Bacilli; order Caryophanales; family Paenibacillaceae; genus Paenibacillus; species Paenibacillus sp. MB22_1. The sequence continues at coordinate 1,552,993 of NZ_JBLADV010000002.1, forward strand.
GGCAGACTTGGCTCAATACAACGGCCTGAAATCCTTCTACAACCTGAAAGCTCATCGTTAAGAAGGGCGGCCGTTCAGATCACGGCTTAACTAACGCAAGTCCCCTGCTCGTAAGAAACAGGGGACTTTGTGTATGGTTGGACGGGGTTGTACGCACGAAACGGTTGTTATTTCGGGAACGCTGTGGTACAATAATAATGCTGTTTTTGTATCGTAAACATCAAAGTTATGGAATAGATGAAAGATGTTTCTCACTTAGGAGGTGGATTGAATGGATATTTTGCTTAAGGTATTGCTCGTTATTTTCTCGATCGGCTTGATCGCAGTTGTGTTGCTGCAGAAAGGGAAGAGCGCGGGTCTTTCCGGAGCCATCTCCGGGGGTGCTGAACATCTTTTCGGAAAAACAAAAGCTCGCGGCATGGAGCTCGTTCTCGAACGAGTCACGGTTGGCTTGGCGGTTGGCTTCTTCATCTTGTCGATCATCGTGGCCATCGTACTAGACTAAGCAAATCAAATTTGTCAGGCAAGCCCTCGTCTCCTATGGGGAGACGGGGGCTTTTTAGCTTTTACCCGCATTTCGGTACGGCCTCTCCTCGGCAACATAGTGTCTCCTTCCGGCAACATAGTATCTCCGCCCGCCTTTTTTGAGGATTATCCCGTTGCATCAGGTTGTTGTGAAAGTGCAACAGAATCAGAAACAGAAAAGTGAACAGAAATAGGGCAACAGAAACAGAAAGTGAAACAGAAGTAGAAGCAGAAATAGCAACAGAAACAGAAAGTGAAACGGAAGTAGAAACAGAAATAGCAACAGGAACCGAAACCCAAGCACAGTGGGGAAGTAAAATTGTCTGCGAAAAAGGCTAATCGATACGGGCCTATAAGAAAAGTTGCAAAAAATTGATTGGTAAGGATATCACGATCAAGCCGAAGGGTATGGATAAAAGCCGTCTTGGAACGAGTTCAGAGATAACGAATTGTTTGAGAAAAGAAGGGAGCCTTGTTTAGGCTGATTGAGTACAAATGGCACCCATTGTGAAACAAACCACCCACCTACCTGATTACATACACTCCATTAACCCCAAGCTATAGCACCTCATCCTGCCATTTCCCGACCGTTCTAGCACTTCGATTAAGCAGCAGCCGCAATCGCAATGGACTGATTCTGGTGATGGTTGATCAACTCGCGGTAAGGGATAGCTGGAATGGATATGCACATCTGCAGCATGTTCTGGTGCATTTCTTCCTCGGAACCGGACAAACGCAGATGGCGGCGGACGGTGCACTCATTCAAATATGCCTGAAGATGCTTTATTCCTAAGGCGACATATGTACGCTTTAGAGAATTCCATGCCGCTCTTACTTCTTTCCGCAAAGGCAGATACAGCCGATAAGCCAAATGGAACGACTGAACGGTGGAGGTATGGACATCGATATGATCATGGATGAACGCGGCGAGATCATGCCGGTCGGCCCGTTGTCCTCTTTTATGCGAAATCAGCTGGATCTTCACCCGCTCCGGCTCGCCATACTCCGTGACCGTGCAGCCGGCTACAACCGCGGTGGCATAAGGCTGAGCAGCCGGATGATAACGCGACGAATCATACGCATACTGATCGCAGTTTACCTTCACGTCTCCAGAGAGCAGTTCCCGGGCATCGCATTCGCCGAGGGTATGACGGATTTTGTGCAGCATGAGCCAAGCGGTCTTGTAGGTAACTTCAATGACCTGACTCAACCGCAGCGCCGAGATGCCGTCGGGAAGCAGGAACAACTCGATGGCTCGAAACCACTTCACAAGGGGCAGATGGGTTCTTTCAAAAATCGTGCCGACCAAAGGAGAGGCTTGATAGCTGCATCTTCCACATTCAATTAAAGGAAGGCGACGGGAGGACAGACGGGTGCACTCGGTATAAGCGCAGCGCGGACAAAAGAAACCGTCAGGCCACTTCATAGCGATGATCGCCTCGATGCAGTCCGCCTCACTTTGAAAACGGCTGCTGATAGGGTGAAGATCCGTATTCATATTTAATTCCATGCCCGATCCCTCCGCTTCAAACGAAACTAAAATCAAATATACGCACATATATTCTTGTTTTCCTTATTATACCAAACATACGTTCCTATTACAAGAATTAAATTCCATTTTTAACCTAATTATTTTGCTTTGGATGATCAGCAAAAAAATGAGGATGGAAACCTCTTAAAATCCCCATCTGAACGAAAGGGATAATCAGGTAAAGAGGGGAGGAAGGTATAAAGGTGGGAAGGGTGGAACGACGGTAGGATGGAGCGGAAGTAAGATGGAGCAAAGGTAAGATAGAGCAAAGGTAAGATAGAGCAAATAGATAGAGCGGTGGAAAGTGTAGAAGGATAACGGTGGAACGATGGAACGGCGAAAAGCGGAGGTACAGAGGGGTATCTATAACGTTCAAGAGAAAGGACCTCAACGACGAAATTTAAGTACCCGAAAGATGCCGTTCTGTAAATGGGCGGCGATGCGGTGAGACGATCTTGGGTCTGAGTTCTGAAAGAGAATTGTAACAATATTGAAAGGAATTTTTTAGTAATAAATGTTAGATTATGTAGGATTTTCGTGGTTTGTGAGGGGTAAAAATATTACAATTTTGGTACATGCAATGAGAGGAGGAAGGAATTTGTACAAGCCGGTGGAAACGCTGGAGGAAGGAACCTTGTTCCACTCGATTTGGATGGAGGCCTGGATGGAAAAAGGCTTTGAGCCGGAATTTGCTGAGAACGTCTTAGGTCGTTGCCTCGTATATGACGAGGCGGGGGTGCCGGTGGGAACGGTGGAGTTTAAACCCTATGTCCCGCACTCGGACGAGCCCTTGAACCGATTGGCGCCGTTTGACGATCATCCGGCCATCATGTGCTCTGGGCCAGGGGAGATCGCCGAGGTGGATAAAGTCGCTCTGCTGAAGAGATACCGCGGCCGCAACCTGAACCGGTTGCTCGCAACGATCGTCCTGTTTGCAGAGCAGAACGGGATTCGCCATTACGTCACCTTGCTTGAGCCCACCTTGTTCCGGGCGCTTCGTATCTCTTTTCATGTTCCGATGACCCAAGTTGGGGAACGCCAATTCTATAAAGGAGACGACGTTATACCGGCCATTATTCATGCGGCAGAGTTCTATGAGCATCCGGAGCGTTATGATTGGTATTTGGAAACGATCAAGTCCTTAAGTCTGGACACGGTTTTATCTACATAATGCAATAAAGGGAAAGGCTTGCCTCAGGCAAGCCTTTTTTTGTGTGATTCTTTGCTAGCCGACTGAGACAGGCTCTTTGGTAGGTTCCGCCGGAACGGAAGTCTCTTGATCTTGAATCGTCTTCGCTTCCGGGTTGGTCGAACTCGAAGAAGGTTCGTGTGATTCTGAAGTGGACCCGGACGACACCGTTGCTGGTTGAGGAGTGATGTCCTGCGTCGTATCCCCTGCGGCCGTCGCCGATAGGGTGAGAATCAAGTTGTCGAGATCTTGATAGTGTCTCACGATCTCGTGAATTTTGCTGTCCTGCGCTTCGATGCCCGCCAGAATTTGCTGCGCGGCGCTCATGTTGTGCTCGGTGCTCTCAGCTAGCTCCATAATTTCTGTCATAATGCTGGTGTACTGGTCCTGCATCTGCCGTACCGAGCGATCGACTTCGCCAGAGTGCTCATTCACCGTGCGGGCATTGTCAGACACTTTGCCCATGTAGCTTTGGACTTCTTGGGCTTCTTCCTGCCCGGAATGAACCGCAGTGGAGCCAAGTGTGATCTGTTCAGCAACGTTGTTGATTTGCTCAATGACGTCCGCCAGAATATCGTTAATCCGCTGGGTGGCCTGCTGTGAGTTCTCGGCAAGCTTGCGGATTTCCGAGGAGACCACGGCGAAGCCTTTGCCATGCTCTCCGGCATGAGCGGCTTCAATTGCGGCATTCATCGCCAGCAGGTTTGTTTGCGCAGAGATACCATGGATCGTATCGACAATTTGGCTGACTTGCTCATTTTGGTCCCGAAGCTTCTGCATTTGGGTGACGGTGTCGGTAATGATTTGCTGCAAATGTTGAATATGTACGGATAAGGCGTTCATCTTCGCTCCGGCGGCTTCTGTATTATGCAGCATGTCTGATGACAGCTCTTGAAGCCGGGCTGAGATCTCGGCTGTCACCTCTACGGCTCCGCCAACCTCCTGCACCGATTGGGTTGTAGATTGCAGCCCCAGCGTCTGCCGTTCCAAGGTCGAGGAGACGCTGCCAAAGGTCGTCGTAATTTCTTTGGAGATGGACCCCGTGACGGTTACGTTCTCCCGCAACTGAGTGCTTAGACGTCCCAGCACGTCCAGTGAAGCTTGCAGTTTCGAAAGCAGCTCGTCACTGCGGCGTTTTGCCTCCATCGTATCCTGCTGCTGAGATAATACATCCTTCTGCAGACGTTCGCTGAACCGGGCAGCAAAAGCTAAAGCAACTGTCAGAAATGCCAGGAACAGCAGCAGATAGCTCAACGACTCGCGGGGGAATAATTTATCGTGGTAGAAGGGAACGTTGAAGAAATAAATCGTGATCCCCATCCCCAATAAGCCAGATAGAATGATCGGCTTGTAGTTCGAATACAACGTCATGATGCCGATAGATACGTAGACGAGCAAATACGTGCTGACGATCGGATCGGGATCATGATAGATCAGCAGAAAAGTCAACAATGAGGTGATCACGGGAATGACAAACATGACGTAGCGGGTTCCTTTGTTGGCGTAAGTCATGTAGGTTGCGATGGAGCAACAAATTCCGCCGACGATGATCAAGGTATATAGAACTTTGCTGTCCACCTGGATCATGATGTCGGTCAGGACGCCAAGGGCGACCATTCCCCATATAATTTTGACGAATAATTTATTACGTCGTTGCAGAATTCGATAATTCTCCATACCCTCTCCCTCTCCTAATTCATGGAATTCCTACTTTATAATGTCGGTTATTTTTTCATAAAATGAAGGCTTTTTCATGAAAATCAAGTGATTTCACCCAATCCCGGGCGAAAACGGATGCCAAACCCGAATTTCGTGTATACTAGGGGATATACACCGTGAGGAAGATCATGGAATCATCATGCAAAATAACACCCCGGCCCCTGCGGGACGAGCCGGGTTTGAGGTGAAATCATTTGAAAGTAATTACGGAAGAGGAACTGCTCGCTTTTATGCGGGAAACGGCATATAAACCGATGACGTACCAGGAGTTGGAGGAGCATTTTGGGATCACCGATGCCGCCGATTTTAAAGAATTTCTGAAAATGCTCAACCGGTTAGAGCAAAATGGACAAATTATTCTTACCCGCACTCATCGCTACGGGGTTCCGGAACGAATGGATTTGGTGCGCGGGCGCTTGCAGGCTCATCCCAAAGGCTTTGCATTTCTGATCCCAGAGGATCGCGATCATCCGGACGTCTACATTCATGCTAATGATTTGAAGAGCGCGATGAACGGCGATACGGTGCTGGTGCGCGTCAGCTCGAAGAGCGCGGGCGGCGGCAAGCTGGAAGGTGAGGTCGTACGCATCGTGCACCGGGCCATCACGCAGGTGGTAGGCGTCTTCCAGAACAACGAATCGTTTGGCTTTGTGATCCCGGACGATAAACGGATCAACAAGGATCTGTTTATCCCGCGGGAAGGCTTTGGCGCTGCAGTTGACGGCGAGAAGGTCGTGGCCGAAATCGTGGAGTATCCCGAGGGACGGTCTGCGGCGGTTGGTCGGGTCATCGAGATTTTAGGTCACAAGGATGACCCGGGCGTCGACATTTTGTCGATCATCCGCAAGCATCAGTTGCCGGAGGCTTTTCCGGATGACGTGATGGCAGAGGCGCAGGAAGTTCCCGACGTGATCGACGAGGCGGAGATCGTCCGCCAAGGACGGCGGGACTTACGCGACAAGGTGATCGTGACGATCGACGGTGAGGATGCGAAGGACCTGGATGATGCCGTAAACGTAGAGCGCCTGCCCAACGGGAATATTAAGCTGGGCGTGCATATCGCCGACGTTGGGTATTACGTGCGGGAGAATTCAAAGCTCGATCAGGAAGCCTATAACCGCGGCTGCAGTGTGTACTTGGTAGACCGCGTTATTCCGATGCTGCCGCACCGGTTGTCCAATGGGATATGCTCGTTGAATCCGAAGGTGGACCGGTTCACGTTGTCCTGTGAGATGGAATTTAACGAGCAGATGAAGGTCGTGAAGCACGATATTTTCACCAGCGTGATCCGTACGAAGGAGCGAATGACTTACACGAATGTGCGCAAGATCCTGGAGGAGGAAGATCTTGAAGTTACGGCACGGTATGCGGATCTCGTTGAGACGTTCCAGCTAATGAAGGAGCTGGCGCTGAAGCTGCGGGCGAACCGCATGAGGCGCGGGGCGGTCGACTTCGACTTCGTGGAATCGAAGGTGATCGTTGATGAGAACGGGAAACCGGTGGATATCGTGAAGCGCGAGCGTTCGATCGCGGAACAGATCATCGAGGAATTCATGCTGGCCGCGAACGAAACGGTGGCGGAGCATTTTTATTGGCTGAAGGTGCCGTTTATTTATCGGATCCATGAGGATCCGGATCAGGAGAAGTTAATGAACTTCCTGGCGTTTGTCGCCAACTTCGGCTATACGGTCAAAGGCAGCAAAGGCAACAAGGTGCATCCGCGCGCGTTGCAAACGCTGCTCGAGGATATTCAGGGCACGAAGGAGCAGACGGTCATCAGCACGATGATGCTGCGTTCGATGAAGCAGGCGAAGTATGATGCGGAAAGCACCGGGCATTTTGGGCTGGCGGCAGAGTTCTATACGCACTTCACGTCGCCGATCCGGCGCTATCCGGACTTGGTGATCCACCGGGTTATCCGCGAGGTCATCGAAAGCGGCGGGACGCTGAGCGAAGCGCGCATGGAGTATTTGGCCAGCCGCATGCAGGATATCGCGCAGCAATCGTCCGAGCGGGAGCGCATCGCCGTGGAGGCGGAGCGCGATACGGAACAGCTGAAGAAAGCGGAGTTCATGCTGGACAAGGTCGGGGAAGAATTCACCGGCATTATCAGCAGCGTAACCAGCTTTGGCATGTTTGTCGAGCTGGAGAACACGGTGGAAGGGCTGATCCGGCTTAGTGCGATGACGGATGACTATTACCATTTCCACGAGCAGCATATGGCGCTGATCGGGGAACGGACGTCGAAGATCTATCGGATCGGCGACGAAGTGAAAATCCGCGTGGCCCGCGTGAATATGGACGACCATACGATTGATTTTGAGATGGTCGACATGAAGCCGCGGCAGCGCGGGGATTTCGCCGGCGGGCGCGGCGGCTGGGGCGGCGGCCGGGGCAACAAGGCCGCCAAGGGCAAGGACGTCGGCCGTGGCAAAGCCGGCGGCGGCAAAGGCAAGGGCGGCCGCGGAGCCGGCAAGCCCGGCCGAGCAGCGGCGGCGGACTTCGTCGCCGCCGATGAGGACGCCGGGGTGGGCACCCCCGGCGGGAAGCGCGGCAAGCGCGGCGGCGCTGCCAAAGGCAGCGGCGGCATCGCGCTTGGCCGCGCTGAGGCCCGCGCCGACAGCAGCGCGGGCGAGGACACCGGCGCCGCGGCGAGCGCGCCGGCGCCGATGTTTGGCTTCGGCTCCGGCAAGGGAGGCTATGCCTCCGGGACGGTCGCCGTCGCCCGCGATGCCGGCCCTGGTTACCGCACCGGCGAGGGCAAGAGCTCGCGGCGGAAGAAGACGTCCGCGAGCGGGATCTTCATCGGCGCCCGCGACGAGGGCGCCGGGGATGCCGCCCCAAGCCGCAAGCGGGGCGGAGGCAAGGGCAAGAGCGGCGGGAACGCCACCGCTGCGTTTGTGCGCAAGAAGAAAAAGTAAACACGTTTCCAGATTATCGATTTGGAGCTAAAGACACCGATGGCGGTGTCTTTTTTTTGCTTGCTTATTGTCCTTCTATAAGGGAGCGAGGAAAATCACAATGTTGTACAATTCGCATGCTAGAAATTGGGATGAAAACGCGTACATTTTCCGGATGCGGGATGATAAGATGATTTTGGGCGAAAGAGGCTGATTCCACCACCAGCTACTTGGAGAAAGGAGGAGAATATGGAGCTTGATGCGAGAAGCAGTCAACTGTTGCGTGAGCTGTTGACCAATCCCGGAATCAAGAACAAGGATCTGGAGCATAAGTACAGCTTAAGCCGAAGGCAGGTGGAGTACAGCCTGAGCAAAATCAATGATTGGCTCAAAGCCAATTATTTGCCGGAAATCAAGAGAAGCAGGACCGGGCAATTTCTGATCGGCAAGGCGCTGTTTACCGCGCTGTCGATGGACCGGGAGCGGAACACGAAGGGCAACTACAATTTGTCCGCGGAAGAACGCGCCAATCTGATTATTTTGATGATGCTGAGCAAAAACGAAGAATTGTCGCTGTTTCATTTTACGCATGCTCTCGGTGTGAGCAAAAATACGATTCTCCGCGACTTGAAAAATGCGCAGGATGCCATAAGCCCGCTGCATTTGGAGATCAAATACTCCAGAATGCACGGCTACTACATCGAGGGAAATGAGTTTAACCAGCGGCAGGCCCTGATCGACATCGTCCACAAAACGCTGGAAACGTATGGCGGAGAGAACTGGCTCAGGGAGCTTGCCGGAGCCGCTCCTTCTCAAGTCGCCGCCCTTCGCCGCAAAATCGAAGCGGTGGAAAGCAAGCTGAACCTGAAATTCACCGACGAAAAGCTGGAGTCCATGCCCTATATTTTGCTGTTGCTGCTCAGAAGAGTGAAGCAGGGGCGAGTTGTCGAGGGGTTCCATATTCACTATGATGAACTGTCCGATACCAAGGAGTACAGGGCCGTGGAGGAACTGCTCAGCGAGCTTGAGCCCATTCCGATGGAAGAGAGAATGTTCATTACGCTGCATCTGCTTACGACCAATATCTCTTCCACCGATTATTTGTCCGACGATACGTTGCCGGAGCTAAACCGGGCGTTGTCCGAGATGCTGTCCCAGTTCGAGCGTAACGCCTGTGTCACGCTGCAGGACAAGGAGCAGTTGCACAACAAAATTTTGCTGCACCTGAAGCCGGCCTATTACCGGATCAAATACCGTCTCTCCATTACGAATCCGCTGCAGGAATCGGTCAGCAAGGAGTTCAAGGAACTGCATCATCTGGTCAAAAAATCTTGCGGCCCTCTCGTGGAACTGATTGGCGCCGAAATACCGGAGAGCGAAACGACTTATTTGACGATGCTGATCGGCGGCTGGTGCACAAGGCAGGGGGACAGCATTCGGCAGAAGATCAGGGCGCTTGTCGTTTGCCCCAAGGGCGTGTGTGTCTCCAGGCTATTGGAGAGCACTTTGCGCGAACTGTTCCCGGAATTCGTCTTTTTCGATGCGCTGTCCGTCCGCGAGTTCCACAATTACGCGCTGGAGTACGATGTCGTGTTCTCCACCGTTTATTTGCCGACCGACAAGAAGCTGTTTCTCATTAAGACATTTCTCGGGAAGGAGGACAGATACAGACTGCGCAAGCAGGTGATGGAGGAGCTCCACGGTTATGTTCCTTCCGAGTTCAACATGGACAGAATCATGGAGATCATCGGAAAATATGCCGTTATCCAAAACAGCCAGTCGCTGCTCCTGGAGCTTAAGCAGTATCTCATGCCTGAACGCGAGCTAAGGAACAACCCCTTTATGGCCCCGGAGATGCCGGACTTAAGCGATCTAATTGTTCCAGATACGATCACGCTGGCCAGATGCGCAAAATCTTGGGAGGAAGCCGTCCGTATGGCCGCGGAGCCGCTGCTTCGCCGCGGCAGCATCACTGCGGGCTATGTGCAGGCTATGTTGGAAGCCAGTGAGAGCAGGGATCCTTACATTATCATCGGCCATCAAGTGGCCATCCCGCACGCCGATCCCGAATGCGGAGTCCATGAAGTGTCCATGAGCCTGCTGCGTCTGGAGGAACCGGTATGTTACGCGGAAGGGTACATGATCCATGTCATTGTGGTCATTGCCGCCAAGGATAAGTACCGGCATCTGCGCTCCTTGAACCAACTGATGAAGCTTGCCGGTAACCAAGAGGAGGTGATGGCCTTGATTGAAGCGGATACGCCCGAGAAAATCCACGAAATCGCCGCCGCATTTTCCATAGATGAAGAGAGAGGGATCGTACATGAGTACCGAATGGCTTGAGGAATCTTTCATTTTGCTTGGCTTGGAGGGAGACAGCAAGGAAGAAGTGTTAAGCGAAATGGCCGGCAATCTGCTGGCCCACGGTGTTGTGAAGGAGAGCTACATCCGGGCGATCATCGAACGCGAGCAGACCTTTCCCACCGGGCTTCCGACCGTGTCCTGCTCCGTCGCCATTCCCCATACCGATATCGAGCATGTGAACCGCAAGGCGATCAGCATCGGCATTTTAAAGCGGCCGGTGGAGTTCGGCATCATGGGCGAAGAGAGCGCGACGACCCCGGTGGAGATCGTATTTATGCTGGCCATGGACCAGAAGAAATCCCAGCTTAGGCTGCTGACGCGCCTGATGCAAATTATCCAGGACGGACGGATGCTTGATGCGCTTCGCCATGGGGAGAGCGCCGCCGCCGTCAAAGCATTGATGAACGACAAATTGCAGCCTGAAGAAATCAAGGAGGTCGAATCATATGACTAAAAAGACCATTCTGGTCGCCTGCGGGGCGGGCATCGCCACCTCAACCATCGTCACTGAAGCGCTCAAGGAATTGTGCAAGGCCAACCATATCGAGGCCAATTTAGTGCAGTGCAAAATTACCGAAGTGCCCTCGCTGGCTGAAGGTGCGGACCTGCTCGTCAGCACGACCATCGCCAACAAAGAATATCCATTTCCGGTCATCAACGCAAGAGCGTTTCTGACCGGGATCGGCATCGATGAAGTCAAAGCCAAAATTTTACAGGAACTGTTGAAATAATACATTTTTACATTTTGGGGGGATTGGAATGCAAGATATGGTTGGCGCTTTACGCTCATTTTTGGATTTAGGTCCGACCGTCATTTTGCCGGTGGCGATCTTTATTCTGGGGATAATCTTCGGGCAGAAGCCGGGCAAGGCTTTCCGTTCCGGTCTGACGATCGGCGTAGGGTTTATCGGCATCTCTCTGGTCGTGGATTTGCTGGTTAATAATCTTGGACCGGCGGCGAACGGGATGGTCGAGCGGTTTGGCATCCAGCTCAACGTGATCGATGTCGGCTGGCCCGGTTCGGCTTCCATCTCGTGGGCTTCGCCGATCGCGCCGTTCATTATCCCGGCAGGGCTATTGGTCAACGTGATCATGCTGGTGACGAAAACGACCAAGACGATGAACGTCGATATTTGGAACTTCTGGCATTTCACTTTTACAGGCGCTTGTGTGTATGCGCTTACCCAAAGCGTCGTTTTAGGCTTGCTGGCTGCGATCATTTTCCAGATTATCGTGCTCAAAATTGCCGACTGGACCGCGCCGATGCTGGAGAGCTATTTCGATTTGCCCGGCATTTCCGTGCCGACGGGCAGCACCGTATCTTATGCGCCGCTCGGCATTCCGCTGGTGAAGCTGATTCAGAAAATTCCGGGAGTGAGCAAGCTGCATGCCGATCCGGAAAGCATTCAAAAGCGCTTTGGCGTCTTTGGAGAACCGATTTTCATGGGGCTGGTGCTGGGGATCGCGCTTGGCATTTTGGCCGGGTACAACGCGGGCGAGGTGATCAAGGTCGGTATGGCGATGGGCGGCGTGATGTTCCTGATGCCGCGGATGGTCAAAATCTTGATGGAAGGTCTGATGCCGATCTCCGAATCGGCCCGCGATTTCCTCAAACGCAAGTTCGGCGCCGACAACGTGTACATCGGGCTTGACGCCGCAGTGGCCATCGGCCATCCGTCGGTCATTGCCACCGCGCTGATTCTGGTTCCGATTACTGTTGCGCTGGCGGTGTTCCTGCCCGGCAACAAGGTGCTGCCTTTCGTTGATCTGGCCACGATTCCGTTCATTGTAGCCTTCATCGTCGGCGCGGCCAAAGGCAACATCATCCACTCGGTGATTGCCGGGACCGTGCTCATCGCCTTGTCGCTATATATGGCGACCGACCTGGCGCCGCTGAATACGCAAATGGCGATAGATGCCCATTTCAACATGCCTGAGGGAACAACGCAAATCTCCAGTATCGACCAGAGCGGGAATCTGATCAACTACGTCATATATAAAGTGTTTGCCTTGTTTAACTAAGGGCGGCAAACAACTGCATTCCAGAGCTAATATAAGCTGGCACTTATATTAGCCCGTGTGAAACAACAGTCTTTGCATCCGGATGGCTTGGACAACAAACGGCCTGTTTTTCAAATAAGCTCACCCCGAACAGACGGGAAACGGGCCGTTTATGACCTTTTTTGGGGGCTGCAAAGCTGCCGAATAAACGCGGAAAACCGATCCTTACATCCGCGCTTATTCTTCCTCATTATACCTTATGCAGGCAGCGGCGCACCACCAAATAAATAGATACAAATTGGAGGGGCGAAGATGAAAGCATTGGTTAAAAAGGAGCTTGGATTTGGAAACCTGGAGGTCATGGAGGTCGAGGAACCGCAGATCGGGCCGGATCAGGTCAAAATTGAGGTGAAGTATGCCGGCGTGTGCGGAACGGATCTGCATACCTATGAAGGCAAGTATAAAGTCAAGGCGCCCGTTACCCTGGGCCATGAGTTTTCCGGCCAGGTGGTAGAGGTGGGAGCGAACGTAGAGGGAATCCAGGTCGGGGACCGCGTCACTTCGGAAACGACCTTTTTCATTTGCGGGGAGTGCAGGTATTGTAAATCACGGCAATACAATCTGTGCGCAAGCCGCAGAGGGCTGGGAACCCAGCAAAACGGAGGTTTCGCCAAATATGTCGTCGCCCGCAAAGAAAGCGTGCATAAGCTGCCGGACAACGTGGATTATTTGTCGGCTGCCCTGACCGAGCCTCTTGCTTGCGCGCATCATGCCGTTTCCAAGGCCGGCATTAAGGAAGGCGAGGTCGTTGTGGTGCTAGGCCCGGGACCGATCGGGCTCTTGACGGCGCAGATCGCCAAAAGCCTGGGCGCAACTGTGATCATTACCGGGCTCAGCAAAGATAAGGTCCGTCTCGAAAAGGCGCTTGAACTGGGGATCGACTATGCTGTGAACATCCAAAACGAGGACTTAAAGGAGCTGGCTAACGGGCTGACGAACGGATACGGCGCGGATGTTGTGCTGGAATGCACCGGCGCGGTGCCGGCTGTTGCGATGGGACTGGACGTTCTGGCCAAACAAGGGCGTTATGTGCAGGTGGGCATATTCGCATCGCCGGAAATTCCGGTTGATTTTGAGAAAATTATCCAGAAGGAAATCAGCGTCATCGGCTGCCGCAGCCAGAATCCGTTCGATTGGGAGCCTTCCCTGCGGCTTATGAACGAACAGCGCGTCAACGCGAAAGCGCTGGTGACGCACAAATTCCCTATAACGGAATGGGCTGAAGCGTTTAAGCTGATGAGAAACGGCGAGGCGATCAAGGTTGTTCTAACCCCCGTTTCTTAAAGCAGGGTCTTCAATTTAGCGGAAGCGGGTGATTGTATGGTGGAAAGCTTCCTGGACTATATTTTGGGACCGCACGGCAGGTATATTAGCGGACTTTTGCTTAAATATCAATTCCCGGCAAGCTGCGTCGTTTTTATCTATGCCATCTTCAAAATCGTTCGTCGGACGGCGCTAAAAAAGCAGGGGACGAAAGGAGAAAACCGATGAATAAGCCGAAGCTGGCGCCATCGATTCTTGCGGCGGATTTCTCCAAGCTTGGCAGCGAGATTGAGGCGGCCGACAAGGCAGGAGCCGATATGATTCATATCGATGTGATGGACGGAGCGTTTGTGCCGAATATTACGCTGGGGCCGGACATCATCGCATCCGTCCGCCCCTATACCAATCTGGCTTTCGACGTGCACTTGATGATCGAGGAGCCGCAGCGGTACATCGCCCGTTTTGCCGCTGCAGGCGCCGATATCATTACGGTTCAAGCGGAGGCGTGCCGCCATTTGCACCGGACCATTCAGGAAATTAAGGCTTCCGGCGTCAAAAGCGGCGTCGCTCTCAGTCCGGCGACACCGCCGGACGTGCTGGATTACGTGATTGGAGAGATCGACATGGTGCTGATGATGAGCGTAAATCCAGGGTTTGGCGGGCAAAGCTTCATCCCTGCTGTTCTGGAGAAGATCAGGGCGGTGCGGAAAACGATCGATGCGCTGGGCGTGAGTGTGGATATAGAGGTGGACGGAGGCATCAAGCTGTCCAATGTCGGTAAGGTTGTCCAAGCGGGCGCCGATGTGATCGTCGCCGGTTCCGCTCTGTACAACAGCGAAGGCATCGGGCACAATGCCGCCCGTTTCAGAGCCGCCATGGACAACGCGGCTTTGCCGAAAGGGATGTGACCGCTACACGCTGGTCGCGAATTTTGGATGGGCTGCACCCGGTACGGCGCGCGGCCGGGCGAGGATGCCTTGTGCAGCCGAAAGCGGCGCATCCCAATGATGCACATGGCGCGGGCGATAAATTGGGATGAAAACGCGTACATTCGTAATTTTCACAATGATATGATGAAAATGAGGAAAGGAGGGTGAGACTGTTGCGATGAAGGTTGTCATAGCCAATGACCACGGCGGATTGATGCTGAAAAGGGAGCTTGCGTCCCTGCTGCGGGAAATGAACGCGGAAGTCGTCGACCTCGGTTGCGATACCCAAGATGCGGTGGATTACCCCGACTATGCGATTCGGGCGGCGGCGATGGTCGCCAACGGAGAAGCGGAGCGGGGAATTCTGATTTGCGGAACGGGAATCGGCATGTCGATCGCGGCCAACAAGGTGCCCGGCATTCGCTGCGCGCTCGCGCATGACGTGTTCAGCGCGAAGGCGACGCGGCTCCATAACGACAGCAACATGCTGGCTTTGGGTGAGCGGGTTATCGGGCCCGGATTGGCAAGAGAAATCGTGAAGACCTGGATAGAGACGGAGTTTGAAGGCGGACGCCATCAACGGCGGATTGACAAGGTGTCAAATTACGAGCGTTCCGCCCGATCCGAATAAAGAAAGAGGGAGAAAACCTTATGAATACTGATTCTGCTGCAAACAGTATCGAAATGCTGGCGGTGAATACGATCCGCACTTTGTCCATCGATATGGTCGAGCGGGCGAAATCCGGCCATCCGGGCATGCCGATGGGCGCTGCGCCCATGGCCTACGCGCTGTGGGCCGGTGAGCTGAGCCATAATCCTGACAATCCGGGATGGTTCAACCGCGATCGGTTCGTATTATCCGCCGGACACGGATCGCCGCTGCTGTACAGTCTGCTGCATCTGTTCGGCTACGGGCTGACCTTGGAAGATTTGCGAAGCTTCCGGCAGTGGGGCAGCCGAACGCCGGGGCATCCCGAGTTCGGCCATACGCCCGGAGTGGACGCGACGACCGGCCCGCTGGGTCAGGGCATCGCGATGGCGGCGGGAATGGCCATGGCCGAACGGTATTTGGCTTCCATCTATAATAAGGAAGGTTACCCGCTTGTAGACCATTACACCTACAGCATTTGCGGCGACGGCGACCTGATGGAAGGCGTGTCCGCGGAAGCGGCGTCACTCGCCGGACATTTGGGACTAGGGCGGCTGATTGTGCTGTACGATTCCAACGATATTTCGCTCGACGGCGATCTTGACCTGTCTTTTTCGGAAAATGTCCTGGAGCGGTTCCAGGCTTACGGATGGCAGACGCTGCGCGTGGAAGACGGGAACGATCTTGCGGCGATCCGCCGGGCGATTGCCGCAGCCAAAGCCGATACCGAACGGCCGACCTTGATCGAAGTGAAGACGGTCATCGGCTTCGGCGCGCCGAACAAGGGCGGGACGTCGGCCTGCCACGGCGCTCCGCTGGGAACGGAGGAGGCGTCGGCCGCCAAGGCCGCCTATGGTTGGCATTACCGCGAGCCGTTTTATGTGCCGGATGAGGTCAAGGCGCACTTTGCACGGTTGGCGCAGCGCGGACGGGAGCGGGAAGCCGCCTGGAATGATCTGTGGAACAGCTATCGGCACAAGTTCCCGGAAGAGGCTGCGCGGTTTGCCGCCGCCGTATCCGGGCAGCTTCCGGAAGGCTGGGATGTGGGCTTGCCTTCGTTCGCGACCGGCCAGATGATGGCGACGCGCGATGCTTCCGGCAAGACGCTGAACGCGGCGGCGCAGGCCATCCCGCAATTGATCGGTGGCTCGGCCGATCTGGCAAGCTCCAACAAAACGCTGCTTGCCAGCGAAGGCAATTTCAGCCGCCGCGATTACGCCGCGCGGAACATCTGCTTCGGCGTACGCGAGTTCGCCATGGGAGCGATGATGAACGGCATGGCGCTGCATGGAGGCGTGAAGGTGTACGGAGCGACGTTCTTTGTATTCTCGGACTATCTGCGTCCGGCGATTCGCCTGGCGGCGTTGATGAAGCTTCCGGTCATCTACGTATTTACGCATGACAGCGTGGCGGTCGGGGAAGACGGGCCGACCCACGAGCCGATCGAGCAGTTGGCTTCGCTGCGAGCGATGCCAGGATTGTCCTTGATCCGTCCGGCGGATGCGATGGAGACCGCCGCGGCTTGGCGGCTTGCGCTGGAGAGCGAAGATACGCCGACGGCGCTCGTGCTGTCCCGCCAGAGCCTGCCGACGCTGCCCATTTCCCGGGAAGCGGCTTACGAAGGCGTGGCGAGGGGCGCATATGTCCTTTCGCCTGCGCAGGGCGAGGCGGAAGGTTTATTGCTGGCGACCGGCTCGGAGGTTGCCCTGGCGCTGGCCGTACAGGCAAAGCTGGCGGAAGAGGGGATCAAGGTATCGGTGGTCAGCATGCCGAGCTGGGACCGTTTCGAGCGCCAGAGCGCCGAGTACAAGGAAAGCGTGCTGCCGTCTTTGCTGAAGGCGCGGCTAGCGATTGAACTCGGTTCGCCGCTTGGCTGGAGAGAGTATATAGGGGAGCAAGGGGATGTGCTTGCGCTGGATCATTTCGGGGCGTCCGCGCCGGCGGAGGTTTTGCTCGAAGAGTACGGTTTTACGGTCCGGCATGCGGCCGACCGATTTAAGACGCTGGCGGCAGCGGTGAAAAGGCAGGGTGGCGGATCATGGTGAACGAGACGTTTGTAGTGACGGAGGAGTCCGGCATCCATGCCCGCCCGGCATCGGTTCTGGTGCAGCACGCGAGCAAATTCAAATCGGACATCCGGCTGGAATACGATGGGAAGACCGTCAATCTGAAGTCCATCGTCGGCGTCATGTCGCTGGGTATTGAATATGGGCATCGCTTCACGATCACGAGCTCCGGGGAAGATGAAGAGGAAGCGATCGCCGCTTTGCGCGGAGTTATCATCCGGGAGGGGCTTGGCCAATGAGCGTGAAGATGGTGCGAGGCATTCCCGCTTCGCCGGGCATTGCGATAGCGAAGGCCTATGTGATGGAAAGCCATGAGCCGGTGATCGAGAAGGAAAGCGCGCTTGGCGCGGAAGCGGAATTGGAACGTCTGGAAGCCGCCGTAGCCCAAAGCAGCCGGGAGCTTGAGGAAATCCGTGAGCATACCGCCGCTGAACTTGGAGAGGAAGAAGCTAAAATATTTGAAGCGCATTTGCTTGTCCTTCAAGACCCGGAGCTGCTCGGCCCGGTCAGGGACAAGATCCGCAATGAAGCGGTGACGGCTGAATTCGCCCTGCGGGAAACGGCGCGGGAAATCGCCGCGGCGTTCGAAGCGCTGGGCACGGAATATCTGCGGGAACGTGCCGCGGACATCCGCGACGTAACGCGGCGGGTGCTGGCTGCCTTATCCGGCGAACCGTTCCAGGATCTCGGCGGGATCACGGAGGAGGTCATCATTGTCGCGCATGACCTGACGCCTTCCGATACGGCCCGGTTGAACCGGACTTTTGTGAAGGGATTCACGATCAGCGCCGGCAGTCGCACCTCTCATTCGGCGATCATGGCCCGATCCATGGGGATTCCGGCAATCGTCGGAAGCGCGGACGTGATGGAGTCTGTCCGGCACAACGATCTGTTGATCCTCGACGGCCATGAAGGCGTCCTGCTGGTGAATCCTTCGCGCGAGCTTGTCGCGGAGTATGAAGACAGACGGAGGGAAGAAGCGCAAAAGAAACGGGAATGGGCTTTGCTCGTCGGGCAGCCTACCGTCACCGGCGACGGGCAGCGGGTGCTGCTGGCCGGAAATATCGGCAGTCCAGCCGACGCCGACGAGGTCATTGAATGCGGCGGCGAAGGCATCGGTCTGTTCCGTACGGAATTTCTGTATATGGGGCGCGCCGACGCTCCGTCCGAAGAAGAGCAATTTTCGGCTTACCGCCAGGTGCTGGAGACGATGGCCGGAAAGCCGGTCGTCGTGCGCACGATCGATATCGGCGGCGATAAGGAGGCGCCTTGTCTGAATCTGCCGCGGGAGGACAATCCGTTTCTCGGCTTCCGGGCGATCCGCCTGTGCCTAGATAGCGCGGGGGAGGAGCTGTTTCGTACCCAACTGCGGGCTCTGCTGCGGGCGAGCGTGTATGGCCGGCTGCACATCATGTTTCCGATGATCGCCGCTCTGGAGGAGCTGCGGCGGGCCAAGCAAATGCTGGCGGAAGAGAAAAGGAAGCTTCTTGCTGAAGGGGCAGAGGTTTCGGATAACGTCAGTGTCGGGATGATGGTCGAGATTCCGTCGGTTGCGGTGATGGCCGATCTTTTTGCGCCGGAAGTCGATTTTTTCAGCATTGGAACCAACGACCTGATCCAGTATACGATGGCGGCCGACCGGATGAACGGCCGGGTCTCGCATCTATACCAGCCGTTCAATCCGGCGGTGCTTAGGCTGATCGCGGGAGTGATTGACGCCGCGCACGCCCACGGCAAATGGGTGGGCATGTGCGGGGAAATGGCCGGAGACCGCCTGGCCGTTCCGCTGCTGCTCGGTTTGGGGCTGGACGAGTTCAGCATGAGCGCCGCGTCCATCCTTCCTGCCCGCAGTCTGATCCGCAGCCTGTCCAGGGCGGAGATGGCCGTTATGGCGCAGCAGGCCCTGCGGCTGGCCGATGCCCGGGAGGTCGCCGACTTCGTCCGGCGCTCCGTTAACGCCGCGGTCGTATCTCCTTGATATTGGCATCAGGAGGACGTTTTAAGACGTTTTGTTAAGGCGCATCCGGTTTCTGAGTTTCTGATCCGTTTTGAGAAGCCCGTGTTCTTTCACGTTTTGGGAGAACCGGGTTCTTTTTTTACGTCCTTAGTTTGCGTGCTTGTGGCTTGGAACACAGTGGCCTTATTTTTTCTTTTGCCGTTTACCACTTGATTCCTGTTTTTTCGGCAAATAAAAGGCGCTTTTCTTGCTCCCTGTTATTGTTGTAGGAATTACGGAGGAATTATTCATAGTCCGGGGGTTCATTTTCGGCAGCGCATCAGTACTGACGCATGAAACTGAGATGTAACATTTGACGCGGGTTTTCATAGATCGTCGAAAAAACTTTTTCGCAATCCCGTGCTGGACAAGGCAAAAACACTATGCGATAATAGTGTGGGAACCTGTGGGGGGGGGCGAAATCTTTATGACTCAGGACTCGGAGCTGTTAGCTGGACGGATATTTACCAAGCAAGAGTTGGAAGATATCAAGTACATCGTACGCCGGTTCAAGCACTTAACCCGAACAGAGTTGGCACATACCATCTGTGAGGGGCTTGAATGGTTCGCTCCTAACGGAAAGTATAAGCGAGATGCCTGTATGGCATTGCTTGAGAAGTTGGAAGCCAAGGGTGAGATTGTTCTTCCGGCAAAGCGGAAGACGGTCGTTCGTAATCCTTATGTTCCTTTCGCGCAAAGTGATGAACTTCAGGAGCAAGCAGTTCTTTCCGGCACTGTATCTCAATATGCCCCAATCGCTTTGGAACCCGTTCAAGACCAAGCCGATGTTCGCCTTTGGAACAGTTTCATTGAACGTTACCACATGCTGGGCTACAAACGCCCGTTTGGCGCCCATCAGCGCTACTTTATCTGGTCAAGCGCCGAACCGAAGCGTCGGCTCGGATGTCTGCTGTTTTCTGCGTCGGCATGGGCCTTGGCTGAACGCGACAACTGGATTGGCTGGAGCAGGGAAGACCGCAGCCAGCGTTTGCATCTGGTCGTGAACAATACTCGGTTTCTCATCTTTCCATGGGTGAAGATCAAGAACCTGGCGAGCAAAGCGCTGGCGATAGCATCATGCCAAATCGTCGTCGATTGGCAGGAGCGATACGGCTATGCACCCGTACTGCTGGAGACATTCGTGGACACGGCGCATTACGCAGGGACGTGTTACCGGGCGGCCAATTGGATCGATCTTGGTCTTACCGCCGGACGGGGGCGCATGGACCGAACACACGAGCATGCGCTAAGCCGGAAACGCATCTTTGTCTATCCGCTGCGGCGGGATTTTCGAGCGCAGCTGTGTTCGCTGCCCGTATCCGGGGGTGAGCGGGATGAGTAAACCGGTGTCCGCAGCCCAGTTACGCCGCAAAGCCAAAAGAAGAAGCCAGAAGATGCTCCGAGTCCGTCAGCAGAAGCAGGGCATAGCCATGCCGCGTAAAGCAACGCTTCCGAATCGCAACAGCATATGGAAGACGCCGGAAGAGGAAAAGGCGGGAAGACAGCAGGCGGTGGAGGGAACCCTGAACGTATTCCGGCAACTGCTGCCGGGGCTGCTGCATGACCTGGGGAAGATCGAGGATCCGCGCCATCCCAACAAAGTCAAGCACAAGCTCACCGTGCTGATGCTGTACGGGATACTGGCGTTTGTGTTTCAATATGCGTCGCGGCGGGAAGCCGGACGCGAGATGAGCCGTCCTGTGCTGTACGAGAATCTAAAGGCGTTGTTTCCCGAACTGGAAAGTTTGCCGCATCACGATACGCTGTGCCGGTTGCTGGAGCGGATCGAAGTACAGGAGATTGAGCAGGCGCACCTGAAGCTGCTTCGGCGGCTCATCCGAAGCAAAAAGTTTCGAAACGATCTGGTGAAGAAACGATATCTGATCGCGGTAGACGGCACACAAAAATTGGTGACGCAAACGTGTTTGTCCGAAGAGCAACTGCACCGGAAACCGGGCGGCAAAGAAGAGCCGGAATACTATGTGTATCTGCTGGAAGCGAAGCTGGTGTTTCCCAGCGGGTTGGTGTTGCCGCTGATGAGCGAATTTCTGGATAACACGGTCGATGAAGGGAGCAGCAAACAGGATTGTGAATTAAAGGCGTTTTACCGGCTGGCGGCACGACTGAAAGCGGCGTTTCCCCGCTTGCCCGTGACGCTTCTGCTGGATGGCTTGTATGCCAACGGTCCGGTGATGGCGCTTTGCCGCAAAAACCGGTGGGAATTTATGATCGTGCTGCAGAACGATTCGCTGCTGAGCGTATGGAAGGAAGCACATGCGCTCATGAAGCTCCATCCGGAGCAGACCGTCACCCGCACTTGGAAGGGGAGAGCCCAGACATTCCGGTATACGAATGACATCGAATACGTTTATGGCTCCAATGAACGGTTGAAGCAGACCGTACACGTCGTCGTCTGTGAAGAAACGTGGGAAGAAGCAGATGAGCAGGCCAAGATCGTCACGAAAACCTCCCGCCATGCCTGGCTTTCCAGCGAACCGCTCCATGAGCGCAACCTGCATGTGCGTTGCAACGTGATGGCCCGGAGCCGCTGGGGACTGGAGAACGACATCCTGCAAGAGAAACGGCAAGGGTACCAGTACGAGCATGTTTTCGCCTATGATTGGAACGCGATGAGAGGATACCACTACCTTATGCATCTGGCCCATTTGATGAATGAACTGGCCGGACTGGTTGAAGTTGTGGCGGCATTAACTTCTCAGTTCGGCATTCGCGGATTTCTTCGGCTGCTGCGGGAAACGATTGCGAGTCCGTGGTTAGACCTCGTACGGATGCGGGAACTTCAGGAACAGAAGAGGTACCTGCGTTTTGCTTCATGACCTGCAAATGTGCATAAAGAATCCAAGAGTGCGACGCAACACGTCTGTCCATTATAAGGAAAAAAAGTACGCTCAAAGAAGAAAGTACATCACGAGAAGGTGGTGATGCAGCCGTACAGCCGGATATTTTCCGGAAAAGTTCATAGGATACCCCGTAAAAACGGCATTTTAGCCATTCGCAAGACCTACAAACATTTTCATGCGTCAGCTGTGGCAGCGCATCCTTGCTTTTGACCGCCGGAGTTGATACAATTAATGTCTGGTAAACTGCCCCGTGGGGCTTCAGGAGGAGGATGAACATGGGTAAGAAAAGTGAAGGCAAGGTACTCGCGCAGAACAAAAAAGCTTCCCATGATTATTTCATCGAAGACACCTACGAAGCGGGCATGGTCTTGACGGGAACTGAAATCAAATCGATCCGCAATGGCCGAGTGAACATCGGGGATGCGTTTGCGACGATCCGCAACGGCGAGATTTTTATCCACAACATGCATATCAGCCCGTTCGAGCAAGGCAACCGGTTCAATCCGGCCGACCCGACGCGAACGCGCAAGCTGCTGATGCACAAAGCGCAAATCAACAAGCTGCTCGGCTTGTCCAAACAGGAAGGCTATACGATCGTGCCGCTGAAGATTTACATCCGCAACGGATACGCGAAGTTGCTCCTGGGCCTGGGCAAAGGGAAAAAGCAATACGACAAACGCGACGCCGCCGCCAAACGCGACGCACAGCGCGATATCCAGCGCGCGCTTCGCGAAAAGTAGAAGGTGGCAAGGTAAGTTCAGTTGCTCAGTTCCCTCTGTTTCCATCAAGTCCATAAACATGAGGCAGTTTAAACGTGTTATACTATGTATTGTAACAATGCGGTCGCTAATCCTTGGTCGGACAAGGAAAGTGACTGCAAAGCAGCACACCTTTGCCGGCTGCACCGATGATCCAAAACCTTTTTCATTCGGGGGCGTTTTTGGATTCGACGGGGGTAGATCGAGCATGGGTAGCGGGTAGTGGGGAGCGTCCGCTTTATCAACGCTAACGCCAAATTTAAACGGCAAAGCTAAACAACCAACTCTGGCTCTGGCCGCCTAATAACGGCCTCCAGGCTCCTACCTTCCATCGCCCATGTGGCAGGATAGGGGCTCAACCTTTAGTGGGATACGCTGTCTAGTCTCCGCCTGCGGCTAGCGGAAGAAGACAATCAGGCTGACCCGGAAGGAAGCCGGTTACGGGGCGGCCTTCCGGGTGACATCAAAACCGTGACTACACCCGTAGAAGCCTGTGTGGCGTTGCCTTCGGACAGGGGTTCGACTCCCCTCGCCTCCATTGTTAAAAACCCTGTACGACGCGTACAGGGTGAGAGTTAAACCATATCTTTGCCGCCGCGGCAAACTTTTGCTTTAATGTTGCATATTTTTGTCTGTATGTGGACAAAAGTATGCTTTTGTTTTATAAACCATCTTTTCGCCAAAGTTAGGGTGGATCAATGTTGGATCATTTAACCTCAGTTGGAGAAAGAATAAAGTCGATCAGAAGACAACATCAATTGACCCAAATTGAATTTGCCAAAAGCTTAGAAATATCCCAAAGTACGCTCAGTGAGATCGAATCTGGGAAAGTTACTTAACTGTGACGCCCAATTGCCGCTTTCAGCGACGGCAGAAATGTATCTCAAGCAGCATGAAATGGACGTAAAGATGAAAATGGCCTTGCCTTTACTTACAAACTTCGCAAGTTTGCAACTGAGCCATCCCAATTCAGATCCCTTCATGCAGACACCCATCATGTACGCACCATTTTTTCATTGTGGGATCGAGTACCTATCAAGGCAGACTTGCACTGTCTTGCGGTTTTCACACACCCTTCCGAGATCGTCAGAGCATTCCGCAATGGTTACTTGCTGGAAATCCAAGAAACCGGTTCGCTGTTGTTTACGTGTACTAAACCATGGGGAAGTTTTGGGAATATTTCCGGAAGGAAAAAGATGCAAACGGTGAATACCGAATCAGTCCCGGCACACGATGGCCATCCGGATACGCTCCGGTAAGCAGAGAGCTATCGATCGTGACGGACATCGTGGGGAAAGAACTAATCAATTCCTTATAATATTGGCCGTGTTCAATTAGGTGTTGAAGCGCAGGAAGCTGTTTTTGTTCAATTCCTTTATCAATCGCTTGCGACATTAAAGAATCAATCATCAAAAAAAATGACCTTCTTTTTGTTTTCTCCGTTTATGGATTTAACATGAAAAAGATCTTGTTCTTCAGGTTTTGATTCCTGCTTCTGGCATCCAATGGCCACGATAAGAATCAAGACGATGAGCAATAACCGATAATCCTTTCCGAGGTGTTCGGCAGCAGCCATACCAAAGCTGCAGAAGCGTTGGCTCAAAGCATTTCGCTATTGGAACCGTCGGTTCATACGCAAATTGTCGAATTGGGAAGGACACTCCATCCGGCCACAACTGAGATTGACGTCAAGGAATGCCAGCTCCCGGTGTAGGCGGGAGAAGAAAAAATTTGCAATAGGAAACCGACATTTTCGATTCGTTCTCATTAAATCGATTCAGAGGATTTATCGGAAGTACAGGTTGGTCGCTCGTTTGCTTTCCGGGCAATCAAGAAATGCTTGATGTACCCGAATCCCATCAGTTTCTTGCGATTCTCGTCCCATATGCGGAAGTTAAGCGATTTCAGGCTTGATAAAATGGTAATCGGCGCAACATCCTGGAACATCGTATTTTCTTTCTGAACGCGGTCCAGGTAGTAGTTCGGCACCCGGGGGCTCAGGTGGTGAATATGGTGAAAGCCGATGTTTCCCGTAAACCAATGCAGAACCTTTGGCAGCTTATAGAAGGAGCTTCCGCGCAGAGCCGCGCTCAAATGATCCCATTTATCGCCTTTTTCAAAGTAGGTCCCTTCAAACTGGTGTTGGACGTAGAAGAGCCAGAAGCCGGCCAGACTGGAAAGCAGAAAGATTGGTCCCTGAACCAATAAAAACGCTTGCCAGCCGATTGTCCAACAAAGCAGCCCGGCGACAGCGGCGATTCCAAGATTGATGATGTAGGTATTAAGCCGTTCCTTCATCCGGGCTCCCTTCCGGTTAAACCGGTATTCAATGAGGAAAACGTAGGTGGGACCGAGCCCGAACATAATCAGGGGGTTTCTGTACATGCGGTAAGCCAGACGCTTCAGCCGCGGCAGCGCCAAATATTCCTCCACAGTCAACGTCCAAATGTCTCCCATGCCGCGCCGATCCAAGTTGCCGCTGGTAGCGTGATGGACCGAATGGCTGCGCCGCCACTGATGGTATGGACAGCAGGTTAAGATTCCGGCAATCGTTCCTAATATCTCGTTGGCGGTGCGGTTGGCAAAGAAGGCGCCGTGGCAGCAGTCATGGAAGATGATGAAGATCCGGACCAACAAGCCGGCTGCCAGAACAGCCGGAATCAAGGCAAGCCAATAAGACACCGAAAGGCTCCAATAGGCAGCGTACCAGAGCACAAAGAAAGGTACAAAGGTATTCACGATTTGCCAAATGCTCCGTTTCAGGCTCGGTCTTTCGTAAGGTGCGATAATTTTGCGCCAGTTTTTCTTCACGTTGTGATCGATCGTCAAAACTCCTCTCGCTGATTCAATAACTGAAATCATCAAAGCGTGTAAAATGTCCTTTTATGAACAACGACCGCTAATGAAGATTAGCGGTCGTTGGGTACTTTGTAAAGTATAATGGATGTTCTCAGTGTTTCAGTTACAATAAGGATAACATTCCGGATAATGGAAGTCAACACTTGACGTTCTGTGCGAAGCTGAAGGGGGGCAAGGGGAATTTGTCCAAATTAACAATGAGCTAGTAGGAAATTTAGGATTTAAGTCGAAATATAAGAAGTAAGGATGTTCGAGGTATCAACTGGAAAGATAATAAGTTTAATGTAGCATGGAGGCTTCCTTAGCCGATGACCTATCAGAAAGTGAACATTTCTTCAGAAGATGATATCTATTTTGCGTTAAGTACCGTTCGTCATTTTATGAAGCAGCTCCCTTTTTCCGAGGCAGATCAACAGAGAATTTATGTGAGTGTTTCGGAGTTAACCCGAAACATTTTGGATCATGCTTGCGGCAAAGGGATTTTTTATTGTGAATTAATCGATCAGGGAATCCGTTTTACAGTGACCGATGAAGGGCCCGGAATTCCCAATATAAATGAAGTGTTAAATGGAAAGAAGGGATCGTCTTCGTGTGGACTAGGACTCGGATTATCCGGTGTGAAGAGATTAATGGATGAATTTCAGATTGAGACTTCGACGAGAGGGACGAAAATAGTTGCAACCAAATGGACAGGAAAAAACTAAAAAAGCAACTCAAACGGACGATACATTAAGCCGTCTTGCTTCCATAGGTCAAATAGCGGCGGGAATCGCGCACGAAGTGAGAAATCCATTAACAGCAGTGAAGGGATTTCTACAATTACTGCAAAGGGAGGTTTCCCATAGTTATTTAGATTTTGCTTGCTCGGAATTGGAACAGGCAATCTCTACGTTACAAGATCTATTGCAGGTTTCTAAGCCCGACTTGGAAGATGAGTCCTGTATTGCGATTAATCTTTGTTCGGAATTAGAGTCTTTGCTTTATTTGTTTCAGGATCAAATCTATCGGGTTCAAATTGCAAAGAAATTTCGCAATAGTGATGAAATCATTTATGGGAAAAGAAATCAGTTAAAGAAAGCGTTTTTTAATCTCTTGAAAAATGCTTTTGAAGCCATTCCCAATGAAGGAACTATTACCATCGAGCATTACCGTGTGGGCGACATTATTTATGTTATCATTTCGGATACAGGTGTAGGGGTACCTAAAGAAAAGCTTCAACTGTTAGGTACCCCTTTCTTTACAACGAAGGATGAAGGCACGGGAATGGGGCTAACTCAGGTCTATTCGACCATCTACCAACATGGAGGTACAATCGATGTAAAAAGCAGAGAAGGAATCGGAACCACATTTACCATTCAATTTCAAACAAAAATGATCGAACAGATTGGAGCGATGGATTTGGATCTGCAATATGTAAAAGGTCAAAGCTTTAAAGAATATTTTTTGCTGAACCAGGATCGTTTTAATGAGTTGTTTACTTCGGAGACCCGAGATACGATTCAATTAGTTAAAGACTCCATGTATAAAATCAATGTGCATGAGATTTTTGAAAAATGGCAAAGCTCTTGGTTGAAGATCGTCAGCATGAGCTGACGATGCTCGCCAAGGAACTCGGAAAGAATGGTGCACAGAACGACTTTCCCTTAGTCTTAAAGCTGGAATTGCTCCAGGCGTTTCGTAAATTATATTGGAATTTCTTGCATAACTATCATAAGCATGTCGAGCTTGACATGGAGGGTGTGTTTCAACTCGGAATCAAAACCAATTTTATGTTGGACCATTATATTTTCCATTATTTTTCGAGCTATATCGAGTACAAGGATGAATTGCTTCGTTCTCACCGCGAAACGATCGATGAATTGTCCGTCCCCATTATTCCTTTATCATCCTCGATGGCGGTGCTGCCCATTGTCGGAACATTGGATACCTATCGGGCGAAAAGAGTCCAGGAACGGACATTAAATCAGATCTCCAGCCTGAAAATCCAAAAAATTATTATCGATTTGTCCGGCGTTGCGTTTATGGATACGGCTGTGGTGGGACATTTGTTCCGAATTGTAGAGGGAATTGGCTTGCTCGGATGTAAAGCGATTATAACAGGTATTCGCCCGGAAATCGCGAACACCATGATCGAATTAGGGATCCTATTTACTGAAAAGGTTGACACCAAAGCAACTTTGCAACAAGCCTTGGAAGAATATCAATAAACCCGAGCTTGGGTTGTAAGCTATTTAAAAATAAGGATCGGATTAATAGTGTTTAACGATTATTTGGCTTTGAATTGCGAATCTGCCAGGTAAGTATTCGGTATTTGCTGTCCGAAGGACCTCCATCTTCTCATTCAATAAATAGAGCTTGGTTTGGTCTTGTACAAGAACGGTCCGATCTTCACCAACCTGAAAGTCGGCTCTCTCTGACGAAAGTTGTTTTTTTCCTGCAAGTCCTTTGGCATTAAACTTATAAATTGTATTGCCGATCACTATCACAAATTCATCCTTATATCCATTTCCATCATAATAATTATCCCGCCATTGTGTACCAGTAAACTTTTTTGACCAAAGTAGGGCCCCATTCTTATTCTTTGCTAGAACAGTCGTCACGTTTTTCGCTTTATCAAAACCAGTGTAATATAGGGTACCGTCCGAAGATATTCCGCGAAAATCGTCTTTGCCAAAAGTAACGTCTGTTTTGAACTTGAAGTTTAGGTTGTCATCATAGAAGGAAACCCGTGCCTTGGTTTTTCCGAGACTCGAATAAGTGAATAGGTAGCCATTCTGGTAATCGTCAACGTATTCGTTCAACTGTTTCTTTTGCAGTAGTTTGCCAGTGGAATCAAAACGATAGATATTATACTTATAAGTGTTCAGCCGAATGTAGACGAGCAGAGTTTTGTTTTTTAGCATGAACATACCAGCAATTCCTTGACTAGAATCCTTCTCAGTGAAAGTTTTACTCCATAAAACTTTCCCTTCTTTGCTAGTTGCTTTTAAATGATAATTTTGATTTTTACCTCTATTTGTGTATATAGTATAAATTTCTCCTTTTTCGCCTATTTTAGCTGTTTTTCCCCAATCAACATATTGTTGACTATCTGATTTGAACGTGGTTTGAAGGGAGCCTTTAGTATCGTCCAAAATAGAAAAGTTGGTGTAATTATAATACTTTGAAGAGGAGGAAGAATCATCTTCAAACCAAGGACTACTATACTTCACATAGAGTTGTTTGCCGAATTTTTGCAAGGAGATAGAATTCATTTCATTATCAAAAGTGCAGCTCTAGAGAGGCTGAGGTAATTGATCGGGTATATCGGCATAAGTTGGAATGCTCGTCGAAAAGAAAAACAAGAGTGCTAAGACTGGATAAATTATTTTTTGCATTCAAAAACCACTCATTTCTCATAATAGGTAATATTGATAATACCATAATAAATGTCGAATTTTAGTAGTATTTACAGCATTATATCCTTCACTCCATCCTAGGATTGAAATGCTACACTTAGTGTGGTTATTAATGCTGGACGCTACGATGGGGGGAGGGAATATCCTGTGTTTGATATCAAAGGTTATGAAACGTTCGAAAAAATCGATCCGATCACCAAAGGCTGGTCGAGCGACAAAAAATACTACATCGAAACCGTCACCAACGAGAAATTGTTGCTGCGCATCGCTGATATTTCCCAGTACGACCACAAGAAACATGAATTCGAAGTGATGAAACGATTAGCCGATAGCGGTGTGCCCATGTCGCGGCCTGTGGATTTTAGGGTATGCGACAACGGCCAAAGTGTCTATACCCTCTTGACTTGGTGTGACGGCGAAGATGCGCAGATGGTATTGCCGAAGATGACGGACACGATGCAATACCACCTTGGCGTGGCAGCCGGGCAAATCTTGAGGAAGATTCACAGTATTCCTGCCCCAGTGGATCAAGAACCATGGGATCCCTTTTTTAATCAAAAGGTAGACCGAAAAATAAAGCAATATCAAGATTGCGGCGTCAAAATGGATGGCGACGAGCTGATCATGGCTTATATTGAAGCGAATCGGCAGTACCTCGCTCGGCGGCCACAGTGCTTTCAGCACGGCGATTATCATGTGGGGAATATGATCATTTCGCCAGAAGGGGAGCTGTGGATCATCGATTTTAATCGCAGTGATTACGGCGATCCTTGGGAAGAGTTTAATCGCATTGTGTGGAGCGCTAAGGTGAGTCCGCATTTTGCTACGGGGCAGATTCATGGCTATTTTCATGGAAATCCTCCGGAACCATTCTTTAAGTTATTGGCTTTCTATATCAGCAGCAACGCGTTGTCTTCGATTCCTTGGGCCATCCCTTTTGGTGAAGAGGAAGTCGCTGTTATGCAGCAACAGGCCCGAGATGTTCTTGCCTGGTTTGATGGGATGAAGAATCCGGTGCCTGCATGGTACTTGTCAGATTTTTATATCCAGTATATCGATGGAATCCCGTACAAGTTGAAGTCTCCCTATGACTTCTCGTTTCTGAAAGAGTACGGAGAGGTCTTTAAGGTGTACGACGATCAAGATTCGGGCAACATCTGCTTTGGTGTAAAAATCAAGGATCAGAAGGTTTTTATCAAATTTGCCGGAGCCCCCACCGCTCGGTACAACGGCAAGCCAGAGGATGCCGTGGCCAGGCTGAAAGCTGCGGTTCCGATTTATCAGGATTTGGCGCACCCTCATTTGATCCGATTGATTCAAGCGGAAGAAGTGGGCGGAGGATTTGCGGCGATTTTTGAATGGACAGACGGCGAATGCTGGGGGAGAATGTACCCGCGGTCCAGAGAGAAATTTATGCAGCTGCCCGAACCTGCCAAGCTTGAAGTGTTTAACGATATATTGGATTTTCACATTCATATTGCGGAGCGCGGATATGTGGCCATTGATTTTTATGATGGCTGTGTCTTGTATGACTTTGCTGCAAACAAGACAATCTTATGCGATATTGATTTATACGCCAAAAGCCCCTACATCAACACGATGGGCAGAATGTGGGGCTCCTCACGCTTCATGTCTCCAGAAGAGTTTACGCTTGGTGCAGTCATCGATGAGATATCAAATGTGTACGTGATGGGGGCTGCGGCGTTTGCGCTCTTCGGTGGGGGGACCGACCGATCGAATGAAAAATGGCGATTGAATGATGAATGTTATGAGGTGGCGTTAAGAGCCGTTAGCGAGGATCGGAGCAAACGTCAGCAATCCCTTTTGGAGTTGAAACGGGAGTGGGATGCAGCCCGCTTGAAGTGAACTGAACCATGCCAAAATCAACGACCATGTGAGGTTGTTGATTTTTTTGTTGGTTAGGATGATTCGGGTGAGAACAGCTGACAGGGGGATACTCGACGAACTTAGGCTGATGTATAATGATTCCATCGAAAATCTGTATAGTAGAGGTGATAGAAATGAGCGAGGAGATTTCCATCTTGCCGATTCAATCCTTCTACTCGCTCGATGATTGTACCGTTGCGGCGACGGTGCTCCACAAAGAGCCTTTGATCATGAGATTCGAACGGCTGCTGACGGACGACGAATGCCGGCAGTTGATTGAAGCAGCCGCTCCCCGACTACGAGAATCCAAACTCGTGAACAAGGTGGTCAGCCAAATCCGCACGAGCCGCGGGATGTTCTTCGAAGAAGAGGAAAACCCCTTCATCCATCGCATCGAAAAGCGAATCTCCGCCTTAATGAACGTGCCGATCGAACATGCCGAAGGCTTGCAAGTCCTGCACTACGGCCCTGGCCAAGAATACCAAGCGCACTATGACTTTTTCGGTCCGAACAGCCCTTCCGCAAGCAACAATCGGATCAGCACGCTGATCATCTACTTGAACGATGTGGAGGCAGGGGGAGAGACCGTCTTTCCCTTATTGGATCTAGAGGTCAAACCCGAGCGCGGGTCCGCCCTGTACTTCGAATACTTCTATCGTCAACAAGAACTCAACAACTTGACCCTGCACAGCAGCGTTCCTGTGGTTCGCGGTGAGAAGTGGGTTGCAACCCAGTGGATGCGGAGGCAGCGTGTGAGGGAGTTTGGGGTTATTTCGAGTTGATCTTGAATCGCACTTTGTGATTATCGTATGGATTCAGATGATAGCTGGGCAGTTCAGATGACGGGCTATATAGAAGAAATGTCCAACGTCTCTTAGAGTCTACTGATATGTAGTTCATTGAATATCTGCAAGGCATCTTTGAACCCTTGCAGATATATTTTTACTTTCAAGATTTCTTGTAATGTGAATTGAGCATCTTCATAAAGAAATAAAGTTTGTTTGAGATTGTCAGGAAGTGTTTCTCGTAGTGTCATGATATATTGTTCTGATTCACACGATATTTGCTTGTAATCAGAGTTGTTGGTCTTAAGTTCATTGTATAAAGACTCTAATCGGTTACGAATAAGCGGATCAATTAAAACCTCTAAAAGTCCGGTGAAAAAGTCCGCGTAAGCAGGCCTTTATCACGGGTTTGTCGAATTTATATCGTAACACGATGATCGAAAGAGTGATTGAACATGAAAGCCTATAAGTCATCGGCTATCCAGCCTCAGATGTTCCAATTTGTGGATATGGATGAACTCGTACCGAAAAAGCACATCCTGCGCCAACTGAACGAAGCGCTTGATTTTTCCATCGTCCATGATTGGGTGGCGCCGCTGTATACGGAACGTACCGGACGCCCGGCGGCTGACCCGGAGCGGATGGTTCGACTCATGCTGCTTTCGTATTTGTTCAACCATTCCGAACGGGAATTGTATCAACTGTTGCCCATGCATGGGGGCTACTTGTGGTTTTGCGGACTGGATTTCGAATCCGTCTTGCGCCCGGATCCATCCAGGCCGTCCCTGCCGGATCGGACGACCTTGGTGAAGACCCGGAAATTGTGGCGAAAACACGGTATTTTCGACACGCTCATGAAACATGTCGTCGATCAGTGCATCGCCGCCGGACTGGTCCAACCCGATGTAGATGCGGGAGTCGACGGTTCCCAAGTACGCGCCAACGCTTCTATCCACAGCTTGAAAGAAATCACTCTGGCCCCTGTGGAGTCGATTGAAGACTACCTGGCTCGCATGGCCCGGCAAGACGAGCAACCCGAAGGTGACGCCGCTGATTCCGATGATGACAGACGGCCGCCCGCACCGCCCACGCGAACAGAACGGCGTCTGGAAGACGAAGCGACACATGAAGATTTTCATGGCAAAACGTTCTCGAACAAGACCCACCGCAGCGTGACGGACCCGGATGCTCGCTTGTACAAAAAGAGCAACGGTCAGGAAGCGCATTTGCGGTATTTGGTGCATCATGTGACGGATGTCAAATCCGGCGTCATTCTGGCTACGCAAGCGAGCATCGCGTCCGGAACGGCTGAGCGCGAGACGAGCTTGCAGCAGCTGGCCGCGATCCGTTTTGCCCATCCGCAAATCCGGATTCGCACGCTTTCTGCCGATAAAGCCTACGGTACGACAGATTATCTGCGATCGCTGTTCGAGCAAGGGATTATTCCTCTGGTTTCGCTTCGCAACCTGGCACTGGAAGATGTACCGACTTGGAAACGCCAAACGAACGATCCGGAGAAACAACGCAAGCGTCTGGCCAAAATCCGAGAAATCCAAATCCGCAACAAAGCCAAACAAATTCAGCTCAAGGGTTCTTACCGTCATCTGCAAAAGTTACGGACGCGGTGCGAGCATGTGTTTGCCGAAAGCAAAGTCGCGCATGGCCTGGGTCGCGCGCGGAGCCGCGGCCTGGATTGCATGCAGGAGCAGGCACTGCTCACGGCAATCGTTCAAAATCTGAAAAAACTATGCCGGTTTAAGAAGAAACGACCTCAAACCGGTATTTCGGCATGTCCAAAACCGAAATCCGTGATGATGGAGGTGGTGTCGGACCTGCTCATTTCGGTGTTGGTTGGGTTGTTTTCCTCTTTTTTCATGCCGAAGAGACGGATACAACTGACTTAAATCACCGGACTTCTAAAGAATTGATCATGAATCACACCTCCCGGGGATTTAATTTTGAAAATAAAAATTCGACTTCACAAACATTATTTTAACATATCAAATATTTCGGTCAAGCGAACATAAATATAACTTTTGAATATCAAGTTAGCTCCGCTAAGGTCAAGATATGAGTTTCTGGTAGGTGATGGTGTCGGTTGAAACACAGGCTGTCAGCAGTCGATTGAACAACTGGCCTTCAAACCGTCTGCGGTTGGTGCGGAAGCAAAATTCATCCAAATACGCTTGCAGGTGCTTGGGAGCCAGACCATGATAGGTGCCGCCAATAAACGCTTTGGCATTGGAAATCATCGTGTGCAGCCATTTCAGATGATCGGGGTTTTCCTTGACGTTAAACTCGAGCGGCTGGTGATCGTAACCTTCCTCCGCGAGCTTGCGATACGAGCGGTACGCATCGCTGCTGATGGTGGCACCGGGCTCGATATGGTGCCGGGCAAAATCGACCAGCGTCTTGCCTTTGACATTCGGAATGACCTTCATTTTCACATATTTCGGCGCTCCTTTTCTGTCCAGCGATACGGCTGCCAGTACAGGGGTTTGTTCCGTGCCGCGACCGCGTTTGCCGCCTTCGGTCGGCGCCCCAAAGAACGCGTCATCCAGTTCGACCAAACCGGCCAGTTGGTAGTGGGCATCGCGATCTCCCATGGCTTTGCGAATCTTGTGAAGCATTAACCATGCTGTGGGGTAGGAGATTTCCAGTTCGCGCGAAAGGAAAACCGCGGAAACGCCGCGTTTATCGTGCGCCACAAGGAAAATCGCCCAGAACCAGGTCAGCAGCGGCGTATGGGATTTATGCATAATGGTGCCGGCGGTAACCGAAGCCTGATACTTGCAGCGCGTGCATTGATACAGCTTACGGCTTTCCAGAAAGTAGAACGCATCGTGCTCGCATTTGGGGCAACAGAAGCCGTTCGGCCAGCGAATCTGAAACAGATGCTCGCGGCATGCGTCTTCCGAATGAAATTTCTCTTGAAATCTCTTTAACGTCATCGCTTCTTGTTGTGCCATGCCAACCACTCCCGAACACTCGTTTGCACCTAGTATATCAAACAAATGTTCGTATGTGAAGGATTTGCTGAGGCAACTTGATATTCAAAATATAACTTTGTTTATGCAAAGATTGTTCAATATAATTAAAGAAAAATTCAACTTCTTTGCGAGGGGTTTGGCAATGATAAGCTATAAGCCATTTCAAAAATTACTTATAGATCGAGAGATAAAGAAGCATGAGTTAATAAAAATGACGGGAATATCTTCTGCTACTATGGCAAAATTGAACACAAATGAATATGTCTCTTTAGAAATCATTGATAAACTCTGTTCAGCATTAAATTGTCAGCCTGGTGATTTATTGGAGCATATTCCTGACAAGAAATAAAAGAGTGATTAGTGATTAAAAAGCATACTCAGTAACTAGATCGGCTTAAAAGCATGTAAGGCTCAGTCTCCGAGTAGAAGAATTTCAGGACCAATGCGTGAGAGCTCAGTTAAGAACATAAAAGTTGTAAAAGGCGAGTCTCGGATCCCTGAGCTCGCCTTTTTTGTGCTTCTCATTCGTGGTTGAAATCTAGTTTCAAAACACAGGTAATTTCTAGTATACTCACAATATGGAATTTATTCTCTCTCGTGTTAAAGATTTCAGACCGAATTCTCGGTCCATTTGTTTTGATTTTTTTGCCAAGGCCAGTTGCATCTAGGAGGTTTGTAGGTGAGCTATCTTAAAGTGGATTTCAATAGACTAATAAGAGATAAGAAGGTCATTCTTGTAGTGTTGGTGATGCTTGCCATTGCCATCTTAGATCCTATTTCAGTAACTCGGCACTTTGATCAATACCCGGGTTCTGTGGAGACCATTGGTCTAAATCCATTTCAGTTTTGGATGTTGATGAATTCGGTAAGTTGGGGGAACAACCTTTATCATCAAATATTTTGGATTATGTCGGTTTTGCTCACCGGGTTAATCTATCATGAAGATAAGAATACTTCCATGTATACCTATCAAATCATTCGAAAAAGTAAAATTCAGTATATCCTCTCCAAGTTTATCTCAACGGGAGTATTATCCTTTGCGATCCTATTTGTAGCACTAGAAATCAATGTATTCATGACGTACACTCTATTTCCTGATACGACTCAAATGACAGAGTATTACCATAATTTAATTCCGCAAGAAGGAAGCTTTGTATATCAGGCATTTCTTTCGAATCCGGTGAAGGAGGTTCAAATCTATACGTTTCTTAATGCGCTCGCGGTAACGATATTTGTTATTTTTTCATTATGTCTCAGTATGCTGTTTCATTTTAAAAACCGGTATGTTGCCCTATTAGTTCCTGTCATTATTTTGTATGGCATTACTTATATTTTCGATTCATTCCCCCCCTTATTCTCTTATAACATTCGGATGATCCTCCAACCTATGGCGGTTAGTGCGATGACTAATATTATAGGATGGGAGAATGTGGCTATTGCTTTTGGGGGATGGATGATACTGAACATCATCATGATAAGCATCATTTTGGTGAAGTCGAGAGATAGTTATGAATAGATTACTATTTTTAGTTGGGTTCACGATCTACATTGCCATTACTGGAATCATTCTGCTATTGAAAATACCCATGGGTCATTCTTGGTTTGATCAATGGATATTTAATAAATTTTATGTATTTCAGTTTATGTCTGTACTTACAGTCGGACTGGCTATTGAAAGCAGTCGTTTTCATCCTACAACGTACGTACGAATAGGAAATCGAAGAAAAATACTTCGAAACGAGTTAGTTGGTTACTACATCCAAGGCCTAATTTGTGTGAGTATGATCTTCTTTTTTATTTGGTTTGGAGCCGTTTTACTGAGAGAAACGAGTCATCTGTTCTTCCTGTTTGAATGGTATATCAGATACTTACTGGGAACTGTTGTTTTCATCAATATCATGTCATGTTTGAAATGGTCAAACCATTGGCTACTAAGCAAATACGGCCAGCTCATTGTTTTTACGTGGTTAGCATTGGAGAGCATCGTATTCATCCCTTATTTAAAAAGGTTCTCCTCATATAAAATCAACCTGATATTTTCATGGGTCTTTCATCCGGGTGCAGTAAGCTGCCTGGTCTTAGTCGGTTTCATTCTTTTAACGATATTCCTAAATATCAAGTTAAGTGATAAGAGGGATTTTATATGATCGAGGCGTTGAAAAGTGTAAGACCCATGGCTTATGTGATCTTGCTGGGCAGCATCCTGATCAGCTACGTCTTCTTAAAAGCTTCGGGCATGAACGATCTGTTAACGATGGTTCAGACGATCTTTGGAGGCAAGCCTTTAAGCAGTCCCATGCTGCAGGGGTTATTCGTCATGCTCATTTTTTTATTACAGTATGTGTGTATTGACTATATTGTCTTTTATATTGACAATTCGGATACCTTATCCATCCGATATGGAAGCAAGAACAATTGGCTTAAAGCTCTGTTGAAAGGAACTTCAGCACTTCTGTTCGCTTTTTTATTATTGTTTTACTTCGTGTGGTTATTCCTGGATTCGATATGGGGCGATTCAAAAATAACTCAGTCTATGAATTTAGATACGGTTGGAGTTCTGGCGAGAATTTATTTGTTTTGCCTGATTGTGGTTTTCGCTCAAGTCTATCTTCTGTTGAGGCGATCAAAAGCAGGTACTTTTATGATCATGGGGGGAATATCTGTCCTATTAGCGATGACTAGCCTTTATCAGAATTTTGCATTTCATATCTTACCTCAGATGAATCATCCAACAATGACTCTGATGAATGTGATTGGGAACTTAACCTTAGCTCTCGTGCTGCTAATCATGATTCAAAGGAAAAGCACAAAGAAGGAGTTGTCATTCCATGAAGATTGAGGTCACCAACTTCACCAAGACGATCGGAAAAACAAATGTTCTTGAAAATATAAATGTTACGCTCAATAGCGGGCATATCTACGGGGTAGTAGGTAAAAACGGAAGCGGAAAAACGATGTTCTTACGGATGATTTCCGGTTTGATCCTTCCCACGAAAGGCGAAGTCAAAGTAGATGGGAAAGTCTTAGGCAAGCAAATTTCTTTTCCCGATCAACTGGGGATTTTACTTGAAAAACCAAGTTTTCTCGGCCACCCTACCGGTTACGAAAATTTGAAAATGTTGGCCAAAATCAGAAATAACGCGAGTGACGAAGATATTCAATCCTATATGAATTTGTTTGATTTGGATTGGAAAAGCAAAAAGAAAGTCAAGCAATATTCATTGGGGATGAAGCAGAAACTAGGAATTATTCAGGCCATGATGGAAAATCAACAAATCATTATTTTGGATGAACCTTTTAATGCCTTGGATGAGGCTTCGGTTGAAACCTTAAGACAAGTATTAAGAAAGTTGAAAGCAGAGAAAAAACTGATCGTCATGACTTCGCATAACAAAGAAGATATTCAATTGCTATGCGATTATACATTTACGCTTTCTGCTGGAAAGATGATGAGTTCAACAAACGAGAGTGTTGCACTTATTGCCGAATAAATTCTGAATCCCCGCCTCCATATATCAAATCCACAACCTTAAGCGGTTGTGGATTTTCATTATACTCAGTTCATCACATTGAACAACACGGGAAGCAAGACCAATTGATTGATGACATGCGTGGCGATATGTCCGAGCATGGCGTAGGCTAATCCGTGTTTCCAATATAAATAGCCAAATCCGATGCCCGGCAAGAAGTTAAGCAATAACGTCCGGATTACGGTAACGGTGCTTAACCCCAACATTTGTGCAGTCGCAGGAAGATGCCCTGCGGCAAAGATCAATGCGGCCATGACCATCCCCGCGATATAAATGCCATTGCGATCTGTAGTTTTCGTAAGCTTGCTGGCCAGCCATATGATGATCGACATGAGTCCGAATCTGAGCAGAAGCTCCTCAATGATTCCTCCGTACAATACGCTTCCCAGAAAATAAAGCCAGGAAAATTCAAATCTCTCCGCCAATCCCAAACTTTCGGCAAAAACCAGCTTTTCTGCAATGGCAATAAAACTGGCTGACAATAGTCCGATGCTCACCGCTGCAACAATGCTTTTCCTGCTCCAAACAAACGGTTTGTTCAAATGTACTTTTGGAGAAGCCCATACTCCTGCGATTGTAGCAAGACTCGCCAACGCTGCAGTTTGAAGCATAGCGATCAGGATAATCACTTGCTTCGACCCGAGCTGAGCCGCTACTTGACTTTCCAGTTCAGGCGTTAAGGTCATCGCTTGCTGCGCTCCTAACAAAGCGCCTGAGATCAAGCCTAGCACCATAACGGCCATCACTTTTTTCGCAGATACCATCTTCTTTATCTTGGTCATCGCTCGTTTTCCTTCCCAATTGTGAATTTCACTGCATCGCTGATGGCAGCATCGTCACGAAGGCCGACATCGCGCAAGTAGATCGAGCCGTTGGCGGATTGATCAAACACGAAACGGATTCGGCTGATCCGCTCCGGCTGGAACGACGGATTGACGTGGCGAAAGTCGGATAGCCGGAAAGCGAAGTTTTGAAAGACCGGCTCCTTGGTCGGCATCAGCGATGTAAACGGCCATTTTACGATACCGCCTTCGAACATCGGCAGCAGACCGCCCGCTGCACTCAGTGGCATGGAAGCCGTGTTGCCGCTTGTATCCTCGACCTCGATGGTCAGATCAACAAGCTCTTCCTGCGTACCCGACCGATCA
Organism: Paenibacillus sp. MB22_1; assembly: GCF_047200555.1. NCBI lineage: Bacteria > Bacillati > Bacillota > Bacilli > Caryophanales > Paenibacillaceae > Paenibacillus > Paenibacillus sp. MB22_1. The sequence goes on from NZ_JBLADV010000002.1 coordinate 1,592,401, forward strand.
GCCATGGAGAAGACGAGGGTGCCATTCGGCGGGACGGCAAGCCCGGTGTCGGGCAGGACGATCGTATAGGAAGGAATCCCGTCGACCTTGCCGCGGTCCCAACCGAGGCGAACGGCGCTGAACAGACCGGGGGCGAATTTCATCTCGACCTGTTCTTCTTTCCATTCCGTCAGCCGCTCTCCAATCAGTTGACCGCCGGGCAACGTGGTTGTGGAAAGATCGATATCCTCGTCGAAGGTGCTGATAAGCGTCGTCCGGGCGTCCAAATAATCGTTGATATACATCGTATCCGGCAGCCATTCTCTTGCGTGGCCGAGGTCTTGGAAAATGGCGCGGTATTCGGTCCTCCCGTACAAGGTTGCATCGAGGAAGGACGAGATGAGCACCTTCGCCGCTTGCAGCTGCTCCTCCTGCGGGATCAGCTGGGCCCGGTTATACAGCAGGTTGCCGAGTCCCGGTGCATCGCTCCGCCCCCACACCGTATTGAATTGCCCGTGATTGGCCCCGTAGATATAGACCGACGCTTTGAAATTATCACTGCCAGGTGTAAAATCGACCCGGTTGTACTGGCTTGCTCCGGCGAAGGAACTGACGTCCATGTCGTGAGCGCCTTGAAGGGCGAGGTAGTTGAGATCAGTCAGCTCCGTCGGCCGACTTGCCGGCTCGTACTGGCCGTCTGTACCCGCAAGCGAGATGACGGAACGGATGCCAAAGCCGTAATTGAACTTGATGTTGCCGTCCTCCGGCGGTGACTGCAACTGGTTGTACGCAGCCGCCACCGTTACCGCCTCGCCGCCGCGGGAATGGCCGATCAGCGCGATCCGGTGCATATCCACTTTCCCATAGAACGGGTTGCCCACCGTGCCGTTCCATTTCTTCCATACGCTCAAGTGCTCCAGCATGAGCCAGCCGCGTGCCGGGTTTTCCTTCTCCAGCACGTTCAACATGAACAGGTCGTCGAAGGGCGAGGTGTTGAGAAAATTTTCATCGATCGACACGACGATATAGCCGCGGCTCGCCAGCAGTTCCCCCAAATAGGCATAGCCCGGGTCTGAATAATCGGTGGCGAGATGGTTGCCGTGCACGATCATCACGAGTGGAAATGGCCCTTCTCCATCAGGATACCAGACCAGCCCGTTTAACGGTATCGCTTCCGGTCCGAAACCAAATGTCTTTGTACGGAGGGAGGACCAGTTCGCCACAAAGGCCGAGCCGTCCACCGGCTCCGTGATCAGCGAATCTTCTGCATTAAAAACCTTTCGGTAGCCGTTTGCGCTGCCGTAGGTTAGTTTTTTGATCGGATACGTCCCCGGCTCCGCAGGATTCGCTAATGTTCCCGGGTAATGCTCCGCTGCCTTCATGACCGACAGCCGGTAAGGCTTCGCCAGTTCCGCGCGCCCGCCATCCACCAGCCAAGCTCCCGTGCAGAGGGTAAACACAACGGTCACTGCCGTCGCAATTCCGGCTATCACCTTCGTGCGTGTTTTTGCTTCGCGATATGACCCCCGGATCCAGCGGGATATCATCGCTCCCGATAAGGAACAGCCGGCCAGCACGGACAAGGTGACGATAAACATGACCGTCATCGGACCAATAAAGCTGATGAACAGCAGGATGAAGGAGGCAAGCGCCAGACCTATGTACCGCGAAGGCATACGTTTGGCAAGATGCAGCACTCCAGCAATAACCATGGCGATTAAAGCAATGGCAAGCAGGAACACTCCGGTCCCGGTCACATAATCCCACAGCCCCCGCGACCCGATCAGATGATAGCTTTGGATGAGAAAAATGACGCCAGCTATGCCAAAGAGCGCGATCGATGCTCCTTTCCAGCCCGGAGTCAGCGGGGGTTGACGCTTGATCCCCCCGACAATCCGTTCCCGCCACGTTCGGATCGAACCCCTTCTGGACAACTCTGTTTCTGCCATATCATGACCTCTTTCTCAGATGATTGTTACAACAACATCCAATATAGAGACCTCGTCTTTCCGCCACCTGTCGCTTTTCTTACAATAACCTTACATAGCAGGAAATCGGCTTTACGGTGCGAACAATACGAAGGAGTGAGGTGGTGGAATAATGCCCAAAACGATACTGTTAGTCGACGACGAGCAGGACATCGTGGACATGCTGAAGCTTTTTCTGGAGCCAGATTATCACGTTCTTGAAGCCAATGACGGACAATCCGCGATGGAGATGTTCGCTCGCGCGTCAATCGACCTGGCGGTGATCGATATCATGATGCCTTATGTGGACGGCTTCAAGCTCCTTCAATGGATACGGAAACATTTCAGGATTCCGGTGATTGTTCTGTCGGCCAAAAATCAGGAGGCGGACAAAATTGCCGGGCTTGGCCTCGGTGCGGATGATTTTATCGCCAAGCCGTTCAGTCCTTTGGAGGTGGTGGCCCGAATTCAGGCGCATTTGCGGAGAACGTACGAATTTAACGATGCCGGTGCGGCGGGTACAGGTGTGAAAGCGGACATCACTGAGATCCGACTTGGGGAGTTGATCCTGGATCATGAAGCGTGCCTGTTGTACAAGCGAGGAGAGCCAATCGAGTTAAGCGCGATCGAATACAAGCTGCTGAAGTTGTTTATGAGCAAGCCGGGGCGCATTTATACGAAAAAGCAAATCTTCGAGCAGGTGTGGTCCGAACCCTATATCGCTGACGACAATACGATTATGGTGCAGATCAGTCGGCTGCGGGACAAAATCGAGGATTCGCCGCGGGAACCCTTTTACATTAGGACGGTTCGCGGCCTCGGATACCGGTTCGCCAAAAAGGATGAGCTGGATGCAACGTAAACCAAAAAAGCTGTTTGGGATGTTGCTTCGGAACTACGTGATTTTTTCACTGACGCTGGGAATGAGCTTCATCGTGCTGCTGCTTTTTTTCGTGGAAAGAACCAACGTGCGAATGCCTAAGGATATGTCGTTGCTGCAAGCGCATGCGATCGTTCGTCCGGATCCGGCTGACATCCAGAGCGATGTGATTGAAGAGGTGGATGGCTGGGTGGAAATTCTCGATGAGCAGCTGCGGATCATGGAGGTCCGAGGAGAGAAGCGGGACGGCAACGTGACGGGCTATACGGAGGGGGAACTAAACGCTTTATTTTACGATTCGGACGACAATCCATACTATACGTCGATGGCTCCATTCCATACGAATGACGGAGAGCGTCGTTACGTCCTGGTCAGGCTGCCGAAACAGCAGATCCGGGCGGATTTCATGCTCAATGAGAAGACAGAGAACTATCAGAGGATCTTTTGGATCGCTTTGGCCGAGACGGGGGCGTTATTCGTCCTGCTATTTGGCATCAACGTCTATGTGTACAGCCGCTTGGCCGCAGTCCGGTTGACCAACCCGCTTGGCGCGATTGCCGCGGGTATCCGCAGCGTATCGGATGGGCGCTATCATGAGCGGCTGCACATCGAAGCGAATTACGAGCTTGCGCAAATTCAGGAGAGCTTCAACAAGATGGCGGAAAAGCTGGAGCAAGTCGAAGCGAACAATCGGCAGCTGGCAGAGAGCAAGCAGCGGATGCTCGTCCATATTTCGCACGATCTGAGAACGCCGATCACGACGATTCAGGGTTACGTGGAGGCGCTGCAGCATGGGGTCATCAAGGAGGAAGCCGCACGTCAGCGGACCCTCGGTCTTATCCACAGCAAAACGAAGCTGGTCGCTGAACTGATCGACGATGTCTTCGAGTTGGCGAAGCTGGAGGTTCCCGACTATCCTGTCGTCAAGAAGGTTTGCGATCTTGCAGAGTTCACACGCGAAATGGCCGTAGACTATTACGATATGTTCGAGGAAAAGGGGATGAGGTTCGAATTCGACATTCCTTCGGACGAGCTGCCCGTGCCGATCCATACGAAGTTGCTGTACCGGGCGGTCTCCAATCTGCTTGCAAACGCGCTGAAATACAATCCGCCGGTAACGCATGCGCGGCTGTCACTCATAGACGGGCAGGACGCAGTGCGGATTGAGGTCGCCGATAATGGCGTTGGCATCCCCGCTGAATTGCGTGCCCGCGTCTTCGAGGCGTTCGTCCGCGGAGACGCCGCGCGCAAGAGCGATGGCGGCTCAGGGCTTGGCCTGACGATCGCCAAGCATATCGCAGAGAAGCATGGGGGCAGTCTCGCGCTCGACAGTGACGCAGGCTGGACGCGCTTTGTGCTGACCTTGCCGAAGACAGGGGAGATGGGCCCGGTCATGGAAGAGCCGCACGCGGTGAGCGAAGTCGGAGCTTAAATGCGTCACACGACAGCGAATTGTCGATTTGCCATACCGCAGTTCACCCCCATTCTGAAAGCCCAGTCCGTATCAAGACTGGGCTTTTTTCCTGTCTCCCCCTCCTCAACCAGACCTGTTTAACCTTGTGCGACCGCTGTATAGTTATCCCTTCTCTGGAGCGTAGACTTTGATATTCTCTAATTTTAGATGCAAAAAAATTTGAATTTCTGTATTGATATTAATTTTTCATGATGCTACAATTACACTTAGTGATAATGATAATTATTATCAATGAATGATAACTTGCGATGTAAGGAAGTAAATTCATGCAGGATGGAACAAGGTACATACGGATTTAGTTAATCATTCTATTTATATAATTTTTATTTAAAGGAGAGGTCATACAAATGAAAAGATTCATAACGAGCATCTTGATGGTCATCTTGGTATTGGCGTTAGCCGCATGTTCCTCTAATACAAACACTGCGGGGGAAAGCAATACGAAAGCAAATAACAGCAACGCTTCCACTGCAACCGAAACGTCCGCTGAATCGACGGAAGCAGCAAAACCAACGACCGTTGAGTTTACAGATAGCCATGGTACGGTAACGGTTCCGGTTAATCCGAAGAGCGTCGTTGCTTTGGATAACAGAACGTTTGAAACCCTTGCGGATTGGGGGGTTAAGCTCGCGGCTGCACCTAAAGGGGTAATGCCTAAAGATTCCCCTTATGTTGCCGACGAATCGGTACAAGATATCGGTAACCACAGAGAGCCTAACCTGGAAGTCATCGCTGCGGTTAACCCAGATCTGGTGATTGTAGGTCAACGTTTCTCCGGCTACTACGAAGATATTAAGAAGCTTGTTCCGAATGCAGCCGTCATTGATGTAAACGTTGATGTATCCGGTGAAAATGGCACGCCAGGTGACAATCTGGTCAACGGCTTCAAAGAGATTACAACGAAGTTTGGTGAAATCTTCGATAAGAATGAAGAAGCAGCTCAACTGGTAGCCGAATTCGATCAAGCGCTGGCTGACGCGAAAGCAGCTTACAATGGAACAGACAAAGTCATGAGCGTCATTGTTTCTGGTGGTAACATTGGTTTCGCTGCTCCATCTACTGGCCGCGTATGGGGTCCGCTGTACGATATCTTCGGCTGGGTTCCAGCACTGGAGGTAGAGAACGCAACTACTGACCACCAAGGGGATGAAGTTTCTGTAGAAGCTATTGCGCAAAGCAATCCGGATTGGATGTTCGTACTTGATCGCGACGCTGCAACTTCCAGCGGAGAAGAGAGTGTTCCTGCTCAAGACGTAATTAACAACGCTCCGGCACTTCAAAATACAACAGCCGTATCTAAAGGACAAGTTTTGTATGCTCCTACGGACACCTACACAAATGAATCGATTCAAACGTTCATTGAAATCTTCCAAGAAATTGCGCAAACTCTAAAGAAGTAAAATAAAGGAGTACATGATTGTGCCCGAGAATGTTATCGCTGAGGTTGAGACTACTTCTCAACCTCAGCTTTCTAAGCGTAAAAAGATATGGACATTTCCCTTCATACTTGCCATCCTCGGCGTTATTATTCTAGGTATCATCTCTCTGTTTACGGGGGTGTATGATATCTTTGGACAAGAAGACGGCTGGGATATGTTCTTCATCACTCGGATTCCAAGAACGGTGGCCTTAATGCTTACCGGGGCGGCGATGGCCATGACAGGGCTGATCATGCAGCTGATGACACAGAACAAAATGGTCGAGCCGACCACCATCGGAACAACGGAGTGGGCGGGTTTAGGTCTGCTTACGGTCTACTTGCTAATCCCCAGCCCTTCATTAGTAGTACGGATGACGGGTGCAATTATATTTTCATTCGTTGGAACGATGGTTTTCTTCTTCTTCCTAAGGAGTGTAAGACTTCGCTCTTCTCTGATCGTTCCGATCATTGGATTAATGCTTGGTGCCGTCATCTCGGCATTGTCCACTTTCTTGTCGCTCTTCTTTAACATGTCTCAAGTGATCGAAGGCTGGTTCATCGGTTCTTTCGCTCCAGTTCAAGCCGGAAGATATGAATATTTGTGGATTATTATCATTGTCACGTTCTTCATTTTTCTGTATGCCAATCGTCTAACGCTAGCTGGATTGGGAGAAGACGTAGCCACTGCTTTAGGTGTCAATTACAAACGACTTATTCTATTGGCGAATTTACTCATTGCAGTTGCCGTAGGGATTGTCGCCTCGGTCATCGGCAATCTTCCTTTCTTAGGATTAATTGTCCCTAACATCATATCCATGGTTCGCGGAGACGATCTTCGCAGCAATCTCCCTTGGGTATGTGTCATGGGGATGGGGACGATCATGCTGTGTGATATCGTATCCAGGGTTATCATTATGCCGTTCGAAGTGCCCGTCTCCTTAATTCTAGGTACCGTAGGAGCGGTCGTTTTCATCCTAATTTTGCTAAGACAACGAAAAAGCAGGAGGCTGTGATGAAGACATTAACAGTGGATTCTCAACTCAGCACAAACAGCGAATTAAACGCCAGCCCTCGTGCTAGATCTGCCAGCGCTTTTCGAACCAAGAAAGAAGCGAAACGCTACTGGATTTTATTAGTGTTGTTCATTGGTGTGGGTTTGCTTGCTGCACTTGGGTTGTTGCTTTATAACAATCCAGTACCGGTGGACTCTCCCTCTTTCGTTCCTGTTGTAAAGAGACGGCTCGTGGCCATTGTCGCTATGTTCATTGCTGCATTATGTCACAGCTTCTCAACCGTCGCGTTTCAGTCTGTAACGAATAACCGGATGATTACCCCTTCTCTGCTGGGTTACGAATCCCTTTATTCAGCGATCCAGACCGGTACGTTGTTCTTCTTCGGAGCGGGTGCGCTCGTCAGCTTCACGGGGCAGGGCGCCTTCTTCCTTCAGGTTTCGCTGATGGTTCTGTTGAGCTTAACCTTGTATGGATGGCTGCTGTCCGGGAAGTATGGCAATTTGCAGCTGATGCTTCTCATCGGCATCATTATTGGAGCAGGCCTGAATTCCGTTTCGGGCTTTATGAGACGAATGCTTGCCCCATCGGAGTTTGACCTGCTGCAGTCCAGGCTTATTGGCTCGGTCAATAATGCGGATTCTGAATATTTTCCTATCGTGATTCCGCTTGTTATCCTTACTGCCTTAGGTCTATTCTTCTTTTCTAGAAAGTTAAATGTCCTGGCGCTAGGAAAAGATGTGGCAACGACCTTCGGCTTGAATTATCAGGCGGGCATCATCTTTACGCTTGTCTTAGTCGCTGTCTTAATGGCTATTTCTACTTCATTGCTTGGTCCGCTGACCTTTTTTGGTTTTTTAGTGGCGATGCTGAGCTACCAAGCCGCACCAACGTATGATCACAGATACGTCTTTCCAATGGCTTTTGCCATCGGTTTTTGTATTTTAACGTCTGCTTATTTCTTGTTGTATCACGTCTTTCATGCACAAACCGTCGTAGGTGTCATTATTGAGTTATTTGGTGGACTTGCGTTTCTTATTGTAATCTTAAGGAAGAGGTCGCTATGATAAGTATTCAGAACGCTAGGAAATGGTACGGGGATGAAGTCAAAATCGGGCCCTTAAACATCGAAATTCCCAAAGCCGGGGTAACCTCCTTAATTGGCCCGAACGGTGCTGGAAAATCGACGACGCTTCTCATGATCGGCAGATTGCTGAACATGGATGAGGGTCAAGTTACCGTCGCCAATATGAACGTGACAACATCGAAATCCGATGATCTAGCAAAGATCCTCACGATCTTGCGCCAAGAGAATCATTTCGTTACTAGACTTACCGTCAGACAGCTCGTGGGGTTCGGTAGATTTCCCTATTCCAAGGGAAGATTAACCAAGGAAGATGAAGTCATCATTTCGAAGTATATTGATTTTCTTAAACTGACGGACCTCGAGCATCGGTTTTTGGATGAGCTTTCAGGCGGGCAGAGACAAAGAGCCTATGTAGCCATGGTGCTCTGCCAGGAAACCGAGTACGTGCTGTTAGATGAACCGCTCAACAACTTGGACATTGCCCGTTCGGTACAGATGATGGAGCATCTGAAGATCGCCGCGAATGAGTTTGGCCGAACCATTCTTACCGTCATGCATGACATCAACTTCGCCGCCAAGTATTCCGATCGCATCTGCGCGATGAAGAATGGACAAATTGCCGCATTCGGAACGGTTCAAGAGATTATGAAGCCTGAAATTTTGTCGGACATTTTCGAAACGAAAATTGAAATTATCGAAGGACCTTATGGTCCGATCGCAGTTTATTAGGTGAGCGGGAGATCAGTTAAGAGCATAAAGCTGTACGAGGCGAGTTTCAGGTTGTCCTGGGCTCGCCTTTTTGGTGTCTTTTGAACCAAGGAGAGCCCCTTGATTGAGCTAAATTGGCATTGATTGAATCATTGCAGAAGGCGATTGATTATATGGAAGCTCACGTTCTTGATCCTGACCGATATCACGGTTGGTGATTATATTCGGCGGCGTCGGTTAACGCTGGCGGCACAAGAATTAATCAGCACAGACAGCATGGTGTTACTCCGAGTGAAGCCCGAAAAGGGATCGGAAAACTACGAACCAGGGACCTGTCCCAACCGCATTTGTAAATACCTACAGACAAATTTATTCGGAATGGCTGCCTTCAAATGGGTATGTGCCTGCTGAACTCCCGACTATTGAGGCTTATATCAGTCAAGATCTCTATAGTCCGAATTCCAAGAATGAAATCTGGCCTACCGTAAAGTGAAATTGTATTATCAGAAGGCTTGATTCAGATTCAACGGAGAATCAAGTACATTGGACGAGGCTGATCTGCAGCCTTGAGCCCTATAAAAGTGATCACATGACACTGTCATCCCAATCTCCTGACAACTGTGAATTCCGCCGCCCCGGTGTTCAAAGGTAGAATGAAGCTACCAAGAGAAACGAAAGGACGGGAAAGGGATGGAGAATCACGGCGGGAGAATACGCTTGCTCGATATTCTGAGAGGGTTCGCGGTGTTGGGGACGCTGGGGACGAATGTCTGGATTTTCGCGCATTTGGGAGACGTTAATTATGTCTTTACTTTTTATCATGCGGCGTGGTGGTCGTCGCTTCAGGACTTCGTGCGAGTCTTCGTGTTGTTCTTGGTCAACGGCAAGCTGCTGGGCTTGTTGACGATCATGTTTGGCGTTGGGTTGGAGATGAAGTATCGCCAGGCCTTGAAGCGGGGGAACGCCTGGCCGGGAATGTACCTTTGGACGTCGTTTATCCTGATGGCGGAAGGGTTGCTGCATTTTACACTGGTGATGGAGTATGACATTCTGATGAGCTACGGGATCACGGCGATCATTGCCGCTTTTATCGTCAAAGGCGGGGATCGGGCGATTCGGCGGGCGATGTGGATCTTTGGCGGGGGGCATGGAGGAATCATGCTGCTGATCCTGGGCTTCGGGATCTATCTCGGACTCTCCGGGGCGCATATCTCCATGGGAGATATGCGTGCGACGACAGCGTTATATGGCGGCGGCAGCTGGGTTCAACAGGTACAGGATCGCCTGGCGAATTTCGTGGCGCTCCGTTTGGAAGCCGTGTTCGTAATTCCCATGAATTTGTTTCTGTTCTTGCTGGGCATTCGGATGATGCGGTCCGGGGTGTTTGCCCCCGATGAGCAGGGGCGGCGGCACCGAGGAAAGCTGTTGAAGCTGGGCTTGGCGATCGGGGTTCCGCTGAATTTGCTGATTTTTATCCCGGGCGGGTATCTGGATTTCCCTGTACGGTACTTATTTGCACCGATCCTCTCGCTGGGGTATCTTGCACTCATCGCGAAGCTGTTTGAACGATACGAAGGGCTGTGGCTGTGGAATCGGCTGGAGCAGGTGGGGCGGATGTCCCTGAGCTGCTATGTCTTGCAAAATATCACCGCTTCCCTTATTTTTTATGGATGGGGTCTTGGCCTGGGAGGCAAGGTGGACGCATTTACCACGGTTCTCATCTGGCTGGCCATCTCCAGTTTCCAAATCGTATTTGCCTCGCTGTGGTCCAAGCGGTTCCGATTCGGGCCGCTGGAAGCGACGAGAAGGTGGATGACGAACCTCGCGGGCAAGCTGGCCGCTTGAGGATCAAGCATAAGGTGAGGATGCCCATTGTTACGGAAGCTGTATCCTGCGGACCAAATCGAGAAGTTTTTACTGCTGGACGTTATTATCATTGTATTTCTAATCTACCGGGTGCTGGTGCTGGACGTTCCCTATCCGATCCTCGTCAAAATAGGGTTTCTTCTCCTGTTCCTAGCCTCATACTATATTTGCCTATGGCAACGTCGGTGGCTGATGCTCCTGGGCAGCTGCGTTGGCTTCCTGTTGATTCTCGCGCTGAGCATCTATGAAGGGATGGGGGCTTTGCTGTATGGCTTCGTGTTTGCGGATTTTTTGGGAAGGGCGGATCGCAAGCGGGTCATCGGCATTGGTATGGTCGGCATTGCCGCGATGTTCATTCTGGCCGGTTGGATCCATGAAGGGGAGCCGGCGGGAGTCTTTCGGACGGTTTATTTTCCGGTGATGATTATTCAACTGGCGGTCCCTCCCATCCTTCAGGTTCGAGAGGGAAATAAGGCGCTGAAGGAGAAGCTCAATCTCGCGAATGCTCAGCTGGAACGATATATTCAAGAGGAGGAGCGAAACCGGATCGCCCGGGATCTTCATGACACGTTGGGGCAAACCTTGACGATGATTAAGATGAAAAGCGAGCTGACCATCCGGTTAGTGGATCAACACCCTGATCAAGCCAAGGAGGAGCTGCGAGATATCGTGAACACCTCCAGACACGCTTTAAAGCAGGTGCGGGAGCTGGTGACCGGAATGAAGTATGTTCCGCTGGAGAAGGAGATCGAGCTGGCGGGGGATCTTTTGCAAAAGGTAGGGATTCGGTTGCTTGTTTCAAATGAGACGCCGTTAACCCCTCTATCCCCGGTGGCGGAAACGATGCTAGCGTTATCCGTCCGAGAGGCGGTCACGAACATCATCAAGCATAGCGGGGCTAGCGAATGCATGATCACCCGATACGAGCGGGATCAGCGACTTTATCTTGAAGTGAGCGATAACGGGAATGGTCAGCTGGAGCCGGGAAAAGGTAACGGCGTGCAGTCATTCCAGGAGCGCATGGCGATGCTGCAAGGTGAAGTTGAAATGAAGCAGCGCCCGGAGCAAGGGATATCCATTACGTTTATTGTACCGCTCATGGGAAATAGGGGGTGAAGACGGATGATCCGAATTGTCATTGCCGAGGATCAACAAATGCTGCGCGGGGCTTTTAAATCGCTGTTGTCTTTTGAAGAGGATATCGAGGTTGTCGCCGAAGCGGAGGACGGAGAAGCCGCATGGGAGGCGATTGTGCGCCTGGAGCCTGACGTGTGCTTGCTGGATATTGAAATTCCGGTGCTGACGGGGTTGGAGGTTGCCGAGCGGCTTAAACGGTCCGGAAATCCGGGGAAAGTGATAATCGTGACCACCTTTGCCCGTCCGGGGTATTTACAGAAAGCGATGGATCTCAAGTTAGAGGGGTATCTGTTAAAAGATGAACCGATCGAGTTTCTGATCGATGCCATCCGGAGAGTCATGGCCGGAGAACGCGTGATCAGCAAGGACCTGGCGGAGGTACTGTTTCTGAAAGAGGACAATCCGCTGACCGAGCGGGAGACCGAGGTGCTGCGGTTATCGCACGCGGGACGTTCAACCCGGGAGATTGCGGAAACGTTGTTTTTGACGGAGGGAACGGTCCGAAACTACTTGTCCCTGGCGATTCAAAAGCTCGGGGTGGAGACCCGGCAGCAGGCCACTGAGCGGGCGAAGGAGCGAGGCTGGATTTAGACGAAGGTTGGGTACTTTCGGCAAAGTCCCGGTTTAATATATAGCTGAACCATTGGGATAGGGTGTGACTCATATCTATTTCCCTCGATGACCCGAACTCGCTTTCCTAGAAAACGAAGCTTTGAAAGCAAATACTCCAACTCGTCACTAGGCAAGCTAACCTTGATTCGGTAGGTGTCGTGCAATTCATCGTACTCTACTTTTTTCTCAAAGCTAGAGAAAGCATAAAGGATGCGGGACAATTCTTCGTTGTAGTTAGGGATAATTTCAATGACGGCTTCAGTCCTGCGGTTATCCAGTGTTTCCTCGATCTTCTTCCGGATCATCTCCACTTCTGCCGGCTCGATAGGTTCTTGCGTAACAGCGTGGATCTTCTTCAGCCGGGTGCTCATCACAGATTGATGCCTGATGTTATACCAGATCAGATACCATTCTCTCTTGACCATGGAATATTCCAGTTTATAAGGGAACCCCGAATAGTCGGTGTACACGCGTTCACCCTTGACTTCGTAAGTGATCCGGAAGCCCGATTGATTCATGATGAGTCGGCGTAGCAGCCGCAGGAGGGGGTGGTAGACCTGTTTTTCCTTGGCGCGGGCTTTTTCAATCAAATGATCGTCAATATCCATCACGGGATCCGGCTCTAGAACGGATCGCAGCTTGGTTAATGTAGCCGCAGTGAAGGCATCCGTTGCCGCGGGGTGATTGAGCATCGTCTTCAGCCATGCCCGTTCATGAGAAGTCACCGTGAACGTTCCTGAGTCCTCCAGCCGGGAGATGATCTGGTGGTTAAAGTTTTTCTCAAACAGATTCATAGTAAGACAGGATCTCCTTCCATTCGGCAATCATTTCACGGCGAAGCGAAGCAGGTTCTATGACCTCACAGCTGGACCCGAAGCTTCGCAGCCACGGTTTGATTTCGGTTGTTCCGTTTACCGTAATTTCGTAAATAAAGGAATTCTCATCTTCAAACACGATTTGTCCCCACTGGCCTTGCAGCAGGACCCGTTCTTTCACGAAATTCGGTACTGAACCCTCCGGGTTATAAAATCGGGCACGTACTCTTACAGTTTGGCCTGTATCTATGAGTGGATCCGTATCGGTCATGGTGAAGCCGATTGATAGGAGACAGCAGCAAATGGATCTCCTTGGCCAAGAACTCATGACGGAAGACAAGGTCACACTGCGTCTAAACTTCGTTTGCCAATATCGAATTGTGAACCCTTTACGTAGCTTGGAGATAAAGTCGTTTGACGAGCAAATCTACATCCAGCTCCAGCTCATGCTGAGAGAATATGTAGGGACGCTTAGATTAGATGATCTCTTGAAACGGAAAGAGGATGTGGCAACATTCGTCCTGTCTCGGCTGCGCGAGAAGGGGGAAGAGTTCGGCGTTCAGTTCCTGAGTGCGGGGGTAAAGGATGTGATTTTACCAGGAGAAATGAAAGAGATTCTAAACACCGTCCTGTTGGCGGAGAAAAAAGCGCAAGCGAATCTGATCACCCGCCGGGAAGAGACAGCCTCGACCCGAAGCTTGCTTAACACCGCGAAGCTGATGGATGAGAATCAAACGTCGTACCGTCTGAAAGAGCTGGAATTCCTCGAGAAGATTTGTGAGAAAATCGATTCTTCAAGGGGATGTTCGGTTGAGCCGCAACGACCCTCCATATACAGTTTCAAAAGCGACTCCGACTAAAAAGGTCGCTTTTTTTAGTGTGCCACGCATGGCGATTAACTAGGTGGTGAAAGTCCACTGTGGGGGTTTGTAGTTACCAACCACTAGCCAAGAGCAAGGGTGTCCACCGCGAGGTGGAATCCAAAGGAAGCTGGAGGCAAACTTCCGGCCCAAGGAACACGAACATCATCAGGCATAGGATACGGGATGAGTCTGCTAAACAAGACGAAGTCCAATTAACTACACGGACGTACCAATGTAAATGATGTGGGTATATGGAAGGAAAGTGAATCGTCTTACCGTGGGAGGTCTCATGGACGTGAGGAGATGCACTTCGAATCACGGTTGAAACAAGATTTATCATGAGAAGTCAGCAGACGCCATAGTACCGCGAACAGTCGACGGTTCGAGGGAAGGGCTGAACCTTAGGAGGTGAAGTCAATGAAAGTTACCGAAACAGGAGCCAAGGGCAGCCAACTTCTAACGGAAGACTCTCTGCAAAAGAATAGTGCGGAACACGAAGGATATGCGGGAGTGCACAGTCCTGCGAGGATAACCGAAACCGACGACACCAACGCAACCGAGTCGAAGGACCGGTTGCTTGAGAAAATCGTTAGCAGGGACAACTTGAACGAAGCATTCAAGAGAGTCAAAGCGAACAAGGGATCGCACGGAATCGACGGGATGGGAGTAGATGAACTTCTACAATATCTCAGAGACAACGGCGAGACCATCAAGCAACTGATCTTGGGCGGCAAGTACCGCCCGAATCCCGTTCGAAGGGTAGAGATTCCCAAAGAGAACGGAAAGAAGAGAAACCTTGGCATTCCAACAGTGGTTGACCGAGTCATCCAGCAGGCAATCGCCCAAGTGCTTACGCCAATTTATGAGAGGCAGTTTTCAGACAACAGCTACGGATTCCGACCCAAACGGAGCGCACACCACGCGATGAAACGAAGCCAACAATACGTGCAAGAGGGATATCGTTACGTGGTGGATATGGACTTGGAGAAATACTTTGACACCGTCAACCAAAGCAAGCTCATCGAGGTGCTTTCAAGAACGATCAAAGACGGACGAGTGATCTCGCTCATCCATAAGTATCTCCGGGCGGGAGTCGTCGTGAAGCATAAGTTTGAGGACACGGAAATCGGCGTACCGCAGGGAGGGAACCTAAGTCCGATTCTCAGCAATATCATGCTGAATGAATTGGACAAGGAACTGGAAGCAAGAGGACATCGATTCGTGCGATACGCAGACGATATGCTCATATTCTGCCGGAGCAGGAGGAGTGCGGAGCGTACCCTGACGAAAATTCTCCCTTACATCGAGAAGAAGTTGTTTCTCAAGGTAAACCGGGAGAAAACGATCGTGGACGATGCGACAAAAGTTAAATTTCTTGGCTTCTCATTCTACCAGAGCAAAGGGGAAACGCGGGTCAGAATCCATCCCAAATCCGTATCCAAGATGAAAGCTAAAGTGAAAGAGCTAACGTCGAGAAGCAACGGAATGGGCAACACCGACCGGGCGCTGAAGCTTAGGCGTTACATCATGGGATGGGTAAATTATTTCAAGCTTGCTGACATGAAACAACTACTCCAAACCACTGATAAATGGATGAGAAGGCGTATCCGAATGGTCTTCTGGAAGCAATGGAAACGAGTGAGGACGAAACTCGAAAGGCTTATATCGCTCGGAATTCATGAACAGAAGGCGTGGGAATACGCAAACACAAGAAAGGGCTATTGGAGAATCTCCAATAGCCCAATCCTCTCGAAGTCCCTCGGTAACAATAGGCTGAAGAACCTCGGATTCCTTTTCTTTTCTGATTATTATCGACAAGTTACTGCGCATTCCTAATGGAACCGCCGTATACCGAACGGTACGTACGGTGGTGTGGGAGGTCGGCTGCCCAATTAATGGGTAGCCTCCTACCCGATTTTTTTTGAGAAATCTTCTATCACGTAAAAACTACTGTACTATATGTCATGATAAATATATTATATATAATTAAAACAGAACTATAATATGGGAGGGATCAGCTTGAAGAACACAACCGCCCGTACTGATCGGGATTGGGCATCGTACGTCAATACGAATATCGGCACGTTGTCCTACAAAACGTGGTCCACGTCTCCAACCGTGCAGCTTCCTCATGGGATGATGGAGATCGATCCGGTCACCACGCCGGGCATCGGAGACAAGTATTTGGCGGACAAAATCTTCGGATTTTCCTTCGGACCGGCATCGGTGACGGTTTCCGGCAGCCCTTTGTCCGATCGTCGGGAGGAGCATGCTTCCACCTTCGATCATGATTTGGAGGAGACCCGGCCCTATAAGTATCGCGTCTTCCTGGAGGATCATGAGATCGATGCCGAGATGACGGCCGCTCAGCGCAGCGCTTATTTTCGTTTCCACTCCGCTGGGCCGGTTCATGTCATCATCGACGGCGGCGAGACGATGCAAATTCACAAGCACGATGGCCGCATAATCGAAGGGGAGCGCGTGAATAAAGGATATGTTTGCTATTTTAGCTTAGAAATGAAAGAGGCAACGTCGTCGTTTGGTGTGATCGAAAACAGCCCGAGAATCTATTTAACCTACGAGCCGCAGCAGAAGGAAGAAACGATAGAGTTCAAGGTAGGGATCTCTTACATCAGCTTGGAGCAAGCCCGGAAGAACCGACAGCAGGAGCTGCCGGATTGGGACTTCGAGGCCTCCGTTTCCCGAGCCCGCGACGCTTGGAACCGTGCGCTTTCGGCGATCGAGGTGGAAGGCGGGACGGAGGAAGAGCGGACGATTTTCTACACGGCGATGTACCGTACGCTGCAACGGATGCGGAACATTACGGAAGATGGCCAATATTACAGCGGCTTCGACGGAAAGGTCCACAAGACGGAAGGGCGGGATTTCTACACGCACGACCAGCTTTGGGATACGTATCGCTGTGCCCGACCTCTACAAAGCATTATCGAACCCCGCGTATTTGAAGATATGGTGTACTCGTTGGTCCGAATGTACGAACAAGGCGGGTTGCTGCCGAAATTCCCCCATCCGGGAGGAGATCATGCAGTGATGATCGGCCATCATGCCGCTTCGCTGATTGCCGATGCCTGTGCGAAAGGGCTGGATGATATCCATGTCGAGAAGGCTTTTGAAGGAATGCTGAAGGATGCGACGGAAATGTCCTTGATTCCCTGGCGGACGGTGCCAGCAACGGAATTGGATCGGGTGTACTACGAACAAGGCTGGTTTCCGGCCCTCCCTGTAAGGGAAGACGCGAAGGTAGCAGATCCGGACGAGTGGAGAAAAAAGCTCTGGGACCTCGTTATGGAGAAGATGCCCAATCAAATCACCTGGGTCCCTGAGGTTGGCGTTGACGAATGGGTGCCCGAGGTGGATCCTTGGCATCGCCGGCAATCCGTGTCCGTTACACTGGAGCGAGCTTATGACGATTGGTGCGTCGCCCAAGTGGCCCGTAAGCTGGGGAGGGACGAGGAAGCCGAGTTTTTCCTTCAACGCGCGGGCAACTACCGCCATCTGTTCCGCCCTGACCTCGGGCTGATGGCGCCCAAGACAGCGGAAGGGGAATGGGTTGAACCGTTTGATCCGAAGCTGTCCGGCGGGTTTGCCGGGGAGGGGTATTTTGCCGAAGTGAACAGTTGGATCTATACCTTCCATGTACAGCACGATGTGGAGGGGTTAATCCGGCTGATGGGCGGGAGAGAGGCTTTCGTGCAGAAGCTCGACGCATTGTTTACGGAGCAATACACGATGGAGAAGCCGTGGTTTCTCGGGCAATTCCCCGATATGTCGGGACTGATCGGCATGTATGCCCATGGCAATGAACCTAGCTTTCATATCCCGTACCTGTACAATTATGCGGGAGCTCCTTGGAAAACCCAGCGGCGCGTACGCGACATCCAACACCTGATGTATAACGACGGACCGGCAGGCCTGTGCGGAGACGATGACATTGGTTCGCTGTCGTCCTGGTATGTTTTCAGTGCGATGGGCTTCTATCCGGTGTGCCCGGGACGGCCTGTCTATGATATCGGCAGCCCGATCTTCGAGAAGACGACTCTGCATGTCGGGGAAGGCCGGACGTTTGTCATTGAAGCGCGTAATGTCTCAAAAGCGAACAAGTACATCCAATCCGCCGTTTTGAACGGGCAGCCGTATTCACGGCCTTTGCTCAGCCATCAGGATCTGATGAGCGGAGGGCGACTTGTGCTGGAGATGGGGCCGCGACCCAACAAGGCATGGGGAAGCTCGCCAGAGGATGCGCCGTCTTCGATGACTTCTTTAGGATCCCTGCCCTGTGAAACGGAGGAATGCGGCATGACCTTAGGCAAGCCCATTTACCATTTTACCCCGCCGGCCAATTGGATGAATGATCCGAACGGACTGATCTATCACGAGGGTGAATATCATTTGTTCTATCAATACAACCCGTATGGGGATCGGTGGGGAACCATTCACTGGGGGCACGCGGTGAGTACGGATCTGGTGCATTGGCAGCATCTGCCGATCGCGCTGGCGCCGTCCGCCGAGCTTGGCGAAGTGCACTGCTACTCCGGCTGTGCGGTGATTGATGACCAGGGCGTGCCAACCCTGTTCTACACCAGCATTGGTGAGGGCGAACGAAATGCCGAGACCGGCGCGGAGCAATGGATGGCCACCAGCCCGGATGGACTGCGGACGTGGGTGAAGTCCGACGCGAATCCGGTGCTGACCCAGGAGATGCATGGAGAGGATTTGGCGGTGCGGGATTGGCGGGACCCGTATGTGTGGAAAGAGGGGAACCGGTGGCTGATGGTACTGGGAGGGAGCCTGCAAGGCAAAGGCTGTGCGTTACTGTACGAATCGGCGAACTTACAGGATTGGACGTTTCGGCATCTCCTTCATACGGGGGAGGAAAGCCTTTGGGAATGCCCAAACGCCTTCCGCCTGCAAGACAAAGCGGTTCTGATTTACTCGCCTAGCGACAAGGTGAAATATCTTGTAGGTTCCATGGGAGACGATCTGCGATTTGTGAAGGAACAGGAGGGCTTCGTAGACCATGGCGGCTGGGAAGGGTATTATGCACCGCAATCGATGTTGGCGCCGGACGGCCGTCGCATCCTGTGGGGCTGGCTCCCCGACAACGCCCGCGGGGAGATGAAGGAAATCCAGGGATGGTCGGGGGTGCAGTCGATCCCAAGAACCGTGGAGCTCCATCCAGACACGAACACCCTGATTTTTAAGCCGGTCGTGGAGCTTCAGGTGTTGAGAGAAACCCCCTACGAACTGCCGAAGACGGTCTGGTCGCCGGGCCACCATGAGCTAGGGATCCAAGGAAAAGCTGCCGAGATTATCGCTGAGTTTGAGCTAACCGGTTCGGAGACGTCGTTTGGATTCGAGGTCTTCCGTTCCCCGGACGGGGAGGAACAAACCACCCTTAAGTTCGACGTTTCCGGGGGACAGATCGTATTGGATCGCTCTCGATCGAGCCAAGCGGCGGGCGTCCACTCCTGGGAGCTCGTGGCCCCTTACGAAATGCAGCAACATAAACAGCTCCGAGTTCACCTGTTCCTCGACCACTCCATTGTGGAAGTGTTCGTGAATGACGAGCTTTGCTTGACGGGCCGAGTGTACCCTCTTCGGGAGGACAGCGACTCGATCCGACTGTTTATCCAAGGGTCAAGCGTTACGATGAAGTCCCTTTTCGCATGGAATTTACGTAGCATTTGGTGAAGTCGGTTCAGCAAAAGAATTGAGAGCGGTTTCAGCTGAATTCTGAGTTTGATTCTACTAAGAAGAAGAGAAAGGGGTTGAATAGGATGAACCTATTTACCTATTTAGATGAAAGTTGGCGAATCCAGCGCATCGAACAAGTGCATATGAAGGGGGAACGCCGCCGGTTGGCTGGCTGCAATGCACGGCTAGGGGTACACGGCAAAGAAGTAAGCTTTCCTTTAGTTCGCATCACCATCGGGGGCATATCCGGCTTCGGCTGGTCAAGGATTACCCGTGAACAGGCAGCCTCTCTTATTGGGACTCCGGTCAGAGAGATTTTCTCCGAGGAGCAGTGGATTCAAGACCGCTTTCTACATCTGCAATTCCCGCTCTTCGATTGGTTGGGCAAGGTCAGAAATCAACCCGTTTATGAACTATTAACAGGCAAAAAGGCTGCATCTCCGTTGGAGGTGCCCTGTTACGATACGTCCTTATATTTTGACGATTTGCATTTGAGCTCCGAGAGCGATGCGGTACGTCTGCTGCAAGAAGAAGCGATGCAAGGTTACAATGAAGGCTTCCGCGCTTTCAAAATTAAGGTAGGACGCGGAGCGATGCATATGGATTTAGTGGACGGAACCAAACGCGACATCGCGATTGTTAACGGGATCCGGGAGGCAGTCGGCCCCGAATGCAAGCTCATGATTGACGCCAATAATGGCTACAACTTGAACTTGACCAAGCATGTGCTAAAAGAGACGGCATCGTCCAATTTGTCGTGGATTGAAGAGGCGTTTCATGAGGACGATTGTCTGTATCGCAACCTGAAGGAATGGATGAGCGAACAGAAGCTGAATGTGCTCATTACGGATGGCGAAGGTCACGCTGCAAAGCCCATCGTGGAATGGGCCGAGCAAGGGTTGATTGACGCGATTCAGTATGACTTACTGGATTACGGCATTGTGAATTGGATGAAGCTCGGGGAGCGGCTGGCCCGAAGCGGGGTTCACGCTGCACCGCACCATTACGGCGTATTCTATGGCAATTTTGCTTCCGCTCAGGCTTACCCTGCGATTCCAGGGTTTATGTCTGTCGAGTGGGATGAGACCCATATCCCCGGCATCGATACGTCGGGTTACTCGATTCACGACGGCATCGTAGCCCTTCCCTCGACCCCAGGGTTTGGTTTACACCTTGACGATACCTATTATGAGGGGGAAGTTCGGGAAAGCGGCTGGACGGTATAAGCTCACCAGATGGCAAACCATCGGTCAGGAAATCCTGGCCGATGGTTCTTTTTTGCACTCCGCTTGGTACCGAATTGGCCGAAATGCATCGGGTATTTCACCAAGCGCAAGAGAAACGAGGGATTGAGCTGTTCAAGAGTTACGATACGGCGTCCTTGGAGATCGTTGCCGATTTTCTGGAGAAGCTGGCCAGCTTGGTGGCGGAGCCGCCGAAACCAGAGTAATCACTGGGCTCGTCCTAGCCTAAAGTCTAGTTTCAAACACCACCTAAGACGGTTATGTCACGCCAGTAGGGTAGTTATAATGAACTTATAAATTTTGTGCGTGACTGAAGCAGTCAAAGGAGTGTTTGAACGTGAAAGCAGTTGAAGCGACGAATGTGGCGAAAGCGGGGAAGGTGAATTGGGCGCTGTTTAATCCCAAAACCTATGCAACGATTCTTTATTTGCTGTTAGCCCTCCCGTTAGGGATCATCTATTTTACGGTGGCGATCACCGGGCTTACCCTCTCCATTGCGTTGACTCCGGTATTTGTCGGAATCCCGATGTTTTTTGGAATGGCCAAGCTGTTGAACGGAATTGTAAGCTTTGAGCAAGGTTTGATTCGGCATATTTTAGGGTTGCCAGTTCCGCCTGCAGCGGCTCTAAACCATCCATCGGCAGAAGTCGGGTCCAATTGGTTCATGCGCATGGTCAAAGGGTTTGACGGGGGACTGTTCATCCGCAACTTGATGCTGGTCTTGCTTCGCTTTGTCACCGGCATCGTATTCTTTGCGGTAATGATCGTCGCTCTTGCCCTGGGCATTGGCTTTATAGCGCTTCCTGTGGTGCATATCGTTCTGATGAATGAATATAAGCTGGATATTTTAGAAAATAACCTGTTTACCTACTTCCATATCAACTGGACCTATAATCAACAATACCTGTTTTACGTGGGCGTGGGGCTCTTCCTGTTCTGGGTTGCGCTTCGCATCGTGAATGGGCTCATGCAGGTTCAGCGCAGAATCATGTATGTGGACGAAGCCTATTTGCAGCCGACATCAGAGCCTGCTCCAGCCGCAGCACCACACCAATTCCATGCGCCGGTTCTGCCGCAATTTGAGGATGATCTACACGAGCATCCTACGACTGAGAAAGTGTGGCTTGCTTAAGAGGTTGAGTAGGTACTGAATAAATTAAACATATTATTAATAGCGACAAAACGATGAAGAGAAAATGGATAGGGCTCCGGGTTTCGCCGGATGGAATGGATTCTTATTTGGAATAGACGTCTTCGTTTAGCAGATACTGCTGATAACGGAGACGTCTTTTCTTGTGAAACGATGTCAGCTATTCATTGCGATGTTACTTAATATATGTTAGAATGAATTTATGTAACATTATGCGGAGGGATTCTCTGTGGAGTTTGTTAATCCGATTCGAGACCTTGAAACCATTCAGGCGATGAAGGAGGAGTTGCGTAAACATTCGGTTCGAGACTTATTACTGTTCGTGCTGGGGATTAATACAGGTATCAGTTTGATCGATTTGCTAAATCTGACAGTCGAGGATGTGTGGGACGGGGAGAAGCCGAAGCAGTTCCTTTACGTGAAGAATGAACGAACAGGGGAAGATCAGGCGCATTATCTCAACTGCAATATCGGGGAAATTTTGAGGGAGTATTTGAGCATGATCGATTGGCAGCCAGGGGACTACTTATTCAAGTCCAAGAAGGATTGCCGGCCGATTACCCGCCAGCAGGCTTATCGCATTATTAATCGTTCGGCCAGAGAGGTGGGCATTTCGGAGAAGATCGGAACGCATACTTTGCGAAAGACCTTTGGTTATCATGCCTACTATAAAGGGGTGGCCATCTCGATCATTAAGTCGATCTTGCATCATCACTCTACCGCTGAAACCCTAAAGTATCTAGGGATTGATAAAAATGAAAGGTTGCCGATCAAAGTGGACGTTAATTTGTAACATTCCCGTTTGGCCATGACAAATCACAAAAAAACTCTCCACATAAAGCATGCGGAGAGTCTGTTATCCCTCATTCGTTAATATTCCCTTTTGCCTACTGTTCTTCTACGGCGACCCGATTCATCGCGGTTTGAATGTCCACATTTTTGAGTTCGTTGACGATTCCGTCTTTGACCAGGACCTGAAGCGTTTCAGCGTCCTTCATAAAGCGGAAGATGCCATTATCGAAATCCGTATTGGCTTCCTTGAAGAAGATCCCTTCATATTCGGCATCCTTGAGGTGGTTAAAGCTTAAGGTAAAATGATCGCCGTCTTTGATCAAGTAAGCACGAACTCCCTTTTCATAAATCCCTTCCTCGTCGGGAATATAACGGGCAACGGAAATCAGATGCAGGTCCACAAAGGGGATCTCCCGGATCAAGGCATTGATAATGGACCCTTTCGTCATTTGTTCCCAACGGCTCTGGGCCGTCTGTCCAAGGATGATTTGAGTAATGTTCTTCTCTCGAGCCACTTCGGCAATGACCTTATAAACAGGGCGGCTTTCATTGTCTTTCATAATAAACTGTGCTGTTGGGTGGGAATTGGCATACTCTTTCCACTGTTCGATATGAAATACCTTATCTGCATCCAATTCGTCGAAAGGTTTGGGATCTACCGTCAGTATATATAGCGGGGCCTTCATCAGGTTAGCAATTTTGCAACCACGTTTGATTAGTCGTTCTCCGTTCGGCCCATAATAAACGCAAACCAGAACACTTTCATTACATGGATGATCCATTTTGTATTATTCACCTCAAAGGATAATAATAGAGCGTTGCAATAAACTACGTACGACTATAATGGATGTTTCATCCCCCGTCAAATCGTATAATCGTCAGATTGATTCTCAGGTAAGGAGGATTGCGCTTGGTTACATTCTATACCTTCATTTTTCTTCCGTTGTTAAGTGCTATACTCGTACCCTTTCTGTATAAATACTTGAATCGTCAAGTCCATACAGGATGGTTTGTGCTCATTATCCCCCTATCCATCTTCGTCTATTTATTACAATATATACCCGATGTTGCAGGCGGGAAAACCTATGTCTATACGTTGCCGTGGATTCCGACGTTAGATATCCAGTTGACTTCTTATGTGGATGGACTAGGTCTCTTATTTGGGCTTCTGATTTCGGGTGTAGGGGCTCTGGTTATTCTCTATTCGGTCTTCTATATGTCCAAGGAGCGGGAGGCGCTCCATAACTTCTACATCTATTTGCTGATGTTCATGGGGGCCATGCTAGGCGTCGTATTCTCGGATCACCTTTTGGTCTTCTACGGCTTCTGGGAGTTGACCAGCGTGTCCTCGTTCTTATTGATCTCGTATTGGTTTGAGCGGCGAAGCTCCCGACAAGGCGCGTTGAAGGCGATGTTGATAACCGTGTTTGGCGGAATCGCCATGTTAGCGGGATTCATTATGTTGATTATGATGGCGGATACCTACAGCATTCGAGAATTGATTGCGAACGTGGATTTGATTCAAAATCATGTTTTGTTTATTCCGGCAATGCTGTGCGTGTTATTGGGGGCATTTACGAAATCGGCACAGTTCCCCTTTAGCATATGGCTGCCGGATGCGATGGAAGCACCCACTCCGGTCAGCAGCTATCTCCATTCCGCAACGATGGTGAAGGCAGGCATTTACTTGGTGGCGCGAATGACACCGATCTTTGGCGGCAGCTCGGTCTGGTTCTGGCTGGTCGCTGGTGTGGGGCTGATTACGCTGCTTTACGGTTCCTTAAGTGCGCTCAGACAGACCGATCTTAAAGCGCTCTTAGCTTATTCTACGATCAGTCAATTAGGATTGATCATGTGTTTGCTAGGGATCGGCTCGCTGGCAGTTTATTTTGGGCCTGGGGAGAGCGGAACGGTCTTTACGGTAGCCACCTTTGCCGCCCTATTTCATTTGTTTAACCACTCCACGTTTAAAGGCAGCTTGTTTATGGTCGTGGGCATTATTGACCATGAGACCGGTCGGCGGGATATTCGCTATTTGGGCGGCTTGCTGCAGGTGATGCCGGTGACGTTTACGATCGCCTTGGTTGGCGGTCTATCGATGGCTGGGTTACCGCCATTTAACGGCTTTTTGAGTAAGGAAATGTTCTTTGCAGCGGTCAATGAAGTTGCTGAGGCGGGAATCTTTGGGCTTAGCCATATCGGCTTATTGTTCCCGATCGTGGCTTGGGTAGCCAGCATATTCACCTTTGTGTATTGTATGATTTTTATCTTCAAAACCTTCGGCGGCAGCTTCCGTCCGGAACGATTGATGAAAGAAGTGCATGAAGCCCCTTTGGGAATGCTGATCTCACCGATCGTTTTGGGTGTGCTCGTGATTGTGATTTTCTTCTTCCCGAATGTTCTCGGAAAATATATTTTAACGCCCGCTTTGAACGCGGTATTGCCGATGATGTCTGTGACGGCCTATGATCTCAAAATCAGTGCGTGGCATGGCCTAAACCTTGAATTGCTGATGACCGTGGGCGTCATCCTCTTGGGGGTATTCCTCTTTCGGACAACGAAACGATGGATTCCGGCCCTTCGAAGCTTCCCGCAGAAGCTGACGCTAAATCACTGGTTTAATCAGGGGCTGGAAGGATCCGAGAAGTTCTCGCGATCGCTGACCGATGGATATATGACGGGTTCGCTGAGACATTATCTCATTTATATCTTTTCATTTTTTGTGATATTGCTAATGGCTTCCCTATTAGGATTCTATGGCTTGAGTCTTGATTTCTCCAAGGATGCTCCTATCGGGATCTTCGAAGCCGGACTGGTGGTGGCAATGATCATCGCGGCCTTCACCGTCTTGTTCGCCTCGAATCGTATCGTCGCAATTGTAGCTTTGGGGGCGATAGGGTATATGATTTCGATGTTCTTCGTCATCTTCAGGGCTCCTGATTTGGCATTAACGCAAATGGTGGTGGAGACGGTGACCACGGTTCTGTTCTTGCTGTGCTTCTACCATTTACCGAAGCTGAAGAAGAGCATCGAACGACTATCGTTTAAGCTGACGAATCTGATCATTTCCATGGCGATGGGATTAACGGTAAGTCTCTTGGCTTTAGCTGCGAACGGACATAAGCTGTTCGAGCCAATCACCTCGTTTTTCGAAAATGCCTATGAGCTGGCCGGGGCCAAAAATATCGTCAACGCCATCCTCGTGGATTTCCGCGGCTTTGACACCATGCTGGAGATATCCGTGCTGACGATCGCCGGGCTGGGCGTCTATCTCTTGGTTCATCAGCGTTCCAAAAGGAGGGAACCCAATGAAACCGAATGATGTGATTTTAAAAAGCGTCACCCGCGTGGCGGCCGTCATTATCTTAACCTTTTCGATTTACCTGTTCATGAACGGCCATCATCATCCGGGCGGCGGATTTATCGGCGGGCTGAGCACGGCATCGGCCATTGTTCTCCTGTACTTGTCCTATGGGATCGAGAAGGTGAGAGAGAACATCCGCATGGATTTTAAGAAGCTCGCGGCGATTGGGGTGCTGATCGCCGTGTTCACCGGCATGGCCGGGGTGATCTTCGGCGAGCCGTTTCTAACTCAAACCTTCGGCCACGTCGAATTGCCGATATTCGGGGATACTGAGCTGGCCTCCGCGCTGATTTTTGATACGGGGGTTGCCCTCGCGGTCATAGGGACGGCGGTAAATATCATTCTAAGCATAAGTGAGGATCGATAAATATGGAGACACTCATCGTCATACTCGTCGGGATACTCGTATCGATCGGCACCTATTTGATCTTATCCAAGCAATTGCTTCGCATTGTGTTGGGAACGTCGATTGTGAGCCATGCGGTAAATTTATTGCTGCTTACCTCCGGCGGGCTGAAGCGGGGGAGCGCCCCCCTGTTGGGCGAGAAGGAAGCCGGTTTTACAGATGCGATGCCTCAAGCTTTGATCTTGACGGCCATCGTCATTAACTTTGCCGTGACGGCACTGGTTTTAGTTTTATGTTATCGGGCCTATCAACATTTCGGGACAGATGACATGGAGCGATTAAGGGGACATGAGCATGAATAACTGGTTGATTGGTCCGGTGATTATTCCCCTGATCATGGGGATGCTTCTCATTGTTTTTCAAAAAAACCTCCGGCTTCAGCGGTTCCTTAGCTTGCTTGCTCTGTTGGCGACGTGTGCGGTATCCATCCTGCTCATTCACCAGATCCAGACGGGTGGGATTCAGACGCTGCAGCTCGGCGGTTGGGAAGCCCCTTACGGCATTAGCTTCGTTGGCGATATGTTTAGCGCGTTACTGCTGCTTGCCACCTCGGTGGTTTCGATCGGGTGTTTGCTGTATGCCTTCCCGTCGATCGGGCGGAAACAGGAGAAGCTCTATTTTTATCCGTTGTTTTTGTTCTTGATTGCCGGCGTGAACGGGTCTTTTCTGACAGGGGACTTATTTAATTTATATGTCTTCTTCGAAGTATTTCTGGTCGCGTCGTATGTGTTGATCACGATGGGGGGAGCACGGCGGCAGTTTCGTGAAGCGCTAAAATACATTTTCACGAACATTATCGCTTCGGCGTTCTTCCTAATGGGGGTTGCCTACTTATATTCGATGACAGGCACGTTAAACCTCGCCCACTTGTCGATCCGGATCGCTGAGGCTGGTCAGGACGGGTTGATTACCACCGTAGCCTTGCTGTTCCTGATCGTGTTCGCCTTAAAGGCTGGGTTGTTGCTCTTCTTCTGGTTGCCAGGTTCCTATAGCGTACCGCCTACCGCCATTGCGGCCATCTTTGCGGCGCTACTCACCAAGGTGGGGATTTATGCCATCTTTCGGATGTTTACGCTCATCTTCTATCATGAGCCGCAGATCACTCATTTGACCATAGGAATCTTGGCGGCGGTAACGATGATTCTTGGAGGGCTTGGGGCGGTAGGCTTCGGGGATTTGAAGCAAATCCTCACCTACAATGTGATTATCAGTGTTGGGTTTATCCTGCTTGGTCTGGTCTCGATGACAGAGGAAGGCATGATGGGCTCTATCTACTATTTGATGCACGATATTCTGATCAAGGCCTTGATCTTTCTCATCGGCGGGACGGTGGTCTATCTGACGGGGACCAGCAGGTTACAAAACATCAGTGGTCTGATTCGACTTCACCCACAATTAGGTTGGATGTTTCTGATCGCCGCATTATCGATGGTGGGCATTCCCCCGCTCAGCGGCTTCCTCGGCAAAGTGTTTACGATTCAAGGAACCTTCGAGTCTGGGGATTATTGGCTAGGGGGCATCGGTCTGGCCGCCAGTATGTTGATTCTATATTCCATGATCAAATTGTTCATGAGCGTCTTCTGGGGGGAGACCATTCTGTGCGTCGATGATGAGAAGGGTACGACCAAGGGGCTTATCCTTCCGATCGCGCTGTTGACCGCTGCTAGCTTGGCTTTAGGGATTGGTGCTGAAGGGGTGGCGGAGTATGTGACCCAGGCGGCACAGGAATTGCTTGATCCAAATCGATATATCCATGCTGTGATGGATTAAAGGGGGGACAGCCATGCCCATTCAGGTGCTGCTTAACATCTTTATTGCTTATCTGTGGATGTTTCTGCAGGATGAAACGAGCATTATCAACTTTATTGGCGGTTACATCGCCGGGTTGTTTATCCTATTTTGCATCCGCCGCTTCTTTAATAAGCCGTTCTACCTCTTTACATTGGCAGCGGTAGGCAAGCTATTTGTGATCTTCATTTATGAACTGGTGATCTCGTCGATGATGGTGATGAAGCACGTGCTCCGTCCCAAAGTCGATGTGAAGCCGGGGATCTTTAAGGTGGAGACGGATTTGGAAGGGGATTTGGAAGTGACCCTGTTGTCCTTGCTGATCTGTCTGACACCGGGCTCCGTTGTGATGGAGATTACCCCGGATGCGAAGACACTATACATTCACGGACTGAATATGCCAGAGTCCAAAGAGTCGGTACTGAAGTCCAAATCCGTGTTCGAGAAAGCGATAAAGGATGTGACCCGGAAATGATTTTTCAGACGATCTTGATCATCGCGTTATGTCTGTTACTGGCGGCGATCTTAGCTAACTTGTACCGCGTCGTCAAAGGTCCGTCCAGTGTGGATCGGATCATGGCGCTGGATTCCATCAGCATCAATTTAATTGCGAGTATCGCGGTATTCTCGGTATTGCTGCATACGCATGCGTTCTTTGATCTTATCTTGCTGATTGGGATTTTATCCTTCATCGGAACGGTGGCGTTTGCCCGGTTTATGGAAAGGGGTGCGGTCATTGAGCGGAAGCGGTGAAGTTGTAGGGGCGATTCTGATCCTCGCGGGGGCTGTCTTCAGCTTGATTAGCGCGATTGGCAATTTGCGTTTACCGGATGTGTACACAAGGTCTCATGCTGCATCGAAAAGTTCTACATTGGGTGTGCTGTGCGCTATGGTTGGCACTTTGCTGTATTTTATCATCGCCGAAGGCTATTTCAGTATTCGCCTGATCTTGGGGATCTTCTTCGTCTTTCTGACGGCTCCGGTGGCCGCCCATGTCATCAGCCGTGCCGCCTATCGTCACTGCGTGCCGTTAGCGGAGGAAACTGCCCAGGATGAGCTTCGAGAATACTACCAGCAGGATGAGAATTTCGAGGGGGAAGATCAGGTAGAGCCGGTGGAGCAAGAGACGGTGCTTCAAAGTACCTCCTAAGCCGATATTCGCCCATGTGAGGATTGTCATAGATGACAGTCGTTAAAATTTTAGATAATAATGAAGCGGCACAGGCCGCAGGAATCACATTGGTAAAAAGGGGCAAGTAGTATGGCTGTTCATCGGGGACCCGTAGATCAAGACGTGGTCATTGAGAAGGTTCGGAGTTTATTTACATGCCGGGTGTTGTGGAGCGAAGGGCGTCCCTGCCTGGAGTATGACAGCCGGGAAGAGCTGGATCGGATCTCTGAATATGTCAGAACGAATTTTGGGATGGAGCTGCTTGATGTTTTCTTTACGGCAGTCGAGAGCTTGCCGGAGGATGATTAATGGAATAATCGCTTTATAGTTAGCACCCTTAGGGGTGCTTTTTTCTATATGGAACGAAGTTCCAAGGGGATGAGGGAATGTCCGGCTCTGTCGGAGAGACCCTATCGTTAAGGAGGAGCTGGTGATGATTACGGTACTGAATACAGATGGTCGGGAATTAACCCCTTGTACCCTGGACCGAGCTTGGCGGGAGGTGAATCGATCGCGTGCCGTTTGGATTAATGAGCAGACCATTCAGTTGTTGTACAACCCTTTTCTGTTCCGGAAATATCGGAAGGTCGCCCTAAAAAGAGACCGTTACACCTGCCTGTGGTGCGGACAGCCTGCAACAACGGTGGATCATCTGATCCCCTCCAGCAAGGGCGGTTCGGATCTGCCGCGCAACCTTATTGCCTCCTGCGGCGAGTGTAATTCAAGACGGGGGAATCGCCCGGCGTGGGAGTATTTTAGAGAGAAGATGGGTACCATTCCCCGTCCCCTCAAGCTTGGTTTTCATATTTTGATAGCTTTAGGCTGCTCAAAGATCAAACCAAGATCTCATTAAATAATTCTATAACCGGAAAGGAAGGATTTCCCGGCCCTTGGGTGGAAATCAGTAGTGTACGATGAAAACGATTGGCGCCAGCGGAGCGAACGCGCCTGTCGGCTGGGGTTAGATTCGGCTATTCCGGGTATATTAATTATGAAGACTTGATGAACTGAATTGACAGTGAGAATCATTAGCATATAATAATTAATATAAATAACTAGTAGAAAACAAAAAGATAAAAGGAGAGTTCAAATCATGTCGTTGATTGGAAAAGAAGTATTGCCTTTTAAAGCTCAAGCCTATCACAACGGGAAATTCATCGAGGTTTCCGACGCAGATTTCAAAGGAAAATGGAGCGTTGTTTGCTTCTATCCAGCGGACTTCACTTTCGTATGCCCAACTGAGCTGGAAGACTTGCAAGATCACTACGCTGCTCTGAAGGAGCTTGGCGTTGAAGTATATTCCGTTTCCACGGACTCCCACTTCGTGCACAAAGCATGGCATGACAGCTCCGAAGCGATCGGCAAGGTTACTTACATCATGATCGGTGACCCAACTCACACGATTTCCCGTAACTTCGATGTATTGATCGAAGAAGAAGGCGTAGCTGACCGCGCTACCTTTATTATCGACCCGAACGGCGTGATTCAAGCGATTGAAATTACAGCTGGTGGCATCGGACGTGACGCAAGCACGCTGATCGACAAGATCAAAGCGGCTCAATACGTTCACAACCATCCAGGCGAAGTGTGCCCGGCAAAATGGAAAGAGGGCGCCGCTACTTTGAAACCAAGCCTTGACTTGGTTGGCAAAATCTAAGGAGAACCATTATGAAACTGGATGCAGACATTAAACAACAATTAGAGCAATATCTTCAGCTTCTGGAAGGGAATGTTCTGCTGAAAGTCAGTGCCGGAACTGATACGGTTTCGAACGAGATGATGGACCTCGTCAACGAGTTGTCCAGCATGTCGGATAAAATTACCGTCGAGCAAACGAGTTTACCCAGAACCCCAAGCTTCAGCGTAAATCGCGTTGGGGAAGACACCGGCATCACCTTTGCCGGTGTTCCTCTGGGCCATGAGTTTACTTCCCTGGTACTGGCTTTGTTGCAAGTCAGCGGAAGACCACCGAAGGTGGAACAACATATCATTGATCAAATCAAAGCGATTAAAGGCGAATACCGCTTTGAAACCTATGTGAGCTTGTCTTGCCACAACTGCCCGGACGTGGTTCAGGCGTTGAACCTGATGAGCGTACTAAATCCTGGCATTTCCCATACCATGATCGACGGCGCGGCTTATAAGGATGAAGTCGAGAGCAAAGAGATTATGGCAGTGCCTACGGTATTCTTGAACGGCGAGTTGTTTGGCAATGGCCGGATGTCCGTCGAGGATATTTTGGCGAAATTGGGT
The DNA here is from genome assembly GCF_047200555.1 of Paenibacillus sp. MB22_1. NCBI lineage: Bacteria > Bacillati > Bacillota > Bacilli > Caryophanales > Paenibacillaceae > Paenibacillus > Paenibacillus sp. MB22_1. The sequence continues at coordinate 1,624,102 of NZ_JBLADV010000002.1, forward strand.
GCCTCGGACACGTCGGCGTTTGAAGGCAAAGAACCATTCGATGTGCTTGTGATCGGGGGCGGACCTGCCGGTGCCAGCGCAGCGATTTATGCTGCACGCAAAGGCATCCGTACAGGGATCGTGGCAGAACGCTTCGGCGGCCAAGTCAACGATACCCTGGGGATTGAGAACCTGATCGGCACGAAATATACCGAAGGGCCGAAGCTGGCAGTAAGCTTGGAAGAACATGCGAAGGAATATAACATCGACATCATGACGTCGCAACGGGCCAAGAGTCTTCGCAAGAATGACTTGATTGAAGTGGAATTGGAGAACGGTGCCGTGCTGAAGAGCAAGACCGTTATCGTATCCACGGGGGCACGTTGGCGCAACATGAATGTACCGGGCGAAGCGGAATTCAAGAACAAGGGCGTGGCTTATTGCCCGCACTGTGACGGTCCGCTGTTCGCAGGCAAACGTGTGGCCGTTGTAGGCGGAGGAAACTCCGGCGTAGAAGCAGCCATCGACCTGGCGGGCATCGCCTCGCATGTGACTGTGCTTGAATACATGTCTGAGCTGAAAGCGGACTCGGTTCTGCAGGAACGTCTGAACAGCTTGCCGAATGCGACTGTGATCAAGAACGCGCAAGTGAAAGAAGTCACGGGCGACAGCAAGGTGAACGGACTGACTTACATCGACCGGGAAAGCGGCGAAGAGAAGCATCTGGAGCTGGAAGGCGTATTCGTTCAAATCGGTCTCGTACCGAACACCGAATGGCTGGAAGGCACACTGGAACGCACCCGGATGGGCGAGATCATCGTCGACAACCGCGGAGCTACAACGATTCCAGGCGTATTTGCCGCTGGCGACTGCACGAATACGGCTTACAAGCAAATCATCATTTCCATGGGATCTGGCGCGACGGCAGCATTAGGTGCTTTCGATTACCTGATTCGCAATCAATAAAATATGGCGTTATGGATAAGGCCCGCTCTTTGAGCGGGCTTTCTTGCTGTGCAAATCTAACGTTTTTTGACTATAGTCTCAAGTTTGTTGTCTAGATGAAAGCGCTATCTTTCCAATAAAATGAGGGTATCCAGAACAAAACAAGCTGAAGTGGAAAGAGGTGACCGCGTATGGACTCGAAAATAAATGGAAAGCGCTTACGAACGCGTTGGCGCAAGCAAGACACGGAGCTGACTTTGTTGGCTTTGCCAACCACGATATGGTACATCTTGTTCAGCTTCCTGCCGATGTTCGGGATCATCATCGCCTTTAAGAACTTCAAAATCACCGGCGGTTTTCTGAGCAATGTGTTCAAGAGCCCATGGGCAGGCCTCAAGAACTTTGAGTTCTTATTCAAGTCCAACGATGCCTGGATCATTATCCGAAATACGATCGGCTACAACATTATTTTTATCATTCTTGGGATTGTGATCCCCGTAGCCTTAGCGTTAATGATCGGAATGCTCCATAACCGCAGAGCAGGCAAGGCTTACCAAACAATGATGTTCTTGCCTTACTTTCTTTCCTGGGTTGTGGTCTCGGCCGTGGGCTGGGCGTTCTTGAGCTTCGATAAAGGGATTCTCAATCAAATGCTGGCAGGTTGGGGAGTAGAGCCGATCAACTGGTACATGGAACCGAAATATTGGCCTTACTTCTTGATCTTTATGAATGTTTGGAAGGGACTCGGGTACGGCATGGTTGTGTATTTAGCGACCATCGCTGGTATCGATAAAACCTACTACGAAGCGGCCGTAATCGACGGCGCCACCCTTTGGCAACAGACTCGGTTCATTACGCTGCCCTTGATGAAGCTGGTCATCGTGATGATGTTCATCCTGGCGGTGGGACGTATTTTCTATACCGATTTCGGGCTGTTCTTCCAGGTGCCGCGGGATTCCAATTCCCTGTTTAATGTGACCACGACCATTGATGTAATGGTTTACAAGCAGCTGAAAACCGCAACCGTTGGCATGGCCTCGGCAGCAGCCTTCGTGCAGTCGGTTCTGGGCTGTCTGATGATTCTGGCCGCGAACTGGACGGTTCGCAAAATCGATCCCGACAGCGCGATGATTTAAGGAGGTGCAGATATGGCAGCAAGAACGGTGTATGAAAGCGGCCTGGACCGATTTAATCGTCCAAGTAAAGTGGTGAACGTGCTCCTTCATCTCCTTTTCTTCTTCCTGGCTTTGATTTGCGTCGTGCCGATGCTGGTGGTGTTGTCCATCTCGCTGTCCAGTGAGCAATCGATCCGGGAGAACGGTTATCACCTGATCCCAACGGCGTTCTCGGGAGAGGCTTACGGTTATATCGCCAAGCAAGGAACGGTCATTTTGCAGGCGCTAGGGATTTCCGTCTTCGTTACGATCGTCGGAACCGTGCTGGGAATTCTGCTCACCACCTCGATGGGGTACGTTCTCTCCCGGCCGAACTATAAGCTGAAGGGGTTCCTGACTTGGGTCGTTTTTATTCCGATGGTCTTTAACGGCGGCTTGGTTTCCACCTACTATATCAATGCGAATCTGCTGGGGCTGAAAGATACGGTATGGGCGTTGATCCTGCCCCTGGCGGTCTCCTCCTTTAACGTCATCATTTGTAAAACGTTCTTCAAAAGCACGATCCCGGACGGGTTAATCGAATCCGCCGAAATCGACGGGGCTGGTCAGCTCCGGATCTTCTTCTCGATTATCCTGCCGATCTCGTTGCCGGTGATCGCTACGATTGGATTGTTCCTGTGCTTTGGTTACTGGAATGACTGGTTCCAATCGATGTTGTACATCAACAATCAGGACCTGTATTCCTTGCAGGCGCTGTTAAACAACCTGATGAGCAATGTGGACGCGCTGGCTCGAAACGCTTCAAGTCTGGGGATCAGCTACGCCGAGCTGGTGGCAACGATGCCTAAAGAGTCAGCCCGTATGGCGGTGGCCATCGTCATCGTGCTTCCAGTGGCCTTTGCGTATCCTTTCTTCCAACGCTACTTCATTTCCGGTTTGACGGTAGGCGCGGTCAAAGGCTAATTCGAAATAAGCTGAGTTTGTCTCAGTTTATGAATATAGCATATTCAAAAGGGAGGAAATATCTATGAAAAGGTCTTTGAAGCTCATCTCTACTCTATGTGCTGTGATGCTTCTCTTGTCCGTTCTTGCGGCTTGCGGCGGCGGTTCGAACTCCAATTCTTCGTCGGCAAGCAATACTTCGGACACTTCTTCTAGCACCTCTACAGATAACTCTACGACAACAGATTCGGGGGAAATCCCGACTTTGGTGTGGTGGACGATTGGCGGACAAATTCCGGATAACTTTGAGAAAGCCATCGAAGCGATGAATGAGTACACCGCAGAGAAAATTGGCGTGAAGGTGGATATCAAGGTAGCTAGCTGGGGTGAATGGGACACCAAAATCAATACGATTGTAAATACGGGTGAACCTTTCGACATTCTGTTTACCAACGTCTCCAAATACAATCAGCAAGTGACGATGGGAGCGCTGGCGGATATCACTGAGCTGGTGCAAAGCGAGACGCCGGAGTTGTACAAGTTCATTCCGGAGAAGGTATGGGATGGGACGAAGGTCGACGGCAAGATCTACGCCGTGCCAACCTATAAGGACTCCTCGATGACCCAATACTGGGTGTTCGACCACAAATATGTTGAGAAATACGGCATCGACTTAAACAACATCAAGACGCTGAAGGATCTGGATAAACCGTTCCACGATATGAAGGCGGGAGAAGGCAAGAGCTTCTATCCATTGCCGTTGACGCAAGGCGATGGGTTTAACGGATTCTTCAACCGGTATGACGATCTTGCGCTGGGCTTCCCTCCGATTGGCGTGAAGGTGGATGACGCTTCCCGCAAGGTAGTTTCCGTGCTGGAACAGCAGGATATCATGGATGAATTGAAGATTTTGCACCAATGGTACAAAGACGGCATTATCAATCCGGATGCTCCGACCAAGCCTGAAGCCGACAAAGGCCGTCCATTCTTTAGTGCTCAAGGCTTCCCAGGGGCGGATATCACTTGGCAAATTAACGAAGGCGTTGAGAAGTACGATATGACGCAGGTTTACGGTCCGCTCTACACGACGGCTACGATTCAAGGTTCCCTCAACGGAATCTCGGCAAATTCGAAGTATAAGAAGGAAGCTCTGAAATACTTGGAGCTCGTTAATACCGATCCGAAGCTGCGTAACATGCTGGCCTTTGGTGAAGAAGGCGTAGACTACGTGAAAGTAGACGGAGAGAAAGTGGTTGAACGGATCTCGGATACTTGGCCGCTGGCAGCCTATACGCAAGGCACCTTCTTCAACATGGCGACAACCAAAGGGGCCCCAGAAGATCAATGGCAACAAGTTCAAAAGCTGAACGAACAAGCAACGGCTTCGACCTTGCTGGGCTTCTCGCTCGACACGACCAACCTGCAAACGGAAGTTGCGAACGTGAAAGCAACGTGGGATAAATACCGTTATGAGTTGCTGACTGGTGCATCCGATCCGGAGAAGATGGTACCGAAGATTGTTGACGAACTCAAGAAAGCCGGGATGGATACCATCATGAAGGCTGCACAAGAGCAAATCGATGCCTTCTTTCAATAAGAAATAAAGCCCGATTGAGTTAGCCCGGACGGAGGAGGTATTCTCCGTTCGGGCTTTCCCATATGATGATATAATGGGGATAGATGAGGGCAATGGAATCAGCGCCGCAACATTAACGGTGAAGGAGGCGCGAGAATGGGTTCCTTTTGGCAGATTAAAATCTATCGCAGCAAATTCATTGCCTATACGGTGTTTGTCGTAACGATCGGTCTGGTGCTTGGTCTCATGACCTGCGCGGTTCTCATCTATCAGTGGATTGAGAGTGCCCGAAACGAGGCGGTCAGCGCCTTTGGTCGGGTTGAGAGTGAGCTGCAGTATGATACGGATCGCATTGAGGCGTATATGCAGCGCATCTATTCCAATGACCGCTTGATGACGGATGTCCGTTATTTCCTGGGGAACACGGCGGAAGGGTACCTGACGAGCAGGCTGGAATATAGCTTGTATAACGAGCCGCTGGTCTCCTTCCCTGAAGATATGAGGGCCTTCTTATACAGCTCGATGAAGGGGGATCTGACGCAAGTCAGCTTGCATACCGAGAACGGTGCCAATATCGTGCGGTTTAGCGACAGCGGCAATGTTAGCTTCCGGTTTGGCGTTCCCAATACGGATGAGATTTTTCGTGAAAAGATAGAGAAGGGCTTTGTGTACCGGAAGAAGCTGTCTGATCCGAACCAGATCTCTCGCCAGATTGGGGAATTTCGCTTCTTGATCGGCAGTGAACCCTTATTCCGGAAGATTCTTGGTTATAAATTGGACATCGCTGCCGCCGTAAGTAGTTCGGGCGAAGTGTACATGATCTCCGGGATGGATCACGGAACGAAGGAGATGGTTCTGCGCGCCGCTGAAGAGACACGCAGCAGCGGATTTTCCTCCCTTGGCGGATTAAAAAATGTCTTCTTCATGAACTTCCAATCCACGAAGTTCGATTACCGTTTGGTGATGCTTGTAGATTTGTCCCACCTGATGCGTCAGAAAGCGGGCATTCTGATCACCATCGTAGGCAGTGTCTTGCTGGCCATGATTAGTGTTCTGCTGCTCATCGGCTACAACATGCGGGATGACGCCAGATTTTTGAGGCACATTATAAATTCGATCAAACGGGTGAAAACGGCGGATTTCACACCGAATTCCCCCGCCCGGTATCGCCGCAACGAGTACGGGATGATTGCCCGGGAATTGGACGATATGGTTCATGAGCTGGACAAACATATCCGCACCGAATATTTGCTGAAGCTAAAGCAGCAGGAAACCGAGATGAAAGCGCTTCAGCATCAGATCAACCCGCATTTTCTCTATAATACGCTGGAGTCGATTCGCTCTACTGCTTTGCTGCACCGGGACGTGGACACCGCGGATGCTATCGCGACCTTAGGCTCCTTGTACCGCGATATCGTCCATAAAGATAATATTATTACCATCGGCGAAGAGCTGGAGTTACTGCAGAAATTTCTGAGCATCATGGAGCTCAAGTATCCGGGAAGGTTCTATTACCAAATTGATGTGGAGGAGCCGCTGTTGGCCATATCCACGGTGAAATTTTGGATGCAGCCGCTGGCGGAGAACTTCTTCGTTCATGGCTTTAATCCGAGCAGTGAGTTTAATTTGCTCGTCGTGAATGGCTGGGAGGAGGACGGTCGCTTCGTTCTGGAGTTTGTGGATAATGGCAAAAGAATACCTGAAGCGCGCTTGGAGGAAATAAGAGGCAGTCTTTACAGCAGAGATGATGCGCCTGTTCGGAGCATTGGGCTGCGGAATGTGTATACTCGGCTGAGCTTTTTCTATGGGGACGCTTTTCGGATGGAAATCGAGAATAACGAGGAAGCAGGAGTCAAGATTACCGTGATCATCTCAAAGGGGTGACTGCAGGATGTACAAACTTCTGATCGTTGATGATGAACCGCAGATTCTGGAGGGGATGAAGCGAACCCTGAATTGGGAAGAGTACGGCTTCCACCTGATCGAGACGTGCGAAACGGGAGCAGAAGCGATCGCCAAATCCGTAGAGATCATGCCGGATATCGCGATCTTCGATGTACGCATCGGCCCGGATCTCGGTTATGAGATTATCCAAAAGCTCAATGAGCTGCGTCTTCCAACCAAATATATCATTATGAGCGGGTACAGCGAGTTCGAATATGCTCAAGCGGCGATCCGTTGCGGCGTGAAGGACTATCTGCTGAAACCCGTTGATCGTTCCAAGCTGCAGAAGGTGATTGAGAAGATCATTGTGGAGGACCTGAACGGGGCATTGGACGGGGTCCACAAGAAAGACCTGAACACGGATCCGATCCTGGGGATTCCTTACGAGGAGCTGTCCAAGCTGACCAACCGCATTTTGTTGATGGTGAAGGCGGAATACGCCCAGAACATTACACTGAAGTCGGTGGCCGAGCGTTTTCGCATGAACAGCACGTACCTGGGACAGCTGTTTCTAAAGGAAACGCACATGAAATTTTCAGAGTATTTGATGGCTTACCGGATGCTGCAAGCGAAGGAACGGATCCTGACCACCAACGAGAAAATCTCCAGCATTGCGCATCGTGTCGGGTATCCGAATTTGAATTATTTTTATACCCAGTTTCAAGGATATTTTGGCATGTCCCCTTCAGATCTGCGGAAAAAAAGCTAGGCTCCTCGTAGCGGAAAGGAGGATGTTATGCAGCAGCCCTCTTGGTTCAGTCGCCTGACCCTATGCGCGGTGGTCGCCGGCTTGTTGGCCTTGTTTGCCGTCGGCTGTTCCCTTTTCTCGGATAAAGGGGATACGGCGCCCCATAAGGACATGGTCAATCTGGTTTACTATACGATTGGAGAGCCGGATCCGGATCTGGAGAAGGTGAATGACAAAATCAATGAAGTGTTGGCGAAGAAAATCGGCATCACGATCACCTATATCAAGGTCGGATGGCAGGAATACGAAAACCGCCTGAACACGATGGTATCGGCAGGGACTCCCTTCGACATCGCCTATGCCCCTGAATTCACGACTTATGTCAAACGCGGGGCCTGGCTGCGGCTGGATGACTATCTGTCCAGTACGGGCAAGGATATGTATGATGTGATCGACCCGATCTTTTGGGAAGGGGTGCGCATGGACGACGGGGGGATTTACGGGGTGCCGACCAACAAGGAACTCGCGGTGCGCCAACAGTGGATGTATCCGGAAGAGCTGGTCCGCAAGTATAACATCGATATTACGAAGTACAACACGTTGGAATCTCTGGAGCCGTTGCTGCAGATGATCCAGCAGAAGGAACCCGAGTATTTGCCGATGGAACTGGATAAGGACTCCCATAACTTCTTCGCTTTATATGGGTATGAGTACGTCATTGACAAGGAGCTCCCGTTGATGGTGCGGTCCTTAGACCCAAACCCTCAAGTCGTGAACATCTTTGAAACGGCGGAAGCCCGTCAGGTGATGGATACGCTGCGACGTTATTATCAGGCTGGCTACATCAACGAGGATGCGGCCTTGCGGGAGAGCCAGGAGCTGGAGCGCGGGAAGAAGGTGTTCTGGAAAGCGTCGAGCGGCGGCCCCTTGTCCGAGCATAGCTGGAGCAAGGATCGCGGGTACAAAGTGGTGGCGCATCCCGTAACGACGGAGGTCGTGACGACCGAAGACGTGCGGGGAGGCGTTATGGCGGTGAGCGCGGATACGAAATACCCGGTTGAATGTATTAAGTTCCTGAATTTGCTGAACACCGATCCTGAGGTGCGGAACCTGTTTAACTATGGGATCGAAGGCGTGCATTACACCCTAGACAAGAACGGTCAAATCGTGCTGATTCCCCGGAAGGATGCCGACGGCAACCCGATCCCGGGCGCTTTGCCGGGGTATACGGGCGTGACATATACGCAAGGCAACTGGTTCATTCTTAAGACGCGAGGCGGAGAAGATCCGGAGCCGTTAAACAAATGGGAGGAGTTCCGCGCTTCGAACGCCCGGGCCGTGAAATCAAGCACGTTGGGGTTTACGCCGGATTTATCGATGATGCCGATCCAGATCCAGAACATCAAGATGGTGTGGCAAAAATACTATCCGAGCCTCATGACCGGCAGCGTGGACGTGGACACCGAGCTGCCGAAGTTTAACGAGGAGCTGAAGCAGGCGGGGCTGGACGAGGTCCGGGCCGAGGTGCAGAAGCAGCTGGACGCCTGGCGGGCTTCGAATCAGCGGTGAGTCTGAAAAACGGCGGTGCAAGGAGTTGGAATCCTGCACCGCCGTTTTTGGTGTTATTTTTTCCCCTTCGGGACTTTGACTGTGGTTTGGGCCGTCGTCTTGTTGCCAGCCTTGTCGGTTGCTTCGTAGGTGATGGTGTAGATTCTTCCGTTCCCTTTGCCCGAACGCTCGGCTCGAAGCAAGAACTCTTGATCCGCTGTCCCGTAGTCTGCGCCTTGGATGTCGTTTGCTGTATCGCCGTCGCCCAGCCCGTTATCGCTCTCGTTGCTGGTGATGGATACCAGCTTGATCGTATCGATGCCGGAACCTTTGTCGCTGGCTTTCCAGGTGACCTTGATCGGAACTAGCTTGTGATTTGGCGTGGAAAGGACGGACGGGCTAACGGTCAGCTTCAAGACCGGCGGCGTCGTATCGACAGGGCCTTTGCCCGTCAGCGTTAGCACGCCGAAGACGGAGGGGTCCTGATACCCGTTGCCGGTGGCGTCGTTCCAGGCGGCTACACTTTGGCGCGCGCCGTCTTTGGCATCGTTGATCTGCGCGTCGAAGCCGATTTTTACATCGTTTGCCGGGGTGATGGTTTTCAGCGGGATCTTCATTTCCACCGTATAGTTCGTTCCGTTGACCCGGACCGCCGATACGAAGCCTTCAACGATGGACGCCGGATTAAAGCTGGTCTCATTCGCGTAGTTCACGCGGTATTGTCCATCATCGGATTGGTAGAACGAGGTTTTGGCGTTATTTTCGTCCAGGAACACCTCGACGGAGTCCTGCTCCCATGGGTTGGGGCTGTTCTTATCCAGCTGCGCATCGCTGACTTGGATCAGGACGTACAGGTTGTGGTCGTCCCAAAGCGCTTTGGCCGTGCCAGTCGCCCCTTGCCAAGCCGTTTGGTATCGCTCGATCGGCATCGCCGGCGCTTGGTTCCAAACCGCGTCCACGGCTCCGTCTACGGCAGGCGTACCATAGAGGGCGGTAGACTGGTTTGCCTCCGACACATCCGGCTGGTGCTCTTCGATGAATTTGGCGGGATCAATCACGCCGTAATAAGCCGGTTTGGCTTGCAGATTCTTGTCGAACAGCAACGGGTTGGTCGAGGAGCGCCAGCTTGTGCCGTCATCCAGACCCCAGAAGGTCACGCGCGCAATGTGATCCGCATGGGCCTTGAAAATCTGCATCAACTGCGCGTACAAATACCCCTGTGCATTAGCCAGCTTCTCGGACAGCTCGTAGTTGCTGCCGGCTTGGATGTCCAGCTCGGTGATGCTGATTTCCACACCCAAGGAGATAAAGCGTTCCAGGGAGAGCCGCACATTCTCCGGATTCGTGTTAACGTTATAGTGACCCTGCATGCCGATGCCATCGATGAGGAGTTTACCGGGATGCGTCAGCGCATATTTGTCGTTTAGTGCTTTGACCATGTGATAGATGGCCTGGGCTTTGTTTTGGTTGTCCTCGTTGTAATCATTGTAATACAGCTTGATATCCCATTCCGGATGGCGGTCGAGCACTTCTCTAGCCGCGAGGAACGCCTGCTCAACATAATCGGCGCCGATCGCGGTTTTCCATGGGGTTTGCCGCAACGAGGCTTGCCAATCCGTCGGGTTTCCAGGGTTATCGTTCATCGCTTCATTCACGACATCCCAGGAGATGACGCGGTCGCCGAAATGCTCCATGACGGTTTGAATATGGGTGCGCAGGTTAGCCAAGGCTTCTGCCCGGCTTAAAGGCACCGTGTTACCTTGCGCATCCGTTGTTGTGTTCATCCAGGCGGGCGACTGCTGATGCCATACCAATACATGGCCATGCATCTGCATGCCTTCGGCAAGAACTTGATCAACCATGGCGTCAGCCGCGGTAAAGGTGAAATTGCCTTTCGTCGGCTGCAGGCCATCGGGCTTCATCGCATTGCCGGCCGTGACGACGTTGTGGTGCATGTTAAGCAGCTCCAGCCGCACGCCTTCCAAATCCTCCGCCGAGATGGCGCTGCCGATCAAGAAGTCGTCTTGGTAAGCCGTTTTGATCGGGACTAGATCCTTCTGGATCGCAATCGGACCGGATCCGGTGCGTTCGAAGGTGACGTCGTCAATGTAAAAAGAAGCGGTCGCATTATTTGAACTCTCGACATAGATCGTTAAATATTCGCCGCCCACGCTGTTATAACGGTAGGTTCCTTCAAACAGAACCCAATCGTCCCCGGTACTGAGGGTCTTGGGGGAAAGAACCACGTAATTCGCACTACTGCCATCACCGATTTGCGTGGACAGCTGGATTTGCGAGCTGGCGGGATCGATCAGCTTCACCCATGCCGAGATTTTGTATTCGGCGCCTTGGTCCACGTATTTCTCGACGCGCAGCGTCGGCCCGTGCCAGGTATTGGTACGGCCCTCTACCTTCAGCGCATAGGTGCCGCCCGGCGTATGATTCGCTTCGTTCGTCACGGTCAGCGTTTCGGTACCCGCTCGGCCCGTGAAGCCGCCGGTGGTCCGATCTTCAAAGGTGATCGTGGAGAAAGGCAAGGCCGGATCTCTTGGCGGTTGTTCGCCGCCGCCGGAGCCGTCTTTTTCCGTGATGCGAATATCTCCGATGTAATAAGGAACCGCAGCGCCAGCTGCGTTGGAGTTAATGCGCAGCGCCTTGTCCACGCTCGTATCCACGGTGAATTCCTTCGTCAGCGTCACCGCTTGCCCCGCGACATAGTCGGTCTCGGCATAATTGCCATAGCTGTCCACGGTTTGAAGCGCGGCTTTCGCGCCGGCTGGCAAACTAACGTTAGCGTCTACAAAAATCGTAACGTGCGCCGTATAGATCTTGCCGTTCGTGAGGCCAATGTCGCTAAACCGGAAATCGGCGGCGTCCCAGTTGTTGACCCGGTTGCTAACATAAAGGGCACCTCCGTCCTCGTTGCCGTTAAACACCTTGCCGGATACCTTTGTCAGGGTCGCGCCCCCCGATTGAACCGCTTTGCCAATTCCACTCGCGAAGTCCTCATGATACACCGTCACCGTGCCGTCCGAAGCCGAGGTTTCGGCCTTCGTGACCTTGGCCGGCCATCCTGCAGGCAGCAGTAAAACAGCGGCGATCAGCAGCATGAAGATACGTTTCATCGTTTGATTCATTGACTCACTCCCCTTTGTCTTGGAATAGTTTTGTTAAGCGCTTTCATTTTTTATTGGAAGGCTCCTCCTTTCCTGCCACAAATCATACCATCCCGCTGGGCGCCTCGGCTTTCTCGAAATTAAAGAACTTTGCTTGGTTATTTTAGATGGTGCGTTTAGGAGCTCTGTCTTCTTCAGAGCAGGGGTTAGGGAAAGGGGCCAATTAAGGCGGCTTTTGGGTTTGGCATTTCTCGACTATCCTAACGCGTAAATCCAGCCATGTGGTAACGATCTAACTTGTTAAAGTCATCTTGACTTTCGAAATCCGAATCGCTACGATGTTCTGGTTGTTATGGCAGAAACATGGTGGAGAGAGGTTTAAAGTTAGGATGAAGATGAAGAAGTATATCGCGGATATCGCGGTTTTAATTGTTGGGGCTTTTTTATTTGCGTTGGCCGTCAATTTGTTTATTATTCCGAACGACTTCGGTGAGGGAGGCGTTACGGGGGTCACGATCATTTTGTACTACCTGTTCCAGTGGTCGCCGTCGCTGGTGAATATCGTGATCAACGGGGTGCTGCTGATTGTCGGGTACAAATTTCTGGATCGGCGGACGACGATCTATACGATCATTGCGGTGGCGTTCAACTCGTTGTTCCTGCATTTGACGGAGAGCTGGCGGATCGATTCGCACGAGCCAACCATCAATGCAGTGTTCGCCGGCGTGATCGTGGGAGTTGGCATCGGTCTGATCGTACGGGTCGGCGGGACAACGGCGGGAACCGTCATTCTGGCTCGGATCGCCAATAAATATCTGGATTGGAATATCAGTTACGCGCTGTTGTTTTTTGACCTGATCGTGGCGTTCTCTTCTTATTTCATCATTGGCGCGGAGAAGCTGATGCTGACGATCGTGATCTTATATGTAGGCACGAAGGTGATGGACTTCATGATCGAAGGTCTCAATCCCAAGAAAGCCGTCACCATCATTTCCGAGAAGCAAAACGACATCGCCGAGATGGTCATCACCGAAATGGACCGCGGCGTAACCGTCCTGTCGGGTCATGGCTACTATACGAAGAACCCGAAGGAGGTCCTTTATATTGTTATCAGCAAGCAAGAGGTATCCACCTTGAAAAAAATCGTCCGCTCCATCGACCCCTCCGCATTCCTGACAATCCACGACGTGCGGGATGTGTTTGGGGAGGGATTTTTGGATATATCGAAGTGAGAGTGTTTGTTTGATTGGCTGATCTTTCTCCAATTACTTCAACACGATAAACCGCAGATTAACTGGCAGGGTTTCATGCTATAATGCACATATAAATAGGGGCTGCCCAAAAGTGATGTGAATCTACCTGTGGAAGCTGCTTTATGGGATGTCACAGAAGAGGGGGGTTATATTTCTTTGGTTTCAGTTCGCAATATGCAGTTAAAATGAAATGAAACAGTAGGAGATTCATGGCGAACAATTTTTTAGGCATTTCGTCATGAATGTTATTAACTTGGTGCGAATATGAAGTGAACATGATTCTCCTAGGGGGTTCGCACCACAAATTTCTTTTATAACTGCCATTTCTACCAATATTAAACATTATATAGATTGAAATTAATCCAATATTTACACAATCTGTTGATAATTAGTTGAAAATATCTGTGAAATCGCAGTCGCACCCTGTAAGGGTGCGTGGATTGAAATGTCCTTGCCGAGATAAATCGGCGCGCTCTGATCCGGTCGCACCCTGTAAGGGTACGTGGATTGAAATTCGTGCAAAGGAATTCTCTTTCACGTCCTCAAACGTCGCACCCTATATGGGAGCGGGAGGTTTCCGACAAGTAGACAGTAAGAAAAGAGGTATATTAAGCAAAATCGATTCCCGGTATCCACCGGAGAGCGGTCACCAAGCTTTCCCTAATCCCAGCTTGTCCTTCATGGAATACGAACATTTCTCCCCAAGACAAACAGCTTCTTTCTTGTTCTCCACATTCTATCGATTCAACTTCTCCTTTATATGTAATCATAGTACTTTTTGCCCGAATATTGGTGAAATATGACAATCAATGCGGTAAAATAGAACTAGATTGTATACGATCATGTGCGAGGAGATGTGCTTGTGTATATTGCTCATGTACGAGAACGTGATAAAGAAATCCAACCGTTAAAAGCACACTTACTTGGAGTGCAACGACTGGCGGAACAATTCGGAGCAAAGTTGGGTCTGAAACATGTCGCAGGGTTAGCCGGTTTGCTTCACGATCTGGGGAAATATAGCGATAAGTTCCAAGAATATATAGACGTCGTTGCCTTTCACCCTGAATGGCCTCAACCGAAGCGCGGTGAGGTTGATCACTCTACAGCTGGAGGCAGATTACTGTTTTCGCTGCTCCATCATAAAGAAAGTACCTTCCTAGAGAAGCTATTAGCTGAAATCGTCGGCAATGCTATCATATCTCATCACTCTAACCTCCAAGACTATCTCTCACCTGAAATCAAATCTGACTACTTAAGAAGAGTACATGATACGGACCTTCCTGAATACGATTTGGCTGTTGAACGTTTTTTTCAGGACACGATGTCCGAGGAAGAGCTTATTCGTTATATTCAAGCTGCCGTAAATGAACTGGAACAATTTTGGGATCGCACGCCTGCACAAAGTTTCTTTGTTACAAAGTATATTTTCAGCTGTTTAATTGATGCGGATCGGACCGACACACGTTGTTTTGAAGAACAGGTTGAGGTAGCGGAGTCCAACCAGCATCTTCAATTATTTGAAACCTACTATCGTCGTTTAATGAATCATCTGACTAAATTAAAAGATAAAAGTAATGCAAGCGAACCGATCAACGTGCTAAGAGCCCAAATGTCGGAACAGTGCGATGTATTCGCTGCTGAACGTCCGTCCGGCATTTATACGTTATCTATCCCCACGGGTGGAGGCAAGACACTGGCTAGTCTGCGATATGCTCTCAGGCATGCCTGCAAGTACGAGAAACAGAGGATCATTTATGTCGTACCATTTACGACAATCATCGAACAAAACGCGGATGAGGTCAGAAAAATTCTGCAGGACAACGAACATATTTTAGAACACCACTCCAATGTTATCGAGGAAGAACAGAAAGATATGGAGGAGGGTGATGAAGCTGATGACGGGCTCATTACAGACAAAGAGAAACTCCGGCTTGCTCGCGACAACTGGGATAGCCCGATCATTTTTACGACCCTTGTCCAATTTCTCAATGTCTTTTATGCCAAAGGCAACCGCAATACTCGTCGTTTGCATAATTTGAGTCATTCGGTGATTGTGTTTGATGAAGTACAGAAGGTTCCCATTCATTGCATATCCCTGTTTAATGAGGCGTTGAATTTCTTGAAACAAGATGCCCATTGCAGCATCCTCCTTTGCACGGCGACTCAACCTACTCTGGAGAATGTGAAGCATAGCCTCTTGAAGGAGCGGGATGGGGAGATTGTGTCGAATCTTACTGAAGTTGCGAAGGCGTTTAAGCGAGTTGAACTTATTGACCGAACGGAAGAACCTATGACGAATGAGACGTTAGCCGATTGGGTGAAGTCGGAAATCAACGGATGGGGCAGCACACTTATCATTCTGAATACCAAAAAGGTGGTCAAGGATCTATATGAAAAGCTAAAGGATGCCGCTATGCCTGTCTATCATCTCAGCACGTCCATGTGTGCGGCACACCGAAAAGATCAGCTCAAAGAAATCCGAGATATGCTGGATCAGCAAGTCCCTTTCATCTGTGTGACTACACAATTGATAGAAGCTGGGGTTGACGTCAGCTTTAAATGTGTGATTCGTTCTCTGGCCGGGCTGGACTCGATTGCCCAGGCAGCTGGACGATGCAACCGGCATGGAGAAGATGAATCGCAGAATGTATACATTATTAACCATGCGGAGGAAGCCGTCTCGAAGCTGAAGGAGATTAAAGTCGGAAAGGAGATGTCCAGCCACGTACTAGCGCGGTTTAAGAAGAAAGCGGATCAATATGAAGGAAACTTGCTTTTGCCAAAGGCGATGAGTGAGTATTTCCGCTATTACTACAATCGAATGGAGGCCAATTTAAACTATTACGTTAAGAAATTAGATAAAGAGATGACCAAGCTCCTGATGTCGCTCTCCCAGGAAAATGATTATGTGACTCACTACCGAAAGAAACATGGGACAAGCTTTCCATTAATTTTAAATGGCAGCTACAAAACAGCAGCAGAGCATTTTCGGGTCATTGATCAAAAAACGACTTCCGTCCTCGTGCCTTATGGAGGAGGCAAAGAACTGATTGCTCAATTGAACAGCGGAGCTTGGCTTGAAGATGTAACCAAATTTTTGAAACAAGCGCAGCAGTTTACGGTGAACCTGTACTCGCAAGAGATGGAGCAATTAAAACGGGATAATGCCATTGTAATGCACTTGGACGGCATGATTTATGAATTGAAAGAGAATTGGTACAGCGATGAGTACGGTGTGGATTTGAAGGGGGAGGGGGGAATGGACTTTATAGGTTGGTAAGTCCATTCCTTGAGTTCCGAAAATACTAGATGATGAGTGTTGCAGCCTGAGAGGAATAAAAATCTTTATCAGGCTGCTCCTGTAAAGGAGGTGATTTAAACCATGAGAAACGAAGTCCAGTTCGAAGTTTTCGGCGACTACGCTTTATTCACCGATCCGTTAACCAAAATAGGCGGTGAGAAGCTGTCCTATAGTGTCCCTACCTATCAAGCGATCAAGGGAATCCTCGAATCCGTTTACTGGAAGCCGACGATCATGTACATCATCGACGAGTTGCGTGTCATGAAGCCGATCCAAATGGAATCGAAGGGAGTGCGCCCGATTGACTATGGGGGCGGGAACACGCTGGCTAATTATACGTATCTGAAGGATGTTCATTACCAAGTAAAGGCCCACTTTGTCTTTAACGAACATCGGCCGGATCTCGCCTTCGACCGTAATGAAGGGAAGCATTACAGCATCCTTCAACGTTCGTTGAAAGCGGGTGGGCGCAGGGATATTTTCCTGGGTACTCGAGAGTGTCAGGGGTATGTGCAGCCTTGTGAATTTGGCAGTGGAGCAGGTTATTACGATACGGATGAAAGAACGCATTATTTAGGAACGATGGTTCACGGGTTCAATTATCCCGATGAAACGGGGAGGAATGAGCTTTCGGTAAGGCTATGGTCTGTTGAGATGAATAAAGGGTATATCCGTTTTCCAAAGCCAGAGGAGTGCTCCATTGTCCGTTCAGTCAGAGAAATGGAGCCTAAATCGTTCCATTCGGATAGCATAGAGTCTGCGGAACAACTGCTCCGTAATTTAGGAGGTGAATGAGATGAGTTGGCTGCTCCACCTGTATGAAACGTATGAGGCTAATCTGGATCAAGTCGGGAAAACGGTAAAAAAACGCGACCGAGAATACACCCTGCTGCCGGTTTCACATACAACCCAGAATGCTCACATTGAAGTTACGATCGATGAAGACGGGGACTTTCTTGAAGCCAGAGTGTTGGAGAAGGAGAGCACCTTAATTCCCTGTACAGAGGAATCAGCCAGTCGGTCAGGCTCTAAGGTCGCACCTTACCCGTTACACGATAAGCTTAGTTATGTCGCTGGCGACTTCGTGAAGTATGGCGGGCAGATCAAAAATCCGGATGAAGTACCTTTTGACAAGTACATCCGCAACTTGGAGGAATGGGCCAATTCGCCCTATGCCACAGAGAAATTGAAATGTATTTATACGTATTTGCGCAAGGGGCGGTTAATCGAGGACCTGGTCGCCGCCAAAATCATCAGGCTTGATGAGAACCAGCATCTGATCGAGAAATGGGATGAGAAATATACGGCTAAGTTCGGGGAAAAGCCGCCCATTTTCTCAAGCGGGGCTGCGGAGACATCCAGTGCTTTTATCAGATTTAATGTGCTCTCCCCTGATTCACCCGAAGAAGTATGGAAAGATCAGGCGATGTTTGATTCATTTATTGCCTTTTATAATCAGAAGCTGGGAGAAACGGACGTTTGTTTCGTTACAGGAGAAATGCGTCCGAGTACGGAACGGCATGCGAACAAAATTCGTCATGCAGCTGATAAAGCCAAGTTGATTTCTGCGAATGACAATTCGGGCTTCACCTTTAGAGGACGCTTCAAAACAAGTAAGGAAGCGGTTTCCATCAGTTATGAGGTGTCGCAGAAAGCGCACAATGCCTTGAAGTGGTTGATTCACCGTCAGGGGAAAACGATGGATGAACGCGTCTTTCTAGTGTGGGGCAACGATAACGATCCCGTTCCGAATACCGATGAGGATATTGTGGACATGATGCGTCATTCGGGCCGGGAAATCGAAAGAGAACCGGATACGGACAAGCCTTATGCTGATCAGGTTAGACGGGCAATCGACGGGTTTCGGAATGATCTGACGTATCAAGCAGAGGTGAATATTCTCGTTCTGGACTCGGCAACGACCGGCCGGATGGCGGTGCTTTACTATCGTCATCTGAATAAGGAGCTGTATTTGAATCGTCTGGAAGAGTGGCATAACTCTTGTGCCTGGGAGCACCGCTACCGCAAGGAAGAAGAGCAGCTTATCACTTTTTATGGAGCGCCGGCAACGAAGGATATTGCATTTGCTGCTTATGGTCCCAGAGCAAGTGAGAAGATCATCAAAGGGACGATGGAACGGATGATTCCTTGTATTGTCGATAGACGTGCAGTCCCTAGAGATATTGTCAGAAGCGCCTTCCACCGGGCTTCCAATCCAGTATCAATGGAACGTTGGGATTGGGAGAAGACGTTAAGCATCGCATGCGCATTGATTCGAAAAATGCTGTTGGAAAAAGGGGAGGAATGGAACGTGCCGCTGAACACCGAATCCAGGGAACGGAGTTATCTGTTTGGCCGATTGTTGGCTGTGGCGGATGTGCTTGAACGAGGAGCACTCGGCAAAGACGAGACAAGGTCTACCAATGCGATTCGTTATATGAACTCGTATGCCCAGAATCCGGGTCGAACCTGGAAGACAATTCAGGCCAGCCTTCAGCCTTATCAAGTCAAGCTGGGAACGAAAGCGACCTATTTATCCAAGCTGATTGATGAAATCGCCGATCAATTTGAGGAAGGAGATTTCAATAATCTTCCATTAACAGAACAATATTTGCTTGGATTTTACAGTCAGCGCCGTGAACTCTATAAGAAAAAAGAGGAGGATACAAACGAATGAGCACGCTTGATCATAAAATCGATTTTGCTGTGATTTTGTCTGTGACAAAAGCCAATCCAAACGGGGACCCTCTGAATGGTAACCGACCACGCCAAAATTACGACGGCCACGGAG
The DNA here is from genome assembly GCF_047200555.1 of Paenibacillus sp. MB22_1. Lineage (NCBI taxonomy): Bacteria > Bacillati > Bacillota > Bacilli > Caryophanales > Paenibacillaceae > Paenibacillus > Paenibacillus sp. MB22_1. The sequence goes on from NZ_JBLADV010000002.1 coordinate 1,643,300, forward strand.
AAATCTCCGATGTGGCTATTAAGCGTAAAATCCGCAATCGCTTGCTGGATATGGGAGAAAAGATTTTTGTTCAGTCGGATGACAGAAAAGTGGATGATTTCAAAAGTTTGCGTGAACGTGCGGATGCCCATCCGGAGCTGGCAAAGATGCTGAAAAGTAAAAATGCATCGGCCGACGAGTTTGCCAAGCTGGCTTGCCAGGAGTGGATCGATGTACGCAGTTTTGGACAAGTTTTCGCTTTTAAAGGTTCCGAGCTGTCTGTAGGCGTTCGCGGTCCTGTTTCCATTCATACCGCTACAAGTATTGATCCGATTGACATTGTCAGCACCCAGATTACCAAAAGCGTTAACTCCGTAACAGGGGACAAACGCAGCTCCGATACGATGGGAATGAAGCATCGTGTAGATTTTGGCGTGTATCTGTTCAAGGGCAGCATTAATACGCAACTTGCGGAGAAGACAGGTTTTACCGAAGAAGATGCAGAGAAGATTAAGCAGGCGCTGATCACGCTTTTTGAAAATGACAGTTCTTCTGCCCGGCCGGACGGCAGTATGGAAGTCCATAAGGTATATTGGTGGAATCATTCCTCCAAGCTGGGGCAATATTCTTCGGCCAAAGTGCACCGGTCTTTAAAAGTATACTCTACAACTCCTGAACCCAAACGATTTGAGGATTATACGATTGAACTTGAGGAACTCGATGGCTTGAATGTCGAGGTTATTAATGGTCGTTAATGATGAGGATCGCTATTTGATGTTGTCAGGGCTCCAGCATTTCCAATTTTGTAAACGTCAGTGGGCCCTGATTCATATCGAACAACAGTGGGATGAAAATGTCAGAACCATCGAAGGGCAGCATTTACATCAAAAGGCGGATCAGCCGTTTATCCGGGAAAAGCGTGGAGACAAGTTAATCGTTCGCGCGATGCCGATTCAATCAACGGAACTGCAATTAAGCGGAATCTGTGATGTTGTCGAATTTGTTCAAGACCCTGAAGGGGTTGAAGTGGCGGGAGCGGAAGGCACTTATAAAGTCTATCCTGTCGAGTATAAGCGGGGGAAGCCGAAGAAAGGTGATGAAGACATCATCCAGCTCGCAGCCCAAGCGATGTGCCTGGAAGAGATGATGCTATGCCGTGTGGACACGGGGTACATATTCTACAACGAAATCAAGCATCGTGTTGAAGTGCCAATTCATGACAGGCTGCGAGATCAAGTGAGACAGATGGCTGCAGAAATGCATCATTATTACGATAAACGCCATACGCCGAAGGTAAAGACGGGGCCCTTTTGCAAAAACTGCTCGTTGCAGCATATCTGCGTGCCTCATTTAATGCACAAACGCTCGGTCCAAAGCTACATCGAAGGGAGGCTGAGTGATTGAAGAAGCTGTTAAATACGTTATATGTTACTCAGCCGGATACGTACTTGGCGCTTGATGGTGATAATGTGTTATTACTTAAAGGCGATGAAAAGATTGGCCGTTTGCCGCTTCATAATCTGGAAGCGATCGTGAGCTTTGGCTACACGGGGGCGAGTCCTGCATTAATGGGGTATTGTGCGGATCGGAATATTTCGATCACCTTTTTGACACAAAACGGAAGATTTCTGGCAAGAGTCATTGGGGAAAGCCGGGGAAATGTCATTTTGAGAAAAACGCAGTACCGGATTTCGGATAATGAAGAGGATGCAGCGAAAATAGCACGAAACTTCATTACAGGGAAGATTTATAACCACAAGTGGATCCTCGAACGGATGACGAGAGATTATCCGCTTCGCATTGATGTTGAACAATTCAAGTCCATATCAGGCCAGCTTTCGGATATTTTGCGTGAAGTCCGTGACAGTAATAACCTGGAAAGCTTGCGGGGTTGGGAAGGCCAAGCCGCGGTTCTCTATAACCAGGTGTTTGATCAGATGATTTTGCAGCAGAAGGAGAGCTTCTTTTTTCACGGGAGATCCAGAAGGCCCCCAAAGGACAACGTAAATGCCATGCTGTCGTTCGCTTACACTCTCTTGGCTAGAGATACGGCTGCGGCATTGGAAACTGTGGGACTCGATGCTTATGTCGGCTTTTTGCACCAGGACCGTCCTGGCCGAGCCTCCCTGGCTTTGGATCTGATGGAAGAGCTGCGAGGAATTTATGCCGATCGGTTTGTCCTTTCGCTGATTAATCGGAAAGAAGTGACAACAACTGATTTTGTTACAAAAGAAAACGGGGCTGTGCTGATGACGGACGAGGCTCGCAAAAAGTTTTTGAAAGCATGGCAAACCAAGAAGCAAGAGAGGATTACCCACCCTTTCCTGGATGAAAAAATCTCCTGGGGGCTGGTTCCTTACGCTCAGGCCTTATTATTGGCACGTTTCTTGCGCGGTGATTTAGATGAGTATCCGCCATTTTTATGGAAGTAGGTGACTCGGGATGCTTGTACTCATTACTTATGATGTTCAAACCTCAGGCGTGGGAGGAGCTGCGAGGCTCCGTAGAGTGGCTAAGGCATGTCAGAACTACGGACAACGGGTACAGAATTCCGTGTTTGAATGTAACGTCGATGCATCCCAGTTCACCGCTCTGAAACTGGAGTTATCCCAACTCATTGATCATGAAAAAGACAGCCTGCGATTTTATCGGCTGGGCAATAACTACAAAACCAAAGTCGAGCATATTGGTGCAAAGCCGTCGATCGATTTAGAGGACCCGCTCATCTTCTAACGGTGCGAACCCCAAGCGCACATAAAATCCCTATGAGGTTCGCACCCCGCGCTATTACTGGGGTTGTTGAGTTTTTTGTTGGAATAAACAATAACATTTCGCACTCACAAAACAGGTTCGCACTTCTGGGCATGTGAGGCCTTGTGGCTCAAGGCTTCACAAGGCCCGCAGTCGCACTCCTTGTGAGTGCGTGGATTGAAATGTTTGTAGGCTCAATAATGGCAAAGTTAGAGGGAATGTCGCACTCCTTGTGAGTGCGTGGATTGAAATGTCCGGCTGGAGGTCGAGAATTTCGCTGGAATTCGAGGTCGCACTCCTTGTGAGTGCGTGGATTGAAATTTTTAAGGCGGGCAAAGGAGGGAAATGCGAAACGCTGGTCGCACTCCTTGTGAGTGCGTGGATTGAAATATCGGCTGGCTGCCGCCTCCGAATCAGTTGGAGGTCGCACTCCTTGTGAGTGCGTGGATTGAAATTCTTTGCTGGCGGTGACCGCTTTGACGGCTTCCGTCGCACTCCTTGTGAGTGCGTGGATTGAAATCAATAAGAGGGTTGATGTCACAGCAACTGTGCTGGGGTCGCACTCCTTGTGAGTGCGTGGATTGAAATTTAACATGCGGTGACTCAGTACTCTGTGGAATGGTCGCACTCCTTGTGAGTGCGTGGATTGAAATAAAATTTGGACTTGCTGAAGCTCCAGACGAAGTTGTCGCACTCCTTGTGAGTGCGTGGATTGAAATCGTTCAAGCTCACGCATACTCTCCCATAGTTCGGGTCGCACTCCTTGTGAGTGCGTGGATTGAAATTTAAATTTACTTGTATTTCCGTCATTACATAACTTGTCGCACTCCTTGTGAGTGCGTGGATTGAAATTGCGTTTTCTTTTATCCATAGCAGGCGCCCCTCGGTCGCACTCCTTGTGAGTGCGTGGATTGAAATAGTAGCGGCCTGATCGCCTGCATTGTCTGCTGGCGTCGCACTCCTTGTGAGTGCGTGGATTGAAATTCATCGGCTGGGCTTGCCAGTGTTGCCGCGTGAGCGTCGCACTCCTTGTGAGTGCGTGGATTGAAATACCTCCCTTCCGGAATTTCCAGGGTCCCCAGTTGCGGTCGCACTCCTTGTGAGTGCGTGGATTGAAATGTCTGGTTGTTGTTGTCTGGTTTCTGGTCCTGCTTGTCGCACTCCTTGTGAGTGCGTGGATTGAAATTCCAGGCTCCGGCTTCCGGATAAACCCGTACCGTAAGGTCGCACTCCTTGTGAGTGCGTGGATTGAAATCCGATTCTTGGCGCGATCTCCATTGCGGTTGGTGTCGCACTCCTTGTGAGTGCGTGGATTGAAATTAGTGTTACCATAATGCACTCGCTTGGTGGTATACGTCGCACTCCTTGTGAGTGCGTGGATTGAAATCTTGAGCATCTTGGTAAAACCGCGCGCGAAGAAGCGTCGCACTCCTTGTGAGTGCGTGGATTGAAATCGATGACGTCCGCGGACTACGATTTGATCGCGCGTCGCACTCCTTGTGAGTGCGTGGATTGAAATATGCAGTAGGTGAGCTTGACCGTGCTCTTTTAGGAGTCGCACTCCTTGTGAGTGCGTGGATTGAAATCCTATGACACGCGGAACAACGCAGACCTGGAGGGGGTCGCACTCCTTGTGAGTGCGTGGATTGAAATTGCTTCGGTGTCAGGTCTACGATAATGTCTTCGCCGTCGCACTCCTTGTGAGTGCGTGGATTGAAATTAATAGGACTTTTGCCCTCCACTGTCGAATATTGGGTCGCACTCCTTGTGAGTGCGTGGATTGAAATGTGTACATGATGTGCGCCATGATACGCGGCTCGATCGTCGCACTCCTTGTGAGTGCGTGGATTGAAATTAGTCTTCGCCGGGCTTCCGCCAATTCCCGCTCATGTCGCACTCCTTGTGAGTGCGTGGATTGAAATCATTCAACGCCACTGGAGTAGAGGATCCGTTAGGTCGCACTCCTTGTGAGTGCGTGGATTGAAATTTGATTTCATAGTTATTCAAATCTCTTATTTTTGTCGCACTCCTTGTGAGTGCGTGGATTGAAATAAATGCCGATAGATGAAATTTTTTTGCCCACAAACGTCGCACTCCTTGTGAGTGCGTGGATTGAAATTTTGAGGCGTTGCTTCAATAGGCATCTCCCTTGGGAGTCGCACTCCTTGTGAGTGCGTGGATTGAAATCCACAGCGCTCACAGCGTCCTCCAGAGCGCTCCATGTCGCACTCCTTGTGAGTGCGTGGATTGAAATTTGAAAGTCGCAAACCGGAAGCACGTGCGTTTCGTCGCACTCCTTGTGAGTGCGTGGATTGAAATGTATTGACAAACTAAAAATTTTAAGGAGGCAGTAGTCGCACTCCTTGTGAGTGCGTGGATTGAAATCATAACGGCCACCCAAGTATAGTTTGCCCGGTATTGTCGCACTCCTTGTGAGTGCGTGGATTGAAATCAGCGGGCGATGGTGCTGGCCCGATAGCAAGCGCAGTCGCACTCCTTGTGAGTGCGTGGATTGAAATCGAAAATCTTCGGCGATTCCGCTGCGCTCCAAAAGGTCGCACTCCTTGTGAGTGCGTGGATTGAAATGAGCAGGGCGCAATTAAGCGCGCGCTTGGCGAATACGTCGCACTCCTTGTGAGTGCGTGGATTGAAATCTCTTGCTATAAAAACACTCAAGATAAAAAGCGGCGTCGCACTCCTTGTGAGTGCGTGGATTGAAATCGCTCCGGTGATGAGGTCGTCGTCGAATATGCCCAGGTCGCACTCCTTGTGAGTGCGTGGATTGAAATCGTTAGAACACTGGAATGTCCGCACGGTACACGCCGTGTCGCACTCCTTGTGAGTGCGTGGATTGAAATGGTAACTTAACCGTACGATGCTCGCCCTCTTCCGTGTCGCACTCCTTGTGAGTGCGTGGATTGAAATCCTTGATCTTATCAATCACACTCATGAGCTATCGTCGCACTCCTTGTGAGTGCGTGGATTGAAATGGTTAGTAGGCTTAAACTAAGCCCAATTCAGATTGTCGCACTCCTTGTGAGTGCGTGGATTGAAATACCTTCGGCTTGCTGTCCGCAAAGGCTTCGTCCACGTCGCACTCCTTGTGAGTGCGTGGATTGAAATTGATATTCCGCCCTAAACGCGCTGGCCAATTCCGCCAGTCGCACTCCTTGTGAGTGCGTGGATTGAAATCAAACTGTTTGACCAATACGGGGAGCAGAACCGGGGTCGCACTCCTTGTGAGTGCGTGGATTGAAATTTCCGCGATACGTTGGACGGAAGGAAACGCGCTCATGTCGCACTCCTTGTGAGTGCGTGGATTGAAATATAAACGACGCGAGTACGAGTAGCGTCTGTAGGCGCGTCGCACTCCTTGTGAGTGCGTGGATTGAAATACGTCAGCAGCATTAATTCCATTTGCGCTAGCTATGTCGCACTCCTTGTGAGTGCGTGGATTGAAATCTGACGGCGCGCTCGTTTTATTTAAAGAGCAACCAGGTCGCACTCCTTGTGAGTGCGTGGATTGAAATCTGTACCAAAGAGCGCACCGCAGTAATGACAGGAATAGTCGCACTCCTTGTGAGTGCGTGGATTGAAATCAGCATTGATAGTCATGTCCTGTGAAAACGTAATGAGTCGCACTCCTTGTGAGTGCGTGGATTGAAATAGCTTGAATATGACGGGAAAGGCGCTCCAAGAGTAGTCGCACTCCTTGTGAGTGCGTGGATTGAAATTCCTGATGCCCATCTACCGTCTACTCCCGGTACCGTCGCACTCCTTGTGAGTGCGTGGATTGAAATATCTGCTCGATGTCGGACGTTGTTCGGGACAGTGGGGGTCGCACTCCTTGTGAGTGCGTGGATTGAAATTACTCCGTCTACCCCGAACGCTTTAAGCGCATCCTGGTCGCACTCCTTGTGAGTGCGTGGATTGAAATCACCGCGTTCTGGCGCTGGCGGCTCCGGTGTCGGCGGATCAGTCGCACTCCTTGTGAGTGCGTGGATTGAAATTCCGGCAAAAAGTTAGGGAGTAATAATTGCTGTTGTCGCACTCCTTGTGAGTGCGTGGATTGAAATGGCAAGCCGTGTACAAGATTTTGCATACAGACCGCTGTCGCACTCCTTGTGAGTGCGTGGATTGAAATATTAAAGGTATGGACAAGTTGCTCAACCAACAAAATGTCGCACTCCTTGTGAGTGCGTGGATTGAAATTGGAGGCAGAGGATAAATATAAAGCGGCACATGATTACGTCGCACTCCTTGTGAGTGCGTGGATTGAAATCCAACATATCCAGTGCGGCTCATACACACTGACAGCGTCGCACTCCTTGTGAGTGCGTGGATTGAAATCGTTCCCGGTACTCTCCGATCAAGGAGGGGAATGGTCGCACTCCTTGTGTACCTCTGTCAATAGAGTAGACACAAAGAATCGAGAAAATTATGCGGCAGATCGGTACATATGTTCGCACTCATTGGGCGTAGAATACCCAATCGCGGAATGGATTCGTTTTCCATTGTAGAAGCAGGTAATATATTCAAAAATGCGTTTCTTGGCTTGCTTGCGTGTTTTGAACTTCTCCAAGTAGACAAGTTCTTTCTTAAGCACACTGTGGAACGATTCAATACACGCATTATCGTAGCAGTTCCCTTTGCGGCTCATACTGCCTTTCATCTTGTAGGTGCGCAGCCGCGCCTGGTAGTCATGGGAAGCGTACTGGCTGCCGCGATCCGAATGATGCAGAACCTCTTCGCGCGGTCGCTGCTGGCTGTGGGCGCGGTCCAGCGCCGTTAACACGAGTTCTTTCGTCATTCGCTCATCCATGTGAAATCCAACGATTTTACGACTGTACAAGTCCATGATGCTTGCCAGGTATAGCCAACCCTCATCGGTCGGGATATACGTAATATCAGCCACCCAGGTCTTGTTTGGAGCGGACGGATTAAACTCGCGGTTCAACACGTTCTCTTGGACAGGCAGGTTGTGCTTCGAGTTGGTTGTGGCCTTGTATTTCTTCACCGTGCGAGAACGTAAACCCAGCTCCTTCATGATCCGAGCGACTGTTTTCTCGGACACTCGTATGCCCTGCTTGTGCAGTTCTTTTGCTACTTTGGGGCTTCCATATAATCGACGGGATTCTAGAAAGATACGACGGATCCGCCGCTCCAGCTTGCGACGTCGCTTTTCACGTTTGCTGGCTTTTCGCTGGGTCCATTTGTAATAGCCGCTTCGGGATACTTCAAAGGCTTCGCACATCTTCGAGACTCGGCACTTGAAGCGATGATCGTGGATGAAGGCATAGATCAGCGCCGGTCTTTGGCGAAGTAGTGCATCGCCTTTTTTAAGATGTCGTTCTCCTCTTCCAGATCACGAAGACGTTTCTGAAGATCTCTCATTGCTTTATCGTCGGCTTTCAGTTGCCCACTGCCTGGAAAGGCCTGTGCGCCGTCTTTCTTGTATTCCGCCATCCAACGATACAGGGTGTTGTCGCTGATCCCCAGTTCGCGGGCGACCTGCGCCACCGCTTTCCCTTCTTCCTGGATCATCTGAATCGTTTGCAGTTTAAATTCTTTATCGTATTTTTTCGTCATGGTAGCACCTCGAATTTGGATAGATTCATTTTACCCGATTCTCGGTTCTCCATGTCTACTTTTTAGTCTAGCAGCAACGTGCCCCAGGAGATGCGGACGCCCTTCTTGGCGAGGACATGGAGCCAGACGAGAGTGGCGAGTGAGCCGATGGGTGTGATCTTCGGGCCGAGGTCGGTGCCGATGACGTTGGCGTAGATCAGTGACTCGCGGATCGTGCCGGAGGTGGCCGTGTCGGCGATGCCGAGTACGCCGGTCATGACGGCCGGCAGGTTGTTCATGATCGACGATAGGAACGTCGAGATGTAGCCCATAGCCATCGTGGATACGAATAGGCCTTGATCTGCCACCGTTTGGAGGAGCTTGGCCAAGACTTCGGTCAGCCCGGCATTGCCGAGGCCGTACACGACAACGTACATCCCGATCGAGAAGACGACGATGTTCCATGGCGCGCCTTTCATGACGGCCTTCGTATCGACCGCTTGGCTTCGGCGGGCGATGGCCCAGAAGATCAAAGCCACGGTGTCGGCGAGCAAGGATACCGGAAGATGAAGGAACTCGCTCACGAGGTAGCCGATCAACAGGACTCCCATCACCACCCAAGATATGCGGAACAGGCGCTGGTCTTTGATGGCCTCAGATGGTGCTTTCAGCTTGGACGGGTCATAGGTGCGAGGAATACCTTTGCGAAAATAAAGCAGCAGCACCGCCACCGTTGCCCCGAGCGAGAACAGGTTTGGAACAATCATCCGAGCGGCATATTGCGCGAAGCCAATTCCGAAATAATCCGCTACACGAGGTTCACCAGGTTGCTGACAACCAGCGGTAAAGAGGTAGTGTCCGCGATAAACCCGCTCGCCATAATGAACGGGAAGATCATTTTCTCCTCAAAACTCAAATGGCGAACCATCGCCAGCACAATCGGCGTGAGGATTAAGGCTGCCCCATCATTGGCAAAAAACGCCGAGACCACCGCCTCCAGCAAGCTGACGTAAATGAACATGCGGATGCCGCTGTTTTTTGCGGCCCGGGCCATGTGCAGCGCTGCCCATTCGAACAAGCCGATCTCATCCAAGATCAGCGAAATGATGATGATTGCGATAAACGTTAGAGTGGCGTTCCACGTGATCTGCACGACTTCCCCCACATCGTCAAAGCCGACGACGCCGGCAAGCAGCGCCAACACCGCACCGCCGCACGCGGACCACCCGATATTCAGCCCCTTCGGCTCAGTTTGTCCCCGATCCATCAACGACAAGTAATAACATCGTATGACTTCCCCCCTCTCGGCTTGTCACAAGGTGGCGGGTATTTTAAGATGAAAGTAGTTTTCTGAAAGGAACGGGGGGGCGAGAATGGAGTCTCATTTGCCGGGGTTGCCGGTGCAATCGTTGCGCGGGATACCCGAGTTGAAGTATGTCAATGCTGACAACGTGGTTCGCTACCGGGCGATCATGCGTTTTTTCTATCAGGAGTATAAAAGACTGCGGTATTGGCTGAAGCCGGAAGACGTCTTTGAAGCGGTCAAGGCTTGGAACGTGTGGCCGGATTATACACTTGAACTGTGCCAAGGCGACCTGGATCAATTGGTGGAGTGGCAAAACCTGACTGCCCGTCACGACGGTGGACGCTCCTCCACGCTGGAAGAGTATCTCAAAAAGAAGATGCAGTATTTGCTCCGCCCGTATTCCATCGAAATCGAACGGCTGCTGGAGACGCTGGAGAAGGTAACGGGGTATGGCGGTTCGCTGGAAGCTTCCTTATTCGACACGATTGCGGATAAACTGTTTGACATTCGTAGCCAGGTCGGAGAACTGGAGCCGGACGCGGCGCTGGAACTGTGGAACGTCTTGTACCGTTCGTTTGTTAACCTCCATGAAAATGCGGCGGACTATATGGCTAGCCTGCATACGGCTCGGGCGGAAGAGATGATGGTGACGGAAGCTTTCTTGATCTTTAAGGAAAAGTTGACCGATTACCTGCAAAATTTCGTACAGGCGCTACAGCGGAGCGCTTATAAAATCGAAGGTAATTTGCAGCGAATTAACGATTCGGTACGGGATCTGTTTTTAGAGCAGGTCGTGGAAGGTGAGCTCCGAAAGCCGCGGCTGGAGGACGAACCGGACCGGGAGGAACTGCTGGAAGAACTTCGTCAAGGCTGGACGAATATCCGGCGCTGGTTTGTGGGCGAGGGGGCTGCGCCCAGCGAGCTCACCTTGCTGGAGCGGGCGACGAAGGATGCGATTGCCCGTATTGTACGCAGCGCGATTCGTATTCAGGAACGGAAGCGTTCGGGACTAAGCCGCAAAAAGGAGCTAGAGCACTTGGCCCGCTGGTTTGCTTCGATCGAAACGGTCGAGGAGGCGCACAGGTTGTCCGCATACGCTCTCGGATTGTTCCCGACGAGGCACTTGCAGGGCGAGGATCTGCGCGACTCGGACCGGGCGGACATGTCGTCCTGGGAGGAGCGGCCGATGGTGCGCATGCTGCGTTCGCGCAGCCGCAAGCGCGGAGAGCGTCAGCCGGCGGACGCGGTGCGTGACAACGAGCGGCGGAAGCAGCGGGAGCGGGAAGCGTTCAAACTGCGGCAGGCAGAGGAATGGCGGATGATCGCGGCGTTACTAGAGCGGAGCTCCGTCAAAGTGTCGGAGCTCGGGCCGGTGACGGCCAAGGAGCGGCTACGGTTGCTGCAGTGGATCGGCCGGTGCATGACGACAGGAAATGGCCACTCGTTTGTTACGCCGGAAGGCGTGTTGATTCGGATGAGCAATCCGCGTACGGCGGAGCGGACAATCTTGCACGCGGAAGACGGCGAGTTGGAAATGGCAAACTACGAGCTGCATTTTAGGCTGACGGAAGCGGCGAATGGCTTGGCCGTGGGAACAGCCGCAAAGCAGGGGGCAAACGGGGCCGATATTGCCGCTGCGGAAGCGGCTGCGGCGGCCGATACGGCAGAAGTCGAGGGAGAAGCCGGATCAAGATTTGAATCTAAGGTCCGATCCGAAAACGAGGCGGAAAGGCAGGGGCGGTAGATGGCTGGAGGTGCGCTCAAAAGACTAAGCAAACGGGGAATAAACGCCGAGCAGGCGGCCGAACGAAAGCGCGCGTGCATGCACGCGCTCTTGAACCGTCCGTGGGTTGCAAAGGAGGAAGACCCGGACTTGTATTTTGCCATCCGGGACCATTACGAGGAGCTGCGCGACTGGTTTATGGATAAGGCAGGTTTTCCGCTGATTATGACCCGGACAATCGCCAAGCTGGACAAGACGCCTGTGAAGGCGCACCCGTGGATGGGTTTTCCTGAGTTTCGCGAAAAGCGGGACTACGTTTTTTTTACCTATGGACTGTGGTATTTGGAAGGAAAAACGGAGTTGGACCAGTTCCTGCTCACCGACATCGTGGAGGAAATCCGCGAGCAGATGCTGAGCGCGGGGCTGGAGGCCGACTGGCGGAATTACTATGACCGCTTGTCGATGGCCAGAGCGCTGAAGAAGCTGCGGGCGCTTGGCGTGCTGCACAGCGTCGACGGCGATGAGGGCCAGTGGGCGCAGGACGCGGAGCGCAATGCATTGTACGAGTGTTCGCCTTTGGCCCGATATGTGCTTCGGCGCTTTCCGCGCGATTTGACGGGCTGCTCGCGGCTGGAGGAGTTGGAAGACCCCATTCCGTACGCCGACACACAGGACGGGCAGTCGATGCGGCGGCGGCACCGGATATACCGCCGGCTGCTATTGGAGCCGGCGGTGGTGGACAGGCACTGGGATGAGGAAGATTTGAATTATGTGCTGTGGCAGCGGCGGGCGATCATCGATCAACTGGAAAATATGCTCGGCTGGACCGGGCGGCGTTACCGGGAAGGGCTGTGGTTTTTCCATCCCGAGCTGACCGGCGAGAGCGAGCTGTTTCCGACGATGTCGGCCGCTTCGGATTTGGCGCTGCTGCTTGCGAGCGAAATCCGCAAGGAACTGGCGGAGGGAGGCGTATTGTACGTGGAGGACAACGGCACGGTCCGATTGACCAAGGCGGATATCGAGACGCTTCTGTACAGGCTACAGCTTAAACATAAAGAGTTTTGGAGCAAGGATCTTCGGGAAGCTGCCTCCCAGGAACTGGCGGAACTGTGTATGAACCATTTAGCCGAATGGGGGCTGGGAGATTGGGAGGGCGAGACTTCGTTCCTGATCTCGCCCGTACTGGCTAGATGGAGTTCGGAATATGCAAATAACGATTTTGATACTTAGGTGTGGTGGATCAACATCCAAACGGGAGGATTTAACTGATGGAACAGCAAATGGTGGAGCAGGAAAGCGGTCTGAGAGCGGACGGGGCTTCCGGTCAAGGCGGCCGAGCGGCCGCAAGGTGGCAGATGCATCGCGTCGGGATTTTGAATTTCTGGTATTACGATGAAGAGGAATTTCAACTCGAGGAAGGCCGGCTGATCTTGCGCGGCGCCAACGGGTCGGGCAAGTCGGTTACAATGCAAAGCTTCCTGCCGCTCGTGCTGGACGGCGACAAGCGGGCGCACCGGCTTGACCCGTTCGGTTCGCGGGACCGCCGCATCGAGTATTATTTGCTTGGCGAGGAGGACGGCGGTAAGACGGATACGACGGGCTACTTATGGATGGAATTCAAGCATGGTGCGACCGGAGCGTACAGAACGGTAGGCATCGGGCTGCGGGCGAGAAGAAACGCGGCCCAGGTGCAGTTCTGGGGGTTTTTGCTGGAGGATGGGCGGCGCATCGGGCGTGACTTCTGGCTTTACGACCGTAATGGATGGCTGGAGGACGGCGTACGCATTCCTCTCGACCGCAAGGAACTGGAAGCGAAGGTGGGAACGGGCGGCCAGGTCGTTTTGGATCAGAAATCGTATCAGGATATGGTGAACAAGCATATTTTCGGGTTCGCGGATACGGATGCTTATCAGGACTTGCTCCAACTCATGATTCAGTTGCGGAGTCCAAAGCTGTCCAAGGACTTCAAGCCGTCGGCGATCTATGAGATTCTCCATCAGGCGCTGCCGCCGTTGATGGAGGAGGAGCTGCGGCCGTTGTCAGAGGTGCTGGAGGACATGGACCAAATGACCGACCGGCTGGACGAACTGAAGCGGCATCGCGCCGAGATGGTGAAGCTGCAGGAGCGGTACGATTTTTACAACAAGCATGTGTTGTATACGAAATCTGAGGACATGTTGGAGGCCAAAGCTGCTTATGATGAAGTCGCTGCCAGAGTAAGAAGGTCCGAAGAGACGCTGGCGCAAGCGGAGGCGGAAAAGGCGGGGGCTGTGACAGAGCGCAGCGGCATCCAGAACCGGTTGCAGGAGATTGCCGTCGAGCGCGAATTGTTGGAGAAGCATGAAGCTATCGGCAAGCAACGGGAGTATGAGGCGGCCGCGGCGGCTTTGGCGGACACGGAAAAGCAGTTGGAACGCGCAAAGGAAAAAGCGGGCAAGGCCCGCATAAAGCAAGAGCAACTTGAGCGCGGGCTGCAGGAGGCCGAAGCCAAGCGGGACACCGCCGAACGGGAGCAACGGGAACTCCTGAACGAGTTGGAGGCGATTGCGGGCGACATGGAGTTTGCCGGGCATGTCGTATATCACCGGTATTGGACAGCGAACGTGCCGGTGGATGATCTGTGGAAAGAGGCGTGGCGAAAAGATCTGCGCACGCATCGCGATGCTGTGGAACGGGGCCTGGCCAAGGCGGCGGAGGAAAAAATGGCGGCTGCGCTGGTCAAGGAAAGCGAAATCGAGTTGGGTGAAGCGAGCCGAGCGCGGGATGAGGCGGAGCGCGAGCGCGGCGAGCGGGATAAGCGGTTTGCTGACAGCAAGGAGGCGTTTAAGGACGAGATTGTCGCCTGGCAAAGCGGGCTACGGCAACTGCCTTTTAATGAGGAGGCGCTGCGCGAGACGTTTGGGGCGCTACGCGAGTACGGACTGGAGCAGACCTCGCTGGAGCCGGTGCGGGGGCCGCTGCTGGACCGGTACGAAGCGGCCCGGGATCGTTTGGTGGCCCGCCGGCTCGATATGGAGAAGCAGCGGAGGGATTTGTTGGCGGAGCGCTCGAGCTTGCAGGAAGAGAAGCGCGGTTGGGAGCAAAGTCGGGAGCCGGAACCCGGGCGCAGCACAGCACGTGCGAAATTCCGCGAAGCTAATGCAGAGCGAGGCGGGGCGCCGCTCTTCGCTGCGTGCGATTTCCGGCCGCACGTAGGCGATGACACCAAGGCGCGGATCGAGGAAGCGCTGGAGCGTTCGGGGTTGCTTGATGCCTGGCTGTCCCCGGACGGCCGGGTGCAGGAGTGTGGCAATGACGATGAAGAAGCCTGGATCGTACCTCGTCCGCAGGAATTCGGCTATACGCTGGCGGACATGTTGGTTGCCGATCCACCAGAGGGAAGCGGGCTCACGGCCGCGGCGATCGATGCGGTACTGCGCAGCTTTTTGTGGGACGAGGAAGGCGGCCTACTGGATGACGGCGACTGGAGCGGCATGATCGCAGCCGACGGCTCTTACCGGCTTGGCCCGCTCGCCGGGAAGGCGGCGGTGAAGGAGCGGGCGGAGTATATCGGCAAGGAGACGCGCCGCCGTACCCGCATGATGGAAATTGCCCGGCTGGGCGAGGCGATCGCCAGATTGGACGCCGTGCTGCGAGAGCTGGACGAACGGCTTGCCGGTCAGGAGGCAGCGGAAAGGCAGTTGGCGGTAGAGCGTGAGCTTTTTCCCGGCGGGGCGGACCTGGCTGGAGCCCTGCGCGAACTACAGGCAGCGGATTATCGGCTGCAGGCTGCGGCCCGGCAGGAAGCGCAGGCCAATGAGCGGTTCAAGGCGAAGTCGGCGCAGTGGCGCGAACTGCAGCGAGAGTTGGTAGAGCTGACCGCGAACTGGACCCGGTTGAAACGCGAGCCGGATCTTGCGGCGGCGGTTAACGCCTTGCGCGATTATGAAGCGTCGCTTTCGGACCTGCATTCCGCCTGGCGGCAGTACAGGGACGCTCACGCGTCTTGGGAGCGGTTCAAGGATGAGTTGGACGCTTTGATCCTGGAACTGGAGGATGAAGAAGCACTGGCGGAAGAGCTCGGCGAGCGGCAGCGGGATCAGCGCGCTCAGGTGGATACGTTGCGGAGGCTGATCGAGGAGTTAGGGTTGGCCGATGTTGCGCGGAGGCTGGAGGAACTGAAGCGCGAGCAATCTGCGTTACTTGTCCGCGTCAAAGAGCAGGAGCGGCTGCTCGATGCGGCCAAAGACAAGGCATCCCGGGCGGAAGCACAGCTGGTGCTGCTGCGGGAGCAGGCAGAAGTGCTGCACGTCGAGTTGGAACGAACGCTGGAGCAACTGCTAGCAGAGCTGCGCCAAGGTCTGGTTGACGAGTGGCGGAGCGTAGCGACTGAGGCGGATACAGCGAACGCGGCGAACTCGGGCGCAGCCACAACTCGGGCAGTTTTCCTGCAGGCCTCTGCCAAAGAAATTCTGCGGCAATACGAACCCTTGTTTACCGGGCGTAATGCCGAAAACATCGTTAACCGTTTGTTGGAGCAGTTTAATGCCGCGCGCATGCTGCTGACGGAGTATGTGCTGGAGACAGTTGCGGATGAAACAACCGGACGTTTGTTGCTGCTTTCCATGCGTAACCCCCGCCAGCCGCTGCCGCCGCAGGCGTTGCTGGAAGAACTCGAACAGCAGGAAGCGGAGCAAAGCGCTTTGTTAAGTGAGAAAGACCGCGAACTGTATGAGGAAATCATTCTCCGCAGTGTTGGCAAAGCGATCCGGCAGCGAATTCACCGTGCGGAGCAATGGGTGCGGGAAATGAACAAGCTAATGGAGGAGCGAGACACATCAAGCGGTCTTCGCTTGAAGCTTGAGTGGCAACCTAAAGTCGCGGCGGGGGAACAGCAACTCGATGTCTCCGACCTGGTCGAACTGTTGAAGCGGGATTCTCATAGGCTGCGCGAGGACGAAATCGACGCGATGATCGAGCATTTTCGTGGGCAAATCGTCAGCGCAAAACAGGCAGCCCAGGAGGAGCAGGAATCGCTGCGTCAACATCTCTACCAAGTGCTAGATTATCGCAACTGGTTCCAGTTTGAACTGAAATACAAAAAAGGTGAGCAGATTGGTTACCGTCCGCTCACCGATGCGCGCTTCAACGTGCTGAGCGGGGGCGAAAAGGCAATGGCCATGTATATTCCGCTGTTCGCCGCCACATGGTCGCGGTATTCCGACGCGAGAACCGACGCGCCGCGGCTTATTTCTCTTGACGAAGCGTTCGCGGGCGTGGATGAGGAGAACATGCGGGATATGTTCAAGCTGCTGACGGATATGGGCTTTGACTATATGATGACCTCCCAGGTGCTGTGGGGTTGCTACGATACGGTTCCAAAGCTGGCGATTTATGAGATTTACCGGCCGAAGGACGTCGATTTCGTTACCTTGTTCCGCTACCGTTGGAATGGCAAAATCAAGGAATATATAGAAAGCGGTGCAGAAGAATGAGCGGCGGGCGGATGAACGATCGTTCAGATCAGGCGGCCAAAGCCCGGGACTATTTTTCTCGTCCCGGGTTCAAGAGAATGCTCGAAGCCGTCTGGAAGCGATACGCCAGTCTGGAGAAGGCGGGCGGGCACGCCGTCATCAGTAGATCTACTGCAGCGGAATGCGAGGCGATCAATACCTTTTTTGGCTGGTACAAAAAACCGGGGGACGATATCCGAGTACCACTTGCGGATTTTGAACAGGAATTGCTGGAATCGGCATTT
This sequence comes from Paenibacillus sp. MB22_1, assembly GCF_047200555.1. Taxonomy (NCBI): domain Bacteria; kingdom Bacillati; phylum Bacillota; class Bacilli; order Caryophanales; family Paenibacillaceae; genus Paenibacillus; species Paenibacillus sp. MB22_1. The sequence goes on from NZ_JBLADV010000002.1 coordinate 1,660,364, forward strand.
ACCTTCACGATTACCGAACTTCATGAAGTCCTGACCGGCGAGCCGCTGCGAACCAAATCGGATCGGGAATTGCTGGCGATGCAGGAGTGGGGGAGGTTGTTTGAGACCCTGGAAGCCCAGTTTGCGGAGCAAGGAACGCCACTCCAGCCGGCTGTGGCGGAATGGTTAAGTGGTTTGCGCCACGGCCGTGCAGCCGGTTACCGCACCTTGCGTGAGCTGTGGCGCGCTGCTCCCGAGACGGCGCAAAGTGAGCTGGCGAGTGCCACATGCGCGTGGAACCTGCTGCTTGCGGGGGATGCAACAGCAGGTTTGGGCGAGAACGGTAGCCCACCATCAGCTGTCCGCCTACCGGTGCTGGCCGCGCAAACTACCGGCGATCCGCATGCGCTGGACCGGAACGTCCCGGCAGGGCGGCTGCTGTTCCAGGCCTTACGCTCCAAGGAGCTTGGGAAGCAGTTTGCCGAAACGGATCAAACTGACCCATCAGATCCCGAGGCGATACCCGGCTTGTCATCCGGAGTGGATACCTTGGAGGCGCGGGAGATTTACCGCAGCGCGGGAATTTTTGATGACGACATATCTTCTCTCGTTCATATTTATTGCCCTTGGGACGGCGGTAACGGGCCATATGTTTTATCGTTAAGGCAAGTTGAGATAACCAGCGTGCTTTCTCCGATCACCGATTTTTATGTGGTAGAGAATCCAGCGGTATTTTCCACTTTGGTTGATTTGAATGAAGCCAATGAATCCGCCTATACTGCGGGACCGATGCTAGTTTGCACCAGTGGACCGGCAAGCGCAGCGGCATTGCGCCTGATCGATCGTTATTTGGAGGAAAACCTGGTTTCCGGCCACCTATATTACTCTGGTGATTTTGATGTTAAAGGGATTTCGATCGGAAATGTTCTGGCTTCCCGTTATGGGGACCGATTTACCGCCTGGCGTTTTAACCGGGAAAGTTACATGGAGGGGTGTGCCTTGGCGCTTCCCAATGGTGTAACCTTATCAACAGAAGAGCGGCTTCGTTTGGCTAAGATGCAGGCCATTTGGGATAACTCGCTGTGCAACACGATGCGCGATGTAGGACGTAAGCTATTTCAAGAGCAAATAATCGTAAATTTGATCAATGATTGGCGAAAAGCGGTCATAGGAGGGGAGATCGGCGGCCGTTTGCATTCCAAATGAAGTGCGCAATATCATGCAACGGATGTACAGAATTAAGCTGGACATTTATGAGCGATATGACGTTAAAGTGAAAGCTGTAAATGTATTCTTCTTAAGACCGGTGCTGTGGTTCTGTCTAGGAGCTGCCTCGTGCTGGTCTTATTTTTGTTTTCTGTTCTTTATTCCCATTTCTCGCGCCAACCTTGCATTCCTGTCCATATCGAGCACAAAGGACGTTCTCATTTCGGCACCGATCCCGTATGCTTAAAGTAACTTTGGTGTGGACAAGGACGGAAAGGAAGGTGATCTGCTTGGGGAAGAACAAGATCAATCTGCTGACCAAGCTGTTGATTTCCTATTGGCTTGTGCTGCTGTTTCCGGTGCTAATCATTTTGTTCTATTATTATCCGCAGTCGGCGACGGCGGTGAGAGCGAAGGAAATGGATTGGAACGCTCATATCACGGAGCAGTTCATGACGTCGATGGACACGTTCACGCGACCGTTCATTCAAAAATACTTCGAAAAAGGCGTGATAATCGGTTCGATCAAGGGGTGAGCGGCGGGTTGCCATGAGATTACGATTTGCAAGCCCGGGGGCGGAGGCCTTCCGGGCTTTTTTTGCATGAGCGTGCCGTAAGTAATAAAGGTAAAAAAGGGCCTTATTCGCTCCAAAGATAGAGTTTGGCTTGAAATAGCGGACATTTTTACCCTTATCTTTGAAAAATGGGCGGTGAAGAGGTGAGTTTGACGGGAGTTCAGGAAAATAAGGCCACAAAATTCCCTTATTCAACGCAAAAAGGGACCAAAAGGTGAAATAAGGCCATAAAAGTCCCTTATTTCCGCCTGGGGTGACAATGTGCATGATTATGATGATTTTAATAAACTTCGCCATCTCCATTAATCCAGCGTAAACAGTCAAAACCTATACTCTTCTTGGGTCGAAATCAACAGAAATACATAGCGAACCCACAATAATCCACAGGGAGTGCATAGAAACCATGAAATTCGGATTAAAGAGGCAGTTAGCGCTGGGTCTGGTTTTATCCTTGTTTGTATTGATGCTGGCCGCTTGTGGTGCAGGGGGCAACGGAGGCAACGGGAGTAACGCAGCTGCAACGGATACAAGCGGGGCGGCGCAGGCGGAAGAGCTCTCGCTGGCCGATCTGGAAGCGAGGGCCAAAGAAGAAGGTTCCGTCGTGAGCGTTGGCATGCCGGACACATGGGCGAACTGGAAAGATACGTGGTCGGATCTGAAAACGAAGTATTCGTTGGATCACACGGATACGGATATGTCGAGCGCCGAAGAGATCGCCAAATTCGAAGCGGAGAAGGATAAGCCGACCGCGGACATCGGTGACGTCGGTATCGCATTTGGTCCGGTTGCGGTGGATAAGGGCGTAACTCAACCGTACAAAACCTCGTACTGGGACGAAATCCCGGATTGGGCCAAGGACAAGGACGGCCACTGGGTCGTAGGTTACCAAGGTTCCATCGCATTCTTCACGAACACGGACCTGGTCAAAAATCCGCCGCAAAGCTGGGAAGACCTGAAGAACGACGACTACAAAATCATCGTTGGCGATGTGACCAAAGCTGCGCAAGCGCAAATGGCCGTGCTGGCGGCCGCCATCGCCTACGGCGGGGACGAGACAAACATCGAGCCGGGGATTGCTTACTTCGAAGACTTGGCGAAAAAAGGCCGCTTGTCCAGTGCGGAAGCTTCGCTGGCCAACATCGAAAAGGGCGAAGTACAAGTGACCCTGTTCTGGGACTTCAATGCCCTGAACTACCGCGATCAACTGGGCGGTGCGGACAAGTTTAACGTGGCGATTCCGAAGGAAGGCAGCGTGGTCAGCGGATACGCCACGATCATCAACAAATACGCGCCGCATCCGAATGCCGCCAAGCTGACGCGGGAATACATCTTGAGCGATGCCGGCCAAATCAACCTGGCGAGGGGCTATGCCCGTCCGATCCGCGATAGCGTGCAGCTTCCGGAAGACGTTGCTGCCAAGCTGCTGCCGGCTGAGGCCTATGCCAATGTGAAACCGGTCAGCGACTACAAGGCCTGGGAAGAAACGGCGAAGAAGCTGCCGCAGCTGTGGCAGGAGCGCGTGCTCGTTCATATGAACTAATCGGGCAAATCACGGGCCCGTGTTCAACCATTTGAAGGGGTGCGTCAAACGTCTTGGACGGGAGGCGCCCCTTTTTTTAACAAGGAGGGAGTGGCGTGAAGCGGAAAAATCGCCGGTATTTGCTTGGGCTCGTTCCTTTCGTCGTCATGGTGGCCTTGTTCCAGCTGGTGCCAATCGTGTCGATGATTACGGGAAGCGTCAGCCTGGAGGACGGCGCCGGAATGACGTTGGGGTATTACACCCGAATTTTTCAAAGCGAGTATTATCTCAAAGCGATTCAGAACAGCTTGCTGATTTCGGTCTTTTCAAGCGTGATCGGGATTGTCGTTGGATTGGCCTGCGCTTACGCGGTGACGCGATTTGCACCGAGGATGCGGGACCGTCTGATCATGGTGTCCAATATGACATCGAATTTCGCCGGCGTACCGCTCGCCTTCGCGTACATTATTCTGCTGGGGAGTAACGGGGTATTTACTTTGCTCTTTAAGCAGTGGGGCTGGGACGTGCTTGCCGGTTTTAACTTATACAGCTGGTCGGGGCTGGTGCTGGTGTATGTCTATTTCCAGGTTCCCCTGGCTTTATTGCTGCTGTACCCTTCGTTTTACGGCATTCGTGAGCAATGGAAAGAGGCGGCATCGCTGCTGGGCGCAAGTCCTTGGCAGTTTTGGAGAACGATCGGGATTCCGGTACTGCTGCCGGCCGTGTTCGGTACGCTGGGGATTTTATTCGCGAATGCCATGGGTGCTTACGCGACTGCTTATGCCCTCGTCGGAAGTAACTTCAACCTGCTCGCCGTACGGATTGGCAACCTGGTTTCCGGTGACGTTGTAACCGAGCCGCAGCTGGGGAATGCGCTGGCAGTAATCCTAGGCCTGTCGACGCTATTGGCGGTGTACCTGAACCACAAGATGACTCAGCGGCTGCACCGGTTCCAACCCGGCTCGGCGGAACAGAAGGTCCGCAATCAGCGAAAATGGACAAAGCTGAAGTCGCCTGCGCTGAAGGAGGAATTGTGATGCAGACTTCAAGCAAAAAAGCAGGCTGGGCCCCGCACACCCTGATGTCGCTGCTCATGATTTACTTGCTGCTTCCCTTGCTGGCAACGATGATCTACGCGTTTGCGAAAGAGTGGCAAGCAACCCTTCTGCCGGAAAGCTGGACGCTGGAATGGTTTGGTGAGATGTTTCAGGATGCGCGTTTTCTGGATGCGTTATGGAAGTCGCTGTACCTCTGCGCGATCAGCATCGTGCTTAGCCTAGCCGTCATGCTGCCGGCAGTGTTTATTATCACCGTCTATTTGCCCCGGATGGAGAGCTTCATGAAGGGAATTGTCGTGCTTCCTTATGCTGTGCCCGGCGTCGTTGCCGCAGTGGGGCTGATCCGAGCGTATTCCTCCGGCCCGATGAATATTTCGGGGACCGCTTATATTTTGATCGGCGCGTATTTCGTCATCGTCCTGCCTTATATGTATCAGGGTATCCGCAACAGCCTGCTCACCGTATCGGCACCAGAGCTGCTGAATGCCGCGGAGATGCTGGGCGCCGGCCGCATAAAGGCGTTTGTGACCGTGATTTTGCCAAACATCTGGCCGGGGGTGGTGACGTCGACGCTGCTGTCTTTTTCCGTCCTCTTTGGGGAGTTTGTCATGACGAACATGCTGGTGGGCGGTCATATTCAGACGATCCAGGTGTATTTGTCGCGGCGGATGAATGAAAGCGGGCATTTGGCCAGCGCGATTGCGATTTCGTATTTTTTGTTTATTCTGGCGTTGTCCATGGTCTTGATGAAGCTCGGCAAACAAGTAAACAGGGGGATTTCGGAATGAAGCCATATCTGAAGCTGGAAGGGATCCGTAAGCAGTTCGGATCGGCGGCGGTGCTGAATCGTGTGAATTTAGATATCCGCGAAGGGGAGCTGGTTACGCTGCTCGGGCCTTCGGGTTGCGGAAAAAGCACGCTCTTGCGCTGCATCGCCGGCCTGACGGAGATCGACGAAGGGCAGATCTGGCTGGACGATAAGGACATCGTCAACCTGCCTCCCCGCAGTCGGGAGATCGGCATGGTGTTCCAATCGTACGCCTTGTTCCCGAATTTGACGGTCCGCGAAAATATCGAATACGGCATGCGGATGCGCGGCATGGCCAAGGAAGCACGCCGCCAGAGATCCAGCGAACTGCTCGAGCTCATCGATTTGACCGATAAGCGGGACGCTTATCCCGCACAGCTGTCGGGGGGACAGCAGCAGCGCGTAGCGCTCGCCCGTTCCCTGGCCGTCCGTCCGAAGGTGCTGCTGTTGGATGAGCCGCTCAGCGCGCTTGATGCGAAAATTCGCAAAAATCTGCGCACAGAAATCCGCGAGATTCAGAAGCAATTCAACATGACCACGATCTTCGTCACGCACGATCAGGAAGAAGCGTTAACCTTGTCCGACCGGGTCTGCCTGATGAACCAGGGGAATATCATACAGCAAGGGACCCCGGAGGAGTTGTACGCCAAGCCCGCAACGGAGTTCGTTGCGCGGTTCATGGGCAGCTATAACGTGCTGACGCGGGCCGAAGCGTTACGGCTATTCGGCACGGTGCCCGGCGATGCGGAGAGTTACGCCATCCGGCCGGAGGCGCTCTCGCTTATTGGACCGGAGCCAGCGGCTGACCCGGCCCATGCGGGCAAGCCCATCGTGGAGGGCAACGTTCACTCGGCGTCGATCCTCGGCAACGTTATTCGTTACGCCATCGATGCCGCCGGCATCCGCCTGACGGTGGATGTGCTGAACGATGGACGCTCTCGGCGGTTCGAGGAGAACCGCCCTGTCACCCTCGTTATGGATCACGCGCAATTGCTGCAGCTAGAGAAGGAAGGGGCTTAGGCAAGTTGTCAATTTCATCTGAGGAGCGCAAGCGCGTCATTATGGAGCAGTTGAAGCAGGAGGGACAGGTGAAGGTCCCGGAGCTGTCGCATCGTTTTACCGTATCGGAGGAGACCGTGCGCCGCGATTTGATCCTGCTGGAGAAGGAAGGTTTGGCTAAAAGAGTCTACGGCGGTGCGGTCCTCCCCAAATTGACCAGCTACGAGCCGCCGTATTTGCAGCGCCAGAAGGACAAGGCGGAGGAGAAGGAGCGGATCGGCCGCGCTGCTGCCGAGCTGATCGAATCCGGGGACACCATCGCCATCGACATCGGGACGACAACGCTGGAGATGGCCAAGGCGATCGCCGGCCGGGAGCGGCTGACGATCCTGACGAACTCGCTGGCGGTGGCGTATCACCTGATGGAGTCGCTGAATGGCGGGAGGTTTTCCGGGAAGATTTTTGTGGTCGGCGGGGAATTAAATCCGGAGCAGCAGTCGTTATCGGGGACAATTGGCGAGCACATTCTGTCGCAATTCCGGGTCGACAAGGCGTTTATCTCCATTGGCGGGATATCCTTGGAGCGGGGGATCAGCGATTATGACGTCGATGAAACGGGCATGTCGCGCCGGATGATCGAGGCGGCATCCCGTACGATTGTGCTGGCTGATGCGTCAAAGCTGGGCAAGGAAGCATTCGTGGAGATCGCGCCGCTGAGCCAAGTACACGCCATTGTCAGCGACGTTGCCGCCCCGAAGGAATGGCTGCAGACGCTGCGCGGCCATCGCATTCAATGGATCGAGGCCACTAACTGAAGGGAGAGAGAGATGGATGTCATTCGCAAAGGCAGCAGAAGCCAAGAAGCTCGTTGTGGTTGTGCTGGATGGATTAAGATATGATGCGGCCCGCAAGTATCTCGGGTATATGGAGCATCTTGTAGAGCAAGGGGAGGCGGCCTGCTATCAAGTGCAGTCGCAGCTTCCGAGCCTATCACGCCCGCTCTATGAAGTGCTGCTGACCGGTACGCCGGTGGCCCGAAACGGCATTACGGCGAACCATATCAGCAGGCTAAGCCGGGAGCAAAGCGTGTTTCACCTTGCCATCGCCGCGGGATTACGAACGGCTGCCGCTGCGTACCACTGGGTTAGCGAGCTGTACAACCGTGCGCCGTTTAACCCGGTGACCGACCGGCATCAGCATGACGAGAGGCAGCCGATACAGCACGGGATTTTTTATTTCGAGGATCACTATCCGGACAGCCATCTGTTCCTTGATGCGGAGCATTTGCGCACAACGTACGACCCCAACTTCCTGTATATCCATTCGATGAACATCGACGATATGGGGCATAAGCACGGCGGGGAAAGCAAGCAGTATGAGGGCGCCGTCCGGACGGTGGATGGGATTCTGGCTACGCTGGTACCGCTGTGGAGATCGCAAGGGTATGAGATTATCGTCACATCCGATCACGGGATGAACGCGATGGGGCAACACGGCGGCACTCAGCCGGAGGAGCGCAACGTTCCGCTGTATGTGTTTGGTGAGCTGCCGATTCCTTCGCCGAAGCTCCAGGGCGATCAGGGGCTGTCACAGCTCTACTTGGCTCCGCTGATGTGCCATTATCTAGGAATCGAGCCTTCCGAGGCCATGGTGAAATGGGAGTAGACAGGAGGAGTTTGCGGGTGAAGGTTGATATGCATTTTCATCTGGAGGAAGGTCCGTATTCCTTGCGCTGGCTTTCGCGTACACTGCAAGGGTTGGCGGCGACCGAGCCGGGGCCGGATCCGGCCTTGGGGCATCATACGATCGAATATGCCGAGGAAATGACAAAGCTGTTGTCCCGGCGGATGGAGAAGGGATGTTATAGCGAAGAGTGGTTGGATCGCTACTTGATCCGGGGACGCGAACGCGGAATTCAGGAGTTTGGCGTCGTTGATCATTTATACCGGTTCCGGGAGTGTCGGCCATATTACGAAAAACACATGCTGCTGGACGACAGCCGGGTTGGCAAGCTGCAACGGGCCTGGTTGGATCAGGTGTGCGTAGCTTCCATCCAGGATTTCGTTGACTTTGTGACGGAAGCGAAGAAGACGCGGCCCGATCTCGCGCTTGGCATCGAGGCGGATTTCTTCCCCGGCGGCGAAGCGGAGTTGGGCGAAATTTTGGCGGGTTATGACTGGGATTACGTGATTGGCTCGGTGCATTTCCTGGAAGGATGGGGGTTCGACAATCCGGAGGCCAAGACAGGCTTCGACGGCCGGGACCCTGTGCAAACGTACGCAGATTATTATGAATTGCTGCGGCAGGCCTGCGTCTCAGGATTGTTTCACATCATCGCGCACCCGGATAACTTGAAGGTGTTTGGGTTCCGGCCGGTAGATGAGAAGAAGCTGCTGCCGTATTACCGGAGCATCGCCAAGGAAATGGCGCGAAGCGGCGTAGCTACGGAGATCAATACCGGTCTCGCATACCGCTATCCTATCGCGGAGAGTTGCCCAAGCCCATTGTTTCTGTCCGTATTAGCCCATTACGGGGTCCCGCTGACGTTATCCTCGGACGCTCATTTTCCGGACGATATCGGTACGCTGCTTGATACGGCCTTGGCCGATGCGATCGATCAGGGATACAAGGAGCTGGCAGTGTTTCGAGACGGGAAGCGGCGGATGGTGCCGATCTTCGCAAATCACACAGCGGCCAAGTAGGGGGCTTGCCAACCTCGCCTGCATAGAACCACGCTTTTCCGCGCAAGTTACCTAAAAAACAGGGAGGAGCGTGCATCATGCAGCAAGATTACGTATTCACGGATCTGGAAGGCCGGGAGTCGTTAGTTCAGGAGATTCGGAAGCTGGAAGAAAAAATCGAGCAGTCCATCGGAGAGAAGGTCAATTTGATCGCATATTCCGAGAAAAAAGAGCAGCCAAATCACTAGAACGCCATTTGCGAATTTGAGGATCGGTTGATCCCATGGTTCATGCGGTCTGCGATAACGCTTGTACGGGATAGCGCCCTTAGGGGCGTTTTAATTTTGCCCTGCCTTTGGTACCGCAATGAAACCAATCGGTTGGATCTGATGTATTATTAAGTAAGTGACCAACTGAAGGAGGGACGGGAAGTGGGGATGTTGTCGAGATTTAAAGATGTGATGCGGTCGAATCTTTCCGCCATGCTGGAGGGTTCGCAGGATCCGGCGGCGACGGTGGATGAATACCTGCGTCAATTACGGCTGGATTTAGGGCAGGTCAAGGCGGAGTCAGCTGCGGTTCAGGCGGCGGAAGACCGGGCGAAGCGCGCGCTGGACGAATGCGCCGAGGAAGTCCGGAAGCTGCAACGGTATGCGGAGAAGGCGGTGGAATCGGGCGATGAATCTGCCGCGCTAAAATTCCTGGAGCGGAAGGCGAAGCAGGCGGAACGGCTGCAGGAGCTGCAGACGGCCTATGAGCAAGCAGCGAATCAGGCCGCCCAGATGAAGCAGATGGAGGAGAGGCTGGTCTCCGATCTGCAGAAGCTGGAAGCGCGGCAAGCGACGCTTAAGAGCAAGCTGGCAGAGGCCGCTGCGTTGAACAAGGCCCAGGCTGCTGGGGGAACAGAAGCGGCGCTTCGCGAGCTGGAGGCGAAGGCCGATCAAGCGTTGAATGAAGCGATGGCTTTGGCGGAGCTTCGGGCGGGATCGCAGGAAGACGATCTGGACGCTATCTTCGCGGAGCTGGAGAAGAGCAATGCTGCGGGAGCGAAGCCGGAGGAAGCAACAGCATCGACTCCTGAAGATGAACTAGCGGCGCTCAAGGCGAAATTAAATAAATGAGCTACCTGAACTTGATTTTGGATGGATTGAGGTGAACGATTTGCCGGTCATTGAATACAAATGTCCGAGCTGCGGCAGCGGCATGACGTTTGACAGCACAACAGGTATGCTGTCCTGTCCAAGCTGCGGTCGCAAGGACAACATCGAACAACTTCCCGACCCATTGAAGCAACAGGTGTTCACGGAGGACGAGGTTCGGGAATACCACTGCGAAAGCTGCGGGGCGGTCATCGTAACGGAGCCGGAAACCAGCGCAACGACGTGCAGCTTTTGCGGTTCCGCTGTGGTGCTTAGCGATCGCCTGACCGGGAAGCTGGCGCCGCAGCAGGTGATCCCTTTTGCGATCAGCAAGGAAGAAGCGATGGCGGCTTTCAAGAAATGGTGCCGAAAAGGGCTGCTTACGCCCCGCGGCTTCATGACCGCGAACCGCATCCAGGGGATTACCGGAATGTACGTGCCGTTCTGGCTGTACGATTTGCTGAACAATATCGATGTTCGCGGCCGAGGAACGAAGGTAAGAAGCTATCGCCGAGGCGATTATCAATATACCGAAACCGATCATTACGAGTTTTACCGGAGAATTCGGCTGAATTATGTCCGGCTGCCGATCGATGCCTCGGCGAAGATGGACGATGAGCTGATGGATAAGCTGGAGCCTTTTCCCTACGACCAATTAAAGACGTTTAAGACGCCATATCTTGCGGGATACATTGCAGAAAAATACAACTATACCAGCGAGCAGCTTACCCCGAGAGCTCGGGAAAAAACAATGCCTTATATCGAATCCTATATTTCTTCAACCGTTTCCGAATACACGACGGTAAGCTACGTGGACAAACAGATCGACACGACGGTCAAACGAGCGAATTATGTGCTGCTTCCGGTCTGGATGGTCTATTACAACTACAAGGGGAAGCAGTACACGTTCGCGATGAACGGCCAAACAGGCAAAGTGGTCGGAAAGCCGCCGCTAAGCAAAGGGAAAATGGCGGCATGGTTTGCCGGCGTTTCGGCCCTCTCTTTTGTTGGACTTAAAATATTGGCCTGGCTGTGGGGAGGCGTATTCTTATGAACAAGCGAGGGGTCGTGGTGTACTCGTTGCTGCTCTTGATCATGCTAAATATGCTGACCCCGTTAACGGCTCAGGCTGAATCGCCGCTTGCGAATAAGCAGCTGATTTATGACGAGGCCGAACTTCTCTCTCCGGGAGAAATTGAAGACCTAAACGCGTTGGCGAATGAATATGGGCCCAAAAGAGAGCTCGACATCATCATCTATACCACGGACAATCCTGAAGGCGAGGATGTTGTGAAGCTGACGGAGGATTTCTACGATGAACGGGCTCCGGGTTACGACAAACCGCATGGCAACGCCGTGATTTTGACGCTGGATATGCTGAACCGGGATCTATATCTGGCAGGGTTCTATAAAGGGGAGAAATACCTGGACGACAGCCGTTTGGACAAAATCCGCAACAAGATTACCCCGATGCTGTCCGCAGGCGATTATCACGGTGCGTTTGCAGAATACATACGCACGGCCTACCGGTACGCGGAGTTTCGGCCGGGGGTGAATCCGGATAACCCGCTGTTCAACACCGGCATTCAGCTTGTGATTGCACTGGTGATCGGGGCGGGGGTCGTCTTCATGATGGCGTTCCGAAGCGGCGGTCGGATCACGGTGAGCGGTCGTACCTATGAGGATTCGGCCAATTCCGGCGTCATTTGGCGACAAGACAATTATCTGCATACGACGGTAACGAAGACGAAGATTGAGAGCAGCAACAGCGGCGGCGGTGGCAGCAGTGGAGGTGGCGGCGGCGGTACAACCAGCGGCGGACACTCCCATAGCGGAAGCCGAGGATCATTTTAAAGGAAGGGGCAGGAAGAGCTGATGAGTTTTTTTAAGAGCCAATTTGCCAATGTCGTGGAGTGGGAAGAATTCCGGGACGACATGATTTTCTGGAAATGGAGCAACCGTGAAATTAAAAAAGGGAGTAAGCTGATCATCCGCTCGGGGCAGGACGCGATTTTTATGAATAACGGGAAAATCGAGGGGATTTTTAAGGAGGAAGGCGAATATAACATTGCCTCGGAGATCGTGCCGTTCCTGTCCACGCTGAAGGGGTTTAAGTTTGGCTTCAACAGCGGGATGCGGGTTGAGGTGTTGTTCGTCAATACGAAGGAGTTTACCGTCCGGTGGGGCACGCAAAATCCGGTGTTAATCCCTACGCCGCAGCTCCCCGGGGGGATGCCGATTCGTGCGAACGGCACGTTTAACTTCAAGGTCAACGACTATGTGACCTTAATCGATAAGATTGCAGGGGTCAAGCAAAGCTATTTGGTGGAGGACGTCAAGCTTCGGATCACCTCCGTGCTCGATCAACTGCTGATGAAGTGGATTAGCCGGGAAGGCAAAGATATGTTTAATCTGCAGGCCAACGCCGCGGAGATCGCACGAGGCATTCGGGAAGACCTCGATATGCAGGTCATGGACGACGGATTGGCCATCACAGGCTTCCAGGTGATGAGCTTCAGTTATCCGAAGGAAATTCAGGAGATGATCACGAAGACGGCGTCGCATGAAATGATCGGCAATTTAGCGAAATACCAGCAGGTCAGCATGACGGACGGCATCGCCTCAGGCAAGGTGCAAGGCGGCGGGGCCGCTTCGGATATGGCGGGGATGATGATGGGGATGAACCTGGCCAAGGAAATGATGAAAAACCTGAATCCGGAACCGGGTCAGGGGAAAGATCATCCGCAGCCGCAGTCCCAGTCGCAAAACTCGGGGGCGAGCCAACCGTCGCAACCTGCAGCGCCTTCCGCCTCGGAAGCGGACTCTAAGCGGCCGAACTTCTGTCCCAACTGCGGGAATAAGAACGAAGGCGCGAACTTCTGTCCGAATTGCGGGCAGAAGCTGGTGTAGGCGCATACGAGAAAACCCGCCTAAGCATAAACGGCTCTGGCGGGTTTTTGGCTTCAAAGGAGTCACTTCTCCTCCAACGCTCTTTGCTTTAACAAATCACGGATTTCGGCCAGCAGCACCTCTTCTTTGGAAGGGACGGGCGGCGCTTCGGACTTGGGCTCCTCTTTCTCTTTGCGTCTCAGTTTGTTGATACCCTTGACGAAGAGGAAGATGGAGAAGGAGACAATAAAGAAATCGATGACGGTTTGCAGGAAAGCTCCGTATTTCAACACCGTGTCTCCGTATTGAAACTGTAACTCTTTCAAGTTAATACCGCCTACCAGCAACCCGATAACCGGCATCAGCATGTCGTTGACCAGGGAAGTCACGATATTCCCGAAGGCGGCACCGATAATGACCCCGATGGCTAGATCCAGCACGTTCCCTTTGAGCGCAAAGGCTTTGAATTCTTTCCACATGACGGAGTACCTCTCTTTTTGGCATATTATTAGCAGTATACCATAAGCGAACCGGTGCTAGTCCATAGGAGGGAAGGCAGGGTGTTCTAACGGACACTAGAGACGTTAATAGGGAGCCATCGGGGACTTCTGGAACGTAACGGACAGAGATGACGTTATTTAAGGGTAGTCACCGTGAATTGCAGCTCTCCAAGCCGAATAAGGCCCGTGAAGTCCGTTACACTGGGAAATACCCGGGAAATGTGCGAATAAGGTCATTACGGTCCGTTACGTGTTAAGGCAAGCAGTTACAGCAATAGCTACTGCGGCCAACTCGTTACGCGGCCCCTCACTCGGCCCGATGCTCGCCTTGCCGAGGTCCCGCGCCTCACCCTACAGCTCGTCCGCCAAGCCAAGCAAGGCGATCCCCGCCAGCACGAGTACGATGACTGCATATTGCAGCCGGCTGAGCCGTTCTTTAAGGAACAGGCGGGATAAAATCACCGAGAAGACGCTGTACGAAGCGATCAGCGGAGCCGCCACGATGGCGTTGCTGGCCATAGCGAATACGTAGAAGAACTGGCCGGCCGTCTCGAAGATCGCGGCAACGCCTTTGACGCGTTCTCTCCAGAGGTTGAACCGCTGTTTTTTGACCGCAACCAAGTAGATATAGACCACCGCAGCACACAGGAAAAACGTGAACTCGTAAGCCAGAAGTGCAGCATCTTCCCCAATCAGCTTCAGCTCGTCCAGATAAATGCCGTCGGCAAACGTGCCTAAGCCGTCAAGCAGACAGTACAGCAGCGGAAAGGTGATCGCCATCACGCCGATTTGATATTTGGCGTTAAGGTTCTCAGTCCCGGATTTCAGAGCCATTCGCTCTTCCTGCTTCTCCAGAATGGCCAGCCCTACAACGCCGAAGGTAATGATCGCTACCCCTGTAATGTCCATCCATCCGAGATCATGGGGGAAGAACAGATACAGCAGGATCGCTGTCACCGCCCCGGACGAGTTCTGTACCGGCGATGCGATGGAAAGCTCGATGTACCGGAGCCCGAAGTAGCCGATCGCCATCGATAAGATGTACAGCGCCGATACCGGCAAATAACGAATCATATCGATCGGATCAAAGGACAGCCCTTGGATCAACAGATAAGCTGTGCCGTGAATCCCCATCACCAGACCCACCATGACGACGATTTTCAGATGACTGAACGGGTCCCGGCTGTCGCTGCCTTTTTTATAGAACAGATCGGCACTCCCCCAAGCTAGAGACGTCAGTAGTGCAAATAGAAACCACATGTCTTTGCTCCTTCCATGAAAATAACAATCTTACTGATTATACAAACCAGCCTGCGGGGAGTGTCTATGAAAAAACTTACCGTGAGCCGGCCGCACCCCGTAAAAATGCAAACGCTCTCTACTTATGGTAAAATGCTACTAACATGAAATCATAGATTCGTTGAAAATAAAGGGGCAGGAGTGTCGCGGTATGAGAGGATATAACTTGTGGCGGCCGGTATTTTTGATCTTGATCGCGCTGCTGACCAACGGTTTGGTGACGAACCTTTGCATCTTGTTTGGAATGTCGACTGAAGCTGCCGGGAATATCGGATTCGTGGCGATGATGCTCGCCGCTTTGATCGTGTATACCCGATTTTCGAAGAACCGCCGCAAGTAATAGACAAAGAGACGCAGGATTTGCGTCTCTTTGTTGTTTGGAGCCATTCCTAATAGGTCAGACCATCAAGGCTTTGATGCCGTTAAACAACGGGATAATCGATTTGATGGCGTTATAGCCCATCTTCATCAGGGGCACGTATTTTTGCACTTTTTGCACCATTCCGAGAATGGCTGGCCGGCGGGGTCTTTCCAAAGGAGAGGTCTCCGTGTTTTGCTCCTGCGTTCCGCCGGAGTCTCCGTTTGATCCGCCAAAGCCAATTAACCCGGGTCTCCGCGGACGCCCTGGCCCTCCAGCGAAGCCATAGCCAAAGGGTCCGGGGCCGGGTCTTCCTGGAATTCCACTAAAGCCATAATAACCTCCGGGTCTTCCCCAACCTCCGTTCAAGTTTCCGTAATAGCCCAGTTCCCGGGGTCTTCCCCAATTGCCGCCTGGGCCAGGACCATATCCCATAGGCACACCGCCTAGCCCCCAGCCGACGTCGGGACGGATGCCCTGGGCGAAACGGGGATCTCTTGGGAAGCCGCTGTCCAATGGCTGCTGGATAGCCGATGAGCGTGCTTTTTTGTTGCGAGCTGCCTTCTTTTTCTTCATTTTCTTCTTGCCGCGCGGGGGTAAGGAGAGAAGCAGGCCGTTCGCATCCAGCCCGGCGATCCATCCGATATAAGAACGCCCGTCGTGCAATTCCACGCGAACCGGCTGGCCCTTCAGCTGTTTCGCACGTTTGCGAATGTTTGCCGAACTTGCCATGCAAGGATCACCTCGGTGCTAAAATTTTTACGGTAGACGTTTTGCTCGATATATCTTACTTCCGAATTTGGTGCGCTGCCTGTGCTTGTTCCTCAATTTTTGGCCCGTTTCGTGATATTTGCCGGCACCTGAATAAATTTTGGGCAACTTGGAAATTTAACTAATGAATAAAAAATTCGACCGAGGAGTTGGCCCGGAATGAAAACGTTAAACGCAATAGCGCTCGCACTACTGATTGTGGGCGGATTAAACTGGCTGTTGGTGGGGCTCTTTCAATATGACTTAGTGGCAGGCATTTTCAGCGGGCAAGATTCGACCATGTCGCGGATCATCTACACGCTCGTCGGCATTTGCGCCATCTATGCGTTTAAGTTCTTCAACGATGTCACGGACGATGAAGTCGCCAGATAAGCCGGGGAATCCGTGGAAGTATGCGGGAAGTCCGGGATGCGGGAGCATCCCGGCTATTTTTTTTTCGAAGACACATTGGTTTTAGGAGAAAGATAGGGCGCAAGGCCGCTCGCAATCACCCGATGCCCCCGATTGTTCGGATGAATCGGCAGCGTTCCGCCGAGGATGTCCTCCAATTGGCCTCCTCGGTACCCGTCGATCAGTTCAGCTTGCTTCCCTTCGAACCATTTGTGCGCCGGTGCGACTTTGGCGCCGTAAGCGGCGGCGATGCCATGAGTCGTCTGGTTCAGGCGGCCGATCCACTCGACGGCAAGTGAACTGCTCGGGAACGGGTTGTACTGCGTGCAGCATACGATCCGGGCGGAGCTGGTTTTGCGGATACACTCCAGGATGGCGCTCAGATTCCGGCGGAATTGGAAGAGCAGCTCCATATTCGGAAACGGACCGCCATTCACAAGCGGCGTAATCGCCGAATTTGCCAAATCGACGCCGCCAATCCAGACCGATACGACAGAGGAGCTTCTAATCATGTCCGAGCCTTGCCACAGCACGGCGTCCAGCAGATTGCTGCTGGTCCAGCCGGACCGGGCTAATACATAACCCCGGATAGGCCGGGGGTTAGAGCGATTATAATCCGATACGATCAACTGAGGATAGGCCAGCCGCGGCGAGGAAGCGTTATCGCCATACGTAATGGAATCCCCAAGTGCGGTGTAAATCATCTCCAGGTCACCCACCTAAGATAGACTTTACAACTATAGTATTGCGAGCCAGGTGGGGAGGTGCAGGTTATAAAAAAGGGCTGGCCCGATTCCATTCGGACCAGCCCTTAGGCATGATACCTGATAGATTTACCTGCGCGGCGCTAGCTGCTGCAACTCCACACGACCTTGCCGTGAGTGGCGTACCAGCTCCGCATAGTAGCCGCCGCGGGCCAGCAACGTTTCGTGCGTGCCCTGCTCGGCGATCCGACCGCTTTGGATCACGAGGATGCGGTCAGCGTGCTGGACGGTGGACAGCCGGTGCGCGATGACTAGCGTTGTCCGGCCAGCCGACACCACGCTTAAGGCATTCTGGATCAACAGCTCGGTTTGGGAATCCAGGTTCGCCGTCGCTTCATCGAGAATGAGGATTTTCGGACGGAAGACCAGGATCCGTGCGAAGGAGATCAACTGGCGCTCTCCGGCGGACAGTCCGCTGCCCCGATTGGACAACCGGGTGTCGTAGCCGTCCTTCAGCCGTATGATCATGGGCTCTGCGCCGATGCGCCGGCAGGCTTCGATCACTTCTTCGCGGCTGATGTCTTCGCGGAAGAGGCGGACGTTGTCAATAATGGACCCGGCGAACAAGAACGGGTCCTGCTGCACCAGTCCGACGATGCGATGCAGCGAGGCTTGCGGCAGGCGGCGGATGTCCGTGCCGTCGATTTCGACGCTGCCATCGTCTACGTCATAGAACCGCGTCAGCAGGTTTACCAGGGAGCTCTTGCCTGCGCCGGTCGTGCCTACGATGCCGATGAACTCTCCTTCTCGCACATGAAGGTCGAGGCCATGCAGCACCTCCTGGCCTTCCGTGTATGAGAAGCGGATGTGATTGAAATCGATCCGCCCGCGAACCGCCTGGGCCTGCAACGTCTTGGCTTCCTCCGGCGCAGGGTCTTTCACCTCCGGCTCAGCGGAGAAGATTCGCCACAGGCGATCTACCGATACGATGGTGGACTGCAGCGTATTCCACTGCTGGGTAATCTGGTTGATCGGCTGAAAGAATTGGCGGATATAGCTGATGAAGGCGTACAGCACACCAAATTCGATGCGATGGCCCAGCACCGCGAAGCCGCCGATCCAAACGACGAAGGCCACCGACAAATTGCCAAGCACATCAAAGGAACGGTTAAACAGGACCGTGGCCTGCACTTCCCGCAGATTCGCCTTCAAATAAGCGGTGTTCCGCTCCCCGAAGCGGGATGTTTGCTCCCCTTCTTGATGGAACGACTGAATCAAGCTCATCCCGCTCAGATTTTCGGCCGTAAACGCGATGAGCCGGGACAGCAGCGAGCGGGCCCGCTGATAGCTGGTGCGCAAATACTTGCGGAAGGCGATCGCAATGACCGTGATGATTGGAAAGAGAATTAAACAATATAAGGCCAGCTCGACATCTAGCGCAAACATAAAGACGACAACCAAGATGAGCGATAATCCGTCGCGGACCAGACTCAACAGCACCTGGGTAAAAAACTGGTTGATCGTCTCTGTATCACTTGACTCATTCGTGACGAGGCCGCCAGCCGAGTTGCGATCGAAGAAGGACATCGACTGCCTTGTGATCTGTTTAAACAGGTCTTTGCGCAGCAAGGCGACGATGCTTTGCCCGGCCCGTTGCAGCAGGTTTGCCTGCCAATAAGAGAACACGCCGCTCACCGCCTCAAGCGCGAGGTAGGCCAAAGCGAGGCCAAGCAGGATGCTTGGTCCGTGTACGCCAAACAGCACCTTCTCATCGATGGCATATTTGATCAGGAACGGCTGCAGCAAGTCAGCGGAAATGGCCAGAAATGCAAAGCCAAACACGGCGAGGAACGCTTTCCGGTGCGGTTTGGCATAGGCGAGCAGCGCCGCAAACGCCTTCCGCCGCTGCTCCGGAGTCACCTCGTATTTCCTGCGGGTATCGGCCGTTTCGGAATTAGTTGACATCGCGATCGTCTCCTTCCTGCAGGTGATGCAGGTCAGCGTACAAGCCCCCGGCTTGCAGCAGCTGCTCATGCGTTCCTTGCTCGGCAATCCGCCCGTCGTCCAGCACGAGAATGCGGTCGGCATGTTTCACCGCACTGATGCGGTGGGCGATGATCAGCGTTGTTTTTCCCTTACGGACTTCCTGCAGATTGGAGAGGATACGCGTCTCCGTTACGGAATCTACCGCACTGACGCTGTCGTCGAGCAGCAGGATCGGAGCGTCCTTGATCAGCCCTCGGGCCAAGCTGGTCCGCTGGCGCTGCCCGCCGGACAACGTCAAGCCGCGTTCGCCCAGCTCGGTATCAAACCGCTTCGGGAATTTTATAACGTTGTCATAGAGATCCGCCAGCCTTGAGGCATCCTCCACTTTGCGCAGCTCGGAGGTTCGGTCGAAGAAGGCGATGTTGTCGCGGAGCGTCGTGCTGAACAGGAAACCGTCCTGCGGCACGTAGGCAATCCGGGTACGCAGGCTCTCCAGCCTCAAGCTTCGGATATCGCGGCCACCGATGAAGATCGTGCCGCGGGGAGGATCGTATACCCGCAGCAGCAGCTTGACGAGCGTCGTTTTACCGCTGCCGGTCCGGCCCACGATACCCAGCGTTTCTCCGGGGTTGAGCCGGAGATGAATGTCCTGCAGTGAGGCGCGGGCAGCGTCCGGATAGGTGAAGGTCAATCCGCGGATCTCGATGCTGAGGCTGCGCGGATCCTCCGGCAGCGGCAGGGCCCCGGTTTCATCGTAGATGTCCGGCTTCATAGACAGCAGGTGGTTCAGCCGGTCAAGTGAAGCACGCGCACGCTGCATGAAGTTAATCACGTTGCCGATGAGCCGAAGCGGGTTCATTATCATCCGCAGGTATAAGGTTAAGGCAACAAAATTGCCGAGCGACAGCTCGCCACGCGAGACGAGCAGGCCGCCGTAAGCGATGGCCACGGCCATGGAAACCGCGCCGGTAAACGGCAGCAGCACCTGAAATAGCGAGCTCATCCGGACCAGCGACAGCTGGCTGCTTAGGATGCGGTCCACGGTTTGCCCAAACCGGGCGCGGGCAATCTCTTCGGTCGCGAAGCTCTTCGTCACTTTGATGCCTTCAAATTGTTCTTCCGCGGCTTCCGTCATCGCTGCAAGCGACTCCTGCACCTTCCGCGAGTTATCGCGGATTTTGGGGCCGAATCCGCTTACGATAAACGGGATCGCAAGCAGCGGCAAAACACATACCACGATCAAAAGCGCCGGAATATCGCTGACTGTCATCATCGTAATGACGGAGATCAACAACACCGACGCATTGGTTAATTGGTTCAACCCGTTGGCGATCGACTCCCGCACGCCGGTGACGTCATTCATCACGTAGCTGAGCAGCTTGCCGATCCCGTGTTTCGAGAAGAACGCTTCGCTTAATTGAGTAAAATGCCGAAACAACTGGTTCCGGGCACGAAATTCGAACATTCGCCCCAGGCGATGATTCATGTACTGCCCGAATCCGAAGCACAGGCCATAAACGACGGCGATGGCAGCCAGAGTCAGCGCGTATCGGCCCACTCCGCTTCTCGTCAGCCCGCCTTGCTGGAGGTGATCCGTAAAATCCCCCAGGACCTTCGGGAAATACGAATACGTCACATTGGCGGCCGTCAGACATAGCGCAGCCGTCAAATACAGCGGAAAATGCGACTTCATGTGGCTAAGCAACAAGGTTTTTCCCCGCATCGGGCATCCCGTCCTTTCCCAGAAAAGGTTATTGTTATTCTTCGACCTCCTTGTATTCAGTCTCAGCTTTTTAATCATACTGCGAATTTCCAGATCCATCAAACCGTTGGACACGTTATTTTGTATATTTATGCATTGAAGATGCAGGTGTAGAGCGGGGAGGAAGAAGGTTAGGATAAAAGTAGGAGGCTATGCTACAATACGAAGGCAAATAACAAAGAAATAGCAGGAAGTTGTCAACAATCCCCCCTTTTCAAAGACATTCGATATGCTATGTTAGGTTCATATTCCCATGAATAAAGAAGGTCGTTTCCTATGAAAAGACTAAATGTTCCTTCCCGCTCGATTCGGGGGAAGATCTTGGTCTCTTTTTTTGTTTGCATCGTGATTCCAATCGTAACGATTTTTTATTACTACTATACGTCTATACGTCGTCGAGTCGTGTCGTCATGGACGAAGCCCGGCGCGGCAATGAAGAAGCGCTGCGTCAGGTGGTCGGCAATATGGACGATCTGAGTGAACGGGTGCTGAAGGCTTCCAACTTAATTATGAACGACCCGGAATTTAACGAATTTCTGGAATCGGAGGGGGACTGGGAGACGAATTACATGTCCCTGCGACGTTATAACAACATTCAGCAAAAATTGGTTAATATTCGCGACATCCTGCTGGACAGCAATGCGATCATCGCGGTGATCGACGACCGGGGCTACGTGCATTCGACGGCTTACGGGCCCAATAACCGCAGTAGAGAGAAGGAGCTGCTCCATAAGCTAAGCGAAGAGTCGTGGGCGGAATTAACGAGGGCGCGCAAAGGCTGGCCAGTTTGGCAATATCCGTATACCGGGGAAATCAGCAAGCTGACCGACTTAAACGAGCCTTATTTCACGATGAGCCGCCGGATCATTGGGAGGCAGCAAGAAGGGGAGGACCTGCTCATGATTGGGATTCCCGGCTCGGCCTTTTTTGGGAATCTTCCGGCGCAGACGAAGGGCGGCGGGAGCTTCTTGCTGACGGATGGGGAAGGCCGCCTGCTTGGCGGAGCCTCGCCGCTAAACGATGAACAAACGACAAAGCTGCTGGAAAAGATTCGAAGTGCCGACACGCGTCAGGCTCAAGAGGGAGCGGCTTCGTTTGGCGATTACTCTGTAAACCGCGAGGAAATCCCTCGGCTGGGTTGGCAGGTGATCCAGCTCATTCCGCAGACGCTGTACCAGCAGAGGCTGGGCGGCCTGCGCAACCAATCGATCCTCTGGCTGATGGGCGCCTCGATTCTGTTTTCCATCGTGTTCATTTACTTTATGATTCGCTTCACGAAGCCTTTGCAACAGTTAGTCCGCTCGATGAACAAGCTAGGCGATGGCGACCTGCAGGCCTATGTGGAAGTGAATGGAGACGACGAAATTGCGATCGTTGGCAAGCACTATAATCGAATGCTAACGCGATTACAGCAGTTAATTGATCGGCTGTCCAAGGAGCAGCAACGCAAGGAGGAAGCTCGGTTTCAGGCGCTACAAGCGCAAATCAACCCGCATTTCCTGTTCAACACGCTCAACTCCATTAAGTGGATGGCCGCTTTGTCCGGCGCAGAGCATGTGGGCAAAATGATTACCAATTTGGGCCGACTGCTGGAATATACGATGAAAACACAGCAAGAGGTTGTCACCCTGGAGGAGGAATTAACCTATCTGAAGGTGTACCTTGATCTGCAAAAAATTCGCTTCCATGATAATGTCCAGTTCGAGGTGGATGTGCCGGATGAGCTCAGGTCCAACGCGATTCTGAAATTCACCCTGCAGCCGATCGTCGAAAATGCCATCATCCATGGCGGGCGGACGCCGCTTGCCATCGGCATTCAAGGCGAGGAGACGGAGCAAGGATTAGTGCTGACGGTCTCCGACAACGGCGTAGGGATCGCTGAGGCGAAACTGAAAGAACTGTCCAGTCAGTTGAACCAGGACCATTCGAGATACAGCGGTATTGGCATCTATAACGTGAATGAACGTATCAAGCTGCACTTCGGACAAGACTTCGGCCTGGAAATGAGCAGCATGATTGGGGAAGGAACTCGCGTCAAGATCCGGCTTCCGCGGTTGGATCGCCAGGCTCTTGCGGATGAGAATCCCTTCTCCCGCGATGCGGATCGAAAGGAGAACGATTGATGATTAAAGTATTGATTGTCGATGATGAAATCCTCGTGCGTATCGGGTTAAAGACGATCATTCCTTGGGAAGACAATGGCTTTGAATTGATTGGGGAGGCCGCCAACGGGGAGGAAGCGCTAAGGCTGCTGAAAGACAATCCCTGCGACATCGTCCTGACTGATATCCGAATGCCCGGGTGTGACGGGCTGCAGCTGATGGAAGAGATCCGTAAGCTGTCGCCGCGAACGAAATGCTTGATTCTCTCCAACCACAACGATTTCGAATACGTCCAGAGGGCGTTGCGGCTTGGGGCGGCCGACTATATCCTCAAGCTAACGATGGAGCCCTCAGAATTAATGGATAAGCTCAACTCCATGAAGGAGATGATCCGCCAGGAAGCGGAGCAGTCGCTGGAGACTTCGCGATTGCAAGTCAAGGTCAGTAAATACAGCAGGGAAGCCAAGGAGAAGCGGCTGAGAGAACTCTTAATCAAACGGCAAGGCACGCGCGCCGAAGTGGAAGAAATGATGCAGGAGTTTGGCTTGCGTGCCTACGAGCCGCCGATTTACGTGATCAGCCTCCGGCTGGATCGGTATCCGAAGGTGCTGGAGGAGAACAATTTCCGCAGCGAGCACTTACTGCATTACACGGTTGCCAACATCCTCAGCGAGGTGTTCAAAAAATATTCCGATGGCGAACTGCTCGACATGGGAGACGGGCTGTTTACGATCCTGACCGACCGCTATCAGGAAGCGATGGTTCGGGAGATGCAGGATGCCGTGTCCACCTTCCTGAAGCTGTCAGCCAGCGTGGGGGTATCCAGTCCGTTTGAGGATATTCTGGACCTGCATCAAGCTTACGACCAAGCGGAGAAAGCCCTCGCATACCGTTTTTACGTCGGGACGGAAGCTTTGGTGTATTTTGACCGTATCCATTACGCCGAACCGGACGCCAGTTCAGCGCCGTGGCTTCAGGAGCAATGGGAGAAGTTGTTGGACATTCGCGACGAGGCAGCACTGTTGGATTATCTGGACCGGTGGTACCGTTCCGTTCTAGATGGTCCCAAATTGTCACCGGATGTCGAGCGGGAAAATTGGGTGCACTGGATCCATCTGATGGACGGCTTTGCCCGACGGCTTGGCGGGGGACCGGGCAAACGATCATGGACCATCTCACCCGAATCCGCATGGACCTGGCCCGGGAGCTGCTGAAGGACCAAACCTATAAAATCTATGAAATCTCCGAGATGGTCGGGTACGGGGATTCGAACTACTTCAGCAAGCAATTCAAGCGAATGGAGGGGGTGTATCCCCTCGAATTCCGCAGGTTGTATCTGGGGAAATAGATTCGATAAGAATTACCCTGTTTTGCCGAGGATTACGCCATGTTCTCCCCGGACAGGCTTTGTTACTTTATTCATAGCAAGAGAAACAATCCACAACCTGGGGGGACTTAGGAATGAAGCAATGGTTGAAAGGCGTTATGTCCTTGGCATTGGCAGCTACCATCGTAGTTACCGGTTGCTCCAATGGCAAGGAGAACGCAAATAGCAACACTGATGCAGGCGGCAATGGAGGCAGCAGCGGCGTCGTGAACTTGACTGTTTGGGGAGCGGTTCCAGAAGAGAATGGTCCGCAAACCGTCATCGACAAGTGGAACGCAGCTCATCCTGACATTCAAGTAAAATACGTGCGTTACATCAACGACGATTCCGGCAATACGAAGCTGGATACCGCACTGATGATGCAAAGCGACGCGCCTGATATTTTCTTCAGCTATGGGGAGAACAATCTGTTCCGCCGTGAAAATTCCGGTATGACAGCTCCGCTGGATGAGTTGATCAGCGCGCAAGGGTTTGACGTAGACGGCGTGATTGGCAGCGAAAACCTGCTGAAATACAATGATCAAATCCACTACCTGCCGGCTTATAAAAACATCGACTTCGTGGTGTTGAACAAATCCGCTTTGGATGAAATCGGCGAACCTGTACCAACGGACTGGACTTGGGACGATTTCGCTGACTTGGCCCTCAAGCTGAATAAGGACGGCCGTAAGGGCGCGTTTGTTACACCGGGTGCAGATTTGCTGATCGGCAAATTTACGCTGGTGTCCAGCCAACCGAAGGATTCCTTCTATAACGCGGAAGGCTTGTCGAACTTCAACAACCCGGCGATGAAGAAGGGCTTGGAAATTCAGAAGAAGCTGTATGATGAAGGCGCTATGGTGAGCTGGGGCGAAGGCATCGCCAACAAGCTGGATCCGGCAAACGAACTGCTGACGGGCAAGGCGGCGATGGTATACGGCGGCGCTTGGATGATGAGAAGCTTGAAGGATACGGACACTTGGCCGCGCGACTTCGCTGTAGCGTTCGCTCCGGCTCCGCAATACGAAAAAGGTACCAACGTCAACAACGGCGGCATGAACGATTTCATGTCCATCAATAACAACAGTGCCCATAAGGAAGAAGCGTTCCAATTCATCTCCTGGTATCTGCAAGAAGGCAATATGGACATGATTCCGGGCGGACGCATTCCGACGAACAAAACGGCCGATTTCGATCAAGTGACTCAGATGATCGTAGGCGACAAGCAGGACGTGATCGATCAGGAATCGTTGGGGAATGTGCTGAAGGCGAATTACACGTTTGCGGTTCGCGAGAAAGCGACGGCGTTCCCGCAAATCACCACGATCACTAAGGAAGAAGCGGAGAAATATTTCATGAATCAGCAATCGGTGGACGAGACGCTTAAAGCGATGCAAGAGCGCGCCGACAAAGTGATCCAATCCGAAAGCAAATAATTCATATCGCAAGACAAGGCAAGGAACCCCAACCGGGCTTTTTGTCTTTTTAGTGTGCCACGCATGGCGATTAACTAGGTGGTGAAAGTCCACTGTGGGGGTTTGTAGTTACCAACCACTAGCCAAGAGCAAGGGTGTCCACCGCGAGGTGGAATCCAAAGGAAGCTGGAGGCAAACTTCCGGCCCAAGGAACACGAACATCATCAGGCATAGGATACGGGATGAGTCTGCTAAACAAGACGAAGTCCAATTAACTACACGGACGTACCAATGTAAATGATGTGGGTATATGGAAGGAAAGTGAATCGTCTTACCGTGGGAGGTCTCATGGACGTGAGGAGATGCACTTCGAATCACGGTTGAAACAAGATTTATCATGAGAAGCCAGCAGACGCCATAGTACCGCGAACAGTCGACGGTTCGAGGGAAGGGCTGAACCTTAGGAGGTGAAGTCAATGAAAGTTACCGAAACAGGAGCCAAGGGCAGCCAACTTCCAACGGAAGACTCTCTGCAAAAGAATAGTGCGGAACACGAAGGATATGCGGGAGTGCACAGTCCTGCGAGGATAACCGAAACCGACGACACCAACGCAACCGAGTCGAAGGACCGGTTGCTTGAGAAAATCGTTAGCAGGGACAACTTGAACGAAGCATTCAAGAGAGTCAAAGCGAACAAGGGATCGCACGGAATCGACGGGATGGGAGTAGAAGAACTTCTACAATATCTCAGAGACAACGGCGAGACCATCAAGCAACTGATCTTGGGCGGCAAGTACCGCCCGAATCCCGTTCGAAGGGTAGAGATTCCCAAAGAGAACGGAAAGAAGAGAAACCTTGGCATTCCAACAGTGGTTGACCGAGTCATCCAGCAGGCAATCACCCAAGTGCTTACGCCAATTTATGAGAGGCAGTTTTCAGACAACAGCTACGGATTCCGACCCAAACGGAGCGCACACCACGCGATGAAACGAAGCCAACAATACGTGCAAGAGGGATATCGTTACGTGGTGGATATGGACTTGGAGAAATACTTTGACACCGTCAACCAAAGCAAGCTCATCGAAGTGCTTTCAAGAACGATCAAAGACGGACGAGTGATCTCGCTCATCCATAAGTATCTCCGGGCGGGAGTCGTCGTGAAGCATAAGTTTGAAGACACGGAAATCGGCGTACCGCAGGGAGGGAACCTAAGTCCGATTCTCAGCAATATCATGCTGAATGAATTGGACAAGGAACTGGAAGCAAGAGGACATCGATTCGTGCGATACGCAGACGATATGCTCATATTCTGCCGGAGCAGGAGGAGTGCGGAGCGTACCCTGACGAAAATTCTCCCTTACATCGAGAAGAAGTTGTTTCTCAAGGTAAACCGGGAGAAAACGATCGTGGACGATGCGACAAAAGTTAAATTTCTTGGCTTCTCATTCTACCAGAGCAAAGGGGAAACGCGGGTCAGAATCCATCCCAAATCCGTATCCAAGATGAAAGCTAAAGTGAAAGAGCTAACGTCGAGAAGCAACGGAATGGGCAACACCGACCGGGCGCTGAAGCTTAGGCGTTACATCATGGGATGGGTAAATTATTTCAAGCTTGCTGACATGAAACAACTACTCCAAACCACTGATAAATGGATGAGAAGGCGTATCCGAATGGTCTTCTGGAAGCAATGGAAACGAGTGAGGACGAAACTCGAAAGGCTTATATCGCTCGGAATTCATGAACAGAAGGCGTGGGAATACGCAAACACAAGAAAGGGCTATTGGAGAATCTCCAATAGCCCAATCCTCTCGAAGTCCCTCGGTAACAATAGGCTGAAGAACCTCGGATTCCTTTTCTTTTCTGATTATTATCGACAAGTTACTGCGCATTCCTAATGGAACCGCCGTATACCGAACGGTACGTACGGTGGTGTGGGAGGTCGGCTGCCCAATTAATGGGTAGCCTCCTACCCGATTAAACCCCGCCATGCTGCGGAATCTTAAAGGAAAATGATTGAAATCGAGGGGATGTTTGTGAAGCATTCCGAAAAAAAGCTGGACCGGGGACAGGCGACCCTGGATCTAGCTTCAAACGGGGCAACGGCAGAGCAACAATACAGAGAATGAGTTTAGCATCATGGGGCCGAAGCTTGGATTTGTGCTTTAGACAAGCGGTGATCCGCGCCGTCCCCTCTAGGATTTGAACCCGCCGGACAGGTGTTTCTCCGTCAGAATGGCCAGCATTTGGATGCCAACTTCGTTATGCCCGCCTTCGGGGATAATGAGGTCGGCATATTTTTTCGACGGCTCAATAAATGCTTCATGCATCGGCTTCACCGTTGCGAGGTACTGCTGGTGGATGGAATGGATCGAGCGGCCGCGTTCTTCCATGTCGCGCAGTACGCGCCGAAGGATGCGCACGTCGGAGTCAGTGTCCACGAACACCTTGATGTCGAGCATCTCCCGCAGCTTCTCGTCATACAGGACGAAGAGTCCCTCGACGATAATGATGTTATTGGGCAACAGTTTGATCGTCTTATCAGAACGGGTATGCTTCGTAAAATCGTACACCGGAGCATAGGCGGCTTGTCCGTTCTTGAGCTGGTTCAGATGCTCCACCAACAGCTCGTTATCGAAGGCGAAGGGATGGTCGTAGTTCGTCTTTTCCCGTTCGGCCATGCTGAGGTGCGATTGGTCTTTATAGTAGTTGTCTTGCGAAATAAACGTAACTTTATCGGTGTCCAGCTGGCCGATAACCGAGCGGGCCACCGTCGTTTTCCCGGACCCGGTGCCGCCGGCGATACCTATAATTAACATGAAATGAAATACCCTCCTAGAATGACATCCCTCTAAACGTTCCCGTTTAACATCTCAGTATTGTAGCATAGCCCGGGCATTTTTTCATCTTCATGCAGCTTGCTCAGGGTCCTTCATATTATGGCAATTTTGTGGCGGGATATCGATGTGTACTGTTGCTTATTTTTTCTCATAATTTCCTGTGGATTCGGTTTACAATAATGGTAAGTTCATGTCTATCAAATTCAAGTAAAGAGGTGCTGCTGCATGTGGCATACAAAAACCCGGGAGGCCGTCCTGCAAGAGCTGCAGGTGGATCCCGCTGCCGGACTGTCTTCGGAAGAAGCCGGGAAGCGCCTGTCTAAGTACGGGCCAAATCAGATTAAAGGCAAGCCGAAGCCGGGCTTATGGTCGCTCTTCTTCGCTCAGTTGAGGGATATGCTGATTTATGTGCTGCTGGCTGCCGCCATCGTTACGCTGATTGTCGGAGAATACATGGATGCCATCATCATCTTGGCTGTTGTCCTGTTGAACGCGATCATCGGAGTCATTCAGGAACAGAAAGCGGAGAAAGCGATTGAGGCGCTGCAGCAAATGACCACCCCCAAAACGCTGGTAAGGCGTGACGGCAATGTGAAGGAGATCGATTCCGGGGAAATCGTTCCGGGCGATATCGTGATCCTGGATGCCGGACGATTCGTCCCGGCCGACCTGAGGCTGCTTGACAGCGCCAACCTGCAAATTGAGGAATCCGCGCTGACCGGCGAGTCTGTACCGTCGGATAAAAATGCGGAGGATGTGCATCAAGAAGCGCAAACGCCCATCGGGGACCAGAGCAACATGGCGTTTATGTCTACGCTCGTAACGTATGGCCGCGGCGAAGGGGTTGTCGTCGGGACGGCGATGAATACGGAGATGGGCAAAATCGCCAAAATTTTGGACGAAGATACGCAGGACTTGACTCCGCTGCAGAAAAAGCTCGAAGAGCTCGGCAAAATGCTTGGCTACATCGCCATTGGCATCTGCGTCGTGATCTTCGTGATCGGCCTCATCCAGGGACGGGATCTGTTCGAGCTGTTCCTGACGGCGATCAGCCTGGCGGTCGCAGCGATTCCAGAAGGGCTGCCAGCGATCGTAGCGATTGTACTCGCGCTTGGCGTTACCCGCATGTCCCGCGTCAACGCTATCGTCAAGAAGCTGCCGGCCGTTGAAACGCTGGGTTCGGTGAACATCATCTGCTCGGACAAAACCGGAACCCTAACCCAGAATAAAATGACGGTCGTCAAGCATTTTACCGCGGAGCCCTTGGGCGACGAGGCGCCGATCGAAATGATCAAGACGTTCGTGTTGTGTTCCGATGCCACTTACGAGAACGGCCAAGGGACCGGCGACCCGACGGAGATTGCCTTAGTCGCTTTCGGCGAACAGCACGGACTTTCGAAGAAATCGCTGGAGGCCGAATACAAACGGATCTCCGAGAAGCCGTTTGATTCGGACCGCAAGCTGATGTCCACGCTTAACCAGACGCGGGAGGGCTATCGCGTCCATACGAAAGGGGCAATTGACCAGCTGCTGCGGATTTCGAACAGCGCCGTGGTGAACGGGGAGGTCGTGCCGCTGACGGAGGAGCTGAAGCAACGCTTCATTGCAGCCGCCGAAGCGATGTCGGACGACGCGCTCCGGGTGCTGGGCGCTGCCTATAAGGATACGGGCCGCATTCTGCCGCCGGAGGAAATGGAGCAGGATCTGACGATCCTTGGTTTCGTTGGCATGATCGATCCGCCGCGGTCCGAAGTGAAGGATTCGATCCGCGAGGCGAAAGCGGCGGGCATCACTCCGGTGATGATCACGGGCGACCATCGCAACACCGCTGTGGCCATCGCCAAAGAGCTGGAGATTGCCAGCTCCCTCGAGCAGAGCATGACCGGGGCGGAAATCGACGAGCTGTCGGAAGAGGCGTTTGCTGAGAAAATCAACGGCATCCGCGTATTTGCCCGCGTCTCGCCCGAGCATAAGGTGAAGATCGTCAAGGCCTTTAAGGCGAAGGGCAACATCGTCTCGATGACTGGGGATGGCGTCAACGACGCCCCTTCGCTGAAGACGGCGGACATCGGCGTGGCCATGGGGATTACCGGCACCGATGTGTCGAAGGGCGCCAGCGACATGATTCTGACCGACGATAATTTTACCACGATCGTCCAGGCGATTCGGGAAGGGCGGAACATCTACGCGAATATTCGCAAGACGGTGACGTTTCTACTGGCCTGCAATTTCGGGGAGATCGTGGCAATACTCGCTTCGATTCTGTTCTTCTGGCCGTTGCCGCTCCTAGCGACCCAGATCCTCTGGATCAATCTGGTCACCGATACGTTACCGGCGATTGCGCTGGGCGTTGATCCTGGCGAGAAGGACGTGATGAAGCGCAAGCCGCGCGATCCGAAGGAGAGCTTCTTTGCCGGGGGCGCGGCGTGGCAGGCGGTGCTTGGCGGGCTCTTGATCGGGTCGCTGACCTTGCTTGCATTTTACATAGGACTTCGCGAGCATGGGTATGGTTTGCGCTCCTTCGGCATTCCTGAGGATGTGATAACTTACGCGCGAACGATGGCCTTCGTCGTGCTGGCAGCGTCACAGTTGTTCTACGCTTTCTCGAAGCGTAGTGCGACCAAGTCGATCTTTACGATTGGTCTGTTCTCCAACCTGTTGCTCGTCGGAGCGGTTATCGCCGGATTGCTGCTGCAGTTCCTGTCGATCTCGATTCCGTTCCTGGCCGCAGCGTTTAAGGTGCAATATCTCAGCTTATCCGATTGGGGGCTCGTGATCCTATTGGCGTTAATCCCGCTGCTCTTGAATGAGATCATTAAGATCTTTATGCGGGCAGGTAAGGCGAGAGAGACCGCATAAATCTTCGGCTAAGTCTTAGATATGAGAATTTTGATAGAACAGAGGAGAATTTTGAATTCCCCTCCTGCCACGGTTTGATAGATGATACAAGTGAATAGACAAGAAGAACATAGGCCGCAGATGATTTGTCTGGCGGCCCTTGTTCGTTAGATCCAACCAAGGGGGGACAAGGATGGAGAATCAGGGGAAATCCTATGGAAAAGGAGCTAGAGGGCACGCGTTTTCGCTCGGCCGGAAGCTGACGGCGGCTTTTATCACGGTATCGCTGCTGGTGGGGGTCATTGCTGGAGTGGCCTACGTGTTCTTGAACCGGATGGATCAGAACTATTCCGAGCTGCTTGAGCAAAATACGGCGGCACGGGATCAAGCGGCCAAGCTGGAGATGGAGACGCAGCGTCAGAACAGTCTCTTGTTTAGTTATATCGTGGAGCCTTCGTCCGAGAAGGAACAGCTATTGACGGGAGCCAATGATGAATTGAATAGGATCATCGGCCAAATCGTAAGCGCTTCCGAAGGTGAAGAGCAGGGGGCGGTTGCTTCCTCGTTATCGGAATCCAATGCGACGTTTGCTCGCTTGCTGACGAAGGTTCGCGATTACGTACAATCGGGAAAGCCGGATTTGGCGAAAGCGGAAGCGTTGATGTGGGCGATTCCGACATCGGATACGATGATTCAAGGGGCGAGTGAATTGCGGACGCTGCAGGAGAGCGCGCTTCAGGCGAAATTGGCCGAGTTCAAGAAAGAATCGGCGATCACTTTGTGGATTTTAGTGATATGCGGGACCATCGCGATCCTCTTCGCCGTCTTGACCGGTGTCCTGTTGTCCCGGCAAATCGTCAAACCGATGCGAGTGATGGTGAAGGGGGCCCGCGAGCTGGCAGACGGCGATTTAACCCTTGCAGAGATCGCTGTGAGAAACCGCGATGAGATTGGGGAATTGGCGGCTGCGTTTAACCATATGAGACGAAGCTGGCAGGAGATGATCCGCAATCTGGGGCGGCATGCCGGACGCGTTGCAACATCGGCGGATCAGCTGCGGCACCAGTCGGAGCAGTTCCGTGCCTCCTCCGGGGAAATTTCGGACATCATGGGCCAAATTTCGTCCGGAAGCGAGGAGCAGGTGCAAAGTGTCGAGCTGGGCGTGGCCCAAGTGACGATGATGGCTGCCGGAGCCCGGGAGATGGCAGGCCTCGCGGATGACGCCCGCCAGGAATCGGAGGCGGCGGTGCAAGAAACGCGGGCCGGCGAGGACATCGTCGCGTCAGCAGCGGCGCAGATGGCGTCGATCCAGCGGCAGATGGACGAGCTGCGCGCCTTCATCGAGCGGCTGGGCGTTCGCTCCGGCCAAATTGCGGAGGCTGCTGAGCTGATTGCCGGGATCGCCAAGCAGACGCAGATGCTGTCGCTGAACGCCTCCATCGAGGCGGCGCGGGCCGGGGAAGCCGGTAAAGGGTTCGCCGTGGTCGCCGGCGAGGTGCGCAAGCTGTCGGCGGAGACCGGGGCGGCGGCTGCAGGTGTAGCCGAGATGCTCGAAGGCGTGCGCAGCGAGATGGAGCTTGTGATTGAGGCGGGGCAAGCTGGTTCGCAGGAGGTCGCGGCCGGTATTGCCACAGTTCAGCAGGCCGGCGAGGTGTTCACGAGCATCCGTCAGGCGGTCGAGCAGGTGGCCGGCCGAATCAGCCGGGTGACCGGGCAGGCCGAGCAATTGTACTCCCAATCGGATGCTGTGGTTCAGGCGATCGCCACGATCGATCGGGTTGCGCAGCAGACCGCCAGCGGCTCCCGCGAGGTCTACGCGCACACCGAGGAGCAATACGCCGGCGTTGAAGAAATGATGGCTTCGATGGAGGGGCTCAGTCAGTTGTCTGAGGAATTGCAGGCGATGATCGGCAAGTTTAAAGTGTAAACGATAGCCAGGCCCCGATCGACAACAGCGCCGATACGATCAACATTGCAAACAGCGGACGCAGTGCTTTGGAGCGCAGCTCCCGCAGGTTGACGTTGAGCCCCAAGCCCACCATGGCCATCGTCATCAGAAAACTGGTCAAGGTGGACATGCCGTCGAGTACTGTAGAAGGTACCGGAATCCATGTTCCGAACGCATAGGTTCCGAGCATGCTGGCGGCGAGAAAGCCAAGCAGAAACCAAGGGAACGGGACAGTGGCCCGAGGACCGTCTGGGTATCCGGCCACCGCCCCTGGAGTCGCCTGGTTCCCTTCTGCCTTCCGCCCGGCTCGCTTCATGACGTACATCAGCAGGAAGCTGAGCGGAATCAGCAGGAACACGCGACCCAATTTGGCTAATAAAGCGACCGCCAGGGCATCCGGACCGGCTGGTTCGGCGGCGAGCGCCACATGGGCGATTTCGTGCAGGCTGACGCCGCTCCAAACCCCGTATTGAAGCGGGGACATTGGAAGCACCGGTCGAAGGAATGTATACGCCACAGAGAATAGCGTACCGATCAAAGCCACCATTCCTGCGCCGATGGCGGTATCGCCTTCTTTGGCTTTGAGGATCGGCGAGACGGCTGCGATCGCTGCTGCCCCGCACACCCCGGTGCCGATGCCCAGCAGCAGGGAAAGTGCGAAATCGGCCTTCAACCATTTGCCGATCAGCAGGGTGGCGAGAATGCTGAAAACGATCGTTGCCGCGTCCCGCGCGAGCAGCGGCAGGCCCTGTTGCAGCACGATATTTAAGTTCAGTTTCAGCCCGAACAGAACAATCGCCAGCCGCAGCAGCTTTTGCGAAGTGAACTGGATCCCTGGTCGTAAGGTTTCCGGGTATCCGACGAATTGCCGATATAGAACGGCCAAAAGGATGGAACAAGCAAGCTGGCCGACCCGGTCGAAGCCCGGCAAACGGGCGAGTCCGAAGCCGAGCAATGCGATTACGATGGTAAAGCCGATGCCTCCGAGCAGGAGATCGGCTTTTTTTGCCGGTTGCGGCATTGCCGAAACCGTTTCGGATTGAGTTAAGGGAGTCTCCATTTGTATCCACCTCCGTTGATTTGCCTTTTCAGCATAATTCGGCTTTAATAATAAGTAAAATAAATCATTAATATAATAATGATAAGTATATGATTATGTAATGAGGATAATGGAAGAGGAGGAGGGAGCCGGATGGACCCGGCGTTGGAGGTATTCATTGCCGTAGTGGAGAAGCAAAGTTTTACCCGGGCTGCCGAAGCGCTTCATATGACGCAGCCGGCAGTCAGCCAATATATCCGTTCTCTGGAGCAGGTGCTGGGGACGAAGTTGCTTGATCGCAGTAATAAATACGTGCGTCTGAACCCGGCAGGACAAATCGTATATCACCATGCCCGGGAAATATCCGGATTGTATACGCGAATGCAGTATCTCATTGACGATATGAAACATGCGGCGCGGGGGAATTTGACCATTGGTGCCAGCTACACGTATGGAGAGTACGTTCTGCCGCATCTCTTGGCAGAGATGATGGTCGAGTACCCCGCGATCAAACCGGCGATCACGATCGGAAATTCCAAGGAGATCGAGGAACTGGTGGGAAGCGGCCGGCTGGATGTGGGGATCATCGAAGGAGAGTTTCGGGATGAGCGCTTTCGGATCGAGCCGATCGCTGATGACGCAATGTATGTAGTCGTACCGACCGGACACCGTTATACGGAGCGGAAGGGCCTTCGTCTTGCCGATTTGCGTGAGGAGACCTGGATCGTCCGGGAAGTCGGCTCGGGAACGCGCGAAGCGGCGAATCAGTTGTTTGACCTTCATCATTTTCATCCGGAGCGTTTGATGGAATTTGGCAGTACGCAAATCATCAAGGAATCGGTAGAGGCGGGGCTAGGGATTAGCCTGCTGTCCCAAACGGCGGTGCGGAAGGAACTCGCACTCGGGACGTTGCGGCTCCTGGAGGTGGAGGGGATGCCGTATTTCCGCCAATTTTCGCTTATTTCACAGGCTTCGCCCTTTTACACAAAAGCAATGGATGTGTTCATGGAACTAGCGCGGGGGCACCACCCTTTTTAGACAATCTTCGTAATCAAATGTTATAATGGCACTTTAATTCAAGGAGATGATATAACGATGAACGATGGAGAAGGCTTCTTGGACTTCTTCACACAGCTTGGATGGGTGAATACGGGGATCACCATCGGAATTATTGCGCTATTCGCCCTGTTTAACAAAGGATTCGTAAAATTGACTTTTACCCTGCTGAACCGCAGAAGAACTGCGGCGTTCGGCGGGAGGGAAGTATGGAGACAAGTGCTGGAGCGGCCTTTTCGGTGGTTATTCATTCTGATTGGCCTTGAAATAGGGTTGAAATATTTGCTGCCGCGCAATGTGGAAATCGCCGTAGGCCTGGATCCCTTATTCCGCAGCGGCGTCATCGCCTTGATCGGATGGGGGATGTACATCCTATCCGCCCAATCCTCGGTGATGCTGGAGGGATTAAGCCGCAAAATCCGATTAGACGATGCAAGCATGCTTATTCCGTTCTTATCGAAGGTCCTCCGGATCGTTGTGGTTATCATAACTGTAGCCTTAATTGGGGCGGAATGGGGATTTAGCATCAATGGACTGGTGGCCGGCATGGGGTTAGGCAGCTTAGCCGTAGCTTTGGCTGCCAAAGATACGTTAGGGAACATCTTTGGCGGCATTGTGATTATTTTGGAAAAGCCTTTTTCCAAAGGAGATTGGATTCTGACGCCCACCGCTGAAGGCACGGTGGAGGATATTACTTTTCGCAGCACGAAGATCCGCACCTTCGCTGATGCGGTGATTACCGTTCCCAATGCTCAACTGGCAGATCAGCCAATCACGAACTGGAGCAAAATGGGTAAGCGAAGAGTGACTTTTACACTTCCTGTGGCGCTGGACTCTGATCGGGAGCGGATGATGGCAGCCATCCATCGAATCGAACAACTGCTACGCGACAACGAGCAAATCGACCCAGGCACCATTTTCGTGAAGTTTACGGATTTTAACGAGAGCAGCTTAGGCATTTTCATCTATTACTTCACGCGATCAACCGTTTGGGGAGAGTACTTGTCAGTGCGTCAGGAAATGAATCTGGCCTTTATGCAGGTGCTGGAGGAAGAGGGGATTAAGCTGGCTTATCCGGCACAACGTGTATTTTTCGAATCGGCGCCGGAAACGTCCGGTGAGGTGGACACCACCCGCTCGAGACAATATGAGGTCTGAATGCCAACCATCCCGCGGCGGGTTGCTCGCGGGATGGTTGGCGTTTTTAGCAAAGATCAAATTCAAAGCTTTATTAAAGAAAACGACATTAAGACGGCTGGCGATATCCAGAACGCGCTTAAGAAGCCGTCGCAGCGGCGCTAAAGCCGATTTACAAGGCGGTCAACGAACAGGCTGCCGCAGCCGCGATGGATGAGTTTGAAGCCGTATGGGGCAAGAAATTCCACACGTCGTAAGCTTTGTCGAATTGGTTATTAACCAGTTTAACAAGAGCGATATTAATCCTGTCGCTATAGTTCCAATCAAAAGTTGTTAACGTGCATTTGACTATGGTTAAATGGAACTATATATTGGACTATATAATGAACATCACACGATAGATTTAGAATCAAATGCCTATCTTAAAGATAGGAGGAGATACTTGGAGCGGAAAAACAATGTGCTTTATACTACGAATAAACCAGGTGATACTAAGATGAATCGAATTCGCAATATTTCTATCCGGACCCGGATCATGGTGCTTGTCTTCTTGGCCATGTTCGTCTCCAATACCGCTCTAATTGCAACCTTATCCTATAGCCAGAGTAATGATTTTTTTCAACTGATTACCCCCTCTTTGGGATTAAAGGCATTGATCATTTTTCTCATTTTCCAAGTGATATCTGCGTTTATCTCCGAAGCTTTTCTAGTTCGTCCGCTTAAAGAAGGCGCGAAGCTCGCTAATTCTATGGCCGATAACGATCTATCGACGCAAATACATACGTTTCAGCAAGGGGAAGCCGGGCAAATGATCTTCTCGCTTCAGAAGGCCAGAGATAACTTGAAGCATTTGATCGCATCCATCCAATCCTCCTCCGAACGAGTGACGCTGTCTTCGGAAGAGTTAAACCGCATCATTGAGCAGGCGAATGGGCAGATGCACGGAATCAACAAGGGTATCAAGGATTTGCTGAACGTATTTACTCAAAACGCGGAAAGCATGAAGCAAACGGCCATTGCCATTTCGGAGATTACGAACCATTCGCAGACGACAGCAGAACTTGCTAACCAAATTGCCGAGCGGGCCCAATTGGTGATGAATTCCGCAGAAGGCGGGAAGCGTTCGGTGGAATCGATCGTTGAGGCGATTAGTGAGCTGGCGGTGAATACGAAGCACGTCAACAGTGAGGTACTTGGGCTTGAGGAACAGAGTCAGAAAATTACCGAGGTTGTCAGCATTATTCAACAAATTTCCGAACAGACTCACCTGTTATCCCTTAACGCCGCGATTGAAGCGGCCCGGGCCGGGGAAGAGGGCAGAGGGTTCGCGGTGGTAGCCGGACAAATCCGGAAATTAGCCGAGGATACGAACCGCTCCCTGCAGGAAATCAGCAGCTTGGTTGAAGATATGACCGTTCGTACCGGCAGTGTGGTATCTGCGGTTGCCCAGACGGAAGAGAAGGTTCAGCAGGGCGTAACGCAATCGGAGAACGTGAAGATCAATATCGAGCAAATCATGGACAATATGGAGAACACCTTCGCCATGTTGAACGATATTTCCGATGGGGTTACCACCCAAGCCGCAGCGCTGGAGGAAATGACTGCAACGCTGGAGGATGTGAACACCACGATCGAGTCTGGCTTGCAAGTGTCCGGCGATATCCAAGATCAGCTTGGTACGCAGGAACGGATCTTCGGTGATATCGAGAAGACCTCCTGTAAGTTGGTCGAACTGTCCGAGAATATGAACGGATTGACGAACGTGTTTAAGCTATAATCCATCAATACGGCATTAGAAAGGGCGTCTGATTTTTACAGACGTCCTTTTTCTTCCTTCCTTCTGAACGAAAGGGATAATTCTGTAAGGAGGCTTTCAAGACCTATACCGCCCAATCCATCCAAATCATCGATTCCTGCTTCAAATGGCGCTATAATAAGCATGATCATACTGAAATTAGACAGACAGCGTGGGAGAGGAGCGGTGAGGAGCATGTATGGAAATGATGGGGTACTGGATAGGCGGACACTGAAGGCGGCCTTTGACCGGACGGTTTATCAAGTGGTGGGCCACGGAAAACGGAATGTAGAGGTGCTGAAGCAGGCTTTTGCCGAGATCAGCGGCGGGGTAGACAGCGACATGTACGGTACAGGACAAGCGCTGGAAGCCTTCGAAAGGAAAATGGCTGCGGTGCTCGGCAAGGAGTCGGCTGTATTTTTTCCGAGCGGCACGATGGCGCAGCAAATTGCTTTACGGATTTGGTGCGACCGCAAAGGATCGAAACGTGTGGCCTATCATCCTTTATGCCATTTGGAAATTCATGAGGAAGACGGATTAAAGGAACTGCACGGGCTGGAGCCGATTCTCCTGGCGGATAAGGATCGGCTGATTGAGATGGAGGACGTTCGGCAACTGCCGGAGGATGTCTCGTGCCTGCTGCTGGAGCTGCCGCAGCGCGAAATCGGCGGTCAGCTGCCGCCGTTCGCGGAGCTTGAAGCCATTTCCGCCTACTGCCAGGAGCGGGGCATTAAGCTACATCTGGACGGAGCCCGACTGTTCGAAGTGTTGCCTTACTACGAAAAAACCGCCGCAGAGGTTTGCGCCCTGTTCGACAGCGTCTATATCTCGTTCTACAAAGGCATCGGCGGAATCGCCGGAGCCATATTGGCAGGGGATCCGGAGCTGACGAAGGAATCTAAGGTGTGGAAAAGACGCCATGGCGGGGATCTCATCAGCTTGTATCCTTATTTTCTGAGTGCGGATTACTACTATGAGCAGCGCATAGGAAAGATGGGGATGTATTATCGGCAAGCGCAGGAGCTCTCCAGTCTGTTTAATCAATGTCATCGGATGAAGACCGTCCCGGCGATCCCGGTGTCGAACATGTTCCATGTTCATTCGGACGTTCCCAAGGATCGATTGGAGCCCGTGCTGATTGAGGTATATCGGGAAACCGGGGTTGGCTTAACCTCTTTCGTCAAGGAGAAGGCAGATGGGGGAAGTACCTTTGAAATCAGTATCGGAGATCGCTATAGCGAGGTGCCGGAAGATCGGCTGCAGCTGGCGTTCGAGCTGCTGGATAAGAAGTTGAGAGGACTCTCGTTTTAAACCTGTATCGGTTTGAGATCAGAACACCGTAGGAAGCGACTGGATGTCGTCCCTTACGGTGTTTTTTGCATGTATGCTTCGATAATTCAAGCCTGCCCTCAAAAATGAATGCAAGAGGATGATGTATGCGCTTCCTCGAACAAGGTCGATCCCATTTTCCGACCCATTCGCCTTTTCCTCATCTTTACACTTCTTGAGGCGGGGAGTATGATTCATCCGTAGCAATTTGATATGGCGAAAATACCTGATCGCTGAGTTCTTTCTTTATTTCAGAAAGAAACGGGGGAACCAATGAAACGCGTCCAAAAGGGCGGGTTTCCGGGGTGAATCGCTTGATTTGGCCAACTTGGCCAAACTGCGTAGGGCTGCTTTCGTGCCCGAATCCGTCAGCTAACTCCGTAAGCGTCCGAAAGAGGGAATTGTCGCAGTGATCTGCTTGAACTTTTTAAAGCGGCTGCGGGAAGGTCCAACTTTCCTGCGGCCTTTTTGTGTTGTTCGCTGCAGGAATGGGAAGCCTAAAGGACTACGAGCGGATCAGGATTGAAGGCTATTTTGAGAATGAAAAGAGGATTTCATCATGGTAAGCAAACTGAAGCGGGTACTGATCGGCAGACCGATGAAAAGTACCGAAATTGAAGGAGAAAAGCTAAGCAAACTTAAGGCATTGGCCGTATTGTCGTCGGACGCGTTGTCCTCCGTGGCATACGGTACGGAGCAGATTTTGATCGTCCTGATGGCGGCGGGATTTTCCGCGCTCTGGTATTCGATCCCGATCTCGTTTGCGGTACTTGGGCTTCTGTTGATTCTGATTCTGTCGTACCGCCAGACGATTTTCTCCTATCCGACCGGGGGCGGGGCCTATATCGTGGCGATGGATAACCTGGGGCGGTCAACCGGACTGCTGGCCGGCGGCTCGCTGCTTGTTGATTATATACTGACGGTAGCTGTAAGTTCGTCAGCCGGTACAGATGCCATAACATCCGCATTCCCTATGCTGCATGATCAGCGGGTGCTGATCGCCCTCCTGATGATTACTATACTGACCATCATGAACCTGCGTGGGGTCACGGAATCGGCTTCAATGCTGGCGGTTCCGGTATATCTATTTGTGGCCTCCATCTTCGTCCTGATTGTGTCGGGACTCTACAAGTATTGGACTGGCGGGATTCATGCCAGCGCACCGGAGTTCGGGACGGCCGTATCCAACGTCAGCTTGTTCCTGCTGCTCAAGGCGTTCAGTTCGGGGTGCTCGGCCTTAACGGGGGTTGAGGCGGTGTCCAACGCCATTCCGAACTTCAAGCCGCCGGCGGAGCGGAATGCCGCAACCACGCTGGTGATGATGGGTGTCATTCTCTGCACCATGTTTATCGGTATTAGTGCGCTGGCCTATTGGTACGGAATTGCTCCGGATCCGAAGGCCACCGTAATATCTCAAATCGCTGAATCGACCTTTGGGCGCGGGATCTTGTACTACTTGATCCAGGGCATTACAGCGTTAATCCTGTTTCTGGCAGCCAATACGGCTTATTCGGCCTTCCCGCTGCTGGCGTTTATGCTCGCCAAAGATAAATACATGCCGCATGCGTTTATGGTGCGCGGTGACCGGCTTGGCTTTTCAAACGGAATTATCTTCCTGGGCGTAGCCTCGGCGCTGCTGGTTCTTGGATTCCACGGCGACACGGAAAGCCTGATTCCGCTCTATGCGGTTGGGGTATTTATTCCGTTCACCTTGTCCCAGCTGGGGATGATGGTGCGCTGGATCAAGCGCAAGCCGCAAGGTTGGGTGTTCCGGCTTACGATTAACACGATTGGCATGCTGACGACGCTGGGCATTACGCTCATCTTCATCATCACGAAGTTTTCACATGTCTGGTTCGTATTCATCTTCTTGCCGCTCGTGATGTTTATTTTCTAC
The DNA here is from genome assembly GCF_047200555.1 of Paenibacillus sp. MB22_1. Lineage (NCBI taxonomy): Bacteria > Bacillati > Bacillota > Bacilli > Caryophanales > Paenibacillaceae > Paenibacillus > Paenibacillus sp. MB22_1. The sequence continues at coordinate 1,701,746 of NZ_JBLADV010000002.1, forward strand.
CAGATCCATCGACATTATATCAATATCGCCGACCAGCTTCGGATTGACATCGATAAAGACAAACCTTGCATAAAGGGCAGCACGATCGTCGTGCCGGTGGCGGGCGTTACCCGTGTCGTGATGAACTCGTTAAGCTACGCCAAATCGCTGACGGATAACGTTGTTGCGGTGTATGTCGGATTTGATGATGAGGACATCGAACGGATGGAGAAGAAGTGGGAGGAATGGAATCCGGGGGTTCGGCTCATTACGCTGCGCTCCAGCTTCCGCAGCATTATCCGGCCGCTGATGAAGTTCATTGATACCGTGGAATGGAAAACGGCGGAGACCGATCACATTACCGTCCTGATTCCTCAGTTTATTCCTCGGCACTGGTGGCAGAATATTTTGCATAATCAGTCGAGCTTGTTGCTTAGAGCTTATTTGTTTAACAAGAAAGATATCGTCATTGCGACTGTACCTTATCATTTGCAAAAATAAGCAAATTCCCCCGAAGCCGTCGCAACGGCTCGGGGGACCTTAGTTTAATTATTGAATTTGATCCAGCAGCTGATAAGCTTCCTGTTTGGTTTTCACCTGCAGCAGCTGTTCGCGGAATGCGTCATCCATCAGCTTGCGGGACAGCATTTGCAGAATTTTTAAATGCTCATTGCCTTTGTTTTCGGCAGGGACAGCGATCATAAAGATCAACTTAGCGGGCGTTCCGTCCGCGCTGCTCCAATCCACGCCTTCCGGCTTGATCCCGAATACGACTCTTGGCTTCAGCACCGCCACCGACTTCCCGTGCGGTACGGCGACGTTCATGCCGATCCCGGTAGAGCTTTCTTGCTCGCGCTTCAGAATCGCCTGCTTGAACTCAGCAGAGGAGGTCAGCACACCTTCAGCGTTCAGCTTTGCAATCATTTCGTCGATGATCCCGTCCCGTGTTGACGCGGACAGGGAAGGCTCAATCAGATCCAAACTGATGATATCCGTCAGCTTGCGAACTGTGCTTTGAGCTTCGGCAGCCGGCACGCTTACCGGGCGGACGTTCTCCGCACGTGGCGTTTCCATGGCTGGAGCCGCCTCGTCCGCAGCGCTCGCTTCGGCGAGCTGAGGCTCGACCTGTTCTTTCTTCAGCAATTTGATCATTAAGGCCGTAACGATGGAACCCGCGATGACGGCCACGAAGAACATGAGGACATTGTCAACGGCGCCAAGTACGGCAACGATTGGACCGCCGTGAGCTACGCGGTCGCCGACGCCGCCCAGCATGGCGATGACGGAACCTGTCATCGAGCCGACCATGATGCTGGGAATAACGCGCAGTGGGTCTTGCGATGCGAACGGAATCGCACCTTCGGTGATCCCGAACAAGCCCATCGTAAAGGCGGCTTTGCCGGATTCCCGTTCGGCATTATGGAACTTGCGTTTGAACAAGAACGTTGCCAGGCCCAGACCGATCGGCGGAATACAGATCGCAACGGCGATCGGACCCATGATTTGATAGTTCCCCTCCGCGATCATCGCGGAGCCGAACATGAACGCTACCTTGTTAACCGGACCACCCATGTCGAAGGAGATCATGGCGCCCAGAATCAAGGCCAGCAGAATCGAGCTGGCTCCTTGCATGCTGGCAAGCCAGTTGGTCAGCCATTCAAACACTTGGGCGATCGGGCCGCCAAGCAGGTAAATGAAGGCGAGACCTACGATCAGCGAAGAGAGAACCGGGATGATGATGATTGGCATGATTGGATTGATCGCTTTCGGCACCTTCCACTTCTTGATCCAAAGTGCAACGTAACCCGCCAGGAAACCGGCGATGATCCCGCCGATGAAGCCGGCACCGGCTTCACTTCCGTAGAAGCTGCCATTGGCGGCGATGTAACCGCCGATGATCCCGGGAGCGAGACCCGGCCGGTCGGCGATACTGAACGCGATGAACCCGGCTAGCACCGGTACCATAAACGTAAAGGACGCAGATCCCAGCTTCTCGATGGTTTTCCAGAACGAGTCTTCTGGAATTTGCAGGCCGCCCGGAGTAGGTACGCCGCCGATCGAGAGAGCGATGGCGATCAAGAGACCGCCCACGACGATAAACGGAATCATATACGAGACACCGCTCATCAGGTGGCGATAAAAGGCGTTTTGCTGCTTGGCGCCAGTCTGTTTGGCCGGCGTACCTTCATTGTTATCCTGTCCTTGGTATACCGGCACTTCTCCGCGAATCATCTGTTGGATCAGCGCCTCGGGGTTCCGTATGCCTTCCTGCACACCAACAACGAGCAGCTTCTTGCCGACGAACCGGCGTTTGTCTACCGTTTTGTCGGCCGCGATGATGATGCCGTCCGCTTGGCGGATATCTTCCTCCGTGAATTCGTTTTCCACTCCGATCGAGCCTTGGGTCTCGACCTTCATGGCAATACCTAGCTTGTCGGCGGCTTTTTGCAGATTTTCCGCCGCCATGTACGTATGGGCAATCCCGTTGGGACATGAGGTAATCGCCAGTAGTTTCATGGATGTTTCCTCCTGTAATCAAAGATCGAAATCGTTTACATGACTCATCTTATCGCAAAAGGAACGGCGGAAAAGAACTTTATATTACCGGAAGTTGCGGAAAAACTGATTTTTTTCCCTATAAGCAATTGAGCAGCTCCTCGGGAGTCCGTGCCTGCACGAGCCGCTCAACGGTTGAAGGCTGTTCGCTTAGCAAGGACAGGCGCTGGAACAGTTTTTTCGTCATCTCTTGCTCCTGCGGGGCAAGCGCCAGCATAAATACGACGGACACCTTCTCTTCCTGCCATTCCAACGGCTCTTCCAGGGTGGCAACAGCGATCCGCGAGGTGCGAATCAGCTTCGGATCGCCATGGGGGATTGCGATGCCGCCGCCGATGGTCGTGGACGAGAGCCGTTCCCGCAGCAAAGCCTGATGCGCGTAATCCGGCTCAACGAACCCCTGCTTGGCGAGCTCGTTCCCTAACAGCTCGATCAGCTCGAATCGATGGCCGATGGTCAGGCGCGGGAAGATGAGCGAAGGCTGCGTGTACATGCCCAGAATCGAGCCAGCGTGTTCGGCGTGACCGGATTCTTGGTCCAGCTTGCCGATGAAGTCGGCGATCTTCTGCGTTTCGCCAGTCTCCAGCAGCGGGGATACCGTGATATAGGGGACGTTCACATTCTCCAAAGGAATTGTGGAGATGATAAAGTCAACCGAATGGTGAGCCAAATACCCGGGGAGATCGGCTTTCCGAACGGAATCCAATACATGCAGTTCGGGGAACTTCCGCTCCAGCTTGCTGCGCAAGATCTGCGACATGCCCACCCCCATATGGCAGACAGTCACGATTCGCTTCCTTACCTCAGCCGGCTGGCTCAGCCGTTCCACAGCGGCCTGAAAATGCAGCGTCAAATAAGCGACCTCCTCTTCAGGAATGGTGAAGGGGTACCCTTCACTTAACTCTCTCGTCGCATAAATCACCATATCAAACATGTAGGGATACATTCTCTTGATATCCTGCAGCATCGGGTTCGATACGGTGAGCCCGTAGCTTAACCGGTTCAACGTTGAATATAAATGAATGCGCAGCCCTTCCATCAAAGCCTCGTCTTGGCCAAAATCCACCCAGGTCAAAGCGGACATCTTCCGGACGAGCGTCTCTGCTAAACCGCGGGCCTCCGCCGTTTCCGCGGATGGATCTGCTCCGGGCTCCGCCGTTTCGATCCGCGCCCGGGATCGGATCTTCCCGCCCAGAATATGAGCGGTCAGATAAGCTACTTCATCCTCCGGGAAGCGCACGGCGAGAAGCGCTCCAGCTTCCGGATGAAGGCTCCCGTCCAGCGGAACTCCGGCTTCCCGCGGACAAAGACCTTCTCTTGCTCGGAGAAGGTAATCGGCTGTTTCAGTTTCGTTCGTCGAATCATCAGCAGCGTATGAATCAGCAGATTGTCGAACGCTTCATCCGTAAAAGCAAGCTGCGCATCAAGCTCGAGCTGCTTGAGCTCCCGAGTGACGATATCGAGCTCATGGGGAGCAAATCGATCCTTGATGAAGGCTTGGCCTGCTTCGCCGGTGAGTTGGGACAGCTTGGACAACGCCGCGCGCTTATCCCGTTCTTTCCCTTCGATCAAGACGCCGACCTTTTGCTTGGAAACGACGATCAGGTCCCATTTCGCGAGCCAATCCCGCAAAGCGTCCAAGTCTTTTTTGATCACGGTCTTACTGGTGTAGTGCTTGTCGGCCAGCTCTTGGATCGTTACCGGCTTCGTCTCCATCAAGAGCCGGTAGGCCACGGCGATCAGCCGTTCCTCCTCCGTTTCCTGTTCCTTTGGCTTGATGGACCGGGATCGGAGCAGTTCTGCGGTGATTTGGGCTTTGTCCGGCTCGGAAATGTCCAAGGCGACCCCGTATCCGGGCTTGCGGACCAGACGGGCATTTGACGATTGGGTTAAATACTGATCGATTTCATCCAGATCGTTACGTATAGTTTTCTCCGAACAGCCAAAGTGCAAGGCAATATCCCGGATCACCAAGTGGGGCCGGGCATCGGTAAGCAGCATATGTAAAATATCCTTCTGACGGTCGTTCATCGTTTCGCGTCACCCCCTTCATATAAATTATGGGATTAGCATTTCTGGAACAGGTAGATTCGATACGGCCGGGCACCAATCCAGACATCCGCACGTACACTAACCTAGATTCACCTGAATATTGACAAGGAGGGGAATAGGTTTGATCCTACTGCCGCCACAAGATAAGAGTCAACTTGCTCAAATGACGCTGCCTCCGCTTCAAAGGGAAATCGTGCAGGCTCAAGAACGAAGCCCGGTGCCCTATCGTTACGGTTCTTTAGATGAATTGCTGTTCGAACTGGCTCTCCGCAACTCGATCGTCGATTCGGCCTTGGCGCTGAATGGAAGCGGGGCCCAATTTGCCGTCTACCGTAAATCCCGATGCAATGAGCTGTATTGGAACCGCACGGAGGAGGGAGGGTTTCGGCTAAGAAACGGAGTAGCGCCAGCGGATGCCATTCTCGACATTTACCGGAACGGTCCGCTTTATGGCTTCGAATGCTCGATGGCGATGATGATCGTGATGTATAAGGCTGTACTGGATCAGATCGGCAGTCGGGCGTTTAATACGTATTTTACCAACCTGCTTCTTTACGATTGGCAGTATGACAGTGATCTGGGTTTTCGTCAAGGAAGTTTGCGTCTGGGGCCCTATCCCGGAGATATTCTCTATTTCAAAAATCCGGACCATAATCCCGAAACCCCGGAATGGCAAGGGGAGAACGTCATTATGCTGGGCGAAGACCGCTATTATGGCCATGGCATCGGCATCCATTCTTCCGCCGGAATCATCGACGCACTTAATCGGAGAAGAATACCCGGCAGCCGGCGATCGGCGTACTTGCTTGATTTGATCATTTATCCCAATTACGATCATATCCGATCCCTGCGGGGCGTGTATGCCCGGATCGGCAGCACCGTCTATCGCCGTCGCGGCTCCCACAACGAAGCGTATCACACCAATTCCAGCCAAGCCTAAGAACAACAAGGCCTCCCGCAAATTGCAGGAGGCCTTGTTGTTTTTTGCGTTTAAGTTTAGAAGAAAAACGGGAAGAAAAATCTTCTGAAGAAGAAAAACGGATACGGCTGGCGGATAAAGCGGCGGAAGCGGCGCGGATAGCCGTAACCGTAACCAAAGCCACCGTAGGGAGGGTAACCGCCATAAGGGGAACCGAACGCGCGATCATCCATATCTCCCACCGGAACGAGCAGGTACACGTGGTCGTCGTCCATTCCGTCGATGATCCCTTCATACATTCTGCCGTCGTTGCCTTCCATTTGCATGAGGTGGTGATGATATTTTTTACACATTTCCATCATTTGTTTCTTGTGATTGTATCCCATCGGTTCTTGGCTCGTCGGGCTTACTTGGCTTGGCGTACCGCCGTAAGGTGAATACATATTAGGCATTTCCATCCATTCCTCCTTTGTTCTTGCTGCAGTATATTCGCGGAGATGGGCATTTGTGCCGCAGGTTCGTGTCCTTCATTTTGCTAGTGATCTGCTTTGTACCGGAATGCGCGCGAATATGCTAAGATGGGGATGCATTGGACCATGGACTCATCAGCACTTAGAAATGTAAACGGATTCATAGCAACCAAAGGAGGCAAGGTTGGACGATGAAACTGATCGTAACAGGAGCGGGAAAGGGACTTGGCTTGGAGATCGTTGGGGAAGCGTTGCGGCGCGGCCATGAGGTGGCTGCCGGCATGCGCTCGCTGGAAACGAACGTAGATGCGTTGAAGGCGCGGCAGGAGGGAGTGCCAGGGAAGTTAACGCTGCTTGAGTTGGATGTGGACGAGGAAGATTCGATTGCCAAAGCCAAGGAAGCCATGGCTGTCAGATGGGGAAAGTTGGACGCGCTGATTAATAACGCAGGGATCTTGCTGGCCCGGGACCAGTCGATCGAGCGATTGGAATTCGCTGCGGTGGAGAATACGTTCCGCACCAATCTGTACGGCCCGATGAAGATGGTGAAGCATTTCCTGCCGCTGCTGAAAGAGAGTGACCGCCCGTTTATTCTAAACGTATCCTCGGAGGCTGGATGCTTTGCCGGCGCTTACGGCGGCGACTATCCGTATGCGTTGTCCAAGGCGGCGTTGAACTATTTTACCGCTCAGTTGCGCAAGGAGCTGGTGCCGCAAGGGTTCGGCGTGTACGCGATGCATCCAGGCTGGATACGCACTCCGATGGGCGGCAGTCAGGCGCCCGGCGATCCACTGGATTCGGCGAAGGCGATCCTCGACTTGGCGGAAGGCAAACTGAAGGCGGATACCGACGCCGTGATGATCGGTATCGATGGGAAAGCGATGCCGCAGTAATATGGACGAACCAAGGGGCTGCCCACGTCATCGCAAATGACGAGTGGGTCAGCCCCTTCATTTTTCTAATCTGTTTCAATCCGAATCGCTTGCTTCTGCGCCTCGATACACAAAGCCGCAGCTTTAAAGGCATGCTCTTGGGTCATGGCGTTTTCCGTTCCGTTGAGGATATCCAAAATAAAAGCGCCGAAATAAGGGTAACCCACTTTCCCGGAGCAGTCATAATGGAATTCGCCTTCATGATTCACTAAATAGAGATGATTGCCGGAGGCTTCCCGGGCGATGTCGATGTATTTGCGAATTTCGATGTAGCCGTCCGTCCCCAAGATGAGGGTCCGGCCGTCGCCCCATGTCCCCAAGCCGTCGGGAGTCAGCCAATCCACCCGGAAGTAGAAGGTCGCCCCGTTATCAGCGAGCAGCGTCGCATCGCCAAAATCCTCAAACCGAGGATATTCCTTGAACTTGTAATTGCCTACTTTGCTGTGGAGTACCTTCGCATCCTTTGCGCCTGCGTAATACAGAAATTGCTCGATCTGGTGCGACCCAATATCACATAAAATCCCACCGTAACAATCGGGGTCAAAGAACCATTCCGGCCTTGCCTGCGGATTGGCCCGATGCGGCCCAGTGCCAATGACCTGGACAACCCGACCAATGGCGCCTTCCTCGATCAGTTGGCCGGCAAATACTGCGCTCTCTACATGGAGGCGTTCCCCATAATAAATCCCCCATTTGAGCCCGGTCTCTTCCGTTTTTCGTCGCGCTTGTTCGACCTGCTCCAACGTCGTAAACGCTGGTTTATCCGCAAAGTAATGCTTGCCATGCTCCATCGCCCGGAGCCCGAGGGCGCATCGTTCTGAAGGAATGCAGGCCGCAGCGATCAGCCGGATCCCCGGATCTGCCCAAATCTCCTCCTCGGACGCCGCCGCCTTCGCTTGAGGAAACGTATCAATGAACCGCTTCACCTTCTCCGGGTCCGGGTCATACACCGCCGTGAGCTCCGCCCCGGACTCGATCAACCCGTTGCACATTCCGTAGATATGCCCATGATCCAATCCGATCGCCGCAAAGCGGAAATCGCCTGCGCCAACGACCGGATTGGGCTTTCCTTTCGGCGCATAGTTCATGCCATCTTGCTTCTTCGTCATGGCGACTGCCCCTTTCGTGAATTAGCTGTTGCCCCCTGAGGTGATCGTATTCTCGCTAAAATTCTCGATGCTGGTCTTCTTCTCGTAAAAATAAGTTGCGTTCTGCAAGATCCCTTGCCGTGTATAAAAGGGACTATCCGGACCCAGCGGCAGCTTCACTGCTTGGCCGGTACTCGCGGATTGATATATCGCTGTAATCAGCTCCAGCGTCCTGCGGCCTTGTATGCCGTCGACCAGTACGGGCGTCCCATGTTCAATCGCATTCAGCACATCTTGAATTTGGCCGCGGTGACCTTCATGCGTCAGCTTCGGTTGCTCGTCGTAAGCCTGCTGTATTTTCGCCTCCAGTTCTACATCCGGCTCAGGGAATCCATTGGGCTTCGATAGCGAAGCAGCTACTTTCCACGGTGCAGACACCCGCGCGTGCTTCCCCTGGAAAATCAACTGCTGCTCCTGCCCGTGATGCACGACGGAGCTGGTGAGCTGAGCCAGGGCCCCATTATCGTAGCGGGCGATGGCGATCGAGATGTCCTCCACCTCGGCGTTATCATGGGAGGTGTTGCTCATCACGGCAGTGATCTCCGCCGGCATACCGTTCATCCATTGAAAAATATCGATATGATGCACTGCATGATTCAGCGTGCAGCCGCCGCCTTCCTTCTCCCAGGTACCTCTCCACCACAGATCATAGTAACAGTGGCCTCTCCACCAATAAGAGTCGACTTGCGCGTGTACGATCGGCCCCATCAGCTTCGTGTCCAACACCTTTTTCAGCTTCATCATAGGGGTTGTGAATCGGTTCTGTGCGACGACGGATAATATCTTTCCGCTCTGTTCTGCGGCTTCGTTCATCCGATCACATTCCTCCAGTGAAGAAGCCATCGGCTTCTCCACAATCACATGCTTGCCCGCATTCAAAAAGGCGATCGCTGTCTCAGCGTGAGTATACGGCGGGGTGCATACGGAGATCAGGTCGATGTCGCTGCGCTGGAGCAATTCGGAATAGTTGGCATAGATGTCTACATCCAACTGAAATTCATTTGCCCTTTGCTGCGCCTTCTCTGGATAAATATCGCAGATCGCCACGATCCGGCACTGCTGCGGAAACTGTAAATACGCTTGAATATGGGCCGGGGATATCGCACCAGCCCCAATCACGGCTACATGAATCATTTGGGTTCCCTCCCTAGCATGGATGGGAATCGGGCCTTTCCGAGAACTCTCCGAAAGGCCCGATTCCGTATCTATTACTTCTTGTAGAACTCGTCGTAAGCCGCTTGTTTTCCTTCCATGACGGCTTTACCGCCCATGGCCATGTATTCCTCGACCTTCTGGTCATAGACCTTGTCGAATTGATCAGGTTTGGCCGTGACGATCTTCGCGAGCATTTCTTTTTCGAAATCCTCTAGAATTTTGGCATATTTAATCTCAGCATCCACCGCGATGTCTACACGAGGCAGGGTATATCCGTCATTCGTTCCGACTTGGATACTCTTGACGGTGAAATCTTTGAAGTCAGGATCGAAGGCGTTGGCGGCAATGTTCTTGTTAGGATCTTCGGTAGAAATGTATTTGCCGTTCAGGATGATGCAGTAATCGTAATAGTTGTACAGCAGGTTTTGAGCTTCCGGCGTATTCAACAGCAAAGGCAACCCGTCTTCGCTCATTTCGTACGAGACGCCTTCCTCCCCGTTTTGCAGCACGAGAATGTTGCTTGGGTCGGCCATCCAGTTCAAATATTTCACAGCCGCCTCTGCGTTTTTACTTGTCTTCGGAACCATGATGTACGCGCCAATCGGTTCATACACTGGCTTCGGATGCTTCCCGTCCGGAGTCGAGAACGGATCGATCGCCTCCAGTACCGCGTCCGGATTGTTCGCTTTCAAGTTGGCATAGTACCCGTTATAAACCGGCTCATTGGTGTTTGGCGTGCCGGCCCCGGCAATGCTGTTCACGACCTGTTGGGCAAAAGCTTGGCTGAAGTCGTCGCTAAGTGCGAAGTCCGGATCAATCAGTCCTTCACTGTACATCTGGTTGAGCAGCCGGTAACCGTCCTTGCTCCCCGGTTGCAGCCATCTCGGAACCGAGTACAGATCTCTATCCGTGATTTCATCCCATTTCCAGAAGGAGTTGACGAGAGGCATCATGTGGAACACGTCGATGTAGCTGTAAGGGATGACCTTGCCGCCCGTCTTGCCGGGATCCTTCTCTTTAAAGGCGCGCATGGCATTCACAAATTCCTCCGTCGTTTGCGGGAGCGGAAGGTTCAGTTGATCGAGCCAGTCCTTGCGAATGAACGTCGTGCTTTGAGCTTGAATCACGCGCAGTGCCGGGATGACGTATTGCTTCCCGTCAAATACGCCGTAGGGCAGGGAAGGCTCCAGCACCTTCTTCAAATTGGGGCCGTATTGATCGATGAGCGGTCCCAGGTCGGTTAAGCCTCCGCTTTTTACATAGTTTTGCACGGTAGGCTTGCTGTACGTGAACACAATGTCCGGAGCAGAGCCTGAGGCCATCAGGACGTTCAGCTTATCGACCTCTTCGGCGCGCGGCACCGTCACGAATTCAACGTCGATGTTGTTCGGGTCGCCAAAGCTTTTCTGGATATACTGGGTCATGAAGTTATCCGTAATTGGCGGTTCCCCAGCCGGCGTATTGTTCCGGTCAAACAGCTCCACCTTTAAGGTAATGCGTTCCCCCTTCGGTGCGGATTCCTTGGCATTGTTCGTAGCTGTGGTGTTCCCGCCGCTGTCCTTTCCGTTTCCGCTGGATGAGCTGTTGCTTCCTCCGCCGCCGCAGCCCGCCAAAGCGAAGCTTGCGGCCATGACCAGCGCCACTAAGGCGAACATCGAGGAGCGAAATGGTTTGCGCATGGTGTTGCCTCCCTTTTGATTTGGTTTAAATATAGTGACCTTCGGTATCGAGACCGAAGAGCAGCTATCAACATCGGGCTGCTTCCCGCCAGGCTAGGGCCTATCCTTTAATGGCCCCCTGCAGCATGCCGGAAATGAAATACTTTTGCAGCCAAGGGTATACGAGCAAAATTGGCACGGTAGCAAACATAATGCTGGCTGACTGAATGCCTTGGGGAATCGGCGTCGCGGCGTTAAAGCCTTCCTGCGCCGTGGCATCGTTCACCTGGCTGTTGATGACCATCTGATAAAGTTTGAGCTGGAGCGGGTACAAATTTTTATCGTTGATGTAAAACAAAGCGTCCTGAAACATGTTCCAACGGTCCACGGCCGAATAAAGCCCGATGGTCGCAAGGATCGGCAACTGAAGCGGCAGCACGACCTGGAGCAGAAAGCGGAAATGGCCGCAGCCATCCATCCAGGCTGAATCCTCCAGCTCATGAGGAACGCCGGAGAAGGAAGTTCTCATAATGATCAGCAGGAACGCATTAATCATCAGGGGCAAAATGAGCGACAGCGGCGAATTGAGCAGGCCCAGCTCTTTGATCAGCAAGTAATTGGGGATAATCCCCGGGTTAAAAAACATCGTGACGATGATGAGCCCAAACATCACGTTCCGGCCTCTGAAGTTTCTGCGGCTTAACGCATACGCGGCCATAATGGTCATCACCAAAGCGACCGCGGTATAGACGACGACCAGAATCACCGTCAGCAACAGGGACCGCATCATGGAGATGTCCCCGAATACGGCGGAATAGGAATGGAAGTTCCAGTCGACCGGCCACAGGAACACCTCCCCGGACATAATGGCCCGGTTGCCGCTGAAGGATAAGGCAAAGATATGGATCATCGGCACGACGCAAAACAAGGCAAATAAACCGATGACCACGATGACGATCGTATCGATCACTTTATCAACCGGATTCCGGATCACGTGAGCTCCCTCCTTAGCTAGAAGATGCCTTGCTGGTTTACTTTTCGGGATATGAGTTCGGCCGTGAGCAGCAGAATCAGCCCGATGACCGATTGGAACAATCCCACGGCGGTTGCCAGCGCGAATTGCGCTGATTGAATGCCCACCGTGTACACATAGGTGCTGATCACCTGAGCGACATCCATGACGTAGCCGTTCTGCAGGGCATAAGGCTGCTCGAAGCTGATATCCGCCATATGGCCGATTTGGATAATAAACAGCACCACGATCGTGGGCTTAATCCCGGGAAGCGTAATATGCCAGATTCGTCGCAGCCGACTGGCCCCATCTACTTCGGCGGCTTCATACAGCTCTTTATTGATGCTTGTAAGCGCTGCCAAATAAAGGATCGTTCCCCAGCCCGCATAGTGCCAAACCCCGGCTCCTGTGTAGGTCAGAATCCAAAGCACCGTGTCCTCGAGGAACGGAATCGGCCGGCCGCCGAGGCTCTTGATCAACTCGTTGACACTGCCCGTATTGGTCGCGAGTAATTGAAGCACCATCCCGCCGACAATGACCCAAGAGATGAAGTGGGGTAGATACAGCAAGGTTTGGCTTACGCGTTTGTACCAATGGACCCGCAGCTCGTTCAGCATAATCGCCAGGATGATCGGAACCGGGAACGTCAGCAGAGAGAAGACGTTTAACATCAAGGTGTTGCGCAGCGCCTTATAGAACTGCGGCATCCCAAAGATCTCGCGAAATACGTCCCATCCGACCCACTCGCTGGCCCAGATCCCCTGAAAAATGTTGTAGTCCTTGAAAGCAACTACGACGCCCGCCATTGGAATGTACTTAAATACGATAAAGAACGTCATCGGCAAGAGCATCAGCAGATACAATGGCCATTGCCGCTTGAAGGCCGCCATGCTGTTCCGTCGTTTAACGGGGAGCGGGGCACGGGCCTGCCTGACTTCCGTTTGCATCGGCATCCTCCTTTCGGGTGGTAAGTTCATGGCTTGGTTGCTGCTTACTATACAACAGGGGCGGATGGCAGGAAATTCTCCTTTTTTGGGGGCTTCTTCTCTTTTTCCTGCGGGGGTTTTCACCTTTTTTATATGACTATCCTTTGTTTATTCAGGGGGGGCGGAAGGAGGGTTAAGCGCCTAAAAAAATCATCCCAGAAAGGGATAACCCCTCTCTGGGATGATTGGATTTCTAAAGTGGCAGCAGCTTATGGTGTTCCGCCGTTTTGCATTTGATACGCTCGATGCTTCTCCTCGCGAACTTGCTGTCCGCCCATGGCGAGATACTCTGCGACCTCCTCGTCGTAAACGGTATCAAAGGCTTGCGGAGACGCCGTAATGACCTTTACGAAAATTTCGTCGTTCTTCTCATTTAAAGCAGCGGCATACCGAATTTCGGAAGGCAAAATCGCATGAATGCGCGGGGTTTCGATCCCGTCATTCATTCCGTACTCCACGCTCTTGCGCGTAAACTCTTCAAAGCGTTTGTTGGTCGCATTCGCTTTTAGATTCAAGCGTTCGTCCTGGCTGCTGACATATTTTCCATTTAAAATGATGCAGTAGTCAAAAAAATTAAATAACAATCGATTTACATCCTCGTTCTCCAGGGTTACCGGCACACCGTCCTCCATCCGGTAGGTCACGCCCTCCACGCCGTTCTGCAGCGTGATAATGTTCTCCGGCTGCGCCATCCAATTCAAATATTTAATCGCTGCTTCGGCGTTTTTGCTCGTTTTCGGAACCATGATGTACATGCCCGTGTTTTCCAGGATCGGCTTCCACTTCTTGCCGCTGGCGCTTGTGAAGGGATCGATTGGCGTTAGGATGGCATCGGGGTCGTTCTTTAACAGTTCAGCCAGATATCCCATATAAACCGGCTCATTCGTATTGGGGGATGCGGCTCCAACCCGGCCGTTCACCAGATCCTTCTGAAATTGCTGGGCGAATCGGTCCAAATGAAAATCGGGATCAATCAGCCCCTCGTGATACAGGCGGTTCAGGAACCGGAACGCCTCCTTGTTCCCGGGCATCGTCCAACCCGGCTCGGCGTATAAGTCCTCCTCGGTGATCTGGTCCCAATCCCAGAACGAGTATTGCAGCGGGGCGGTATGGTAATAATCGATTTGACCGTAAGGATAGATGACCTCTCCGGTCTTTTGCAACCGATTCTTTTTAAACATTTGGAGCGCCTGGTAAAACTCCTCCGTCGTCTCCGGCAGGGAGAGTCCGGCCTCCCGGAGCCAATCCTCCCGGATCAAGGTCGTCGTTCGGGCCGTCAACACCCGCCTTGCGGGAATTGCAAACTGTGTTCCTTGCCTCCGCCCATAACTCAACACCTCTTCCCCGAGGAGCTCCTTCAACCTTGAACCGTATTGGTCCAACAGAGGCGACAAATCGGTTAATTTCCCTTGGGTGTAGAAATTGTAGACGGTAGGCAGGTCATAGGTGAACACGATATCCGGCGCTTGATTTGCGGCAATTAACACCTGCAGCCTCCGGACTTCTTCCGCCCGGGGGACGGTGACAAATTCGATCTTGATCCGCTCCGGATTTCCGAAATGCTCCTGAATGTACTGCGTCATCGTATTATCGGTAATTGTGGGGGCGCCGATCGGTTTGTTGCTTCGCTCAAACAGCTCAATGCGAAGCGTTGTCCAGCCGTCATGATTGGCAGTGAATCCGTCCGAATCAAAATTTGGGAGAGGGCCGTCAGCCCAGCCCAACCGATCCGTATCCCCAAATCCGCTGCAGCCTGTCAGGACGCACAGAATAGCGATGACCGCCAACTTCGATAACCACGACCTCAAAAGGGGCATGCGAACTCTCCTTCCTCGTTGGGAACACAGATTATAGATCTTTTACGTTGCACGGTACATATTGCGGTATTCCCCCGGTGGAATGTCCTGAAATTTCTTGAATGCGCGGTAGAAGGAATTCACGTTCTGATAACCGCTGTTGATCGCCACCGACTGGATCGAATCCTCCGTTTCCAGCAGGAGTTGCTTGGCTTGCTGCATCCGAACCTTCAAGACATAATCCACAAATTTCTCCCCAATTTCCTCTTTGAAAATAACGCTTAGCGCACTGGGCTGAAGGTTCAAATAATCGCTGACCTGAACCAGGGAGAGACCCGGATCGGTGAAATGCGCATCGATGTAATGTTTGGCCTGCATCGCCAAGCTATGATGCCTGCGGGCTTGCCGGTCTTCCTCCACGCAGGCTTCGAACTGATTCATGAGGCTCATGAACTGTTCTTGAAATTCTGCCAGCGTCTCCGCCGTTTCGGTCAGGCTGGCGAACCGGTCTTGATAATCGCTTTTCCAGCGCGTTTGAATAGGGGAGGACATGGCCAATACAGCCTGTTCCATCCGTTTAAGGAACGCCTGTGCAAACTCCGCCATATCCCGCTTGCGAAACCGCATTTTACTCAGTTCACCAAAGACTTGGGTTAGTTTCTCCCGCCATTCGCTTTCATTCATGCGGAAGGACTGGGCGGCATAATCCAAAGCTTGCAGGTATGCATATCGGTCCAGATTCATAATGCCGGCGCTTTTCCGATTATCGATGATGGAATGGATGCCGAGTACCGTCTTCAGCTCCACATTCTCCACCGCGTTCCGATAGGAATCTGCGAGGGTATCAATCGAAGTCGAATCGGCCCCGATGCCGATCGTTAGCGTCAGCTCCAGATGCTGATGAATCCATTTTTTAAATTCCTCTGCATAAGTGGTGGTCGCCTGGGTATTGTGCGGATCGGCGGTGTGATGCACGACAAAGGCGATGCGATGCGGCTCCATCCAGGCATGCCAGACAAAGGCATGATGGCTTTGTCCCAGATCGCGGAAGGCGCTTTCAATAATAAACTTCAGCAAATGCTGGTCTTTGACCTTATATTTATCCGTAAACTCGGCGTATCGGTCCAGTTCGGCAACCATCACGCCTAACCGGTTATAGGGGGCGGACAGATTAAACTCGGCCAGCCGTTGCTGGAATTCTTCATCCGTAAGCACGAGATGCCCGGCTAACAGATCGTGAAACAGCCGCTGCTGCCGCAGTAAGCTGTCTTCCTTGTGCAGGTTCTCGTAGTCCAGCGACCGCTTCAAGAGATGGTCCAGCGCCATTTCGATGAAGGTGAACTCATTGTCCGCTCCTTTAATGCCCAATTCCTCGCTTTTTCGGTTCGAAAACTGGCTGACCTTTTCCATAATCGATTGAATCGGCTTGTAATGGATGTGGGTGATGATCGTAAACCCGATCAGCGCCAGCAGGATCAAGATGACCCAAATGACCATCCACGCGTTGGAGAAAAGGGCCAACCAGTTGTAGCCTTGATCATGGACCCCCTCCGAAACATAGGTCCAGCCGGTATAATCAGACTGAACTTGAATCGGGTTCATCGTCGGCGCCTTGTCCGGGGATTCCGAAGCGGTAGCGGCATCAATTAATCGAACATGGTTGTAATCGCTTTCATCAAAAGAATTAAGATATTCCATAAAAGAGCGTTGATACACGTTGACCACAAGTGCCCCGCGCATATCGTCTCCGGTATAAACAAATTTCACCAAGGAGACCACCTGCTGCGCTTCCTCTCCTTGCGGCGAATAAGCGAAAGAGCGTGGATTAAACCAGCCTGCGGATTCCTTCCTGCCGTAGTTGGCTGTCAGGAAGTCTGCATCCCCAAACGCCCGCAGCGAATAGGACCCCAAATCCGAAATGATCCGTCGTTCGGCTTCATTGTAAATGTAAATGGTGTTGGCAAAAGGCAAAGTTAAGCTTAGGTCAATCAGTTTTTTCTGCAGCAAGAAGTCACCCAATGCATCTTGTGAGGCGTTCGCGAAGTAGTCCTGAATCTCGCCGTCCATCAACACCTTGCTGACGACGTTGCGCTCGATTAGCATGAGATTCGCATCCGCGTTAAAGACGATCCGATCGAGGATCGCCTTGTTGGTTTCCAAGTATTTTCGCTCGGAAGCGTTGTTGAGGGCTAAGAAAATCACGAAGATCATGGAAGAAATGATCACGAAGAGGATCGGAGCATAGGAAAGAATCGTACGGTAATACCAGTTCATTCGCATATCCAACTCTCCTAAACCGTTTCATTTATTATAAGAGATCCCATTCATGTTGTTAATTCACAATTTATTCGAAATTCTCATTTTTTATTTGGCGCAGGTTGCACACTTCGTCGAACATTTCTGCAAACCCGCGCCGCTGCGCGGTTCTGCGAGGGACAAGCCGGGAAAATTGTACGCTCAGCTACCCAGGAGTACCTATCCAAGCGAGGCGAACCTCGATATGCTTGGATTGAAGGGGCGCTCCATGCCGCTGGACAGAATGAAATGGCTATATAGATATAATGATGAAACGAAAAAAGCGGACGGCTCGGCCGTAAATGAGAGCGCTACCAATAAAGATGGGGGGGCATCCCATGCTTCGGCATTCCCGGGTTTTCCGCAGCTTTCTGATTTCGTATGTCGCTATCCTGCTCATTCCCTGCATCGGCGGGTATATCTCGTACCGGACTTCCATCTCGGTGACGGAGTCGATCTCCATCGAGAACAGCGTCATTCAGCTGGAGAAAAGCCAAGAGCTGCTCGAGCACCGGATGGCGGAAGTAGAGGGCATGACTCGGCAGCTGGCAATCAGCCAGGAGATTAACGCCCTGATGAACGACCGAGGTACGGAGAGGGATGTGTACGGCATCTGGAAGGCGATGCGCAACGTTCTGACGTTTGGGCAAACCAACGATTTTTTGCGTAACTATTTTATATATCTGGCGAACTATAACTTAATTATCACCTCCGGATCGTCTTACCGGCCGGAGCATTATTATGAGTATTTTCATTATGATAATCTGTCGTTTGAGGAATGGGAGCAGCAGGTGTTGGGCACAACCCACCGCAGCGAAATCAAACCGCTGACTCCGTTTAGCGAACGGGACATGAAAACTTCCGTGATCACCTACATGCAATCGCTGCCTCTGGATAGTTTTAACGATACCTCACCAGCGATCGTCGTTGTATTAATAGATCAGAAGACGATTGCCGGACTGTTATCCGGTTTAACGGAACAAAGCGGCGGGTGGGTTCATATCTACGATGCGGAGGGCAATACGATCTTCCTTCAGGGGGAAACGGTACCGGATATCGCCAAGCTGCACTCTGATCCGAAGTTTGACGAGAGCAAGACGAGCCAATTTTATGGCAGCGATCTCGTGATCACGACGCGATCCGATAAGAACGGCTGGGTTTACCAAGCCGGCATCCCACGAAGCACTCTCATGGAGAAACCCAACCAGATCAAACGGATCTCCTGGATGATTACGGGCGGCGCGATGTTAATCGGATTGCTGGTGGGCTTGTTCCTGGCTTACCGGAACAGTCTCCCCATCAACCGATTAATCGGCGTGATGAAGGAGCAGTTCGGTAAGGATGACGATACGGGGCACAACGAGTTTGACTTCCTAAGCGGGAACATTGCCGGCATGATTACGAAGAACAAACTGCTGGAGGCGGAGCTTCATCGCCAGCTTCCGCTGGTGCGCGACGCTTTCCTGAAGCGGCTGATTGCCGGGGAATTTGAATCGCGGGAGGAGATCGTCTCTGCGGCGGCGCAGGCCGACATTCCGCTCCGGCAAGGCGAAGGCTATGTTGGTATTTTGCAAATCAACGGATACGCCGGCATGGATACCGTAGAGGTGCTGAATGAGCTAAACGCCGCAAGGCTGCTGATGAAGCAGGCGATCACCGAGCTTGCAGGGCCGGTGCCGATGACCGATGTGGGGTCGGACAAAATCGTACTGCTGTTCTTTTGCGAAGCGGATCAGCTGCCAGGGCCGGCGGAGGAAGAGCGGATTACCACACTGATGGAGGAGCTTGCCCAGCATGTGTTCACCGAATACAAAATCTCGATGCAAGCCGGATTTGGCGAAGCCTTTGCCAGCGTCACGGAGGTCGGCCAATCCTTCGATCAGGCGAAGCAGGCCCTGGAATATGCGGTTTACTTGAACAAGAAAGGCATCCTGTGGAGCCATGAAACGCAAAGCACAAACACGACCTACTATTACCCCCTCGATACGGAGCATCGCCTGATCAGCACGATCCGGGCCGGGGAGCTGGAAGAAGCCCAGAAGATTATCGATTCGATCATCGCGCAGAATTTGGAGCAACGCGAGCTGTCGGTGGAAATGAAAAACCAGCTCGTCGGGGAAATCAAGGGGACGTTCCTCAAGCTGCTGGATCAGAAAATCTTCCTGGAATCCCCGTTGTTCGAGAGCGTCAAGCAGCGAATCATTGACATCAGCCCTACTGTGCCGCTGGAGACGATTCAGCAGGATATCCATGGGATTATGGAAGAACTGTGCGGTTTTATCGCCAAGAAGAAGAAGGATTCACACGCCCAGCTGATCAAACAGATCTATCAGTATACAGCCGAAGCCTATGCCGATCCGGACCTGACGCTATATCGGGGACCGCCGGGGCAGAGACGAACATTTTTGTCATCGACGGTAACTTTGGCGGTACGGCGGCGATTGCGGAAATGCTGCTGCAAAGCCGGCCGGGCGGCAACATCCGCATTCTTCCGGCGCTTCCGGCGGCTTGGCCGACGGGACGGGTGACGGGACTGCGGGCGAAGGGCAACGCCGAGGTTGATCTCGCTTGGGAAGCGGGCCGGTTGAGCAGCGCAGTCGTGCGCACGTATTCCCCGGGTACGTTTACCTTAAGTCTTGGCGACCGCCGCGTAACCTTTGAGGCCAAAGCTGGCGGGGAGTATCGGTTTGATGGGGCGTTGACGCTTCAAAACGGATAGCTCTGGCTCTGCAACACAATCGGGGTCAATTCGGAAACGGAAAGCGGCTTTTCCTCCCGTGGCCTGCATGATATAGTTACACCATAAGCAAGCCTATGAGGGGGAAGGGTCGTGTACCGTAAGCTGGTAGCGTATTGTTTGTCCAAAAAAGGGGCCGTCGAGGAGTATCCTTTTGGCTCGGAGACGACGGTCATCAAGGTCGGGGGCAAAATGTTCGCCTTGCTGCCTGTCACGGCCGACGATGAGACCGCGAGCATCTCGCTAAAATGCGATCCCGTGATCGCCGCCAATCTCCGGGAGCAGCATGAATGCGTGAAGCCGGGGTATCATCTGAATAAAAAGCACTGGAATACGGTCACCGTGGACGGCAGCTTGTCGATGGACGAATTGCGGGCCATGATCAACCACTCGTACGATCTGGTGCTTGGCGGTTTGACGAAAGCCGCCCGCGAGGCGGTCCTGATGCGCATCGGCAAGTAATGTCGGCGCAGGAAGGCTTCGGCCGCTCCGGGGCTTATCCCTTCGGAATACGGCGGTATTCGGTTGGGGAGTACCCCATGATTTTCTTAAATAATCGCGAAAAATAATACGGGTCGGACAAGCCGACCGCACCGGCGATCTCTTTGACGCTTAAGCCGGTGAGGTCAAGGAGCTGTCCGGCCCGTTGCATTTTCAGCCGCAGAAAATATTCGATTGGCGGAAGCCCCGCCTCCCGGTTAAACAAGTAGACGAGATGCTGCTTGGACAGCCCAACCTGCTTCGCCAGTTCGGACAGCGTGAGGCTCTCTGTCAGCCGCTCGGTCATGTAGCGGACCGCTTCATCGAAATAGCGTTCGCGTTTGCGGTCCTGCGCCGACCGTTCGGCGCTGAGCCCGATGCTGCTTAGCAAGTGGCGCATGGTCTGGGCGACATGGATCTGCACGGGCAGAGAGTAGTGCTTGTCATGAAGCAGGCGGTAACACTGCTCAAAATGCTCCAACAGCTGGGCATGTACGCTCAGCGGCAGCCGGACAGGGCCGCCCTGGTCCAGGCCGTAGGTGTGAATCAACGCGTTGGTATCCTCGCCCTGCAGGTGAAACCAGTAGATACTCCAGGGTTTATCGGTCGAAGCCCCATATCGGTGCGGCTTATGCGCCGGGATCACTGCCAGCTGGCGCTCGGTCAGCGGGTAGCTTTGTTGCATTTTGCTCGTCGTCGTTCCTGAGCGGTCTGGTCTGCCGTCCGTGGGTTCCTCGCTCCATTCCACCCATCCTTCGCCTTCCACACAATAGATGAAGATATGAGCGTCCGCCCCTTCCGGGCGCTCCCGATAGTGATGCCGGGCATTCGGGAAAAAACCGATGTCGCTGACGAACAGCGGCCGAGTCAACGTGGAGCTGTTCAGTTCTTTCAGCATATAGTCCGGTTGAACGAACAGCTTTTGCGCCTCAAAACCGTCCGGCTTGCGAATTTGATGATCCACAGAAACGCCTCCTCATAAGAATATAGTCCATCATTCCCCGTATTTCGTCAATTGGAATTCCTTCAGCTCCGGGGTACATTGGGGTTACAACCGATTCAACCAATGAAGGGGAGGATTTGAGATGAACGTTCAACAGCGGGAGGCGTCTCCAAAGGCTGCGGTTCGAGTCTGGGAAGAAAATAAGCTGATCCCGACGTATGGGGTTGGAGAGCCGGACAAGAACCCGATGTTTTTGGAAAAACGCGTATATCAAGGCAGCTCCGGACGGGTATATCCCTATCCGGTCATCGATAAGATTTATGATGAGAAGCGGGAGGTCAGCTATCGGCTGGCGATTTTGGAAAATGAGTACGTGCGGATCGAAATCATGCCGGAACTCGGCGGACGGATCTACCGTGCGCTCGACAAGACGAACAACTACGATTTCGTTTATTGCAACCGCGTGATCAAACCAGCGCTAGTTGGCCTGGCCGGGCCGTGGATTTCCGGCGGCATCGAGTTCAACTGGCCGCAGCATCACCGGCCGAACACTTTTGGCCCGGTTGAGTACCGGCTGGAGCAGGGAGAGGACGGCAGCGCCACCGTTTGGGTCAGCGAAATTGACCGTATGTATGGCACGAAGATGACCGCCGGGTTTACACTGTACCCAGGCAAGGCGTATCTGGAGATATCCGCGCAGCTGTACAACCGGACGCCGGAGCCGCAAACGTTCCTGTGGTGGGCTAACCCGGCCGTGGCGGTAAATGATCATACGCAGTCCGTGTTTCCGCCGGACGTTACCGCCGTATTCGATCATGGCAAGCGCGACGTCTCACGGTTTCCGATTGCCACCGGCACGTACTATAAGATGGATTATTCGGAGGGCGTAGATATTTCTCGTTACAAAAACATCCCGGTCCCCACGTCCTACATGGCTTACAAATCCGACTTCAACTTCGTCGGCGGGTACGATCACGGCGTGCAAGCCGGCCTGCTGCATGTCGCCAATCACCACATTTCCCCGGGGAAGAAGCAATGGACTTGGGGGAACGGCGAATTTGGTCAGGCTTGGGACCGCAACCTGACGGACGAGGATGGCCCGTACATCGAGCTGATGACCGGGGTGTATACCGACAACCAGCCGGACTTCACCTGGCTCCAGCCGTATGAGGAGAAGTCGTTTAAGCAGTATTTTATGCCTTACAAGGACATCGGTGTTGTAAAAAATGCTTCCATCGAAGCGGCCGTTAACCTCGAAGTCGACGAGACGGCGCGGACGGCAACGGTGCTGGCGTATGCGACCTCCGATTATGCAGGGGCGGTTGTGGAGCTCAAAGGCGCACGCCGGACCTACGTATCCGACACCGTGCGGCTGTCGCCGGTTTCGACCTACAAAACCGTTGTCCCGTTGGATGAAGGCGACCAGCCTCATGACTTGCTTGTGACGGTGCGCGACAGTGAAGGGCGGCTGCTGATTTCGTATCGCCCGGCCAAGCCGTCGATTGAACAGGTGCCGGAAGCCGCCAAGCCGCTGCCGAAGCCGCAGGAGCTGAAGACAAACGAGCAGCTGTATCTGGCCGGTCTGCATCTGGAGCAGTATCGCCATGCTACGTTTGAGCCAGAGGCGTATTATTTGGAAGGCCTGAAGCGGGACGCCAGCGATATCCGCATCAACGTCGCTTATGGCACGTTGCTGCTGCGACGGGGCCGGTTTGCCGAGGCGGAGGCGCATTTCCGCACAGCGGTGAAGTCGCTGACCTGGCGCAACCCGAACCCGTACGACAGCGAAGCGCTGTACCAGCTTGGGTTGGCGCTGCAGCTGCAAGGGCGGGACGAAGAGGCGTTCGCCGCCTTCTACAAAGCCGTCTGGTCCGCCGCCTGGCAGGACAGCGGCTACTATTCACTGGCCGCGATTGCCTGCGGCCGCGGCGAATATGCGGAAGCGCTCGAGCTGGCCACGCGCTCGCTGATCCGAAACAGCCGCAACTATAAGGCGCGGCATTTGAAGGCGGCGCTGCTGCGGAAGCTCGGTCGGCCGGCGGAAGCGCTCGCCTACACGGGCGAGACGCTGGCGCTTGACCCGGCCGACTTCGGCGCCGCCAACGAGCGCTGGGCCGCGCTGCGCGCCTTGGGCGATGCGGCTGAGGCGGACGCGGTCTTGGCCGAGCTCCAGCGGTTGATGCGCGGTGACGCGCACAACGCCCTGCAGCTGGCCGCGGATTACCTCGGCTTTGGCCTGTATGACGAAGCCGTGCAGGTGCTGCAGCGGATTGTGCCGGACGCAGACACGCCGGCTTACCCGATGCTGCACTACACCTTGGCCTATGCGCATGAGCGGGCCGGCCACAGCGAACTGGCCGCGCGTCATCGGCAGGCAGGCGCCGCCGCGCCGGCGGACTACTGCTTCCCGAACAGCCTGACGGATCTGCTCGTGCTGCAAAGCGCGATCGAGGCGAACCCGGGCGATGCGAAGGCGCATTATTACCTCGGCAACTGGATGTATGACAAAAAACGCCCGGACGAAGCGATCGCTCACTGGGAGGCGTCCCGGAAGGTGGACCCCGGGTTCCCGACCGTGCACCGCAATTTGGCGCTGGCTTATTACAATAAGCGCCAGGATGTCAATGCGGCGCGGGAAGCGCTGGAGACGGCGTTTGCGCTGAACTCGGAGGACGCCCGCGTGTTTTACGAGCTGGATCAGCTCTATAAGAAGCTGGGCCGTCCGGCGGCGGAGCGGTTTGCGGCGCTGGAACGCCATCTTGCGCTCGTGGAGAAGCGCGACGATTTGTATTTAGAGTACGTCACGCTGCTAAATACGCTGAACCGCCACGACGAAGCTTTGCGGGCGCTGGAGGCCCGGAAGTTCCACCCTTGGGAAGGCGGCGAAGGCAAAGTGACCGGGCAGTACCGGTTCGCCCTCGTCGAGCTTGGGAAGCAAGCGCTGGCGGCCGGGAACGCCGAGCAGGCGATCGAGCTGCTGGAGCGTGCGCTCGTTTACCCGGAGAATCTCGGGGAAGGCAAGCTCACCGGAGCGCAGGAGAACGACATCCTGTATTACCTGGGCTGCGCGTACGAGGGGCTGGGCCGGCTTGAGGAAGCAACACCGTATTGGCAGGCCGCCTCGCAAGGGCTGGAGGAGCCGGCCGGCGCGATGTACTATAATGATCAGCCGCCGGAGATGATTTTTTATCAAGGGCTGGCTTGGCGGAAGTTAGGCGTGGAGAAGGAAGCGAAACGCCGGTTCAATAAGCTGGTGGACTATGCCGAGAAGCATTTGTTTGATGAGGTGGAATTCGACTATTTTGCCGTATCCCTCCCGGACTTTCTCGTGTTCGAGGACGACTTGAACCGGCGCAACGTCATCCACTGCCGCTTCATGCGGGGACTGGGGAAACTGGGCCTTGGCCGGCCGGAAGAAGCCGCCGAGCAGTTCGATGAGGTGCTGGCCCTAGAGCCAAGCCATCAGGGGGCGATGATCCATCGGCGGATGTGCCGAGGTAAGCAGACGTAGAAGTAGTAGATGTAGTAGATATAGAAGTAGTAGATATAGAAGTAGTAGATATAGAAGTAGTAGATATAGAAGTAGTAGATGTTGCAGTAAACGTAGGAGTAGAAGTAAAAGTAAATGTAAATGTAAATGTGATGTAGAAGGAGATATTGAAGTGGACGTAGAGGTAGACGTTGATGTGGGCATTAAGTAGGATTTGCAGAGGGACTGTAAAATATTTTGTGTAAACTCTCAAACCTAAATCTATTACAATCGAGAGAGAACGAAAGGTTGAGGGAGAACACATCATGAAACTACTACCAAAAGATCAACTTCGTCAGTTCATCAAAGAGAACAACTTGAAGACCGTCGAAGATGTTCAGAAAACGCTAAAAGAACTGTTTGCTGAGACTCTTCAAGAAATGCTGGAAGCCGAACTGGAAACGGAACTCGGCTACGCCAAGCATGATGTAAAGAATAAGAAGACGAGTAACAGCCGTAACGGGCATAGTTCTAAAACCGTAACATCGGAATACGGCGAAATCGAAATCGAGGTCCCGCGGGATCGGCTTGGCGAGTTTGAACCGATGATCGTCAAGAAGCACCAGACGCAGGTCACCGGCATCGAGGATCAGATCATATCGATGTATGCCAAAGGCATGAGCACGCGAGACATTCAGGATCATTTGAATCAGTTGTACGGCATTGACGTATCGCCGACCCTCATTTCGAACGTAACGGCGAAAATCATGCCACTGATCAAGGAATGGCAGCATCGCCCTCTGCAGCCGGTCTACTCTGTCATTTTCATGGACGCGATTCATTTCAAAGTCAAGCAGGACGGGCAAATTATCAATAAAGCCGCTTACATGGTCATCGGGATTGACCTGGAAGGCTATAAAGATGTACTCGGCATTTGGATTGGCGAGAATGAATCTGCAAAGTTCTGGTTGGGTGTTTTGACCGATTTGAGAAACCGCGGCGTCCAGGATATTCTGATCATCTGCGTGGATAATCTGAAAGGATTTAGCGATGCCATTGCGGCATGCTACCCGAAGACGGAGATTCAAAAGTGCATTATTCATCAAATACGCAATTCGATCAAATACGTATCCTACAAGGACCTAAAGAAGGTTACCGCCGCATTACGCCCGATTTACACCGCTCCAACGGAGGAAGCCGCTCTGCAGGAGCTGGATCAATTCGAGGCCGTATGGGGCAAGCAGTATCCGCTGATCGTACGTTCATGGCGGAACAATTGGGAAGAGCTCGCCACGTTTTTCAAATACTCGCCAGAACTACGCAAACTGATTTACACGACGAATATGATTGAAAGCTACCATCGCCAGCTCCGCAAAGTCACGAAGGGAAAAAGCATCTTCCCGAATGACGAAGCGTTGCTCAAAATGCTGTATCTTGCGACAATGGATGTGCTTCGAAAGTGGACAGGACGCGTTCAAAACTGGGGACAAATCCTGCTGCAACTCACGGTGCACTTCCCAGATCGTATACAAGTTCTCTAAAGGACTTGACATGGAGGGGGCGGGCATGATAGGCTGGCTAGCCTCGCGATGCCTTCTTTCCAGCATCGCCCAATCGCGAGAAGTCATGCCCGCCAGAGGCTCCATGTCAAGTCCAGCACCAAACTTTGTATAACCGAGTTTACACAAAATTCTTGACAGACTCTTTGCAGAGGCACTTCAGTCGCTCTTCAGTGGCTCTGCGCTAACGCTTGCCACAACGCTTATTTGACTTAAAATGGCGGTTTTTATTTTCTAACGCTGATCAGCGTGCTTATGGGGGCGATTGAGCCCCCTTTTTACTCTAAAATGAGCAAATAAGGTGTCTGGTAAGCGTTAGATCCAAAACCCCCTTTTTTTTGCGCGAATAGTGTCGGTCACAAGCGTTAGACGATCCTGCCCCCGCGTGGTAAGAGAACAACCAGTTGCAAGAGGGCAAACTAGCTGTGGAAAGTGGACGCGAATTACGAATCACGAATAACAAATCACGCAACGCACATCGCAAGTAACAAATAACAAGCCACAAGCCCCAAGTAACAAATCACAACTAACAAGTAACAAATCACAAGTAACAAATCACAAGTAACAAGTAACCAATTACCAGTCAGCAGTCAAACTAATCGCAAGTAACAAATCCCGAATCACAATTCTCAAGCGAAGCAAGTCACCAGTAACAAATCAACGTTTTTACCTTGCAGCGATCCGGTTGGAGGAGGAGTAGGCGAATGAACCAATGGCGAAAGACGGCGGTGGAAGGCTGGGAAGCTTGGATAGGGGAGACCGACAGGATAGCGGTGACCGTTGTTCCGGAGCTGGGCAGCAAGGCTGTTTCGCTGCAGAATCGCAAGACGGGGCGAGAATGGCTGTGGCGGAGCGCTAAACCATTGGGGAACGAAGGCTATGGCACGTTCTTTGCCTCCGGCGACGAGAGCGGCTGGGACGAAATGTTCCCGGCCATCAACGCCGGTGCTTATCCGCAGGCGCCTTGGCAAGGCCGGGCGATCCCCGATCACGGAGAGGTGTGGTCCCGGGCTTGGGAGCATCAGGCCACAAGCTCGGCCCTGACCTGTCGCATCGGCGGCGTGCAATTTCCCTATGTCCTGGAGAAAACGTATACGTTCCCGGCCGTAGACACACTTCGTATCGATTACGCCGTGACGAACCTGTCGGGTGCCCCGTTTTCCTTTCTGTGGGCGGCCCATCCCTTGCTGCAGGTACGGGAAGGCATGAAGCTGCATGTTCCGGCCGATTTAACGAACATCGAGGTCTCCTATTCCGTGGAAGGAAGGCTAGGTGCATTTGGCGACAAGCAGTCTTGGCCGCTGGCGCGCAGCGCAGCCGGAGGGCCGGTTGACCTGAGCACCGTGGAACCCAACGCTGGCCGATTCGCGGAGAAATATTATTTCTCCGGCCGGCTCAGCACCGGGTACGCCGGCATCAGCGACCCGGCGACCGGCGAGGCGCTGATGTTCCACTTCCCAGCCGACCGAGTGCCGTATTTGGCCGTTTGGGCCAACTACGGCGGCTTCGGCGGCAACTATCACGTTGCCCTGGAACCGGCCACAGGCCGCATGGACGAACTCGCCCATGCTGTCCGCGAAGGGGAAGCCGCCGTTGTTCCGGCTCGCGGCGTGTATCGTTGGCATTTGGACATTAGCATGAAGTAATTAAGAAATTTTTTAGACTATATTCAGGACCGCAGGGGGAGCCTATATGATCAAACGTCTGTTCATGAACCAAAGTATCCGCGCCAAAATCGTCTGGAGCACCGTGTTGATATCACTTGTCCCCTTGCTGGTCCTGTCCTATCTCTTTTACCAGAACAGCACACGCTCCTTGGAGCAAGCGATGGTGCGCAGCTCAGACCAGAATGCGGAGTACTTATCCGATTACCTGAACGAGTATTTTCGCAGCTTCTCTACATCCGCCCTTCAGGTCTACGGTTTTAAGCGGGTCATCGACCTCATGGAATACGGCACCAATTACAACGTCGCCGACATCATCGACGTCCGGGAATCGCTGGCCAGCTATTACCGGCTGGCGGTGAGCAACAATGCGGACATCATCAAAATCATGGTGTACGGCAGCGATAATACGCTGCGGGACAGCTGGTCCCGTGCCGACAGTTACAACGCGATCGCCCTGAACCAGACTACGCCCCATTATGGTGACATTGTAAAGCTGCCGTTTCAACATTCCCTCATGTTTACGTATCAGGATCCCGCGATCAAGCAGGATCTTTTTGTCTATGCGTTGCCAATTTATGACCCGTTTTATCGCGAGAAATTCGGGACGTTGTTGTTCTATGTGCTGGGCAAAGACCTGGCCAAGAAAGTCGAAACCTACAACCGGGCCCCGAACGTGATCGTGCTGCAAAACGGCAAGGGAGAAGCCTTCTATCGAACGAACCCGAATTACGACGCCGAGATCCAGCCGTATCGGCTTCCTGACGAGCTCAGCGACAGCAACGAACAGGTACTCCAGTTCACGGAAGGCCGGGAACTATTAATCAGTACATCCCCCTTGGACCATGGGAACATTGGGCTGAGTATCGTATATCCCAGCACCGAACTTGCCCATAACCGGAAAACCACGCTGAGCATTACAATCGCCGCACTTGCCCTGGTAATGCTGGTGATTGCGGCATTTTCCCTGTTGGCTCAGCAGTTCATCACAAGGCCGATTCAATATCTCGGAAAGGCGATGAAGGCCGTACGCAAGGGGAATTTCGACGTTGTCCTGCCTACGAATCGCTGGCATGATGACCTGTCCGAGCTTACCGCAAGCTTTAACTTCATGACCCGGACGATTCAGGAATTGATCGAGAAGGAGTACAAGCTGCAGCTGCGCAACAAGGAAGCGCAGTTCTTGGCCTTGCAGATGCAAATCAACCCGCATTTTCTCTACAACACGCTGCAGACGATCGGCGGCAAGGCGGTGCTGGCCGGGGATTATGAAATCCATGAGATGTGCCGGGCCTTGGGGGATATCTTCCGCTACAGCTTTTATGAGGGGAACATGGAATCGACGATTGGGGCCGAGCTGGCCCATCTAAACAATTACTTGTACATTCAGCAGTTCCGGTTCGAGGAATCCCTAAAAACCCGATTTGACGTGCAATCCGAGTTGATGGACGCCCCCATCATCCGTTTCGTGCTGCAGCCGATTCTCGAAAATATCATGGTGCATGCTTTGGGCAAAGATAGACGGAGTACGGTTCAGATCGAGGTATCCGCGCAACGGGAAGACGGCCATATCCGGATTTCCATTTCCGACGACGGTCCCGGCATGGAACCGGACAAGCTGAAGGCCCTACGGGCAGTCTTAGCTCGCCCCGCTTCCAAGGTGTTCTCAGGGGTATCCATCGGTCTTCGGAATGTCCATGAGCGGATCCGCCTCTTTTACGGACCCCCTTACGGTCTTGAAATTGACACTTGGCCGCTGCCGGACATCGAGAAGAAGAATCCGGAGCTGTACAACAATGACCTCGGCTACTTCCCGTACCCGTTCAGCAATGATGAGAATGCCAACAAGCTGGATTTCAACGCGGATGCTTCGCTGGCGATCGGCAGTAAGACGAAACATAAGGAAGCCGCTTTAAAATTCCTGGAGTTCATGAGCAGCAAGGAAGGCGGGGACGCCTGGGTGGAGAACATCAAATCGCTTAGCTACGTGAAGGGTACGTCGACGGATATCGCGCCGGCATTAAAAGACCTGCAACCGTACTTCGATAACGGTCAAACCTACGACTCCCAGCTCTATTTGGCAAAAACGACGATCGACTGGCGCTCCCAGTTCGACCAAAATCTGCAGAAATTGTTCTTTAACAAAACGACGATGGATCAAATCTTAGCCGATATGGACGATTGGGTTAGCAAAAACCACAAATAGAGCGAACTTCACGGAAGGCATGGGCGGGGGCCTGTGCCTTTCGTTGGTTTAGGAGAGGGTGAACCGATGGGAACTTTAAAACGCATGGCAAAAAATGAAATGTGGTACGTCTTGTTTATGCTGCCGGGGATCGCGCTGTTCGTGCTGGCGGTCGTGATTCCGCTGGTGATGGGTGCCCGGTATTCGTTCACGAATTGGGACGGGGTATCCGATTCCTTTGCTTCCGTAGGCTTTGAGAATTACGTGCAAGCGTTTGGCGATCCAAGCTTTTGGGATGCGCTGTGGAACACGTTTAAATATGCGATCATCCTAACGATTCTAGTAAACATCCTATCCCTGCTGTTAGCGTTGGTGCTGGATACCTTCCTGCCTTTGCGCAACCTGTTTCGGACGGTCTTTTTCCTGCCAAGCGTCATCTCGATCGTGCTGGCGGGCTTCGTTTGGAGCTATAACTACAGCACGGGAATTCCGAACCTGCTCAGTCATCTGGGTCTGGAGGTGTCCAGTCCGCTGGGCAATCCGGATTACGCCCTGTTTGGCTTGATCCTGATCGCTTTGTGGCAGGGCGTCGGCTCTCCCATGATTATTTACATCGCCGGCCTGCAGGGCATACCGGGGGAACTGTTCGAAAGCGCCCGCATCGATGGAGCGGGAACCTGGAAAACGTTCCGGCATATCACACTGCCCTTGCTGGCGCCTTCCGTGACGATCAACCTGCTGCTGGTGCTCACCGGCTCGCTGAAAGTGTTTGACCTCGTTTACGTCACGACAAACGGAGGTCCCGGTTTTGCGACGGAAGTGATGTCCACTTACATCTACCGGACGTCGTTCGCCTCATTTAAGGGGGGATATGGAATGGCGCTGTCGATGATGTTTTTCCTGATACTCGTCCTCGTGACGGTCGTGCAGATGTCCATTTCCAGAAGACGGGAGGTCGAGCTGTAATGAAAGCGAACAAAGTTATCACATTCCTCCTGTTTTTGGTGCTGGCGCTCGTCTTTCTTTTCCCTCTGTATGTGGCTATGTTGATGTCGTTTAAAACGGCGAAGCAAACGTTCGATAACTTCTACGCCTTGCCTTCCAGTCTCGATTTCGCCAATTACGTCCATGCCTGGGAGACATCGAAATTTCCTTTAGCGATTATGAACAGCCTGATCGTCACGGGGGTTTCCGTCGTACTGATCGTGCTGGTATCTGCGTTAGCCGGCTATTCCATTGCGAGAAGGAATAAGCCGTTTTACAACATCATGTTCATGGTGTTTCTGTCCGGCATGATGATTCCGTTCCAGGTCACCATGCTGCCGTTGTACAAACTCGGCAAAACCCTTGAGATGCTGAACACGCATTGGGGGATCATTCTCATCTACGGCGGGTTCGGAATTCAGACGGGCGTGCTGTTCTACGCTGCGTTCATCCGCCAAATTTCCCGCGAGATCGAGGAGGCGGCCAAAATCGACGGCTGCAGTACGCCGGGCATTTTTGCCCGAATTATTATCCCGTTGCTCAAACCGGTGACGGCGACGGTTGTCGTCTTAAACGCCTTGTACATCTGGAACGACTTCCTGCTGCCGCTATTGTATTTGCAGGATAACCAGTACCGTACGATCCCGTTGCAGCAGTATTTCTTCTTCGGACAATACAGCAGTGATTTGAACCTGGCGTTTGCTTATGCCGTCATGGGCATGATTCCGGTCATCGCGTTCTTCCTGCTGATGCAGAAGTTTATCATTAAAGGGATCGCGGCTGGCGCGGTCAAAGGCTGAGGTTACGGGACAAAGCGGGAAGAGGAGGTTATTCATTTGGCGATTCAGGTTTTGGAAGCAGGGAAAATATTTGATATCCGCATGAAAAGCTCGTCTTATGTATTTGGCATTAACGAAAACGGGACGGTGCAGCACCTTTATTGGGGGGAGCCCGTGGAGGCTGCGGAATGCGCCGATTTGCTTCACCTCCGTCACCACAGTTCCTTCGATGCCGAGGTGAATCGGGAACGAGAGGAGTATGGAGGTTGGGGCGGTACTTTATATGCAGAGCCCTGCCTGAAGGTGAGGTTCCAAAACGGCGTCCGCGATTTGCGGCTGCGTTATGAAGGATACGAGATGGGAAGTAGCGAGCGGGGCGGCCAATTGATGGTCCGCCTGAGCGACGAGTATTATCGCTTGCGGGTGGAGCTGCATTACCGGGTCATTGAGGAATATGATTTAATTGAACGCTCGGTCAAGGTAGTGAACGAGGAGGGGACGCCGATTCGCATCGATCAAGTCATGGCGGCGGCCTGGTCTGCCCCAGCCGAGCCGTCCGTCCGGCTGACGCATGTGACCGGCCGCTGGGCCGGTGAATACCAACTCCGGCGGGCCCCGCTCACCGAAGGCAAAAAGGTGCTGGAATCGCGGCAGGGCTTCACCGGTGCGCATGCCAATCCTTGGTTTGCGCTGGATGGCGGCAAGGCGGACGAGATATCCAGGAACGTTTGGTTCGGCGCGTTAAGTTGGAGCGGCAACTG
Organism: Paenibacillus sp. MB22_1; assembly: GCF_047200555.1. Lineage (NCBI taxonomy): Bacteria > Bacillati > Bacillota > Bacilli > Caryophanales > Paenibacillaceae > Paenibacillus > Paenibacillus sp. MB22_1. Next base: position 1,734,265 of record NZ_JBLADV010000002.1, read on the forward strand.
GAAAATCGTCCTGGAATCCACCACCTTTGGCCATGTCCGCGTTGTCGGCGGGGTCAATGACTTCGATGGGGCGTTTACCTTGGGCCCCGGGGAGAGCTACACCTCCCCCGTGTTTACGGGGGGCTTTGTCTCCGGCGGCTTCGGAGAGATGAGCCGGAATTTGCACAACTATCAACGGGACTACGTGCTGCCCGGATCACGGGAACGAAAAGTGTTGTACAACTCCTGGGAAGCGACGGAATTCGCGGTGAACGTCCGGGAGCAAATCGAGTTGGCTAAACAGGCGGCCCGGATCGGCGCGGAGCGGTTTGTCGTCGACGATGGTTGGTTTGGCGCGCGCCACAGCGACCGGGCCGGTCTCGGCGACTGGCAGGTGAACCCTCAGAAATTCCCGAACGGACTGCAGGAGTTGATCGACGAGGTGAAACGGCTTGGCATGGATTTCGGACTGTGGGTTGAACCCGAATCGGTCAATCCGGACAGCGAGTTGTACCGGAACCATCCCGATTGGGTCTATCAATTCCCAACGCGTGAAGGAACGTTGCTGCGCAATCAATTGATGCTGAACTTGGGCAAGCCGGAGGTCAAGGCGTTTGTGCTTGAGTTTATGACGGATCTGCTCAGTACCTACGACATCGCCTTCGTCAAATGGGATATGAACCGCACGATCACGGAGCCGGGCGCAATCCCGCTGCACGAGCACGCCGAGGAGTCGGTATGGATCAAGCACGTCAACCACTTGTACGAGATTTGGGCCGAGCTCCTGCGCCGTTTCCCGCGGGTGGAGTTCGAGACCTGCGCCGGAGGCGGTTCGCGGATCGATCTCGGCATGCTGCGGTTTGCGGACCAGGCTTGGATCAGCGACAATACGGATGCCCGGGACCGGCTGACGATCCAGGAGGGCTTCTCCTACGCCTACAGCCCCTCCGTCATGATGTGCTGGGTCACGGAGTCCCCGCACGGTATGAACGGCCGGCGGCTGCCGCTGTCGTTCCGCTTCCACAGCGCCATGCTGGGCGGGCTGGGCATCGGCGCGAACATCGCCCGCTGGTCCGAGGCGGAAATAGCCGAAGCCAGCCGTTATGTGGCGCTGTATAAAAAGGTGCGTCATCTGGTGGCTGAGGGCGATTTGTATCGGCTGGCCTCTTTTGCGGAAGGTGATGTCGCCGCATGGCAGTATGTGGCCCGAGACCGGGATGAAATCGCCGTGTTTGCCTTTCGGCAGGCACAATATTTCGGCGACGCGGAGCTGCGGCTGCGCCTGCGGGGGTTAGAGCCGGATGCACGGTATCGGGTTGCAGTGCCGGGGGAGGCACTACCCGCGGAGGCGGACAACACCGCCGATCAACGCGCGGCCCAACCCGTCGGCTCCGCCTCCGACTTGGCCGAAGACAACGTCTGGCACGGCTCCACCTTGATGCGCCTCGGCCTGCCGCTGACCTTGGCCGGCGATTACGCCAGCCGGTTTGTATACTTGCGGCGGTTATAACAGAATGATAACCGTATTTCTATAGAGTGCATAAACGCCTCCAAAGACTCGAACAACAAATCGAGGAGTTGAAGAAGCAGCACTCTGTGACCTAAATTACGTCCCTTGCCGTGGGCCATACGCTAGAATGGGGACGAAACGAATCCATATGGAGGTAGGATAGCGGATGGCCCATAACAAGGGAAGCAATCGGAGCGGCGGCGGGAAACCAGCCTCAACCCACAAGACGGTATCCAACCGGACAACCCCTGACAACAAGAACATAGGCAAGGGGAAGGCAGGTAAAGCTGCCAGCAGATCAGAAAACGGTCGGGGGAGTACGAAATCCGGTTTGATTTTCGTTAGTTCTCTCATTTTAATCGGAGTCTTGGTCATCACCCTGGCTGTTGTGTTCCTGAAAGATTCGGATACTTCTGAATTAAAGGATCTCCCGAACTACACGGAAATCAAAGGCGACTACACGGCCGAGGGCTTGAAGTATGAGAAACAGCCGCATTTGGGCGATCCGAACGCCAAGGTCAAAGTCATCGAGTTCGCTGATTTCAAATGCCCGGCCTGCAAGAAGTGGGAAGAAACTTATATGGACCAGCTGCAGCAGGACTTCATCGATACCGGTAAAATCGAGTTATTTTTCATTAATTATGCGTTTATTGACCGGGATTCGATCATGGCGGCCAGCGCGGGCGAAGCGATCGCGGCGCAGAGTAATGAGAAGTTCTGGGAGTTCAAGCGTAAGCTGTATGAACACCAAGGCGATGAGACGAAAATTTGGGCGACACCTGACTTTTTGCTGGACTTCGTGAAGAAGAATATCGAGGGGATCGACTATGATCGGTTCGCGAAGGATTTAAAAGAATATACCTACATGCTGCCGGTCAAAGAAGATTTCAAAACAGGTGGTTACTACGGGGTCAACGGAACCCCTCAATTCATGGTGAACGGGGAGCTGCTGCCAAGCGCTTCCTACGAGGAGTTGGCGGCGGCGATTGAGGCGGAGCTGGCGGAAACCGACTAATTCACGGACATAATAGGATATTCATATTAAGTCTTATGAAAAGCGACGTTGAAGTCGCTTTTTTCGTAGCCTTCGAGTTTTTAGATAGCCAAATCGATGGATTTCCCTTAGACCCTTCGCATTGCAAAGTATAAAAGTACCAATACCGATGAAAAAAAGATACATTAATACGTTTGGGATGATCCAGACGATGCGAAGTTTGATGGTTTTGTTCAAGAACTCCACCTCCATGTAAAAACCATTAGTCCGGGCATGTAAACAGTAAGGATATAAATTCGTTATCTTACTTTTACCATGAATAGGTTGCGATATCTCGAGGTATCTTAACGATAGCGTTACTTCCATATCCAAAGGGCAGCAGGACAGAAAATCTTTATGAGGAAATTTGGTGAAGATCAAAGGTCAAAGAAGGTCAAATCAAAAGTCAAGCCCTAAGCGACGAGGAAAAATTCGCGAAAATCGCCCGATACAAGGCTGTTTGGGCTAAAATCACTTTTGTCACTTTGGTCGTGGAAGCATATAATGAGGATGTAAGGTCAAATAAGGTCAAACTAAAGAAAGGGGAATGAATAATCATGTTTGATTTGATTCCTTTTGGCAGACACAGGGAAGATGCGTTTGGACAGTTGGCTAAAACGTTTAATGATGTGTTCAATGATGACTTTTTTGCACCGTTTAAAAATTCGCCGCTTTCTTTCAGAACGGACATCCGTGAAACGGATCAAGCGTATCTGGTTGAAGCGGAATTGCCTGGTTTCCGAAAAGAGGACATCGAGATCGACTATGCCGCACCTTACTTGACAATCAAAGCGGTTCGTAATGAAGACCACAACATGGAGGATACGAACCATCAAATCGTTCGGAAGGAACGCCGGCACGGCGAATACGTACGCAGATTCTACGTGCAGGACATTGCTGAAGAAGATATTCGCGCGTCCTTGAAGGATGGCGTTCTGAAGCTGGAGGTGCCGAAACGGCAACCGACCCGCTCTAAACGCATCCAAATTCAAGACGGCGATTAATATAAACAGGGGCTATCCCTCCAGCAAATTTGCTGGAGAGGATAGCCTCCTTTGTGTTACATAAATCATCAGCTTCGCTCATGACGAGATGCCACAAGAGCGGCGGGATCAGCGGTGCGCTCGGCGGTGTGTTGCACAGCAGTGTACTTGGCCTCCCCGTCGTCCCGGGCGCTGCCCCAAGAAGCGCCGTCAGCACTTGTGTCTGCGCCGGAACCAGTGTCCCCCGCTTCCACGCTTTCCGCCCTAACGGCGGAGATCTTAAACTCCGGCATTCGGCTGACGGGGTGCAGGGCGTCGTTCGTCAGCCGGTTCACAGCTAAGTCGCCGCTCCAATGGAACGGGACAAACTTCGTGCGCGGATGGATGTCCGCCGTCACCTTGGCGGCGACCTCCAGCGACCCGCGCAGCGTGGTCAAGCGGGCCCGGCCGTTCGGCGAGGGCGCACAGCAGCCAGGCGTCCGGCAGCGCCGCGCCGGCTGGCTCAAACACCCGGGGCCGGCAGAACACCCGGCCCTCGAGGTTCGTCATCGTCTCTTCCACTTCGAGGAAGGACGTGCCGGGCAGCAGCCAATCCGCGTAGGCGGACGTCTCCGTCTCGAACAGGTCGACGACGACATGTACTGCAGCGTATGCTCCACGCCGTTCACCTGCTGCTCCAACCCCCGCGCGGTAAGAACCATTCCGCGCTTTGCCCCGGCGAATCCCCGAGCCACTTGACGGATCGTGTCCTAGGGGATCCCGGTACGTAGTCTGTGTGATGTTACGTCCAAAGCTGTCTTCTGCAAAAGCGGACTGCAGCACCTGAGCATCCTTCACTTGCACATCTGCCACGTAATAGGTGAGTTACAACCACTTCCACATGCTCGATCAAATAGCGGTCCACCAAACCATATAAAATCCCGCCAATGCCCCTAAAGAGGCACGAGGAAATAAATGGCCAGCTTCTTTTTCGAAGTGCGACGGCCGGCCCTCTTGAGATTTTCGCTCATGGGTCTTTCACTCCATTCCGTGTTGCATTGAGGTTCGCCTCAAGCCAAGATAGATAGGGCTTGGCAGCAGGCAAGACCATCATACGCCGCTAACCTGAATTGAAGCTTAATGTCCAAAGATGCCCAGCTCCCCCATTTCGGGTTACAATAGAAGAGACAGACAGGAATGACATTGATTATTCGGGAAAAAGAGGGAACCGCCTTGAGCCAAATTGCAAATTCTACCCAAGCTCCAACCGAACCGCAACCGGCGCAAACCTTAGAGCAAACTATTTCGGAGGTCGTCCGCGCGCAGCAGCAATTCGTCCGATCCGGTGCCACGCGGCCGGTAGAATTCAGGCTGCGTCAGCTGGAACGTCTGAAGACCGCGATTAAACGTTATGAAACGCGCATTTTGGAAGCGCTGCAGCGAGATTTGCGCAAGCCTGAATTTGAAGGCTACAGCACGGAAGTGGGTTATGCTTACGACAGCATCCGCTACGTGATAAAGCATCTGAGGCGTTGGGCCAAGCCGGAGCGGGTTCGAACTCCGCTGGCCCATATCGGCTCCAGCAGCTACATCTATCGGGAGCCTTACGGCTCGACCTTGATCATCGGCCCGTTTAACTATCCGTTTATGCTGGTGATCGACCCGTTGATCGGAGCGATCTCTGCGGGAAACGCCGCGATCGTGAAGCCTTCGGAGTATACCCCTCATGTCTCCAGGGTGATCGCCGAGATGCTTGGCGAATATTTTGAACCCGATTACATACGAGTCATAGAGGGAGGGCCGGAGGCGACGTCTGCGCTGATCCATGCGCCGCTGGATTTTATTTTTTTCACCGGAAGTATTCGGGTTGGAAAGATCGTCATGGCGGCCGCTGCGGAGCATTTGGTGCCGGTTATCCTGGAGCTTGGCGGGAAGAGTCCTTGCATCGTGGATCAAGAGGCGGACCTCGATCTGGCTGCGCAGCGTATCGTTTGGGGCAAGTTCCTAAATACAGGTCAGACCTGCGTGGCTCCGGACTATGTACTCGTTCACGAGTCGGTGCGAGCGGAGCTGGTTGCCAAAATGAAGGCGCAGATCAAAGCCTTCTACGGTGAGGATCCAAGGCAAAGCCCTGACTACGGGCGGATCGTGAATGAGCAGCAGTGGAGCCGACTGATGGGATTGCTTGAGCCGTCCAAAGTTGTGGTTGGCGGGGACGGAGACCGTGAGGATCTGTATTTGGGGCCAACGATTATGGACAACGTCAGCTGGGAAGACTCCGTGATGCAGGAAGAGATTTTTGGACCGATTTTGCCGGTGCTGGACTATCGAGACCTAGATGTGGCGCTCCGGGAGATTGGTGAGCGGCCCAAGCCGCTGGCGTTGTACTTGTTTACGAGCAATGCCGCCACGGAACGGAAGGTGATGGAGTCCGTTTCATTTGGCGGAGGGTGCGTGAACGATACGGTCATGCATCTGGTGAGCCCGTATTTGCCCTTTGGCGGTGTCGGCTCTTCGGGGATGGGAGCCTACCACGGCCGTTACAGCTATGAAACCTTCTCTCATCGGAAAAGCGTGCTGAAAAAGTCAACGCGGGTGAACTTGAGCTTCATCTATCCGCCTTATACGGCTGGCAAGCTGAAGCTGATTCGACGTTTTTTCAAGTAGTATGCTAATGGTATGAAAATTTCATGGGAGGGATGATCATGGAAATCAGTCCAAGCCGGAAATTTGCCTGGACCTGGCAGGTGAAGGAAGATCAACTGGAGGCTTATGTAGGGCTTGCTGAATAATCAAAAAATCCTTATCTCACAAGGGTTTAGAGGCACTTTTGTCGAATTCATCTGCAAAGAAAACACGGAAAATCGGTAAAAAACCTTGCAGATGGAGTGAGCGAAAGTGTTCGTGCTGAATCGAGATATGGCAGACTTGTTGGAAAACTTCTATTTGCCCTTTGGCGGAAAATTAAATCCAACCAATCGGTGGGTGCAGCTTGCGGCGATCATCCCTTGGGACAAAGTAGAAGAGAAATATGTGAGCTCGTTCAAGTCCCCAGCCATCGGCCAAAAGGCATACTCGGCACGTATCGCCCTCGGCTCGCTCATCATCAAAGAGCGCCTTGGTTTAAGTGACCGCGAGACCACCTTACAAATCCAGGAAAATCCATATTTGCAGTTCTTCTTGGGCTACACCGCGTATGTCGATAAAGTGCCGTTTCATCACTCCCTGCTCACGCATTTTCGGGAACGGCTCGGCTTGGAAATCCTAGCTGAAGTCAACGACTGGATCGCCCAAGCCGCGCTGCAAGCAGAGCGAGAGGTCGAGGCGAAACCGAAATCGTCCAAGCGAGATCGCGATGACGACGACAACGACGCGGGCGGCTCGCAGCTCACCATGGAGGTAGGGGACGCTTTCTCTATTCCCGAGGAGCCCCCTGTTGTGGCGAAGAAACCCCGCAACATGGCGAAAAAGCTACACGTCCTGCCATCTACAGCCGCACCGACAGCGGAAGTCATGAACAAGGGCACCCTCATGCTGGATGCGACATGCGCGCCTGCGGACATCAAGTATCCGACTGACTTGGGGCTGCTGAATCACGCCCGTGAAATCCTGGAAGACATCATCGACGTGCTGCACCGTCCCCATGTCGGAGCGATGGAGAAGCCGCGCACGTACCGCGAGAAAGCCAGAAAATCGTACCTGAGTGTTTCCAAGCAACGCAAGGCATCGGGCAAGGTGATCCGCAAAGCGATCAAAAAGCAACTTGGCTACGTGGGACGGAATCTGCGGATTATTGAAGCCCTCTTGAAGTATACGCCTCTCACGGAACTGAGCAAAAGACACTATCGCCAGCTTCTGATCATCTCGGAGCTCTACCGTCAGCAGCGCGAAATGCTAGAGAAGAATACGCATGTCGTCGCCGATCGCATCGTGAGTATCGAACAGCCGCATGTACGTCCGATGGTTCGAGGCAAAGCTGGAGCGAACGTGGAGTTCGGCGCCAAAATCGCCGTCAGTCTGGTGGACGGTTACGCTTGGATCGAAACGGCACAATGGGACAGCTTCAACGAGGCAACCACGCTGCAAGCATCGGTGGAAGCGTACAAACAGCGATTCGGGTATTATCCCGCCGTCATTCTAGCCGATAAAATCTACCGCAATCGAGACAACCTGAACTATTGCAAAACGCTAGGGATTCGCCTTAGTGGCCCGAAGCTCGGCAGACCCTCGAAAGAGCAAAGTGAAGTCGCCGATCGTCGGCAAGAGCGCCAGGACGCTGTACAGCGTAATGCGATCGAAGGAAAATTTGGAGAAGGCAAGCGCAAATTGGGCCTAGGTCGCATTCGGGCGCGTGGCGCCGAAACCAGTTTGACCGTCATCGCCCTTCAGTTTCTGGTCATGAATCTGGAGCGGCGACTGCGTGTTCTCTTTTTGCATTTTTTCAGACTGCTTGGGTTTAGAGACTTGCGTTGGGTGTAGATGGAACGAATATTGTTCAGCAAGCCCTATGTAGAGATGCATTTGAACCCATGGCCCGAGGTGCTGGAGGAGCATCGCAAAGCCGGGATTCGCAATTATTCGATTTTTCAGCAGGGGAATCAGTTCTTCTATTGCTTTGAATGCGATGATCCGGACGCGGCGTTCAAGTACATTGCGGCCAGCGAGGTGTGTCAGCGGTGGAATGCAATTACGTCGGGCATGGTGGAGGGTTCGTTTGACTTTAATGAGCCGCAGCCGATCGTGCCGATGCGCGAGGTATTTTACTTGAAATAGAGGCGAATCGGAGGGATTCTTGAACATGAAATATCGGACATTAGGAAAAACCGGTCTCAACGTTTCCGTGGTCGGCATTGGAACTTGGCAATTCGGCGGGGAGTGGGGTTTAAACTACACGCAAGCGGAAGTGGATGCGATCTTGGATCGGGGCCGGGAGCTGGGCATCAATCTGATCGATACGGCAGAATGTTATGGCGACCATCTGTCCGAATCGTTTATCGGGGATTATCTGAGCCGGCGCAACCGGGAGGACTGGCTGATCGCCACGAAATTTGGGCATCAATTTCATGAACGGTTTACGCGGACGGACCGCTTTGATGCTGCGGCGGTACTACAACAGCTTGATGCTTCGCTGAAAGCGTTGAAGACGGACTATATCGATCTGTATCAGTTTCATTCCGGCCCGGATGCGGCGTTTGATAATGATGAACTTTGGACGCTGCTGGATAAGCAAAAGCAAGCCGGGAAAATCCTCCATCTGGGCACGTCGATCGGCAGCAACGACAACCTGCATCAGACCGAAGCTTCATCGAAGGTAGGGGTGGAGGCGATTCAGGTGGTTTATAACCGGCTCGACCGCGTGCCGGAGAATCGGGTGTTCCCGTCCTGCGAGCGCCAGCAACTCGGTGTGCTTGCAAGAGTTCCTCTGGCGAGCGGTTATCTGAGCGGCAAGTATAAACCGGGCGCGGTGTTCAGCGAAACCGATGTACGCCATCGTCATGATCCGGAAAGCACCCGGCGCAAGCTGGAGGAAGTGGAAGAGATTCGGCGGAATGAAGTGCCGGAGGGTGTGGACATGGCTCAGTGGGCCTTGGCCTGGTGCCTGAAGAATCCTGTTGTCAGCACGGTGATTCCGGGCTGCAAGAACCCTGCGCAAGTGGAGGCTAATGCGGCTGCGGCGGAGCTGGAAATCTAAGAACCCCCATAAAGATCGATAAGCAGACAAAAAGTTTGCTTATCGGTCTTTTTTCATATTGACAATTGTCAAATTTAGGATTAATATGTAAACATATATTGGAAGTTTAGTAGGATATGGTGTTGCTTGATGTCATTGGATGTCGTTTGACTCCTCTGTTAGCCGAGAATCCTTTGGCTCGCAGAAGGTCGCGGAATTGGGGGGTGATAATTTTTTGATATCTACAACCACGATTCGCGCAGAACTGGAAGATTACATCAAGAGCGAAGGGACAACCCTGCACCGTTTCTCGGAATCCGCCGGGGTGAACGTCGGAACGTTAAGCGGAATTATTAACGGGAACCGGCCGATTGCCATCGGACAATTGGATCGGATTACGGCTGCGATGGGGTTGCCTGAAGGACACTTTTACGATTTATACGCAGATGAATGTTTTACTTCAACGGCTCCGCATTGGAGGAGGCTGCGGCCGTTCCTGCTGAGATGCGCCGAGTTGCAGAAGCATGACTGCATTAAACAGGTTCTAAACCGTTTGTTAGAGGATTTGAAACAAATCGCGGGCATTTTCGATACAGCCGAAATGATGTATGAACAAGGTTGGAAAGAGGCTGCGGTTATACTCTATGAAAGCGTTATCGAAAGTGAGCGATCTAGCCACTCCGAACGCTTGGCGATGAGTTATTATCGGATATTTCAAATATTTCAAACTGATACGAGAAGAGGCTTTAAAGCTGCATTGCAATTTTTACCTTACAGATATCGGTTGCCTGAAGCCTATGCTCTCGATGGTTTACTGATGCTAACTGAGATTTACGCACTGAGATTTAATTGGTCTGAAGTTGAGAATTATGCGGATGAGCTCTGTCAATTCACCGAAGCCCTTTACAACAGACGCATCTGGATGGATGAAGACTTCAAACCTAAACGTCCATTGGTCTACTATTATGGAAGAGCTTATTTAATTAAATCTAGCTCTTATGAGTACCGTGGAATGTTTGAAGAATCCAAGAAGTGGATTCCGAAGTATGCAGATTTGAGCTGGTTTGAGGGTCTCGATGAAGCGGGGAAAGCCGAAGTAGAGCAACTTAAGATGTTTGCATACGCTAACTGGATGTGCATGGATATCAAATCAGGAAATCAAGAGTTGATAGGGGAGTATGTAAAATTCCTTGAAGAGCATCCAGGTGAAATTGTTGAAGGGCTAACCACGTTAATTGAGGCGTCTAATCGACATAATTACTTTATCGATGAAATTTTAAATAAATTCTCCGATGATATTGATGATTATAGAAAAATCAAACAGACATCAAAATCGAATTACAAAGAGCCATCACTTATATTTAGACGTGCAGTTTTTTTTCAGAACTACGCACTCTATTATTTTCGAAAAGCTCTATATGAAGAAGGGATATATCATCTCTTATTCAGTATGGAGTTAAGTATATTGTTAAACAGCAAAGATCTGATAGTTAATAATATGGCATTATTTGAGTTGCATCGGAAGCACGCCTCTTTGAAACAATGCAATACTTATTCTGAGTTATGTAGAAAGGTGTGGGAAAATGAAAAAGAAAGCATTTTGGGCGGTTTCGGCTATAATTATGGTTAGCTTTTATCCGGTAGCTATGACGTTATTTTCTCACGGATGGGGTTAATTCATTTACTAATAGAAATCTATAATAAGGCTTGGCTAGATCCTACTGGCCCTATTTTAAAATTCCATTTCAAAAAATGGAATTTTTTTGTTTCTTGCATTAGGTCTCATTATGCAATATTTGGCAACCTCTTCTAATATGTTCCTAGGGTGATAGTGATGAACAATTCTGAAAAAATCAGATTTCGGATCGAATTGGAAAGACAAGAATTAAATCGGCTCGCACAGAGATACGGAATGCGCCATGCACGGGTTCTCCATCAGTCGGTTGTTCTTGACCGCTTGTTAAATAAATATAGCCAAGTCATATATTCCAATTACCGAAGAAGGAAGCCGATCGCGTAGATGCGGCTTCTTTTCTTTGTCCGTTGGCTAATTCCTTAATTCATAATCTTCTTGATTTCCTCGATAGACAATTGGGTCATATCCGCAATTTCTTCCAGAGTGAAGCCCTTGGATAACAACCTGCGCGCGATTTGCCGGCGTTCGATGAGGGTGCCTTGTTCGATCCCTTTTTCAAATCCTTTTTCGATCCCTTGTTCTATACCTTTCTCCAGGCCTTCTTCCAACCCTTTCTCATATCCTTGACGCATCCATGCGGGCATTAATTCCATGATCACTTCACTCTCCTTTGCATATTGTTTCGCCAGCTCCCGAAGCATTTCTTCATCCTGCCGGGGATCCGGCTCGAAATATAAATCGGCGATAGACATCACTAGCGCTAGACGGGCTTGATCCAGTCTTTGGCTGAGCTGCAGCAGCATGCGCAGATAGGCTAGACGGAGCTCCCGTTCCTCCCCTTTATTGTAGCCCATTTTAGCGAGTAATGCAGCAGCCACGGGGTTGTTGGAATCAATGAATCTGCGCCAGGGTTGGTTGATGAGCTCGACTTTCAGAAACCGAAATTGGAGGATATCCTCTCCCAGAATCGACATGTTTAAGGAATTTCGCTCATTTTTACTCTCTGCGGATGTAAAGATGGCGATAGGGATGATGAGCTGGTGCTCTTTCCGGTGCCGCTCAAAGAGCCGGCTGAAGTAGATAAACATCCGTTCGTGGAAGTCTGCTTGTCGGTACGATTGAGGCTCCAGATGGATGAGGATGAAGGCATCCGTACCGATATATTTGGTTTCCAGCAGGAGATCGAGCGTACGCGCTTCTTCTCCCACCACATCCACAAGCTGCTCCTGCATAAGGAAACGGGTTTGGCTGAAGTCCAGCTGCGATTCAAGTTCAGGAAAAAACAATGCGATAAATTCCGCGAAAAACGTATGCAACAGCTTTTTAAACGCTTCGTCATGAGGGATGATTTTCTTCCCATAGTTCCCGCTTTGCGATTCCTCACCGACTTGTTGGACTAAAGATGATGTTGATACCAACAACAGGTCACACTTCCTTTCCAAACGCAAAAAAGCACACTACGCGCGCCAAGATGGACAGATGCGTAAGTGTGCTTCACTTTGCTTAAGATTCAATTAAGCCTAGTTTATCCGAAATGGGTCGTTTTGGCAATTTTTATCACCCCTGTCCATTCTTAGCGGAAGGAAGTGACCAAGCTTTGCAGCAACGTACGTACATCGTACTGGTACTGATTGATAGGGACAATCGGCTTGTTCAGTCCCAACAGGCCATACACGGCCATACGGGCCGTCCGAACAGAGTATTCTTCAGTGAAGACAACGTCGTCCGGGATTTCGCAGAATTGGCCGATAAATGCTAAATTTGTGGAGCCGTCCGGGATAACCTTCGGCCGATCATCAATCGCTCTAGGCATGAACTGCGAGGTGATGAACGGCATCATACATGGAATACAGTTGGCGGTGGAGAGATCGCTTCCATGTCTTCTTGGAAGTGGAGATGGTGCAGCAACTCGGTGAGAATCTCCTCACCGGTACATTCGGACATTTTTTTAGGCACATAATCCCCAATGCCATCCGGGAATAATCCATAGCCCCAGAAGACCTTCACATGCTCCGGCTGATTACGGAAATGCGGCTGATGAGCCAGCACGATGGACATGAACCAGCTTGAATCTTTAAAGGTCACCAGTGCGCCGGTTCCCGTCTTGTTGCGGGAGAAAGCTTCCATCCGGTCAAAAAAGCGCGAGCCCTGACAAGTCACCGTAAACGACTCCCATTTGGACTCGTCGATATGGTCGGCGAAGACAGATGGACGTCCAAGGCCCGGTTTCTTGGCGGCAATCCGCTCCCATAACTGCCAAGAGCTGCCTTTGCCGTTCAGCTTCGGCGGGGTGTTCATGGAGCCCAGGCTGTAGCCCTCGGTCATCGAACCGTTGGTGACGATCACCAGATCCCCTTCTCCTAAATCCAGGACTCGGGGCTCTCCGTCTTTCAGATAGTGCATCCGCGTCACGGTGATTTCATCGCCTTCGCGGAAGTCCAGATCCGTAACTGTGCATTTCAGCGAAAAGTCTACGCCGTGCCCCTCCAAATATTTTTGCAGCGGGAGAATGACGGAGTCGTATTGGTTATAAGGTGTGCGGGTGACTCCCTCCAGCGTATGGACTCGCGGGAATTCATGCATAAACCGAAGCATGTATCTTTTGAACTCCACGGCGCTGTGCCAGGGCTGGAAGGCAAAGGTTGTTGCCCACATGTAGCAGAAATTTGTCTTAAAAAAATGCGGGCCAAACCAGTCATTGATTCGCGCGGTGCCCAGGTTCTCTTCCGGGGTCATGATCAGCTTGACCATCGCAAGCCGGTCCGCCATATCAAAGCCCATCGAGGTGACGTCCGCCACTTGGCCGTCTCGGTTTACTAACCTTGCGTTGGAATGGGTTGGGTGGGCGGTATCGAAAGCGATGATTTCATCTCGCACCGAGAGCTCCGGATGGTCTAAGGAAGGGATGGAGCGCAGTAAATCCCATGTATTTTCATAAGTCTCATCATTCAGCATTCGGCCGCCGCGGATCACATATCCGCGTTCACCGTCTCCGGCACCATCGTTGCTGCCGCCTAGCACCTTCATTTCCTCCAGCACATGAATATGTTGGCCGGGAAAATCGCAGTCCTGAACCAGGAACGCGGCCCCCGCCAGTGAAGCGATCCCTCCGCCAACAAAATAAACGTGATGGGTGTGACGATCTGCAGACATAACTTTCACCTCCAAAGAATGTGATGAATGGAACAATTTCAATGTAATCTGTCTTGGGGGCGAGCGAAATCAACAATGCAGGGCGCCTGTATAAAAAAACGACACTCCCTAAGGAGTGTCTAGGATTCCGACGGAATCAGCCAGATTTCGCCTTGGTCAGATGGGAGCTGGACAAGGGAATCACCTGCTTTGTGGAAAAAATAGGTAGATCATCCTGTCTTTCATTATACTCCCGCTCAAGCTAGCCTTCAAAAAAATAACCTCCGCCAAATCGATAGCGGAGGTTTAGGAACATCAAGGTCCTGGGGTTAAGTCGTCTTCGACTTATTGTAAATATCGAAAGCGACGGCGAGAAGCAGGACCAGCCCTTTGATGCCTTGCTGCCAATCCACCCCAAGCCCGATCAGCGACATGCCATTGTTCATCACGCCCATGACCAGGCCGCCGATAATCGCGCCGATGACGGTACCGATGCCGCCGGAGGCAGAGGCGCCACCGATGAAGCAGGCCGCGATCGCGTCGAGCTCAAAGTTCGTCCCGGCCTTCGGCGTAGCCGAGTTGAGGCGGGCGGCGAAGATCAGGCCGGACAGTGCAGCCAGGGCGCCCATGTTGACGAAGACCCAGAACGTCACCTTTTTGGTTTTGACGCCGGAGAGTTTGGCGGCCTTCTCATTGCCTCCAAGCGCATAGATATGGCGGCCCGCCACCATTCGGTTCATAACGAACGAATAAATGACGATCAGGAAGAACAGGATGATCAAGATGTTCGGCAGCCCGTTGTAGGTTGCCAGCACAAAGGTAAATATGTTGATGATGGCAACGAGCAGTACGAGCTTCGTGACGAACACCCAAATCGGCGCGACCTCAAACTGATATTTGAGCTGGGTTCGCCGCTCCTTCCATTCCTGCCAAATGAGGAGAAGGGAGAGCGCCAGACCAAGCAGAATCGTCAGGATATGAAGGCTGCTGCCGCCAAACCAGTCGGGAATGAAGCCGGAACTGATGCGTTGGAACGATTTCGGGAATGGTGCGATCGACTGGCCGCCAAGCACGATCATCGTCAA
Organism: Paenibacillus sp. MB22_1; assembly: GCF_047200555.1. NCBI lineage: Bacteria > Bacillati > Bacillota > Bacilli > Caryophanales > Paenibacillaceae > Paenibacillus > Paenibacillus sp. MB22_1. The sequence goes on from NZ_JBLADV010000002.1 coordinate 1,749,273, forward strand.
GCCCCGGAACAGCAGCATCCCGGCTAATGTGACGATAAAGGCGGGGATTTTTACGTAAGCGACCCAAAATCCTTGCCAGGCACCGATCAGCCCGCCGATCACCAGTGAAATGATAATGGTAAGGAACGTTGGCAACTGAAAATCCACCAACATGATGGCAGCCAAAGCCCCGATAAAGGCGGCGATGGAGCCGACGGACAAATCGATATGTCCAGTGATGATCACAAGCACCATCCCGATGGCCAGCACCAAAATGTAGCTGTTTTGCAAGATCAGATTCGTAATGTTGAGCGGTTTGAGTAAGATGCCGCCCGTCAAAATTTGAAACAAGATGGTGATGAAGATTAAGGCGATAATCATGCCGTACTGACGTATGTTTTTTCGAAAAAGTTCGCTAACCGCTTGCATCGGTCTACCCCCTGCCTCGAGTCATGGATTTCATCAATACTTCCTGGGTGGCGTCCTCGCGTAGCACTTCCCCGGTGATCCGGCCTTCGCTCATGACGTAGATGCGGTCGCACATCCCGAGAATCTCCGGGAGCTCCGAGGAGATGAACAAAATGCCTTTGCCCTCGTCTGCCAGTTGATTGACGATCGAATAGATTTCATATTTGGCTCCGACATCAATGCCGCGTGTTGGCTCATCGAGAATCAAAATTTCCGGCTGGGCGAAGATCCACTTGCTGAGGACGACCTTCTGCTGATTGCCGCCGCTCAGGTTGACCGTTTGTTGCAAAATGCTGGGCGTTTTAATGTTCAGCTTGCTCCGGTACTCCTCCGCGACCAACACTTCCTCCCGTTCATTGATCACGCCGCGGCGGGACAGCTTCTTTAACGAAGCCAGCGAAATGTTGCGTTTGATGTCGTCGATCAAAATTAAGCCATACTGCTTACGGTCTTCGGTGACATAAGCGACGCCATGCTTAATCGCCTGGCTGATGTCGTTAAATCGGACCTCTTTGCCATGCAGGAACAGCTGACCTTTAATATGCCGCCCATAGGATCGGCCGAATAAGCTCATCGCCAGTTCGGTCCGGCCGGCTCCCATCAAACCGGCGATCCCCACGATCTCTCCGCGACGGATATTGAGATTAATATTGTCCAGCACTTTCCGATCGTCTTGCTGTGGATGGGTGACCTCCCAACCCCGGACTTCAAAGATCACTTCACCGATCCGGGGAACCCGCTCCGGATAACGGTGGGTAAGATCGCGGCCAACCATGCCCTTGATGATGAGATCCTCGGTCACCTGATCGGCCTTCATATCTAAGGTCTGAATCGTCCGGCCATCCCGAAGAATGGTAATCGAATCGGCAACTTTACTGATTTCGTTCAATTTGTGGGAAATGATGATGGAGGTGATGCCTTGTTTCTTCAGCTCCAGGATCAACTCCAGCAGGTTTTCGCTGTCATTTTCGTTTAGGGCGGCCGTGGGTTCGTCCAAAATTAACAGCTTGACCTGTTTGGCTAAGGCTTTGGCGATTTCCACCAGCTGCTGCTTGCCGACGCCCAGCTCCAATACGCGCGTGGCCGGGGATTCGTTTAAGCCCACCCGTTTCAGCAATGCTTTGGTTTTCACCGTCGTTTCGTTCCAGTCGATCCGTCCGTGCTTGCTCTGTTCATTGCCAAGAAAAATATTCTCCGCGATGGAGAGGTAGGGGATCAGCGCCAGCTCCTGATGGATAATGACGATCCCCAGCTGCTCGCTTTCTTTGATATCTTTAAATTCGCAGACCTTGCCTTCGAACAAGATCTCGCCTTCATAAGAGCCATGCGGATAGACGCCGCTCAGCACCTTCATCAATGTCGATTTGCCTGCCCCGTTCTCCCCGCACAAGGCATGGATTTCCCCGGATTTGACCTTGAGATTGACATTGCTGAGCGCCTTGACCCCCGGGAACGTCTTCGTAATGCCCCGCATTTCCAAAATCGTGTTGCTCACATGCGTCACCTGGCCTTTCGCTCACGGTACGGGCACAGCGACGGCCGCCCGAATCCGCGTCCGCCGCTATGCCGGTCACCACAAGTTAATGATGTTTAGAGTCCCAGATCTTCCTTGGAGTAGTAGCCGGTGTCGACGAGCGCCGATTCAACGTTGTCCTTGTCGACAGAGACCGGTTCGAGCAGGTAAGAAGGAACCACCTTCACGCCGTTATCGTAAGTCTTCGTGTCGTTGACTTCGGCTTCCGTGCCCTCCAGAATGCTTTGGACCATGGAGACCGCCTTTTTCGCCAGCTCGCGGGTATCCTTAAAGACGGTTTGCGTTTGCTCTCCGGCAAGGATCGATTTGACCGAGGCCAGCTCGGCATCCTGGCCGGTTACGATCGGCATCGGTTTGCTTCCGGAGCCGTAACCCACACCTTTGAGCGAGGAGAGGATGCCGATGCTGATTCCGTCATAAGGGGAAAGCACGGCGTCGATATTCTCCGTGGTATAGTGAGCGCTCAGCAAATTGTCCATGCGAGCCTGGGCGGTGGCGCCGTCCCAGCGCAGCGTGGCGATTTGCTCCATTTTGGTTTGACCGCTGCGTACGACGAGCTTGCCGGAATCGATGTACGGCTGCAGCACAGACATGGCGCCGTTATAGAAGAAGTAGGCATTGTTATCATCCGGAGAGCCTCCGAACAGCTCGATATTGAATGGGCCTTTGCCTTCTTTAAGTCCCAGCTTCTCTTCAATGTAGGAGGCTTGCTGCACGCCAACCTTGAAGTTATCGAAGGTGGCGTAGTAGTCAACGTACTCGCTGTTCATGATCAGCCGGTCGTAGGCGACGACTTGAATGCCTTGATCGTGGGCTTTTTGCAGCACATCGGTTAGTGAGCCTCCGTCGATGGCCGCAATGACAAGGACTTTGACGCCCTTGGTGATCATGTTTTCGATTTGGGACACCTGGTTTTCGATGACGTCTTCTCCGTATTGCAGATCCGTACCATAGCCAAGAGCCTGAAACTCCTTGACCATGTTGTTGCCGTCGTTCACCCAGCGTTCGGACGATTTCGTGGGCATGGAAATGCCGATCGTTCCTTTCTCGCTGTTGCCCGATCCGCTGCTGCCGCCGTTTCCGCCGTTGGCGCAAGCCGCGAGGGCGAATACCATCACCAAAGTAAGTAAAATGGCCGTTACCTTCTTCAAAGTCGATTCCCCCTATGCTTGAAATGAATGCGTTTACAGTTCGGAGTATAGCAAGCGAAGGGGGAGGTCGTATTTACAGTGGTTTGACTCTTTTTATAAAAATCGAACCTTTATGGAGGGGCATGACTCCAAAATAGGAGGCTGAGAGGGGGGAGATTTACTCCCCCTGAGCATCTTCATGTTCAAATGCGCCTTTGCGGTATTGCAGTGGGGAAAGGCCGGTCGCGCGCTTGAACGCCGTGCTGAAATAGTGTTGAGTTTCGTAGCCGACTTGCTCGGCGATTTCGGCTATTGTCAGCTCGGTGGCGATTAATAGGCGGCTCGCCCGACGGATGCGGAGCTGCGTCAAATAGCTGTTAAACGTGGTGCCCAGCTCCTGCTTGATCATGCGGCTTAAATAAGCCGGGGAAGTTTGCAGGGCTTGCGCCATCGCTTCCAGCGTCAGCCCGCTGTTGCTGAAATGCTCCAGCATATATTGCTTGGCCCGGCGTACCAGCGGGGAAACGGCGTTCTCCTTGTTCACGGCGGATTTCGCTTTCCGGTATACGGAAGGAAGCTCCAGCACGTCACCAGCGCCCTCGGCCAAATACACCTCGGCAGCGATTTTCAAGTGGGTTCGCACCAAGGTTTCAATACGGTAAAAATCGGCCTCAGCTTCCACCCCCCACAGCAGGACAACGATCAGGCCAAAGGGGTCGCGGAAGATCGTCTTGGGATAGGAGGCAAGTACTTCGGCGGCGATATTCTCCACTGCAAAGCTATACAGCTGCCGTTCGTCCTCCTTGAACAAAGCGGGCGAGGCGGCGGGTTCTGGCAAGCGGATGACGCCCAGCCAATCCGGGCAGGCGTCCGGCAGCTGCAAGAACCGCAGCTGCTCGGAGATTTCAGCGGCGGTCATGCCCCCGTCCAGCCATTGCTGGCCAAATCGCTCCCTCAGAAGCGGATAACTGCGGGACAGCTGCCGCGAGGCCTGCTGCCATTGCTGCTGCCTGGACGCTTCTTCCTCCAGCTCTCCGCGCACCTGTCGCAGGACTTTCTCTAACTGCTCGGGATTGGCCGGCTTCAGGATGTAATCCTTGACCTGAAGGCGAATCGCCTTCTGGGCGTAAGCAAACTCGTCATGGCCGGTGATGATGACGATTTTACAGTCCGGCAGCCGCTCACGCACCTGCTTCATAAGTTCGATCCCGTCCATGATCGGCATGTTGAGATCAACGAGCATGATGTGGACGTCGTGCCGGATCGCCTTCTCCAGCGCCTCCTCGCCATCCTCCGCTTCAGCTACTACCGTAAGGCGCAAGCTCTCCCAGTCCACGCTGTCGCGTATCCCTTCGCGAATAATGCACTCATCGTCGGCGATGAGCACCCTCCAACGAGTTTCTGAGTAGGTTCCGCTCATGATTCAATCCTCTCCCAACGGGTTTGTTCATCCCGAATGATCGGGTGGGTGACGGTTACTACGGTTCCTCGGTCTTCCTCACTTTGGATCGTCAGGCCATATTTCGGACCAAAGGTTAATGCGATCCGAGCTTGCACATTCAGCATCCCATATCCCTGTCCGCCTTCGCTTGCATTGGATGCCCCTGCCGGTTCGGAGCCCTTTTCCCGGCCATCCGCGGTGCCTGCGGACTGCAGTTCTTTTTGCAGCCGGGCCAGCTTATCCGGCGGAATGCCTTTCCCATCATCCCGGATGGTGATCACCAACATGCCGGCATCCTCGGCGGCTTCGATGACCACGCGGCCCGGCCCCCGGCGTTCCTTGATTCCATGGTAGATGGCATTTTCCACAATCGGCTGAAGGATCAGCTTCAACACATAGACACCGCGAATTTCCGGAGCGATGTGCAGCGAGTAATCGAGTTTGCTTTGATAACGGACGTGTTGAATATGCAAGTAACTGCGAACATGCTCGATTTCATCGTTCAGGGGGATGATGTCATTCCCCTTGCTAAGGCCGATTCGGAACAGCTTCGACAAGGACTCCGCCATTTCCGCGATATCCTCCGAGCCGTTGCGGCGGGCCATCCAATGAATCGTATCCAGGGTATTGTACAAAAAATGCGGCTTGATATGCGCCTGCAGGCTTCTTAGCTCCGCCTCCCGCTTCTGACGCTCCTGCAGTTCGGTCAGGGAGAGCAGTCGGTGGATCTGCTGCAGCATGGCGTTGAAACGGCGGCCAAGCAGGCCGATTTCATCGGTTCGGTCGCTCCAGTGGCGAATGGTCAGATCGCCGGACTGGGCTTTTTGCATAAAGGACGCCAGCTGCCCGATTGGCCTGGAAATCGTGTGAGCCAGATAGAAAGAGGCCGTCATCCCCAGCAAACAGACGATAAAAACAAAGCTAACCACGTAAAAACGAATTTCCTGCATTTCCGTAGCGGACTCCGCCATGGAAAAGACGCCGACCGTCGTCCAGTTTGTAAACGGCGAATGTCGGTAGATGAACTGTAAATCGCGGCCGCCCACCCGTTCTGCGTAGGTTCCTGAGCCGTCCTGACCGAGCCGCTCCAGCGGAACGCGGTTGATATAGGGGGCTGGCGGGGCATAGATCAGTTCCCCGTTGCCGTCCACCACCGTTAGATAGCCCGTTTTCCCCAAACGAACGTCCTGAGCGGTCTCGGCAATGACCCGCAGTTTGAGGTCGATTAAGACGACGCCTTTGACCTGCTGGGTTTCGGGGTCGAGAATCGCCCTTACGGCAGAGACGACTTCACTGTCCTTGTAGTTGACATGCGTAGTGACGTTGCGGTCTCGCGGATGACCGATGATCTTAAAGATTCCTTTATTGCGGACCGCTTCTTGGTACCACTCTTCCCGGGTCAGGTTTTCTGCGGTGCGGGCATACATTTCGTTGCTGATATATTCGCCGCGGCTGTTGACGATTAGAATGCCCGCGACTTCCGAATACAAGGTGGTGAAGCCCTGCAGGAACTTGCGAATTTCGTAGTGATCGGTATCTACCGGTGTTGTTGTTCGTGGAGGTGTTTTGACTGACGGTGCCGATAGAACGAGTTCCGCCTCGTTGTTGTTCTCGAGAAACTGCAGCACGTCCGGGTTAAAGGAGATGAGGAACGTCATGTTTTGCAAATTCTCCACATACGTCTCCAACGACCGGTTCACCTTGCCAATTAACTGCAGCGTGTTGTTCGTAATCTGCCGTTCGATAATGCGGTCGACCGTCCAATTCGTCAGCACGCCCAGCCCGATCGAAGGAAGGATGCTGATCAACATAAAGTGGACGATTAATTTGTAGCGGATGGGCAAGTTATTCAGCGAAAAACGACGGATTTCCCAGGACCGCTTTCCATATCTATTTCGCATAGTAATCATTCACATTCTGCCGTGTGACGACGGTGATGCCGGTATCCAAACGCTGGGGAACGCGAGGGCCGGGGGGCGAAGATCCATCGGAATCGTGCTTCAACGAAAAGAGCAGCTGCAGCGACCAATATCCCATGTTCCAGGTGCCCTGGGCCATCGTGGCGGCGATATCTCCGCTTTTGACCAAGTCCAAGGTGCCCTTATCGGTGTCGAAGCTGATGATCTTCGGACTGGAGGAGGTCGGGCCAAAGGCCTTTACGGCCTCCGCAACGCCGATACCGCCGTTGGCTTCGGTGGTGAAAATGCCTGCGACTTCGGGGAAGTCGTGCAGAATTTCCTCCGCCGCTTGCCGCGAGTACAGCTCATCGCCTTTGCCGTTTTTGGTGGCGACAATGTGCATGTTGGGGAATTCCTGGGTAATGGTATCGGAAAAACCTTCGGTGCGTTCTTGATGATTTTGTTGATCCGGCACGGTGACGACGGCGACCTCCCCGCGTTCGCCGGTGAGCTCGGCCATTTTCCGCGCGGCCTCAACGCCGGCGGAATAGTTGTCGGTGCCAAGGAAGGAAAAAGCGCGGCTGCCGGGGGCGTCGGAATCGAACAAGACGACCGGAATGCCGGCGTCGACCGCTTTGTTAATCGTGGCGGTGAGTTCGGTTGGATGAATCGCGGAGATCGCGATGCCGGCCGGTTTTTTAGCAATGGCTTGCTCCAACACCGTGATTTGCTCATGAATATCGCGCTGGGTGGAGCCGCGGTATTCTACGGAGACGTTTAGCGCCTGGGCGGCGTCTTCGAAGCCTTTCAGCCCGCTTTTCCAATAGTCGATACCCATTTGAAACGTCACCATCACGTATTTCTCATCGATGGAACCTCGGAGGCCCCCGGAATTCCATTCGTCGTTCAAACGAATCTGGGAGCGGTAATCGAGCACGTATAGCGCAAAGCAAGCGAAGAGCAGCAAGTACACCATCCAAATCTTCTTCATATGAAACCCCTTTCATAAGAAGAGTTGCCAAGTGATTCACTTTCGACAACATCATACTATGATTCGTCGAAATTGATAATTGAGTGTTTTGCATAATTCCGTTTCAGAGAAGAAGCGATAGCATATTCACTGTCGTTAAGGGGTAATTTTCGAAAATGGTATTATATGGATGAAGAAAAGGGCAGACTTGCAGAATTTTAGAACAGCTCATTTTTTAAGCGGCAGCCCGTTTTGAATGATGAGAAACGGCGAGCGCAGATGCAAGCAGAACAATGGCATTCAAATACTGGTGAGTTGTGACTTTCTGAATGCCCCGGACATGTGCGGCGTCTGCCGTCAAATAGGTTTTCAATCGGGAGTTGCAGCGTTCTACGCTGGTTCGTTCATTGTAAAGTTCCTTCCAACGCTTTGTATCCCGATGAGGGATGCTGTATCGCCGGAGATCATCCTTCGCATTTACTTTGACGACCATTCCATAGTTTGAAGACGAGCAGGCAGCCATGCCAAGCGGACAGTCGACTTTACCCGTGGCATGCGGGCAGCGAAATTTATGCATATCGCCGTCAACTCCCCAGTATGTCATCGCATAACCCATGGAACAGCACGGTGTTCCGTTCGAGGTCATGCCAGCAGGCGGTTCCTTCTCCCCCCGAAGATTAAGGGGAATGATGGCTTGTGCCTTGACGTTGCGGGCGGCCTCATAAACTTTCATTTGGTCGTAGCCCGCATCGAGTATGAAAAATCGTGTGCTCGTCCTGGACGCTGTTTTCTCGATCAGGCCCGGCGCCATTTCTCCATCATTGACATGCGCCGGCGTTACTTCCAAGGCGATCGGCAATTCACTTTTCGTATCGACCGCCAGATGAATTTTGTAACCAAACCATGTGATTTTATTGCCGAAGGAATCAATTTTTGCGCCCCAGTTCGCATTACCCGTTTGCTCGCTTTTGCGTTTGGGCTGCTTTTTCTCGTAAGCGCGGAGAGCGGCGCTGTCTATGGCGACGTTACTGCCTTCTATGATACCTTCCTGCTGACAGCGTGTGACCAAATCCTCAAAAAGCCGTTTTGCCAAGTCCTTTCTCGTCAGTTCTGAGAAGACTCGGCTTAATGTGGATATGGAAGGAGCTTCTCGATCCAGCGGAAGACCACACTGATAACGAAACCGGAGATCCGTATCCAAACGCTTATGCAACCCTGAAAAGGTACTTATTCCTTCAAGCGGCGCAGCCAAGAGTGCTCGTAGAATCCCTTGTCTGCAGTATCCCTCAGCGCCTCGGGGTGAACGGCTTCTCAGTTCCTTGGCATACGGTCTCAGATCGAGAGAGCTGAAGAAGATCGGCCATCTCTCCTTGGGTTGAATGTTTAAAAGTTCTTCGAAGGAAAACAGACATTCTTGGAGAATATACAAAGTGACTTCCTCCATCCTTGAGGTTTTTGGGTTCGGTCACTTGAAAACTTCTCCAAGTTGGGGTGAAGTCCCTTTTTTATGTCCGAAAATCCTTACGGCTCAAGGCCTCAGATTACTGCAAAACGCTCAATTAGTAATTTTACAATTATAGCTCACCTTTAATCCCAAAGAAAGATCATATAAAAATTTGATCTGCAAAATCACTAACAAATATATAACAAATCATAACGGAATTAGTATATAATGAACGGTAACTTACAACTTGATGGAGGACATATGAACAAACATAGTTATCGAATCCAGCATTGGAGCTTCAAAGCGAGTGATGAGACAGAGTGGAAGCCGGCCCGCGTGCCGGGCACCGTGCATACGGATCTGCACCGCAACGGGTTGATCCCTGACCCGTTCTATGGAACTAACGAGCATGACCTGCAGTGGATTGATCGAAAAGATTGGGAATACGAAGCCTCCTTCGAATTGGATGAGGCTTGGTCCGCTTTGCCGCGGTTGGAGCTTGTCTTCGACGGCTTGGATACGTATGCCGATGTCACGGTGAACGGGACGCACGTCTTGTCGGCCGACAATATGTTCCGCGTTTGGCGAATCGATGTGAAGCCGCTGCTGCGCGAAGGCGACAATACGGTTGCCGTACGCTTCCGCTCTCCCATCGCGGAGGATTTGCCTAAGCTCGAGAAGCTGGGGTATGGCCTGCCGGCGGCGAACGACCAATCGGAGCTGGGCGGGTTAGGCGACCGCCGGGTCAGCGTGTTTGCCCGCAAAGCGCCGTATCATTACGGCTGGGATTGGGGGCCGCGATTTGTGACCAGCGGGATTTGGCGCGAGGTGCGGCTTGAGGGCTGGAGCGGCCCGGTGATTCGTGACCTGTTCATTCGCCAGGACCGGGTCAACGTCTCGGCTGCGGAGCTTACGGCCGTGGTAGAAATTGAAACTGCTGAGCGCTGGGAAGGTCAGCTGCAGCTCACTGACGGCGAGTTGACCTGGGAACGTCCTGTGGTATTAGAGCCGGGAACGAATGTAGTAGAGGTGTCGGCGGTCATTGCGGAGCCGAAGCTGTGGTGGTGCCGGGGGCTGGGCGAACCGGCGATGTATAACTTCCATGCCAAGCTTGTGACGGACGGCGGGCAGGAAGCGGTCGCCGAAGCGTCTGTTCGAACCGGGCTGCGCGACATCCGGCTGGTTCGTGAGAAGGACGATGCAGGGGCTTGCTTCCGCTTCGAGTTAAACGGCGTGCCAGTTTTCGCCAAAGGGGCGAACCATATCCCGAACGACAGCTTTTTGACTGAAGTGACGGAGGAGCGTTATCGCCATGAAATCGCCACGGCAGCCGAAAGCGGCATGAATATGCTTCGCGTCTGGGGCGGCGGCCTTTATGAGCAGGATATTTTCTACGAGCTGTGCGATGAATACGGAATCATGGTCTGGCAGGACTTCATGTTTGCGTGCAGTATGTACCCGGGGGATTCGGAGTTTCTGGACAGCGTTACGCGGGAAGCGGAGGACAACCTCAAGCGGTTGCGGAATCATCCCTGTATCGCATTGTGGTGCGGAAACAATGAAATCGATTCGGCTTGGGCCCACTATGTCGAGGATGGGGGCTGGGGGTGGAAAAAGAATTACACCGCAGAGCAGCGTGAACAGATTTGGGCGGATTACGAGGCGATCTTCCATCGAATTCTTCCTCAGGCCGTGGAACGTCATGGCGGCGGCGTCGCCTACTTGCCGTCTTCGCCGATCCGTAGATTGACGGGGGACGCGGATCAACATGCACTTCAAGTCACCGGTGAAGGGGACGTCCATTACTGGGGGGTCTGGCATGCGGTTGAGCCGTTTGATAACTATAACCTCCGGGTAGGCCGTTTCATGAGCGAATACGGCTTTCAATCCTTTCCGGAGCTGAAATCGGTGCTGACTTACGCGCCGGAGAGCGAGCTGGCGCTGGAGTCCGAGATCATGCTGGCCCATCAGAAGAATGGCCGAGGGAACCAGTTGATCAAGGAGTACATGGACCTTTATCTGCCGGAGCCGAAGGATTTCCCTTCGTTCCTGTACATGAGTCAGGTGCTGCAGGCCGAGGCGATCCGTACGGCAATTGAAGCACATCGCCGCAACAAGCCTTACTGCATGGGGACGCTATACTGGCAGATGAACGATTGCTGGCCGGTGGCGTCCTGGGCGGGGATGGACTATTACGGACGTTGGAAGGCGCTGCAGTATGCGGTACGCCGCAGCTTCCGCGAGGTCATGCTGGCGATTTACGAGCCGGAGAATGGCCCGATCTCGGTTAGCGTGGTGTCTGATCTGCAGAAGCCGGTTACGGGCCGCTTGCGGTTGTCGCTGTATGACTTCCAGGGGGCCTCGTTGAAAGAACAGGCGTTGGAGGTTCACGCCGCTGCAGATGCGGTTGTTGAAGCTGCGGTGTTCAGTCGGGCGGAATGGTTGGAAGGCCATGATCCGCGCCAGGTCGTGCTGCATGCGGTCCTGGAGATCGAGGGGCAGGCCGTGGACAGCAAGCCTTTTTACTTCGCTTCGGCTAGAGAACTTTCGTTGCCGCAGGCGAACATTACGCTTCAAGAAGAGGCCGGCAGCGGCGGAAGCCGTTATACCCTGGTCAGCGATGTCTTGGCGCGCCAGGTATGGATTTCGGCGGAAGAAGAAGGGATTTTCTCCGATAATTACTTTGATCTAATTCCTGGCATTCCGGTAACGGTGGAGTTCCGGCGGCGGGGCGGCACAGGCAGCGCAGAGCCCTTTGTCGCGGGCCATCCCGGCAAGCTGACCGTCCGCTCCATGGCTGATTTCGTCTAAATTCGACTCTGGATTTTACCGTGTTATAATAAACAAATAGAAATTGCGTGCTATGTAAAAACACGGTAAATTCCGGAGAAAAGAGATGGAGATCATACGTAACTCAAGTAACTCAAGTCGAATTCATTTCGTCGTAACGTTCGTGCTAATTGGCATGAAGCTGTTGTTGCTGCGATATTTTTTCTATGGGAGCCTTGGGGTTCAGGGATTGCCCGGTGAATGGCTATCGGTGCTGGCGCTGATGTGTTTGGTTGAGCTGTTGACGCCGGCTAAGGTCAAATGGGGAGTGTACCTCGGATTGAACTGGATTATCTCCGTGACCCTGTTTGCGGCGACGGTATATAACGCCTACTTTGGCACGGTACCAACGTATGCGGTGCTGAGCGGGCTCAACCAGGTTCCTGAGGTCAAAGCCAGCGTTGCTTCGCTGCTAAGGCCTGAACAATTTCTATATTTCATCGATCTGCCAGTGCTGATTGCGGTTCGCATCTTTCGTACGGCTCGCAGGCGCCGGGCTTCCCGGGGATTCTATCTGGCGGGGAGCCTCAGCTTCCGTAACGACCGGCCGCGCGGCTCGTTGGCGTGGAAGGTGGGGGTGGCTTTCGTCCTGATCGTCAGCCTCATGCTGTCCGGCCTTTATATCCGCTGGGGAAAAGACATCGACAACGAGCTGGTGCGCGCCGAAAGCGTAGGTTTCTTTAACTTCCAGGTCGATGCGGCGATCCGCAACCAGGAGGAAGAGCGGATGATCGCGGAAGGTAATCTGCAGGAGACGGCGGCCAAAGTCCGGCAGCTTGAGAGCAGCTATCCTTACAAAATGGATGTTACAGGGGTACCGGCTTATTTTGGCGCAGCCCGAGGGATGAACTTGATCATCGTGCAGATGGAGTCGTTCCAGAACTTCCCGTTGAACCTGAAAATTAACGGTCAAGAAATTACGCCCGTACTTAACGGTTTAGCGAAGGAAGGCTTCTATTTCCCGCACGTGTTCCAGCAGATCGGCCCCGGCAATACGTCCGATGCCGAGTTTATGTCCAATACGTCGATCTATCCGACAGCTGCGGAGGCGATGTCGACCGGCTATGGTGATCGGGAGCTTCCCAGTCTGCCGCGCCTGCTGCAAAAATACGGGTACACGGCGAATACGTTCCACATCAATAAGGTGACATTTTGGGATCGGAACAAAATGTACCCGGCGCTGAACTTCGATAAATATTACGATAAGCCGTATTATACAAACGATCATTTTAACGATTTTGGCGCGTCCGATGAGGAAATGTACCGGGTTGGCGTCGAAAAGCTGGCCGAGCTAAAGGCGCAAGGCAATCCGTTTTACGCCCAATTCGTCACCACCTCAAGCCATAATCCGTTTGTCGTGCCGAAGGATCGCCGCCAAATCGAACTGCCGGCCGATCTAGAAGGCACGATGCTCGGGAATTATATCGAGGCGGTCAACTACACGGATTATGCGATCGGCAAGCTGATTGACGGGTTGAAGCAAACGGGTCTGTGGGACCATACGATGCTGGTGTTCTATGGGGATCACTTTGGCCTTCAGGAGAAGGACGTTCCCGCTAAGCAAATCAGTGAGAAGCTGGGGATCGCTTACGACGAGCGGATCAGCCGGTTCAACATCCCGCTGATCATTCACATCCCTGGCCAAGAACAAGGTCAAGTCGTCGAGCGCACCGGAGGCCAGGTCGATATTTTGCCGACCGTAGCCAATCTTCTCGGAATCTCGCTGGAGAATGAGGGATTTACCGCCTTCGGGCACGACCTGTTGAATTTGGACCGTAATGTGGTGGGGATGCGGTATTATCTGCCGACAGGCTCGTTCTTTAACGATGAAGTCATGTTCGTGCCGGGCGCTGGCTTTGACGACGGCACCGCGGTTTCACTGGACACACTGCAGCCTGTCACCGATATTGCGCCGTACCGCAGCGACTACGATTACATTTTGCAGCTGATGAAGCTCTCCGATGAATATGTCAAGCTCCTCCCGAAACGGGGAAAATAAACGCAACAAGGCCCTGCTGGATACCGCAAGCAATAAGCGGTCCATCGCAGGGCCTTCGTTTTAATAAATTAGCCGAGGATTGTATACCTCGTTTTCGCGCTCTCGGCAACCAACTCCGGCAGCTCTTGCAGCTGAAGCTCATAAACTTCACGGGTGATGCTGCCTTCGTCTAACCGTTTCTGCAGCTGCTCCTGCAGTTGGGCAATTTGCAGCTGGACAACCTGGTTCGCATCTTGGCCGCGGGATTCGGCAATATCCGCCAGCGACTGGCCTTCAAGCAAAGCGTCGTAAACCTCCCGGTCGGAGGAAGCGCCAAGCACCCGGTTCAGCTCGTCCTCCGGACGCTCCGCCTTATTGCTGAGGCTGGATTGCTTGGAGGGGTGAGCCGCATAGGTCAGGCTGGTTACAAAACTGGACATGCTGGGGTTTATCGTAATGACAAGGGCCATCGTGCCGAGAATAACGACTTTTTTAAGCTTAAATTTCATAGATTTAATTCCTCTCTTTGGTGCAAGGGATAGTATTCATCGTAATAAATGATTGTCGTGAGATCATTGATGCCTATTAGTAATACGGTTCAGGTGCCCGGTAAGTTTCAATCGTCCGGCAGCTCCCTTGGAATATAAGGTGGTGCTGGATGAAGTTGTCCCTTATAATGGAATTTATTTCACGCTGAATTTCGGAACAGAGGGGGCTGAGAGGAATGGGCGATCATATGACAGTTCGTTCGCTCAACGTGGGAAAGCCGATCGAGGTGGAGCATCAAGGCAAAACAATACGAACAGGCATATTCAAAATGCCGGTGACGGAAGCGAGGTATTTATCGTCGGTGAATTTTGCCGGTGATGAGCAAGCGGACCTTAAATTTCACGGGGGACCGGACAAGGCGGTCTGCGTTTATCCGTACGAGCGCTATGCTTATTGGGAGGAGAAGTTCGGGATCACCTTGGAACTTGGGGCATTTGGGGAAAATATCACGACCGAAGGGATGCTCGAAGACGAGATCTGCATCGGTGACCGGTTTCGTATGGGCGGCACGATGGTTCAGGTCAGCCAACCACGGCAGCCTTGCTTCAAGCTGGGCGTTAAGCATGGTTTGCCCGAGCTGCCGCAGGCGATCCAGCAAACCGGATACACCGGATATTATTTCCGGGTGCTCCAGGAAGGAGAGGTTCGGCCCGGGGATCAACTGGAGCTTGTCGAGAGGCACCCCGCAGGAGTCACGCTGGCGTTTGCCAACCGCGTAATGCACGTCGACAAAGAGGATGCCGAAGGGATCCGGCGTATTTTAGCCGTGGAGGAGTTGTCAGCCAGCTGGCGTGAACAGTTGACGGCCCGGTTGAATCGATTGGCCGGCAAATAGCGTCTTCCATTAAATCCGCTGCCCGTGATGGGAAGCGGATTTTTTTGTTCGGGGATAGGCATCCGGGAGTGAAATTTTTTTACAAGCGGCAAACATAGAAACTTTTGCTTGGCATAACACGTCAAATGGGAAGAGTTACTTTTTCTTTAGCTGTTCATTAGCATGGGGAGGATGAGATTTTTGAAAAAAATTTGGGCTTCGCTCTTAGCCGCATTGTTAATCATACCAATCTTTCAACAGACGACGGCGCAAGCGGCTACGCCAATCAGCATCTACATTGATGGCAACCGGCTGACTACAGACCAGGCCCCGGTCATCATTAGCGGACGGGTGATGTTGCCGCTCCGGGCGATTTTTGAAGCGCTGGATGCCAAGGTGAATTACAACCAGACGCTGAAAACCGTTACCGCCTACAAAGACGGCACGACCATCACGCTGAAGCTGATGTCGCGTTCGGCAACCATCAACAATGAGACGGTCTTGCTCGACGTGCCGGCGCAAAGCATCAAAGGCAGAACGATGGTGCCCGTTCGCTTCGTCAGCGAGGCGTTAGGGCAGCAAGTGGGGTGGAGCAACTCCGCCAAAATCGTTACCATCAACTCCGGCTTCGGCTCGGGCGGATCGGGTGGCTCGGATAGCGGGAGTGATCCTAGTCCGGTGGCCTACGTCACTGCCCGTGATGTGGGAAATTACGGGGATGGACGGGATTTGCAGATCAGCTTCTCGAAATCCTCGAACGAATCGCGCGTTGAACAGTATCGCGTGATGATCGTGAAAGCATCAAATGCTTCCGGCTTTAATCTGGCAGCAGCCCAAAAAGTCGGATCGGCCAATTACACGTCGTTGTCTCCGTCGGGATCCGATCCGTCCTTAACGCTGTCGGCCAGCGCACGGGACGTTGACGGGGCTGCCATTCGTGAGGATCAATCTTACGTTGCTTATGTATTGGTGATTGGCAAAGGCAACAGCGCCAATACGTTGTCGAATCCATCACCGGCCTTTACGTTGACCAATACCGTTTCCGTAGCGGCTCCATCGAACGTTAAGGTCAGCGACGTGAGCGATTACGGCGATGGCCGCGACCTGAGCGTCACCTTTACAAGAGCGCAAAATGAAAGCAACATCGCCAACTATCGCGTGTTCGTCGTTAAGACGAAGGACGCTAGCAGCTTTACACTGAGCACGTCGAACAACTTGCCGAGCTCCTACTCTACGCTTGTGTCCAAATCAGGGAGCGGTTCGACATTAACCGGCCAGCTGGCCTCTTCCGCTCGGGATACGTCCGGAGAACTGATCAAGAATGGCGTGTCCTACACGGTGTTTGTGTTATCGGTGAGCAATAATACGGGATATTCGAACAAATTGTCGTCCGGCTCCTCCGCGATCACGCTCGCGCAAGGCTCGATTATCGCACCGGTCATCACGAAGGTGGAAGACTGGAACGATTATGGCGACGGCCGTGACCTGCGGGTGAGCTTCAGCCGGATCTCGGATGAAACGCGGATCAGCTCGTACCGGATCTTCGTTGTGAAAGCCAGCGACTATGCCAACTTCAGCCTGGCAAAAGCAAACCTGGTATCCAACGTAAACTATACGCAGGTTAATAAGACTGGTTCGAATATTACGTCATATGCCTTGTCCTCCAATGCGCGGGATGTAGACGGGGCAACGATTCGCAACGGTGTCAGCTATCGGGTATTCGTTATGGCCGTGGGCACCGGAGCTTACGCAGGGACCAATACGCTGTCGTCCGCTTCGGCTGCGATTACGTTAACCAATGGCAGCACGGTGGATATGGTATCGAACGTTACTGTCGAAGATGTGAGCGATTATGGGGACGGCCGTGACCTGCGGGTGACCTTTACCCGTGCTGCGAATGAAACGTATATTAGCAACTATCGGATCCTGGTGGTCAAAACCTCGGATGCGAATAACTTTACATTAGCCAAGGCCAACAATGTCGGCAGCGCAAACTATACGACGGTGAGCAAGAGCGGCTATACGCTCTCCACGGTTCTGAAATCGGGGGCGAGAGATGTTGACGGAGCGACGATCCGTAACGGCGTCAGCTATCGGGTGTTTGTCCTGTCGGTAGCCAGCAGCGGATATAACCTGAGCAACGCCTTGTCTTCTTACTCCTCGCCGATTACATTGTCGAACAATATGGTTAGCGCGGTCTCGAACTTGAGTGCGGCGGACGTCAGCGATTATGGGGACGGCCGTGATCTGCGGGTAACCTTTACCCGTGCTGCGAATGAAACGTATATTAGCCATTACCGGGTATTTGTGGTGAAAGCGACGAAGAGCTTTAACCTGAACGCAGCCAATTCGTCGAACTACTATACGACTGTCAACAAAAACGGGGCTACCTTAAGCGTAAACCTTAACGGCGCGAAGGACACCGATGGAGAAGCGATTCGCAACGGAGTTCCTTACCGGGTGTACGTCCTGTCGGTTGCCGCAAGCGGCGGCGGATCGAACGTCCTGTCGGGATATTCGAACGAGGTTACGCTGGTGAACAGCACAGCGCTTCAGCCATTAAGCGTTTCGGCTGATGTCACAGGTAGCGGTTATTCCTACAGCGATATCGTGGTAAGCTTCAACAAACAGCCGAATGAAAGCAACGTTGAGGAATACCGCATTATGGTTGTTCCGGCAGCGAATGTGAGCAGCTTTAATCTGGAATATGCCAATACGGTGACTCTGGAAGATAACTATACCGCTGTGAAACCGAACGGACGGAACATTCAGGTTTCTTTAGGCAAGCCGAATACAGCATATGGCGTACCGTTGGATGCCAACACGACCTATCAAGTATTTGTGCTGACGGTAGCAAAATCCGGTTCAGGTATGACGAATCTGTTGTCCGGTCCTTCCGGTCAAGTGAAGCTAAAGGTTGATCCAAGCACCGTACCTGTATCTGCTGCAACGGATGTGAGCGCTGTGGTGAATGGCTCCGGCATTGAGGTGGTTTTCAGCAAACCAAGCAATGATCAAAGCATCAGCAGATATCTTGTCATTGCAGTCCCAACCTCGGGGGCTTCAGGTATCGTAGCATCCGAAAGTTACCAAGGGGCAGCTATTTCGAAGTCAGGACCTTATTCGGCTGTTTTGGATAAAGATTATCAAGGTAATCTGCTGGATTTGGAGAACAACACCTACAACGTTTACGTCATTACCGTTCCGGATATGAGCAGTTCCACCAACTATGCCATTACCGGACCCATTTCAGTAACAACGCCAGCCACACCATAAGCTATTTGTAAATAGAAAAATATTCAGAAAAGAGCGGTTCGCTTAAGGCGCCGCTCTTTTTTGCCTGCAATTTGCTATACGCCGGCGGCGGATTGACAATCTTTTCAAAATTTATGTAACATTAAGGTCAAACTAGGGAGCGGGAAGGAAACCGAATGCAGAACATCGATGAAGTGGTCAAAGCGGACGGAACGCTGGATGAAGGCAAGATCTGGCGCCGGGAACCGGTGTACCAAGGCATGAACGGCCAGTGGGTGGAGCGGATCTATATCGCCCCGGGGCAGAGCTATATTTTCAAGCCGCTGACGAACGGTGAATCGGCAGACCGGGAGGCGTGGGTGTACCGGAACGTACTGGCGGAGCTGCCTGAGATCACCGCACCGATGCTGCTTGCCGCCTCGCCGGAGGGGAGCGGCGCCAAGAGCTGGGCGATCTTCGAGAACCTCGGGCCGCTGGACCATGTCTATCGGCTGGTGTACGCCCA
The DNA here is from genome assembly GCF_047200555.1 of Paenibacillus sp. MB22_1. Classification (NCBI taxonomy): domain Bacteria; kingdom Bacillati; phylum Bacillota; class Bacilli; order Caryophanales; family Paenibacillaceae; genus Paenibacillus; species Paenibacillus sp. MB22_1. Next base: position 1,768,067 of record NZ_JBLADV010000002.1, read on the forward strand.
GGCGGCAGCCAAGCAGCTGGCCCGCTTGCACGCGGCTCCCGCGGAACAATGGCCGGGCTTGCTTGCCCAAGGCCCGAAGCCCGGCATCGCAGCCATCGCCGCAGATGTGCTGAAGCGGCGGGAAGAGGCGTCGGCTGTCCTTAGCGGACGGGGACTGCCGGATCAATGGTTGGATTCGGCAGTCGTCTCAGCGGTCCGGGACGGTCGCGGCTTCACAGCCCAACGGCAAGTGCTGTCGCACGGCGATCTGCATCAGGGCAACTACGCCGTGACAGAGGCGGGGCGCGTGGTGTTGCTCGATTGGGAGCATGCGCACCGGAGCCTCCCGTATTGGGATTTGTATCATCTGATCGACATGTCGCATCCCCGGTTTCCGAAGAGGATGTCGGCAGAGGATCGGATGCATCTGCTTGAAACCTATCTTACGGAAGCGGATAAACAGGGCACGCCATGGGGCAAGGATGTGATGATCCGGGAGTACGCTTGGTTTGCTGCGATCTTTTCGATATGGATGCTCTTGTTAATCGAAGGAGATCTGCACCGAGGCGGCGGCGTGTGGACGACGGAAGGGCTGCTGCGACAGCGGGAAGAGACGTTGGACGGCTTGGACGGATGCCTTGAACTGCTGGAGAACCATGGGTAGCATATGAACACTTACGATCTGCTAACGGACTGTAGTGACCTTATCAGCTCATTTTCGGAATATTTCCCGCTTTAACGGACCTGAAAGCCGCTATTTGGGCTATAAAGAGGTGTTTCTATCGGATTTGCCTACAATAAGGTCTCTCAAGTCCGTTAAAACCTCGTAGTCCCGAATTCGTAGCGATTAACGTCCCTCAGGTCCGTTAGCGGTTGACGAAGCAAGACATGACGTGGCAAGCACATATTACTATATCAACTAGAGGCGGGATCAAATGAAGAAAATCGGTTTAGTCATGCGAAAAATTCAGTTTACGGAAGCCCAAGGCCCGCGCGTGTTTGCGGAGCGGCTACGCGACATCGGCCGGGAGCTAGGCGTGGAGGTTGTATTTATCTCGCCGGAGCGCCATGTCAGCGGACACGATTGGCTTCCCGGCTATGAGCACGAGAAGGGCGATCTGGTCAATTACGATATCGTGCTGGACCAAATTTATTCGCAGAACATCGAGCACGTGATTTATACGGTATCCGGGTTTACTTTTCTCAAAATGTTCCTCCCCAAGAGCGTACTGTTCCCACACAGTTTCCCTGACCCGGCGTTGACCGGGTATGAGATGATGAAGCCGTTTTACGGGATTGTGGACAAGGCGATCGTACAGACGGAGTTTTTGCGGAAGCAAATGAACGACGTGTTCGGTGTGACGGATGTGGACGTGATTCCCATCGGATTTAACGAAACGTTGGCGGAGCGGTTTTTTGACCCCTCGGTTATCGTGGAGAATCGGGTACTCTGGATCGGACGGGACGAGGAGAACCGGCGGCCGGACCTGGTGCTGGAATATGCGCGGCAAAATCCGGACAAGGACGTCGTGATGGTGTTTGGCGGGGAGCGTTACAAGGAAAGTGTGAAAAAATACAACATCCCCCACAACGTCACCCTGCGGTTTGCGTTAAGCCAGGATGAAGTGTTTTCGCTGATGAACTCGGCCAAGGTGTACTGGAGCTGCTCCCGGTTTGATACCTTTGCAATGCCGCTGACCGAAGCGCTCGCGATGGGCAAAATCGTCGTCAAGCCGGAGCATCCCTGCTATGGTCACATTAGCTCCCGTCACGCCTTTGCCGGCAACGAGAACAACTGGTTTGAACTGGTCAACATGGCGGCAGCCTCACCGCTGAAGTATTCCAGGGACAACCGGGATTACGCCTTTGAGAAGTTTTCGGCGACAGTGATGAAGAGAGGATACGAGCGCTTCTTTGGAGAGTGGCTCAAATGAGCGGGCGGACGGAAGAAACCGAGGTAGCTGATCGATTGGAGCAATTGGCCGCAAGTGGGTGGCCTCCGCGCGAGTTGGAATGGCTTGGCACTTGGCGGCTTCGGGCAAACGACGGCGTCACAACAAGAGCGAACAGTGTGCTGGCAGCCGGACCTTTTCCAGAGGGCGATTGGCTTGCCATCGTGGAGCACTTTTACCGGGAACGTGGACTGAGACCCTGCTTTCACGTCAGTGAATCTTCACCTCAAGAGTTGGATGGGCTGCTGGCCGCGGCGGGGTATGAGATCTCGATGAACTGCCTGCTGCTGGCGGCTTCTAGCCAGGATGTACTTCAGCGATCCACCGTTTACGAGGCTGACGATGTGGAGTTGGTTTATAAAGCGGGACCGGTCGAGTCATGGATGGACGCATTTCTACGGATGGAGGGATTTCCGGAGGAACGCCGGGCCGGATATACGTCGATCTTTACAGCAATGCCCACACCTAAGGCGTTTGTGGCAATCTATGAAGCGGGTGAGCCGGTGGGCTTAGCTACCGTGGTCATTGAGGAGGGCCGGGCCGGGATCAGCAATGTTGTTGTCGATGCACGCCACCGCCGCAAGGGGATCGCCGGCCGCCTCCTGCGTGCGCTAGCGTCTTGGGCGATAGAGAACGGCGCGGAAGGTATGCACCTGCAAGTGCTGGCGAACAACGCACCGGCGTTGGAGCTCTATAATAAGCTTGGCTTTACGGTCGTGTCGGAATATCATTACAGAGTTCTCAATAGCTGATAACGGAAAGGGCAGTCGGATACCGATTGCCCTTATTTTTTTTGCCTGAGCAGGAATTATCAGGGTGTAAGCGAAATTACAAACTTATGAACTATAGGTTTAGGTTCCAACATACACTTGGTATATAAATTCATCGGCCAAAGAAAGGGCTGAGATCTGTGATACGTTCGTCATCAATCGGGATTCGCAGTTTTATCCATAACCGAAGGTACACTTCGGTTATTTTCACCATTTATGTAAGCGTTTTAATTATCAAGCTCATTGAAATTAGAGCAGAAACGGAGGAGAAGGCAAATGACATTGGCAGAGCGATTGGGGTACGGGCGGGAAGCCAAACTGTTGATTGTGAATGCGGACGATTTTGGAATGTGCCATGCGGAAAATACGGCGATAACCCAACTGCTACAGGAACGGGCGGTCTCCTCGGCGACGGTCATGATCCCTTGCTCCTGGGCTAAGGAGGCGGTGGCGTGGAGCGTTGCCAATCCGGAATTCGATGTGGGGGTCCATCTGACGTTCACCAGCGAATGGAACGGATATAAGTGGGGGCCGGTCACCCGGGATGGGGACGTGCGGACATTGGTGACAGAGGAAGGTTATTTTCCCGAGGACGTTGCTCGCTTCGAATTGCAAGCCAGCCGGCCGCAAGTGCGCCTTGAGATGATTAACCAGGTGGAGACGGCGCTGGCGTTAGGCTTAGCACCTACACATCTCGATAACCACATGGGCAGCTTGTATGGATTGGCAACCGGCCATCATTTCCTTGATGTGGCGTTTGAGATTTGTGCGGATTACGGCCTGCCCTTCCGTTTGCCGCGTTCGTTGCCGCAGGTAGGGAAATTGCCGCCGGAGGCGAACGCCCTGATTCATCAGGTCACCGAGCTCGCCGATCGAATGGGCGTGATCCTCCTCGATGATCTCATCGGTTTGCCCTTTGGCAAGCAGCCGGGCGAAACGTACGAAAGCTACAAACGCGATATGATCACCGTCCTTAAAGCGCTCCGTCCCGGTGTCTCGGAGATTATCATCCATCCGGCGCTCGCGACGGAAGAACTGAAGGCCATCCACAACGAATGGGAAAAAAGACAATGGGATTATCAACTGTTCCGTGATCCGGACATTAAGGCGGTTCTTGCGGAGGAAGGCATCGAGATGATCCGCTGGAAGGACTTGCAGGACCTTCAGAAGTCACAGCAGCGGCCCTAAGGCCGGCCGGCGGATCGAATAAAGGAGGCAGGGCGGATGATGCGAACCGCAAATCCGGGAAACCGGACGGAGCTTCAAAAGGTAGCCTACAGCTCGGGCAATCTGGCGGTAAATTTGATGTCGCAAGCTTTTGCAACCTATCTCGTCTATTATTACGTCGACGTGCTGGGCGTAAGGCCCGCCTGGATCAGCTTGGCGATGATATTTCACGGCGTGCTGAATGCCGTGCTGAACCCGCTGTTTGGCCATCTGTCCGACCGGACCCGCACCCGGTTCGGCAGACGCCTTCCCTATATCGGTTTTGGCCTGGTTCCGCTGGCCGCAGCGTTTGCGTTGCTGTGGACGCCGCCGGCGGCGGAAGGGGCGGCCTTTCCTTATTTTATAGGAACCGTAATCCTGTACGATGCTTTATTCGTCTTGGTTGTTCTGAATTACTCGGCCTTGTTCCCGGAGATGTTTCAGAGCATCAAGGACCGAGCGTATGTCTCTTCGTGGCGGCAAATGATGGGGATCGTGGGCATGATTGTAGGTGTCGCCATTCCGCCGCTCCTCTATTCACAGATCGGTTGGGGCTCCATGGGGGTTATATTTGCTGTATTGTCGGCCGTATTCCTAGCGTTATCCCTTTGGGGCAGCCGGGAACATCACGATACGGTACGTGCCACCTTCCGTTTGACCACAGCGGTTCGACATACTCTGGGAAACCGAGCGTTTGTCCTGTACGTGACCGGAAGTTTCCTGGTGCAGTTTACATTTGCGCTGCTTCCCGCCGGGATTCCGTTCTACACCAAATACGTTCTGGGCCGCGAGGAAAGCTACAACACCTTGCTGCTAGGGGGGATCTTTCTCACCGCCATTCCTTGCGTATTCCTGTGGGGACGGATTACAGCGAAATACGGCGCCCGGCAGGGGATCCTCATTGCGATGGGCTGCTATACAGCGGCGTTGCTGCCGTTCGGCTGGGTGACACAGGCAGGAGGGGCGATTGCCAACGCCGCTGCCGTCGGCATCGGATTGGCAGGGTTGCTGGTGCTGCTCGACGTCCTGTTGTCTGAGGTGATCGATGAGGATGAGCGGCGTACCGGCGCAAGACGGGAGGGCATGTACTTCGGCATGAACGGATTTATCGTGAGATGGGGAGTTTCGCTGCAGGCTGCTTGCATGGGGCTCATCCTGGAGGCGAGCGGTTACGACGCCGCATTAAACGAACAGCCGGCATCGGCCGCGATCGGCATCCGATGGATGCTTAGCGGGATACCGGCTGGAGCCTTGCTGCTGGCATGGTTATTTTTTTACTTATTCCCTTTGGGGAAGAGAACGTCGTGACCGGAGTGTATCGAGAGCCATGACGCGCATTAACTCGATTTCAGCAATCCCTCTATGGCTTCCGCGTTAAGCGGACGGCTGTAATAGTAGCCTTGAATTTGATCGCAGCCGTTTTGCTGCAGGAATTCGAACTGAGCTTTCGTCTCGACGCCCTCGGCCAGCACCGTCATGCCCAGCGATTTGCCTAACTGGATGATGGAGCGCAGCAGAGAGTTGTCGCGTTCAGAGCACGGGGTCTCCTGCACGAAGGTGCGGTCGATTTTCAGCACCTGAACCGGGAGCGACTTCAAGTAATGGATCGAGGAGTAGCCTGTCCCAAAATCGTCTACAGAGAGCGAGATGCCTTTTTGCTGCAAGGCAGTTAAGGTATCCTTGATCATCACATGATCGTTTAATAACGATTCGGTTACCTCCAGCTCCAAATACTGCGGGGCCAAACCCGTCTCGTTCAGCACTTGTTCAACGGTACGCAAGAATTGCGGATGCCGGAACTGCACTGCCGAGACATTCACCGATACCGGCAGCTTCGGATGCCCGGCATCTTGCCATCGTTTGTTCGCTTTGCACGCTTCCCGCAGGACCCATTCGCCCAATTCAACGATAAACCCATTCTCCTCGGCGATCGGAATAAAAGAGTTTGGCGGAATGTATCCCTGCACCGGATCCTTCCAACGGATCAGCGCTTCAAAGCCGGTCAGCTCTTTGGTTGAGGCATTCACCTTGGGCTGGAAGTGCAGCTCAAACTCCCCTCTTGCCAGTGCGCGGATCATTTTTTTCTCTAACGTAATTTGGCTCTGCAGCCGGTCCATCAGGTATTGATCATAGTAGTGCGGGCCTTCTAGCGCTTCCTTCTTGGCTTCCTTCATCGCCATTTCTGCATGCTGCAGCAGTTGATGGATGTCGGAGCCGTCGTCCGGGTAGAGGCTGATCCCCATTCCGAAACCGACCTGGAACGCTTCGCCGGATAGGGTGTAAGGCTCTCTGAGCGCTTGGTTCAAATCTAGTGCAAGTGTATGTATGTATAATGGATCCGTTATGTTCGACACCAACACGAAAAATTCATCCGCAAAATTCCGACACATCGGGGTTCCATCCGGGAAAGAACGGCGCAGTCTTTCTGCGACTTGACGCAGCAGCTCATTGCCTTTGCTCTCGCCATGGCTTTCATTAATCAGCCGGAAACGGTTTAGGTTGATGCAAATGACGGCGGCCGTGGTATGCTCGGCTTGGGCCGAAAGCAGCTCGGCGTACATCAGTTCCTTAAAATAGTTCGAACTCATCAGGTGGGTCGCCGGATCGAAATGGGACAACTGGCGGAGCTGTTCCGTTGAAGCCTGCTGCTTCTCCACTTCCCGGGTCACGTCGAACTGAAGCCCGATGAAATAGAGAAGATGCCCCTCCGCATCCAAAATGGGACTGATGACAAATTGGTTCCAGAAGGTGCTGCCGTCCTTTTTATAGTTCTTGGTCGTTACTGTAGCGGCTCCAATTTCCTTGATCGCTTTCCGAATGACGGCGAGATGTTCCTTGTTGGTCTCTTTCCCCTGAAGGAAACGGAGATTTCGGTTGAGAACTTCTTCTCGCTTGTATCCGGTAATCTTCTCAAACCCTTGATTGACATAGACCAACGGATTGTCCGGAAGATTCGGATTTGTAATGGCCAAGCCAACGCCCATCCTGTCAATGGCCTGAAGCAAGGCCGAAGCGGTGAGCATGAATTCTGGCCGGAATAGGGAGCTTATCTGGTCGTCTTCCACAATACAAAGCCTCCTCGAAATGATCCGCTGAAGAAGTAGAATAACCGACGATGTGCGTCATACGGGAGAATCCAATAAAACTTTAGCTTATGAATCCATCATACATGCGGCATGGCACCGATGGCAATCGATTTTTCCAATAAGCTGCGACGATAGACGCACATCCTTCCACCTAACTGCCAGGATTCGTAATGATAGAGAACTTGTCATTTCGAACCGGTCGGAACAGAGATTAACAGCTTAAGCAGTTGTGTCCGGTTGCTGGCCCCCACTTTTTGAAAAATGGAGCGCATATGCTTCTTAATTGTGACTTCGCTGAGAAAAAGGCGGGAGGCGATGTCACGGTTGGTCAGCCCCTCGGAGGCGAGAGCGGCAACCTCCTTCTCGCGATGGGTCAAATCCGTGCGGGCGTAAATGGCCGCCTCCGGCTTCAACTTCGGCAGACTCTCCGGGGCCGGGGAGCCATCCAAGACCATCGCTTCACAGCCTCTCGGGCGTGCCTCGTCACGCAGGCCTGGAAGGGCCGGTTCGCCGTCGTTGGCGTTGTGCTCACCGAGCAGCGAAGTGAGCATCACAGGCAAGCCGTCCGTTTGCTTCCAGATGCGCTGAATTTGGTCCGGTTCAACGATTCCGCGTCCCCGCAAAAAAGCGAACCAATCATCCATCGTCTCCAGCAGTTCATACGTATCAATAAATAAAAGCACAGCCCCCAAATTAGCTCGTTTATTGACGGCCTCGATGGCAGCTCTGATGATAAAGTCGGGATCGGATAATGAGGGGAGGGTGTCCAACAAACCGAGCTGGAACAGGATTTGCCGGCAGATTTCTTCGGGTGTGGTTTTGATTTTCGCGGCATCAAGTGTGATTACGGCTGCGCCTTGTTTTGCGGCTTGCTTCTGAAATTCCTCAGCTAGAGAGCTTTTTCCTACACCGGAGGAGCCGTAGATGTTGATGATTCGCTCCATACTAGAATAGTGCTTTAGATATAACGAAAAGACCTCCAACTCCCACTCACGACCTACGATCCGGGATGGCCAACCAGGGTCCTGGTGCTCATGTTGTGTTAGCCTCATCGTTCTTCACCCCCCCTCGCCATTTTATCATTTATGTTATCATAGTTCAGAATATCGCTGAATTTAAAGTTGGAATAGTGACTTTTTGTATAATTATGTCGAACTATGCTTTTCCAAAGTATACTTTGGGGTAATGTCTCATTTTCTGTCGTCATGATAAATTCGATCTTGGAGAATAAGAATTTCTTCTAGGCCAAAAGGCTTAGTGAATAAACATAGATGCGCAAGCGTTCTTCATTGATAGTTGAATTTTTTCATATAAAGAGGTGATGTCATGAGACAGGTTGATGTCAGATTGCTCGAACCCGGTGATGTCTTGGCCGAGCCAATAGTGAATCAATACGGGATGACGATGCTTGGGGCGGGAACTGCATTAACGGAGAACCTTATTGCTCGTCTGAAGAAGCTGGGGATTCAAACCGCGATCGTCCGCAACAAGGAATTAGATGGTTCCTTCCAAGAGGTCGATGTGAAGAAGCAATCTTCGATGTTGAAGTTCCAAGACCTCAAGGAGAAACGCGAGGCACGAAAGGAAATCCGGCAAATGCTGGTCCGTTTGGCTGACTCCGATCTGGGATTGGGGCGCCTGTCCACTCCTCACGTGGATGAGCAGTTTCGCCGGATGTTCTGCAACATCCTGTACGATATCACCAGTCATGAGCAAGTGCTCGACGGCTTGATTCGTCTGCAGCAAAACGATCCTTACCTGCTTGATCATTCCTTTCATGTCACGGCGTATTCCGCTATTCTTGGCATCGCGGGTCAATACTCCGGTGCGGAAATGATCGACCTTTGTGTAGGTGCGTTGCTGTTTGATATCGGAATGACGGAACTGCCGTCCCACATCATCCGGCGTCCCGGCAGCTTGACCGGAGCCGATCGTGAGGCGTTGCGGCGTCATCCGGAGGCAGGCTTCCAGATCATGTGCGAGATGGAAGGTGTATCGAGGCGTTCGGCCTTATGTGCGCTGCAGCATCATGAGCGATATAACGGGACAGGCTATCCTTCCCGCCTCAAGCATCATGAAATCGATGAATACGCCCAGATCGTGGCGATTGCCGACACTTATCACGCGTTGATCTCTCGCCGGAACTACCGACTGGCCTATACTCCCGGCGAAGCGATTGAATATTTGCTCGCTGCAGGGGATCGTTATTTCAGCCTCGAATTAATTCAGAAGTATTTACGTCATATCAGTATTTACCCCCTTTCCTCCATCGTAAAACTTAGCAGCGGCCAGTTAGGCGTCGTAACCTCTTTGGATTCCAACTTGGTACACCGACCGACGGTGAAGATCATTCGGGAAGCGGACGGTTCAGAAGTAAAATCACCTTATGAAATTGATCTCATGCGCAAAACGGACTTGGTGATTACGGAAATCATGGAGAATGACGAGGCAGGGCTACAGTTGTCCGCAAGAGCTTAACTCTTGACAAGATGCAAAAAAAGCGAGCTTAGGTGGTCCCTAAGCTCGCACTTATTTTAATAGGGTTGACTACTTGACGTCGGTTACCTCGGACTGCATCATTTCCAGCTTGCGGATTATCTCCTTTTGCCACTGGCGGTCGCCCAAATGGGCGGCAAGATTGAGCAGATCCAAGTAGTCATCGATGTCCAGCCTTGTCTTTCTGCGGGCGGCTAACAATCTCATGGGCATTCTCTCCTCTTACGCTGTTGTTCGTTGGATAAACCAGGCCAGCTCCGAATTAATAATGATAATCATTATCACATAATCCTAATTTTTATTATGCACAAATCCGTATCGCTTGTAAATAGCAGTAATACCGTTTATTTTAGATTTAAACGAAAATGGTGTATGATGGATGGCCGTAACCAAAGAGGGATAAGCTAACCTCAAACGAACACCAAGCATGAATAAACGGGGGGCGTTATGGAGACAGAATCGCTGTTAAAAGTTGAGGAATTGGCAATCAAGAAATATAAAATCTTTATGCAAAGCCATCTCCGGTATATTGCCAGAGCGATGCTGGCGAGCATGTTTATCGGGTTTGGGGTGATCGTTGCGTTCAAGAGCGGGAACTTCCTCTACCTGGAGCATTCGCCGCTGACCTATCCGATGGCCGCCGTGACCTTTGGCGCTGCGATTATCCTCATCGCATACGGGGGCGGGGATCTATTTACCGGAAATACGTTCTATTATACATACGCGGCTTTAAGAAAACGGCTGAAATGGCTGGATGTCACCAAGTTATGGGTATTCAGCTACCTCGGCAATATCCTGGGCGCAGCCGCATTCGCCTTATTGATTTACTTGACCGGCTTATTTGCCGACGCTTCGGTGAATAGTTTCCTGCTGAGCGTGGTCGAACATAAAATGACTACCCCAATCACGGAATTGTTCTTCCGCGCAATTCTTTGTAACTGGCTGGTATGTCTGGCTTTTTTCATTCCGATGGCGCTCCAAGGGGATGGGGCGAAGATGTTTGCGATGATGCTGTTCGTCTTCTGCTTCTTTATCTCCGGCTACGAACATAGTATTGCGAATATGTGCACCTTTGCCATCGCTTTGGTGCTGGACCATCCCGCCACGATCTCGTTTGGCGGCGTTCTCCACAACCTGATTCCCGTGACGCTTGGCAATTTGGTTGGCGGGGTGCTGCTGATGGGCTTTATGTACTATTTTGCCAACAAGCCGTATTTGGATGCGGAGGATGCTTCCGGTACGTCGAAATAAGTACAGGTTCAGTCAGACATCTTCTCATAGGGAGGTGTCTATGGCTGCAGGTCATTGCCGAAGGCGTGGAGACGGAGCAGCAAATGGAGCATGTGCGCCGCGCGAAATGCGATATCATTCAGGGGTACTATATCAGCAAGCCGCTTCCGGAGGCGGGGGGTGCGCGATTTGCTGCGAAGCTTCCGGCCTGATCAGATGACATAAAAATAACCCGCAGACTCGTGGAATAGAGACACGATGCTGCGGGTTATTGCTTTTTGGATCAAAGACCGGCCGTTGAGCTGCTTTCTTGCACAGGAACGGGATCCGGTTCACTCAGAAACGCAGTAATCGGCATGGAGGCGGCGCCGAGTGCTGTCGATCGGATGCCTAAGTTGGCGAAGGCGACTCCGGACTTCTTCCGGTGGTAGGATAAGCTGCGGTTCTCGATGGTGCGCAGCATCGCATCCTGGATGAGGTCACCGGCTAGCGACAGACGGTTGCCGATAACGATCAGCTCCGGATTGAGGATGTTGACCAAATTGGCCAATCCAACGCCAAGCTGGGCACCGATTTCATTCAGGAGCTCTATCGCCCGGGAATCGCCGCTGTGGGCCAGTTGAATCATCTCCTCCAAGTCGGGGTGCTTATCCCCCCACAGCTTGGCGGCCCGGTCAAGCAACGCCTTCTCCGAGGCGAGCGTCTCCCAGCAGCCGCGGTTGCCGCAGCGGCAGAGCGGGCCGTTCTCGGTGATGGTCATATGACCAACCTCGCCGGAGAAATTCGACGTGCCGCGGTACAGCTCGCCGCCGACGATAATGCCGGAACCGATGCCGATGCCGATGCTGAGGTAGATCAAATTTTGGGCCTCGCGTCCGGCCCCAAAGAGCTTCTCGCCAATCGCGCCGGCATTGGCCTCGTTATCAATATGAAGATTGGCCCCGAACTCGGAGGCCAGCGGTTCGTATAATTCAACCTTGTTCCAGTCCAGGTTGGGCGCGGAGATCACCCGGCTCTTGTCGTCGACGAGCCCTGGTACGCCAATGCCGATCCCAACGATCCCGTACGGGGATTCGGGCAGCTGCTCTTTAAACTGGCGGATCGTTTGGCGAATCTGTTCCAGCACGTGTTCCGGACTGAAGTCGCTAAGCGGCACCAGTTTTTCCTGAAGCACGTGGCCCTCCAGATCAACCAGCACAGCCAGTAAATCATTGACGCGGATGTCGATGCCAATGGCATACCCGGCACTACGGTTGAAGAGCAGTAATGTCGGCTTCCGCCCGCCGCTGGATTCGCCGGGGCCGATCTCGGTAACCAGATGACTGTCGATCAACTCGGAGACGAGGGACGATACGGTCGCCTTGTTCAAGCCAATCGCAGCGGAGATATCCGCACGAGACAAGGGTTGACGCTGACGAATCGTATCCAGGACGATCGTTTTATTCATTTTTTTGATCAGTTGTTGGTCGCCTGTGATTTTCATATAAACTCCCTCGTTCTACCCAAGCCTCTCGGCATGGCAAAATTGTGTCTATACGCATCATAACATAAACGTCCCAGGTAAAATCAACAACTTTGTTAGTTTACTAGACAAACTAAGTGGAACGTGATACGATCTAGGTGTAGACGGCATGCTCGCATTAGTAAATGGGCATGCTACTTAAAATCGACAGGATGTAAAGGCTTAATTAAATCTCTGGTGGGAGGAATTCGTGGTGAGTTATTTCAAGAACATTAGCAAAATTCAGTATGAAGGCGCAGGTTCCGACAATCCGCTGGCATTTAAACATTATAACGAGAATGAAGTTGTACTCGGCAAAACAATGAAGGAGCATCTGCGTTTCGCAGTAGCTTACTGGCACACGTTGACAATGAACGGCAGCGACCCTTTTGGTCAAGGCAACATGATTCGTCCTTGGGAAACGGTAAGCGGTATGGATCTGGCGAAAGCCCGTGTAGAAGTTAACTTTGAATTCCTGGAGAAACTCGGCGCTCCGTATTTTTGCTTCCATGACGTGGACGTTGCTCCAGAAGGTGCGACCCTGAAAGAATCCAATGAAAATCTGGACGTCATCGTCGCTAAAATCAAAGAAGGCATGAAGCAAACCGGCGTGAAGCTGCTTTGGAACACAGCTAACATGTTCTCCAACCCGCGTTACGTACATGGCGCTGCAACGACTTCCAATGCTGACGTCTTCGCTTATGCTGCAGCTCAAGTGAAGAAAGGTCTGGAAACCGCTGTTGAGCTGGGCGCTGAAAACTATGTATTCTGGGGCGGCCGTGAAGGTTACGAGTCCCTGCTGAACACAGATATGGCTCTGGAACTCGACAACCTGGCGAGATTCTTCCAAATGGCCATCGATTATGCAAAAGAAATCGGCTTCAAAGGTCAATTCCTGATCGAGCCGAAACCAAAAGAGCCTACGAAACACCAATACGATTTCGATGCTGCTACGACAATTGCATTCCTGCAAAAATACGGCTTGCAAGACCACTTCAAGCTGAACCTGGAAGCAAACCATGCGACGCTGGCCGGCCATACGTTTGAACACGAGCTGCGCGTAGCCCGCATCAACAACATGCTGGGTTCGATCGACGCGAACCAAGGCGATATGCTGCTCGGCTGGGATACCGACGAATTCCCAACAGACCTGTATGCCGTAACGCTGGCGATGTATGAAATCCTGAAAAACGGCGGCTTGGGCTCCGGCGGGGTGAACTTCGACGCGAAGGTAAGACGTACTTCCTTCGAACCGGAAGACCTGTTCTATGCTCATATTGCGGGTATGGACACCTTCGCGAAAGGCTTGAAAGTAGCCGGCAAAATGATCGAAGACAACTTCATCGAAAACCTGATTGAAGAACGTTATGCTAGCTTCAAATCCGGCATCGGCGCGGATATCGTGTCCGGCAAAGCAAACTTCAAAACGCTGGAAGCTTATGCTCTGGAGCACAGCCATATCGTGAACAAATCGAACCATCTCGAACTGGTGAAAGCCCGCCTGAACGAATACATTTTCGGCACGAAATAAGCGTAGAGAGACACTTGTTAAACAACCTATCCAAAAGGGGACGCCTGCCGTCCCTTTTTGTGGTATAAGGCCCCCTTTGGGGGACATGCGAAGGGAGAGTATCGCAATGAAGTATGTGATTGGCATCGATTTGGGGACCAGCTCGGTTAAGACGTTGCTCGTGAACCAAAACGGCGAGATCGCCGGGGAGGCGTCTGCAGCTTATCCGCTGATCCAAGAGCGTCCGGGGTACAGCGAACAAAATCCGGAGGAATGGGTCAAAGGGACGATTGCTTGTTTGCAGCAGCTGCTGAAGGAAAGCGGCGTAGCTGCCGAAGACATCGAGGGTGTCTCCTTCTCCGGTCAAATGCACGGCTTAGTGCTGCTTGATGAGCAGAACAACGTGCTGCGCAACGCGATTTTGTGGAACGATACCCGGACAACAAAGCAATGCCGTCAAATTGAAGCGAAGCTGGGCGACAAGCTGCTCGACATTACGCGCAACGCTGCGTTGGAAGGGTTTACGTTGCCAAAAATCCTTTGGGTGCAGGAGCATGAGCCGGAGTTGTTTGCCAAAGCCGCGCGTTTCGTACTGCCGAAGGATTATTTGCGTTACCGCATGACCGGCCAAGTGCAAATGGAAATCTCCGACGCGGCGGGAACGCTGCTGCTGAACGTGCCGGAAGGCAAGTGGAGCGAGGAGATCGCTGCCGCCTTCGGGCTTCCGGCTGGCTTCTGCCCGCCGATTGTGGGCAGCACCGAGTTTACCGGCACGCTGCTGCCGGAATTTGCCGCCGAGTCCGGCCTGGCGGCTGGCACGAAGGTGTTTGGCGGCGGCGCTGACAACGCCTGCGGCGCGGTTGGCGCAGGTATCGTCCGTAAAGGTGACGCGCTGTGCAGCGTGGGTACGTCTGGCGTGGTGCTGACCTACGAAGAAGACAAGAACAAGGATTTTGCCGGCAAGGTGCATTTCTTTAACCATGCGCATCCGGGCGCTTTTTACGCGATGGGCGTGACGCTGGCCGCAGGGTATTCCTTGAGCTGGTTCAAGGAATCGCTGGCGCCGGAGCTTAGCTTTGACGAGCTGCTGAAGCCGGTGGGCGACATTCCGCCGGGTTCGGAAGGGCTGCTGTTCACCCCGTATCTGGTCGGGGAACGCACGCCGCATGCGGACAGCGTCATTCGCGGCAGCTTCATCGGCTTGTCCGGCACGCATCGCCGGGAGCATCTGGCCCGCGCGGTAATGGAAGGCATCACCTTCTCGCTGCAGGAGTCGTTTGATCTGTTCGACGCGGCCGGCATCGAGGTTGAACGCGTGATTTCCATCGGCGGCGGCGCGAAGAATCCGGTCTGGCTGCAAATGCAGGCCGATATTTTCGGTAAGCCGGTTGTGGCGCTCAAGAACGAGCAAGGCCCGGCGATGGGCGCGGCGATGATGGCTGCTGTCGGCAGCGGCTGGTTCGGCAGCTTGAAAGAATGCGCCGATGCCTTCATCGGGTATGCGAAGACCTATGAGCCGATCCCGGCTAATGTGGAGAAGTACGCCCGCTTATTCAAGCTGTATCAGCAAGTTTATGCAGCAACCCGCTCGCTGAACGAAGGGCTGCAGGAATTCCGCGGATAAGCTTGCACAAGGATCTGCCCATAAACGCCTGTTCCCATGGGGAATAGGCGTTTTTCAATTTGGATATGGTGCTGCTGAGCCAAGAACTGCAAACCCATGCAGTGCCAAAGGCATGGTATAATTGACCTTGTGCGAGGAGGGAAGACATGTTCATCCGGAGCATCTACCGCAATTACTTCAAGAACAATTTGTTCATGAAGATTCTTTTGTTTTTTTCAGTCATCACCATCGTTACGATTATTACTTTTTCGTATTTGATGTTTATGTTTATGTCAGAGTCCGCGGTACAGAGACAACTGGACATTCAGAAGCGGGCAATCGAAAGTGTCAGCGATTACATTGGCAGCAAATACGAATCTGTACAGGCAATGGTACGGGGCATTTATCGTGACGAGGAGTTGGCCTCGAACACTTCTTTTTTCTTGGAGCATCCGTATCAGGATTACGTGAATTACCGCTTGGACCGTTTTTATACGGAAAATAATTCGTCAACCGACACCGTTCTGTATTTCCGTAACGTGGTCGACGACGATCCGGACATTCGCAGTTTGATGTTATATAGTTGCTCCTGAAAAAGTCGATTTTCAAAAATAGTTTCGGGTTGCTGGCTGGGTTGTGAGGGGGAACTTTCCCTAATGATCGGTTTCCATGTTAGTTTTGGAGCATTTTTGCCGCTCTTTGCAGGTTGTGGGTCAGAATCCCGAAGCCGACCCAGCATTTTGAGCCGACAAAGCCCCGATACCTGCTGCGGTTCAAACCGTACTTCCGCTTGAGAAGACTAATCTTCGCTTCTCCAGCTGCACGGTAACGCTGCAAGTCTTTGAACCATAATTCGTTTTCGTACTCGGATCGGGCAATGCCTTTTTTGCCCTTTCGCGGCAAGCTAGCTCGCTTCACACCAAGTTCGGTAATGGCCGTTTCGTTCTTCTTGCTTGAGAAACCGCGGTCGGTCGCTACAGCTTGCGGCGCTTTGCCGAATTGCTTGATATGCGCCTGTACAGCGGGAACGAGCAGTTCATCATCCGAGGGGTTCCCCTCGTAGACAGCGTAGCCGGTCACAAAGCCGCTTTCCGTCTCGTCGATTCGCACCTTGTAGCCGAACTCAGTTCCTTTGGCCAGCTTACCTTTCTTAATCGGTCTTGCTTCCGGGTCAAAGAAACTGACGATCCGATCTGCGATGATTCGATTGCCGGAAACGACCTGTTTGGCTTGTTCCAACAACTTGCCGGTTAGCGTGACCGCCTCGGTCAGTTTGGTTTTACTTTGTCGAAGAGCAGCTTTGCCCTTGTCTTGCAGTTTCTCGATAACGGCTTGCGCCTTGTTCACAACGTTCTCGGCTACTTCGATTACGCTCCCAGTGATCCGGTCAACTTCTTCCCAAGATTCACGGGTGCGGCGACGTAGAACTTTCGCGATGGACAGAATCTTTTCCTTGATTTCTGCCGTACGATCTTCAAAGCCTTGAACAGTGTGGGAGGCGACTTTCCGGATTTTCTGAATCGTTCGAGTGATGACTTTTACGCCATCTTGCAACAGCGTAGCGTCTGTCGGGTGATGGATGTCGGATTCCACAACCGTCGTATCCGTGCGCAATTTGCGGGTTTTCAGAACGGCTTTTTCCTCACACTGCTTTACGAGTGCGGCATTGATGTCTTCGACGATCTTGTCGCCGTAGCGTTTGCGGGCATAGATGAGCGTAGACGGGTCGGGCATCGGTTCGTCGATGGCAAACCGGCAGAACATTCGCCATGTGATGCTGTCACCGACTTCCTTCACGAGTGACTCGTAGCCCAAATTGTATTTATGCTTCAGGACCATAAGACGGATGTACTTTTCAATTGCAAGCGTAGGACGGCCGCTTTTCTTGCCTTTCGGGTGCAACTCAGTAAACGGTTGAAGAAAACGGTCGTCGTCCAGTAATTGATCTATGATTGCAAGCTCGACCGGCAACTTTCTAACAGATTCCGGGAGAATGGCATCCCAGATGGTCAATTGCTCGTCTCGAAGTTTCAACATTTTCTTCACCTCTTGGAAGGATTCCCGAGGGCTTCTGTTGAACTCCTATAGCAAAGGAATTCTTCCCTCGGGGTGTGGAACTTTGTTATCTCGTCAATAACAATTTCCATTTTGAGGTGCTGAATTCCTTTTAATTATGCTCAAAACACCCTGACTTTTTCAGGGGAAACTATATAGCGCAGATCTGCAACAGTTATATGTTTTTGGCAGCGATAAGCAATTTAAGATTATCCCTACCAATCAGGCCCGATCCTTCATCCCTGATGTGATGTATCAGGAGGAAGGCGTGAACGTGGGGGCCGCCAACATCTGGGTGCGCAAAACGGTGGGCCTGCCAGATCTCCCGATGTATTCGGTCCGCATCCCCATCAATAATAAGCAATCGCTTCGCAACATCGGGCAGCTCGACGTGTATTTCGATACCGACAAGGTATGGGGCAGCCTCGCGATGTACGAAGATGAACTCAAAGGATCCATCTTGGTGCTGTCCGCTGATGGCAGCGTATTATTTGATTCCTCCGGAACCTATTATGATCAGAAATACCCGTATGCCGAACAAATTAACTCTATGTACGATACCGGGGTGCTGGGTGAAGGGCTGATTGCCACTAAGCTGACGCAAAGCCAGGGAGGTTACACCGTACTCAGTACCGTTCCAAAAGAGGAGCTGGCCAAAACTTATCACGGACTCCGCAACACGATCTTTACCATCAGCTCCATTTGCATTTTGTTTGCGATCCTGATCCCGGCGCTGTTTATCAGCAATTTCGCCAAACGCACGCGAAATATTATTCGGTTTACCCGCAGAGTTCGCAACGGGGATCTCACCGCACGGATCGACGAGTTCCGGGAGGACGAGCTGGGGCAGATCTCCAAGAGCTTTAATGACATGCTGGACGAGCTGAATGTATACATCGACCGGGTGTTCAAAGCGGAGATTAAGCAGCAGCAAACCGAGCTCGTTGCGTTGCAGGCGCGGATCAATCCACACTTCTTATACAATACGCTGGAAGTGATCCGGATGCGGGCCATTTCCCAAGGGGCGAAAGACGTGGGCGAAATGATATACAGCTTGTCCGTTCTGTTCAAGAGCATGGTGCAACAAAAGAAAAACTATACGCTTAAGGATGAGCTGGAAGCTTGCCGATTTTATTTAGAGCTGTTCCGCATCCGTTACCGGGATCGCTTTAGTTATGAGATTCAAGCAGATCCTTCGCTTCTTGGCAAAGCGATGGTTCGTTTGTCTTTGCAGCCTATTGTGGAGAACTATATTGTGCACGGGATTCAAACCGACCAAAGCGATAACCGGATTACGATTGAGGTGCGGGAAGACGGGGATTCGCTGGTGGCGGTGGTCCAAGATAACGGAAAGGGCATCGAACCCGACCGGCTGGCGGAAATCCACCGGGAGCTGGAGCGGGAAGAAGAAACCGGGCAAATGTTTGGACTTCGCAGCGTACATTCGCGGCTGCGTTTCCTGTACGGCCCGGACTACGGAATCAAGATCGAGAGCACGCCCGGCAGCGGGACAACCATCACAGTTCGTTTTCCGAATCGGGAAGGAATGGAGGGGGAAGATGTATAAGGTATTTATCGTCGATGACGAACCGTTCATCATCGAAGGCTTATACGATATCGTGGACTGGCCGCAGTTTGGCTTGGAAATTGTCGGACACGCAGAGAACGGCCAGCAGGCGCTGGACGCCCTTGCTACGAAGCCGGTGGATGTATTAATCACGGACATCTCCATGCCGGTCATGAACGGGTTAACGCTGATTTCCGAGGCGCGGAAGCTGCACAAGGAATTGAAGGTCATTATTTTGAGCGGATTTAACGAGTTTGATTACCTCAAAGAGGGCATGAAGCTTGGCATTGAAAACTACCTGCTGAAGCCGATTAATGTTGAGGAGCTGGAATCGACGCTGCGCAACACGGTGCAGAAGCTGGACAGCGTGGATACAAACGGACTCTACGACGCCTATGATATCCAAATCCTGAAGGACAACACGCTTTACCGCTGGCTGAACGGGCAGATGGCGGCTGCGGAATTCGAGGAGCGAGCCGAGCTGCTGGGCTTGCATTTGCAGGGGCCTTATGTTGCGGTGGCGATGCTGCGCACCGAAGGCAACTCGGCCGAAGTATTTGATCGCGCTGAACGTTACCTCAAGGCGTGGCGGGGAATCACCCTATTCCACGATGTAGATGGCGATATTGGAATCGTGGCTTCCCTTCCTGCCGGGGCAGAGGAGAAGCGGACTTTTGCCGAACTGATGGAGCATCTGTCCCTGGAATTGTCAGTCATGAACCAGACGATTCAAATGGGCGTAGGTAATGTGGGACGGTTGCCTGAAGCGGCATCTCTCAGCTATAAGCAAGCCAAGCGTGCCCTTGAATATTACTTGATTTATCCGGAACGGCGGACGATGGAATACAAGCAGCTAGAGAGTACCCGCGCCGGCGGCGTATTGGAGAGCGGCTATCCGCTAGGCTGGGACGATTACGCCAAGTTGATTTTGGCGAAGGATAAGGATGGATTAAGAAAACGGATTTGCCAAGATTTCGAGCGGTTGAAGCAGACGGAGGGCATTCGTCCCGAGGATGTGCAGAATATCGCCTTGGAACTGGTGGTCCGCTTTAAAATGGAGCTTCAGCATATTAAATATACGGAAGAGACAGACTTGTTTAAGAACACGCTTCAACGTGTCCAGCGCTGTGATTCGTTTCAAGAGCTGGTCCAAAGTCTCGTAAATTTGGCGGAGGAGACGGTTGGTTCGCTTCTACAGGATGCTAAGAATCCGGTGGTGCATCAGGTGTTGAACTACATCGACTCGCATTACGCCGACGAACTGTCGCTCAAAACGCTGGGCGCGCAATACCATATTCATCCGGTGTATCTCGGGCAGTTATTTCACAAGGAGACGGGGATGTCCTTTGCCGAGTATATTAACAAGTACCGGATCGAAAAGGCGAAGCAACAACTCAAAAATACCAATCTCAAAGTGCACGAAATCGCGCGGAGCGTGGGCTACTGGGAGATCGGTTATTTCTATAAGCAGTTCCGGAAATACGTGGGGATCTCCCCCACCGACTTTAAGGCACTGCATTAGATCGAATAGGGGAGGGTACCCTGGAGCAAGGAGATTTTTAACCACCTAAATCGGTTGGTTTTCCTTGGTTCCGGGGTATTGTCCTTTTCTTTAATTTGTACCTTAATTTTTTAAGTTTATCTTCTTTTTGTAACGGCTTTCATTCGGTAAGGTTAGGTTAGTCGAACAAAACAAAAGAGATTCAAAAGGGAGGATCAGCATGAGTAAAAGCAAAAGAAGTTTTTCTTTCGTCCTTGCCACTCTGATGGCCATGGTGCTTGTTCTGAGCGCATGCGGCGGAAGCAAGAACGCGGACAGCGGCAGCAACAGCGGAGCCGCAGCGGGCAACTCGGAGGAACCGGTTAACCTGATTTGGTACACGATCGGTACGCCTCAAAAAGACGTAGACCGCGTAATGGAAGAAGTCAGCAAGTACACCAAAGAGAAAATCAATGCAACAATTACGATGAAAATGATCGACTGGGGCGACTACGCACAAAAGATGCAAGTGAACGTCGCTTCCGGTGAACCGATGGATATCATCTTCACTTCCGCAGGTGGTTTCGACTACGTGCAAAACGCTAGAAAAGGCGCGTTCCTGCAACTGGACGAGCTGCTCGAGCAATATGGACAAGACCTGAAGAACACTATCGACCCTGCGTTCCTGGAAGGCTCCAAAGTCGACGGGCATAACTACGGGATCCCGGCGAACAAAGAACTTCCGCAACAAGAAGTATGGCGCTTCAACAAAACGTTCTTGGACAAGTATAACCTGGACATCTCGAACGTTCGTTCCTTGGCAAGCATCGAGCCATTGTTGAAAACGATTAAAGAAAATGAACCGGGCGTAACGCCGTTCGCAATGAACAAAGAATACGTTCCGTATGTTCCTTACGATTACATTATTCAAAACCTGCCGATGGCGGTAAAACTGGATACGACCGATTATAAAATCGTAAACATCCTGGAAACGCCGGAAATGCAAGAAGCTCTGAACTTGATGCACAAGTACTATAAAGCAGGTTACGTAGCTCCGGAAGCGGCTACAACTGGCTCTACCAGCGACCTGATGACTTCCGGTCAATGGTTCATGGACCGTGCACAAACCCAGCCGCTGGCGGATAACCTATGGTCTGCAAGCTACGGCTACCCTGTAGTATCTACACCGGCAAGTGACGCGATTATCACGAACACTTCCGTACAAGGTTCGATCATGGCGATCTCCGCGAACTCCGAACATCCGGAGAAAGCAATGGAATTCCTGAACCTGCTGAACACCGATCCGGTGCTGCGCAACATGGTTGACTCCGGTATCGAAGGCGTTCACTACAAGAAAATCGATGACACCCACTACGAAAACCTGGCAGAATCGAAAAACTACGACATGCCTTCGTACTCTTTGGGTAACAACATGCTCCTGTACTTGAATGCCAACGACCCAGACGACAAATGGGAGCAATTCAAGAAGTTTAACGCAGAAGGCGTGAATTCGCCAATCCTGAGCTTCAACTTCGACAGCACGAAAGTAGCTACCGAAATGGCCGCTGTACAAAACGTAAAAGAGCAATTCTGGTCCTCGTTGATGACGGGTACGGTTGATCCGGCGGAATACCTGCCAAAAGCAATCAAAAAATTCAAAGAGGCAGGCCTGGACAAGGTGATTGCTGAAGCCCAAGCTCAGCTCGATGCCTGGAGAGCTGAAAACAACAAGTAATCATTATAGAGATAGAGAGGGATCGGGCGGGTGATAGTTGCGCCCGATCCTTTTTCATTATTTTTCGACAGGAGGGGAACATCATGGCTGCATTTTTCAAAAACCTGCTTAAGAATAAAGTCATGTTATTTATGGTGTTGCCGGGTGCCGTTTGGTTTTTCTTCTTCTCGTACCTTCCGCTGGTCGGTACGATTACGGCGTTTAAGCAATACCGCTTCAGCCGTGACGGATTCTGGGCGAGTATCGCGCGGAGTGAGTGGGTAGGTTGGGAAAACTTCAAGTTCCTGTTCAGTACAAACGATGCCTTTACCATTACCCGCAACACGTTGTTATACAACCTTGCTTTTATTTTCATTGGACTCATCCTTTCCGTGGCGATGGCGATTCTGTTGTCTGAGCTGGTCGGCAAGACCATGGCCAAAGTGTATCAAACCGGGATGTTCCTGCCCTACTTCCTTTCCTGGGTTATCGTCGGCTACTTTGCGTTCAGCTTCCTGAGCATGGACCGGGGGATGATTAACCAGATTTTAGGTTGGTTTGGCGTGGAGCGAATTAACTGGTATTCGGAGCCAAAATATTGGCCTTATATTTTGATATTCGTCAACCTATGGAAAACGATCGGCTACAACAGTGTCGTTTACCTGGCTTCGATCATGGGTATCGACAAATCGCTTTATGAAGCGGCGATGATTGACGGTGCGACCAAATGGCAGCAAATCCGCAACATCACGGTTCCCCTGCTCTCCCCAATCATCATTATCATGACACTGCTGGCGGTAGGGCGGATCTTCTACGCCGACTTCGGCTTATTCTACCAAGTGCCAAGAGATTCGGGTACGCTCTATCAAGTCACGAACGTCATCGACACTTACGTATACCGCGGTCTAAAAACAACCGGGGAAATCGGCATGAGTACGGCGGCCGGTCTTTATCAATCGGTGGTAGGCTTTATTCTCGTCATGGTTTCTAACTTCATCGTGCGCAAAATGGATAAAGACAGCGCCCTGTTTTAAAACAGCTGAAAGGAGTGTCAAGTTATGGCGGAGATGGCTAGAAAAAGCAAAGATTTTCATCATGTCTCTCGCGGCTGGAACGCCGTATTGCACCTGATCGCCGGTATTTTTTCGTTCATGTGCGTATTTCCCTTTATCTTTGTTGTGATTATTTCCTTTACCGATGAGAAGACGTTGGCAACGGACGGTTACCGGCTGCTGCCGGCCAAATGGAGTCTCGATGCGTACCGCTTCGTGTTTGAGAGCGGTGACTCCCTGCTTCGTTCTTACGGCGTAACCATCGCAGTCACGCTGATAGGTACGATTCTCAGTTTGGTCATGATTTCGCTTTATGCTTATGCGATTTCGCGGAAGAGCTTCCGTTACCGGAGATTTTTCTCTGTATTTGCGATTGTGACTATGCTGTTTAACGGCGGGATGATTCCTACCTATATGGTGGTATCCCAGTTGATGGGTTTGAAAGATTCGTTGTGGGCGCTGATTTTGCCGCTCGCAATGAATGCGTTCTATATCATGATCTTACGTACGTTTTATAGTACAAGCGTTCCGGAGGCGATTATTGAATCGGCGCGGATTGACGGTGCCGGCGATTTCTATATTTTCCTGCGAATCGTCTTGCCGCTGTCGCTCCCAGGTCTTGCAACGATCGGCTTGTTCAGCACGCTGGGTTACTGGAACGACTGGTTTAATGCACTTTTGTATATCGACAATCCGAACTTAGTGCCGCTGCAGTCGATGCTGATGCGGATCGAATCAAGTATTGCGTTTATCCAGCAAAACTCGCAGAATACTTCACTTAGCCTGGCTGCGATGCAATCCATTCCGCAGGACACTTCGCGGATGGCGATGGTCGTGCTGGCGACGCTGCCAATTATTTTTGCATATCCGTTCTTTCAACGGTATTTTGTACAAGGACTTACGGTAGGCGCTGTCAAAGAATAAATATAGCTTCATTGAACCTTCTCGATGCTGAAAAGTAAATTTTTTAGTTTAAATCATTTTTGAACCCTTTTGGAATCAAGGAGAAAATGAAAGGAACGAGGTGGAGATGTTGCTATACAAAGACAGCTCGAAGCCCATCCCGGAACGAGTAGAGCATTTGCTCGGGCTGATGACATTGGAAGAAAAGGCCGGCCAGCTGGTCCAGCCTTTCGGCTGGCAGACCTATGAGCATAAAGATGGAGAGATCAAGCTGACCGAAGCGTTCAAGGAGCAGGTGAAAAGCGGCGGTGTCGGTTCTCTATACGGCGTGCTGCGCGCGGATCCGTGGACGGGCGTGACGCTGGAAACCGGCTTGTCGCCGCGTGAAGGTGCGGAGGCTGTGAATGCCATCCAGCGGTATGCCATTGAGAACTCCCGTCTCGGCATCCCGATCCTGATCGGGGAAGAGTGCTCGCACGGCCATATGGCCATTGGGGCCACGGTGTTCCCGGTGCCGTTGTCGCTCGGCAGCACCTGGAACGTGGAGCTGTATCGCGAGATGTGCCGGGCGGTGGCCCGGGAGACGCGCGCCCAGGGCGGCGCGGTCACGTATTCTCCAGTCCTCGACGTTGTGCGTGATCCCCGCTGGGGCCGGACCGAAGAATGCTTTGGCGAAGACGCTTATTTGATCAGCGAAATGGCCGTGGCTTCGGTCGAAGGCTTGCAAGGGGAGAGCTTGGACGGAGAGGACAGCGTGGCGGCTACGCTGAAGCACTTCGTCGGCTACGGCAGCTCCGAGGGCGGCCGAAATGCCGGCCCAGTTCATATGGGACGGCGCGAACTGCTGGAGGTCGACCTGCTGCCGTTCCGCAAGGCGGTGGAAGCCGGTGCGGCTTCGATCATGCCGGCCTACAACGAGATCGACGGCGTTCCATGTACGACCAATGAGGAATTGTTGGACGGCGTCCTGCGCGGCGAGTGGGGGTTTGACGGCATGGTCATCACCGACTGCGGCGCGATCGACATGCTCGCCTCCGGCCACGATGTGGCAGAGGACGGACGGGACGCGGCGATCCAAGCGATCCGCGCGGGCATCGATATGGAGATGTCCGGCGTGATGTTCGGCAAGCATCTGGTGGAGGCGGTACGGTCGGGACAGCTGGAGGAGGAAGTGCTCGATCGCGCGGTACGCCGCGTATTGACGCTGAAATTCCGCCTCGGGCTGTTTGAACGTCCGTACGCCGACCCAGAGCGGGCCGAGCGGGTGATTGGCAGCGCGGAACATGTGGAGCTGGCCCGGCAACTGGCCAGCGAAGGCGTTGTGCTGCTCAAGAACAAAGACGGCGTGCTGCCGCTGTCGGCGGACGCCGGTACCATCGCCGTTATCGGGCCGAACGCCGATGCGGGGTACAACCAGCTGGGCGACTACACCTCGCCACAGCCGCGGTCCAAGGTTACGACCGTGCTCGGCGGAATCCGCAGCAAGCTGGCTGAAACGCCGGAACGGGTGCTGTATGCGCCGGGCTGCCGGATCAACGGCAATTCCCGGGAAGGTTTTGACGTGGCGTTGTCTTGCGCGGAGAAGGCGGATACGGTGGTTATGGTCGTGGGTGGCTCAAGCGCACGGGACTTTGGCGAGGGGACCATTGACCTTCGCACCGGCGCTTCCAAAGTGACCGACAATGCGGAGAGCGACATGGATTGCGGCGAAGGCATTGACCGCATGAACCTCAGCTTATCCGGCGTACAGCTGGAGCTGATTCAAGAAATTCATAAATTGGGTAAGCCGCTCGTGGTGGTTTATATCAACGGACGGCCGATTGCCGAGCCGTGGATCGACGAGCACGCCGATGCGATCCTCGAAGCCTGGTATCCGGGGCAAGAAGGCGGGCATGCGATCGCCGACATCCTCTTCGGCGACGTGAATCCATCGGGACGTCTGACGATCTCGATTCCAAAGCATGTTGGACAGGTTCCGGTCTACTACCACGGCAAACGTTCGCGGGGCAAACGGTATCTGGAAGGCGATTCGCAGCCGCGTTATCCGTTTGGGTACGGACTGAGCTATACCGAATTCACCTATAACAATTTAAAGCTGGAGTCCGATACGATTAATAAGGACGGCTCAACGAAGGTGACGGTTGAAGTGACGAACGTCGGCGAACGTGCTGGTGCGGAAGTCATTCAACTGTATATTACCGATGTTGCAAGTAAGGTAACCCGGCCGGCGAAGGAGTTGAAAGGCTTCCGTAAAATATTCCTGCAACCGGGCGAGACCCAGACCGTGGAATTTACGGTCGGTCCAGAGCAGCTGCAATACATCGGCCAGAATTATAAACCGGTGGTGGAGCCGGGCGAATTCCGGGTGCACGTCGGCAAGAACGTAAATGATACGCTGAGCGCCAATCTCTTTGTGCGGGAGGATTAATTGATATGGAACGCATCAGACGTTTTATCCGGGAACTATCGGAAGCCCAGTGGCTGGATCAAATCCAGCTGCGCGGGTGGGAGATCACTTCTTCCGTATACCAGGTTCCCGGCAGCTACACGAAGGAAACTGAATATTCGGAGGGACAAGCCTTCGAGCGCTTCCCTAGCACGCAGGGAACCACGTATTTCTTCCGTACCCAACTGGAGATTCCGAAAGGGTGGCGCGGCGGGCAGGTGGGCCTCATCTTTGCCTCCGGCGGCGAAGGTCTGCTGCGCATCAATGGCAAATCGGCCCAGGGCCTGGACCGGAACCATACGTTCGTGACGCTTCCGCAGGAGTCGGGACAAGGCCCGCTCTCGCTGGAAATCGAGCTGTATGACCCGATCCCTGAACCGGTGGATCCGCTGAACCAACAAGCGGTGATTCAGCCGCCGATTTCGCGGATCGACAGCCGTCTGGTACTGGTGAACCGGCCGGTGCAAAGCTTGATGTATACGGCAACGGTTGTCCGCGATGCCACGGTGCTGCTGCCGGAACAGGATTTTCGGCGCACCCGCCTGATCGAGGCGCTGTATGCCGCCATGGACGGGTTCGTGGCGCTGGACAAGGAAGCGATTCGCGAGGGTGGAGCGATTACCGAGCTGGAACAGCGGCTCACCGAGCGGGTGAAGGCGATCGGCGGCAATGCCGAAGGCCTGATCCACATGGTCGGCCAGTCGCATATCGACATCGCCTGGCTGTGGCCGGTGCGGGAGACGGTGCGCAAGACGAGCCGGACGTTCTCGACGGTTGATGCGCTGATGCGCGAATACCCGGAATACCGCTACACCCAAAGCCAACCGCTGCTGTTCGCCTTCCTGAAAGAGAACGACCCCGAGTTGTACGAGCGGGTGAAGGCGCGGATCAAGGAGGGGCGCTGGGAATTGGTTGGCGGCATGTGGGTAGAGCCGGATTTGAACCTGCCAAGCGGCGAATCGCTGATGCGGCAGATGCTGTACGGGCAACGTTTCTATCAGGAGGAGTTCGGCTTCACCTCGGAGATTGAATGGCTGCCAGACACGTTTGGTTATTGCGCATCATTGCCGCAAATTTTGAAGCATGGCGGGATTCGCTATTTTATGACGACCAAGCTTGGCTGGAACGACACTAACGTATTCCCGTACGACCTGTTCCATTGGGTCGGCATTGACGGCACGCCAATGCTGTCGTATCTGAACCACGGCGTAAATGAAAATACGTTGCCGAAGGACGTTCACGATCACTGGCAATCGTATCGCCAAAAAGCGGTCCATCCGGAGCAAATGCTGCTTTACGGACATGGCGACGGCGGCGGCGGGGTGACCCGTGAAATGCTGGAGTACATTCACCGCGCTGATCTGATGGTAGGTCAGCCGGCAAGCGAATATAGCACGGCAGCGGAGTTCTTTGCTGGCATCGAAGCGGCGCAGCCGAAATTGCCGGCATGGCACGGCGACCTGTACCTTGAATTGCACCGGGGGACGTATACGACCCACGGGCGCAACAAGCGCAGCAATCGCAAAGCGGAGATCCTGTACCGCGAGGCGGAGCTATGGAACGCGTTGGCCGCTCCGGCGATGCTGAAGGATCAGCAACGCGAGGCGCAAAGCACGCTGCAGGAGGGCTGGAAGCTGATCCTGTTGAACCAGTTCCACGACATCATTCCGGGTTCGGCGATTACCGAAGCGTACGAGACATCGACGAAAGAATATGGAGAGATTTTTGAGAAAGGAAACGCCGGGCTGCGTCAGGGTCTGACGACCTTGGCTGAACGGGTATCGACCACGGGCGAAGGTACGCCGTACATCGTCTTTAACAGCCTAGGCTGGACGCGCGATGTGATCGTGTCCCTTCCGGAACAAGCTTATCGGAGCGGCGCGGCTGCATACGACGAGCAGGGGACACGGCTTGAGCTGGATGTGCGGACGGATCTTGGCGGAGAAACCGCGGCTTGGGTCCGCGTGCCGGAGGTTCCGGCGTTTGGCTACAAGACGATTTGGCTGCGGAACGAAGCGGGAGCAGTTGCCCGAACTAAGGCGGATTCCCTGGACGGAAGCCAAGCGTTCCAAGGCGAGTGGGAAACGGAGTTCTACCGCCTGAAATTTAACGACCGCGGCGAGATCGTCAGCCTGTGGGATAAGGAAGCCGGACGGGAGATCGTGAAATCCGGGGAAAGCGCAAACCGCTTCCACTTCTATCACGACCGTCCTACGCTGTGGGATGCTTGGGACATTGACCCGCGCTATGAACAGCAACCGGCCGGCGAGGCTGTATTGCTGGAGAGCGGTCTGGTTGCAAGCGGGCCCGTCCAAGACGTACTGCGCTTCCGCTGGAGTATTGGTCAATCGGAAATCACGCAGGATCTGATTCTGTATCATCACAACAAGCGGATTGATTTCCAAACGAAGGTGAATTGGAACGAAGCTCACAAGCTGCTGAAGGTTGGGTTCCCGATCGACCTCGTTACGGACAAAGCGACTTACGAAATTCCGTTCGGGGCGCTGGAACGTCCAACACATCGCAATACGAGCTGGGAGCAGGCGCAATTTGAGGTGTGCGGACACCGGTTCGCCGACGTTTCCGAACGCGGATACGGCGTCAGCCTGCTAAATGACTGCAAATACGGCTACGACATCCAAGGCAGCACGATTCGCCTGTCGCTGCTGCGGGCGCCAAAATGGCCGGACGTGACCGCCGATCTGGGCGAGCATGAATTTACGTATTCGCTGTACCCGCACCAAGGCGACTGGCAGACTGCGCACACGGTGCGCGCGGCGGCAGAGCTCAACCATGCGCCGGCAGTATGGGCGGCAGAATCGCATGAAGGCTCGCTGCCTTCCACCGGGGCGTTGCTCGGGTTTACGGGCGAGCACGTGGTGCTCGACACGGTGAAACTGGCCGAGGACGGCGACGGCGTGATCCTGCGCCTGTACGAATCGGCAGGCGGCCGCGAACGCGTGGCGCTAAATTGGAACGAGCCGGTTTCGGCGGCGTTCCGGTCCGACGCTTTGGAGCGGGAGCTGGAGCCGATTACGCTGGCGGACGGAGGGCGGATCGAGCTCGATTTTGCCCCGTATGAAATTAAGACGCTGAAGTTGAAGTAATGGGTGAAGATGGGTTGGTGCACGTTGGCAGCGGGAAGTCAGCTCGCAAGTTAACGGGATGGTTAGCAAGATAGTCAGAAGATAGTTGACGGGAACGTTAGCTGGAATGCTAGCAGGTTAGCAGGAATGGTGGCAGGAAAGCTATCAGACTGTTAACTGGAAAAAGTACCGCTAATTCAGCCGTTTTCTTAGGATGGATGTAATTTAACTGGAATTTCTACCGTTAATTTAACGAATTTTCGCCGACTTCGGCCAATGAGGCTAAATTAACTGTACGATTTACCGTTAAATGAACGATTTAGCGGGAAACTGGTGAATTAGCAGTAGGATTTACCGTTAATTTGCAGATTGCCCGTCGCCCGCCAGCCCAACCGCCCTCAAGATCATAGAAGCGAAACGAAACGAAGCCAAATGAAATGACCTATAAAGGAGCGAGAAGACAAGCTCATGGAACAATTTAGACTCCCGAAAATACCGATGCCGCCGCTGGAATTGCCGCAATCCATTAAGGATGTACTGGCCGAGGCCGAAACGAAACTGGCGCATCGTCCGAAATTGCTGCAGCTGTTCAAGAATTGTTTTCCGAACACGCTCGAGACGA
Source organism: Paenibacillus sp. MB22_1 (assembly GCF_047200555.1). Lineage (NCBI taxonomy): Bacteria > Bacillati > Bacillota > Bacilli > Caryophanales > Paenibacillaceae > Paenibacillus > Paenibacillus sp. MB22_1. The sequence goes on from NZ_JBLADV010000002.1 coordinate 1,798,325, forward strand.
CAACCAAGCTGATGGACGACGGAACCACCTTCGTCATCACCGGAGACATCCCGGCTTCTTGGCTGCGCGATTCCGTGGAGCAAGTAATCCACTATGTGCCGTTCGCCAAGAACGATCCCGATTTGCAGCGGATCATCAGCGGACTGATCAAACGCCATATTCATTATGTTCATATCGATCCGTACGCGAACGCATTTAACGAGTCGGCCAACGACTGGCACTGGAATACAACTGACGTGACCGAGATGTCCCCATGGGTGTGGGAGCGCAAATTCGAAATCGACTCCTTGTGCTTCGTGGTCCGCTTGGCCTACACGTATTGGAAGGAAACGGAGCAGACCGATATTTTTGATGCCGGCTTTAAATCCGCAATGCGGAAAATCTACGAAGTGTTCAAAACCGAGCAGCATCACTTCGAGAAATCGCCATATCGCTTTACCCGCAACAACGGAATCCCTACCGATTCCTTGCGGAACAACGGAATGGGCATGCCGGTGAACTATACGGGAATGATCTGGTCGGGCTTCCGTTCCAGCGACGACGCCTGCGATTTCCATTACAACATTCCGGGCAACATGTTTGCGGTTGTGGCGCTGCGTCAAATGCAGGAATTCGCCGAGTGGGTCTTCCGCGACATGGACTTCCTGGCCGAACTGAAGGAGCTGGAGTTTGAGGTTGACCACGGCATTAAGCTGTACGGGATCTACCGCCATCCGGAATTCGGTCCGATTTACGCCTACGAAACCGACGGCTTTGGCAACTACTGCTTGATGGATGACGCCGGCACGCCGGGCCTCATGTCCATTCCGTACCTGGGCTACGTTAGCGCAGACGATCCGATTTATCAAAATACACGGCGTTTTGCCCTGAGCAAAGAGAATCCGTTCTACTTCGAAGGCAAAGCAGCCAAAGGCATCGGCAGCCCGCATACACCAGAGAATTACATCTGGCATATGGCCTTGTCGATGCAGGGGCTCACCGCGCAAACGAAGGAAGAGAAGCTGGAAATGATCGCAATGCTGGAGGCGACCGACGCCGGAACCGGCTACATGCATGAAGGTTTCCACGCCGACGATCCAAATACGTTTACGCGCAAATGGTTCGCTTGGTCGAACAGCTTGTTCTCGCAGCTGGTGTACCAGGCGATGCAGGAAGGTATATTGTAACGCATCGATCTGCAAGCGGCGCTGAAAGTGTCCGTTAGGATGCGAACGCGCCCCCAATTCATATCCCACATATCTCAAAGGAGACTTGACCATGAGCAAAATTATCGGCGAACCTTTAAAAAATATCCCTTGGCAAGACAAACCGGCCGGCTCGAACGCCCCGGTATGGCGTTACTCTCAAAACCCAATCATAGAGCGTCATGCGATCCCGAACTCCAACAGCGTGTTTAACTCCGCGGTCGTGCCTTTTGAAGGCGGATTTGCCGGTGTGTTCCGCTGCGATTCGCGTTCGGTCAGCATGGATATTTTTGCAGGATTCAGTGACGACGGCATCAACTGGAAAATCAACCACGAGCCAATCCAATTCGAAGGCGACGAGGAAGTGACCAAACGGGAATACCGCTACGACCCGCGCGTCTGCAAAATCGGCGACCGCTACTACATCACCTGGTGTAACGGCTACCATGGCCCAACGATCGGTATTGCGTACACGACGGACTTCAAGACGTTCCATCAGCTGGAAAACGCCTTTTTGCCGTACAATCGCAATGGTGTGCTGTTCCCGCGCAAGATCGGTGAACGTTACGCGATGCTCAGCCGCCCAAGTGACACGGGCCACACGCCGTTTGGCGATATTTTCTACAGCGAAAGCCCAGACCTGACCTTCTGGGGCAAACATCGCTATGTGATGGGTACGATTAACGGCGATGCTTCTGCATGGCAATCGAAAAAAATCGGCCCAGGACCGGTTCCGATCGAAACCGACCAAGGCTGGCTGCTGATCTACCACGGCGTCATCAATACCTGCAACGGCTTCGTTTACCGCATGGGCTGCGCCCTGCTGGACATCGACAAACCGTGGATCGTCAAAGCGCGTTCGCGTAACTATATCCTCGGTCCAGAAGAGCTGTACGAATGCGTCGGCGACGTGCCAAACGTGACGTTCCCTTGCGCCGCTTTGACTGACGCCGAAACCGGCCGGATCGCGATCTACTACGGCTGTGCGGATACAGTTACCGGCCTGGCCTTCACTACCGTGGACGAGCTGCTGAAGTACATGGAAGAATATCCGCTGGAGACAGAAGCGTAAGGAACAAAAGCTCATCTACCAAATTACAAACCACGGAGGAAAGCGGGGGTTAGAGAAATGAGCAAGCAAAGAACGGCCCATATCATCTCCCATACGCACTGGGACCGGGAATGGTATTTGCCGTACGAGAAGCATCACGTTCGTCTGGTTGAGCTGGTGGATGCGCTGCTCGATAAGCTGGACGGCGATTCGGCGTTCCGCAGCTTTTATCTCGACGGTCAAACGATCATCATCGAAGATTACTTGCAAGTACGACCGGAGAACAAGGAGCGTCTGGAAAAATACATCCGCGAAGGCCGCATCCTCATCGGACCTTGGTACATTTTGCAGGATGCGTTCCTAACGAGCGGAGAAGCGAATATCCGCAACATGCAAATCGGCCATCAGGACGCGTTAAAATACGGTGCGCCCGCGAAGATCGGCTATTTCCCCGACACCTTCGGCCTCGTCGGGCAAATCCCGCAATTGATGTTGCAATCCGGGATTCGTAACGCCTTTTTTGGCCGCGGCGTGAAGCCGACCGGCTTCAACAATACCGTATCCGACGGCGGGTATGAGTCCTCCTTCTCAGAGCTGATCTGGGAAGGACCGGACGGCTCCAAGGTGCTGGGGATCCTGTTCGCCAACTGGTATTCCAACGGCAATGAGGTGCCGGTGGACGAAGCGGAAGCGAAGGCGTTCTGGGATCGCAAGCTGGCGGATGCGGAGAAATACGCAGCCACCGGCGAGCTGCTCTTCATGAACGGCTGCGACCATCAGCCGCTGCAACTGGACCTGCCGGAAGCGATTCGTACGGCGGAGAAGCTGTACCCGGACACGAAGTTCATCCATTCGAACTTCCCGGATTATTTGCGCGAGCTGGAAGCGGCGCTGGAAGGCCGCGAGCTGTCCACCGTCAAGGGCGAGCTGCGCAGCCAGCGCACCGACGGTTGGGGGACGCTGGTGAACACCGCCTCCTCGCGCGTGTATCTGAAGCAGATGAACCAGGTCGGCCAGGCCTTGCTGGAAAAAGTCGCTGAGCCGCTCGCCTCGATCGCGAATCTGCTCGGGAAGGATTACCCGCATCACCTGTTTACGTATGCGTGGAAAACCTTGATGCAAAACCATCCGCACGACAGCATTTGCGGATGCAGCGTAGACGAGGTTCACCGCGAGATGGTCACCCGCTTCGCGAAGAGCCGCCACGTTGCTGAGGCGCTCATCGACGACAGCAAGCGGGTGATCGCGGATGCGGTGAACACCTCCGTCTTCGCCCAGTATGGCGAAGACCCGCTGCCGCTGGTCGTGTTTAACACGACCGGCTGGAGCCGCACGGGCACAGTGTCCATCGAGCTGGACGCTGCCCGCCTGTATTTGCGCGACGGCCTCGGCCTCGAGGAGACCGGCCGCCGCATGAAGGCGGTCGACCTGTCAGGCCGCGAGCTGGTCGACGAGCAGGGGAACACGGTGCCTTGCACGGTGGAGGATCTCGGGCTGCTGTTCGGCTATGATTTGCCGGACGACAAGTTCCGTCAGCCGTACATGTGCCGCCGCGTCAAGCTGACGTTCCAGGCTTCCGATGTGGCTGCGCTGGGTCTGCGCACCTATGCGTGGGTGCGTCGGAAATCGGCGGCAGCTGCCACCAAGCCGACCTCGTTGTTCACGGGCAACCGGGTCATGGAGAACGAGAACCTGAAGGTGGAAATTGCCGAAGACGGATCGTTTACATTGACCGATAAAGCGACGGGCCAAGTGTACCGTGATCTCGGCGTCTATGAGGACACCGGCGATATCGGCAACGAGTACATGTACAAACAGCCGGAAGGCGAAAAGCCGCTGACCACGAAAGGACTGGCTGCGCAAATCCGCATCGTAGAGGACGAACCGTACCGCGCTTCCGTGGAAATTTGCCATGACTGGGAGATCCCGGCGTCCGCTGATGAGAAGCTGGACGAAGAAATGCGCGAGCTGGTTTACTATCCGCACCGCAAAGCGCAGCGCAGCAGCAAGCTGACGACGCTGAAGCTGCGTACGGTCATTTCGCTGGAGGCGGCCGGCAAAGGCGTTCACATCGAGACGACAATCGATAACACGGCGAAGGATCATCGCATCCGTGCCTTGTTCCCAACTGACCTGAAAGCATCGGTCCATCAAGTGGATTCGATGTTTGAAATCGCCGAACGGAGCATTGAACCGGCACCGGAGTGGGAAAACCCAAGCAACACCCAACATCAGCAAGCGTTCGTGGACGTGAGCGGTGAAGGGGCCGGTCTGACCGTAGCCAACCTTGGCTTAAACGAATATGAAGTGCTGCGCGACGGCCGGAACACGATCGCCGTGACGTTGCTCCGCTCTGTGGGCGAGCTCGGCGACTGGGGCTTGTTCCCGACGCCGGAAGCACAGTGCCTGGGCGTGCACACCGCCCGGATGGAACTGATTCCGCATAACGGCGACGGCATTGCGTCCGGCGCGTTTACGGAAGCTTACCAGTTCCAGATTCCGTGGACGCTCAGCCAAACGGAAATGCACGAGGGAACCTTGTCCCCGTCGTATACACCGTTCCAATGGGAAGGCCAAGAGATGGCATTCTCCTCGCTCAAAATGAACGAGACGACCGGCGACCTGCTGCTGCGTTGGTTCAACATGAGCAAGCAAGCATCAGAGCTGACGCTCGGCCTGAATATCCCACATGAGCATTTCTATAAAACAACGATTCTCGAAGAAGAAGCGGCACCGCTGGCCAAGAACGCAGCAGGCAGCTTGTCCCTGCTAGCCGGCCCATGCGAGATCGTAACCATCGGAGTTCGCCGGTAATAATCAGGGGAACGCTTGAACCTGAACCGGGAAGTTAAGGATTAAAGGTTATCCTGCCATAACTTGTTATGTTATGGCGGGGTAACCTTTTTGTTTTGTCTTTGGGGCTTTTTTACGCGATTATCCCTTTTGTTCAGAGAGGTGATAGAGAAAGAGCAAGGAGGAAGGAGGATGAGGACGGCGAGTGAAGGGTGAAGGGTGAGTGGAAGGCACGAAGGAGTAGTGGAAGGCAAACGAAGGGGGAGTGAAGAAAATGGGGGACCGATGATTAGGGTAGGGTCAAAGGAAGAGTATGGTTAGGGATGAGATTAGGGATGAAGTAATGGATGAGGTAAGGGATCAGGGAAAAGGCGAGAGTGTGGGCGATGGGGATGGGGATGGTGGTGGCAAGAGAAGGTGAGCTAGAAGTGGCCATGGTTGATCTCTAGGTGGTCACCTGATTCAATGGGATAATCATGCAAAAGCTCCCGAACAGCAAGGGGCTACACCCTCCAGCATAAACAAACTAATAAAAAATGAGGCATACCAAAGTATACCTCACCTTACTGACACAACACTGTATACGAAATCGAGCGATGTGTCCGGGGAGTTCGAGTTGAGCCTATACCTCGTCCCAGATGCGCCGGACGTTGTCGAAGGCGATGCGGGTGCCTTGGCGGCAGTCCTCCATGCCTTCGTATTCAATGGAGAGGTAGCCGTCGTAGCCGGAAGCCTTCACGATGCGCAGGATCTCCCACAGGTCGAGATCGCCCTGGCCGGCGATGGCGCCGCGCAGGTACTGGCCGCCCGAGCTGCGGAACCAGCCGGCGCCGGGGTCGCGGTTTTCGGGCCGGATGTAGAAGTCCTTGACGTGGACCATTGAGGCGTAGCCGATGTTCTTTTTCACGGCGACGACGGGGTTCTCATCAACGCAAACGAAGTTGCCGACGTCAAGCGTCGTCTTGTAGTTTGGCCGGTCGACGGCATGGATCACCGCTTGCACCCGGTCAGTGGCCTGCACGTAGTAGCCATGGTTTTCCAGGCTGGTTGTGATGCCGTACTGCGCGGCGTAATCGGCGATTTCCCGGCAGGCGTTCGCGATCCGCGGCAGGTCCTCCTGGAACCGGATAATCGAGGTGTCCTGCCGGGAGGCGACGTCATGCCGCATCAGCTTGACGCCAAGCGCATGGGCATGGTCGACCTCGCGTTTGACGCGGGCGATCTCTGCCGCATAAGCCTCTTCCGAGTCGACGATGAAGTTGGCGCCGATCGCATAGTTGGACACGACGATGCCGGCCTGTACCGCGCGCTCGCGGATCCGCTCGATGAGACCCGGATCGTCGTTGAAGTTAAACCCCAGCGGCACGATTTCGATATGCTCGCCGCCGATGTCGGCGACCCAATCGATGACCTCCAGCAGCGTCATCGATCCGGCCTGCATCGCTTGATAGAGGCTGTATGAACTGACTCCCAGTTTCATGAAAGGTCCATCTCCTTTAGTGATAGTTCCAAGCTAACGGACTCCAGAAGCGTTATTTGCCCGTTTTGGGGCGATGAATTTATTTAACGGACTGAGGAGACCTTATTTTGGCTAAATCCGATCAAATCGCCTAACGCTGGGCCTAATAAGGTCGCTGGAGTCCGTTACAGCGGGGAATTGCCAGAAAAGTGGCCAATAAGGTCATTAGGGTCCGTTGCGTACAGCGGTGAGACCGGCTGCTCTCTATGTTGCGGCAACCAACTTATCCCCGGAACGACTGAATAAACTTCACCGCCTGACGGATATCCTCCTCCGGGTTGTCGCCGACTTCGCGTTCGATCGTCAGGTAGCCGGTGTAGCCGATTTCTTGCAGGGCGGCGAAATACGCCGGGAAGTCGACGCTGCCCTTGCCCAGCGGCACCTCCTCGAAGCCCGCACCGGAGGCGGCCATATCGGCGATTTTCTCGTGGCTCATCGCATCGTAGCCGAGGAAGCCGTACACGTCGCGCGGATCCACCGTGCGGTGGCGAACGCCGTCCTTGACGTGCGTATGGACGATGTAGTCTTTCAGGATCTTGACGCCTTGAACCGGGTCATCCCCGGTGACCATCACCATGTTGGCCGGGTCGAAGTTGACGGAGACACCGTTGGTGCTGAGGGTGTCCAGGAAGCTTTTTAGATGGGCAGCTGGTTCAGGTCCGGTCTCGATGGCAAAATAAGCGTTCAGGCTCTTCGCATACACGCCCAGCTCCTCACAAGCCTGCTGCATCGCCGCGTAAATTGGGCTGTTGGTGTCCTCCGGCACGATGCCGATATGCGTGGTCACCACGTTGGTGCCCAGCTCAACCGCCAGATCGAGAATTCGCTTGGACTTTTCGATTTTGGCTGGGTTGGCGGCGGCATCCTGAAATCCATGGCCGGCCAGGTCGCCGCATAAGGCGGAGATTTCAAGCCCCAGGCTGTTGATGTAATCGCGCAGTTCTTTGCGCTTTGGCCCAGTTAGAACCTCCGGATCCATCTCGCCGGAAACGGCATAAATCTGTACGCCGTCGGCTCCGGCTTCTTTCGCTTTCTTTAAGCCTTCCTTCACGCCTACGCCAAAGCTGTCAACGATAATGCCAATTTTGTTATTTAGCTTCATCGTGCTCACGCCTCCTTGGGCTTCATAAGATTAAAAATGAATTTCACGGCCTTCGGCGGCCGAATCGTATATCGCGTTCAGGATTTTGATCATCTCCACGCCGTCCTCCACTGGGCTGATCGGCGGGACACCATCTAGGCAGCTGGCTACAAAGTGGTTGATTTCATTCTGGAAGGCTCCGCTAAAGTCAAAGCCTGGCGCAGTGATCTGCGGTTCGATATTCACGATCGTGTTGTGGCGCTCGGTCACCATCGACAACGTCGGTTCAATTTCGGCGCCGCCCTTGTCGCCATAGATGTTGATCAGCGCTGAATTTTGCTTGGCATGCAAGGAGAAGCTGACGTCCACGATGAGCGACGCGCCGTTCTCGAAGCGGATTAACGCATTGGCCATATCCTCAACCGTGTTGAGGGAGGCATCATAGTCCGCGGCTTGGTAAAACGAGTAGTTCTCGATGTTCGAACGATTCCCCAGTTTCGCATAGGTGTTGCCGCTCACCGATTTGACTTTCGGCCGGCCCATCAGGTACCAGCACAGATCGATGGCGTGCACGCCAATGTCGATCAGCGGGCCGCCGCCGGAGCGCGACTTGTCGGCGAACCAGCCGCCGGGATTGCCAAGCCGACGCAAGAGGCTTGCTTTGGCATAATAAATCTCGCCGAGGTCTCCGGCATCGATAAATTTCTTCAGCACCGCGATGTTGGAGGCGTGCCGCCGTACATAACCGACCTGCAGCAGGTTACCGGTCCGCTCGACGGCTTGTTGTACTTGCAGAGCCTCGTCCACCGTGATGCAGAGCGGCTTCTCACAGAGAACCTGCTTGCCGGCTTCCAAAGCGGCGATACTAATCGGGGCGTGGGTGTTGTTCCAGGTGCAGATGCTGACTGCCTGGACTTCCGGATTGGCGAACATCTCGCGGTAATCCGTGTAAAAGTGCGGGATGTCGTATTTGCTTGCCATGCTCCGAGCCCGTTCCTCGTTCACGTCACAGATGGCGAGCAACTTGGCCCGCGGGTTGGCACGGTAGGCTTGCAGATGGGACTCGGAAATGGAACCTGTGCCGACCAGGCCGATGTTCAGTTGGCTCATTTTTCGCAAGTGCACCCTTTCGTTCTCCGCGCGAGTTTGCTACAATGAGAGCATTCATTCGCTAGGATATGTTTTATTTATTCAAATCTATGTTTAGGCACCCCTAATTTAGCACAGCGATTTAAAAGGGAGAATGTTCAGGATGACAAAATATCTGGATTATATGATCAGTCCTGAGCCGATTCGTTTGTTTAATCCCGCGGTGGATGCGAGCCGGCGCAAAATCCAATCGTTATCCGTCGTTAACGCCGGTCATCTGCCCGGGCGCACGATGCAGCGTGCAGACGCAAAGTTTCGGTATTGGGCGTTTGTGGTGATCACGGGCGGGAGCGGGTATTACCAGGCCGGCAACGCGGAAAGGCAGGAGGTTACGGCAGGATCCTGGTTTTGCCTGTATCCGGACGAAACGTTTCAGTATGGTCCACACGCGGAAGGGCATTGGGACGAGTATTATTTCACGGTGGAAGGCTCAAGGGTGGAGGAATGGCTTGGCAGCTGGCTGCAACACCCCGACCAGGTCAAAAAAGCAACGATCGACGACTCCCTCATTAACCGGATGGAGCTCATGTTCATGTTGATCGACAGCGGTGTGCCGAGCAATCTCGACCGAGCTTCTCTAATGCTGGAGTCGTTCCTGTACGAGCTGGTGTCGCAGGCGGATCAGGCGGAAGCCGGAAACCGGGGTCGGTTCGTGATGAAGGTCATCGAGGACATTGCCGCTTCGCTGTATGCCGGTCCAACGCCGGAGGAGCTGGCGGCGCGGCATCATATTTCGATGTCGACGTTGCGGCGGATCGTGCACGAATATTCGGGTTATCCGCTGAATGAATTCATTCACCGACTGAAGGTGGCCGAGGCCAAGAACGTCCTGATGAACACGGAGAAAAGCGTCAAGGAAATCGGCGAATCGCTGGGGTATCAGGATACGTTTTATTTTTCGCGCGTGTTCAAGCGAATTACCGGATGTTCGCCGCGGAGTTATCGTCGCGAAGGCGGACAGTGAGTCTCTGGGCGCAGGGGTTTACACTATATGAGGAGGTTCACGGGATGAAGCTTTTTTTTTCAAGGATGGGACGAGGGATTAGTTCATGGCGTAAAAGAATTGGAGGCCCAGCTCGGATTCCAAATGGACCCTTCGGGATTACCGGTGGAAGTTGTGCGCTTGTCTCCAGATGCAGGACAGTTGCGGGTCTCGCTGAGCGGCGGGAAAGGTCGGATTGAATATGTGGAGAAGATTCATTTTTTCCGCGCGTTGGGGTTGTTTGTGGAGCATGCCAAGACGAAAGAGTCATTTGATCTAACTGAGCGGCCGAGCTTCGATTACAACGGGGCGATGCTGGACGCGTCGCGCAATGCGGTGATGCGGGTGGATGCGATCAAGCAGATGCTGCGCTATATGGCGGTCATGGGACTGAACGGGCTGATGATGTACACCGAGGACACGTACGAAGTGCCGGAACTTCCTTACTTCGGGTATATGCGGGGACGGTACACTGCGGAGGAATTGCGGGAATGCGACGATTACGCGGCGTTGTTTGGCATCGAGATGATCCCGTGCATTCAGACGCTGGGGCATTTATTTCATGCGCTGAAATGGCAGTATGCGGAGCCGCTGCGCGACCATCCGGACATCGTGCTGCCGGGTGCGCCGGCAACGTACGAATTCCTGGAGCAGGCGATTCGGGCGGCATCGGCGCCGTTCCGGTCAAAGCGGATCCATATCGGCATGGATGAAGCGTTTCAGGTGGGACTTGGCCGGTATTTGCGGGACAACGGCTTCCGCGACCGATTCGAGGTCATGAACGAGCATGTCGGGCGGGTGATGGAGATCACCGGGAAGCTGGGGCTGGAGCCGATGATCTGGAGCGACATGTATTTCAACCTGCTGTCGAACGACGTGCAGGGCGGGTTGTATAACATGGAGGCGGATTTTTCTGAGGAAAATATGGCCAAAATCCCGAAAGGCCTCCGGTTCGTTTACTGGAACTACTGGGGGACGGACGAGAACGCGTACAAAGAGGTGTTTGATAAGCACCGGCTGCTTGGGTCGGAGCCGATTTTTGCGGGAGGCATCCATATGTGGAACCTGATGGCCCCGAACCACGGCAAAACGTGGTCGTCCATGCACCCCGCGCTGCGGGCAGCCAAACGGAGCGGCCTGCGCGAGGTGTTTGCGACCGCGTGGGGCGACAACGGGAACGAGGCGAATCATTTCGTAATTTTGCCGGGGCTGCAGCTGTTTGCCGAATACGGGTACCATGACGGCGAGGTGACGGGCGAGCATCTGCAGAAGCGGCTGGCCGCCTGCACGGGGCTTGATTTGTTTGGACCGCTCGAAGCGTTGAAGGGGATGGACGAAGTGCCGGAGGTCTACGAGGGGAACTATTACGGCGCGAATCCGTCGAAATTCCTGCTTTGGCAAGATCCGCTGATCGGCTTGTTCGACAAGCATGTGGAAGGCATGGAAGGGACGCTGCCGGACTATTATGCCGGCCTTGCTGAGAAATGGCGGGGTTACCTTGCAGGAGAGGGAAGCGGATGGACGGAACCGTTTACCGCGATGTTTGCCTTCTATGAAAAGCTTGCCGCCGCGCTGTCCGTAAAATCGACGCTGGGCGTGACGATCAAGCGCCTTTACGACGCCGGGGACCGGGATGGGCTACGGCGGATCGCCGACGAGACGCTGCCGGAGCTGCGCCGCCGGGTTGACGAGTTGCGTGTGGCGCACCGGGAACTGTGGCTTGGAACGTACAAGCCGTTTGGCTGGGAAGTACTCGACATCCGCTATGGGGGAGTGCTCAGCCGCGCTGCGTCGGCGCGTGACCGCCTATTGGACTACGTAAATGGCCGGGTACCGCAGCTGGAGGAGCTGGAGGCGGAGCGGTTGGTGTTCAATCAGAACAACGTGTTTGGCACGCTGGATGTGAACGGATTGTACCATCAGATTGCGACGGCGGGTTCGCTGTCGATGTAAAACACAAAACCCGATCGTAGCTAAGTGATTCTTATCTGTGATCGGGTTTGTTTTTAGCCGCCGTATTCTCTTCCGAAGGCTTCCATCTTCTCGAGGATCGGCAGTAATTTTTTTCCCCTGTCTGTAAGCGAGTACTCTACCCGTGGAGGGACTTCCGGATAAACTTCACGTTGAATGACTCCATCTTGCTCCAACTCTCGAAGCTGCTTGGTGAGAGAGCTTTGCGATAAACCGCCAAGATATTTTTTGATATCCGAATAGCGACGAGGTCCTTCTCTTAGATACCATAAAATAAAGTGTTTCCAACGTCCGGAAAGTATATATTGGGTAAAGGATATCGCGTACATATCCCTGTTTTCATCGATAAACGCTTCATCAAATCCTTCACTGCAGACCCTCATTGTATTCCCCCTAAAGGTACAAAAAGTTGTACTATGTGCATTTTTATTGCCCTCTTTGCGGATGTAGCGAAACATTTTATGATAATGTCAATGTCCTGGGACAGAACAACATTGGCCAATGTTTAGTTTATTGTATCAAATACATGTGGAGAAGGATTACATGAATGAAACCATTTCATTGCTTCAGAATCATGCATCTGTGCGATCTTTTACCAATACACCTATAACCGAAGAACAGCTGGAAGCCATCTTTAAAGCAGCCAGTCAAACTTCATCTTCCAGTCTTCTTCAAACCGTTTCGATTATTCGAATCACCGATCAGGATCTGCGAAAAAAAGTGATGCAACTCAGCATGAATCAACCCTATATTGAAGAAGCCGCAGAGTTTTGGATTTTCTGTGCAGATTTCAACCGGAATCATCAAATTGCCCCAGAGGTGGATATTGAATATATTGATTTTCTGTTGGTCGGTACGTTCGACGCTGGTCTGATGGCACAAAATGCTTTAACCGCAGCCGAATCCATGGGACTTGGCGGTGTATTTATCGGGGGGGTCCGAGCGAATATCGACGAATTATCTGACCAGTTGCAATTACCAAAGTATGTGATCCCTTTGGTGGGGTTATGCTTGGGTACCCCGGCAGGAGAGAAACCTGGGATGAAGCCGCGGCTGCCTCAATCCATGGTCTTGCTAGAAAATGAGTATCAACCACTGGATCGAGAGAAATTAGCCGTCTATGATGAAGCCATGTTGAAGTATTATGAGAACCGTCCGGTTACGCCTCCCTTCACCGAGAAAAAAGTCAAAGGATGGAGTGACCATATCCAAGAACATCTCCAGAGAAGTACACTCCCTCAAATGATGGACTATTTGAACAAGCAAGGATTTGCGAAAAAATAACGGTCGAGGCCGGAGCCGTCCTCACGGACGTGCAGCTTCAGGCGTCGGCGGACGAGCTGGCCTTCGCAGGCCTCGACGCCCAGCGGGGTGAGCTCGACCAGGCAGTCCAGCAGAGCCGGCTTGCGGCCGAGGTGCTCTTCCCAGTTGCCGAGATGGACATCGCGCAGGTCGAGCGGTTCTGGTGCGTCGGGACCCACGGCCGCCTCAGCCGAGGTGATACGGTCGCAGCGGAACAAGCGGAAATCGCGGCGCTCAAAGCAGTAGGCCGGGCAATACCATAAGCCGCCGCTGGCAAAAATGCCGACCGGCTGGATCTGGCGGCAGGTAGAGACGCTGCGGCGCGATTCGTAGTTGATGCGAAGGACTTGCTGCTGTATAGCTCCTTCCAGCAGCAAGCCTAAATACGGAAAAGCCGATTGTCGCGTTGGGGTCACGAAGTCGACCCGGTTTTTCATCTGGTCGATGCGGTCCCGAACGTCGCTGGACATATAGTGATAGAACTTGCCAAGCGCCGAAGAAGCTTCCGTTTCAAACGGAAGAAATTTGTAGTGGCGCAGCGCGTGGCTGGCGAAGAAGATCGACACCGCCTCCTCTTCGGTGAACGCGATCGGCGGCAGGACCCGCTCGTTTAGCACCTGGTACCCGCCATGCGGCCCAACCTCGGAATACAGGGGCACGCCAAGCTCGCTAAGCTCCTGCAGGTCCCGAAGGATCGTGCGGGAGGAGACGCCGAATTCTTGGGCCAGTTCCTTGACGGTGAACCTACGTTTACGGTTTACAGTCATCATCAGCTCCATGAGCCGTTTCGATTTGGACATGAGGTTGATGCTCCATTCTTGTTTTTTAATTACGACAATAGTTGTCACTATTATGAGCTACACGGAGTACAAAGTCCAGTGAACGGACTTCACCCTGCACCAATGTGTGCGTTTTCCTATGCTATGATAAGAGGTAAGAGTTGCGTTAAAGGGATACAGAGACAAAGAGACAGGAGATGGGGACCCGTGAGCTTACGCGAAATCACTGAGCAGGAATGGCTGATGCAAGCGGAGAAGAGAAGGGAGACAGCGCAGAAGGGGAAGGAAGCCGGCAGGGAGGCTTTATTTTTCGTTACGGCTCTTTGCGGGACCTGCCAACTGGCGGAAAAAATGCTGGAGATCGTCCTGGCGTCCGGCCCCTGCATTCCGGTGTCCAAGCTGAACATCAACTATACCCCGATCCTGCGGGAACTGTGGCGGATCGCCAGCGTCCCTTGTCTGATCGTGCTCGAAGACGGTGTGCCGGTCCGGCAGGAATACGCCATGCGTTCGGTGGTGGATTTAAGCGAGTGGCTGCGGGTATAAGGGCTTTGCTTTGGGTTATAGCATTTGGAAAGCGGTAACAACGCACGACTAATTTTGCGATGAAGGTGGTTTTTCCTATGGAACTGCGGGAAGCGGTAGAGATTATCGGGCGGATTCGCCGCAATATCGGCGAGGTGGTGGTTGGGAAGGAGAACGTGGTGGATTTGTTGCTCGCCGCGTTGCTCGGGAACGGGCATGTGCTGCTGGAGGATGTGCCGGGGACCGGAAAAACGCTGCTGGCTAAAGCGCTGGCGAAATCGCTTGGCGGCGAGTTTAAGCGCATCCAATTTACACCGGACCTGCTGCCATCCGATTTGAGCGGCATAAATTTCTATAATCAGAAGACCGGCGATTTCGAGTTCCGTTCCGGGCCGGTGTTCACTCATGTGCTGCTGGCGGACGAAATTAACCGGGCGACGCCGCGGACGCAGTCCAGCTTGCTGGAGTGCATGGAGGAACGGCAGGTGACGATCGACGGAGTGACGCATGAGCTGGCGGCGCCGTTTTTCGTCATGGCTACGCAGAACCCGGTCGATCAGCAGGGAACGTTCCCGCTGCCGGAAGCCCAATTGGACCGCTTCCTGATGCGGATTGCCATGGGATATCCGACATCCGACGAGGGCGTGTCCATCCTTCGGCGCTTCAAGGAGCACCAGCCGCTGGCGGAGCTCCTTCCGGCCGCCTCGGCTGCGGAAGTGGCGGAAGCGCAGCGGTTCGCGCAGTCCGTCCGCGCGGCGGAGGACCTGCTCGCTTATATCGTGGCGATCACCGAGGCAACCCGCAAGCATCCGGAGGTCAAGCTGGGCGCGAGCCCGCGGGCGAGCATGAGCCTGCTGCGCGCCTCGCAAGGCTTTGCATTGGTTCGAGGCCGAGATTACGTGACGCCGGACGACATCAAGGCGGTGGCCGTGCCGGTGCTGGCGCATCGACTGATCCTGCGCCACAGCTTGCGCGGTGCGGACAATCCCGGTGCCGAGGTGGTGCGTCAGGCGCTGGAGCAGGTGGAGGTCCCGGCTGAAACGGTGCTGGCGGCACAGGGCAAGCAGGGGGACTGACCGATGCTGCTGCCATGGCTCCTTATCAGCGCCGTAGGAATCATCGTGTCGTTGGCGCTTGTTTATCGCTGGCGAGCGTTGAAGGGGATCCGTTATCGGCGTTATTTTACGGAACGGGCGGTGTTTGAAGGGGATACCGTCGAAATGGTCGAGGTGATCGCGAACGCCAAGCTGCTGCCGTTGCCGTGGCTTCGGCTCGAATCCAGCATCGCTGCCGGCCTGACGTTTGGGCGGCAGAGCAACTTGAATATCCATGCCGGCGAGATCTATCAGAACCACAGCAGCTTATTCCACCTGCGGCCGTACCGGCAAATCACCCGGAGCCACCAAGTAATCTGCTCGCGCCGGGGATGGTATCGGCTGGAATCGGCCACGATGACGACGGGCGATCCGTTTGGGATGAACGCCGAGGTCAAGCGGTTCCCGCTGGACCTCGAACTGCTGGTGTACCCGCGAATTCTGGAGCTGCAGGAGCTGCCGTTGCCTAATCACAGCTGGCTGGGGGAGCTGCCCGTCCGGCGTTGGATCGTGGAGGATCCGTTCCTGACAGCGGGCACCCGCGAGTACCGGGCCGGCGACCCGCTTAGCAGCATCAACTGGAAGGCGACGGCCCGCACCGGCGAGCTGCAGGTGCATCAACGCGATTACACGGCCGACCATCGGATGATGATTTGCCTGAACCTGGAGACCAGCGATTCGATGTGGAAGACGGTCATCGAACCGGAGCGCATCGAGCTGGGGATCCGTTACGCAGCGACCGTGGCCGAGCATGCGCTCCGCAGCGGCCTGGCGGCGGGCTTCGCCTGCAATGCGTGCCTGGCGGACGGGCCAAGGGAGACGATCCGGATCACACCGTATGCCTCCGCCGACCAGTTCACCTTGCTGCTTGAGACGCTGGCCCGGATGGTGCTGGACAAAACCGTCTCGATGATCCGACTGCTGGAAATCGAGCTGGAGGCGGGGACGACCGATACCGACTATCTGATCATCTCCTGCCACCGGGGCGAGAAGCTGGTGGAAACCGCCGAACTGCTGCGGCAAAACGGCAACGGCGTGGAGTGGATGGACATCCCAGCGGTGGTGTAAGAGCCGCCAGACCTAATAGAAGAAGCGCCGGTCAGGAATCCGGCGCTTCTTCTATTAATTTTGCCGTCAGCAGCAATCGTTCCGGGGCTGGCCCGACGTAGGTAAACGGGTAGCAGGTAATCAACGTCAGCAGCGGTTCGGTGGAGGCTTGCACCGCATTGGCATCGTCCTCATCGACGATTCTCCGGCCCGTCACTTCATAGATAAAGTTACCGGCGGCGGTCTCTACCTCGATCCGATCCCCTGCCTTCAGCTTGCCGATGTTGCGGAAGACGGTATCCCGATGGCCGGCGAGGACGCTGTTGCCGTCTTCTCCTGGGAGCGGGGTGCCAGTTACATGCCCGACCCCCAGTTTGAGGGGGCCGTTCCCCGTTCCCTCCAGGATCGCATAGCGCTGATCGAGAGAAGGAAAGGCGATCTTGCCGAGAAGCTCGCCATCCTCGGCGATCCGCGCAGGCGCGGCGGCCTTTCCGTCGCCGCCGGTCTGCTGGAGCTTGCTGGCCAAGGCCGGGGACAGCGGGTTTTCGTCCGCTGACCGCACCGCGCGTTCGCTGTCCGTTTCCCGCTGCAGTTCATCCCATTGCCGCAAGGCTTGCTGCGCTTCCAGCGGGGCCTGGATCACCTGATAGATGGAGTACGCCAATACAACCAAGGAGCAGGAAAATACCAGCCATGCGGACATTCGTAATAATGAACGTTTGCGTCGCATCGGTTACTCCCGTCTTGACTTGCGGAGGAACATGCCGGTGCCGACCGTAGCAAACAAGCTGATCAGAATCAGGTTATACCACGGATTCGCCGTTTGCGGCAGCTCCTCGATCATGCCTGACCCGCCATCGCCTGGTCCTGGCCCTGGATCGGCCGGCGGCTGCGGTTGAGGTGACTCCTCCGGCTGTGGCTGAGGCTGCGGCAGAGCGGGATTTTCCGGTTGCTCCGGCGTGGAAGGATCAGGCTCCTCCCCTGAAGGGGTGCCCGAAGGCTCCTCGGTGGGTTGGCCCGGATTCGTTCCAGGGTTGTTTGGAGGATTACCGTTATTCCCCGGCGTTGGATCATTGGGCTGATTCGGCCCCTCGCCCGGCGGATTGGAACCGCCGCCCCCGCCGTTGGAAGGCTCCTCGGCATAGGCGGAGAAGGCGAACGCGATCGTTGCTGCTTTGCCTTGATATTCGTTGCCGGCCTCTTCCGGGAATTTCACGCTTAAATCCAGCTCGTTCTCTCCACCGGCTGCAAGCCGTCCTAACGCGATTTCTTGTTGCTGCAGATGCAGCGCGCCGTCATAAATCACGGTGTCCCCGTCCTTTACCGTCAGCTGAAGGACATCGAAGAACTCGGTGTCCCCCGAGACAAAACGCGTCCGCACCTTGTAATCAAAAGCGATGCTGCCGTCATTCGCGACCGTAAACGTCCGTTCAACCCGGTCTCCGGGCTTTAAATTGGTCATCGGCAGCTCGCTGCTGAGCTCCGTTCCGATCCGCAGCTTCAAGGTATCTGCGGCGCTGGCCTGTCCTGCATGCCATACCACCCCGACGAGGATGGACGCAGCGTAAATGGCCGCGGCGTATTTGCGGAAGCTCCGATACCTCACCCTTTTCAATCGTCCCCATCCTTTCCCTTCCTTGCGATGTAGCCCTCTCAGACTGAGGGAGGCGTTCAATTCGTGCCGAAAGCTATCGCTATTCGTTGAAATGTTCGTTATAACGAACTAATACTTATGCTTATTATACCTGAATCCGTGATAAAGGTTCTTTGAAAATTAAAGATAATTGAAGGAAAAAGCACCTCCGGTAAAGAAATTAAAAGAAAATCATAACTTTTCCAATTTCACCTGAGAGGTGCTCTATGAAGATCCAATTTGTCCGCTCGAAAGAGTTAATTCTCTCTACTCACGCCGGTCTTGCAACCGTTGGCGCTTTGCTTGCGCATACTGGACTTAGAAAGCGCCTGAATCATACAAAGATCAAAAGTATGAAAACACCGATTCATTCCCACGCCGATGTCATGAAGAGCTATCTGGGCCTGCTCTGCCAAGGCAAGAGCGACTTTGACCATATTGAGCCGTTTCGAAAAGACGATGTATTCACAATCTGCCTTCAGCTCCAAAAAGTCCCCTCCAGCCCGACTCTTCGCCAGCGTCTTGACGCCGCAGCACAGACGCCGGAATGGAACCGGATTTTACTTGAGGAATCCGCTGATCTCATTCGCAAGGTAAAGGCTCCATTAACAGGGCTGACAGCAGGTGAAAAGGCTTATGCGCCGCTGGATATCGACGTATCTCCTTTCGACAATTCCGGCACAAAGAAAGAAGGCGTATCTCGTACTTACAAAGGGACTGACGGCTATGCTCCCATCTTTGCCTACCTGGGCCAAGAAGGCTATGGCGTTAATGTGGAACTGCGTGAGGGCAGTGTGCATTGCCAGAAGGGAACAGCCGCATTTTTAGAACAGAGCATCGCATACGCCAAACGTGCAACGGACCTGCCGCTGCTCATTCGCATGGACGCTGGAAACGACAGCGCCGAAAATTTGCATGTTTGTCATCGCGAGAAAGCCGACTATATCATCAAGGCCAATCTCCGCAGAGAACCGAAGGAAATGTGGCTGCGCATTGCGGAAACGACGGGAATCGCCTGCCAGCAGCGCGAAGGAAAAGTCGAATATATCGGCGCGATAGAATTTCGCGAAAAGGGATTCGACCGCCCCCTTCGCCAAGTGTTCCACGTCATTCATCGAACGATTGATCGGGATGGACAAGTGTTGCTGTTCCCGGAAATTGAAGTGAGCGTCTATTGGACGTCGCTTCGCTGTGCCCCGTCACGAGTGATTGAGCTTTACCGCGATCATGGGACAAGTGAGCAATTCCACAGCGAAATCAAAACCGATTTGGATTTGGAGCGTCTGCCTGCAGGAAAATTCGCAACGAATGATCTCGTACTGCATGCCGGCTTGTTTGCCTATAACCTTCTTCGAATCATCGGCCAGGAGAGTCTGCGTGAGCATGACTCGCCGATTCGAAACAACGTGCAGCGTCGCCGTATTCGTACGGTTATCCAGAATATTATTTACATGGCGGCAAGATTGGTTCGACATGCGCGAGGTATTCGATTCAATTTCGGCTGCAACAGTCCGTGGTTTCCCGTTATCCGTCGTATTTACTGTGCCTTTACCTGACAGGATGGAATGTTATAGGGGTCAATAAGGCCTTGTCAGCCAAGGTCTGTTTGATCATGCGCTCCATCAGAGTGCGATCTCATTAAACAGTTTGTCAGCGTCAAAAATCGCACATTTTACAATAACAACCAGATTTTCAATCGAGCAATACAAAGCGTCACGGATTCAGGTATTATATCTCATTTTCCATAAATGGGAAGGGGGAAATCAGGCTGCTCGATTCATCTCACCTACAGGGGCTGTCGGGATCTGCGTACAAACCGCATCCAGTCGCGTCCCGCCCGGAAAATCTCCTTTAATCCCGGCGACCGTATAAGGTAGTACGGGGTGACCCGGCCTCCCCAATTGGTTTTGGAATAGGCGACCGTCGGGAGATTGGCCCCAGCGAAATCAAATTCGGCGAAGCCCAGGTCAGATAAATCCTGAAGGGCGAAGCTTTGCGACTGCTGAACCACGCCGAGGTTCAGATGTTCCGTTTTGCTGGCTGCGATCCAGCCGAAGGCACGGCGGCCATCCAACGATACAACTACACTGGTGCTGACCGGCTCTCCATTCGGCGCATAACAGACATAGGCGCGGAAGGCTTGATCCCCGAGCAGACTTTGGGCCAGCTCAAGATCCTGCTGCGTGAGGTGGTGGCTGAAGCCCTGCCGCGTTTCCGTGCCCTGCAAGCACTGATATACCTCGGCCATGTCCTGCGTCAGCGCCGTCCAGTAGCCGGCGGCGGTCGCTTTTTTGATTTTTGCCCGGATTTCCGTGCTGGCCTGGTCTATCTCGTAGGGGAGCTCCACGATGTATGTATATTTCACCTCGGCGATAAAACCGCTCCATACAAACGGACGAATATCGGCAATACCAGGTGGAAAGACGAAGCTCGCGCTGCGCTGGACCTTCCGCAAATCCGGAATCATCGCTTTGGCCACCTCGTGCCATTGCCGGGTCAGCTTATACGGCTTATCTGTCGGCGTCGGGTGAAAGACGAAGGGGTGGTAAGGATTCAAGGGCGGTAAATACAAGTGGCCTCTCCGGTTGAAAAATAACAATCCCTCCCCCCGCGCTGGCGAATTAGGAGCTTCCCAACGGGCCAGGTGTGCGCGGCAGCCCCATTTTCGCGTGTGAAATTCCGCCCATTTTTCCACTTCATTACGATCATCCATACGATTACCTCTGGTTTCATTATTAAAGGCAGACCATGCCTTACTGCCAACCTATGATCTCGTCCATGAGAATATGTGAAAAAGGCGCGCAGCGCAGATCAAGGCAACTGCCGCTCCCTCCATAAAGACTTGGCATTATATATATCAACCAACTCAAAGGAGGTGAGATCATGATTGTAGTAACGAATTTTGGTGCAAAAGGCAACGGAGTGACGGACGACACCGCGGCGATTCAGAAAGCGTTCAACCAGGCGGCGGCTACCGGGGATACGGTTTATTTTCCCAAGGGGGTTTACCTGGTCAATCCGGCCAAAACGTTAAAAGTTGGCGGGAACACCACCGTGAAGGGCGACGGACATACCTCGATCATCCGTGCAGCGTCCAGCAGCTTTGGTTGGGAACTGATGCGGGTGTCGGGGAGTAACATCCTGTTGACTGGAATTGTCCTGGACGGCAATCGGCGGGTGAACCGGGTGCTTACGATCGCCGGGGGAAGTTCGCGGGTGAACGTCCAAGGGCTGCTCGTCCAAGGGGCGACTCATAGCAGTGACCGGCGCAGCGAGTATAATACGGGCGTTGTGTCAGGCATCGTGGTGTTGGGGAACACTGAATCGATTATGATCCAGGGAACCGAGGTTGCGGACGTTATCGCTCGGAACATGGGCGCAGCCGGTCTTGTCGCTCGGGGGATTTATGTCACCACGACCTGGGGCAGCAAGGAACGGGCCGCTTGGCAAGTCTCGATCACCGGCTGTTATATTCATCAGATTGGGCCAGCGGACGACGGAGACGGGATTTATTATGAGGACCCGGCCATGGAGGAGAACCGCGCCTCGGGGGTTGGCAGCTCGATTGTCGGTAACCGCTTTGATGAATGTGCTAAACGGGCGGTGAAGGTGTTTGCGAAAGGCGTCACGATCCGCGGCAATACGATCAACAACCCGTATCGAAACAACAACTATTATAAGGGGGCGGATCAGGGCCGCTTAGCCCCGGATATGTATTCGGCGATCAGCATCTATGGCGGGGATTGCGTTGTGGAAGGGAACCAAATCGCAGGGGGCGGCAGCTTCTATGCCGCCATCGAGGTTGGGGCCGGACCGGTCGTCGACAACGTGACCATTCAAGGGAATTCCGTCACCATGGGCAGCCAAAGCGAGATCAAAGGCACGACCGCGATCCGGCTTGGAAATATCCGCGATTTCGTCATTCGGGGCAATACGTTAAATCACGGCGAACGCGGGATCTGGACCTGGCAAAATGCGGAGAATGGGCGGATTGAAAGCAACGTCATCCGGATGCTGAAGGGGGGCGGGATTGACCTGACGACGTATCTGCGCGGGTACACGCAAAAGAACATCGTCTGCACGGGGAACCAAATTACGGCGTCCACCTTTAAAGTGAAAACCTCTTCGTCAACCAATTCGAATGTGGTGGCTCGATAGAGGATCCTTCTGCGCGGAGGGATTTTTTAAAAATAAGCTACTAAAACAGCAAAAACCTGAATATAAAACGGTATAGCAATCAACTTGGTAGACGGTAGAAGCCATCGCTTGACCCGAAAGAGGTGAGAACATTGGCGGAGGAAGCGGGCATTTTGGTTGTTTCGCTCGACTTCGAGTTATATTGGGGTGTTCGCGACCTTTATACCAAAGCGGAGTATGGAGCGAAATGGTTGCGAGAGAGGGAATGGATTCCTCGCATGTTAGAGTTGTTCCGGACGTCCGGCGTTCATGCGACGTGGGCCACGGTGGGGCTGTTGTTTTTCGAAAATCGACGTGAACTGTTGGCCGGGCTGCCGAAGCTCAAACCTAGTTATGCCGACAACAGACTGTCCCCTTACGCCGAGATTGAAGCCGGTGCGGTTGGGGACGGGGAAGCCGAGGACCCTTCTTCCTTTGCCGCAACGCTGATCGAGCGAATCCGCCAGACTCCGGGTCAAGCGATTGGCTCCCATACGTTTTCCCATTATTACTGCAGCGAGAAAGGCCAAACCGCAGACGAGTTTTACAGCGACCTGCAGGCAAACGTAGCCATAGCCGAACAAAAGGGGATATCCCTTCAAAGCCTGGTGCTTCCGCGCAACCAGCTGCGCCGCCGGTATCTGCACCGACTGCCGGAGCTCGGGTTCAAGACGTACCGGGGGAATCCCCGACATTCGCTGTACCGCGGCGGCTATTCGACGTCCGATCCCTGGTTCCGCCGGGCGCTGCGGCTGGCAGACAGCTACTTGAACCTGACCGGGCACCACACTTACTCCGTGGACTTGATCTCACCTCGGCTGCCGATCAATCTGCCGGCAAGCTTCTTCTTCCGGACCCCGCCGGGGTTGCTTCGGCGGCTTGATCCGCTTCGATTGAAGCGGATCAAGGACGGAATGACCCAGGCTGCCCGGCAGGGGCAAGTGTATCATCTCTGGCTTCATCCTTACAACGCGGCGGACGAGGAATTATTCCGCTCGCTGGAAGCGGTAATCCGCCATTATCGCCATTTGGCCGAGCAATACGGAATGATCAGCCTGAATATGGAGGAGCTTGGAGAACGAGTGTTAGCGGGAGCGGGGAAACTGGCAGCGGCAATCCCGGAGGAAGCCGCGGGATTTACTGAGAACCGAAGCTTGCAGGCATTAATCGAATGAGGTGAACGACTATGGATATGGTAGATGTGTGGAATGCCGTTCGACGACATCTTCTCGCTTTTTCCCTCGTCATCGCGGCATGCGTCGGACTGGCTGTGCTTCTGAACGAAGTGGTGACTCCCTCCTACCGGGCGAATGTGAGTCTGGTCGCCAATATCGCCTCGAATCCGGAATCGAGTACATACAACGAGTTTCTAGCCAGCCAAATGCTGACCAAAACGTATGAGGATACGATTCAAAGCCGCTATATCGCCTCCGAGGTCAAGAAGCAAGTCTCCACCCCTGACACGGTCATTCAATTGCTGAAAAAGATCAAGGTCCGCACCGATCCGGGGACATTGGTCATCATGCTGTCCTATACGGGAGACGACCCGAAGCAGACTGTCGCGATCGCCAACGCCTTCGCCGAGACGTTTATCGCCAAATCCAAGGAGATTGTGGCCGCAGCTAACGTTTCGATTCTGGATTACGCCAGCCTGGAGGAGACCAAGAAGCCGGTCAGCCCGCGTAAAGCGCTGAACATCGCGCTCGCCGGCTTCGTAGGCTTGTTCGGGGGACTCAGCCTGGCGCTGATCCTGGATGCCTGCCATATCCGCAACAAGAGAAACCGCCAAGCGCGGCGACCCTTGCCGGAGGATTACTCGGAGCTTAGCGACGCCCTGGTTCGGATTGAGAAGAAATATATAGGGAGGGCCGCCAAATGATGAATTTCGCCATCGCGGGCTGCGGACATATTGCTTACAAGCATGTCGGCGCGATTGAAAAAACGGAAGGAGCCCGCCTGGTCGCCATATGCGATCCGAATCCGGACCGGCTCAAGGAACTGCGGGCGGTCACGTCGTCTACGGCCTATCCGGACCTGGGCACGATGCTGGCGAGGCAGCCGGAGATTGACGCGGTTTGCATCTGCACGCCCAGCGGGCTGCACGCGCCGCTGGCGCTTGAGGCGCTCCGGGAGGGCAAGCATCTCGTGCTGGAGAAGCCGGTGACGTTAAGCCTGACGGAGGCGGAGCAGCTGCGGGAAGCTGTTCGCGTGAGCGGCGTCAAGGCGACGGTCGTTCATCCGAACCGCTATCGGCCGGCGATGCAGGCACTCCGGGCGGCGTTGGCGGAGCACCGGTTCGGTAAGCTGAGCCACGTCAACATGACCCTCCGCTGGAACCGGAGCCAAGCCTATTATGATCAAGCGGCTTGGCGCGGCACGAAGGCGATGGACGGCGGGGTGCTGCTCAATCAGGCGATATCGCAGAGGCGAACGTGCAGGCGCTGCGATGCGAAGGCAGTCAGATTATAAATGTCAGCAGCGGGCGCGGTATCTCTATTCTGGAGGCGTTGGGGGTCTTATCGGAGATATCCGGCCGCCATGTGCAGCCGCAATTCCGTCCCGCCCAGCCGGGGGATATTGACCAGAGTGTGCTTGATAACGGCAAAGTTCGGGAGATCCTCTGGTGGGAGCCGCGATATTCGCTATATAATGGATTAGTAGAGATGATGGAATTCGAAATGGAAGCGAGAAAAAATCCACTGCTCATCCAGCGAACCAACTACAGTGAACCATCGGTCTTCTTTTTTGGGGGGAGCCTCGGATAAACGACGCCCGCAGCCCCCTCCTCTGTGATATGATGAATCTAGAAGAAGGAGAGCTTTTCGTTCGGATAGGTGTCGGAATAGGGTCCGGAGCCGGCCATCGGAGGAACATATCGGGAGGGATGACGGGATGAACGACAAGGGCGAATACGCAGACCCGCATCAAAATGAATCCGCTTACCTGGTGCAGGCTCTGCGATTTGGCCTCACCTGCCTGATGGAATACGTGCTGCTGCTGCCGGCATGGATCTTGTTCGCGTCGTTCCTTCGGCCGCCGGAGCTTCCGGTCGCGGGACTTGGCCTGCTGCCGTTGCTCTCGCTGGCCGGCGTCCTGCTTGGCACCCGGCTGCGTAAGCTGTGGCAGCGCGGGGCTGCGGCCCTCGCCTTTGGCGCGGTGTATACCGCGGCCGCCTTCGCTTGGGCGGGGGGCGCGAGCGCGCTTGGCTTCGGTAACGCCGCATCGGCCGGCCAGACGCCCGCGCTAGCCTCCACCGTCGTTGCGCTGTTGCAAACGGTGGCGCTGTTTGCCGCCGGGGTGTTTTGCTCGCTGCAAGGGCTGACGGTTCGGAATCGCCAGCGCCATTTTCGGCTGTACTGGGTTGGGCTTGGCCTCTATTTCTTAGCGGGAATCTTCTTCCCGCGAATCGAAGCGCTTCAAGCGACGGTCCCGCTCATCACCTGGGCCGGCGTAATCAACTTGGCCACGGCTCTGTTCGTGACGAACCATCAGTTTCTGTGCTACAGTTCGCAATCCGGTGACTCGGGAGAGCGGCTGCCTGCTGGTCTCCGCCGCCATAACCGCTTATTTGTCGGCGTGATCGTTGTTGCCGCTTTGTTGTTGGCGGCCGGCGTTGGTCGCTGGATCGGCAGCCTGCTGTGGAGATTGCTTCAAGCGATCGTGCGTTGGTTAACCCGTCCGCAGGAGCCTGTGCTTCCGCCGACGGAAGAGCCGGAAGCGGTAACTCCGCCGCAGGAGCCGATGCTGCCAGCGGAACCCCAGGAACCGGGGTTGCTGTCGGAAATTTTGAACTATGCGTTTTATGTGTTTGGCGGCTTGCTCCTGGCGGCACTGCTGGGCTTCGTCCTGTATTGGCTGTATAAGAACGCCGGGGGTTACTGGCGCAAAGCGATCAGTCGCCTGCTCAACTTGCTGCGCCGGGAAAGCGCCGCGCCGGAGCCAGCTGCTTACCGCGACGAGGAGACGAGTTTATTGACTTGGGAATCGGCACTGCAAGGCTGGCGCAGGATTGGCGCCCGCCTGCTGCGTACCGGGAAGCCAGCCGAACGTTGGGAGGACATGAGGGATAACCGAGAGCGCGTCCGCTTTTTGTACCGACTATTTTTGCGGAAGGAACGTCAGCGGGGGGTCTCGCTCAAGCCCTATTTGACCCCAAAGGAATTGGTGGAAGAGATCAAGCTGGAAGCTGCAGTTGATCCGTTGCTCCAACTGTACTATGAAACGAGGTATGGGGAAGAGCTGCCGGGAGACGAGGAGGTGGCGGAGCTGCGGCGGCGCCTTGCGCGGTAAGGCGAAGCAGGTGTGCTCCGGATCGACCTAGCGGTTAGACGCAAAAAACGCGAGCCTGCAGAGATTTACTCTGCTTGCTCGCGTTCTTTTTTTCATTAGGAACTGTGTTTGACGATTTCGAGTTTCTTAAAGCGATGCGGTTCCTTCTCCAGCAATGTGAAGGTTAAATCCTCATGCTCCAGCGTGTCTCCGACATCCATAGACGGGTTTCTGCCGTAGAGCCAGCCGCCAATGGTATCCACTTCCTCCGTGCTCAGGTCGGTTAGCAGCACTTCGTTGATCTGATTCACCGTCACCGTGCCGAGGGCAACCACATGCGATTCGTCGAGCTGGACGATCGGATCTTCCTCTTCTTTATCGAATTCGTCGCGGATTTCCCCGACAAGCTCCTCGAG
Source organism: Paenibacillus sp. MB22_1 (assembly GCF_047200555.1). Lineage (NCBI taxonomy): Bacteria > Bacillati > Bacillota > Bacilli > Caryophanales > Paenibacillaceae > Paenibacillus > Paenibacillus sp. MB22_1. Next base: position 1,825,296 of record NZ_JBLADV010000002.1, read on the forward strand.
AATATCCTCCAGTGTAACCAGACCAGCGGTTCCTCCGTATTCGTCGATCAGGATCGCCATATGGGTGCCTTCCTTCTGCATCTTCTTCAGCAACTCATTCACTGGAGTTACTTCGGAGACGGCCATCACCGGCTGCAGCAAAGCGGAAAAATCCAGATTTGGATTGTGATCATAAGCCAAGAAGAACTGTTTCGTATTTACGATTCCGATGACGTTATCCTTGCTGCCATCAACAACCGGAAAACGGGTGTATTGCTGTTCCCGGATGATCTCCAAGTTCTCCTGCCGCGTCTTGTCCGTATATAAACACACCATATCGGTGCGAGGTACCATGATTTCCTTGGCGAGCAAATTATCAAATGCGAATATCCGATTCACGTAGCCAAATTCGCTTTGGTTAATTTTGCCGCTTTCGAAGCTCTCGTTAATGATGATCTGCAGTTCTTCCTCCGAGTGCGCTTCCTCATGTTCGGAGGCCGGCTTAATGCCAAACAAGCGCACGAGCTGGTTGGCCGAACCGTTTAGGGCCCAGATGAAAGGGCGCATGACTTTCGTAAAAAGAATCAAAGGTTTGGCTGTAATCATGGCAATTTCTTCGGCTTTGCGGATTGCCACGGTCTTAGGGGCCAACTCACCCACAACAACGTGAAAATACGTGATGACGACAAACGCGATAATAAACGAAAGCGCGCTGCCAACAGTCTCAGGTACTTTCAGGCTATGGAACAATGGATGCAGCATGCGCTCCACCGTTGGTTCACCCAGCCATCCGAGTCCCAGCGCGGTGATCGTAATTCCGAGCTGGCAAGCCGATAAAAATCCGTCCAGGTTGGAGGTGACCTGCTTGACGGCGACGGCACCCTTCCGTCCTTCCGCCACAAACTGGTCGACCCGGCTGCCCCGGACCCGAACGATCGCAAATTCTACCGCGACGAAAAACGCCGTTAACGCGATAAGAATGACGACCAAAACCACATTTAAAACCAAATACCTGTCACTGTCCATTCGATGCATCTACTCCTCGATAATTTAATATAATGGCGTGAATCTTATCACTATTATACAATAAACTATCCCGTTCATGCGAACCCGCTCGCGGGGCGGATTTGGTGTTAATGTTCGTGTTTTTAGCAGCCGTCGTGAAAAAACCCACGTTATTTTCTTTTGTTTTGGTGAAAAACACGAATATTAAATTTAAATTAGGCTTGACTTATCCGTTTATCCCGCTTATACTCAGGTTGTTCCAAAACACAAACAAGTCCATAGATTAAAGAACAAGTTCGTATATCCTCAATAATATGGATTGAGGGTCTCTACAAGGAACCATAAATTCCTGACTACGAATAGGGTGCATTCGCATACCTATGAAGAGGTCAGGAATTTTTTGGTTTATGATGTGAATGATAATCACCTCAGGAGGATACAGATGAGCAAATACGATGTCATTGTAGTGGGAGCCGGCCCTGCCGGGATTTTCGCCTGTTACGAACTGACCCGGAAAGCGCCGCATTGGAAGGTGCTTCTGGTGGACAAGGGGCATGATATCTACCGCCGCCGTTGCCCAATCTTGGAGGAGAAGATTACGCTTTGCCCGCCTGCGGCCGGGCGCAAGGAGTTTGCCGGATGCTTGCCGGCCTGCTCGATCACGGCTGGATTTGGCGGTGCCGGAGCCTACAGCGACGGGAAATTTAATATCACGACGGAATTCGGCGGTTGGCTGAGCGATTATATCGCGCCGTCCAAGGTGCTGGATTTGATTAAATATGTCGATGCGATCAACTTGGAGCACGGGGCGACAACCACCATCACCGATCCGATGACGGAAGCGGTCCGACAGATCGAACAACGCGGATACGCCGCCGGGCTCAAGCTGTTGCGGGCGCAGGTGCGGCACCTGGGGACCGAGCAGAATCTGGAAATCCTGAAATCGATCTACGAATATCTCAACACGCGCATTGATATGCTGTTCAAGGCAGAAGTCGAAGACCTGATCACGGAAAAAATCGATGGAAGCCACCAAGTCCGCGGGATCACACTGAAGAACGGCGAAACGTACGAAGCCGATCTGGTGATGGTAGCTCCAGGCCGGGACGGTTCCGCTTGGTTGACCGAGATCCTTAAGAAACGCCGGCTGAAGATGACGAACAATCAGGTGGACGTTGGCGTTCGTGTGGAAACTTCCGATGTGGTGATGCGGGAGATCAACGAGCATTTGTATGAGGGCAAGTTTATTTTTAATACATCGGTTGGCACGCGAGTGCGCACGTTCTGCAGCAATCCTTCCGGACATGTCGTCGTCGAGAACCACAGCGGCGTGATGGCGGCCAACGGTCATTCCTTCAAAGATCCGGCGCTTGGTTCGCAGAATACCAACTTCGCGCTGCTCGTATCGCATCGGTTTACCGAACCGTTTGATAAACCAAACGAGTATGCGCGGGAAATTTGCCAGCGGGCCAACGATTTGTCGAGCGGCGGGGTCATCGTGCAAAAATACGGCGATATCCTGCGCGGACGCCGCTCCACAGCTGCGCGGATTGCCGAAGGCTTCCTGGAGCCAACGCTCAAGGAAGCGGTGCCGGGCGATCTCGGCCTGGTATTGCCGTACAATACGATGAAGAGCCTGATCGAGATGGTCGAGGCGCTCGATAAAGTGACGCCGGGGATTGCTTCGGAGCATACGTTGTTCTACGGGGTGGAGGCGAAGTTCTATTCGGCCCGTCCGAAGCTGAGCGAATCGCTGGAAACGGAGATCAGCGGCTTGTTCTGCGGCGGTGACGGCGCGGGGATTACCCGCGGCTTAGCCCAGGCGGGAGCGGCCGGAGTATGGATCGCCCGCGGAATGATCGAGAAAGCGGGAGTGTAAGGGGCACATAAGATTACGGGTACAGTCCTTGAAACGGGGGCAGTGCCCGTTTTTTGTTCTTCGTGAATCGTTGATGTTCATGCTTCGGCGGAATGATTTTACATAATTTTAATCGAAAGGAAATAATGTTCAATTTTAAAATAAGTATGATGAGGAGGTAGTCCAATAAAAATCAAGCGCATGGGGAGGAATCGATGATTTATGGGTAAGGGCAAGGCGAACGCTTGGCGCAAGAAATGGTTAGGTTTCTTATTAGCCGGCGCATTGGTCGTAACCGGTCTGCCGGGATGGGCACCACAGGCGGCAGCCCAGCCTGCCGATTTAACGGTCGATGTATCGCGGGCCGGGGCAGGCGCGCAGCTTAACGCAGTATCGAACAGCGGAGAGGCCTTGCTGCAGATCGCTGCCGCTCCGCTCAGCGTCGCTGAAGCGATCGCCAAGGGGAACAGCGGCGAAGCAGTGGAAGTGGACGGCATCATTGTGGGCCATGCGACGGGATCGCTTACTGCGGATTTTGAAGCGCCCTTCGGCAACGATTTTAACTTCCTGATTGCCGATACGGCCGGGGAACAGGACAAAACGAAGCTCATCGACGTACAGATTCCTTCCAGTTTCAGAGCGGAGTTTGGTCTTCAAAGCAACCCGGATTTGATCGGGAAGTCGGTGATCGTATCGGGGTCGCTGGCGGCGTACAACAATTTTGCTGGATTAAAAAGCGTAACCGCGATTTCATTATGGGACCAGCCGGGAGATCCGGGTGAAGATCCTGGAGAAGAGCCTGGCGAGGATCCCGGTGAGGACCCTGGTCAAGATCCGGATCCGGGCGACATCCCGCAGCTTCCGGACGGCACCGGCAAAAAGGTGCTGTTTGACAACGCCCACGGCCAAACCGCCGGCGCAGCGGATTGGGTTATCGATGGCGGGTTTTCCGACTTTACCGATGGGCTGCGGGCGGTCGGTTTTACGGTAGAGTCGCTGGAACGCCCGATGCCGTATACGTTTGGGGAAACGGCCATTACCTACGAGGCATTAGAGCCTTATGACGTCTTTGTGATTCCTGAAGCGAACATTCCGTTTAAGGCAGCTGAGCAGGAGGCTTTGGAGCAGTACGTGGAAAATGGCGGCGCCGTATTTTTCATCTCCGACCATTATAATGCTGACCGTAACAAGAACCGCTGGGACGCCTCAGAGGTATTTAACGGCTATCGCCGCGGGGCATACGAAAATCCAGCCAAAGGGATGACGGCTGAAGAGGCCAATTCTCCAGCGATGCATGGGGTGAGCAGCTCCGACTGGTTAGCTGACAATTTTGGCGTTCGCTTCCGCTATAACGCCTTGGGCGACGTCAATGCAACGGATATCGTCAGCCCGTCGCAATCTTTTGGTATCACGGCGGGAGTGGAAGCTGTCGCCATGCATGCCGGGTCAACCGTAGCGATTCTCGATCCGAACAAAGCCAAAGGGCTTGTCTATGTCCCGACTGGCGTTCCGGCATGGGGCAATGCCGTTGACGAAGGCGTCTATAATGGCGGCGGTCGGGCGGAAGGCCCTTATGCGGCGATCGCCAAGCTGGGTCTCGGTAAAGCCGCTTTTATCGGTGACTCTTCGCCGGTTGAAGACGCAACCCCGAAGTATGTACGGGAAGAAAACGGCCAAAAGAAAACGACCTATGACGGCTTCAAGGAAGTGGACGACGGCTTGTTCCTGGTGCAAACGGTGAAATGGCTGGCGCATGACGAGAGCTACACCTCTTTTGATCAGGTGCCGGGACTGGTGCTGGATACGCCAACTGCGCTGGACGCAGATGAGGAGCCGGCCGCCACCACCGAACCGCAGCCAGAGCCGTGGGCGCAGCCGGCCCCCGGATATAAATGGTATGATCCGGCTACGTTTAAGCCGGGTTCGTACGGCTCGTCGCAAGCACCGGAAACGGAGCCAACGTTTGCCTTCGTCCATCAAGCACAGCTGCCAAGCCAGCAGGAATTCCAAATCCGCGTGACCGCAGACGGCTTAACGCCGGGACAGACGGTGTCCGATTTGCGGGTAGGCATCTACTTGGCCGGCGGTGAACAGATCGCCCGGTTCAAGAATGCGGACGGCAGCTGGTCGGATTACAATTACAGCCCGGCGTTTTCGTTGACGGGCGATGCCCTGGGGCATGCGTCCAAGGATTTGACCGTGCAACTGAAGCCGGGGGTAACGGCCTCAAGCGCTAACTTACGTTTGAAAAAAGGCAGCGCGAATGAACTCACGAAGCAGGTCGAGATCGCGAATGTGGATGCCGAGCCGTTGCCAGGCGATCATCCGCCGGTGCCGGAGCTGGGCACAATTGCCGCAGCACGTGAGGCGGCGGAAGGGACGGTCGTCACGGTTCAGGGGGTGATTACTTCCGAACCGGGTGTGTTTGGCGGTCAAGGCTTCTATTTGCAGGATGAAACGGGAGGCATTTACGTCTTCCAAACAGCAGCGGGTTATCATGCCGGTGACCTTATCCGTATCAGCGCAACCCGTACGTTGTACAACGGGGAAGTTGAGCTGGAGAATCCGGTGCTGATCGAGAAGCTGGGGACAGCTCCGCTGCCGCAGCCGCAGGTTCAGGATGCGGTGACGGAGGCGAATCAAGGACAGATGATCACCTTGACCAACGTAGTGGTGCAGGATGTCGTTGCTGCGACTCCGGCGGGTTCTCTTGAATTTAATGCCGTCCGCGAAGACGGCAGCACGACACGGGTGCGGTTTGACGGCCGCACCGGAGTGACGATGGATGCCTTTTTGGCGCTGTACCCGGAAGGTACGTCTGTGGATATCAGCGGGGTTGCCTCCGTCTATCGAGGAACCTACCAGTTGAAGCCGCTGGCCTTGGCTGATGTCGTGCCGAGCACCACCGAAGCGGATTTGACGGCTCCGGTGACGGAACGCGATGTCGCAGGGAAGGAGGGCGCAGATGTCTATAATCAGACGGAAGTTACGGTTACGTTCAACGCAGAGGATCAAGGCGGCAGCGGTTTGGAACGGACGGAGTATCGGGTGAACGGCGGGGAGTGGATTCAGTATGCTGAGCCTTTTACACTGTCAAACGACGGGAAGTATACGATCGAATACCGCTCCGTGGATCGGGCAGGTAACGAGGAAGCGCCGAAGACCCTGTATATTAATGTAGATCGTCTGGCACCAGAAGTGACGTTTACAGGGGATTACCAAGTGCTCCAAGTTGCCCCAAGTGTTCCTTTCAACATCGCCGTAAATGACGCGGTCAGCGGACCGAAATCAACGGCTTACCGGCTTGACGGACGCAGCATCACGGGCGTAGCCGAAATCGTTCCCTTCTCTTTATCGGTTGGTACGCACAAGCTGACGGTCCAAGCAACGGATGCAGCGGGACATACCGCGTCGGTGGAATTTACATTCCAAGTAACCATCGACATCGCCCATTTAAATGAGCTGGTGGATTTGGGCAAAGACCGCGGCTGCTTCTTAACCAATGGGGCGGCAACCAGCTTGCAAGCCCAGATCGCCACACTGCAAAAGGCCAAAACTCCATTGGAGCGCGATATCAGGCTCAAGGCGCTGAAGATCACGATCAGCGTCCAAAGCGGATTAACCATGAAGCAGAGCTTCGCGAATCTGATGCTGGAGGATTTGGAGTATATCGGGGGAGTGGCGGCTTAGCTTGTAGATCTTGGAATAGAAAAGTCGCTCAGGATAGAGTAGATGCCTGAGCGGCTTTTTTGCCTTCGTTCGTTAAAAAAACCAGGCTTGCCAAGAATGAAAGCGTTTTGTATAATGAGTTATGCAACCGGTTGCAGATTAAGGAGAGATCAATCGTGTCTAAGATAACTATTCAAGAAATTGCGATTTTGGCGGGTGTTAACAAGGCGACCGTATCCCGGGTGATCAACGGGAATCGGAACATTTCCGAGAAAACTCGGAAGAAAGTCGAAGACATCATGAAGCAGTATAACTATGTCCCCAACTCTATTGCGCGCGGATTGGCGACGAAGAAGACGTTTACGGTCGGCTTTTGTTTTGATTACACCAATAAACAGGCCTATGCTAACCCGTATTTTTACAAAGTCCTTCAAGGGATTGAAGAGGTCGTATACAATCACGATCACATGTTTCTGATGATGAGCGATCATGATGGGAAGAACGGCAGATCAACATTCGAGCGGGTGGTGGTTGAGCGCCGGGTTGACGGTGTCATTATCCCCAATACGCTGCTTAATGAGCGGAATTATGAATTGCTAACCAAACATGACATGCCGTTTGTCGTATCCGGCGAAAATACGCTGAAGCAAGCGGACGCACCTTGGGTAGATATCGATAATGTTCAGGCTGGTCGGATTCTGACCGAGCATCTAATCGATTTGGGCTGTCGCAACATCATGATTTATGCCGGCGGATCAGCCGCCAAGAGGGACAAATTTCTGGGTGATCGCCTGAACGGCTACCATGAAGCGATGCGTCAACACCACTTGGAACCTCAAGTGATCGAGCATGCCGATTTTTTGAAAAAGCTTTACGATTCCCCTCGCTCTGGATCGGAAGCGCAACGGCCCGATGCTCTGATCTGCTGTACGCATGAACAGCTTTTCGAAATCTTGGACTGGGAGAACGGTAATCCTCTCTTGGCCGAGCTGGCTTTAGCTACATTTGACAGCTTTCCGATGTCCAAATACTTGAAATACCCGGTGCATTTCGTAGAAATCGATCTGGAAATGATGGGGAAGCAAGCGGCGCAAATGCTGTTTTCGCGGATGAATAAAGAATCGGGGGTACCGCCGTTTATCTCGATTCCAACGCAAATCGGTAAATGATCGAACAAACTAAACATAATGAGGTAATAAGTTGATGACCCAATATTTGTATCACGATCCGGTAGTAGATGCTACCCTAATTTCTCTGAATGAATTGGAAGTTCGCCTAAAGCTCCCTGCTGATGCGAATCAAGTCACGCTAAACTATTGGAATAAATATAAGCCGGAGTATGGTATTCGGAAGCAAGCGATGACGTTATGGGCGGAATCGGGGGAATTTAAGTACTATCGCACGATATTGACGGGTATGGAATCTCGCATTCGGTACCTTCAATATAAATTCGAGTTTGCTGCAAAGGGGGAATCCTACTGGCTGGGTGCTGAGGGATTATGTAAGACGGAAGGAACCAGAGGCAGCTATTCGTATGCCTATGCGGGAGATCGCGACATGGTGAACTCTCCGGAATGGATTGGGAACCGTGTATGGTATCAAATCTTCCCTGAACGTTTCTGTAACGGTGATCCCGAGAATGATCCGGAATCTGTGGAACCTTGGGGGAGCGTGCCAACGCGGGACAATTATATGGGAGGTGATCTTCAAGGAATCATCAAGCAATTGGATTACCTGAGCGGGCTTGGCATTAATGCGCTGTACTTAAATCCGATATTTGCGGCTACGTCGAACCACAAATATGACACCGTGGATTACTTTCAAATCGATCCGCAATTCGGGACGGTACAAGATCTGCAAGAGCTTGTCCAAAAATGCCACGAACGCGATATCAAGGTGATTCTCGACCTGGTAATCAATCATTGCGGGTTCTATCATCCATATTTTCAGGACGTCGTGAAAAAAGGAGAAGCTTCGGTATATAAAGATTGGTTCTATATTAACCGGTACCCGGTTCACCGAAGCGAAGACGGTTACGATTCTGTAGGTTATTATCAATGGATGCCTAAGCTGCGGACATCGAATCCCGAAGTTCAGCAGTACGTATACGATATCGTTTCCTTTTGGCAGAAGGAGACGGGCATCGACGGCTGGAGAATCGATGTCGCAGATGAGGTGGAAATCAGCTTTTTGCGGGAGCTGAAATCCTGTGTCAAGAAATTAAATCCTAACGCTATCATTATTGCAGAAATCTGGGATGATGCCAAGCGCCTGATGGCGTCTGGCGGCGTGGACAGCGTGATGAACTATGAGCTGCGAACGATTCTGTTCGATTACTGTCTGGATCGTTCCATCCTGCTTGCGGAGTTCCATTCCAGACTTGTGAGTTTACTCCATCGTTATTCCTTGGCTGAACTAAATCAAATGTTTAACCTGCTAGGAAGCCATGACACGGAACGAATCTTGACGCGTTGCGGGAAGGATGAAAGCAAACTACAGCAACTGCTGGCCCTTCAATTCTTCCTGCCGGGGAATCCTACCGTTTATTACGGGGACGAACTGGGAATGACCGGGGAGAATGACCCAGGCTGCCGCGGGAGCATGCCTTGGCAGCTCGTCGAGGCCGAACCGCAGTTGTTAAGAGAGTTCCGCACCTGGATTCGGCGTAAAACAACCGATCCGGTACTGCAGCACGGCAACACGGAGCTTAGATACCGGGAAGACTCGGAGTGTTACGTCATTCGGCGCTACACCGAAACCAAAGAAGCGGTGCTTTTAATCAATTTTTCGCAGGACCGGCAAGCTTTGGACGTCGTGATGAAGCAGTTTGACTTGATTGGCGCTTATACAATGGATCATTCGCAGGATACCGGGAACTTGCCTGAATTCATCGGTCCCGGAGATACGATTCTTTTCCAAAAACAGAATTAAGGAGATCAATCTATGATAAATAAATGGAGCAGGCTATTGCCGATTTTACTCGCCGTGACCCTGGTTTTGGCGGGCTGCGGTTCCAAGGGGAAGCAAGAGACGGCGAACGGGACAAGCTCGGATGCGAAGCCGGGCAAGGAGGTCACTATAACGTTCTGGCACCACTACAGTACTGCATCTCCGGAAGAGAAGACGTTAAAAGAGGTGCTTATTCCGAAATTTGAGGAGGAGAATCCCGGGATTAAAGTTAACCCTGTTGCCTTTACTTGGGAAGACCTGCATAAGAAGCTGCAGATCAGCGGCAGCGCTGGCGATTTGCCGGACGTAGCCCGGTTGGACATTATCTGGGTGCCGGAGTTCCAGAAAAGCGGGTTGCTGCAACAGTTAGACGCATTTGAAGATTTTGACGAGGTTGCCGGCAGCTTGCTGGAAGGCCCGCTGTCTACAGCGAAGGTAGGCGATCACTATTACGGACTTCCTCTCAATACGAATACCAAGGTGTTGTTCTGGAACAAGGAGATGCTGTCGCAAAGCGGTGTAGAGCAAGCGCCTGAAACCACGGAACAGTTTTTTGAAGCTTTGGGTAAAATCAAAAGTAAGTATGAAAAAAGCTGGGGATTCGGTGAACCGGCCCTTCAAGGCTGGAACGTCTTACCGTGGATTTGGAGCAACGGTGGGGATGTACTCTCGCCTGACTTCACAACGGCTGACGGTTATTTGAATAGCCCAGCTTCGGTAGAAATTTTGACGAAACTTAAAGACGCCTACAACGCCGGTCAAATTTCCGGATTTAAGCCGGGAGATGTAGCGGTTACGGAAGGTCATGCGAGCGGAAGCTATGCCATGATGGCGGAAGGCCCGTGGGCGGTGGCTCAGTTCCAATCGCAATTCCCTGATTTCGACGTCGAAATGGCTTCTTTTCCGGCGGGATCGGCGGGCTCCATTCAGGTGTTGGGCGGAGAGGATATCGGGATCTTTAGTAAAGACAAGCAGGAGGAATCCTGGAAATTCGTGAAGTTCATGGTGTCGGAAGAGGCTCAGATCGAGATGGGCAAGATCGGACAAATTCCGGTTAACCTCGCCTCAATGGAGAATGCCGATGTCAAGGCGATCGATTATTATCCACCGTTTCTTGAACAGTTGAAGACGGCTAAAGCTCGCCCGCCGGTTAGTGCTTGGCCGCAAATCGACGGCGTGATTAATGATGCGATGAGTAAAATTTTCATGACGGATGCGGATGTAAAAACGGAGCTGGATGCGGCAGTCCGTGCCATCGATGCTTTGTTGAAGGAGTAGTCCATTATCAGGAGAGCGTTTTCCGTACGGGAGGCGCTCCCTTTTACGAAGGAGTCAACATGACATGCGCAAAAAAAACGGAGCAGCCGGATACTTGTTCTTTTTGCCCGGATTTTTATTTTTTGCCTTATTTATTCTCTACCCGTTGATCCGGAATTTGATCTACAGCTTTTATGATTTTCGGCTCACGAACATAAATCATCTTGAATTTGTGGGATGGGATAACTATAAGCATGTGTTCGGGGATGAAGTGTTCTGGATTTCGATACGAAATATTTTTATCTACGGGATCATTTCTGTACCCGGCCAAATGATTTTGGGTTTTCTGGTCGCCTATGCACTTTATCAGAATCGCCCCGGTACCAAGACGTTTCGGGTGCTTTACTTCTTGCCGGTCATTACGTCTTGGGTCGTTGCCTCGTTAATATTTAAATACGTTTTTGCCGATCAGGGCTTTTTGAATTATGCCATTACGGATATCCTTCATCTGACGGACCGGACGATCAGTTGGTTAAGTGAACCGGGAAAAGCCTTGATCGTGATCGGAGCCCTTGGGATCTGGAAAGGGGTTGGCTGGGCGATGGTTATCTACATGGCCGCGCTGCAAGGGGTACCCAAAGATCAATATGAAGCGGCTTCTTTAGACGGCTGCAATGCGTGGAACCAGATCCGTTATATCACGCTGCCATCGATTCGAAACACGACGTTTTTTATCCAAATGATGTTAATTATCGGTGCGTTTAATGTGTTTACATCCGTGTACCTCATTACCAATGGCGGACCGTTGCATCAGACCGAAGTGATGTTGACGAGAATGTATCAGAAGGCGTTCTCCGAATATGATCTGGGTTACGCATCGGCGTTATCCTATGTCTTTGCGGTGATCATTGCTGGATTAACGGCTGTGCAGTTCCGTCTGAACAAACAGGAATAGGGGGCGAACCATATGCGCTCGCTGAAAACATTTTGCATCTACGCCCTGCTTGTCGCGGGCGGACTGATATCCATTTACCCTTTAGTGTATATGCTGCTAACCGCTCTCAAACCCATGACGCTGTTATTTGAGTTTCCGCCTCGCTTTTTGCCTTCGGAAATGACCTGGTCCAATTTTAGAGAAGCGTGGGGAAGTCAAAATTTCGCGTTATATTTGTTGAATAGCTTGCTGGTGACCTTGGCTAGCTTTGCGCTTATCTTTCTGCTGTCTTCCATGTTAGCCTTTGCCTACTCGCGGTTTGACTTTAAGGGAAAAAGCCTAAGCTTTGCAATTATTATGGGAGGCTTGGTCATCCCAAGTTTGACGTTGCTGATTCCCCAGTTTGTCCTGATTCGTCAGTTGGGTTTATTCGATTCACGGTGGGGGCTTATCGTTGTCTACGCCGCAGGTGCCATTCCGTTTACAACTTTCTTGCTTAAAGGCTTTTTCGATTCCATAACCCGTGACATTGATGAGTCGGTGGAGATGGAAGGGGGCGGCGCCTGGACGTTATTCGCTTCCATCATTTTGCCTCTCTCCAAGCCGGCATTTGTTCCAGCCACGATCTTTAACGCGCTGACCGTGTGGGAAGAGTTCCCCTGGGCACTAACCATCATCAATGATCCACTGAAAAGAACGTTACCGATTGCCCTGGCCAATTTCCAAGGGCAATATACGACGCAATGGGGCATCGTGTTCGCAGGTTCGCTGATCGCTGTTGTCCCGATTATCTTACTGTTTCTGCTGCTGCAGCGGTACTTTATCGCTGGCATTACGGCCGGAGCGGTAAAGGGGTAAACCAAGCGACCGCAAGTGTAATTCCACCTTTTGTGCAAACGATTGACCAAGTCTTAGCACCGGTGATATAATCCAGCACATACAGGAAAGTAAACGTTTACGTTAGGCGCAAAAAAGGTTCTACATTGGACGCAGATGTTTTTTTCAGAGAACGGAAAGAGAAGCATTGGCTAATGAGAACCAACAGGGCGCACGTTGTCTATGAATATTTGAAACCACCTGATGGGGAAGATGATTACAGGTTCCTGCCACCAGCTTGCGGAACGTTTCGGGGAAAAGCGACCATATGATGAATGAGCATAGAAGGTGCGGGGATTTGGCGCATGGACAACATTGTTGACGGGAAATGTCTGCACCGGGCACAGTGACTTAACCCTTACCTAGAGCTTGGGGAAATTCCTCGGACCTATACGGAAGACGTGCTGCCGAATTTGACGGGATTGGAGTGAGGACGTTGTCAGTACAAAAAGAATTCCACGGCACCATCGATTACGGAGATGTGGCGGTCACCGGGGGAATCTCGGTATTTGACGCGAAGTTTGACGAGCTGTATGTATACGATGGTGATGATTTAGGAGCGGTGTATACCCCGGAACAAACTCGTTTTCGCTTGTGGGCCCCCACCGCCTCCGAAGCCAAAGTCATTCTGTACGAAACCGAGGACGGGACGCCGGTAAATGAGCTGCCCATGAAGCGGGATGTGCAAGGAACGTGGACCTTAACGGTACCGGAAGATTGCGGGGGGTTATTCTACACGTATCGTGTGAAGGTTGGGGAGCAGTGGAACGAGGCAGTTGATCCTTACGCGAAAGCGGTGGGCGTGAACGGGAAAAAAGCGGCGATCCTCGACCTGCGCAGCACCAATCCGGAAGGATGGGAGAACGATCAGAAGCCTCCGCTGGCTTCGCCGACGGATGCGGTGATTTATGAGCTGCATGTTCGAGATCTGTCGATTCACCCGAGAAGCGGCATCCGCGAAAAGGGGAAGTTCCTCGGCTTAACCGAGGAAGGTACTCGCGGGCCGAACGGCATTCCAACGGGGCTCGACCATATTGCCGGACTTGGCGTGACGCATGTGCAACTGCTGCCGATCTTTGATTACTCGCAGGAAAGCGTGGATGAAAGCCGCCTGGATGAACCCCATTACAACTGGGGGTACGATCCTCAGAATTATAATGTGCCGGAAGGCTCTTACTCGACGGACCCGTATAACCCAGCCGCACGGATCCTTGAGCTGAAACGTCTCATCCAAACGCTGCACGCTCGCGGACTTCGAGTGATTATGGATGTGGTGTACAATCACGTTTATGACGGGTATCTGATTCATTTCACCAAGCTCGTGCCGGGTTATTATTTGCGGTACAAGTCGGATCGGACGTTCTCGGACGGGGCATTTTGCGGCAATGAGTGCGCTTCGGAACGGCCGATGATGAGAAAATATATGATTGAGTCGATCCTGCACTGGGTGCGGGAATACCATATTGACGGGTTCCGCTTTGATTTGATGGGACTGATCGACATCGAAACGATGAATGAAATCCGCCGGCGGTTGGACGAGATCGATCCGACGATCCTGACGATCGGCGAAGGCTGGATGATGGAGACGGTGCTTCCCAAGGAGCGTCGGGCCAACCAGGACAACGCCGGGAAGCTGCCGGGCATCGGTATGTTTAACGACGGGCTGAGGGACTCGGTAAAAGGGGATATTTTTATCTTTGACCGCAAAGGCTTTATTAGCGCCGGCGACGGCTTCGAGGACGGGGTGAAGCGCGGCGTGGCCGGGGGAATTAACTATGACGGAGGCCAGCTCCGGCAGTTTGCGGTGGAACCGGTTCAATCGGTGAACTATGTGGAGTGCCATGATAACCATACGTTATGGGACAAAATCGAGCTGTCCACGCCGGGCGTTTCGGACGACGAACGCCGGGCGATGCACCGGCTCGCCTCCGCGATCGTGCTGACGAGCCAGGGCATCCCGTTCCTCCACGCCGGTCAAGAATTTATGCGCACGAAGGGCGGCGTGGAGAACAGTTATAAATCGCCGATCGAGGTCAACTGGCTCGATTGGGAGCGCTGCGCTGCGCATCAGGACGACGTGTCCTATATGCGCAGCCTGATCGCCTTGCGCAAGGCGCATCCCGCGTTCCGCCTGAAGACGGCGGACGAGATCCGCGCGCATTTGCGCTTTGAGGCAGCGCCGCCGCACGCCGTGGCGTTTACGCTGCGCGACCACGCGGGTGGCGATCCAGACCGCCACCTGTACGTGCTCTACAACGCGAACCCGGGCGCGTTGTCGCTGGAGCTGCCCGCCCTCGGACCGTGGGAGGTCCGGTTCGGGGGCGAGCACGTGCTCGCGCTGGAAGCAGGCGCGAGCGGTGAAGCTGCAGCGGCGTCGCCCGCTGCAGCAGGGGGGCCTCCAGCCGGCGGAGCGCGGCTGGAGGTGCGCGGGGTCGGCGTCGTCGTCCTCGCCGTCCCGCGGTAATCGCGCAAGGGCGAGGGGCACGAGCCCCGTTGCCCTTGGTTTAGCGCCGCGGCCGGGTGAGGATCGGCCGGGCGCTAGCGGGCTACGCGGAAATAAGGGTATTTTTGACCCTTATTTCCGCGTAGCCGCCCCATTTGAACAAAATAGCGGTATTTGATGGCCTTATTCTCCCGCAGGAGCCCCCAAATGGGGCTTTTTGCTCCTGCCGGACCGAAATAAGGCCATTTTTTACCGCTATTTGTTCAAATGAAGCTCAATCGCCGGAAATAAGGGAACTTATTACCGTTATTATTCCCTGGGGCCCCCGCAACGCCGGGCGCCCCCAAAAACCAACCCCCACGGCAAAGCCATGGGGGTTGGTTCAATAAATTCAGCTCAGCGCCGCAGGTTACTGGCGCTTCGCTTGCACTTGGCTGTTCGCATCAACCGTGTAGCTTTGGTCGTAGATGCGGATCGCTGCTGGCGTATCGGATTCGTTCGTGACGATGATGCTGTCGGCAGTGGCGTTGACTTTCAGCCGAGCGCCGCGGAACATCACCTTAAACGAGAACGAGGTCCAGTGCGACGGGATGAACGGATGCAGCACCAGCTCGCCTTCGTGAACGCGCAAGCCGCCGAAGCCTTGCACGATCGCCATCCAGGTGCCGGCCATACTGGTGATATGGCAGCCGTCTTCGGTGTCGTTATTGTAGTTGTCGAGGTCCAGGCGCGCGGTGCGCAGGTACATCTCGTAGGCTTTCTCCTGGTATCCCAGCTCGCAGGCAAGAATCGCATGCACGCAAGGGGAGAGGGAGGACTCGTGAACGGTCATCGGCTCGTAGAAGTCGAAGTTGCGTTTTTTCGTATCCAGGTCGTACCGGTCGCTCAAGAAATACAAGCCTTGCAACACATCCGCTTGCTTAATGAAGCACGAGCGCAAAATCCGGTCCCAAGACCAGTTCTGGTTCAGCGGCAGATGCTTCGGATCCAGATCCTTCACTTGAATCAGTTCTTTATCCAGGAAGCCGTCCTGCTGCAGGAACACGCCGCGCTCCTCATCGTACGGATAATACATATTGTCGATGATGTGCTGCCATTGCTTCGTTTCCGCTTCTTGAAGCCCCAGCTTCTCCACAAGCGCCGCATAGTGCGCAGCATCTTGGGCTTTGAGCTCTTCCAGCACTTCCAGCGTGTATTCGAGCGTCCAGGCAGCGATCCGGTTCGTGTACCAGTTGTTGTTGACGTTGTTCTCGTATTCGTTCGGGCCGGTGACGCCAAGCATCACGTATTTACCCTTCACTTGCGAGAAGTTCACGCGTTCTTCCCAGAAGCGGGAGATTTCAACGAGGACTTCCAGGCCGTATTCGCCCAGATAGGCTTTATCTCCTGTATAGTTAACGTAGTTATAAATCGCATATGCGATCGCCCCGTTCCGATGGAGCTCCTCAAATGTGATTTCCCATTCGTTGTGGCATTCCTCGCCGTTCATCGTTACCATCGGGTAGAGCGCGCCTTTTGTGAAACCAAGCTTGCGGGCGTTCTCCTTCGCTTTCTCCAGATGCTTATAGCGGTAAATCAGCAAATTGCGAGCGATATCCGACTCCGCCGTGCTGAGGTAGAATGGCAAGCAATAGGCTTCCGTATCCCAGTAGGTGCTGCCGCCGTATTTTTCCCCGGTGAAGCCTTTAGGCCCGATGTTCAGTCGGTCGTCCTCGCCGCTGTAGGTTTGGTTTAATTGAAAAATATTAAAACGAATCGCTTGCTGCGCCGCCACGTCACCTTCGATGATGATGTCGCTCATTTCCCATTTCTTCGCCCAAGCTTCTGCTTGCTCTTTCTTCAGCGTATCGAAGCCGGCCTCTTTCGCGGAGTGCAGGGCGGCCGTGCCCACTTTCACCAACTCGCCAAGCCCATGATCGCGGGAGGTCACATTCGCAACATATTTGTACAACGTTACCGTCTCACCGGAAACGGCGGGTACTGCGACTTCGGCGGAGACAAACTTCTCTTGCTCGTGGAACGCAGGGGTGAGCTCCAGGCTTTTCCCGCCTTGCTCCACATCAAATGCCATCACCGAGGTGACGTGGAAGTCGAGCTTTTTCGTCTTTACGGTTAAGTAGGAGACGTCGGTACCGGCGGATTTTTCCACCTCAAGCCAGAATTTCTCATCATAGTTGGAATCCTTATTCATGACGTCGCCGTCGAGATAAGGCGCGAAGCGCAGTTCCCCGTTGAAGTTGAGCGGCGTTACCGCGTAACGGATGGCGCCGATCTCATGACGTACGATGCTGACGAATCGCAGTGCTTCCACAGCCAGTTCCTTGCCGTCCTTCATCACGGCGGTAAAGCGGCGGTAGAGGTAACCTTCCTTCATGTTCAACTCTCGAACGAAATCCTTCACCTGACATTCGGCCAAATCCAGCGCGACGCCGTCTACAAATACGTTAATGCCAATCCAGTTAGTGCTGTTCAGCACTTTGGCAAAATATTCGGGATAACCGTTCTTCCACCAGCCCACCCGGGTTTTGTCCGGATAATACACGCCGGCCATGTAGCTGCCTTGCAGAGAAGAGCCGCTGTATTGCTCCTCGAAATTCGCACGTTGGCCCATATAACCGTTGCCGATGCTGAAGATACTTTCCGAAATTTCATGATTCGCCGGATCAAACGATTCTTCCAGAATGGACCAGGGATCCACTTTCAAATACTGTTTCACATTAACCGCTCCTTTAGTCATTTCAAATAGATTAGTCTGTAAAAAAAGAACGAGAGGTATTCACACTTGGGGCTTATTCCGCGCTCGCGGCGATTTGCTGCAGCAGGGTGATCGAAACATCGCCCAGCGAGGAGACAACCCGATCCGCTTGCCCCAGCGTATCGGGCGAACCGATGCCAACGCAGCGCATCCCCGCACGACGGGCCGCTTCGATGCCGGCCTCCGCATCCTCGAACACGACGCACGCTTCGGGGGCAACGCCCAGCTCCGCAGCGCCAAGCAGGAAAACTTCCGGATCGGGCTTGGCGCTGGAGGTGCGAGTGCCGTCGATGATCGCGTCAAAGTACGGGGTAAGCCCGGTATTCCGCAAAATGATCGGGGCGTTCTTGCTCGCTGATCCTAGCGCGGTCTTCAATCCGTTTTCCCGGCACTGCTGCAAGAACTCTAGCGCTCCCGGCAGAATTTCCGACGCGTCCATTTGGGAGATGTACTCGACATACCAGTTATTTTTGCGTTCAGCCAGCTCCTGCTTGACGTTGTCTTCCAGTTGAAGGCCGCCCACGCTAAGCAAGATGTCGAGCGAGGCCATGCGGCTGACGCCTTTCAGCTTCTCATTGTCCTGTTCGGTAAATTCGAAGCCGAGCTCGGCGGCCAGCCGTTTCCAGGCGAGATAGTGGTATTTCGCGGTATCCACGAGCACGCCGTCGAGATCAAATAAACAAGCTTGAATGGGATTCATAATGAACCTCCTCTATGTTGAATATTGGTGCAAACGTTTGAACAAAGCGTGAAAAATAAAGGAAGCATGTGCTTCCGTTTATTTTTTCGTAACCAATGTTTAATGCAGCCTGTTGCCTCAAAGCTTCTTGGGTACCGAATACATCGACGACTCGCGAACCATCAGCCGATGCGGAATGATCTGCCTTTTCGGATAGGCCTTGTCGTTGTTGTTCTGCACCGCTTGAATCAGCACTTGCGAGGCCGTGTAACCCAGATTGTAAATGCCGATATCCATGCTGCTCAGCGGTGGGGTTGAGAGCTCGGACAACGGGATGTTGTTGAAGCTGACCAGGCATAAGTCTTCAGGTACCTTGTACTTCAATTCGTGCAGGCCGCGAAGCACGCCAAACGCTACGACGTCATCGATCATGACCAAGGCCGTCGGACGGTCCGGTAGATTCATGAAGAACGACATAGCCCGATAGCCGCTGTCCTGCAAAAACTCACCTTCGACAATCCATTCGGGCCGACTCTCCAAGCCTGCATCTCGAAGCGCATCCTGATAGCCCTTCAATCGGTCCTTGGAAACGACGAGCTCCGGTGGTCCGCTGACGAACCCGATCCGTTCGTGGCCTAACGCGATCAAATGCTTCGTGGCGTCGTACGACGCCTGGATATTATCGTTATCCACCGTCAGAATATCAGGATATTCTTCGCTGCGCCCAATGAGTACAAACGGATGACCCCCTTGATGGAGGAACTCGATCACCGGATCGTTCTGCCGGGAATACAGCAAGATGACCCCATCCACCCGGCGGCCGTTCAGCAGTCTGGATACACTTTCGACTTCCTCTTTCTCATTGGCTCCGGAGCTGATCAGCACGTCGTAGCCCAAGCGGCTGGCTTGGGTGACAATGCCGCGGATCAGTTCCATGAAGAAGAAGTTAGAGAACAACTCCTCGGCGGACTTTGGCAGCAGGATACAAATGCTATTTGTCGTTTTGGAGACCAAACTCTTGGCCATAATGTTAGGGTGATAGCCAAGCTGGTCCATAATGAGCTTTACTTTACGCGAGGTCTCCTCGCTGATTCTAGGATGATTGGACAGCACCCGGGACACGGTAGAGGGCGATACGCCGGCCTTTTTGGCAACATCCTTAATGGTGACGGCCATAAACAACCTCCTCTGTGGAACCGTTTGCTTTACACTGTAATATTAATCTATAGATTGCCGAAAGTAAATAGATAAAACCGTGCCAGAGGCGTTATAGAGTCGGAATTTCGTCCATTTCTTAGCGGAAAATCACCTTTAATTCAAACAAACGTTTGCGCACGGAATAGGTTAAGGAGAGGTGCAAAAAAGAAGCTGCCCCTTCGGCTAAGCTAGCCTCGGGACAGCTGATTGATGCGGGACTATTATTGATTCAAACCATACTTCCAATCTTTTTTGTCCATTTCGCGAATGAAGTTTTCCAGAACATTCAGAACGGCTTCTTCCAGCAGCTTACCTTTTTCTTTGGTCGCGACGCTTGGATCTCCGGAGGCACCGGTATTCGTAAGCTCTTCGAAGCGCCATTTGATCTCGACGAATTCCGGCAGTTCCGGAACAACGCCCTTGGCGTGCTCCATCTCGATCCATTCTTCGAATAAGGCCAGCCCCATCGAGGTTTCACCTTCGCCGGCATGACCGAGCCCATTCCATACGTCAAACGTCCCTTCCGGCACCATTTTCCCAGCCGCTACCCACCAATCATTAAGACTGGCGATCGTTACATGGGGATGTTGCACTTTGACTGCGCGGGCAGCCAACTCAATCGGTGCGATATTGCCGTCATGGCCGTTCATGATGATGATCTTGGTGATGCCATTTCGGACGATTTCGTTAAGGATGTCTTTAATGACGTTGGTGATTGTTTCCGGGGTCAGGCTGACGGTAAACGGAAATTTGTTGTAGTGCTCACTGAGTCCGTAGTTAATCGGCGGCAGCACCATCAGGCCTTCGACGCGTTCAGCAAGCTTCTCGCTGAGAATGTTGGAGATCAGGGCATCCGTTCCGAATGGCATATGATTACCATGATTTTCAAAGGCTCCTACCCCAAAGATGACTTTGTCGATTCTACTGTTCTTATACTGGTTACCAGTCATTTTTGTTCCGATCAATGCCATTGCACATACACCTCTTTCTTATTTATTTTTCTGGAGTAATATTTTTGCGGAACTCAAATTTACCATCTTTAACTTCAATGATCGTGACGCTCTTGTCAGGTACACGTCCGGAGCCATAGCTGATTTCACCTGTGACAGTTTTAAATCCCGAGGTTGCGTTCAAAGCATCGCGAATCGCTTTAGGGTCTTCGCTGCCTGCTCGTGTAATCGCATCAGCGATCAGGTACATCGTATCGTATCCGAGTGCGGCAAAAGCGTTCTCTGGGGCGTTTCCGGTTTTGTCGGTATAAGCCTTCACGAAATTTTGCACTTTTTCATCGCTGTTTTCCAGAGCAACGTGGGTGGCGAAGAACACGTTGTTCGTTTGCGGCGTGCCGCCCATTTCGATCAATGCCGGAGTATCGAAGCCGTCGGCACTGAGGATTGGAGTTTCGATTCCCATATCACGAATTTGCTTCACCACGATTCCGGCTTTGTCAGGAAGGGCAGATACCATCAGGACGTCCGGCAACTCAGGCAAACTTTTCAGACGGGTAATTTGAGCGGAGAAGTCAGTGTCGGCAGCTCCGTCGTATTTGTCTTCGAGTAAGATCTCGCCGCCCTTGGATGTAAAGCGATCTTTAAAAAATGCGGAAACGTTAACGGTAAAGTCGGAGGACGTATCCGTCAGAACCCATGCTGTTTTCGCCCCCAGTTCGTCCATGGAAAAATCGGAGATGGCATAGGATTGTGCGTCATCGCCAAAAGCCGCCATATACATAAAGTCACCGACCTGTTCAGGAATCAGCGGGGAGGTGGCCCCGGAGGTAATGAAAGGAACTCCGGCTTCCTGGGCTACCGGTCCGGCAGCAAGGACATAAGTCGTATCGCTAAATCCGGCAACGACGGGTACCTTCTCCACATCGATCAATTCTTGCATGCCGTTGGTCGCGGAGATGGTTTCCGTTTTGGCATCGATCGAGACGACCTTGACCTGCTTGCCATTAATGCCTCCGTTCGCGTTAATCTCTTCGGCTGCCAGTTGGAACCCGGCCAGCGATGGTCCGTCCAGGGAAGCTTGTCCACCGGTCACATTATACAAGGCGCCGATTTTGATCTCGCCTCCGCTGCGAACCGAATTGCTCTCCCCATTCGCGGACGCCGCGTTGTTTTCCTTGGAGGAAGTATTACTCCCCCCGTTGCTGCAAGCGGATAAAACTAGCATGATAATCGTTAAAAATGCGATCATTTTTTTCATAAGCCATCTTTCTCCCATCTTTTTTTAAGTGAACCTAGCCGACATCGCACTTAGTTCTTCTTCATCAGCTCTGCATGCCACTCACCCCCGCATGAAATGACTGTTTATTTTCCTAAAAGACCTTTCGGTCTGAGGATTATTGTGATGATAAGTGCTGCGGACATGAGCACCTGACTGATCCCATACATCTGCGGGAGCTGGACTCCGAATAGCTCAACTCCCCGTTCCAGTTTGTTCAGTAGAAGCTCGGGGATGAGTGTCACTAGAATGGAACCAAGAACCGCGCCGGAAATCGTCCCCGAGCCGCCGATGACGAGCATGAGCACCAGGTTGAAGGTCATGGAGTAGGAGAACATGCTCGGGTTGATGCTTGTAATTAAATGTCCGTATAGACTGCCGCCGATGGCGGCGAAGAACGCGCCTGAGGCAAAAGCGAACATTTTATGCCGCACCACTTTAACGCCCATGGCTTCGGCGGCGAGGTCATCTTCCCGGATGGCTAACATCGCGCGACCGTAAGAGGAATGCAGCAGACGCCAAACGAAGTAAATCGTGATTGCGACAATGGCGTAAACCCACCATATATTCGAGACTTTGGGGAGACCGGATATACCGCTCTTTCCTCGGGTAAAGTCGGTTAAGTTAGAGGCCAGTACATTGATAATGACCATGAAACCCATGGTGGATACGGCCAAGTAGTGCCCGCGCAACTTCAATACGGAGAATCCGATCAGAAATGAGCAAATGACAGCTAAAACTCCACCGATGAGCATGGCGACGACGAAAGGCAACTCAATTTGCTGCAGCCACGCTGGCATTTGCGGGAACAGGAGCGGCTTGCGTGCCAGCGGATAGGTTAGAAGCGCTGTCGTATAAGCGCCTACGGCCATAAACCCGGCATGTCCCAGTGAGAAAATGCCTGTGTACCCGTTCGTTAAGTTAAGGCTGACGACCAGAATGATATTAATCCCAACCAAATTAACCAAACGTAAGTAGTAATCATTTAACGTAAAGTTGGCGACGATGAGCAAAAGGATCAAGACTCCGGCATAAATTGCGAGCGCAGGCTTGCTTCTCATCCCGGACAGGCGAGAACGCGTCTGGCTTGGCTTCAATTCGAGTGGTTTGTTCATCGTTATACCCTCCTATCCTCGGCTTTGCCGAAAATTCCGGTCGGCTTGATCAGCAATACGACGATCAGGGCCAGGAAGACGAAAGCATCCTTATAAGCCGACAGCTCCGGCGGTAAAAAGCCGACAAACAGAATTTCTCCAAAACCGAGAATCAGACCGCCAATCGCTGCACCCGGCAGACTGCCAATACCGCCGATAACGGCTGCAACAAAGGCTTTAAGTCCAGGCACAAATCCCATCATGGGCTCGATTCGACCATAGCGGCCTGCGTTCATCACTCCGGCGACGGCTGCAAGTCCAGCTCCGATAATAAAGGCAGTACGGACGATTGAGTTAATGTTGACGCCCATCAGTACCGAAGCGTTCATATTCTCTGCGGTGGCACGCATGGCAATGCCCAGCTTTGTTTTTTTGATAAACAAGGTAAGGGCGATGAGCAGCAAGGCGGATAGACCGATGATGGCGATGTTCATCACAGAGAAGTCGATATTGCCCACTTCTACCATATTGGATAGGTAAGATGGAACTTGAAATGACCGCGGTTGAGGAGACAAAATCATCGTTGCGAGATTTTGAATCAGGATAGAAACGGCGAAGGAAGTGACCAGTGTCGTTTCCTCCGGCTTGCTTCGCAGCGGCCGATAGGCCGCACGCTCTACGACCAGGCCGATCATCACTGTCACCGCAATGGAGAGGAGGATCGCCACCGGGAAGGGAAGAAGCAGGTTCAACGTGAAGGCCATTGCCGCATACGAGCCGATCATCAGCAAGTCGCCATGAGCGAAATTGATCAGCCGGAGGATCCCGTAGACCAGCGTATAGCCGATGGCGATCAAAGCGTAGACGCTGCCCAACCCCAGGCCGTTAACCAATTGTTGTATAATGTAATCCGCAGAATAGACCATCGGTTCAACCCCCCAGATAAGCCTTTTGGATATCCGAATTGTGCAACAGCTCTTCGGCAGGCCCTTCAAGCTTGATGCTGCCGGTCTCGAGTACATAAGCTCGGTCGGCGATCAGCAGTGATTCATAAGCGTTTTGTTCAACGAGCAGTACGGTAATATCGCTTTTTTTCATTAATTGAATGACTTCAAAAATCTTCTCCACCATGATCGGGGCCAGTCCCAGTGAGGGCTCGTCGAGCAATAACAGGCTAGGCTTGCTCATGAGCGCCCGACCCATGGCCAACATTTGCTGCTCTCCGCCGCTAAGCGCTCCCGCTGGCAGCTTCTCTCGCTGTTTAAGTACCGGGAATAAGCTGTAAATCCATTCGATATCTGTAGAGATGTCGTCCGATTTAGGACGCGTATAAGCGCCCATTCGTAAGTTCTCCAGCACGGTAAGTTGGGCAAAAACCTGACGACCCTCAGGGGAATGAGCCATCCCCATGGACACAATTTTGTGGGCGGGTACGGAGGTGATCTCCTTGCCCATGTACTCGATGCTGCCCGATTTAGGCTTTAGCAATCCCGACAAGGTCCGCAGTGTCGTCGTTTTGCCGGCTCCGTTGGCTCCGAGCAGGGCAACAAGTTCGCCTTGCCGTACTTCTAGTGAGACGTCCTTTAACGCGTGAATTTGATCATAATAAACATTAATCCCCTTAACTTTAAGCATGTTCGGCCGACCTCCCTAAATAGGCTTCAATTACTTCGGGGTGGGAGCGAACGGTCTCAGGATCCCCTTCGGCGATGAGTTTGCCGTAACTCAAGACCTGGAGACGATCACATAGATTCATGACAAACGGGATATCGTGTTCGATCAACAAAATGCTCAAATCATAACGATCACGGATTTCCCGAATGAGCAATGTCAACTCCGCCGACTCGCTGTGGTTCATACCGGCGGCCGGCTCGTCTAATAGCAGCAGGGAGGGGCGCAACGCTAGAGCGCGGGCGATCTCCAGTTTACGCTGGGATCCGTATGGCAGGCTTCCTGCCTTGACGTCCCGTACGTTTTCAAGTCCGACCGAGGCTAGTAGGTTTTCCGCCTCTGAGCGAATGCTTTGTTCTTCCCGAGCAAAGCCGGGAAACCGAAACAAGGTCGATATGAGCCCCGACTTTTTATGGATTTGAGCTGCCACCATCACGTTCTCCAAGACCGTCAGCCCTTTGAACAGACGGATGTTTTGAAACGTTCGTGCCAAGCCAAGGGCGGCGATTTCATCGGGCCTTTTGCCGGAAATCTCTTTACCTTGAAAATAGACTGTTCCCTCCGTTGGTTTGACAAGAGAGGTCAACATGTTAAATACGGTTGTTTTTCCAGCTCCATTCGGGCCGATCAAGCCGTGAATCTGTCCCGGTTTAATCTGGAGACTATAAGCATCGACGGCGGTTAACCCTTTGTATCTTTTCGTCAGTCCGTTCGCTTCCAATATCATGACGCACACCTCCAATATTGAATTAGAAGCTTTTAAGAGTGCTGGGTCGAGAAAATGCGGTTTCGCGTACCCAGGATGTGTTCAACCATTTGCCTTCTTGCTGCTTGCGGATTTTTGTTTTTAATCATCTCGACGATTTCACGATGTTCATCGTTCATTGTGCTTGTGCTGCCGATCTTCATATCCAAGTAAAGTACACGCTGCATGTTATCTAAATTGTTAATGATCAATTTGGTGAGTCGACGGTTGTTGCTAGCTTCAGCCACGGCGACGTGAAAGTCGAAGTTCAGCCGCATATAATCGACCTCGCTGATCCCAGACGAAGGAGTAAAGTTCGTACCGACGAGACGCTCCAGCTTGTCGATCGCCTGACGCGTAGCGAAGGAAGCAGCTAGTTCCGCCGCGCTGCCTTCCAGGATTAGCCTCAGTCCAATCAACTCATCCAGATCTTTTAAGTTGACCTGACTGACGAGGCATCCTTTGTAGGGGATGATCTCGACCAACCCTTCGTGCTTCAGGATGTTAACCGCATCCCGAATCGGTGTTTTGCTGGTTTGAAAACGCTCGGCCAAGTCTCCTGCATGAATCGGTTCCCCCGCTTGCAACTCCCCATAGACAATCATGTCTTTTAACTGCCGATATACCTGGTCGGTCAGCGAAGCTTTCTCCACTTTGCTCACGGACATCTCTCCTTGGCATTTGAATTCAAGTCTGAGGCTGCGGTGTATCGGGTCTTGAACTCGATAGCTGTACTAAAGGAACCTGCTCGATACACCCGTTTCGAATCATGGCGACGGGGAAACTGTCACAGTTATGCACCGCTGCTGCGCGTCCGAGGCGGTCGACGACAAGAATGCCGCCGTATTCTCCTGTAAGCTGATAGAGTCGTTGAATGGCCTTCGTTGCAGCCTCCTGCGGATGAAGGCCTGATTTAATCTCTTCTTCGACAAATTTCGCAGTTAAGGTAGAAATAAATGCCTCGCCGCGTCCGGTACATACGACCGCACAATGGCTTGAGGCATATATCCCTCCTCCGATGTAGGGGGTATCGCCGACACGTCCAGGGAATTTCAGGAACGATCCGCCAGTTGAAGATGCGGCGGCAAGACCGCCTTGATCATCTAGAAGGACGCATCCGACGGTATCCGACTCTTTAATCAATCCGGTAAAGGCGCTAAACTCCACTTCCTTACCGCTGCGCTTGAGGTTGATCGCGGTCTCCCAGGAAGCCAGTTGCACATCGGTGATGCAATTGTCTGCAGGGAAGCCTTGTTCCCTGGCGAACAGAGTTGCTCCCGAACCAGCCAATACAACATGTCGGCTTTCTTCAAGTACTTTACGTGCTACGGATACAGCATGTCTGACTTCTCGCATGGCCGCCACAGCCCCGAATTTTCCGGTTACGCCGTCCATAATGGCGCCGTCGACCTCAACATATCCATCTCGATTCAGGACGGAGCCGAGACCTGCATTGTATAGCGGGTTATTCTCCAACTCGTTAACAGCCTTCTCGACGGCAGACAACCGGTCTCGGCCGCAGGAAATTTCCTGTTGAGCGACTAAGGCAGCCGTTTCAAGGCCCTGGATATAAGGGGGATCTGTTTTCGTTTCAACACTACCGTGAACTAATATAACACTCAATGTAAGCAACCCCCCGTAATTTAAGATGTTTCAGCGATATATCGCAAATATTTATTCCAAATATAGCATGTTAATTCAAGAGAAACAATAGAATGTGTCGAAAAATGTAAACTAATGTTACGTAAGTGCAAATTTAGATAAAGTGATGTAAGGTATTTTACGTTGATGTCCCCTCAGAAAAAAAGAAAGTGCAGGGGGGACCCTGCACTTTCCGTGTGGAGCGTAAATATGAGTTTTGTTTCAGTTAGTTATTCATAGTCAACACGGCATAACCGTATGCTGGGAGCTTAACGGCAAGCTTACCGTCTGTGGTGTTGTAGGTTTGACCGCTGAAGGCATCGCGCCACGTGTTCCCATCCGCAGGGATCGCAAAGGTCTGTCCGGCATCGTAGTTGTTCAGCAGGACAAGTACTTTCTCCCCGTTCTGTACGCGTTCATAAGCAAGCTTCGAGCCGCCTTTCTCGGCGAGCAGGAATTTCAGGCTGCCGGTCCGCAGTGGAGCCAGCTGCTTGCGAACCTTGATCAGCTTCTGATAAAACGCGAACAAGTCATGATCTTGGTGCTTCGGATCCCATTCCATACATTTGCGGCAATCCGGATCCGGTCCGCCGTCGAGACCAACTTCGTCGCCATAGTAAATGCAAGGCGTTCCGCTGTACGTAAATTGGAACAGGGCGGCCAGCTTCATTTTGGCTTTGTTGCCATCGCATAGTGTGAGCAAGCGCGGCGTGTCATGGCTGTCCAGCAGATTAAATGCCACTTCACTTGCTTGGAGCGGATAACGGGACAGCTGCTTACCAATCGCATTGGCGAAGCCCTCGGCATCCAATGTGCCGCGTACGACAAAGTCCAGCACGGCTTCGGTAAACGGATAGTTCATCACAGCATCAAATTGGTCCCCTTGCAGCCAGGCGGAGGACTCATGCCAGATTTCGCCCAAGATATAGGCGTCCGGGTTGGCCGCTTTCACCACTTTACGGAAATCACGCCAGAAGGCATGATCCACTTCATTGGCGACGTCCAGCCGCCAGCCGTCGATGCCCACTTCCTTAATCCAGAACTCCGCAACTTTCAACAAGTATTCTTTAACTTCCGGATTCTCCGTATTCAGCTTAGGCATCAGCGGCTCGAAAGCAAATGTATCGTAACTTGGCACGCCGTCCTTCACTTGCAGCGGATACTCGCGCACATGGAACCAATCTTTGTAGCGTGATTTTTCACCTTTCTCCATCACGTCAACGAAAGGAGCGAAGGTTTTGCCGGAGTGGTTAAATACCGCGTCGAACAGCACCTTGATTCCGCGCTCATGGCAGGCTTGAACCAGCTTCTTGACCGTAGCGATATCGCCGAAATGCGGATCGATCTTCATATAGTCGGCCGTATCGTATTTATGGTTGGTTGTCGCTTCGAACAACGGGGTAAAATAGATACCCGTAATGCCAAGCTCGCTTAAATGATCGAGGTGATCAATGACGCCTTGCAAATCCCCGCCAAAGAAGTTATCGCGCTCCGGTTTGCCGCCCCAAGGCAATACGCCCTTCGGATCGTTGCTTGGGTCGCCGTTGGCGAAGCGTTCAGGGAAGATTTGATAGAAGATGGCATCCTTCACCCATGCCGGCGGCGTAAAGACGTCAACCGGATTGATGAACGGGAATTCGAACAGCCGCTCAGGGCCAGATGGACGCTCTTTCGTAAACTCGCTTTCCGTCATCCAGATCTGCTCGTCGCCGGACTTCAGCAGAAAGCCGTATCTCGTTCGGCGCAGCGGCGGTTGGTAGGTACATTCCCAATAGTCGAACATCTCGTCGCTGATCATCAGGGTCATCGGAATCAGTTCTTTACTTTGATCCCACATGTATTTGTCCCCCACAAAGGCATAGACCTCAGTGAGATCGTTCTTCTTGGCGCGCAAGCGCAGATGAAGCGTTTTGTGGTCGTAAGCATAAGTCCAGTTCAGCTTAGGGCGATGATAGACCGCTTCAAGTAACATGATGAATCCCTCCTAGTGGATTGTGGACAGCTTTGTCCGCCAGGCCCCCGTATCCACTTGCTTTGGAAGCAAAAAAAGCACATCCAAGCCGGAGAAACGGGCCGAGGATGTACCTTTCGATAACAGTGCCTTCAAATTGTGTAACCGAACGGCAAAGCTAGTATTGCTCTCATTGATCCGGATTATAACACTGTTCAAACCATTGCACAAGACGGGAGAAAGTAATGTTCAGGGGAAAGCAGACGATAGATGATAACCTAATGATGAAATAGGAGATTGTGCTGATAAATCGTGAAAATTTTGCGCAAATATGCAATGTTCACTTGGCGCACAACAAAGTTGGGAATATATAAAAAGTGCGAATATTAGAGAAAACGTAAGAAAAACAGAGGAAGAGGATGATTAACCCCCGTTTTTTCTCTGTGCAAACGTTTTTACAACTTCATAGGTATGATGTATCATGAGTTCATGGATAAAGCGCTTTCGGGCGGGAAATACTAAACTATCCCAGGAAGAAGTCGTGGAGGAAAAGTAGTTTTAAGTATTTTCTGAAAACGTTTGCGCATCACGTCTTTATAATTATTAGGAGGGGTTATAGTCATGAAGTTCAAAAAGGCATTGACCTTGATCGCGGCGCTGTCCTTGGTTGTTTCGATCACGGCTTGCGGAGCGGGCAACAACGGCGGCAACAACGGAAGTGCAAATGCTCCGGCGAATCAGACTGAAAATACGGGGAATACCGGTGCCGGAGAGAACGCTTCCGCGGATGCGATCGTTCCGGAAGAGGGCGCTGAGCTGCTCATTTGGGATAGTAAAGAAGAGAAAGTGTTCACTGAAGAAATCGCGAAGCAATTCACCGAAAAATACGGCGTGCCTGTAAAAATTGAAGAAGTATCGCCAACCGACCAAATCGGGAAATTGACGCAAGACGGACCGTCCGGTCTGGCAGCTGACGTGCTGATCGTCCCTCATGACCACCTGGGGAATGCAGCAACTTCCGGCTTGATCCTGCCGAACGATGTCTTCGCTGAAGAAACAACGAAGAACAATACGGAAGCTGCCGTTCAAGGTGCAACTTATGACGGTGTACTGTACGGTTATCCTAGAGCTGCCGAAACGGTGGCTTTGTATTACAATAAATCGCTTGTTCCAGAGCCGCCGAAAGACTTCAAAGACGTTCTGGAATTCAGCAAAACGTTTACCGACAAATCCAAAAACAAATACGGCATCATGTGGGAAGTCGGCAACATGTACTTCAACTATCCGTTTATCGCGAGCACCGGCGGTTACTTGTTCGGCGATAACGGCACCAACCCAGACGACATCGGTTTGGCTAACGATGGCGCAATCGAAAGCTTGAAAGTGTTCCAAAGCTTGAAAGAAGCTCTGCCGATCAACAGCGGCGACATCAACCCGGACATCAAACGCAGCTTGTTTAACGAAGGCGACGTGGCAATGGACATCAACGGTCCTTGGGAATTGGCAGGATACAAAGCCGCTCTCGGCGACAACCTGGGTCTTGCTCTATATCCTTCCATCAACGGCAAAACAGCGATCACCTTCTCCGGTATTAAAATTTGGGTCGTAAACTCCTTTACGAAATACCCGAATGCAGCTAAACTGTTCGCTCATTTCGCTTCCACGAAAGATGCTCAGTTGCTGCTGAATGAAAAAGTCGGCGCCGTACCGACGAACCTGGAAGCGCTGGAAACCGATCAAATCAAAAACGATCCTTTCGTTTCCGTCTTTGCTGAGCAAGCGAAGAACTCCCAGCCGATGCCTTCCATTCCGGAAATGGCTAATGCTTGGGCTCCTGTTAACGCTGCGCTTCCGGAAATCTGGAACAACAATGCAGATCCAAAAGCCGCGATGGAAAATGCCGTGACACAAATTCGGGATTTGAACCAAGGGGCAACGGAGTAAGGCAGAACGAACTGTCACCCAGTGAGGGAAGGTTGAGCCCGCCGCTGATAGCGGCGGGTCATCCTTAATTTCCCAAGGGAGAGGAGAAGGAAGGGAAATGGACCGACACCAACATCGGGATCGGGCGACGCTTTTGTCGATACTGTGCATGGGCCTGGGACAACTCTACAATCGACAATATATCAAAGGGTTGTTGTTCGTCCTTTTTGAAGCATTTAGCGTGATCTATTTGATCCGGAACTTAGGGTTTGCGCTCTGGGGAATCGTTACGCTTGGCGAAACGCCAAGAACCGGAGCCAATATGAACGGCAACTGGGATCACTCGATCTTCATCATGATCCAAAGCTTGATTACGCTGCTGTTTGTGGCGGTTTTTGTCATCGTATATATTATGAACGTTCGCGATGCCCGCAACATTGGGCTGGAACGGGACAAAGGCAAGAAACCAAATAACTTTAAGCAAACGGTACGTTATGTACTGGATTACAAGTTTGCTGTTGCATTTTTGAGCATTCCCGCTCTCGGGATCCTGTTTTTTACCGTAATGCCGATTCTGTTCATGATTCTGCTGGCGTTCACCAACTATTCGGCGCCGAAGCACATCCCGCCGGCGATGCTGGTCGATTGGGTTGGCTTCGAAACCTTTAAAAATCTGGTGGCGCTCAAAACCTGGAGCCATACCTTTTACGGCGTATTGACCTGGACGATTATCTGGGCGATTTTGTCCACGGTAACAACTTATTTTGGCGGTATGCTTGTCGCGTTGCTGATTAATCAGAAGGGCATTCGCTTTAAAGGGCTATGGAGAACAATTTTAATTCTTCCTTACGCAATTCCGCAGCTGATTTCGCTGCTTGTCATGAGAAATATGTTTAACGGTCAGTTTGGTCCAATCAACCAATATCTTAGTTATTTCGGTCTGGGCGGGCTGCCGTGGTTAACCGACCCGTTCTGGGCGAAAGTGACGGTTATCGTCGTGAACATGTGGGTTGGGATTCCGGTCTCCATGCTGCTGATTCTGGGCGTGCTGACGACGATTCCCAAGGATTTGTACGAGGCAGCGGAAGTGGATGGAGCAACCGGGTTCCAGAAATTTAAGATCGTTACGCTGCCAATGATCCTGTTTACGACGGCGCCTACGCTGATTACCCAATTTGCCGGGAACATCAACAACTTTAACGCGATCTTCCTGCTGACGGGCGGCGATCCGGTCAAAGGCGATTATCAATATGCCGGGGCAACCGACCTCCTGGTGACGTGGCTGTACAAGCTGACGTTGAACCAAAACAAATACAACATGGCCTCTGCGATCGGGATCATCATTTTCATCATTATCGCTTCGTTCTCGATTTACAACTACCGCAGAACCAAGTCGTTTAAAGAGGAGGATATGATCCAATGAGCAGACGGAAAATACGAAATGCGATTCGTCTGGGCGCCAGCTACATCGTGCTGATCCTGCTGTGTATTGCCGCCGTCTACCCTGTGCTTTGGGTCGTCTTCGGTTCGTTGCGGCCGGGTAAATCGCTGTACAGCAAGACGTTGATTCCGGAAAAATTTACGTTTGATCATTATCAGGAACTATTTACATCTAAAACCTATCTATTTGGCACCTGGTACCTGAATACGTTAAAAATTGCGGTCTGCTCCATGATTCTGGGCGTGCTGCTGACGCTGCTTACGAGCTATGCGCTCTCCCGGTTCCGGTTCCGCGGACGCAAAACGGCGCTTTCCGGTCTGCTCGTGCTGGGGATGTTCCCGGGATTCATGAGTATGATCGCCATCTATCTGCTGCTGCGGGAGATGCAGCTGCTGGATACGCATTTGGCTCTGATCATCGTATATGCGGCGGGGGCCCCGCTGGGCGGCACGTTTATCGCCAAAGGCTTCCTCGATACGATTCCGCGATCGCTGGATGAAGCGGCACGGATCGATGGAGCGAGCAACTTCCTGATCTTCCGGCGCATCATTCTGCCGTTGTCCAAGCCGATGCTGACGTATATGGCGCTAACCCAATTTGTCGGTCCCTGGGTTGACTTCATCTTTGCCCGGCTCGTCCTGCGAACGAAGGAAAACTGGACGCTGGCCGTCGGGATGTGGGATATGGTCAGCAGCAATCAGAACAGCAACTTTACGCTGTTTGCCGCAGGGGCGGTTCTGATCGCGCTTCCGATCACGATCCTGTTTATGTTCCTGCAGCGGCTGCTTGTTGACGGCTTAACTTCGGGCGCCAGCAAAGGATAATGCAGCTAGAGTTGATCAACACCTGGGTATAGCCTCAGTCAAAGCGGGGCTATACCCTTTTTATACATAAAACAAAAGGGGATGCGGAAATGAATAAGCTTCGCGGTGGGCGGCACTGGAATTCCGTGGGCCTAAAGATGTTTGTGATCGTATTTGCGGCAGTCGTGGTGTTGTCGGTGGTGCTGGGGTTCAGCTCTTACCGAGCGTCCAGGGAGATCATCCGGGAGCAAGTGGCTTCCGCCTCCACTCAGGCGGTGGAGCAGGCAGCGGACAAGCTCGACTTCCTGTTCGAACAATATGAGGCTACGTCGCGGCAATTGGCTGTTGATCAGACGCTGCGGAGCGATCTGGAGACGGTGAACCAGCCGGGAATCGGAACCGTTGTGAAGACGCAAGCCGAGGACCGGATCCGCAAGAAGCTTGACGCGTTGAAGAGTGCCGATGAACGTCTTCAGGAGTGCGTCTTGTTTCTAAGGACTTGGAAGACGTGAAGTCGTACAAATCTTCAGGGGTCAGTTCGGTGCGTACGGATGAGGCGGTGGAAATCCGGGTGAGGGAGGTATTGGAAGCAACCGGCGAGCCCGTGTGGTTCCCGGCGTTACAGAAGGGCTTCTTTAACGCTTATACCGAGCCGACGATCACGATGGCCCGCTTGCTAAGGAATATCAATCACCCGGAGGCGGAATATATCCTGCTGTTTGAGATTAAGGCGCAGGCATTGGGGGATATTTTAGGCAACCTTCAGATCGGGAAGACCGGGCAGGTGCGGGTGCTTACCGCCGATAATCGGATTGTCCATGCGAACGATCCTGCACTTCTGGAGACGGAATCCGTCATCAAGGTGGAGGCCCGACAGGCGGAATCGGGAGAAAGCTCGTTCCAAGCAGCAGATGAGCAAGGAATTCAGCAACTGGTCGTGTTCCGACCGCTGCAAACAGTCAACTGGCGGATTGTTGGATATGCTCCGGAGAACGACTTTTTGAGTGCGACGGATCGGCTGCTTGTCGTCATGTTGTTCGTGCTTCTGGGCGCCGTGGTCGTTGCGGCTCTGATCGGCTATTTCCTGGTGCGCATGGTCGGCCGGCCCTTGGAGAAGCTGTGCCGATTAATGGAGGAAGGCGAACGCGGCAATTTGCAAGTGCGGACGCATTTTAAAGGAAATGACGAAATCGGCAGGCTGGGGCACAGCTTTAACCGGATGCTCGAGCAAATTTCACGGCTCGTGGAACGGACCAATGAATCCGCCGTGGAGCTGCTGGCTACGGCGGAGAATTTAACGAGGGCGTCGCGCGATACGTCGCAGACTGCCGCCGAGATTGCGCAGGCGACCGGAGAAATCGCCGCCGGAGCTGAAAGCTTGGCCGTGGAGGCGGACAAGGGCACCGAGACTGCGGAGCAGATCGGTGATCAAATGAGCCGAGTGGCTCGTCTGAACGCGGCGATGGACGAATCCGCCGGTCGTGTCATCGAGGTCAGCCGCAATGGGGAAGCGCATATGGAGGAGCTGGTGGAGAAGACGGAAGCCGTGTCGCAGATGACAGCGCTGTTGGAGGAGAATTCGGCGAAGCTCAGCCGAAGCACTCAGTCGATCCGCTCGATCCTTGCCCCGATGGTGGAGATGACCAAGCAAACGAACATTTTGTCGTTAAATGCTTCGATTGAAGCGTCCCGTGCCGGGGCAGCCGGCAAAGGCTTTATGGTCATTGCCGGGGAGATCCGCGAGCTGGCTGCCGCTTCGGGGGAATCGATCCAAACCGTATCGGCGATCACCGAGGAAATCCAGGAGGCAATAGGACAAACGGTGGAGGTATTGACGGGAATTGCGCCGCTGTTTGCGGCACAAACCGAAGCCGTCAAAGAAGCCGCAGGCATCTTCCAGAACGTCAAAGGGGAGATGGAGCAGTTCGTGACGGAGATCCGAAGCTCGTCCGCCTCCGTTCAGGAGCTGCTGCAATCGCAAGCGACCCTGCAGGATTTTGTGGACACGGTCAGCTCGGTGGTGCAGCAGACCAGCGCTTCTACCGAGGAGGTCGCCTCCATGTCTCAAGAGCAGCATCGGGTCAGCGCCGAGTTGGTTGAACTGTCGGCTCGTCTGGAGGAACTGGCGGGGCAACTGCAGCGTTCGCTCAGCGCGTTCCAGGGTGAAGGCGCGGCGAGTCATTAATTGTCTGTCGTGTTTTCGTGTCGCTAGCGGACTCAAATGCCGTTAATCCGCTGAATAGCGGGTTTCTCGAAAACTAACGGACCCAGGAGCCGCTATTTGCTGCTTGGATAGCTCCAAACGCTAGTTTTAGCCCGAATAACGTCACTGGAGTCCATTAGTTTTTGAAATATGCGAAAAATGAGCAAATAACGTCCATACAGTCCGTTACATTTAAAAAGGCCCTGCAGCTGTTTGTTAGCTGGCAGGGCCTTTTACTATTCTAATACCGCTGTTGAATACGCAGGCAGCGTCAGCGTATTGCCGCTGAGGCTGGCGCCTTCGCCTGTTTCCGCCAACAGCTTGGTGAAGCTCTTGCCGTCTGCTTGATTCGGATCCAAGGAGACCGTGAGCTCTTGACCGGTTAAGTTGTGAGCGACGAGCACCGCCTGGTCTTCTGTCAAGCGAACAAACGCGGTGATTCCCGGCTGATCCGTTGTATATTCCTGGATTGCTCCGTCCCTTAGCGCCGGAATATCGTTGCGCATCCGGATCAACTGGCGATAATGCGACAGCAGGGAGGCGGAGTCGCCGGTTTGCTCGCTTACGCTGAGGCCCTTGATGCCGGCATTGTTTTTGGCGGGCTCCCAGGTCGTTTGGCCTTCGCTGTCGTCCGGCGTCCAACGCATCGGCTCGCGAATCAGCTCGTCAGGCTTCGCCCCAAACATGCCAATTTCCTCGCCGTAATAGATGTACGGATTGCCGGGAAGCGTGAGCAGCAGGCTCGCGGCCATCTTCGCGTGCGGCACATCTCCCTCCAGCTGGGTCATGACTCGGTTCTGGTCATGGTTGGTCAAGAACGTAGCGTCGACGAAGTTGCCGCCGGATTTTTCGCTGTACAGCTTATACGTACGCTCCAGCGTAAAAGGGATGTTCGCGTCCTTTTCGTTCTTGACGCTGCTGAGGATCGTTTCGGCCAGGCCAAAGTTAAACCCGGAATCCAAGGCTTTGTCCAGATAGGAGGAGATCAGCGCTGCGGAAGGATCCCAGATCTCGCCAACGAGATAGGCGTCCGGCTTGACTTCGTTGAGCCCACTGCGGAACTCCTGCCACCAAGCCACATTTTTGTTCGTGGTTTCTTGGCTCTTGTCGGTCAGCAAATCCTCGTAGATATGCTTCGCTGCATCCAGGCGGAACCCATCCACGCCTTGCTCCAGCCAGAATTGTCCGATCTCGATCATTTCTTTCCGTACTTCCGGGTTATCGAGGTTGAGATCCGGCATCCCGTCCCAGAAGATTCCGAGGTAATGGCCGCCGTTCAGGCTATGCCAAGGGTTGCCGCTTCCGGCGGCACTGGTGCCGGACACAGCACGGCCTTGATCCTCGGCCCAAACGTACCAATCCCGGTACGGGCTGTTTGGATCGGCAGCTGATTGGGTGAACCACGGATGCTCTTTGCTGGTATGATTGACGACCAGATCCATAATGACCTTTATCCCGCGCTTATGGGCCTCATTCAAAAACGTGCGGAAGTCGTCCATCGTCCCGTAATCCGGATTGATGTCCCTGTAGTTGGTGACGTCATAACCGTGATAGCTTGGCGAAGGATTAATCGGCATCAGCCAGATGCCGCCAATCCCCAGGTCGGTATCCGTATCCGGGTTCCCATCATTTAAGTAGTCGAGCTTGCTGATCAGCCCCTTGAAATCCCCAATGCCGTCGCCGTCCGAGTCGGCAAAGGAACGGACAAAAATTTCATAAAAAACCGTAGAGGGTTGGGAGTCCACCGCATTAGGTGCAGCGGCTTTCCCGCCTTCAGGGGGGGGCGGGCTTGTGGCTGCTGTATCGTTGGAATTCCCTTTTGGTTCCGAGACGGTGCTCTTACTGCCCGGTGTATCGGTACAGCCGGCAAGCAGCATTGGCAGCAGCACCAAGAGCAGGATCAGGATCCGAAGCAGGTGCGGGGGAAGCAACGGGACAGCGCTTCCATTTCGCCGCAGCTTCGTTCGCTGAAGAAGACTTGGGGTTTGCATCGAACATCTTCCTTTCGCAAAAGTACTTTTATTTCACCATCATACCTGAGGAACAAGAAAAATAAAACGTTTGCACAAGGAGAATTTAAGGAAATTTCAGTTAATATAAGTAAATTACATAATTATTAAGACGAAATCATTAGTTATCTCCATATTAATTAGATAATCGCCTGTTCTCATAATTGTTATTGAACAAAACCATGAAAATTTAGATTGGTATCCGTAAAAATGAATCTAATTTATCCCAATTATGCAATATATCAGTATGCAAACGTTAGAATTTGAGATGTGGGGATGAGGCAAAGTCTTACTGTGTGGAGCAGGGACAACCTTTGTAATTTAGTGACAAGCTGTGTGAAAGTTAATCCTATCAAAATACTTGTATATGTGTTATCATACGATTTGTAATTCGCAACTCGGCGTTTGCCTATCAAGGTGCGAACACGAATTTAAGGAACATATTCAGGGGGAGATCAGGTTATGGATACCTTGCGTATTATCATTAATGTAGCCGTTATGCTCGTGCTGATCGGCATTCTGATTTGGATGCAGAAGAAGCACATATCCTTTACCAAGCGGGTGTTTACCGGACTGGGGCTTGGGCTCGTGTTTGGAGTGATCCTGCAGGTGTCCTACGGCGCCGGCTCTGAGGTTATCGCGAAATCAACCGACTGGTTTAACCTGGCTGGGCGTGGTTACGTCGGGCTACTGCAGATGGTTGTTATTCCGCTGATCATGGTTTCGATTATTTCGGCAATCATGAATTTGAAGGGGAAACAAAACTTAGGTAAAATGAGCGGTCTGATCATCGCGGTATTGCTGATTACGACGGCGATCGCGGCCAGCGTCAGCATCGTGACCAGCTTGAGCTTCGATCTGAAGGCAATTGAAATCGAGGCAGGCGAACGGGAGCAGGCGCGCGGGGCGGCACTTGAAGACCGGCTGGGCACAGTGGAAGATAAGACAATTCCGCAGCAGGTGCTCGACTTCATTCCTACCAATCCGTTTGCGGATATGACCGGTGCGCGGAGCACCTCGACTTTGGCGGTCGTGATTTTCTCGGCATTTATCGGGGTAGCGGTACTTGGACTCGATAAGAAAAAACCTGAGCAGGCGGATACGTTCCGCAAAATGGTCGAAGCGGTTTACACCGTTGTGATGCGGATCGTTACGTTGGTTCTGCGCTTGACGCCTTATGGGATTTTGGCGTTGATCACGAACGTCGCTGCTACGACCAACGCCGAAGAGATTTTGAAGCTGATCAAGTTCGTGGGAGCTTCGTATGTGGCGCTGATCGTGATGTTCATCATTCACCTGATTCTGTTGGCCGCCTTTGGCTACAATCCAATTCAGTATGTACGTAAAGTGTTCCCGACGCTGGTATTTGCGTTTACCTCGCGTTCGAGTGCGGCAACGATTCCGTTGAACGTGGAGACGCAAACGAAACGTCTGGGCGTTCCAGAAGGAATCGCCAACTTGTCGGCTTCGTTTGGTGCAACGATCGGACAAAACGGCTGCGCCGGGATTTACCCAGCAATGCTGGCTGTTATGATCGCTCCGACCGTTGGGATCAACCCGATGAGCTGGGACTTTATCCTGACCTTGATCCTGGTTGTAACGATCAGTTCGTTTGGGGTTGCCGGCGTTGGCGGCGGGGCTACGTTCGCTTCGCTGATCGTTCTGTCGACAATGAACCTGCCGGTTGCTTTGGCGGGTCTCTTGATCTCCGTCGAGCCGCTGATCGATATGGGCCGGACGGCGCTGAACGTCAACGATTCGATCACCGCTGGCGTAATCACCGGCAAGATTCTGGGCGAGAACGACACCGAGGCGTTCAAACGCGACGTGGACTTGGACGCTGTGACTGCTTAATACATCGCATGGGAAATGCAAACGAAAACCGCTGGGCGTATGCCCGGCGGTTTTTCTGTGTAGGGTACCTATGTCAGCCGCACGCTTCTCATGATTATCCCGTTGCATCAGGGGGGGGCGGGGATCACCTCACTCAATCCTTCCATTTCTGAACGAAAGGGATAATCATGGAAAGAGGAGCCAGAGGGGGGCACGAAGGTCACGAGGGTCATGAGATAGCGTTGGCCCTGTGAGTCCCCCTCAGTTAATAACAAAATATTTTTCCTCGAACTTGATCTCCGACGGTTTCTCGGGAGTTGCGGGGGAAGAAGCTGCACCGTTGATGGTTACTTTGTTGTTCCCGTTAATATGAAGCGCACCGTTCGTATAGATGTGGCCTGTTAAGGCCGAGGGGGCAGTCCCGTTGTTCACATTGACCGAACCCGCAGCGAATAAGGCAAATTGATTGCTGCCGTTTAAATTATTGATGTTGGAGGCTCCTGTGAGATAGATGTTTTGGGCGAACAGCGTACCGCTGGTATTCAAGGAGCTTCCATAAAAATCGCCGGTGATGTTCACCGTAGGTTCGCTGTTAAAGTTGGTGGTTCCGTTCACTTTAATTAAGCTGCCTTGCAATTTCATATTGTTTCCGTTGTTGATCAACAAATCCCCGCTAATGTAAATGATCCCGCTGGCCACGATAGACGAATTGGCTTCCATCGTAACCCCGCCTTTTACCCAGAGGTCGCCGTCCACCTTTAAAGCAACGTTGGGCATCAATTTGATCGCATTTAATACGGTTGATTTCGTGAACTGGGTGCTAGTTCGAACCTCGAAGTCCAGTTGTGTCGCCGGGGTTGCAAAAAGGGCCGATTTCGTCGTCTTCAGGTCCTGATCGAGCTGATTCACGATGGAGGTGATATCTAATCTTTTTGGCGGAGTTAGACTCGATCCCGGCAAGGTAGGGGATACAAGGACACCGTTAATGTGGGACTGGTTGTTGGCTACTGCTCCAGCCGAATAGACATTCCCGTTGATCGTCGTTCCGTTCAAAGCCGTGGACCCAAAGCTAACTACGGCGTACTCGCCCGTTCCGGTTCCCGGAGAAGGGTCGGTAGGAGTGAAGGCGAGCGTAATCTCCACCTTTCGCCGGAAGGTTTGCGTGATTTTGTCCGATACCCCATCGGCTCTGACAACGGCAACGTACCGCTGGTTTTCGGTGTCCAAGGTGACTGTCTCAGCCTCTACATAGGGGGCGGCAGCGGCTTGCACGTCTTCCAACGTCACTTTGTCCCTATCGCTCAGCGCCATCACGGCCGCCCGCAAATCGGAAAGCTTGATCAGCAGCTTCGTTTCGCCGTCGGCTTGGGCGGAGACGATATCTTCGGAGACGTTCACCATCCCTTGAGAATTCGTTACCGACTGCACGACCAGCGTGCCGATCACGAGCAGCATGGCAACTAAGAGCAGCACAGAGATTAAAGCATAACCTTGCTCTTGGCGGATTGTGGCTAGTCCTCGTTTTGTCATCCACACGCACCTCACGAAATCAGTTTGATGGAAACGAACAGATAGATTGGCTCGACCTCGGGCTCATTCTTTAGCGCCACTTGAAGGTTCACCCACAGATCGTTAGGGCCTTTGGAAAAAGTGGTGCCGGTTAAATCCAACCTCTCGTCGCTGAAACGTTCGCCGTTGAGGAGAAGCTGTCCCCCGACAAGCTGAAAGCGGAGCGTCTGGGTCGTTTCCGTCAGCGCATCGGTGACCACTTCCGCTTGAAATTGCGTAAAGGTGCCCGAGCCCGAAATGGACACGGCATTTCTCAGCTTGGTCTGAAGGGCTGAACTGAGCGTGATCGCTTCGTTCCGAAGCTGGGTTTCATGGTTAACCCGTCCAAAAGCGAACAGCGATGTGGTCAGCACGGTAGACACCAGGACGACCAGCAATCCGGATAAAGCCAAGGCGGCCAGCAGCTCCACCAGCGTAATTCCGTCTTCCCGGTGAATCAGCCGCAATCGATGCTTCATGACGAGCCCCCTCCGGCGATTGCGTAGTTTTTCTTCACAGCCCCGGTTATCGAGACTTTGTGTCTATATTCGCCTGCGCCCTGGGATGGGTCAGGCTGCCAATAGGCTGTTACGGTGATGTACAGAATGTCAGGATGGGAAGGATAGTCCGAATGATGGCTGCTCACCTCGGTTTCTAGCAAATAGATTCCGCGAGTGATATTCGGCAGCGTTCCCGGGGATCGGCTGGCCCAAGTCTGCAGCTGCGAAAACCCCATCGCTTGCACCTCGTGCAGTCGGGCGTTCGCCAGATGGGTTGCGGATAAACGCTGATTCGTAAGTCTGCTCTGCGATGCACTGTTCGAGAAATAAGATAACAAAGCTAAGCAGACGACGGAGAGAATCACTAACGCCAGGGCTACCTCAAGTAAGGTCAGACCGTCTTCCCGCGCAAATGCCCGGAGAAGAGGTGATTTTTTTTGTCTATAGGCAGGTTCCATGACCGTCCCCTCGCTTTCAAAACGGGATACATATGCAGAGTGTTGTTAATCGATAGAGAGTTCTGTCGACCTATGTAATCTAGGTATATTTTACTACAAAAATGATAGCATCGTTTTAGTGAAAGGTATATAATCGGTATTAAATTACTACGATTTATTTTTCTGGAACTATTTTTGTTTACTCTAAATAGGACAATAGAACTATTAATTAAATCGCATGAAAACTCCAACAGGGATGAGGTGAACCATGTACACGATCAAGAAAAGGTTGGGTGAACTTCTGCTGGAATCCGGAATCATCACGGAGCAGCAGCTGCAAGCCGCTTTGGAGGAACAGCAGCGCACCAGAAAAAAGCTTGGTGACGTGTTGTTAGCACAAGGCGTCTTGACGGAGCACCAGCTCATCGAGGTGTTGGAATTTCAGCTGGGTATTCCTCATGTCACACTATCCAGGTTTCAAATTGATACGAAATTAAGCCAGGTCATTCCGGAGCAAATGGCCAGACGGTATCAAGTGCTTCCGATCCGCGTAGACGGACGTAAACTCATGGTTGCAATGGCCGATCCTTTGGATCTGTTTATCATCGACGACCTCAGAATGAGCACCGGCTTTACGATCGAACCGGCGATTATTTCGCGGGGCGAGCTGCAGCGGGGCATTGCCCGGTTGTATGGCCTGCAGGACTCCATGAATGAAATGATCAAGGATCTTGGGGCCGGCACCGCTCAAATTGAAGTTGAAGATGCGGTGATTCAGGGTGAGGATTCGCCTGTCGTCCGGCTGGT
Organism: Paenibacillus sp. MB22_1; assembly: GCF_047200555.1. Taxonomy (NCBI): domain Bacteria; kingdom Bacillati; phylum Bacillota; class Bacilli; order Caryophanales; family Paenibacillaceae; genus Paenibacillus; species Paenibacillus sp. MB22_1. The sequence continues at coordinate 1,867,729 of NZ_JBLADV010000002.1, forward strand.
GCAGCAAATGATTGAGCAGGCGGTGCGCCTTGGCGCCAGCGACATTCACGTCGATCCGATGGAGACCCAACTGGCGATCCGTTATCGGATTGATGGACAGCTGCGCAATGAGCGGACGATTCCGAAGTCGATGCAAGGCGTCATCATCGCCAGGCTGAAGATTCTCGGCAACCTGAACATCGCTGAACGGCGGTTACCGCAGGATGGCCGGATCAAAATGCTGGTGGATGGCCAAACGATCGATATCCGTTTGTCGTCGCTGCCAACCGTCCATGGAGAAAAAATCGTCATGCGGCTGCTCGACCTTGCCGAAGGCGTGAAGGGCTTGGACAAGCTGGGCATGACGGAGCAGACGTTAAGCCTGTTCCGGCGCATGATTGAGAAGCAGCACGGCATGGTTCTGCTGACCGGGCCAACGGGGAGCGGGAAGACGACGACCTTGTATTCGGCCCTGCAGCACTTGAACCGGGAAGAAACGAATATCATTACGGTCGAAGATCCGGTGGAGTACACGCTGGACGGCGTGAACCAAATGCAGGTTCATCCGGCTGCCGGATTGACGTTTGCCAGGGGGTTGCGCTCCATCCTGCGTCAGGATCCCAACATTATCATGGTGGGGGAAATCCGCGATCTGGAAACGGCGGAGATTGCAATTCGTGCTTCTTTAACCGGGCATCTCGTATTTTCGACTTTACATACCAATGATGCGGTGAGTACGGTCGTCCGGCTGCGTGACATGGGGATCGAGCCGTACTTGATCGCCTCGTCGCTGATCGGGATCGTGGCCCAGAGGCTGGTGCGCTGCATCTGCCCGGACTGCAAAACGGCCTATACGCCAGATCGGCAGGAAATGATTTATCTGGAGCGTCTCGGCATTCAAACGGACAAGCTGTACCGCGGCAACGGCTGCGGCACCTGCGGCAAAACCGGCTACCGTGGCCGGATGGCGGTGCATGAAGCGCTGCTGATCAGCGACGACCTGCGCACGGCGATTGTGGAAGGCCGCTCAATTCATGAGCTGCGCCGGATGGCGAAGGAGCAAGGGATGACGCCGTTGTTTGCCGACGGGATCCAGAAAGCGCTGGAGGGACAAACCACCTTGCAGGAAATCATCCGTGAAGTGGAAGAGGGAGAGCGATGAATCAAGGACCGATCGTGACGGACGGGACGTTTAACGGACTGTTGAAGCAGGCGTTTGATGCCGGCGCCTCCGATTTGCACGTGACGGTGAATTCGCCTCCGGTGCTGCGCATCGATGGAGCGCTTCGCGCCCTGGACGGAGAGCTGCTCTCGCCGTCCATGCTGGAGCAGATCGTGCAAGAGCTGATGAGCCCGGCGCAGTATAAGAAATTCACGGAGTTCGGGGAGCTGGATTTCTCTTACGGCGTGCCGGGCCTCTCCCGGTTTCGCATCAATGCCTTCCGGCAGCGGGGCTCGATCAGCATCGCGGCCAGGGTCATTTCGCCTTCGATCCCGCCCTTCGAAACGTTAAATTTGCCGCCGGTGCTGTTGAAGCTGGCGCAGAAGCCGCAAGGGTTGTTTCTGGTTACCGGCCCGACGGGAAGCGGCAAATCAACGACGTTGGCTTCGTTGATTGACCATATTAATCATACCCAGCGCAAGCATATCGTAACGCTGGAGGATCCGATCGAATACTTGCACCGCCACGACAAGTCGATCATTAATCAGCGGGAGGTGGGGCTGGATACGTTGTCTTTTGATAACGGACTGCGGGCTGCGCTTCGTCAAGATCCGGATATCATCTTGGTTGGCGAGATGCGCGATCCGGAGACGATTCGGACGGCCATCACGGCGGCCGAAACCGGTCATCTCGTCTTTGCCACCTTACATACGGCGGACGCTCCGCAAACGATCGATCGGATCATTGATGCTTTTCCACCGGCCCAGCAGGGGCAGATCCGGATTCAGCTGGCTTCGGTGTTGCTGGCAATCCTATCGCAGCGGCTGCTTCCGTCCCGCAGCGGGAAAGGGCGGGTGTGCGCGACGGAATTGCTGCTCAATCCGCCGGCGGTCGGCAACCTGATCCGGACGGAGAAGGTGCACCAAATTCGAAGCGTGATGCAGACAAGCTCCCAGCTTGGGATGCACACGCTGGAGATGAGTCTGCGTGAGCTGCTGCGGCAAGGGGCCATTGATGAGGCTGCAGCCCGGCCATACCTAGCGGAAAGCCCTCATTAATTCACGAGGTTAAGTAAACAGCAGATGTGTGAAGCGGAAGGACAGATGGAAGATGCCCCAGTACGTATATCAGGGCAAGGATGTGGTGGGGAAGCGATGCAAAGGGGCTCTGCAAGCCCCGGATCGGCCAACCGCGCTTGCCGAACTCAAGAGGCAGCAAATCGTAGTAACGGGTCTGCGTGAGCAGCGCGAGACGGTGTGGAATAAAGAGTTTTACCTGGGCAGCCCGGTGAAGAACGAGCAGTTCGTCGTGTTTTGCCGGCAGTTTGCCACGATGATTAAGGCGGGAATCTCGATCGTGGAGGCGACCGCGATCTTAGCGGAGCAATCGGAAAGCAAACCGCTGAAGAAGACGCTGGCTGAAGTAACCGCCGAGCTCCGTAAGGGCAATACGCTCTCCGGGGCGGTCGCGGCGTACCCGCGGATTTTTCCGTCGATCTTTGTACATATGGTTCGCGCAGGGGAAGAGGCAGGCAGCATGGAAGAGACGCTGGAGCGGCTTGCGGTGTATTTTGAAAAAGCGCATGTCACGCGGGAGAAAGTGAAGTCCGCGATGACCTATCCGCTGATCGTCAGCGTGATGGCCGTGTTTGTGATTATCTTCCTGTTGAAATTTATGATTCCCCGCTTTCAAGCGATGTTCGCTGAATTAGGCGGTGATTTGCCCGCGATTACGAGGTTTACGCTTACCCTCAGCCGCAGTGTGGAACAGCATTGGATCGTATGGCTGCTGGCCGCTTTGGCGGCGGTTGCTGTGGTCTACCTGCTCTTGAAGTGGGAGCGAGGGGCGTATGCTTGGGATTATATCAAGCTCAAAGTCCCCGTGTTCGGGATGCTCAATCGGAAAAGCGCGATCGCCCAGATGACGCGGACGTTGTCTTCGTTGTTTGCCAGCGCGGTGCCGGTGCTTCAAGCCTTGGCGATCGTAGAGAAGGCCGTCGGCAACAGGGTGATCGGAGCGACGCTGCAGGAATGCCAGGCATCGCTGCGCCAAGGACGGCCGCTGTCAGAGCCGCTGCGCCAGTCGTGGGTGTTTCCGCCGCTGGTCACCCAGATGATTCGGGTTGGCGAGGAGACCGGTTCGATCGATGCGATGCTGGGCAAGGTGGCCGATTTTTATGAACGGGACGTTGAGAACACGGTGGACAAGCTGAAGCAGCTGATCGAGCCGGCGATGATTTTGCTGCTGGCTGGCGTGGTTGGCTTTATCATTGCTTCGGTAATGATCCCGATGCTTAGTATTTATCAAAGTATCAGCTGAATTGGGTTGAGCTCACGAAGTGAAGCAAATTATTTTAGGAGGTTAATTATTATGACAGCACTTATCCAACGGATTCAACGATTGCGCAAGGAAGAGAAGGGGATTACGCTCGTCGAGTTGCTGGCCGTTATCGTCATTATCGGGGTGATCGCTGCAATCGCGGTGCCTTTGATTTCCGGGTTGTTGAACGATACGAAGGAGAATGCCAGAACAGCAACGGCAAACCAGCTGTATGAAGCGGCGAGATTGAGATCGATTACGAAAAACAACGGGGAAGTTACAGGGACGCATAAGCTGTCCGACTTGGTTAGTGAAAAATACATCCAGAGCGGAATTACAGATCCCAAAACCGGGGCGGCATTAGGCGACAATACTTCCGTAAATCTGGACAATTGGAATACGGAGAATGCTGTAGTCACGTTGATCATCGGCAGTGATAGCGTCAGTTTTAAAACCTCTGAATTAAAAGCAGGTAAGAAGCTTGCTTCTTCTACAGACTGAAGCGGATGGACGCGAATATGATCCTGACGGCGCTGAATGTTGCCGGTGGGCTGGCCCTGGGGCCGGTCCTGGCGTGGTACGGGCGCCGGCTGGTGGCGAAGCGCGGGCTGCTGCGCGCAAGCAGCAGCCAAGCCGCAGGCCCGGCAGCGGGCGAAGCGGCCGCCGCCCTTGGGACGGCGGCGCTGTTCGCGCTGATGCACCTGCAATTCGGTGCATCGGGCGCATGGGCGCTCGGCCTGCTGCTGAGCGCGCTGGCCGTGCTGTGCGCGGTCACTGACCTGACCGCGCATATTATCCCCAACGGCGCCGTCCTAGGCTTCGGCGCCGTGCTGCTCGTCGCCGCCCCGCTGGCGGGCGGCGTGCCGTTGTGGAGCCAAGCGCTGGGCGCGCTTGGCGGCGGCGGTCTGCTGCTGCTGATCGCCCTCCTCACCTCCGGGAAAGGGATGGGGATGGGCGACGTGAAGCTGCTGACCGTCTTTGGCTGGGTCGTCGGCTTTCCCGGCGTGCTCCTGGCCTTGTTTCTGGCCAGCGCAGCCGGCGCGGCCGCCGGACTGCTGCAGCTGGCGTGGGGCCGCAGAAGACGCGGCCAGACGCTGGCGTTTGGTCCCTTTTTGGCAATCGGCACCCTGGTGGTTTACATGTATGGAAAGGAGATCATCCATTGGTATCTGCAAAACGTCATTCCTTTTTACTAAACCGGCGGTCGGCCCACATTGGGATTACGATCGATGAGGATGGAATCCGTTTCGTCAAATTTGACGCCAAACGTGGCATCGTAGAACGGGGCGGCTTGCTGCCGGTGGATGCCGAACTGAACGAGGACGGGGTTCCCGACGTGTCCGGCTTCACCGAGATGGTGAAGCGCTGGGCGAACCGCCGGGGACTAGCCGGGAAGAAAGTTCGTCTAGCGGCGCCCACCTCCCAATCGTTTATCCGCTTGCTCCAGGTCCCGAAGGTGAGCAAAAGGCAGCAACGCCGCGTGACCGAACTGGAGATCGAAGGCAGCATTCGCCTGCCGTTTGAGGATCCGGTGATTGACTACCATTGGATCGAGGAGCGCGAGGAGGGGGAGGCGCTGCTCACGTTTGTGGCCGCCGTGCCGCGTCCGATCATTCAAGAGATGGTGTCTTCACTGGAACAAGCTGGACTTCGTCTGGAAGCGGTCGATTTGGCGGCCATTGCGCTGTCGCGCATCCTTCGGCAGCAGCGCCTGCTAGGGGAATCCGGCAATGTGATGGCGATTAATTTCAAAGCCAAAGAAGCGGAGGTCTATACCTACCACCAGGGGTTGCCTGATTTCGTGCGCACGTTTCCCTTGGAGCCGATGTCCGGGGACAAGCTGAATACGTGGCGGTATGGGGAGATCGTCTCCTCGGTGACCCGGATCATGAATTTCTATGAGTATACGCTACATGAAGGGCATGAACGCGTGCAAGGCATCGTGATTGCCGGCGCCGCGCCGGACAAGCCGGAGATCGTGCGCCAGCTGTCGGCGGCTTTTGATCAGGTGAGCGTGTCCGAAGTGGACTTGTCCCCGTATTTTGCTGGACAGGAAATCGCCGACCAAGGCAGCTATGCGATTGCCCTTGGCCTCGCCATGAAGGGAGCGGAAGGCCGATGATCGATATCAATTTGCTCCCTCCCAAGCCGCGTCCGGCTTCCTCTGGAGTCCTTCTCCCGCTCTTGTTGCTGCTCGCCGGGCTTGGGCTTTGCGCTTACTTTGGGTATGCCTTTTGGGGCGTTCACGAGACGGCTGCTGAATTAACTACGAGAATCGCCGAAACGGAACGGCAGCAGGCGGAGCTGCAAAGCGAACTGCAAAGCTTGGGGACTGCGGGAATCGGAGCAGCGGGCATCGAGTTGATCGAGAAGCTAAGCGGACAGCGGCCGGATGTGAAGGCGCTCATCACCAGCCTGGAAGCCCCGCTTCCCGCTGGGGGCACGTTGGAAACGGTACGCTTTCACGAGACCGTACTCACTTGGACGTGCCGATTCGCCAGCTTAAGTGAAGCTAGTGCCTATTCCACCGCGCTGCGTAAACAGCCGGAACTAAGCGGCGAGCTGATTCAATCGGTGAAAGAGCTGCCGGGGCGGGGGTATATCGGCACATTTGAGCTGAAGCCGGGAACGGGAACGGCGGAACAGGCAGGTGACGGCGAATGAATACGGAACATCGCTCCGGATCGGCCGGAGCCCGCTGGATGCTGGTTGCTGCGCTAGTGCTGCTAGCGGCGGGATCGTTTTATTTCTTCGGATACCGGCCGGAGATGGAGAAATCGGCGAACCTGGCGTCCGACCACGAAGCCAAACAATTATTTCTGCAAAAAACACAGGCGATTGTTGAGGCCAAACGGGCAGATACAGCAGCATCGGACGCTTTGGCCGATACGGCCAAGCGGGAGGCAGCGGTACCGGAGGAGCCCGACCGGGAAGGGATTTTGCTAGACCTGGAACGAGCGGCCAAGTCCTCCGGCGTACAGATTCGGGAGGTTGTCTTCGAAGGGCCGGAAAGCGGCGGGTCCTTTGCGGTTTCCGCTGATGCTGCGGCCGTAGACAATTCCTTGTCTCTGGACGGAAGTGTGTCCATTTTGAACAGTCTGCCCGCAGGTTCATCGTCGACAGACGGCGTTCCTTCTGCATTGGGGGCTTCCGGATTGTTAAATGAAGCGGAACTCAGTACGGCGGGGTTCACCGTGATGTCGCTGCAGCTTCAGCTCCGGGGGAGCTTGGCGGAAGTCAAAAACTTCGCCGCGGCTCTGCAGAAAGCCGACCGGCTCTATATCGTCGACTCCTTTGAATATGGAAGAGAAGAAGAGGTGGAGAGCAAAACGGCGGCGTTCCGGCTGTTGGCATTGTACCGGTAACTCAGGAAATCAGAACTCTTTACGTTTGAATTAAGCATTCCGGCGGTGTGCTGGGGTGCTTTTTTTTCTATTTCCAGCGATTCCTTGATACTTTTTGGTATGTTTCCCGTATAAATAACTATAATGCTGAAAGGTGGTGCAACAGGGGGATGGAAATGTGGGCGATTTGGCTCATCGTCGCCGGAATCTTATTGGTACTTGAGATGATGACGATGACTTTTTACCTGCTATGGCTCTGCATCGGTTCGCTGGTTGCGGTAGTTGTAGCTTTGGTGGCCCCCGAAGCTTACTTCTGGCAGGTCGCTTTGGGCTGTCTGGTCGCCGTAGTCCTGACGGTGTTTACGAAGCCGCTTTCCAGAAAATTTCGCACAGCAAAAGGGTTTAAGGATATCGGTACCGAACTGGTAGGGAAGCAAGGCGTCGTTGTGGAATCGATTGAACCCGGTCAATACGGCATCGTGAAGGTTGGGGGAGATTCGTGGAGCGCGAAGGCCTCCGTCCCGATCGGCAGGGATGAGAAGGTTCGGGTGCTGGCGCGAAGCAGTACAATTATCGAAGTAGAAAGATGGGAGGAAATTACTTAATGCAATGGGCAATTATTGCGGTCATTGTTGTCGTTGTTGTCGTATTTGTCTCACTGACAGTCAAAATCGTACCGCAGCAACGAGTGGGTGTCGTTGAACGGCTCGGTAAATTTAACCGTTTGCTGACGCCGGGTCTGAACGTCCTGATCCCGATCATCGACCAGGTGCGGACGTATCACGATTTGCGGATTCAACAGACGAATGTGCCGCCGCAAACCGTCATCACCAAAGATAACGTACAGGTGCAGATCGACACGATTATTTTCTATCAGGTTGTAAATCCGGAACAAGCAACGTACGGCATTTCTGATTTTGTGTACGGGGTGCGTAACATTACAACAGCTACGCTGCGTCAGATCATCGGTAAAATGGAACTGGACGAAACGTTGTCCGGTCGGGAGAAGATTTCAACCGATATCCGGACGGCGCTTGATGAAGCGACCGAGAAGTGGGGCGTGCGGATCGAACGGGTAGAAGTCCTCGACATCCGGCCGCCGGTGGATATCCAAGAAGCGATGGACAAACAAATGAAGGCCGAGCGGAACAAACGGGCCATCGTGCTTGAGGCCGAAGCCGCCAAGCAGGATATGATCTTGCGTGCGGAAGGTGACAAGCAAAGTAAGATCCTGAAAGCGGAAGGCGACAAGGAAGCGCGTATTCGCGAAGCCGAAGGCTTCCGCCAAGCCCAGGAGCTGGAGGCGCTGGGTCAAGCAAAAGCGATCGAGTCGATTGCCGCCGCCGAAAAGACGCGGATCGAAATGCTGCGCGACGCTGCTTTAACCGAAGCCGTCCTGGCGTACCAGTCCTTCGAAGCGTTGAAGGAAGTGGCCAAGGGACCGGCCAACAAGGTATTTCTCCCATCGAATGCGATCGAAACGCTGGGAAGCCTCGGCGCGATCGGCGAAGTGTTCAAAGCTGGCAAGGACGGCAAATCATAAGCTTTCAAATGAAGAAGTCCGGCAAGAGATTGTTCTTGCCGGGCTCTTTTTCATGCTTAACTCGATCGGCGCTCTCTCGGGCGGTTCCTCTATATATGAACGGCTCAGGAATGCCGGTTCGACAATTGCGCCTTCAGACGTTCCAGCTCTTCGTTGACGGCGGCGGACTGGGTTGTGCCTGCATCCGCGACACCGGCCGTTCTCCCGTAGCTGGCGGAGACTTCTTGCTGAGCTTCCCAGCTCAGGATCTTCTCCTCCATGCGCTCGAAGCCCCGCGCGGCTGCGCCGCTTTCGATGCCGCGGCTAAAGTTCGGCCGTTCGGTCTCGGCTTTGACTTGTACCTTGCGGGCACGGGCTGCCAGCTCGTTACGTTTCTCCTTCAAGCGGGCAAACTCCGCTTTGCCTTCCGCGATGCGAATCTCCAGCTCAGCGACGCGGTCACGGGCCTCCTGCGCTTCTTTGGCGTACAGCTGCGCTTGCTCCTCGTAACGGATTTTCTCCGCAGCCGCATGGCGCGCCGTCACTTCATCGCCTTGCTCCAGAGCGGTCAAAGCCCGAATTTCACTTTGCTTGGCCAGATGCGCGATATCTGCGCTTTTTCGCTCCTGAACGGTCGCGGTCATTTGCTGCTCCTTCAACAGTTTCTCAGCGGCGGCGATGTCGTCCTCCAGGTTGCGTAAGTATTGGCCGGTCATCAGGACCGGATCCTCCAGTTTGTTTAACACTTCATGAATGGAAGCCTTGGCCAGATTGGCGATACGATCAAATACGCTGCTCATTGGAATCTCTCCTTTAGGGTTAATAGAGTTTGGGAACTTTCACAGATCAAAACGGGGAAAACGGATCATCGTAGCTGTAGCTGCCGATCGGTTCCTTGGGAACGATGAGGCTTGCGATCAGGTACAGGGCTACGACGGTGCCAAAGCTGAAGAATACCGCCACGACGGCGATCAGCCGCACGACCGTGGAGTCAACCCCAAGCCATTGGGCGAGCCCGCCGCACAGGCCGCTCAGTTGCTTATCCGTTGCCGAACGATACAGTTTTTTCATGGTCAACCACTCGCTTTCATTTATTTTTAAGTCAATAGGATCATGGGGACTGAGTCTCGATTGAACGAATGTGTTATCCGTTGTTCATGTCTTCATTCTACCGGGAATGGCGGCAGGGCATAACGGGCTGGGGACGGTTTGTGAACTGGACCTTGGTCGGGCCGGTTCCTCGTCTGGAAGTCGGGGCAGGGGCTTGGGCGCGGGAGGGATTCTGGCAAGTGAAATGAAAAAAAGCTTGACGTCACGCCTATGTAAGCGCTTATTGCGGGAAATGGACGTTTTCGTTATAGTGTTGTGCATAAGGGAGGGGCGCCGATGTTTTTTTCGCTACGCAATCGGCTGATTGCCGTATTTGTCGTCTTATTGGTCATTTCCTTCTGCGTCATGTTCCTGATCAGCTATAACAAGTCCAGCGCGATCTTGCGCTCTGACAGCGAAACGGCGGCATTGGAAAAAATGACGGCCTACACCGCACTCATCAACTCCACGATTGGCCAAATCTACGATTTCTCCTCAGTGATCTATAACAGTGACATCACGAACGACTGGAGCGAATTCGTCTCCGATCCCACGCAGTCCGAAGGGCAGAAGATGCTGAAAAATATCCAGCTCAGCAAATTTTTGACGCGGACGGTGAACAACTATTCCATCATCGCCACCGCCTCGATTTATCGCAAAGACGGGCTGTATGTCGGTCTGGACAACCGGATCTTGCAGGACCCGTCGTTTTTGGAGACGGACTGGTATCGAAATTTTTACGAGTCTGAGCAGCATTGGGCCCCGGCGGCGGTGGATCCGTTTGAACCGGTACGTTTGAAGGAGCATGAGGTCATCAGCTTCCTGATCCCGATCGGGACGTTCAGCGTTTCCCAAGCTACCGCCATCATGAAGGTGAACGTTCGCGCTGAATACTTCAAGGACCCGCTCAGCCAGGTGCATCTCGGAACCCATGGTACGATTTTTTTGCTTAGCGGCGAAGGTGAACCGCTGTTAGGCCAGCCGTTGTCAGATTTCAGCGAACCGGTCCTGAACAAGCTGGGGGAGATCCGGGAGCGGGGGCCGCGGGAAGGCGTATTTTATGCCAAACCTCAGGGCGAGGACATGATCTATGTCTACAAAAAACTGCAATTTAACGATTGGATGCTCGTTGGGGCGGTCTCGGAAAATGAACTGCTGGCCAACCTGATCAATCTGAAATCAGGGATTTTGGTGGCGACCGGGACACTGTTGGTGTTCGCTGTCCTTGCGGCCGTCTGGATTTCCTACAGCATTACCAAACCGCTGGGCGGCTTGGTGGCAGCGATGCGGCTTGTCCAGCGCGGGGAGTTCGCCCAGGCGGAGCAGCGTATTCCTGAGCGGCAGCAGGTGAACCATGAGGTCGGGTTCGTGACGGCCACGTTCCGTAACATGATTGTACGGCTGCGCGCCCATTTGAAAAGCGAGTTTGAATTGAAGCTGCGCCGGCAACAGGCGGAATATCGGGCGCTGCTGATGCAGATTAATCCGCATTTTTTGTTTAACACGTTGGAGTTACTCAGCAGTCTGGTGATCCAGAGGCGAACGGATGATGCAGTTGACGTTATCGAATCGCTAGGCAAAATGCTGCGCTTCTCGCTGAATGCCAAAAGCGATCTGATCCCGTTGCGTGACGAAGTGACGTATACCGAATCTTTCGCTGCGATTCTGCACCATCGGTTTGCGGAACAGCTGGATTTGACGCTGGAGAACGCGGTGCCGGACCGTCCGGTGTATATCGTGAAGTTTATTTTGCAGCCGCTTGTGGAAAATGCCGTGAAATACAGTCAGGTCAAAAACGACGTTGCCGTTGTGCGCATCCGGATTTGGGAGGAGGATCAACGGCTGCTCTTGCAGGTGGCCGACAACGGAGTTGGCATGGAGCCGGACTTGGTGCGGCAGCTGAACGAGGAGTACCAGCATTCCCAACTGGAGCAGGTATTAAGCACCGGCGGGAGACAGATCGGCTTGCGGAATATTTTGGCCCGGTGTGCGCTTTATTATGGAGCTGGCTTTGCGTTTTCGATTCAATCGGCGCCCGGGGAAGGGACGACGATCACACTGAGTTTGCCGATAGGGGAGGGAAATGCGGATGTATAACGTGCTGCTGGTTGATGATGAACGGGAGATTCGTCAAGGACTAAGGCTAAAAATCGATTGGCAGCAGCTGGGCCTCCAGATCGCCGGGGAAGCGGGGAATGGTCAGGAGGCGCTGGAGTGGCTTCAGACCGGGGACTGCGACATTATCATTACCGATATGCGCATGCCGATCATGGACGGGGTGGAGCTGCTCGAAAGCTGTTCCCGGCAATATCCGGATATTCGTCTGATCGTGCTGACGGGATATGACGATTTTCAGTACGCCCATGCGGCGATCAAAAATCGCGCCAGTGACTTGCTGCTCAAGCCGGTGACGCGGAGCGAACTGGCCGGAGCCTTGGGCAGGGTCGCTTCTGAGCTGGACCGGGAGCGCTCGGCGCAGGCGGAGCGGAAGCTGGCGGAATGGAAGCTGTCCCGCTACCTGGAGGAAATGAAGGAGCAATTTATTCAGAGCGTGATCCGAGCTTATCCAGGCAGCAGCCACCTGTGGCCGGAACGGGTTCGGTTGTTTGGCTTAAATGAACTGGCGGAGCAACCGGTGCGTTTTGTGGCGATCGGGTTACCGCCGGCACCGGAAGAAGCGCCGGAGGAATCCGGCCTGCGTCTGCCGTTTGAGCTGCTTTGCCGCGAGCTGGCGGGTACAACCGGTTCTGCTCCCGGTATCCCGGTCTTTCGGGAAGCGAAGCATCCTGACTTGCTGTTTGCCATCGTGCCGGGCGACACGGCCGCTGTGCAAAGCTTCTCCAGCCAAGTGGCTGATATTGTCCGCAGCTATTTGAAACAGAAGGCGCTGGTGATGGCCGGCGAACCCGTGCAAGGTCTGGAGGCATGGCGGGAGGGGTACCTTTCCTCCGTGCTGGCCTGGTATATGAGCCGATACACGCAGCAAGCCGGAGCGGAGCCTACGCGGGGCCCGGCGGATCCGGCACAGCTGGCGGCCCAGGACAAGCTGAAGCTGCTGCAGCGGCATTTGGCCGACGGCCGCAAGGCAGCGTTTGAGAAGCTGGTGGAGGAGGAGCTCGCCGCCGCGCTGGCGTTCTCGCACCCGCAGTTTATCAAGCTGATTTTCCAATGCTGCTTGGCCATCGAAGCGGCAGCGGATGCCATGGGGCTTGCGCTGCGGGAGAAGGACGAGATCTGGTTGGATCCGGAGCGAGTATGGGGGCTCGGCACCGTATCCAAAGCCTGCGGGTTCCTGTATGGGCTGGCGGAGCCGCTGTTTTCGCTGAAGAAGGGGGACAGCACGAGGGAGGAGCCCTCCATCGTGGAAGCGATGAAGGAAATGATCGAGCTGAATTACATGAACGATCTGAACCTGTCGCAAATCGCCGAGCAGTACCACTATAACCTGTCCTATTTGTCCGATCTGTTTAAAACAAAAACCGGCAAATCCTTTCTCCAATACCTGACCGATGTACGCATGAACAAAGCGGTGCAGCTGCTTGACGAAACCCCGCTGTCCTTAAGCGATATCGCGGAGCTGACGGGCTTCTCCAATGCCAGCTACTTCAGCACGAAATTCAAGAAGGTATTTGGCATCAGTCCGTCCGAGTACCGGCAGAAGGATAAGAACATCTAAAAAAAGTAAAAGTCCAACGCCCAAAGAAATTGGATTCTTCTCCTTTTTTGTATGCGCTACCATTTAATCAGCAAGACCATTCTCATGAAGGGGGAAGGAAGAGATGAAGAAGACGAAGGCGATGTTGTTGGCCAGTTTGCTTCTTGTTACGGCCATCTTGGTCTCGGCGTGCGGCTCCGGTAACAACAATGCCGGGAGTGTAACTACGGGGAATACGAACCAGCCGTCGGAGGCAGGAGGCGCCGCCAGCGAGGAGCAAGTTGAGCTTCGCGTCATGTGGTGGGGGGACCAAACCCGGGCTGACATTACCACGGCCATGCTGAAGAAGTTCGAGGAGAAACACCCGAACGTCAAGGTGATCCCAGAGTTCTCTCCTTTTGACGGATATTTCGATAAGCTGAATACGCAGCTGGCATCGGGGACGGCCCCGGACCTGTTTACGTTAGGGAGCAATATCTTGGAATATGCCACCCGGGATGTACTGCTGGATATCACTCCGTACGTCGGCAATGAAGTCGATACCAGCAAAATTTCGCCGCAGCTCATCAACGTGAATACGTTTGATGGTAAGCTGCGGGGGATCTCGATTGGGGCGAACTCGACAGCGATTCTCGCGAATACGGCGCTGTTTGAGAAAGCTGGACTGCCTCTGCCGACGAAGGAATGGACTTGGGATGATTTTGTCAAGATCAATGAACAGATTGCGGCTACCGGCAAAGACATTTACGGCTCTTACGATTATTCCGGCGAGATGGACCAGTTTGGGGTATACCTGACTCAGCGGGACAAGATGATCTACAATGAGCCGGAGAAGAAGCTGGGCTTCGAGGCGGCGGACGTCGCCGAGTGGTTCACGCTCTGGGAAGGCATGCGCAAAGCCGGCAGCATCGTTACGCCGGAGCTGCAAATTTCGGCCGATCCGGACGATACAAGCATGTCCCTGGTGACGAAAGGCCAAGTGGCGATGCAGTTTATTCCGACGAACCAGTTTGCTGATTTCCAAAAAATGTCCCAGGATAAGCTGACGCTCATCCCGGTTCCGATGGGACCAAACGGCAGCATGATCTCCGTCCAATCAAGCCAAAACATCGTGGGTTATGCCAATACCAAGCATCCGAAGGAAGTAGCGATGCTGATGGACTTCTGGGTGAACGATCCGGACGCAGCCAAAATCCTTGGCAACAACCGCGGCGTACCAGTCTCCTCGGAGATGCGGGCCGTACTGAAGGCGGAGGCTTCCGAAACGGATAAAGTGGTGTACGATTACCTGGATATCGTGGCGGTGGATGATGTCGACCTGTTGTACAACGTTCCGGGCTCCAACGAGTTTAAGCAAGAGCTGCTGAAAGCCAGCCAGAACGTGGCATTCGGACGGATGGACATCGCGAAGGCAGCAGAAGATTTTTATGCACAGGGACAAAAAATCTTACAGGCAAACTTAAGTGCAACGACAAATTAACCGGCCTGTCACACGAAAGAGGGGATCCGTTGGGTTCCCCTTTTTCTGAACCCAAGGAATGATGGTTACGGAGGTGTTTACTTATGGATTCGGTGACAGGTGTGGCAACCCAAACGATGGTAAAGCCAAAACGACGTCGATCCCTGAAACGGAACTTGACGGGTTATTTGTTTCTGCTGCCCTGGTTGATTGGATTTTTTTGCATGGCGATTGGGCCGATTCTGGCTTCGCTGTATTTGTCCTTTACGAACTATAACATGTTGAAAGCGCCCGCTTGGATTGGGCTTCAGAATTTTACGGAGATGTTTACGGGAGATGCCACGTTTACGCATTCGTTGAAGCTGACATTTCAATACGTGTTCCTCTCCGTTCCTCTGCGGTTGGTGTTCGCACTGGCGGTCGCGATTATTTTGAATAAAGGGTTACGGCTGCTTGGCCTATATCGGACCGTCTATTACATCCCTTCGTTGTTAGGGGGGAGCGTGGCGATTGCGGTGGTTTGGAAAAAAATCTTCTCCGGTGACGGGTTGTTTAACCGGTTCCTCGGGATTTTTCATATTGATGCCCACGATTGGGTGGCCAATCCGAGCTACATTATTTATTCCATCGTCGCGCTGTCGGTTTGGCAATTTGGCTCGTCGATGGTGATTTTCCTGGCGGGACTGAAGCAGATCCCGGGGGAAATCTACGAGGCTGCGGCGGTGGACGGCATCAGCCGGACGCGTCAGTTTCTGCGGATTACGCTGCCGCTGTTGTCGCCGGTTATCCTGTTTAACCTGGTGATGAACATGATCAGCTCGTTCCAGGTGTTTACCTCCGGGTACATTATCGGGGACGGTCATGGCGGTCCGATCGACTCGACGATGTTCTACTCGCTGTACCTGTATTTGAAGGGGTTCTCTTACTTTAATATGGGTTACGCCTCGGCTATGGCTTGGGTGATGCTGGTGATTATCGGTATTTTTACGGCGATCGTGTTCGCTTCCTCCAAGTATTGGGTTTATTACGGCGACGGCAAGGACGAAAGGGGCTGAGAGAGATGGTGTTGAGGCTAAGCTTAAGCAAACTGTGGAGACACGTGGTGGTGATCGTGATCGGGACGATCATGATTTATCCGGTGTTGTGGATGATCAGCAGCTCGTTCAAGCCAAACGCGGAAATCTTCTCGGACATGGGATTGTGGCCGGATTCCTTCACGTTCTCCAATTACGTTAACGGCTGGCGGGGGATTCAGGGGTATTCATTTGGGCATTTCCTGATCAATTCCTTTATTATTGCGGCGCTGGCGGTGATTGGCAACGTAATCTCCTGCTCGCTGGCGGCCTTTGCCTTTGCGCGTTTGAATTTTGCGGGTCAGAAATTCTGGTTCAGCATGATGCTGATGACGCTGATGCTGCCGTTTCAAGTGACGCTCATTCCGCAATATATTCTGTTCCACACGTTTGGATGGGTGAATACGTTTCTTCCGCTCGTTGTGCCGAAGTTTTTTGCATTGGATGCGTTTTTCGTGCTGCTGATGGTGCAGTTTATTCGCGGGTTACCGATGGAATTGGACGAAAGCGCCCGGATCGACGGCTGTGGACCTTGGCAGATATACTTGCGGATCATTATGCCGCTGTGCGTACCGGCGGTGATTACAACGTCGATCTTTACGTTCTACTGGACGTGGGACGACTTCTTTGGGCAAATGATTTACCTGAACAGTCCTAAGCTGTTTACGGTAATGATCGGTTTGCGCTCGTTAATTGACTCCACCAGCACGTCGAACTGGGGCTCGTTGATGGCGATGTCGACGGTGGCGGTTGCGCCGGTCATCGTGATCTTCCTGATCTTCCAGCGTTATATCGTCGAAGGAATCTCGACGACGGGGCTGAAGTAAGCTGACAGGACGGTGAACTGTACACGACTTCTAGGAGGGATTGGTTATGACCTTGGCGTTATCGGACATCCATATTCGGGATCCGTTCCTCCTGCCGATGCCGGCGGAAGGCAAATATTATATGTACGGCACGATCGGAGAGACGTGCTGGAAGGGCAAACCGCGCGGGTTTGACGTTTACGTGAGCACGGATTTGGCGGCATGGGAAGGTCCTTACCCGGCGTTCCGCCCGGAGCCGGATTTCTGGTCGGACTTCAACTACTGGGCGCCGGAGGTGCATGAGTGGCAGGGGCGCTACTACATGTTCGCCACCTTCAAGGCAGACGGCCGATGCCGGGGCACGCAAACGCTGGTGGCGGACAGCCCGCTGGGCCCGTTCCAGCCGCTTGGGGACGGGCCGTTGACGCCGCGCGATTGGGAGTGCTTGGACGGGACATTTTACGTCGACCCGCAGGGCGAGCCCTGGATGGTGTTCTGCCATGAATGGGTACAGGTGCAGGACGGGAAGATTTGCGCGGTGCGTCTAAGCCGCGAGCTGGACCGGGCGGTGTCTGAGCCTGTGCTATTGTTCCGGGCTTCGGAGGCACCATGGGCCGAAGGGATTCGCGGCGGGGCCAATTACGTCACAGACGGCCCCTTCCTGTACCGCGCTGATAACGGCGAGCTGCTGCTGCTCTGGTCCAGCTTTAGCGACGGCGGCTACACGATCGGCTGCGCTCGCCAAGCTGGTGGAGACATTACCGGCCCGTGGGTGCAGGACGCAGAGCCGTTGTATAAACGGGACGGCGGCCACGGGATGGTGTTCCGCACGTTCGCGGGCGAGCTGCGACTGGCGATTCATACGCCAAACGACAGCCCCAATGAACGTCCGATCTTCATCCCGGTGACGGAGCAGGACGGGCGATTATACGCGCATCCGAAAGAAGAGCAGAGATAGGTGAGGTGGGACAGATGGGGGAAATGGGAGAGATGGGCGTGTTGGAGCGGTTGCGCAAGATGGAGGTTGTGTCAGCTGTAGGCGGAGAGGGTTTGCGTAAGAGCACGGATCAAGCCGTGCTGGAGGAGTTTGCCGCTTCGGGCGTCAAATTCGCGGCGAACGAAGGGAGCCCGCTGGAGCGGGTCTATTACGCCGGCGTGCGCAAGCTGCTCGATTGCATCGTGCCGTCGGTGAGCGGCGTGCCGGTGCTGCATGAAGGCGGCGTGTACCTCGGCACTTGGCTGGAGAGCACCGGGACGATCAATACCGAGCTGCTCAGCCGCTTTGTGCCGTCGGTGGCGCAGGCGACCTTCACCTTGTTTGCCGATTACCAACGCTCCGATGGCCTCATGCCCTACAAGGTGACCGGCACGGGACCGGCATACCGGCAAATCCAGATGGTCACGCCGCTGGCCCGCTCGGTATGGAACCACTACCGCCTGAACGGCCGGGCGGACCGGGAGTTCCTGGACAAGATGTACCGCGCCATGGAGCGGCACGACGCCTGGCTGGCCGCGTTCCGTGATACGCGGGGGACGGGCTGCGTGGAGGCGTTTTGCACGTTCGATACGGGGCATGATCTATCTCCGCGCTTCTGGCATGTGCCGGATACGTCGCATCTGGGCGACCCGCGCCGGTACGATCCGGACTCGCCGGTGCTGCCGTTTTTGGCGCCGGATCTGACGGCTAACGTCTACTGTCAGCGGCGTTATTTGGCGGCCATCGCCGCGGAGCTGGGGGCGGCAGCAGGACCGGAGTGGGCAGCTAAAGCGGAGGCGAGCCTGTCCAGCCTGATGAAGCATTGCTATGATGCGGAAGACGGGTTCTTCTACGACGTGGACGCGAGCGGACAGTTCGTCCGCATCCAGTCTGACGTGCTGCTGCGCGTATTGGCTTGCGAGGTGGGGGACGGGGTATTTTTCGCTTCGTCGCTGCGACGATATTTGCTGAATACGCGGAAGTTTTTTGCCAAGTATCCCTTCACTTCGATTGCCATGGACGACCCGCGGTTTGATCCGTCGTCGGCCTACAACACCTGGGCGGGGACGACAAACTTCCTTAGCTTAATCCGTGCTCCGCATGCGTTTGAGTACCACGGGCGGCATGTGGAGCTAACCTGGGTACTGCAGCCGATTCTGTCGGCGATGGCCCGCATGGAGCGTTTCGCCCAGTGCCTCAGCCCTTGGACGGGAGAGGAAGGCTTCACCGAGACCTACTCCCCTGCGATTTTGTGTCTGCTCGACTATGTGGAGCGGTTGTGCGGCATCCTGCCGATGCCGGAGGAAGAGCTGTGGTTCACCGGGCTGCTGCCTTATCCGATGGATCACGGGGAAGTACCGGCCGAGGAAACCGCGTATGCCCGGAAAGTGGACGGCACGGTATTCGAGCTGGTCAATACGCGTGAAGGCAGCACCGTATACCGGGACGGGGAGCCGTACTGCCGGTTTCCCTACGGGACCCGTCTCGTCACCGATCGACGCGGTGAGCCTAAAGCGCTCATCGGGATGAGCGTTCGGACGGTGGAGGGTCTGCTGGAATTTGGGGGCCGAGCTTATCCGGTAAACCTCGGCGGGAACGAGGTTTGGCGATTGAATCGGGATAGCGCGGTTTCTAGTCCCGGATCAGGGCCAAAGTCAGCTTCTGCTGAAGCTTTGGCAGGTCCCGATGTCGCTCTACCAACATATTACTAGACAACCCTTTGCACATTTCCCGAAAAAACGCCATAAACTTATGGAGATTGCATATATTTCAGATGCCTGTCGCATAACAATAAATAGGCGTAAAGCAGGCGCAACTTCGGGAAGTTTCGCTTGAGAATTCGGAGGGGAGTGCAGGGAATGCGCATTGCTGTCATTCAGGGAAGTGCAAGGAATGGAGGGAACACGGAGGAACTGACGCGGCTGGTTTTAGAGGGGTTACCCTATACGAATATCATCCTGCGGGAGAAAGAAATCAAACCGATCCACGATCAACGGCACGACGAAGGCGGCTTCGATCCCGTGGACGATGATTACGACGAGCTGATCCTGCAGGTGCTGGAGCATGATATTTTGATCTTCGCCACGCCGGTATATTGGTACGGGCCATCCGGCTTGATGAAGAACTTCATCGATCGCTGGTCGCAAAGCTTGCGCGATGTCCGTTTCAAGTTTAAAGAGCGGATGGCGGCCAAAACAGCCTATGCCGTCGTGGTCGGCGGCGATAATCCGCGGATCAAAGCGCTGCCGCTCATTCAACAGCTGCAGTACACGTTTGATTTCGTGGGGTTACCGTTTGCCGGTTATGTGATCGGCAAAGCCAGCAGACCGGGCGAGATCTTCAAGGACGCCCGGGCGATCCGCGAGGCTGCGGCGCTAAACGCCGAGCTGCGAAAAGCCGAGCCGTTGGCGGTGAATCGTTCCTAATCTTTACTTTCATAGACAGATGGAAGACCGACGTGCGGTTGCATTTGCAGCGGCACGTTTTTCTTATGCTCCCTTTGTCGAAGATAGGTAGGAACCTATGCAGCCGCCCTCTTTTTCATGATTATCCCGCTGAATCAGGCAGTAGAGAAAGAGAAATCGTTGTTACGAAAAAGCGCTTTGTCTGAGGAGAATAGCCTGCTTTGAAGCAGTCGAGAGCTAAGTCCTTACTTAATCGTAAAAAACCTAAGATAGCCCTAGGAATACGACCTAGGAGTATGACCAATATGGCAGATTGAAGCTGAGGCAAGAAGGCAAGTTACAAAAGTTAAAGGAAGTAATAGATCGTCCAGAATTGAAAGTGAAATTCAGATTGAAGAGGACAAGAAGTTCAAGTCCAGATTATAAAGACAAGTTTAATGCCCCGAGCGTTTCAATTTACGCCGCTGTTGCAAGGAACGGCTTCCGATGGCGTGCGTTCTGGTGGCGTGCGATTAACTGGCGATAAGGGATCGCAGGAATGGACAAGCACATCTGTAGCAGGTTCTGGCGCATCTCTTCCTCGGAACAGGACATGCGCAGGTGACGGCGGACGGTGTACTCATTCAAATACGCCTGCAAATGTGTTAACCCCAAGGCGACATACGTGCGTCTGATCGAGTCCCTTGCTTGTCTCACGACTCTCCGTAAGGGCAGATACATCCGATAAACGAAAGGGAACCACCGCTTGGTTGAGGTATGGACGTCTACATGTTTGTTGATGAACGCGACGAGATCGCACCGGGTAGCCCATTGCTCGCGTCCTCTTTTATGTGATACCAGTTGGATCTTCACTCGCCCGGGTTCACCAGACTCAGTTATAGTGCAACCGGCGACGACTGCGGTGGCATAAGGTTGAGAAACTGGATGAAAACGGTTGGGATCCGTCCCATACTGATCGCGGTTCACCTTCACCTCTCCAGAGAGCAGCTCCCGGGCATCACATTCACCGAGGGTATAGCGGATTTTGTGCAGCATGAGCCAAGCGGTCTTGTAGGTAACTTGGATTACCTGACTCAAACGGAGCGCCGAGATGCCGTCGGGAAGCAGGAACAGCTCCAAGGCTTGAAACCACTTCACCAGGGGCAGATGAGTTCTTTCAAATATGGTGCCAACCAAAGGCGAGGCTTGATAGCTGCATCTTCCACATTCAAATAAAGGAAGGCGATGGGAGGACACGCGGGTCCATTCGGTAAAAGCGCAGCGCGGGCAGACGAAGCCGTTTGGCCACTTCATAGCGATGATCGCCTCGATGCAGTCGGCCTCACTTTGAAAACGGCTGCTGATAGATTGAAGCTCCATACTCGTAACTAATTCCAAGTCCGATCCCTCCAATTCAAATTCCTCTAGTTCACTAAATGCGCACGTACGTTCTCTTTTTTTGTCATTATATCAAACATATGTTCGTTAATCAAGAAAAAAATCCCAGATAACCATCTTATCTTCGTAAAAATCGGAATGATCAGCTCCACGGGCCACCTCATTTCAATCCCGTTCATGGATTTCCCAATTCTGAGCAAAGGGGATATTCGTGCAATGAGACTAGAAGAGATCCCGCATTCTGAACAAAAGGGATATTCGTGCAATGAGGTGCAGTAAGAGGATCCCTTTTCTCGATCCCCATTCTGATTAAAAGGGATAATGGTGCAAAGAGGTAGCTAGAAGACTCTCTTCCTAGATCCCCCAATTCTGAGCAAAGGGGATAATCGTGCAAAGAGGCGTAGCGAGAGGATCCCTTTATCGATCTCTCTATGGGGTGCTTTTTTATACAGGCCTAACAATGCAGGATTATAGTAGGGGAATGTTTAATATTAATTTTAAATAAATGCCTGGGAGGATGATCCTTTTGAGCGATATTATTAATTTTGCGCATCGCGGAGCTGCGGGGTATTACCCGGAGAACACGATGCTGGCTTTTGCCAAAGCGCTGGAGCTCGGGGCGACCGGTATCGAAACGGACGTGCAGATGACGCGCGACGGGGAGCTGGTCTTGATCCATGACGAGACGTTGCAGCGGACGGCAGGAACGCCGGAGTGGGTGAAGGATTTGACCTTGGCCGAAATCAAGCAACGGGAGGCGGGCTCCTGGTTCCACGAGGATTTTGCGGGCGAACGCATTCCGACGCTGGAGGAGCTGCTGGACCTAGTTCGGAACACGGACACGATCGTCAACCTCGAGCTGAAAACCGGCGTCGTCTTGTACCCCGGCATTGAGCAAAAGGTACTGGATACGGTACGCCGCTTTGGCTTAAGCGAACGGATCATCATTTCCAGCTTTAATCACTATTCTCTGGTCGAATGCAAAAAACTGGCTCCAGACATCCGTACCGGCATTTTGTACATGGAAGGCTTGTATGAACCGTGGGGTTATGCGAAGCGGGTGGGCGCGGAGGCGCTCCACGCTTACCAATATGCGCTGACGCCGGAGCTGGTGGCGGAAGCTAAGGCAAACGGAGTGGTTTATCATCCGTTTACGGTAAACGATTCGAAGCTGATGCAGGCGCTGATCGCGGCAGGCGTGGCCGGTATCATTACCGATTACCCGGACCGCTTGGCAGAACTGCTGGCCAAATAAGGAGAGTGAACGGATGAGAAAAACATGGCTGCTGGGTCTCGGTTTTTTTAGCATTAGCTTGACCTGGGCGCTGTACAATGCGTTTGTTCCGCTGTTTTTGGACGATTATTTGAAGAGCGCCGCGATGATCGGGTTTATGATGACGATCGATAATTATTTCGCCATTGTATTGCAGCCATGGATTGGACACCGCAGTGATAAGACGAATACCCGATACGGACGGCGGATGCCTTATCTGCTGATCGGCATGCCGTTAGGTGCTGTGTTTGCGGCTTTGATCCCTTGGCATACCGGGTTTGTGACGCTTGTTTTGTTCATGGTGTTAATGAATTTGTCGATGAGCTTGTTCCGCGCGCCGACGGTTGCACTTATGCCTGACATTACGCCGGAGCCGCAGCGGACCAAAGCAAACGGCATTATCAACTTCATGGGCGGCATCGGCTCAGTGCTGGCCTTTGGCATCGGCTCTCAGCTCTACGGGATCGGCTCGTATATGCCGTTTCTGTTTGCCGGAGTTGTTATGTTAATTTGTTTGTTCGTACTGAAGACGGTTATCCGTGAACCAGCGGCAGCGTTCGTGACGGGGTTCGCTGGGAACAACGCGGCCGGAGAGAACCCGAAACCGCAGATTCGCATCAAGGACCAGCTTGACAAGACGACGGTACTGATTTTGGGGGCCATCTTCTTCTGGTTTGTGGCCTATCAAGGCGTTGAGGCATTGTTCACGTTGTATGGTACCAAGCAGATTGGGATGAGCGATGCTGAAGCTTCTTTTTCGTTGACGTTCTTCTCGCTTGCGTTCCTGTTATTTGCTTTGCCAAGCGGTTGGCTGGGAGCTCGTTATGGGAAAAAAGCGATCATCTCCACCGGAGTTGCCGGATTGTTTGTTGTCTTCGGCGTCATGATTTTCGTTGATTCCGTCCTGTGGCTGCGACTGCTGCTTATTGTCGGGGGCATTTTCTGGGCGTGCATCAACATCAACTCTTACCCGTGGGTTGTCTCCACCGGGCGGGAGGAGAGCATCGGGACGCGTACAGGGATTTATTACTTTGTATCGTCCCTGGCCGCAATTACATCGCCTCCGCTTCTTGGCTGGGTGATCGATGCGTTTGGTTATCCGGCGCTGTTCATCAGCGCGTCCGTTGGGATGCTGCTGGCGTTATGCTGCCTGTTCGGTATCCCCCGGGAACAACAGCGCTCCGGGAAGGAGCCGTTCGACCAGGCACCCATCGGCATGAAATAAATTGATATATCCGTTATGAAAAAAAAACAGCGGGTCTTCCAGCGCGATGAAGCGTGGGGGAGACTCGCTGTTTTTTTGAATTAGGCTTACTTGCGTCTAGCGCGTAGAGCCAGCCCTAAAGCAACCAACGATACGAGCAGCGCGCAGGCCGAAAGTACAAGAGCCGTCGTGCCAACTGGTGAACCACTGCCACTCTCATTGGACGGGGATGCGGATGAGACCTCGCTGTCTGAACCGCTCATCTCCGTATTGTCGGCTGCAGCACCTTCATTGGCGCTGCCGTGATCATGCCCGGCGTCCTCCGTGATGCCCGCCCCGGCGTCCACTCCGGTGTGGGAACCGGCACTATCCGCGGCACCTTCCGCGGCGCTCACCACCGTCAGCGAATGGGGCCGATCGGTACCTTCCGCGCCGGTCCATTCCACGACGCTGCCGTCGCTGTAATATTGGAAGGCGTCCCAGGCCAGTTCCGCGGGTTCGCCGGGATTTTGCGCGACGAATTCAAACTGCTGGAACTCGCCGGGGCCGATGCCAGCGCCTTCGGCCGTCCAGGTGACGGCCGTGACCGTTCCATCTTCCGCGATCGTCAGTTCTACGCTCCAGTCCGGTAAGGGACGGTACTGTTTGAAGGCGACGCCTTCTGGGATCTTTAGCGCGACTTTCACCGTGTTGACGTCTTTTTCAACAGGTACTTTAAGGCTGTAGGTTTCCCAGGCTCCCGGGGCGGATTGGCTTGGCTTAACCGTTACGTGTGCTCCGGCCGTGGCGGTGAAGAAAGCGAAAGTCAGGACCCACACAATAGCGGAACCGGCTGCGTAACGCCAAAACGTTTTTTTCAAATTAAATATTGGATTCAACATGGCTAAATCTCCTTTGATCGTAGTTTGATAACCTCTCTACGGATTTCCTATTACCAGCTCTGTATCGTAATCGTAACTGTCCAGTGAACTCGTCAAAATATGGACGTGTACGTTCCAACGGCCGCCCATCGTAATCAATTCGCTCACCTCGGGAGGGGAGCCGCCGGGGAAGAGGATTTCTATTGTGCCCATATCCATCTCCTTTGACGTCAACTCCAGCGTCACTTGGTCCACATCGTTGCGGGGTTGTCCATCCGGACCCAGCACGTTCACCTGAAAGGTGTTGGTGCCTGCGACGTTTGGAGTTACGCGGATCGTGACCTTTGTCCCGTCATCCAGTTGATGGGTCAGAGCAGCGGGACCAGGGAATGCAGCAGCCGTGGGCAAGTTCGCCAGGACAGCAGCTAATAGAAGGACAGCCAGTCCAGTCCCCAATTCGGTCCATACGCCGGCGGTGCTCAGCGGCTTTCTTGCCTGTCTTCCGCGCAGGAAGGACCAACCTCCGAGCAGCAGGCAGATCAGGGTCAGGGCAATTTTGGCCAACAGTACAAGACCATACGTCGTATGCGTAAGCGAGTACAGCGTTGGCACGTGCAGCAAGCTCCCATACACGCCAGAGAGTAACAGGATGGCTACCATAATGAAGGCGAGTATGGAAAAACGCCGAACCGTCTGCCAAGACAGGGGAAGTTGCGACGGTGCAGAATGCCGGGCCTCTTCTTTTTTAGCGGATGGCTGAGTTGCTGCCGGAAGCAAAAACGCTAAAGCGCCAACACCGCCCAACCAGATCAACGATGAGGCCAAGTGCAGGAAGTCCGCCGTTATGGCAGGTCCTCGCAGGTCTGCCGTGGCAGCATGTCCGATGAATGCCTTGGAGAGCAGCAGCCCCAAGCCAAACAGCATGGCTCCAAGCAACGGAAGCTGAGGCGGCCGGGTGCTTCTGCTGGCGTGCAGCAGGTACAGCGTCCACAAGAGCAAGCCTCCCAGCAACAAGAGCTGAACCTTCCAGACCTCCCCGAAGGTGGTATACACCAGCGTTTGCCGCCAAAGCGCCGGATCAAACGCTTCTCTCCATCCCCCTCCTGCATCGTCAGCGGTTTGCTGCGGCAAACTAAGCAGAATGCCGGCGGAGGAAGCGATCAGCCCGCTCAGCCACATGACTCGGCTGCGCCGCTTCAAACGTTCGGGCCAGGCATTGTCCAGACGGGGAAGAAGCCACGCATGAAAGACGACCGCCCCAAGATAGCCCGCCATTCCGCCATAAAATAACCAGCGGACAATCAGCAGGCTCCAGCCCGGGAACGAGCTGCCACTATCCGTCGTTGGATGGACCGGGGGCCCGCTCTCCATGCCCTGATCGCCGCGCCCGATCTGAAACGGAATCGTACCGGAGATGGTGTGTCCATCGCCGGAAACCACGTTCCATTTTGCCGTATACAGCCCCTCCGGCAAATTCGGCTGCAAGGAGACGGTCAGCCGGGACGGCTTCTGGGGATCGATTTCCGCTTCTCCATCCGTTACGTCATCTCCGTTTGGACCGATGACCTCGAGTTTATGGAAGCCTGCCTCAATAGGTTCATTAAACTCGATGACGATCATCTCAGGGGACGTATATAATGTCTCGTTTGCCGCCGGATTGGAAGAAACGACATACGCGTGGGCAAAAGCAGAAGTTGGTGCTAGTACGAGAAGGATGATGCAAGCGGCAACCGCGAAACATGTCCATTTACGAAGAAATATTTTCAATCGAATTCATCCTCAATTCAGATAGTCTATGAGCTTCCTCACAATGATTACCATTTTACATGGATTAATTACGCCTGAGTATGACTAGAATGGGCCATATCGCGCCCTAATCTCTGTCTAATTGTGTCTGATTTGTGAAGCTCGGCTAGCCAAGATTTGCATAAAACGTAAAAAGATTTGCACAAATATGCAGAATGTTTAAACAAAAACGCTAACCTTGCATGTAAACTATTCAAAAAATGAGGAGCGTCCATTACAATGGGGGTTAGTCTATGGGTTATGACGAGTTTAACCATCATGAAGGGGGATATTCAGTGGCAACAATTAATGTCGGTATCGTAGGTTACGGAAATTTGGGACGGGGCGTGGAAATGGCGCTGAAACAGAATCCCGATTTTCAACTGAAAGCGATTTTTTCGCGCAGACAACCGGACGAGGTGGCAGCCGCTAGCGGCGTGGTTCATATTTCCGAAATTGAAAAATATAAAGGTGAAATCGACGTAATGATCCTGTGCGGCGGGTCGGCTACAGATCTGCCGGAGCAAGGGCCGCAATTGGCGGCGATGTTTAATACTGTCGATAGCTTTGATACGCATGCGAGAATTCCGGAATACTTTGCAAAAGTCAATGAAGCAGCGGAGAAAGCAGGAACGGTCAGCGTCATTTCGACCGGATGGGATCCTGGCTTGTTCTCGCTGAACCGGCTTCTGGCCGAATCAGTGCTGCCGGAAGGAAAAGACTACACGTTCTGGGGCAAAGGCGTCAGCCAAGGGCACTCCGATGCGATTCGCCGCGTGGCGGGCGTGAAGAACGGCGTTCAGTATACGATTCCGGTTGAGGCGGCGGTTGAGCGTGTGCGTCAAGGCGAAAATCCAGAATTGTCCACTCGCGAAAAACACCTACGCGAATGCTTCGTCGTTGCGGAGGAAGGGGCGGATCTGGCGAAGATTGAGCAGGAGATCAAGTCGATGCCAAACTATTTTGCGGATTACGACACAATTGTTCACTTCATTAGTGAGGAAGAATTGAAGGCGAACCACTCCGCGATGCCGCACGGCGGTATGGTGCTGCGCAGCGGCCGGACCGGCGCAAACAGCACGCAGCTGATCGAGTTCAGCCTGAAGCTGGACAGCAATCCGGAATTTACGGCTAGCGTGCTGGTTGCATACGCCCGCGCAGCGTACAAGCTATCGCAAGCTGGAGAGTCGGGGGCGAAAACAGTCTTCGATATTCCGTTCGGCCTGTTGTCGCCGAAATCGCCGGAGCAACTGCGTAAAGAGCTGTTGTAGGCAGAAGACTCCGCATACAGCGGGCGCGGCTTCATTTGTTTCGTCTATCTATGCGATAAATAGCATAAATATTGAGGTAAGAGGTTGTCCTGAAGGCAAGGGAAGTTTTGCTTAGGGGCAGCCTCTTTGTTTGGTCTCAATCAAAAATGTCACGAAAACGTCACATTCTCCCTTGATATCAAGGGGAGATGTGGGGGTGTGAAGCAAAACGTAACACGAAATATTGTGAACCGAATCACAAAATACGGATTATCTATGACAATTCTGCGAACTTTGGTAGGCTGAGACCGCATTGTGAACAATTATCAAAATCGCCGATTTTTCCGTATAATGGCCGAAAATCGTCTTAAATCAACTTTTCATGCGATGTAAAGGATAAAAGTCACACTATATAATGTAATAATTTTACATAATTAACATTCTATATGAATTGTTATTCAATCCCCCCTTTCCTAACATAAAAGTAGCTGATCGAACGAAGCCATTCCCGAAGCCTTGGGGGATGGTGTTCACAATGAAGAAAGGGGTATCGGTATCCTATGAAAAGGAAAGGGTTGCTGTTAGCTTTATTTTCAGCCCTTCTTGTCCTCCTGACCGGGTGTAATCAGTTGACGGTGTTAGACCCGAAAGGTCCGGTGGCCAAGACCCAATCACAAGTCATCATTTTTTCGATTGTAACGATGGCCTTTATTTTGCTGGTCGTTTACACGCTGTACATCTATATGTTAACGAAATATCGTGCTTCCAAAGCAGCGCCGGACTACGAACCGCCGCATGTGGAAGGCAGCAAATGGCTGGAAATCACTTGGATTACGATTCCGATCATTATCGTAGCGGTGCTGTCGGTTGTGACCGTCCGCAGTACATCGGCTGTAGAAAAAGTGCCGAAAGGCTATGAGGATCAAAAGCCGCTCGTGATTTACGCCGCTTCCTCCAACTGGAAATGGCATTTTAGCTATCCGGAGGAAGGGATCGAGACCGTTAACTATGTGAACTTCCCAACGAACCGTCCAGTGGAGTTCCGGTTGTATTCGTACGGACCGATTACGAGCTTCTGGATTCCGCAGCTGGCGGGACAGAAATACGCGATGAGCGATATGGTGAATACGCTGAACATCGTTGCCGAGCATGAAGGCTCGTATATGGGCAAGAACTCCAACTTCTCCGGTGAGGGCTTCGCACACATGGAATTTGAAGCGCTGGCCATGGCGCCTTCGGAATATGACAAATGGGTCAAAGAAGTGAAGGACACCGCTCCTGAGCTGACCGAGTCGGAGTTCGACAAGTTGCTGGAGACCGCGCATGTTGGCCGCCAAACGTACAGCTCGACCCATCTGGACTTCCGTCCTGCACCGGAAGGGGAGAACGCCGGCCATAATCATGGCGGCGAGAACGGAAGCGAGGAGATGGACCACTCGACGATGGACCACTCCGACATGGACATGACGGAAGAATCTAGCGGACACGAAGCGCATAACTAATCAACGGGAAGGGAGTACCTGAACATGAAATGGGACGAATTTTTCGTCACGGGTGAGCCGATGATCTATGGCGCGATGGTCAGCATCGTTGTTGTATCGCTGGCGATCGTCATCGGATTAACCTATTTTAAGAAATGGGGCTGGCTGTGGCGCGAATGGTTAACGACCGTCGACCACAAGCGGATCGGCATCATGTATATCATCTCCGCACTGCTGATGCTCTTCCGCGGCGGCGTGGATGCGCTGCTCATGCGGGCGCAGCTGGCGGTACCGGAGAACGGACTGCTGGATGCGCAGCACTATAACGAAATTTTTACGACACACGGGGTCATCATGATCCTGTTTATGGCGATGCCGTTTGTTGTCGGGTTGATGAACGTCGTAATCCCGCTGCAAATCGGCGCGCGTGACGTAGCATTCCCGCGTTTGAATGCCGTCAGCTTCTGGCTGTTTTTCGCTGGGGCGATGTTGTTTAATATCTCTTTCGTCATCGGGGGTTCCCCGGATGCCGGTTGGACGGCGTATTTCCCGCTGGCCAGCGTTGAGTTCAGCCCGAGCGTAGGTAACAACTATTACTCGATTGCGATTCAAATTGCAGGGATTGGGACACTGATGACCGCAGTGAACTTCCTGGTAACGATCCTGAAAATGCGCGCACCAGGTATGACGTTGATGAAAATGCCGATGTTTACCTGGTCGATCCTCATTACGAACATCATTATTTTGTTTGCGTTCCCGGTATTAACCGTGGCGCTGGCACTGATGATGTTCGACCGCCTGTTTGGTACGCAGTTCTTTACGATGGCCAACGGCGGGATGGATATGCTCTGGGCCAACCTGTTCTGGGTATGGGGCCATCCGGAGGTTTATATCGTTATTTTGCCGGCCTTCGGGATTTACAGTGAAGTCATTTCGACGTTCTCACGCAAAAACTTGTACGGCTATAAATCCATGGTATGGAGTATGATCGTTATTTCGCTGCTATCTTTTATCGTATGGGCGCACCACTTCTATACGATGGGTCACGGCGTCATGGTCAACGGGATCTTCTCGATTACGACGATGGCGATCGCCGTTCCAACCGGGGTTAAAATCTTCAACTGGCTGTTTACGCTGCAAAAAGGGCGCATCGAATTTACAACGCCAATGCTGTATTCCCTCGCCTTTATTCCGATCTTTACGATCGGTGGGGTGACCGGGGTCATGCTGGCGATGGCGAGCGCCGACTATCAATACCATAATACGATGTTCCTGGTGGCGCATTTCCACTATGTGCTGATTCCAGGTACCGTATTCGCGGTGATCGCAGGGTTCTATTACTGGTTCCCGAAATTGTTCGGTTTCCGGCTCAACGAGCGTCAAGGCAAGCTGGCCTTCTGGATTATTGCCATTAGCTTTAACGTGACCTTCATGCCGTTGTTCTTCCTTGGTTTGAAAGGGATGACCCGGCGGATGTATACCTATTCGGAAAGCACAGGCTTTGGTCCGCTGAACCTGATCGCTTCGATCGGTGCGGTGGGGCTCGCCATCGGGTTTATCGTGCTGGTGTACAACATTTACTGGAGCTTCCGTTATGCGGAGCGGGACAAAACCGGCGATCCTTGGAACGCACGTACGCTGGAATGGAGCACGCATTCTCCGGTGCCGGAGTACAACTTTGCGGTTGTGCCTAAAGTGGATTCGCTCGATCCGTTCTGGAAAGCGAAGAAAACGGGTAAATCGCTGTATACGGATAAAATCGAAGAGATTCATATGCCGAACAACAGCGGTCAACCGTTTATCCTGGGTGTGATTTTCTTTTTCTTCGGATTCTTTATGGTCTTTAGCTGGTGGGTACCGGCGATAATCGCCGGCCTGGGGATTCTCGTCATGCTGGCGGTACGTTCGTTCGAACGCGACCACGGCCGACATATTCCGGTCAGCGAAATCATCAAAACCGAGCAGGCTTTGGCCAATCGGTTGGACACGGATGCAGGATTGCGGGGTGAACACGCATGAAGGTAGATCATACTTTGCCTTTGGAATATCAAACGGAAGAGAACAGTAACCGGGTTCTTGGGTTCTGGCTGTTCCTGGGCGCGGAAATCGTGCTCTTCGCCACGCTGTTCTCGGTGTATCTGACGCTGTGGAACCGGACCGGCAGCGGCCCGAACGGAGCGGAAATCTTCGAAATCGGACCGGTGCTGGGCGAAACGTTCTTGCTGTTGACCAGCAGCTTTACCTGCGGCTTGGCGGTACACAGTATGCGTCTGGGGCTGAGAAAACCGTTTATGGCGTTCTTCGCCATCACGCTACTGCTGGGCCTCGGGTTCCTTGGTATCGAGATTACCGAATTCGTTACGTACGTTCATGAAGGCGCAACGATGCAAACCAGTGCGTTCCTGTCGAGCTTGTTCGTCCTGCTGGGGACGCACGGCGCCCACGTAACGCTGGGGCTGCTGTGGGGCAGCGGGCTGATGATTCAGGTGAAACGCGAAGGGTTTACCCATGATACGGCGAACAAATCGTTTATTTTCTCGCTGTACTGGCACTTCCTGGACGTGGTCTGGATCTTCATCTTCAGCTTTGTATACTTGAAAGGACTGATGTGACATGAAAAAACTGTTCCCGATTCAACACGTCATGGGATATGTGTTCTCACTGATCCTTTCTGCTGTAGCGCTGTCGGTGGTATTCTGGGATATGTCGTTTGCCGTTGGCATGACGATCCTGCTTGTCTGCGCGGCCGTACAGATGTCGGTGCAGCTGTTCATGTTCATGCACATCGGCGAGAACCGCAGTAAAGGTGCATTGTATGCTAACCTCGTATACGCCCTGTTCGTCGGGCTAGTGACCGTGTTTGGTACCTTGCTGACGATGATTTGGGGTTACCAATAAGAGCACAGTCGAATATCAGAAAAAGAAACCCGTTGTCACGTATGTGGCAACGGGTTTTTTGGCGTTAGCGGGGGAAGCTAGGATAGAAGAGTCGTTAACGCTAACGGACCGTAGCGCCGTTAAATGATGTTGGTTGGCGTTGACGGAGGGCTAACGGACTTCACGGCCGTTATTTTGCGGATTTTGCGAAGGGTGGGCCCTCTTACGTGTCAATAAGGTCCACAGGGTCCGTTAGTGCGGGAAATGAGCCGGGAAATGACAGATAAGGTCTTTGAGGTCCGTTATGTTAGAAAAAAGTTGAACGGAGACTCTTTACATACCCCATGGGGGTATATTATAATGAGCGTACCACAGCAAACCACGTTGGTTTGGAAAGGAGTCATGTATGGCGAAGGTCGAGGGACAGGAACATTTGGCGTCCGCACACTGCGAGGAGCATGGCGGGCATCATAGCGTATCGGAAACGGAGAATGGCAAGCCGGTACGGCGCAGCCACCATTCTGAAGCGATGAAGAGCAACCTGATCAGCCGATTGAACCGGATTGAAGGGCAAATCCGCGGAATCAAAGGGCTGATCGAGAGAGATACTTACTGTGACGATGTGCTGAACCAGATCGCCGCCGTGCAATCTGCGCTGAACAGCGTGGGCCGGCTGCTGCTGGAGGGACACATGAAGAGCTGCGTGATCGAGCGAATTCAAGCAGGTGAGACCGAAGTGCTCGACGAGTTGCTAGTCACGGTCAACAAGCTGATGAAATAACGGCGGAACCCCTGGGGGTACGCTGCAAGATGAAGCCATTATTAAACTCATGGGAGGAATTGTTCATGCAAAATATTACGTTAAACGTTGAAGGTATGTCCTGCAATCATTGTGTCAAATCGGTAGAAGGAGCCGTCGCCGGGCTGGGCGCTACAGGGAAAGTGGATCTGGCCGCGAAGAAGGTGGAAGTGACTTTCGACGAAACGAAAGTGACGGTTGAACAAATCAAAGAAGCGATTGAGGATCAAGGATACGACGTCGTTTGATCCGAAGCCTTTTTCACGGACCTATAAGACGTGCGAGCGAATTAGCCGTGCGTCTTAAGGGACGGGGAGTGGGATGTGGAAGTATTTTTATTTGCCCTTGATATACCCCTATGGGGTATGAAATATGCGGGTTTTGAGATGGAGGATTGTCATGGAAAAAGCATTGCCTGCCGCCAGCGCGAATCACGACCAAACGACGTTGCAAATTACCGGGATGACCTGCGCTGCCTGTGCGGCACGGATCGAGAAGGGGTTAAACCGGCTGCCCGGCGTGAAACAAGCCAACGTCAATCTGGCGCTTGAAACGGCGCAAGTGCGGTATGAGCCGGGGACGGTCTCGATCGAGCAGATCATCGATAAGGTAAGCCAGTTGGGCTACGGTGCGGTGTTGAAGCCGTCGGAGAAGGAGTCCGGGGATATCCGCGCGCGGGAAATCCGGAAGCAAAGAAATAAGCTGATCGTGTCGGCAGTGCTCGCGTTCCCGCTGCTGTGGGCGATGGCCGGGCATTTTTCCTTCACCTCATGGATCTGGACGCCGGAGCTGTTTATGAACCCGTGGTTCCAGCTCGTGCTGGCGACGCCGGTGCAATTTATGATCGGCTGGGGCTTTTACGTCGGGGCGTACAAAGCGCTGCGCAGCCGCAGCGCTAACATGGACGTATTGGTCGCGCTCGGTACGTCGGCGGCGTATTTTTACAGTCTGTATTTGAGCTTGGAGTCTTTGTCGATGCCTCACGGGCATACCCCCCAGCTGTATTATGAAACGAGCTCGATCCTGATTACGTTGATCCTGCTCGGCAAATGGTTTGAGGCGTTAGCCAAAGGCCGCTCCTCCCAAGCGATCAAAACGTTGATGGGGCTGCAGGCCAAAACGGCGCTGATTCTCAAAGACGGCGTTGAAACGGTGGTACCGATCGAAGCGGTTGTCCCGGGGGACGTATTGATCGTCAAACCGGGCGAAAAGATCCCGGTTGATGGGGTAGTCATCGGCGGCGTCTCGTCCGTCGATGAATCGATGTTAACTGGGGAGAGTATCCCGGTGGAGAAGAAGGAAGGCGACACGGTCATCGGCGCGACCGTCAACAAACATGGCGTGCTGCGCGTGCAAGCGGCCAAGGTTGGCAGCGAAACCGCGCTGGCGCAAATCATCCGCGTTGTAGAAGAAGCACAAGGCTCGAAAGCGCCAATTCAGCGGGTAGCGGATGTGATTTCCGGGATTTTTGTCCCGATCGTGGTTGGGATCGCTGTAGTTACGTTCTTGGTGTGGTTTTTCTTCGTGGCGCCGGGCAGCTTCGCCGTGGCGCTGGAAAAGGCGATTGCCGTGCTGGTCATCGCGTGCCCTTGCGCGTTGGGGCTGGCGACGCCAACGTCAATTATGGCCGGGTCCGGACGGGCCGCGGAGTACGGCATCCTGTTTAAGGGCGGCGAGCACCTCGAGGCCGCCCAAGGGCTGCAAGCGATCGTGCTGGATAAGACCGGCACGATCACGCGGGGGCAGCCGGAGCTGCGGGAAGTCGTCCCGGCCGAAGGCTGGGACGACGCGGCATTGCTCCGGCTCGTCGGCGCCGCCGAGCGCGGCTCCGAGCATCCGCTGGCGGATGCTCTGGTGGCCGGGGCGCGGGCGCGCGCCCTGGATCTGCCCGAGGCAACCGCCTTTGAGGCGGTGCCCGGGCACGGGATTACGGCGGTCGTCGAGGACCGCCGGGTGCTCGCCGGCACGCGCCGCCTGATGGCGCGTGAAGGCGTCGACGTCTCCGCCGCGGAGGCCGGCATGGCCGCGCTGGAAGCGGCCGGCCAAACCGTGCTGCTCGTGGCGGTCGACGGCGTCTACGCCGGCATGGTCGCCGTGAGCGACACCGTGAAGGAGACGTCCAAGGCCGCAGTAGCGCGGCTGAAGGAGATGGGCCTTCACGTGGTGATGATCACCGGCGACAACGTGCGCACCGCCCAGGCGATCGCCGCCGAGGTCGGGATCGACGAGGTGCTGGCCGAGGTGCTCCCGGAAGGCAAAGCCGCCGAGGTGAAAAAGCTCCAGGCCCGCGGCCTGAAGACGGCGATGGTTGGAGACGGCATTAACGACGCTCCGGCACTTGCCGTGGCCGACGTAGGCATCGCCATCGGCACGGGCACCGACGTGGCCATGGAGGCCGCCGACGTCACGCTGATGCGCGGCGACCTGGAGGGCGTGCCGGATGCGATCGCTATGAGCAAGCGCACGATGGGCAATATCAAGCAGAACTTGTTCTGGGCGCTCGCCTACAATACGATCGGCATTCCTGTAGCCGCTGCGGGCTTTCTGGCTCCGTGGCTGGCCGGGGCTGCGATGGCGCTTAGTTCTGTCTCCGTTGTGCTGAACGCGCTGCGTTTGCAGCGGGTGAAGTTGTAACTATACAATGCCAAACGAAACGAGCCTTCCAGGCCGTAAGGTTCCGGATTTTGTTCCGGTCTTGCGAGGGAAGGCTCGTTTTTTTGATGTAGATTCTATTTTTTTGGATGGGTGAGGGGATCACCGATAATGCCTTGATCCTCCAAGGCGAGAAGCAGCTTCTTCATGAGTTCGACGGTTGCCGTAATGGCTGGCACGTCGGGCTTCTTTAATTTCTCCGTACAGGTCAAAGTGGCATGTCCGTTCTTGATCCGCAGCCGTACATGGATCTTGGAATGAAGGTTCAGCAACTCTTCGATCCCTTCGTACTTCAATACCGATCGCAGCAGACTGGGATGGGAAGCTTTTGCTTGAAACTTCTTATTCATTGCGGAGTTTGGGAGTGAGGCTTCCCGGAGCCCCCTGGTAAACCAGGCCAAGACATGTCGTTTGGCCGAAAATAACACGAACTCCAGCTTACGGCGCGGCCGGTAGCTGTATTTCACGGTGATCGCGTACTCGTTACCGGAGGTGTCGTTATTCGGGTCGGTGATCGTCACCTTACAGGATCCGAAGCGTGGGGAAAGCGGCAGACGGACATGCTGCCCCTTATACTTCCAGTTCCTGAACGTTCC
Source organism: Paenibacillus sp. MB22_1 (assembly GCF_047200555.1). NCBI lineage: Bacteria > Bacillati > Bacillota > Bacilli > Caryophanales > Paenibacillaceae > Paenibacillus > Paenibacillus sp. MB22_1. Next base: position 1,903,672 of record NZ_JBLADV010000002.1, read on the forward strand.
TGCGGCGTAAGTCCCTCCAGAGGTTCTGGCATACTCTTTCAGCAGGGCTGTCGACTTCGGTTCCCACCACGGTTTACTTTTTACTGTCGTCTGCGTCATGCTTCTCTTCCTCCTTGCCCGGCGCCCGGGTGGAAGGCAGTCTTCCCTCGCGGCGCAATGCTTCTCGCAGCAGGTATTCGATATGCCCATTCACGCTTCGGAATTCATCCGCTGCCCAGCGTTCCAAAGCCTGATAAAGAGTCGGGTCAAGGCGAAGTGGGAAGCTCTTCTTGCTGGCCATCGTGAATGGATGCCCCTAATTAATACAACGTGCTAGTATTGATGACCGGCTGGGCGGAACGGTCGGATACGACAGCGACGAGCAGGTTGTTAATCATCGCGGCTTTACGTTCGTCATCCAGCTCGACAACTTGACCGGCCTGCAGCCGTTCGATCGCCATTTGAACCATGGTGACGGCGCCGTCGACGATTTTCTCGCGAGCCGCAATGATCGCTTCGGCTTGTTGGCGTTGCAGCATCGCGCTTGCGATTTCGGTCGAGTAGGCCAGATGCGTCAAACGCGACTCAATGACCTTAACGCCGGCGATGGCCAGACGGTTCTGCAATTCGCTGGTGAGCTCCAACGCAATCTCTTCCGTATTGGCGCGCAGGGAGAAGCCGGTGTCGGAATCGTCCAATTGGTCGTACGGATATTTGCTGGCGACGTGGCGCAGTGCAGCTTCGCTCTGAATTTCCACGAAGGTTTCGTATTCATCCACTTCAAATAGCGCTTTGGCGGAGTCGACCACCGAAAACACGACAACAGTGGCGATTTCGATCGGGTTCCCTTTGACATCATTGACTTTCAGTTTGGCGCTGTTGAAGTTGCGAACGCGCAGCGAAACTTTTTTGCGAGTTGAGAACGGGATGGCAAGATAGAAGCCGCTCTTGCGGATCACGCCGAGGTAACGGCCGAAGAAGGTGACGACAGCCGATTGGTTTGGCTGTACGATCGTCAGCCCGGTCAAGAGCACGAAGGCGATGACGAAGGAGAGCACACCGCCGGCCACGGGAACGACATCGTTTAACGTGACGAGAAATGTCCCCAACGCAATAAATCCGAAAATGAACAACAGGGCAACAAAACCGTTTAGGCACGAAATTTCTTTTTCTTTCATATAAAGTGACACTCCTTCACATATTAAATTGATATTTATATGATATCACTTTTGCAAAATAATGTAAATATGAGACGGCGATATTCTCTGCCGGGGGCTTTTACATGATTATCCCCTTCGCTCAGATAGAATAGTTATCGATGGAGCAGAACTGTGTGAACCAATTGAAGCTTGGATGGGAGTGAAGATGAGGATGGAGATGAGGATGAGGATGGTGTCTTATGGGATGGAATGGGGAGGGAATGAGGTTGGAAGCGGAGACGGCCTCGCGGCTGATCGAACGGGATAGGCGTGTGCAAGTGGAACCGCGGCTGATCAAACGGGATTATGCGTGGACAACTGGAATCGCTGCTGATCCAGGGCAAGATAGACGGGGACGGCCGTATCTTAGCTGTCAGGGTGCGACAGACAGGAACGCCCGTACCGTAGCAGTCGGGGTGCAACAGACAGGGACAGCCGGGCCTTAGCTGATCAGAGCACGACCGGCAGGTTTAGCCCGTCCCGTCGTACTCGCAATAGGGGCTGACGGTACCGCCGCCAGGTGCGGGCTATCCAGGCAGTCCAGGCTGCCCGCACCATTAGCTTCGTCCCCAGCGTAGCTCTGGATATAGTGTAGACGTCCCCGAACGTCTGTGATCCACCTCCTGCCTAGAAGGGGGCGCCTGTACCGTAGTGCGATGTTTCATGGGCTTAATCCAAGGAGCGTACGATTTCGCTTAGACGGGCGATGCCTTCCGTCAGTTCTTCGGCGGTGGCGTAGGCGTAGGAGAGGCGCAGGTGGCTGCCGGAGGCGCGGTTGTACAGGTGGCCGGGGTTGATCAGAAGGCCGGCTTTTAGGGCGGCGTCAAATATTTTGCGCGGGGAGGGGGAGTTGTGCAGGTTCAGCCAGATGTAAAACCCTCCCTGCGGCACCTTCCAGTCCGCGATATCGCGAAAATACCGCTCCAACGCGTCCACCGCCGCCTCTCGCCGCAGGCGGAGCGCCGCCCGCAGCCGTTCAAGATGGCGGTCGTAGCTGCCGCTTTCCAGCCATTCCGCTGCCATCTGTTGCGAGAGGGCGCTAGAGCCGTAATCGCTTTGCATCTTGATGTCTGCAAGCCGCTCGATGACGGGCTGCGGTCCGGCAATCCAGCCAATCCGCAGGCCGGGGCTGAGGGATTTGGACAAGCTGCCCAGATACAGTACGCTGCCGCTGGCGTCATGAGCCTTCAGCGGCAGGGGCGGCGGGGCGTCCAGCCACAACTCGCGGTAGACATCATCTTCAACGAGGGGTAAACGGGCTGCCTCGCAGACGTCCAGCAGCTGACGTCGCCGCGCTTCGCTCATAACCGTTCCGCTTGGATTATGGAAGGTCGGAATGGTATACAGCAATGCGCCCGCATATTGCTTGGCGTACACAGAAACCAGGTCGGCGCGCAGGCCTTGTTCATCCATCGGGACACCGCGCAGCTTCATTCCGGCGCTCTGAAAAACGGGAACCGAATACAGATACGACGGTCGTTCGGTCAGTACCGTCGAGCCCTGGGGGAGCAGGCCGACGACAATGAGCTGGAGCGCCTGCAAGGCGCCGGAGATTATCAGCAGCGAAGCCGGCGATACGGTGATGCCTTGGAGGCTCAGCCGGGCGGCGATGGCCTCCCGGAGCCGCAGGTCCCCGTTGGGCTCGCCATAGCCCAGGTTTGGGACATTGGTGGCCATCCGACCCAACAGCTCGGCCATTTCGGATTGCGGCAGCAGGTCCGGGCCCATCTCGCCGGTGCCGAGTCGCAAAATGCCGGGCTGGAACTCAGCCCGGTTAATCTCCTGCACGGCAGGCAAATTAGGGTACTGCACGCCGGAGCTGACGTATTCGTTCCAATCGGGCGGCGGGGAGGCGGTCAGCACGCCCCAGGTCCGGTTAACGACGCGGGTGCCGCCGCCCCGGTCGCCCTGAAGCAGCCCGGCTGCGATCAGCTCGTCCAGCGCGGCGACGACTGTGCTGCGGTTGACGCCAAACCGCGCGGACAGCTCCCGCTGGGACGGGATACGTGTCCCCACCGGCCATTCGCCGCTGGCGATTCGATCACAAAGATGCTCCATGATTTGGCGATGGAGCGGAATGGGCGAATTTCGGCTGGGACGCCAGGTCGAATGATTCATGCGGAATACCCCCTATCTGCAGAACTGTAGATTTTTTGCGCGAACGACGTTATTTTCCCCTATTATATCGTTTGGTTGGTTTCTGATCCATCCAAATGGATGGAGCTAAATCGGGAGGGGGCGGGTACAATAGGGTTCGAGACAGAGATCAGAGGGGGAGAGAGATGTTTAGTGCTGCGATTCATGGGTTCTTTCTGGCGGTTGGACTTATTTTGCCATTAGGCGTGCAGAATGTGTTTGTGTTTAACCAGGGGGCTGCCGGACGAAAGCTGCGCCGGGCCTTGCCGGCTGTTCTGACCGCCGCTTTGGGCGATACGATATTGATTTTGCTAGCTGTGTTGGGGGTCTCGGTGCTGGTCTTGTCATGGACTTGGCTGAAAACCGTACTCTTTGCGGCAGGCGCTGTCTTTATGCTATACATTGGCTGGACCATCTGGAGGGACGTGTCCAAACCGTCTTCCGCCGGGCCATCCGGGCTGCCAGCTAAACAGCAGGTGGTTTTTGCATTGTCGGTGACTTTTTTGAATCCCCATGCGATTCTGGATACGGTTGGCGTGATCGGGACAAGCTCTCTGGATTATACCGGCGGGGCGAAAGGGGCGTTTACGCTGGCTGCGATTCTGGTGTCGTGGGTCTGGTTTTTCGGATTGGCATGGGCAGGCAAAACACTCGGAAGCTTGGACCGGGGAGGTCAACTGCTCCAGGGGATCAATCGATTGTCTGCGCTTATCGTCTGGGGGATGGCGTTATATATGATCGGTTCCGTGGTCGCTGATCACTTGAAGTAGGGCGGCGGGGAGCCTTGAAGCTCAGTATGACACTGGGATGCAAGCGGCTTGCTTCCTGTTGGGGGAAGTTCCATAATTAGGAATAACATAAAGCAAGGGATAGGAGTGAGGAGATGAACGAGACGATATCCAAAATGCTGGAGCACCGTTCCATTCGTAAATACAGCGATCGTCCAGTGACCCGAGAGCTGGTGGAACAAATCATATCCGCAGGCCAAATGGCCTCCAGTTCCAGCAATGTACAAGCCTATACCGTGATTGCCGTGACGGACGCGGATCGGAAAGCAAAGCTGGCCGAGCTTTGCGGGAATCAGGCTTATGTGGCGGAGTGTCCTGTTTTCCTAGTCTGGTGCGCAGATTTGTCAAGACTCAAACGGGCAGCGGAGCGGCATCTTCCTTCGGAAACGACTTATGAAGGCACGACGGAGAACTTTATTGTAGCTACGGTCGATACGGCGCTGGCAGCGCAAAATGCCGCCATAGCCGCAGAATCGCTGGGCCTTGGCATCGTGTATATCGGCGGTATCCGCAACCATAGCGAGGAGGTGGCGGATCTCTTGGACCTGCCCCACCTTTCGTATCCTGTATTCGGGATGTGTCTCGGCTATCCGGATCAAAATCCAGGGGTGCGTCCACGGCTTCCGCTGCCGGCAGTTCTGCACTGGAACCAGTATGATACCGCCGGGCAAGAGGAACAGGTGGCGGCCTATGACGAGGTTATGTCCAAGTATCTGCGTGAACGGACCGGAGGGGCGAAGGATACCCCTTGGTCGGAGCTCATGGCCGAGAAGCTGGCACAGCCGGCGCGGCTGCATATGCGCGAATTTTTAGAGAAGCGCGGCTTTACCTTGAAATAATGGCAAAAAAAGCTGTCCTAATCGGGTCGTACCCGGGGACAGCTTTTTCGTATTATTAGGTCAACCAGAATTTCTGGTTGGCCTTTTTTCTTAGGCGCTGTCAGATGGCGGTAGCCGGGAGAACGTGCGGCTTTTAGGGGCAATGATCCCGTCACAAAAACTGTTCTCCCACTACCCCCAATGACCATGTTTGAGCTGGTTGAGGCATCGGACCTCGAATCACAAGCGAAGCTGTGAGATTCGAACCATCGTGGGAGTGCCGGCTATTATTCAGGAGGAGATGACATGAGACCGGTTATTGGATTGGATGTGTCGAAAGGGACAAGTGTGCTCCAAGCGTTTACAGATCGAAATAAGCCGTATGGAAACAGTATCACGGTAGAAACGATTCGGGAAACGGCAGGATCGTCACACAGCAAGGCTTGGATTCAGACAAAGGCAGAGAAGATTCAAGAGAAGATTCAGGCGTTACCGTCTCTAAGCAAGTCAAGCAAAGCACAACAGACGGCTTTGCTGAGTATGGTGGAAATGGTGTAAGGAAAGAGGGCAAGCCCTACAAAGCATAATATCAAATTTACCCAGAAGCATCCGCGCCAACGGAGGCTTCTTTGTGCTGCACAAAAATAGTATAACAGTATCTTTGCCATAATCCAATCACTTGGGGTTGACAAACATTAGCTGGTTTTTCGTCGTTAAGTTATAATCCGTAAAAACTTCGCGTGTTCCGGTACAACGTCGCTGCGGCCTCTTCCGGAGAGATGCCCAGAAGATTCGCCCAGGCCAAGGCGACGTGACGGGTCATGCGCGGGTGGGTGATCTGACCGGCAAACGGTCCTTCAAACGGCCAAGGCCCGTCCGTTTCGGCCATCACCTGCTCGGGAGGATAGCGCCGGGCGAGGTCTTGGATTTTCGATTCGTAGACGATATCCGGCGTAAAAGAGATCGCATAACCGCGATCCGCCATGCGGCGCACTGTGGATTCGGCTCCCTTGAACCAGTGGAAATGTGCTTTGGTGACGCCGTGGCGTTCCAGCAGGTCGCAGGCAAGCTCGGCGTCCTCGTATACCGCATGCATCACAATCGGTTTGTCTAACGCCTTGGCAAGCATCACAAACTTCTCCAGCAGGTCCACGTAGGGCTCAAGCTCAAAGCCCTTTCCTTGCTGGAGAGCTTCTTGCCGCGCATAATATGGAAGCCCGACTTCACCAACGGCAATCATATCCTCGGCATGCTGCTTGATCCAATTCAGCAGGAGATCGATCTCCCGATCCTCAGGGATAGGCTGCTCGGGGTGGAATCCGAATGCCGGGCGCACCAGGTTCGGATAGCGCTCCGCCAAAGCGTTGTTCAGCTTGCAGGAGGCTAAATGCATCGAAACGGCAATGACGGCTTCCACTCCGCAGCCCGGCAGTTCCTGCAGCAGGCGTTCACGGGTATCTTCGTCGTAAAGGTCTATATGAATATGGGCATCAATGAACGGGAGTTGGATTCCCTTCGGTAAACCGCGAAAAAGATTGTTGGACATCTCACCAGACCCTTTCCAGAAACAGGTTAACCGCTTGTACTCATTATACCTGTTTTTAGGTAGGTTTCAGCGGATGCCACGGGGTTTCTTCGTTTTTTGGTTAGAGAATGCCCATCATGTAAAAGGTTAAATCTTACTGCGAAACCGGGCATGTCGTACAATAACAATTATGCGACAAAAATTAAAGTCAACAGGAGGTCCACTACATAATATGGGTACTAATTATTTGTCCGCTGTAGCCCAGCAATTTCCGTTCCATTTATCTGTCACACAGGATTATCAGGACGAACAGATCATTCAAATGTTCCTGACGGCATGCGCCAAAGCGCCAAATACCCGCAGAAACTATTTTAGGGCCCTGGAGCATTTCAGGCAATTCCTTTCGGGAATGCGTTTTCGGGATGTGACTTGGAGGGAAATCGAAGCTTATAAAATCTACCTCACGAAGGGCTTCTACCGCGATGGCCAAAAACCGCTTGCTCCGGCCAGTGTGGCTGCATTTATCGCGCCTCTGAAGTCGTTTTATAAATGGGGAAGCGACAGCAGCATCGGCTTTTTCGATCATAATCCGGCGCAAAATGTCCGTATCCCGGCCATTGCCGTAACGAGCCGCAGACATTATCTTACCCGCAACGAGGTCGGCAAGCTGCTGGAGGCGTTGCGGCGCCAGAGCCTGAGAAATTACTTGATCGGCCTGTCTCTGGTGCTGTTGGGCCTTCGCGTGTCCGAGTTATGCGGCATCAAGTGGAAGGACTTTCATGCCGATATGCTGGAGACATCCATATGGCTCACCGTATCCCACGCAAAACGCGGAAAAACACGCGAGGTCAAAATTCCGCGAGAGCTCTGGAACATGTACCAGGAGCATGCACGCAGATTGGCGAAGGGGCATGAACCGGATCCGGAGTTGAAGCTGTTTGCAATTACGCCGCGGCAAATCGAACGAATCATTAAACAAGCAGGCATTGCGAGCGGAATTCAGAAGCAGCCGACCCCCCACTGGTTAAGACATACCAACGCGACGCTGGCATTGTTGCAGGGCGCCTCGCTGCAGCAGGTTCAGGAAACCTTGGGGCACTCCCATATCAACACGACCCAGCGCTATCTGCACACCGTCGAGCAAATGAAGAAGGCGGCTCCTGACTTCGTACAGGACTGTTTGATGGAATTTATGTGATTTTTCTATTTTTTTAGTGCTATTTATCTATTTTTTGTGTCGAAAATAATGCAAAAATCGCTCTTTTGTCCTATAATGTAACAAGGGTTAATTACAAACCTTGCCAAATTTCGACCAGTTTTTACCTAGGGTTGTCGCATAATTGTTATTGTACGACATGGTCTGTTTTTCATCCGTTTGCTCTGAATCATCATCGGGTAAAAAGCGTTAAAATTTAACGGGGATTAAGCAAATTATTAGCCAAAATAACTTTTTTCTTTCGGGAAATAAGGAACGTCGACTCCGAGACGGGAGAGACAAATGACGACACAGGTTTTTTAGGGGGCAGAACGGTTGACTGTTTTTAATGAGTTCGTCGACGATTGGTACATGGACTATAGCCCGGAAGCCGTGAAGTGGTTTAACCTGCTGGTGCGCAAACATCCGGAAACCTATCACCATAGTATACGGGTTGCTATGCTGGCAGAGAAAATCGCCGAGCCGCTGAAGATCACCGGAGCTGAGAAGGACATGCTGGTCCGCGGGTGCTTTATGCATGATATCGGCAAAACGATGATCCCCCGCGCGATCATTGAGCAGCAGGAGCCGCTGACGGAGATACAGTGGAGGATCATTAAGCTGCATCCGGTCATCGGGGCAGAGCTGGTAGAAGCGGATCCTGCGTTTGGACCGGGCATTGCGGATATCGTCCGCTGGCATCATGAGCGTTGGGACGGGGCGGGGTACCCGGATGGGCTGAAGGGGAAGCAAATCCCCTATAAGGCGAGAATTTGCGCGGTGGTTGACGCCTTCGATTCGATGACATCGGACCGGCATTACCGGGAACGGAAGCTGACTATGGCTGAAGCCAAGCTGGAATTGCACCAACATCGTGAGACCCAATTCGATCCGGAAGTAGTGGATGCGTTAATGGAGCTTTCCGATGAAATGCTGAATATTTACTCCATTATGTAATCAGCGGATATCAGGGGGAATGGACATGGAAAAAAGGTCCTGGAGCCGTCCCGTTACTCCGGAGGAACTGGAGGAAGCCAACCGGATAGGGAGGACTTTGCTCTACCTGCGCGTGACCTTAATTCCCGATTGCACACAGAAGCTGGAGCGATTCCGGCTGATTGACATGAAGTTAAGCGCCTATGAGCAGGTGCTGGACCGGACGCCGAATCTCTCAGATCCGGCGGAACCTTTAGAATCCATCGAATCGGTGACCTGGCTGATCGCCTTTGCAGGGGAAGCCAAGCATCTGCAACGATGGGTCGAACTGATGCTGGATGTGGATCAGGTGGAGGTTACTGAGGTTGCGATGGATTTCTAGCAGCAGGAGGAAGTCTGATTCAGACTCCTCCTGCTGCTGTTTTGCGTTGTTCCGCCGCCATCATGGCCGCAATCTCCCGTTTTAATCGCATAAAATCGGGATCCTCCGTCATTTCTTCGCGCCGCGGCCGGGGAAACGGCACCTGAATGGTATGCAGCACACGGGCTGGCCGGTTTGAAAATAAAACAATCGTGTCCGAGAGCATCAGTGCCTCCTCGATGCTGTGCGTAATCATCAGGACGGAGCGCTTATTCTCTTCCCAAATGTCCAGCAGCCAGCGCTGCATTTCGCTGCGCGTTAAGGCGTCCAGCGCACTAAACGGCTCGTCCAGGCACATCACTTCCTGGGGGGCGAGCAGGCCCCGCAGGAACGAAGCTCGCTGCTGCATGCCGCCGGATAACATATGGGGATAAGCCCGTTCAAACCCGCTTAACCCGGCTTTTTGGAGCCAGTGCTGGATGTCCGCACGGGAGCTCCGGCTTCCGGCCTCGGCGATTTCCTGCGCCAGCACGACGTTCTCCTCGATCGTCCGCCAAGGGAATAACGCCGGCTGCTGCGGCACGTAACTGATATGTCCGCGCTGGCCGGTGACTGGGCGTCCCTGAAGGAGCACTTCGCCTTGATCCGGCGCAGTCAGGCCGCCGATGACGTGAAACAGCGTGCTTTTGCCGCAGCCGGATGGGCCGATGATCGACACGAATTCGCCGGCCGGCACCCGCAGCGAAATGTCTTGAAGGACCGGGACCTCCCGGCGTCGGTCGCGGAACGTTTTATGGATCTGCCGGACCTCCAGCGCGGGGATGGCGTTATCTCTATGCGTTGATGCTTCGCTCATGAACCAAGCCTTCCTTTCCGTAAGCTGCCCTATCTCCGGTCGTTCGCCGGTTTATAGCGGACAAGCCATTTTTCCAACAAAGCGACGCAGGCGAACATCGCGAGGCTGATCGCCACGATGATGGCGATGGCGACAAAGATCTTATCCGTGCGGAACGACGCCTTCTGCAGCATCATATAGTAGCCGATGCCCTTGTCCGCGCCGATCCACTCGGCAATGACCGCCCCCATGACGCTGTACGTTGCGGCGATTTTCACCCCGGACATGATCGAAGGGATCGCGTAGGGCACCTCCAGCTTGCGGAAAATATCCGCCTTGGACGCACCGATCATTCGCATATAATCGAGCATCGCCCGATCCGTGCGGCTCAGTCCGTCCATGGCCGCCACGGTGACAGGGAAGAAGCAGACGAGCGTAATGACGATAATCTTCGGCAGGATGCCAAATCCAAACCAGATCATCAGCAGCGGCGCCAGCGCAATGGTTGGCACGTTTTGACTTAGGATGATCAGCGGATATAGCGACGCCTTCAGAAACGGGACATAATGCAGGACAAACGCCGTCAGCAAGCCTACGAGCGTCCCGATGGCAAAGCCGATAAACATCAGCCGCAGCGTCGCCGCCGTGTGTTCCCCTAAGCTGGCCGCACCGGCAGCCGCTTCACGACCGATATCCACCGGGCTGGGGAGAATCCACTTCTCGATGTGGAACCAGGCGGTAGCGCCCTGCCAGATCAGCAAAAACAAGATGACCGCCACGAGGGGCGGCCAGATGTTGTGCCAAAGGCTGCGGAGATTCATGGCCGATATTTTTCAATCAGCTTATCCATGCTGACGCCTTTGGGATTGTACGAAATTTTAATTTGCGAAATGATGCCCGTACTGCCGAACTCAATGACGGCTTCGTTCATTTTCTTCACGATGGCCAGCAGCTCGTCGAGATCCCCCTCCATGGTCGTCTCCAGGGGGTTCACCTGATATTTGACCCCGGATGCTTGAATCACTTCAATGGCCCGGTCTACATAGGGAATGACGTCTTCGCCGTTGGGTGTCTTCGGAATGATCTGAATGCTTAATAACGCGTTTGGCATGGGTGGGTTCATCCTTTCGAATAGGGATTTGGCATCATTGGGTTAAAGTATAGTAAATTATTCGCTTGGCAAAAACTCGTTGGTAAAAGCGGCATCTACGTCAAGCGGTTTTTCCAGCAGCTTGCGCTCAAACATCCAATCGGAGTAGTTCTGCCACACTTCTTTCTTCTGCTCGCCCCAGCGCGGAGCATCGTCCTTGTATTTCGGGCTCAGCCATTTTTGACTGGCCACCACCAGGTCCTTGTCGAGATCCGGTACGGCTTTCAACAGGATTTGCGCCGCTTCTTCCGGATGGTCGATCGCATAATTGTAACCTTTAGACACGGCCCGCATAAAAGCCTTTACCAGCTCGGGGTTGTCCTTGATCGTCTTCTCGTTTGTCACGAGTACCGGGGTGTAGTAGTCCAGCTTCTCGGAGAAATCCTTGACATACAGCATGTCGATCGGCTCGCCCCGCAGCTCGGCCTCAATGCCTGTCCAGGCGTAGAAAATCCAGGCAAAATCAATATCCCGCTTCACTGCCGTAAAATAATCGGCATCCCCGATATTAACGAATTTCACCTTGTTGACATCAGCGCCTTGCAGGTCCATGATCGATTGGATCACCGCTTGTTCCACCGGAGAGCCCCAGCCGCCGTAGGCTTTGCCTTCGAAGTCTTTAGGCGATTTAATATTCTTGTCTACGGGGGCAGCGAAGCCGGACGTATTGTGCTGAATGATCGCGGCAATCGAGACGAGCGGGACGCCTTGGATCCGGCTTTGCGTTACGTTCTCCTGCACGCTGACGCCAAACGGCACCTCTCCGGAGGCAACCATCGCCTCAGCACCGCCGGAACCGGGCAGGAGGATGTCCACATTCAGCCCTTCCTCGGCGAAATAGCCTTGATCCTTGGCGACGTAAAGCCCGGTGTGGTTCGTATTCGGGCTCCAGTCGAGCACGACTTTAACATCTTGCAGCTCTGTGTTAGAACCTTGATTTGGTGCGGCGGCTTCGGTATTTTGCCCGCTTGGGTTTCCGGCTTTCGCCTTCCCGGCGCTGTTCCCATTCGCTCCGCCGCAGGCGGACAATATCAGCAGCAAGCAACCGAGAAACATGGCCAGTGCGGTACGTACTTGAACTTTCACGACTTCTACTCTCCTTCGTTGGTGTAGATTTCCGCAGCTTGTTCTTGGTATAACCCTGGATGTGCGTCCTTAAGCGTAACTTCCAACTTCCGGATACAAAAAAACGTCCCGGATCCGGGACGCAATAGGCAATGGAAATGACATGTAAAATAAGTTCATCACCATGGTATGGCTCCCTACGCTGGCATTATCCAGATCAGGTTGAAGGGTCAGTATCTTGGAGGGATACACTCTCAGCCGGCCAATTCCAGCACCCCTGAACAATATGACTGCAGATTACATCTGTCATTATAGTTTTCGCCAACTGGATTTGTCCAGTCTTTCCGGACCAGCTTGCAAAAACCAGGGGATTTGCTTTTTATCTGGCAAAAGGATATAATGAGTTCAAATCATGGTTTTGAAAGAGGATATCATTCACGCATTGAAAAGGGTGTCACTTTATAAAACTGGAACTTTTTTCAATGTGTGAATTTTTTTTATACAAGTGGTGCATGTTCAATAAGGGTCAGCCTTTATTGAGCGACTTCTGTTAAAAAAATGAATCATGTTAATCTTGAAACAGGAGGTATTCCCCATGGAAACCGGAACAGTGAAATGGTTTAACGCTGAGAAAGGTTTTGGCTTCATCGAAGTGGAAGGCGGAAATGACGTATTCGTTCATTTCAGCGCAATCACCGGCGAAGGCTTCAAAACCCTCGACGAAGGCCAACGCGTACAATTCAACGTGGTTCAAGGCAACCGCGGCCCGCAAGCCGAGAACGTTGTAAAACTGTAAGTTAGTTAGTTGCTCCTGAAAAAGTCGATTTTCAAAAATAGTTTCGGGTTGCTGGCTGGGTTGTGAGGGAGAACTTTCCCTAATGATCGGTTTCCATGTTAGTTTTGGAGCATTTTTGCCGCTCTTTGCAGGTTGTGGGTCAGAATCCCGAAGCCGACCCAGCATTTTGAGCCGACAAAGCCCCGATACCTGCTGCGGTTCAAACCGTACTTCCGCTTGAGAAGACTAATCTTCGCTTCTCCAGCTGCACGGTAACGCTGCAAGTCTTTGAACCATAATTCGTTTTCGTACTCGGATCGGGCAATGCCTTTTTTGCCCTTTCGCGGCAAGCTAGCTCGCTTCACACCAAGTTCGGTAATGGCCGTTTCGTTCTTCTTGCTTGAGAAACCGCGGTCGGTCGCTACAGCTTGCGGCGCTTTGCCGAATTGCTTGATATGCGCCTGTACAGCGGGAACGAGCAGTTCATCATCCGAGGGGTTCCCCTCGTAGACAGCGTAGCCGGTCACAAAGCCACTTTCCGTCTCGTCGATTCGCACCTTGTAGCCGAACTCAGTTCCTTTGGCCAGCTTACCTTTCTTAATCGGTCTTGCTTCCGGGTCAAAGAAACTGACGATCCGATCTGCGATGATTCGATTGCCGGAAACGACCTGTTTGGCTTGTTCCAACAACTTGCCGGTTAGCGTGACCGCCTCGGTCAGTTTGGTTTTACTTTGTCGAAGAGCAGCTTTGCCCTTGTCTTGCAGTTTCTCGATAACGGCTTGCGCCTTGTTCACAACGTTCTCGGCTACTTCGATTACGCTCCCAGTGATCCGGTCAACTTCTTCCCAAGATTCACGGGTGCGGCGACGTAGAACTTTCGCGATGGACAGAATCTTTTCCTTGATTTCTGCCGTACGATCTTCAAAGCCTTGAACAGTGTGGGAGGCGACTTTCCGGATTTTCTGAATCGTTCGAGTGATGACTTTTACGCCATCTTGCAACAGCGTAGCGTCTGTCGGGTGATGGATGTCGGATTCCACAACCGTCGTATCCGTGCGCAATTTGCGGGTTTTCAGAACGGCTTTTTCCTCACACTGCTTTACGAGTGCGGCATTGATGTCTTCGACGATCTTGTCGCCGTAGCGTTTGCGGGCATAGATGAGCGTAGACGGGTCGGGCATCGGTTCGTCGATGGCAAACCGGCAGAACATTCGCCATGTGATGCTGTCACCGACTTCCTTCACGAGTGACTCGTAGCCCAAATTGTATTTATGCTTCAGGACCATAAGACGGATGTACTTTTCAATTGCAAGCGTAGGACGGCCGCTTTTCTTGCCTTTCGGGTGCAACTCAGTAAACGGTTGAAGAAAACGGTCGTCGTCCAGTAATTGATCTATGATTGCAAGCTCGACCGGCAACTTTCTAACAGATTCCGGGAGAATGGCATCCCAGATGGTCAATTGCTCGTCTCGAAGTTTCAACATTTTCTTCACCTCTTGGAAGGATTCCCGAGGGCTTCTGTTGAACTCCTATAGCAAAGGAATTCTTCCCTCGGGGTGTGGAACTTTGTTATCTCGTCAATAACAATTTCCATTTTGAGGTGCTGAATTCCTTTTAATTATGCTCAAAACACCCTGACTTTTTCAGGGGAAACTAGTTAGGAACTGCTCTTAATGCGTGCTCGCATTAAGGGCAGTTTTTCTTCGCGAAGATCATTCATGAGGTTAATTTTTCAGAAGTCCGCTTCTGATGGTACATATAAAGCTGCAACAATTACATCGATTCACCTGGTTGGAACGTTCACCTTGAAGAGGAGGGGAATTTATGAACTACCGTAAAAAGACGTTAGAGGAAATTCCTGAGGAAAATACGCCGGTATGGACCTGCACTAGCGATGACTGCAACGGGTGGATGCGGGACAATTTCACCTTTGAATATAGCCCCGTATGTCCGCTCTGCTCGTCCGAGATGGTCATGGGGATGCGCATGCTCCCTCAACTGAGCAATCCAAGCTCCGATCAAAGATCGTCGTCCAAGAAGGCATAGGCGAAAGCTGCTGCCGGAATCGGAGAGCGCGGTGAGCAACAACAGCCGTATTCGCTTCATGCGAGTACGGCTGTTGTTGTATTCATCCGGGTGATAGATTGGAAAGTGATGCAAAAATAAAATCTCCATAAAAGGATTGCATCTATATAGAAAATTTAATATGTTTGAGGTGCTGCAACGGTTTCGTGAATCATGAGGAGGCGGTATTCCCGGTCATTGCCCGGTATTGCTTGAGCATATACAGCCGCCAGCGAATAATCATGCCGTAAGCGAGCAGGAAGAACAGCGCCGCGGTTTGCATGACGGAGACGTATTGTTCTACGGCCTCATGCAGCAAGAGACGGACGACCAGCAGTCCAATCAGGATAAAGATAAAGCTGCGGGAACGTTCCGCGTAAATTTCGCCGCCGATGTTCTCGAACTTGGTTGTCCGAATCAACGGATAGGAGAACAGGAGCCAACCGAAAGCGAAGGCGATTACGCCCCACAGGAGAGGAATGTGCGTTTCCGGCACAACAAACATGAAGAGGCCGGTTGTCATTCCTAGCGGGGGAATGATGATTTTCTTCACCGTGACAGGCCGACGACTGGCTTTCAGACGGATAAACAGAACAGCGACGGCCATGGCCATCGCACCAACGGTAAAGGCGGCTTGCATATAAGAGGGATTCATTAGGTTCATAGAGGTTCCCTTTCTGTAAGTATATAGTATGTATATATTGAGTATTTAGCGAAATGGAATAAAGTGACTAGCGAATAGCGATTCGCGAGAACATTATAACATACTCGTCTGCACTTGTTTCAAACTTGGTAAGGGAAGGGGAAGAAGGAAGATGAATAGCGAATTAACGGTCGCCGTCCATTGCTTGTTGTATTTAGATTCCAAGGAGGATCGCATGGCCAATAGCGAACAGATCGCCTGCAGCGTCGCGACCCATCCGGCCCGTGTACGTAAGGTGCTCAGCCTGCTTCGCCGCCACGACCTGGTGACGACGAAGGAAGGGGCCCGCGGCGGGTACTTGCTAAAGTGCGAGCTTTCGCAGGTTACTCTCGGCGATTTGTACCGCATCTTCGCTCAAGGATCGCTGCATCCCAACTGGTGTTCCGGCAGCGAACACTCTTCCTGTAATATCTCCTCGAACATCCCTGCCGTGATGAACCAGATCTACAGCGGGGCAGAGAAACAGGTGGAGATGTTTTTTGATCGGCTTCCGTTGTCTGAAGTGAAGCAGATGCTGGATGAATTTGAGAAAGAGAAGGAAGAGAAATCGGTGAGCAAGGAAGCTGGACCGAATTGGCACTTTTTTGTGGGTTCTTATGCTGATCGCGGGGAGCCCGGAATTTATCTCTGCGAGCTGCAGAGGGATACCGGCGAGATGCGGGTTATCCACGAGACTGCGGGCCTCACCAACCCTTCCTTTGTGACCTTCGATGCGAAGGGTATGCGATTGTATGCGGTAAGTGAACAGACCGAAGGGCAGGTTGCTGGATTTGCGGTTGATCCTAAGGATGGGAAGCTGACGATGTTGCACAGCGAACGGGCAACGCATGGGGCCGACCCGTGCCATCTGGCTTTGAAATGTGGGCGGGATCCGTTTTTGCTGGTCGCCAACTATTCCAGCGGGCATGTGAATGCCTTTGCACTGGAAGCGGATGGGTCGTTAGGGGAAATGACGGCCCTGATCCGCCATGAGGGAAGTAGTGTAAACCAGGAGCGCCAGGAATCGGCTCATGCTCACAGCATTGTGCCTAGCCATGATGGACGGTTCGCCTTCGTCTCCGACCTGGGAACCGACCAGATAGTGATCTATCGGTTGGAGTGCGGACGGCTAGTAAAGCACAGGGTAACCCATTTGCCGCCGGGGACAGGTCCACGGCATTTCGTGCTCCATCCGTCGGAACGGTTTGCTTACGGCATGAACGAGTTGAACAATACGATGACGGCATATACTTTCGATCCGGTGGAGGGGCGGCTTGAGGCGATCCAGCACGTCAGCTCCCTGCCGGATGATTTCCGCGGGGAAAACTATCCGGCCGATATTCACTTCTCGCCGGACGGACGTTACGTATACGGCTCCAACCGCGGACATGACAGCATTGTCCGTTTCCGCATCGATCGGCACACCGGTCGCCTCGAGGACCCGGAATGGACGAGTGTGGGGGGCAGCTGGCCGCGGAACTTCGCCGTCCTGGACGACTATGTGCTGGTGGCGAATCAGTACAGCGGCAATATCGCCGCCTTGCGGCGTGATCCCGAGAGCGGCAGTCTGACGCCTGCGGAGCATAGCTTGAGTATCAGCAAACCCTCCTGCATTGAACCGCTGCCGGCAGACTTTGCCGTGGGTAAGCAGCCGGCAGGTTCCATGTGAATCAGAAGCTTCATCTCATATCCAAGCGGACGAAGGATCCGATCCAGACACCCGAAGGCCTGCATTTTGCCGGTCTTCGGGTGTTTTGCATTGTCTGGAAGGGAGGTCCGCAACCCATGCCGCAGCCTGTACCGGCTATAAGGGAGGCTTATAAAAAAATTGATTTTTTTGCATAAAAAGGTTTGACATTTCTGGGCTGCCGCATATAAAATAACACCATAGCATACTAAACAGGTAGGAATAATTAAAAATGTTCTCACCGTACGGACGGAGGAACGCTCTACTTGCCTTGGCAGACACGGGTAGTGGCTCGGTTTGACCGTAGGGGGTGGGGCGTTTCTCCGTTTTCCGTTGTCAAGTGGTTGATACGGTGGATGCCTGCCCTGCCCTAGTAAAGCGAGAAAAGAGTATGGGGAGTGATACGATGAACAGAAGGTTGAAGCAAGGGGTTCTGATGAGTCTGGCATTGATATTGGTTGGGGTCCTGGCGGCTTGCTCGTCCAACACGAGCGGCGGCAACGATGCGGCCAGCGCGGCAGCCGGGAATTCCGGCGGCGGGGAGAAGCCCAAAGCGGTGGAATTGCTGAACGTATCCTACGACCCGACCCGGGAATTATACGAAAATTATAACAAAGCTTTTGCGGCATATTGGGAGAAAGAAAAAGGACAGAAGGTCACCATTAAACAGTCGCATGGCGGATCGGGCAAGCAAAGCCGGGCTGTCATTGACGGGTTGAAAGCCGATGTGGTTACCCTGGCGCTGGGATACGACATTGACGCCATTGCGGAAACCGGGCTGATCAATGAAGGCTGGCAGCAAAAGTTCGAGCATAACAGCTCGCCCTATACCTCCACGATCGTATTTCTGGTTCGTAAAGGCAATCCCAAAGACATCAAGGATTGGAACGATCTGATCAAGGATGGCGTTGAGGTGATCACGCCAAACCCGCAAACCTCTGGCGGGGCGCGGTGGAATTACCTGGCGGCATGGGGATATGCCCTGCATCAAAACAATAACGATGAAACTAAAGCACGGGAGTTCGTGCAAGAGCTGTTCAAGCATGTTCCGGTTCTCGACAGCGGGGCGCGCGGCGCTACTACGACGTTCGTAGAACGTGGACTCGGCGACGTGCTGCTGGCTTGGGAGAACGAGGCCTGGTTGTCCGTGCAGGAGCTGGGGCCGGATAAATTCGATATCGTCTATCCGTCGGAGAGCATACTGGCTGAACCGCCGGTTGCCGTGGTCGACAAAAACGTAGATGCCAACGGCAACCGCGAAGTCGCCGAGGCTTATTTGAAATACCTGTATTCGGAAGAAGGACAGAAGATCGCTGCGGAGAATTACTATCGCCCAACGCTCGACAGCGTCAAGGCGGAGTATGCCGACAAATTCCCGGAGATCAAGCTGTTTACGATTGAGGAATTTGGCGGCTGGGCAGAAGCCCAAACGAAGCATTTCAATGACGGCGGCATCTTTAACCAAATTTACGTACCGCAATAATACGAACCGACCGTAACGAATCGGAGGCGAAGAATATGCACAGTAGCACCGCAAAGCGCGGCGTTCTGCCCGGCTTCGGGCTGACGATGGGATTTAGCGTGCTGTACCTCAGCTTGATCGTGCTGATCCCGCTTTCCGCCTTGCTGCTGAATTCTACAGGACTAACCTGGGAGAAATTTTGGGATATCGCAACCGACCCGCGCGTGCTTGCTTCATACAGAGTGAGCTTTGTGACCGCGGCGGTGGCCGGATTGATCGATGCGGTGCTTGGGCTGCTGCTGGCCTGGGTGCTGGTCCGGTACGATTTTCCCGGCAAAAACATTTTTGATGCCATGATCGACCTTCCTTTTGCCCTTCCGACGGCGGTGGCCGGGGTTTCCCTCACCGCGATCTATTCGGCCAACGGCTGGATCGGTTCCTTGTTCGAACCGCTGGGGATTCGCATCGCGTTTACGCCGGCGGGCATCACGCTTGCGCTGATGTTTATCGGCATCCCGTTTGTTGTGCGCACCGTACAGCCAGTGCTGCAGGACCTGGATGCCGAAGTGGAGGAGGCGGCGGCCACGCTTGGCGCTAGCCGCTTCCGCACCTTCCGCCAAGTGGTGCTGCCGGAGCTGCTGCCCCCGATGTTAACGGGGTTTGCGCTCGCGTTTGCCCGCGGCATCGGCGAATACGGCTCCGTTGTCTTCATCTCCGGCAACATGCCGATGAAGACGGAGATCGCCCCGTTGCTCATCATGTCGAGGCTGGAGCAATTCGACTACGCCGGGGCGACGGCGGTTGCGCTGATGCTGCTGCTGATCTCGTTTGTGCTGCTGCTGCTCATCAACACGCTGCAGCGCCGGATTCGCAAGACCGCGCGGTAGGAGATTGAGAGCGCGGACTCACGATAACGAGTGTTGCCGATGGGGAGAGCTGACGATCACGAGATGCTATCTGCCCGGTGAGCATAGGCAAGCTCGGGAACACCAATCGATAGGGAGGGAAGAGGATGGCCGGTTCTGTGCCATTAGCAGCAAGCAAGCCAACGGCTCCGCGGAAGCAGGCGGGGCAGGGTTCTGGCGTAATCAAGTGGGTGCTGATCACGGCGGCCGCACTGGTCCTGCTGTGGCTCATCGTGTTGCCGCTTGCCGTCGTCCTGACGGAGGCGCTCAAGAAAGGCTGGGACGTCTACGTAGCAGCCATCCGTGACCCGGATGCATTATCCGCACTGCGGCTGACGCTGCTCGTCGCTTTGATTACCGTCCCGCTGAATACCATCTTTGGAGTGGCTGCCGCTTGGGCCGTCACCAAATTTAAATTTCGCGGCAAGCAGGTGCTGGTCACGTTAATCGACTTGCCGTTTGCCGTATCGCCGGTGATCGGCGGTCTGATCTACGTGCTGGTCTATGGCTCGCACGGGTGGTTCGGACCGTGGCTGGAGGAGCATCATATCTCGATTATTTTTGCTCTGCCAGGCATCATCTTGGCGACGTTGTTCGTGACCTTCCCGTTTGTAGCCCGTGAGCTCATTCCGCTGATGGAGGACCAGGGGCAGCAGGAGGAGGAAGCTGCAATCACGCTGGGAGCGCGGGGCTTCCGGATCTTCTGGAAGGTCACGCTCCCGAACATCAAATGGGGTTTATTGTACGGAATTGTTCTTTGTAATGCGCGAGCGATGGGAGAATTCGGCGCTGTCTCCGTCGTCTCGGGCCACATCCGTGGAGAAACCAACACATTGCCGCTGCACGTGGAGATTTTGTATAACGAATACCAATTTTCCGCGTCCTTTGCGGTAGCCTCTCTCTTGCTTCTGCTGGCGCTTGTGACCCTGCTGCTCAAAGGCTGGTTCACTCGCCAAAGCCGTCATTAGGGAGGGTTGAGACCAGGGACAAGGGGTGCGCCAGTTGCGCAGGCTGGCCTTGGGAAGAGATGGAGCGGGGAAGCACGGGGAGAGCCTTCTGGGTGAAGCCGGGGATAGCTTCCGGGGAGGCGGTTCCGCGAAGGGTGAAGGCTGGATTCTGTGCAAGCGCACGCCAGATCCTGTGGGGCTCAGCATCTAACGGAACGTAAAGCCCTTATTGGCCTATTTCCCGGACATTTCCCGCTGTAACGGAACCAAGAGACCTTATTGGGCAGAAAAAGTAGAGAAAGAACAGAGATCGTCCGAAATAAGGTCTCCTCGTTCCGTTAGAATTGGAAACACCCGCGAAAAGCACAATTAGCGGCGCTAGGTTCCGTTAGAAGTGTGTGACGAACGTGGAAACATGCAGTCGTTTGAGCATGAGCTTGGCGTAGGGATGTTGCAAGTGGTCGGAAGGCTCGGCTGAATTCAAGATTGGGCGCTGACTGGGCTGTTTAGCGAAAGTGCCTGGGATCCAGCGAGAACTATTGATTTACCTATATACCTAAATCAGGGGAGGGGTAGGGGGATGGCGAAACCATTGCAAGTTGATGAAATTTGGCTGGAACGGATTGCTGAGCTGCTGGGCGGCATGGAATTCGGTTCATTGAACATCGTTGTCCATGAAGGCCAAATCGTGCAAATGGAACGTACGGAGCGCAGACGTTACGAGTTGAACCCGGGCAATGCCTCCAGGGCTACCGGAGCTTCCCGTCATACGGCCAAACCTTTGCGTGAATCTAGACAGCGTTAAGCGGCTGCCAGGCTCCACAAGAACCAGAACCAGAACGAGCACAAAGACTGAATCCAAAATGGAGAACGAGGAGCAACACGAAAACAACAAGCCGAATAACATCGAAAACATCATCCAAGGCAAAAAACAACCCCGATTCCGGGCAGTCAGGCAGAAGGCCTGTCCGCCTCAAGGAATCGGGGTTGTTTGCGTTTCAGATTTTTTTCTTATTGCGTCGTTTCGCCTTCGTCGCCCTTATGGCTTAGCGCTTGCACGGCTTCGGAGGAGACGGCGTCTGAAGCCTTGGGTGTCATCGGCAGCGGATCATGGCCAACGTACGGACGCGCCCTCCGCGGTTTGCGGCTGTTGAGGCGGAAACCGCCGAGAAACAGCAGCAGCTGTGCCCCGAGTAGATATGGGGCAAGCCAAGAACCGGCCCAATGTCCTACGGCCAGCACGGCGATCAAGGCCGCTAGCAGCCGGGCCGGTACCGCGTTAACGTGCCGGTTCCGCCCGCCCATCACGGCCAAGGAAAGCATGAGCAGCGCAAACCAGGTCGAGGCCAGTTGCATCCAGTCGAGCGCCAATTCCCGCGCGCTTTCGCTTCCCGCACCGCTGGAGAGGCTTGTGTCCAGCAGGTGCCACAACCAGAGCAGTGAGATAAAGAAGGCGGCGGCGAGCACTCCCGGCAAAACGGGCCGAAAAATGCGCCATAGCCAGCTTCCCCAGCCAGGACCTTCCATTTGGCGGAGCAGCTTGTCCCGTTCGGCGATCAGCGTCTCGCTTTCCCGCTCGATGGTTCTCAGCAGCAGAGGCAGGCGAGAGGCGTCATCATCCTCGGTAAACGCGGAGATTTGCGCGAGCACATTTTCGCTGACATAAGGCGCGGCCCGGCAAGCCAGCAGCTTGTCCCGCAGGGCGCTGGGGTCCGGGAGCGTTGACGAAGATGATTCCGTTGCAGACATCAACGACCCCGCAGCTGCCGCATAGCGTTCCAAGGTCGAGTTAATGTAATCCAGCCGGATTCGCTCGTCCCGAATGAGTTTGTTGCGCGATGCGACATAAAGTGCAAGGAACGCAGACAATGCCAGAAAGGCAGCCAGCGCGGCATGATCAGGGCTCTGTAGCCAAGAAACCCATTCCGAAAGTGACACGGCGATCACCCTTTCCATATTCCTCCTTTCACTATTGCACAGGTGCCGTTCGGATTCAAGCTTGAGTCAGGAGTTTTGTAAATATGATATACTTGAAATTGGTGAAAACTTACACAAAAAAACGGCAGGCGGAGGGAACGGCATGAATGAACAACAATCGGGGGCCGATGTGAAGATCAGATACGAAGCGCCCGAAGTTACGGATTACCTGAGGCTTCGTGAACTAGCGGGAATGAGTCCGCGCAGCGCAGAAGGAGCAGAGATTGGCCTAAGCAACTCCATCTTCGCCGTCTCGTTGTACGATGATGCGGGATTAGCGGGGATGGGAAGAGTCGTGGGAGATGGAGGCTGCTTTTTGCAGGTGGTGGACATCGCTGTGCGCCCGGATCTTCAGGGAAAGGGCTTAGGCACATTGATCATGAGCGAAATTATGGGGTTCCTGGAGCAACATGCGCCGCCTTTAACTTATGTCAGCCTGATCGCGGATGTGCCGGCAGACAAGTTGTACCGGCGTTTCGGCTTCGAATATACCGCTCCTGGCGGACTGGGGATGTATTGGAGACAACGATAGCGTGAGCAAGGGGAAGGCTTGCAGCAAGTGAAGCCCTCCGGTGAGTAAAGGGCAAAGGAGATGCCATCGGATTGACTACGACAGTAATTGAAATTTTTATGATCGCGATTCTGGCGGGGATCGTGGGCTCGATTCTCGGATTGGGCGGCGGAATTATCGTGACCCCTGCGCTGACGCTGCTGTTTGGCGTGGACATCAACCATGCCATCGGGGCGAGCATCATTTCCGTCATCGCCACTTCAAGCGGATCGGCGGTGGCGTACATTCGCGACCGGATCACCAATTTGCGGGTCGGCATGTTTCTGGAGATCGCCACGACGGTCGGGGCGATTACCGGAGCATTTATCGGGGCTTGGATAGCCCCGCAGTTTTTGTATTTTATTTTTGCCTTGCTGCTGCTCTACTCGGCCTATGCCATGATCAAAAAAAGCAAACAAGAGGTTCCGGAAAACGTTCCGCTGCATCCGGTGGCCGAAAAGCTGGGGCTGCAAGGGGAGTATTACGACAAGGCGCTGGGCAAGACCGTCGCCTATAACGTAGACCGTGTGTACGAAGGCTTTGGAGTCATGTACGGTGCGGGCGTCATTTCCGGGCTATTGGGCATTGGCAGCGGGAGTTTTAAGGTGATGGCGATGGACGTGTTTATGAAAATGCCGCTGAAAGTGTCGAGTGCCACCAGCAATTTTATGATGGGCGTTACGGCGGCGGCCAGTGCGGGGATCTATTTGCTCCGCGGGGACATAATTCCGGTGATTTCGGCTCCCGTTGCCCTGGGCGTTTTGATCGGAGCCACCGTCGGTTCACGCCTGATGCAGCGCATGAAGAGTAAAACGATCCGCAAGCTGTTTATCCCGGTCATGGTGTACGTGGCGTTTCAAATGATCTATCAAGGATGGAGGGGCTGACATGGGCGACCGTAACGAGACAACGCAAAACCGCACCTTTGAGATTGAGACGGCCATCAGCAAAATGCTCCGGGTTGGCGTGATCCTCGCTGCCGCTGTGATCGTAATTGGGCTCATCCAGTTTTTGGTCACGGGCGACAGCGGATACCCGGGGGATACGTACCCTACCAGCTTTGGCGCGATCATGTCCGGCTTGCTGGCCTTGAAGTCGGTTGCGGTCATCCAGACCGGTTTGCTGCTGCTCATTTTGACGCCGGTATTTCGGGTGTTCGTCTCGCTCTTTTTGTTCTGGGCGGAGAAGGACTACCGGTACGTAGTTATTACTGCCATTGTGTTTATCATCTTGATCCTGAGCTTCGCTTTGGGGAAGGCGGGCTAAGGGAATCAGCGGGAATCTGGGGCTTTCTGACCGCGCGGCGGGGGAAGCCCTTTTGTTTTTGGACTTGCGGGGGCAGGATGATTATAATGTAAGCAGCAAAACTTGGGAATCGCATCCAACAGCGAAGAAAGGGCGTACCGATAGATGAAGATCGTATTATTTGGCGCAACGGGCATGATTGGAAAAAGAATCGCGGTGGAGGCGCTGCAACGCGGGCATGAAGTGACGGCAGTGGTCAGAGATCCGGCGCGGGCGGCCGAAACGGGGGTGACTGATCTCGTTCCGACGGATTCCAAAAGGGCCGGGCATTTGATACGGAAGGAAGGGGATATTTTGGTCCCCGATTCCATCGCCCGGCTGGTTCAAGGACAAGACCTTGTGATCAGCGCGTATGGGCCGCGCTTGGGGGAGGAGGACGAGCTCCTGGAAGCCACGCGTTCGCTGATTGAAGGCGTAAAGCGCGGCGGTGTCCGCCGTCTGATCGCTGTGGGCGGAGCAGGCGGCTTGGAAGTTGCTCCAGGTGTGCGGCTCATGGACACGCCCGAGTTTCCGGAGGAGGTGCGGCCGTTGGCCCGGGCCCATGAAGAAGCGCTGAACCTCTACCGGGCGTCGGACCTGGAGTGGACGGTGTTAAGTCCGCCGGCGCTCATCGAGCCCGGGAAGCGCACAGGGATGTTCCGCTTAGGGTTAGACCGTCTGGTCGTCGACGAACGGGATCACAGCCGGATTACGGCGGAGGATTACGCAGCAGCCCTCCTGGACGAAGCGGAGGACCCGTATTATATCGGCACCCGTTTTACCGTAGGGTACTAGGTTAGATGGGGGAGGAGAACCAGTGAAATTCGTGACATCCGAGCAAATGCGTGCCGTCGACCGCTATGCGATTGAGCAGATCGGCATTCCGGCGGTCGCGTTAATGGAGAACGCCGGGCGGGCGATTGCCGAGGAGGTGCTGCTTTTTTGCCGGCAACGGCGGGAAGGGCGGCTGCCGGAGCGCCCCGAGGAGACGATCCGCGAGCGTCCAGCTGGTGCGGACAGCTTGGACCGGGATCTGGGCAGCCCGCCAGCGTGGCCGGAAGAGCATTGGCTGATTCTCATCGGCAAGGGAAATAACGGTGGCGACGGCCTGGTGTGCGCCCGCCATTTGGTGGATGCGGGCGTTCGGGTGAGCCTGCTGTACGCCGAGGAGCCGGAGCGACTCGGCGGCGAAGCTGCGCTGCAGCATGCGATCGCTGCAGCGCTGGGGCTGCCGGGCGAGGTGTACACGCCCGGCGCGGTGGCGGCGGCCCGATCCCGCGGGGTGACGGGGATCGTGGACGCCTTGCTGGGCACCGGGGCGAAAGGAGCGCCCCGGGGGGCCTACGCCTCCCTGATTCGGGAGGCGAATGAGAGCCGGCTGCCGATCGTGGCAGCCGACATCCCCAGCGGGCTGGATGCCGATACCGGCGCGGTACACGACCCGTGCATAGAGGCCCGGATCACCGTCTGTCTCGCCTTCTTGAAGGCGGGGCTGACGCAGTATCCGGGCGCGAAGGCGGCGGGGGACGTGATCGTCCGCTATATCGGCATTCCCCGCGCGCTTCCGCCGGGGATGGCGGAAGCCGGGGTGCTGCTCACCGAGGAGTCGCTGCGCGGCGAGCTCAGGGTGGACCCGGGGCGGCGGCGCGAGGCCGACGGCCACAAGGGCACGTACGGGCACGTGCTGCTGGCGGCGGGCAGCCTCACGATGAGCGGCGCCGGCTTGCTGGCCGCCAAAGCCGCGCTCCGCGCCGGCAGCGGCCTCGTCACGTGGGCGATGCCGGAGGCGCTGCTGCCGCAGGTGCTCGGGGCCGTGCCCGAGCTGATGCTGGCGCCGGCCGGCGGCGAAGCCGGCGCCTGGAACGCCGCAGCGGCGTCCGAGCTGCTGCGGCTGCTGGAGGCGCGCGACGTGCTCGCCATCGGCCCGGGGCTGGGCCGCTTCCCGGGCGAGGACGGCTTCCTGCGCGCCGTCTGGGAGGGCGCCCCGCGTCCTCTCGTTGTGGACGCGGACGCCCTGAACATCCTCGCCGCCGCGGGCGCGCCGGCGGCGTGGCCTCGCCGGGACGCGGCGGCGATCCTGACGCCGCATCCCGGCGAAATGGCCCGGCTGGCCGGCCTCTCCACGGCCGAGGTGCAGCGGGACCGCATCGGGCTGGCGCGGCGCTATGCGGTTCAGCACGGCGTAACGCTCGTGCTGAAAGGCGCGCGCACCGTGGTAGCGGCCCCGGACGGCCGCGTGTTCGTCAACGTCACCGGGCACCCCGGCATGGCGACCGGGGGCTCGGGGGACGTGTTGACCGGCCTGATCGCCGGGCTGCTCGCCCAGGGCCTGGACGCCGTGCAAGCGGCGGCGTTCGGCGTGTACCTCCACGGCCAGGCCGGCGAGCGCGCGGCCGCGGCCCGGAAGGGTAACCCGGCGTCGCTCATCGCCGGGGATATCATCGAGGCGCTGTAACCCGCTGCGCCTTTATGCCGCCCGCCGCCGGATTGCCCTTCGGCGGCGCGGTTTGCATTGACTTTTCAAGCAAATATTGATAGCATCGTTTTAAAATTTAGGCAAATGGCCGGGGTTCGCGAGAAAACGAACCTCCGTCGCAGATAAGGGGAGAATCCGATATGAAAGTGACGATTATTAACGGCAGTCCAACACCAGGCTCCCGGCTAGGGGCCGTCATTGCGTTGACGGAGGAATTGCTGCGCGGTGAGGGCTTCGAAGTCAGCCATGTGAACGTGGTGGAGCTGCCGCCGGAGGATTTGATCCATACGAAATTTGAAAGTGAAGCGATCGTCAAAGCGAATGCGCTGGTCGCCGCGGCGGACGCGGTGGTTGTCGCCAGCCCCGTCTATCAGGCGTCGTATACCGGCGTGCTGAAGACGTTCCTTGATCTCGTGCCGCAAAAAGGCCTGGCCGGCAAAGTCGTGCTGCCGCTCTTTATTGGAGGCAGTCTGGCGCATCTGCTGACGATCGATTATGCGCTGAAGCCGGTTTTGTCCGCGTTGGGCGCACGTTATATTTTGGGCGGTGTGTATACGGTGGACGCCCAGGTAGCACGCACCGAATCCGGCGGCTTCGATATTGCCGGGGAGCTGCGCACCCGGCTGGAGGAGAACGTGAAGGAGCTCGCCCGGGAAACGCGCCTGCGCCAACAGTCTTAAGCCAAACCAAAAGAATCACGGCAACACATGTTTGGATTGCGGAGAATCCAATATCGTACAATAGGACAAAAGGTATATCTGCTCGCAATTGTCGAAGGGGGATTTTTGGACATCATGTTGAAATTGGTCTTTTTCGTAGGAGTCGCTGGAACGGGGAAAACGACGGTGGCTCGCAAGCTGGCAAGACGGATGCCGGCGGCTTTTTTGGATCGGGATACGGTGGGCGGCCGCTGTGTCGAGAAGATTCTGGCGATGAACGGTCTGGACGTGAACGACCGGGATTCCGATTTTTACAAGCAGCACCTGCGTGATCTGGAATACGATACGACGCGGGACATCTGCATCGAAAATTTGGCGGCCGGCCAAAACGTATTTATGATTTCCCCGTTCACGGCGGAACTGAAGAACAAAGACTGGATCGAAACGCTGCTTCAAGAGGCGGGTCTCACCAAGAAGGAAGTGGACGTGAAGGTGGTTGTCGTGACGCTCAAGGACATGGAAACCCAAAAGGAACGGATTATCGAGCGCTGTACGGACCGCGATACGTGGAAGCTGGAGCATTGGGACGATTTTAAGCACCGCGTGCAATTCGTGCCGGAGATTAATTGGGACATC
This sequence comes from Paenibacillus sp. MB22_1, assembly GCF_047200555.1. Lineage (NCBI taxonomy): Bacteria > Bacillati > Bacillota > Bacilli > Caryophanales > Paenibacillaceae > Paenibacillus > Paenibacillus sp. MB22_1. The sequence goes on from NZ_JBLADV010000002.1 coordinate 1,931,763, forward strand.
CCGTCTTCATCGATTCTTGTGTTCGACAACAGCGGCGAGCTGACGGAGGAGAAAGTGGACGGCATTTACCAATTTATCGTTGGGGAACAAAATTAAGCTAAAGGCATACATCATGCCCTTCCTGAGATCCGGTTGATTCCGGACAGGAAGGGCTTTTTTGCTATAGCGTGTTGTACGCTTGTTTTCCGCTGGAAAAATACACAAGCCCTCCCAACTGATTTATAATAAAACAACATAGTTCACCAAATTGGCGATTCTTACGGAATCACCCGCACTGGAGGTATCAGGATGTCCGTCATGACCGCTATTTTCAAAAAATACCGCATCGCCGCCATCTCCGCGATAGTGATGCTGCTGATTGAGCTGGCAGTGGAACTGGTTCAACCGCTGATCATCTCGCGGATCATCGACCACGGGATTCGGCAGCACGCAGTGTCCGTCGCCTGGATTTGGGGCGGGGTGCTGATGGGAAGCGCGTTGGCGGCATTTCTCGCCGGGATCGCCAGTTCCTTTTTCGCCTCGCATGTGAGCCAAGGCTTCGGGTACGATCTGCGCGACAAGCTGTACGAGAAGGTGCAGTCTTTTTCGTACGAGGTGTTTAACCGATTTGCTGCTTCGTCGTTGATCACCCGGCTGACCGGGGATATTACGGTGTTGCAGGACGTGATCTTCATGTGCCTGCGCTTTGCGTCACGGGTGCCGCTGATTGTTGTCGGGAGTGTGGTGATGGCGCTGGTCGTGCATGTGAAGCTGGGGCTGCTGCTGACGTTGACCGTTCCCGTCTTGCTGGCGTTCGTCCTGTGGATGATCCGTAAAGCGTCCGCTTTATTTCGTACGGTGCAGCGGCGAACGGATAATGTGAACGGCCTGATCCAGGAAAATTTGACCGGCATGCGGCTGATCCGCGTGTTCGTCCGGATGTCGCACGAGATTGGGCGCTTTGAGCAGCGCAACCGCGAGCTGCGGGAGGGCACGGTCGCCGCTTTGAAGCTGACGGAGACGACAATGCCGTTCCTGCTGTTTATCATGAACGCCGGGATCATCGCGGTGCTGTGGTTTGGCCGAATCGAGATTGCGGACGGGGGCGCCAGCGTTGGTGAAGTCGTCGCCGTGATCAACTATTCGCTGCGTACGATTGGCGCGTTGTCCGCGTTGTCCTGGATCATGAGCTCCTTGTCGCGGGGAGCGGCATCCGCCGGTCGGGTGCGCGAGGTGCTGGAGGAGAGCGATCCGGTAGGCGAACGGGAAAGCCGCGCAGGAGGGGCAAGCGGTGCAGATGCGGAAGGAGAGGCGGCGCCGATCCAAGGCCGCATTGAATTTCTCGAGGTCTCGTTCCGCTACCCGGGTCGCGATGTGATGGCGCTGGAGCGGATTTCGTTTACGGCGGAGCCGGGACAGCGAATCGCCATCCTGGGGGCCACCGGCTCAGGGAAATCATCGCTTGTCCAGTTGATTCCAGGCATGTATGAGCCCACGGAAGGTACGATCCTCATCGATGGAACGGACATTCGCGAGCTGGATCGGAAACGGCTGCGCCGTTCCATCGGTTATGTGCCGCAGGAAGTGATGTTATTCTCTGGTACGATCCGGGAAAATATCGCCTGGGGGCGCGAGGACGCTACGCTGGAGCAAATCCAGACTGCAGCCCGGCAGGCGCAGATCCATGACACGATCGAGCGGCAGCCGCAGGGTTATGAGACGCGGCTTGGGCAACGCGGCGTGAATCTGTCCGGCGGACAGAAGCAGCGCCTGTCGATCGCCCGGGCCTTGGTCCGCCGCCCAGCCATCCTCATCCTAGACGACAGCACGAGCGCGCTGGACGTCCGAACGGAGGCGGCCTTGTTGAAGGAGATCTCGCGCTTGTCCTGCACGACGCTGCTGGTGACGCAGAAGATCAGCTCCACAATGACGGCGGATCTGATCCTGCTCCTGGATGACGGGCGGTTGATCGCCAGCGGCAAACACGAGGAATTGCTGCAGCATTCGGAATTATACCGGCGGATTTGCGAATCCCAGCTAGGAAAGGAGGCGGAAGCTCATGCCGTTCAAGACCTTCACTGAACCGTTCCGGCATCCGTACCCGAAGCTGGATCCACTATCACAGGTTGCACAGCAGGGCGGAGGCTCCCGGCAGGATCCAACTCCTGCGGCGACTGCGCCTCGCCGGCCCGGCCATGGCGGTGGACCCGGCAGCGTACGGCCCAAACTGCGAGCGAAGAATTGGTCCGGCACGCTAAGCCGAATTTGGAGTTATCTATCTGCTCACAAAGCCCGGCTGGCCGCGGTCCTGCTGATGGTTGTATTCAGCTCAGGATTAGCGCTGTTGGGTCCTTATCTGGTTGGGGCGGCAATCGATGAGTACTTAGAGGCCGGCAGCGGCCGGCCGTGGGTGCTGTTTCTCATCGGACTAACGCTGGTCTTTGCAGGGTCGTCGCTCACCTCCTGGTTACAAAATATCTGGATGATCACCATTGCCCAGGAGACGGTGTACCGCATGCGTTCCGAGCTGTTCGCCCAGCTGCACCGGCTGCCGATTCCGTACTTCGGCAAGCGCCAACAGGGCGAGATTATGAGCCGGTTGACCAATGATATGGACAACGTCAGCTCAACGCTAAACAGCTCGGCGATCCAAATTTTCTCCAGCGTGCTGACGCTGGTCGGAACGCTGACGGTCATGCTGTACCTCAGCCCGCTGTTGACGCTGCTGACGTTCCTCGTCGTGCCGCTGATGATGGCCGGGATGCGTTGGATCACGAAGCGGACGGGGCCGCTGTACAAGCGGCGCCAGCAGGATCTCGGCAACCTGAACGGCTACATCGAGGAGACGTTGTCGGGGCAGCGGATCATCAAGGCGTTCTCACAAGAGCAGCGGGTGCTGCAAGGCTTCCGCGAGCGTAACGGTGCGATCCGCAGCTCCAGCTTCTGGGCGCAGACGATTTCCGGCTTCATTCCAAAGCTGATGAACGGGCTGAACAACCTTAGCTTTGCGATCGTGGCAGGGATCGGCGGGGTACTGGCCGTGCGCGGGAGCGCCGGAGTGACGGTTGGGGTGATCGTTGTGTTCGTTGAGTATGCGCGGCAATTTACCCGACCGCTGAACGACCTCGCGAACCAGTGGAACACGCTGCTGTCGGCGATCGCCGGTGCGGAGCGGGTGTTTGAGGTGCTGGATGAGGAGATCGAAGCCAGTGATGAACAAGGGGCCGTGGAGCTGTCGTCCGTTCGGGGCGAGGTGGTCTTTTCCAATGTGTACTTCTCCTATGAAGAAAATAAAAACGAGGGCGGCGATACGCTGGAGGGAATCAGCTTTACCGCGAATCCGGGCGAGACGATCGCTTTGGTCGGGCCGACGGGGGCCGGCAAAACGACGCTGATCCAGCTGCTCTCGCGCTTCTACGAACCGTCCCGGGGGACGATCACGGTCGACGGACGCGATATCCGCACGATCCGGCGCGACAGCCTGCGATCGCAGATGGCGTTTGTGCTGCAGGATTCGTTCCTGTTCCAGGGCACGATCCGCGAGAATATCCGCTTTGGCCGTCTCGATGCGACCGATGCGGAGGTGGAGGAGGCCGCCAAGCTGGCGAATGCGCATTCCTTCATCGTGCGGATGCCGGGCGGCTACGACAAGGTGCTTGGCGCAGACGGCGGCGGCATCAGCCAAGGGCAACGGCAGCTGCTGGCCATCGCGCGGGCGATTTTGGCGGATCCTTCGATCCTTGTGCTGGACGAGGCGACCAGCAGCATCGATACCGTAACGGAGATCAAAATCCAAGAGGGCCTGCAACGCCTGATGCAAGGAAGAACCAGCTTCGTGATTGCTCACCGTTTGAATACCATTCGTCAGGCTGACAAGATTCTGGTCCTGAAGGAAGGCCGTTTGATCGAGCAGGGCTCGCATGAAGAGTTGCTGCGGCGGCGCGGATTCTATTACAGCTTGTACCACGGCGGCTTGGACGCAGAACAAGAGGAGGGCGACGCCTAATGGAGTGGAACGCCTATCTGCGGCGGATCATGTTGCAGCGGGACGAGGTGCCGACGTTTGACGACTATCCTTTCCATTTACCGGCGGTCTCGTCGCTGGGGCAGTTGGAGTTCCACCCGAAAGTCACGTACATCGTCGGCGAAAACGGCATGGGCAAGTCCACGCTGCTGGAGGGCATCGCTGTTGCTCTGGGATTTAACCCGGAAGGCGGCACGATGAACTTCAGCTTCGCGACGGCTGAGACCCACTCTGATCTGCATCGGTATCTTCGAACCGTAAGGGGGCCGATGCGGCCGCGGGACGGCTTCTTTTTCCGGGCGGAGAGCTATTATAACTTGGCTTCGGAAATCGATCGGTTGGACCGGGAACACAGTTTTGGCCCACCTATACGCAACTCCTATGGCGGGAAATCGCTGCATGCGATGTCGCATGGCGAATCATTTTTCGCTGCGTTTATGAACCGCTTCAGCGGGTACGGTCTGTACATCTTGGACGAACCGGAGGCGGCGTTGTCTCCGTTCCGGCAGATGGCGATGTTGTCGCGGATCCATGAGTTGGTCGGACGTCGCTCCCAATTTATCATTTCCACGCATTCGCCCATCCTTATGGCCTATCCGGACAGTCTCATGTATCAGCTCACGCCGGACGGGATCAAGAAAACCACGCTGGAGGAGACCGACCATTATATCATCATGAAGGAGTTCGTCAATCGTCGGGAGGGTATGCTAAGGGAGCTGCTGCGAGAGGAGTAAGTAAAGGGTTATCGAGCAGCCGGCCGTTTCGTCTACCCATCCCGCGTTCCCGGCACCATTCATCATGTAAGATATTTTTGACTTATCGATGGTGTGTAACTATAATAGTTACAGGTGAGAATGTAGACTGCATGGCAATCCATTTGATAGGAGGAGTCTTGGATGAAGATTTTGGTGACAGGGGCGACGGGGCAACTCGGCGCCAAGGTGGTTGAAGCGCTGCTGGCTTCGGTGCCAGCAGAACAGCTGGCAGTGAGCGTACGCGATCCCCAGAAAGCTAGTGCGTTAAGCGAGCGCGGCGTGGACGTGCGACAGGGGGATTTTGATGATCCGGCTTCGCTGGACACGGCTTTTGCCGGTGTGGAACGGCTGCTTATCGTATCCACGCAGGGTGACAACGATACGCGGACTCGCCAGCACTTGGCGGCTGTCGCGGCAGCAGAACGTGAAGGCGTTAAGTTCATCGCCTATACGAGTGTGGTGAATGCTGCAGCGAACCCGTTGGCGTTAGCTCCCGTCCATAAAGCGACCGAGGAAGCGATTGCGAAAACGGGCATTCCGTACGCCTTCTTACGGAACAACTGGTACATCGAAAATGAAACAGGGACGATCCAAGGCATTTTGGCAGGAGCCCCGCTTGTAACTTCCGCTGGAGACGGCAAAGTTGGCTGGGCGACGCGTGAGGATTACGCGCAAGCCGCAGCAACGGTGTTGGCTGGCAGCGGCCATGAGAACAAGATTTATGAGCTGTCGGGACCCGTGCTGACGCATGATGAACTGGCGAAAAAGATCGGTGAAGTTCTGGGCCGTGAAGTTCCCGTCCAGCATGTTGACGATGCGGCCTATGCGGAAACGATGCGCGGTGCGGGAGTGCCGGAACCGGTGGTTCCGTTCCTCGTCTCCATCCAAAGCGCGATTCGCGAAGGTGCGCTGGACGTTCCGAGCGGCGACCTGGAAGCTTTGCTGGGCCGGCCGGTAACTCCGGTCGTGGACGCCATTCGCGGCATCGTAAAAGAACTGCAAGCCTAATGACGAAAATCCCTGTTCCGGGAGTGGAGCAGGGATTTTTTGCGTTCAGCGGCTTTCCCATTGGAGCTGACGCCGGCGGGTCAACTGCAAAAGTGCAGTTGATTTTCCGCGAAACCGGCTATTTTTAGCGGCTGAAATGTAAAAGTGCATTTCATTCAGGATCAAATCCGTGGAAAGAGGAGTTTTTACCGGATTTAAGCTGCACTTTTACATTTGAACGCCCTAAATCGAGCCAAAATAACGAAAATGAACTGCACTTTTACATTCCACCTGCGACTAGCAGGGGATTTGGCAATGCGATTATGCGAGTAGTCACTCTGCGACTAGCAGGGTATGCGACATTGAGACACTTCGGCTATGTGAATATACGACTCAGCAACTATGCGACTCTGCTACTAGCGGCCATGCCATTAAGCGAGTATGTGGCTTTGCATCTATGCGATTTTGCAACTCTGTGACTTTGCGAATATTCGACTTTGCGTCTATACAAAACTCTGCAACTCTACAGCTACTTAATGCCTTTCCCGCCCATCGGGCGGAGCGGAATCGACTCCACGCCGGCGATCAACGGCATGGCCCGCTGAATCATTGCCCGCGTGGCTTCATCTTGCAGTGAGGCGTCGTGGGCTTCCTTGCTGCTCCAGACCTCGGTGACCCACACGGTCTCGGGCTCCGTCTCCGAAACGTTTACTACATACAGCTCACAGTCCGGAGCTGCCCCCGCACCCGCAGCGGCTTCCAACAAGATGTCGACCAACTGGTCGCGCGTCCCGGGTTGCGCCTTGAATTTGGCGTACATGCCGAACTTGTCCACCGGCCATCCTCCTCATCTTTAGTTAGAAGAATTATCTCCTACCCCTACTCGGTTTGCAACTCCCAGGCGGAATCCCCTCCTTACCCTCCATGATATAATTAAATAAAATATCAGGGCGAAGGAGTGGAACGCATGCCAAAAGTGGTATTGGCCGGGGGGACGGGGTTTGTTGGACAGGCGTTTGCGAGGCGGTTTCGGGAACTGGGGGCGGAGGTAAAGATCATTTCCAGACAGGCTCCCCATATCCCTTGGGAGGATCAAAGCGCCATTGTGGAGGCGTTAGAAGGGGCAGACCTGCTGATCAATTTGGCCGGCAGATCGGTAAATTGCCGTTATACGCCGGAGAACCGGCGTCTGATCTTAAACTCCCGGACGGAAACGACACGCCAGCTTGGGGAGTGCGTCCTGGCTTGCCGCCGTCCGCCGGCGTTATGGATCAACTCCAGCACGGCAACGATTTACCGGCATGCAGAAGACCGCCCGATGACGGAGGAGGGCGGAGAAATCGGCACGGGATTTTCGGTGGACGTTGCGAAGGCGTGGGAGGAGGCTTTTTTTGCCTTTGACCTCCCGGCTACAAGGCAAATCGCCTTGCGGATCGCCATCGTGCTGGACGACGGCGGGGTCATGGCCCCCTTGCGGAACCTGGTTCGCTTTGGACTGGGCGGTGCTCAAGGATCCGGCCGTCAGCAGTTTAGCTGGATTCATATGGAGGACCTGTTCCGAATCGTCAGGTTCCTGCAGGAGCACCCTGAGCTGGACGGCGTGTTTAACGCATCCGCTCCGAACCCGGTCACGAACCGGGAGTTGATGGCCAGCCTGCGCCGGGCGATGGGCGTTCCGATCGGCCTGCCCGCACCGCGCTGGTTGCTGGAGCTGGGCGCACGTTTCATTCGCACGGAAACCGAGCTGGTGCTGAAGAGCCGCTGGGTGTTGCCGGAACGGCTGCAACGGGCGGGATTTACCTTCCATTACGATACGCTGGAGAAAGCGCTGGAGGAAATTGTAGGTCGAATGAGGGGCTAACATTTAAGAGCATAAGAGAGTGTGGAGTGCCGAAATTTTTCACCCCTGGTGCCGCGATTCTTCTCCTTATGTTTTGAGAGCGCTAACATTACAATGGGTTTAATCAAAGCAAGGGGGGAATCAAACAAGATGAAAAAATGGATATCACTATTGTGCAGCGCCGCCATGCTGATGGTATTGCTAGCTGGTTGCGGCGGGGGGAATGAAGCTTCCGGCAGCGGAGATAATGGTGGAGAGAAGGTAAGCATCTCCATCTGGCATAACTGGACAGGCCAAGACGCGAAAGCGGTGGCCATGCGAAAAATTATCGAGGACTTTCGGGCCCAGCATCCCGAGATTGAAGTCATCGACGAAGGGCTTCCGACTGACGGGTTAAAGACTCGGCTGCGGACGGTAGCTGCGGCCGACGAAATGCCGGACTTGTTCGTCATGTGGCCGGACGCCATGACGAAGGAATTCGTGAAGGGCGATTTGCTGCAGCCGATCAATGACGAGCTGGATGCCAATCCGGATTGGAAGAACAATTTCATTCCGAATGCGCTGGACGGCTACACCGTGGACGGAAAAATCTACTCCGTGCCGATGAACCTGGCGCCAAGCTCGTTTATTTTCTACAACGATGCCCTGTTTAAGAAATATAACGTCAAAGTACCGGAAACGTGGGAAGAGCTGGAGACGGCGGTCAAAACGTTTAACGACAACGGCGTCATACCGATCGCGCTGGGCAACAAAGCGAACTGGGTCGCACAGTCGACGTTCTTTAGCACCGTGGCGGACCGGATTACCGGTACCGACTGGTTCTTGAAGGCAGTTGATCAAGACGGCGCGAAGTTTACGGATCCTGAGTTTGTCGAAGCGCTGACTACATTCCAGAAGCTGGGTGAAATCAAGGCGTTCCAAGACGGCTTCAACAGTATCGATGAAACGCAAATGATGCAGCTGTACTTCCAAGGGAATGCCGCAATGGTTGTAAACGGCGGCTGGGCATTAGCAAACCTGGTGAACAACGCACCGGCGGAAGTGCTGGATAACACGCATATCACCATCGTTCCGACAATCCCGGGAGGCAAAGGTGCGCCAGACACCACCTCGGGCGTCGTAGGTACCGGTCTCGGGGTTAGCAAGAAGCTGACCGGAGCCCGGAAAGAAGCGGCGATGAAGCTGTTCTACGCCTTGGCAGGTCCAGATGGACAAAAGGCAACCTTGGAGAGCAGTACGCTCGTCAGCTACAATATCGAGCTCGACAAGAGCAAAGCGCATCCGCTGTTTGTTGAACTGTACGATCTGATCCAACGTGTGAAGATTGTTCCGGTTTACGACTCCAAGCTGGGCTCGGCCACGGTTGAAGTGGTGAACAACGGGCTGCAGGAGCTGCTGATGGGCGGCAAGGCAGAGGATATCGCCCGCAAAATCCAGGATGCACAGGCTGCATCAGTAGCCGCCAATTAAAGCGAACCCCTTCCCCTCAGGGGAGGGGGATTATTTTTCCTCTTAAGGATGTGAGAAAGCATGAACGCATTGCGCAGCAAGAGCTTTATCATCACCGGACTGCTGCCCGCGCTGGTGATTTACTCGCTGTTCGTCTTCGTGCCGGTGATCTGGTCGGCCTACTACGGCTTCTTCAACTGGTCGGGCATCGGCGAAGCGAAATACACCGGCCTCAGCAATTATGCGGAAATCCTGCGAGATCCCATATTCTGGCGGGCGCTGAAAAATAACATCGTGTTCGTGCTGGCCTCGGTGTTCGGACAAATTCCACTCGCTCTCGTGTTGGCCGTGCTGCTGCACAAGAGCAACCTGCTGCAGCGCTTCCTGCGCTCAGCGGTATTTTTGCCGATGGTGTTGTCCACGGTGGTCATCGGGATGATTTGGCAGTACATTTATCACCCGCAGATTGGGATTCTGAACTTTTTGCTGGATGCATTGGGATTGTCCAGTTGGAAGCTGGATTGGCTCTCGGACGGCAAGATTGCGATCTATTCGCTGCTGCCGCCGCTGATCTGGAGCTACGTTGGATTGTATCTCATCATCTTTATGTCCGCGCTCCAGAACATTCCGGGCGAGATTCACGATGCGGCTAAAATCGACGGCGTCTCCGGCGTCCGCAAGCTGCTAACCATCTCGCTGCCGATGATTAAGAACACGGTGCAGGTGGCGGTTATTCTATGTATTTCGGGCAGCTTGAAGTCCTTCGACCTGGTGTACATCATGACGAAGGGTGGACCGGCGCATGCGACGGAGCTGCTGGCGACGTATATGTATAACTCCACGTTCTCGACCTACCGGTACGGGTTCGGGAGTGCCATTTCCACCAGCATCATGATCATTAGTTTGTTGTTGATCGGAACCAGCCAGTGGCTGACCAATCGTAAAAAGGATGCCGCTTAAGGAAAGGAGGAACCATGAACTTGAACATCAATACAACCACAACGTTATCCGCGAAAAATACAGGGGTTGGCGGCGGCGGACGGGTGTTAAGGAAGACAGGCCGCACTTTGTTTTGGGGGCTGTTGACGCTTTATGGCGTGATCACGCTGTACCCGTTCTTATGGCTGGTCATCAGTGCGTTTAAGACAAATGAAGATTTCTACGTCCGGCCCTTTGGACTCCCGCAGGTGTGGCATGGCGACAATTTCACGCGGGCCTGGGAAAGCTCGCGGCTGGGCACAGCGTTTGGCAATTCGGTGCTCGTGGCGATCGGCTCGCTAGTGCTGACGTTGTTTATCGCCGCACTAACCTCGTTTATTCTTGCCCGCTTCCAGTTCCGATGGAAAGGCGGGGTACTGACCTTTTTTGTGATCGGGATGCTGATTCCGATTCATAGTACGTTGGTTCCGTTGTTTATTCTCATGAAGCAGATGTCGTTGCTGAACACGTATTGGGCGTTGATTCTGCCTTATACCGCCTTTGCGTTGCCTACAGCCGTGTTCGTGTTGACGGCCTACCTGACGAGTGTACCGCGTGAGCTGGAGGAGGCGGCGTTTATCGATGGGACCGGTCTGTGGGGGTTATTTTTCCGCATCATGCTGCCGATGTCGGTTCCGGCTTTGGCGACGGTGACGATTCTTAGCTTCCTGCATTCCTGGAACGATTTCTCCTTCGCGCTGGTGTTCATCAACAAGACGGCGCTCAAAACGTTGCCGCTGGCTATCGCCAACTTCGCTGACGGTTATCAGACGGATTATGGCTTGTCGTTCGCGGGGATGACGCTGTCGGTTATCCCAACGATCGTCCTCTATTTGCTGTTTCAGGAACAAATGATGAAGGGGATGACGGCCGGCGCGGTGAAAGGATAAGGGAGGAACATCCTACACCGAAGCAAAGGGGGAGCGCAAGATGGTGCATAAATGGTTGACTACGTCGCTTCAGCGCAAGCTGTCGGTGGTTGTTGCAGGGTCCATGATCGTGCCGATGTTGGCCTTGGGGCTGTTCGCCTTTGTGATCTCTTCCAACATTACGGAGGAGAAAACGAAGCTGACCGGCAGTGACATGCTGAAGCAAATGGACGCCAATTTGCGCTTTATGCTGGAGGATATCGAAACGTTATCGATCTTCCTGATTGGGGAACGGGATCTGCAAACTTATCTGGCTGGTCCGGACGACGACGAAGCGAAGCGAACGGAGCTGGTCGGGCGAATGACCAATTTGGCGGCCTCCAAGCCTTATATCGCGAATATCGCGATCTATCCCGAACGGTTCGACGCGCGGCTATCAACGGCCACCTGGTATGAAAATGAGCTCCCCGAGGAGGCGGCGAAGGCCATTGCCGGCGGGCGAAAAACGTGGTCCGGCGTGTACGAAATTCGCGACTATGCCGGGATGGAGCAGGTGATCACCTTGTTTCGGCCGATCCGCAGCATCTACGATTTTCGCCGGCTGGGTTGGCTGGCGATCAGCCTGGATGAACAGGAGCTGGCCCGCAATCTGGAATCGCCGGAGTTTGGTCAAGGGATGGGCAAGGTGGAACTGGTCGGGGGAGACGGGACGATTCTGTCCTCCGCCGACAAGTCCAGGCTGGGCCGGCCGCTGGATGACTATGCGCCCGGCCTGTTCGCATTGCTTCCGGGTCGCTCCCCGGAAGGAGACGGCGTGAGTGAGCCGCTCCCTGCAAGTATGAACATCAGCGGTAGCGTAATCTACGGCGAAGGGGACGGCAAGTCGACGGTGCTGTACCGTCATGAGCCCTTAACCGGATGGATGCTGGTAGGCAGCGTCCCTTACGACCAATACCGGGCGGAGAATCGCTACATCCTCACGTTAACCGCCGAGGTCGTTGGTGTGTCGGTGCTCGTGTGCACGCTGCTCATTTGGTTTACCGTTCGCCGGATTACCCGGCCGCTGCGCGTGTTAACCCGTCATTTGTCGCGGATCGATCCAGAGCGGCCTTTGCCGCGTTTTCCGGCGACCTCGGACGATGAGATCGGGCGGTTGGGTCATAGCTACAACATGCTTGGCGCGCATATCGAACGATTGAAGCGCGAAGTGATCCGCGGCGAGGCTCGCAAGAAAGAGGCCGATTTGCGTGCATTACAGGCGCAGATCAATCCTCATTTTTTATACAATACGTTGTCTTCGATCCATTGGATTGCCCTGATGTCAGGGGAGCGGCGCATCGCCGATATGGTCGAAGGGTTAAGCGACTTCTTGCGGATCAGCCTCAATCAGGGCAAAGATTACTGCCCGGTCGAACAGGAGGTAGCCCATATCCGAAATTATGTGCGAGTCCAGTCGATCCGCTTCCCCGATAAATTTACCGTCGAGTATTTCGTAGATGAGACGCTGAAGGACAAGTGGATGCTGAAGCTGCTGTTGCAGCCTTTGGTGGAAAATGCCTTGATCCATGGGATTCAAAAACGCGAAGGGATCGGTACAATCACCATCTTCATACAGCCGGAGGGAAAACGCATGAACGTAACGGTCATGGACGACGGGCTTGGCATGAACGCCGAGCGTTTGCAGGAGGTACGTCAATCGCTGCTGCTGCCCGCAGCTGACGGGGAGGAGAACGGGCGGTCAGGGATGCCCGGAACGGCCTTGGCGGAGACGACGGCAACGGCGGTTACGGACGAAGCAGCCCCAACAGCGGCAACCATGGCAATAACGGCAACTGCGTCAACAGCGGCAACAACAGCTACGGGGTTGTCTGCCGGATACGGGCTGCGCAACGTTAACGAGCGGCTGCTCTTGCATTACGGACGAGAAGCCGGGCTCTCAATTGACAGCCGGGAAGGCGAGGGCACGCAGGTTTCATTTTCCATTCCGATCATGGAGGAATCGCCATGAATGTATTGATTGTAGATGATGAGGTTATTATCCGGACCGGGCTGGCCAGTGTCATTTCCTGGAGCGAGCTTGGACTAAATCTGCTTCAGCCGGCTGCTTCTGCAGAGGAGGCGCTTGAGCGGCTGGAGGTGGAACGGCCGGATATCTTAATCACCGACATACGGATGAATGGCAAAACCGGCTTAGAGCTGGCGGAGGAAGCTGTGAGACGTTTGCCTGGGCTGGAAGTGATCATTTTATCTGGATATGGGGATTTTGCCTATGCCCAACAGGCGATTCGCCAGGGCGTTAGCGATTACCTGTTAAAAACGAGCAAACCGGAGGAAATCATCCGGACGGTGCTCCAAGCCAAGCAACGGTTGGTGGAGCGTCGGGCCGAGGATTCCCGCGCACATCGGCAGGCCAGGGAAGAACGGCAGCGGCAGCTGTATAAATGGGTGATCGAAGGTGAGGCGGGAGCGGCTCCTGCGGATCCCAAGCATGCGGGTTCGAGTCAGGATCTGAAGAACTCCGGCCATCCGGGGTACCGGCAAGTGCTGATTCTATCCGCCGGCGGCTGGGGCCAGGAGGATGAGGCCGATTCGCTGCTGCGGTTTGCCGTTCAAAATATGCTGGAGGATCTGCTGCCCGGAGCGGCGGTGTTGATCCATCAGGGGCGGATCGTTTGCGTGACCGGACCCGAACCGAGCGCGGTACATTCCAGCGGCCAGCGGTTCAAGGGAATGCTGGAACGTATCGAAAATTTGCTGAACTGCCAGCTGCGCTTGGCCGCCGGCGTACCCGTGGAGGATCCGGATCAGGTGCATCAAAGTTATGTGACTGCACAGGCCGCTTTTGCTTACCATGATCTGCTCCCCGGCGCGAAGCTGCTGGATTACCAGGCGTTCGCGGATCGTAAAGGCGGGAAGACGGTGATCACACAAGAAGAGGAGAACGAGCTCGGCTCGATCTTATTAGAGCAGGATCGGATGGCGTTGCGAGCTTGGACACACCGGCTGGCTGACGAGCTCACCGCAGATCCGGAATGCACGCCGGAATCGTATCAAGCCTGTTTGCAGTCGGCGGCCGTTGCGGCGCACCGCTGGCTGGAGCGTACGCTCCGGGCGTTAGGGAAGGAAGGGGCCGCACGCTTCGCGCCTTGGCTGCAGCAGCACATCGGAGGTGCGAAGCTGAAGGATGAGCTGTTCCGTCATCTGCATGCCGTCATGAGCTTATATCACGGTCAACTTGGTGAGGGGCAGGCTTCCCATGTGCAGCGGGCCAAAGCTTATATGGAGTCCTGCCCGGCAGAGGAGCTAAGCTTGCAGCAGGTTGCGGCCTATGTGCACCTGCATCCCAGCCATCTCAGCGAGCTGTTCAAAAAAGAAACCGGCAGCACCTTCGGCGATTACGTTACCGCCTTACGAATGCGCCGGGCGATGGAGCTGCTGGCTGTATCACCGGCAAAGGTAAGCGAAATCGCCGGACTCACCGGATACGAGGACGTGAAATATTTCAGCCGGCTCTTTAAGAAGCATACCGGCAAGACGCCAAGCGAATTTCGCGAGGAGGCGCCGGGAGGAACGATCCAGCAAGCTTAACGGCACGGAAGGGTTATCTGTCGATACTACATCTCATCAGGAAAAGAGGGACGATTTATGATCATATCGGGACCATGGAAGCTGCAACATTTTGAGATTGGTGAGAAGCCGCCCTTGGAGCTGGCCGCCCCCGGCCTGGACGATCGCTTCTGGATCGAGACCAACGTCCCGAGCGACGTTCACTCGACGCTGCTCGCGCGTGGTTTGATCGATTCCCCGTATTACGGACACAACGATGCGAAATGCCGCTGGATCGAACGGAAGGAATGGTGGTACCGCACGACGTTTGAGTTGGAGGCCATGCCGGGGGAAGCGGAGAGAATCGAGCTCGTATTTGAAGGGTTGGACACGTATGCGTCCGTCTTTGTCAACGGGCATGAAATCGGCTCAACCTCCAACATGTTCCGCTGCTATACATTTGATATTACGCGGATCGTCCGTGAGGGGCGGAACACGATAGCGGTCCGTTTTGATCCGCTGTATTTGCATCATCGGGACAAAGAGCAGCTCGAATGGTCCTCGTATACGAAGGAGCGGCAATGGATCCGCAAGGCGGCGATGAATTTTGGCTGGGATTGGGGGCCGCGGATCGTCACGACCGGGATCTGGGGACCGGTTCGGTTGGAACGCCATAAGCTGGCGAAGCTGACAAGCGTATATGCCGCAACATTATCCGCGAGGGCGGAGGAAGCGGTGATCCAGGTAAGCGCAGAAGTGGAAGCGTACCGCTCCGGGACGGCGGCGGTGGCCGTCGCCCGCCTGCTGGACGCGGAGGGCGAGGAGGTCGCGTCCGCTACACTTTCGGTGCTGGATGCGGGAGAGACCCTTGTAGGCAGACAAGCCGCGCTAAGGCGGGCCTTCCCGAACGCGATCCATACGAAAGGGGCCGCATCGGCCGAACTGCGTGTTGCCTGCCCACGGCGATGGTGGACGCATGACTTGGGCGAACCTTATTTGTACACGTTGCAAGTGACGCTTTTGGCCGGTGATGAAGAGATTGACCGTTACGAGCAGCCCTTTGGCATACGGACGCTGGAATTATCGCTGCAACAACCTGACGGCAGCCCTTCGTTTGCTTTTATCCTTAATGGCATTAAGGTTTATGCCAAGGGAGCCAACTGGATTCCGGCGGATCATCTGATCGGATCGATTCCGGAGTCGACGTACCGTGGATTAATCGAACTGGCCGTGGAAGGGCAAATGAACATGCTGCGCGTATGGGCGGGCGGCATTTATGAGAAAGAGATTTTTTACGAGGAGTGCGACCGGCGCGGGGTGCTGGTGTGGCAGGATTTCGCTTTTGCTAATGCGTTGTTTCCGGACTTCAACCGTGACTTTATGGACAATGTGCGGCAGGAAATTATCGATAACGTCAAGCGGCTGCGGAACCGGGCTTCGTTGGCGCTATGGTGCGGCAATAACGAAATCGACTGGCTGTATGACATGAAGTCGGCTGCTGGGGATATTACCGGGGATTTTTTTGGAGAGACGATTTATCATGAGCTGATTCCTGGCTTGCTGGCCGAGCTGGATCCGTATCGACCGTATTGGCCTTCGTCGCCGTATGGGGCGCAGGATGGGTATGATGCCAACGATCCAAATCATGGGGACCGCCATAACTGGCAGGTGTGGCATGGGTCGGTGTATCCGCGCATGCAGGGCGAGAAGCCGTTGCTGGATTACAGCATCGAGGGCGTCACGTTCAAAAATTTTAAAAAAGACTTTGCCTTGTTTAGCAGCGAGTTTGGCATGCACGCTTCCGCAAACCGGTATACGCTGGAGAAGAACATCCCGGAGGGGCAGTTTACTTGGGGGAGCGCCGAGATGGCGTACCGGAACAAGGATACGAATCACCGCAAAGGGATTTTGCTCATGGAGGGCTATACCGGGATTCCGCAGGATATCGAGGAGTATATGAATTTCTCCATGTTAACGCAGGCCGAAGGGCTAAAATACGGGATCGAGCATTATCGCCGACATCGTCATCGGAACAGCGGTGCGCTGGTGTGGCAGCTCAACGACAGCTGGCCGGGGACGAGCTGGTCAATGATCGATTACGAGCTGTTGCCGAAGGCTTCGTATTACTATGGGAAGAAGTTTTTTCATCCGGTGCTCCTGTCGCTGGAGCATGAACCGGGCGAGCCGCTGCGCGTGTGGGTCGTGAACGACACGCTCGAGCAGCTGGAGGGGACCGTGACGTTAACGGTACATCCTTTGGTTTGGCAGGACGGAGTGGCCGAAGCGGCGGAAGCATCAGAAGATGCGGGAGACAGGGGCGCTCGTCAGTTTACGTTTACGGCGATGGTGCCGCCGCAAACGGCGCTGCTGCTCGGGAGCTTGGATGAGGCGGAGGCGCTGGCGGGTTTGGCGCCGGAGGAGGTGCTGGTGGAGCTGAGCGCCGCCGGGTTCAGCGCACCGGTGAACCGCTACTACCTGCGCGATCCGAAGGATATCCGACTACCTGCGACCGAGCTGGACGTGCAGGTGGACGAAGCAGAGCAGACCGTCACGGTCACCGTCTCCGGCCAAGCTATCGCCCGTCTGGTGAAGCTGGAGATGCCGCTAGGCCAGGTCCGCTACAGCGACAACTACTTCGACCTGCTGCCGGGCGAGAGCCGGACGGTGCGCCTCCGGCATCCGGGCGGCTTGCCGCTGCCCTGGGCGGCGCTGCGAGTCGGCGCCCTGAACGCCGCCGCCGGGCCGGGCAAGCGCTAGGGCGGGCGGCGGCGGAGCACGTTACTGCGCCCGCGTAACGAAACGAGAAGACCTTCCGTTAGATTTTTTTAGCGGCGTTTTTTCGCCGAATAAGCGCACTACGTTCCGTTACACTTGCCCGCCGCCCGCAGCGCAAAAAAACGCCTCCACATCTTGTGGAGGCGTTTTTGGCATTGCTATTCCTCGTGCTCGAAGAGGGTGATGCCTTCGATTTGGTTGATCGTTCTGCGCAGCTCCCGGGCTTGCTCCCGGCTGATTTCGCCGTTTTCGAACATGCGGTTGACTTCCGCGCGTTCGGCATCCATAACCAGCAGCCGCAGCTCTTCCTTCTGCGCTTCCGTCTTCTCGTTGAATGGATTCGCGGAGCCTTTCAACCGAGCGATGGCGCGCTTGTAATCCAGGATGACGTATTGAATGAGGTTGTCGGAAGCGTCTCCTTTTTTCAACCCCTGTAAATACTCGAGTGCTGCTTGCAAGGCCTTCAGGTGGATGTCCCGCCCTACGGCCTTCATGTTGTCATCTTTGTATTTCCGTCTCGCCCGCCGGAAATCCCGTACTGTCGTACCAACCAGGAAGAAGAAGCGGGAGCTTCCGCTTTGCGACAGCTTCTCTTCACGGTGATCCAAAGCCTTCTCGAAGGTTTCATACATGACTTTGTCTATGCTGCCTTCTTGGACGGCTTGCTGGATGTAGTTGCGTTCTACCTTCAGTGCGGCCCGGTGCAGTTCGGTGATTTTCCCGATCATTTCTGGCCGATCCAGCCGCTGGGCTCCCCATTGATCCAAAGCGGGCTTAAGGAGCCGGCTATACTCATCCATAAGCTGATAGGCCGCGACCTTATTGTCCTCGTCCATGACCTCTTTGATTTTGTTTAGCGCAACGCGCAGCACGCGGGTCCGAGCTTCGTTATAATCGAGGAACGGACTGTCCTCTTCGCCTGGCGCGGCCCCTTTGCTAAGCATCGGCAATAAGATCGTGGCCGCAATCAACGTAAACAAGATGACGCCCGCTGCCAAGAACAGAATCAATGACCGTTCCGGGAACGGCCCGCCGCTGGCAACCACATAAGGGATAGACAGGACACCGGCCATCGTCACCGCGCCGCGGACCCCGGTCAAGGTGAGCAGCAGGCTGGACTTCACCGTAGGTTTATCCCCTTTGCCTTTTTTGTAATCATGAATGGCAAATAAATGCGACCAGATAAAACGAATCCCCAGGATTCCAACCCCAACAATGAGCACGTACCCAATCGCCAGCACATTGTTAATATTCGGGTTAGCGACAGTATCCTGAATCGACGACGGGATGTTCAGACCAAGCAGCAGGAAGACAACCCCGTTCAGGACGAACAGCAGCGTGGACCAAATATTTTCCGTT
Organism: Paenibacillus sp. MB22_1; assembly: GCF_047200555.1. Classification (NCBI taxonomy): domain Bacteria; kingdom Bacillati; phylum Bacillota; class Bacilli; order Caryophanales; family Paenibacillaceae; genus Paenibacillus; species Paenibacillus sp. MB22_1. The sequence goes on from NZ_JBLADV010000002.1 coordinate 1,950,324, forward strand.
AACAATTGTTCCTTGGCCAGCATCGTTTCCGTCCGCTCCCGCACCAGCGAATGCACGATACCGCCGACAACAACGGCAATAACGCCGGAAGCATGCAGGAATTCCTCCGTCACGATAAAGATCAGGAACGGCGTGAGAATTTGCAGCAGCGAGTGCAGCGTGGCATCCTTAATCCCTTGTTTGAGCAGCGAGAACCGGATCCAAGCCATCATCAAGCTGAGCACTAAACCAAGCAAGGCCCCGATCACGAACATATAGGAGAAGTCATATAACGCTTCTTTCAGAGAAAAATACCCCGTCACGACCGCCGCAACCGCGTAGTTGAAAGCGACCAAGCCGGAGGCGTCGTTGATCAACGATTCACCCCGGACCAGATTCAGCACTTTCTCCGGGATATGAATCCGCTTGGCGATACCGTTGACGGCCACCGGGTCGGTAGGGGACAGGATTGCCGCCAATGCAAATGCCGCGGCCAGCGGAATGTCAGGAATCACGGCATGGATGAGGTAGCCGCCTCCCAGCGTAGTTAACACGACGAGGACGATGGCGTTCCCGAGAATCGCCCCGCGCATATTCCATAGTTGGTCGCGAGGGAAATACCTGCCGTCGTTGTACAACAGGGGGGCTACGAATAGCAACAAAAACCATTCCGTTTCAAGCTCTAGCGAAAACTCTTTGTAGGCCAGCGCGATGAGGATCCCGAGAGCGATTTGAGTAAGTGCGGTTGGGATCATCGGGATGTAGTGGCTGATGATGTTGGAAACCACCAGACAGATGAGCAGCAAAATGACAGTAATCAGTAAATCCATGAAAGCAACGTCCTTCCGATGTGTCCGGGCACTGGGCCGATTTGGTATTGATTATAGCATATCCGAATTTCTTAAACCGAATTTAAACGGACAACTGCTTTTAACGAAAAAAAGCTCCTCCGCAGCCGATGCGGAAGAGCAAGAAGCAGTTTCACTTAGGTAACCCCAGGTATTACAGGTCATCGAACCCGTTGTCGTCGCCGACCTTGCCGTAGTTGCGGGATTTGGCCTCGAAAAAGTCCGTTTTCGTTGCGTTCAACGCTTCGTCGGAGAACGGCTTGATCCACGGCATGCAGTTGATATCCACGCCCGCGTACGCTTTCTCCAGCCCCATTAACGTCAACCGTTTGTTGGCGATGTATTTAATGTAATCGGACAATTCGTTTAAGTCGATGCCGGGGACATTTTTTAACGTATAGTGCGCCCAGTTCGTCTCCAGTTCTACCGCCCGGTCGATCGTGCGGTATGCGTAATCGATATTTTCCTTCGTGTTTAATTCCGGATAATCGATCAGCAGTTGCTTGAACACTTCGGCGAAGAAGTAGCAGTGCTGGTTCTCATCCCGTTGGATGTACGAGATCATTTGGCTGGTGCCCATCATTTTCTGATCGCGTGCGAGGTTGTAGAAGAACGCAAACGTACTATAAAAGAAGATGCCCTCAAGAATAAGATCCGCCACCAGCGCTTCAAAAAACGATTGCGGCGTCGGTTCATCACGGAAGTTCTGATAGATGTTGGCGATAAATTTGTTGCGGTCCAGCAGCACCGGATCATGCTTCCAGTACTCGAAAATTTCTTTCTGCTCCTGCTCCGACACGATTGAGGACAGCACGTAGGAGTAGGATTGGTTATGGACCACTTCCTGTTGCCCGATGATCGCCGAGATCGCCTCCAGCGATGAGTCGGTGAAGTAGCGCTTTACATCGCCCACAAACATCGTCTGCATCGAGTCGAGCACGGCCAAGAGCGAGATGTTGATCTTGAAGGTGCGCTGCTCTTCCGGATCGAGCAGGGCGAATTGCTGCGCGTCTTTGGCCATCGGGATTTCGTCGGCGATCCAGTGGTTGAGCAGCAGCACCTTGTACAGCTTGTACATATGAGGCATGCGAATGTCGTTCCAGTTCAGGATGCCCGAGCATTCGCCGCCGATGATGCGCGTTGATTTGTTGGGGGCTTCGGTATTAAAAATCGTTTGAAGTTGCATGGGATTTCGCTCCTTAATTTGTGTTGAGTAAGTTGTACATGGAATGGGATTTGCGGGATCAGGCCGCCGGCTGAAATGTTCTTCCGATCGCTGTTGCTCGCGGATTTCTCTGGTTGGACTAGATTCAGAAGTTGTAGAAATCCGCTCACAAAGGCGAACGTCTGGCCCTGATCCCGCATGTATATATGTTCAAAAATGTGAGCGCATCCCCGCAGGGGATAGCGCCTCCGAGCACGCAGTTACGTATAAAGCGCCCCTGCTGCTCTCTCGTCTTGCACCAAAAGTAAGTGTATCCCGAAGGGACAACGCCTCATTGCACGTGGTTTCGCCAGTAACGCCCCAAAGTCGCAGTCCCCGCCTCCGCAGGAGCGCCACAGTAGAGCGGGCCCGAAGGGCGGCAAGCGGCTCATCCCGCCTGCGTCCCCCCGGGTGCGCCGAAAGCAGCAGTCCTGAGCAGCACGGTTTTCCAGGTCACCCGGGAGCGCCCAAAGTAAGACGTACCCGAAGGGGGAAAAGCGTTCCACGAGCCAACCTCAGCGAATCCCCGATAGGGGAGAGCGCGCAGGAGCGCCTCTTGCTCTCCCACGTTCTTCCCCTTTGCGGGAGACCAGAGGGCAGCAGGCCCTCGGGCGCCCTCCCTTACGGTAAGGGAGGGGTGGGGAGGGTTGAGTACCTCATGAGGCACAACTTTCGCACTCCTCAATCGTCAACGCCCGGCTCCGCACATAATACGTCGACTTCAACCCGGCCTTCCAAGCATGCAGATGCAGGTCAAGGAAGTCAGTAGCCCGGATGTCCGGCCGCACGTACAGGTTGAAGCTTTGGCCTTGGTCGACGTGGCGCTGGCGCGCGCCAGCCATTTCGATCGACCAATGCTGGTCGATCAGGAACGCGGTCTTGTAGTACCAGATCGTTTTTTCGGACAGGTCCGGTGCCGGGTTGGCGATTTTGTACGTCGTCTTCTCCTCATACGAAAGCAGCTCGTACAACGGATCGATGCTGGCGGTCGAGCCGGCGATGATCGAGGTTGATCCGTTGGGGGCGATCGCGAACATCCAGGCGTTGCGAACGCCGTTCTCGCGCACTTCCTTCTGCAGCTCACGCCATTGCTCGGTCGTCACGTATTTGCCTTCGCGCGTGCCGTCAACGTAACCGCGGGACTCGAAGTACTGCCCCGTTTCCCAGTCAGAGCCGGCAAACTTCGGATATTTGCCTTTTTCCTTGGCGAGCTCCATGCTGGATTTGATCAGCAGGTAGTTGATCTTTTCATAAAGCGCGTCGTTGTATTCAACCGCCTCCTGGGATTCCCAACGGATGCCTTCGAGCGCCAGCAGATGGTGCAGGCCAAATGTGCCAAGTCCGATCGCCCGATATTGGCTGTTCGTATACTGCGCTTGCAGCACTTCGATATTGTTGATATCGATCACGTTATCGAGCATCCGCGTCTGAATCGGCACCAGCCGCTCCAGCACGCCGGCCGGCACCGCGCGGGCCAGATGGATCGAGTTCAGGTTGCAGACGACGAAATCGCCAGGGATTTTGGACACGACGATCCGGGTTTGTCCGTCCTTCGTCACCAGTTCCTCTTGCTCGACGACGGTCGGCGATTGATTTTGCATAATCTCCGTACACAGGTTGGACGAGTAAATCATCCCATGCGCCCGGTTCGGGTTCGCCCGGTTTACCGTATCGCGATAGAACATGTAGGGCGTGCCGGTCTCCAGCTGCGATTTCATGATTCGCTTCATGATATCGATCGCCGGCATCGTGATGCGCGACAGGGTAGGGTGGGCAACGGCTTCGGCGTATTTTTCACGGAAGCTGCCTTTCCCAAGCTCCTCATCATAGAAATCCTCCAGCCCCAATGGGCGGCCGTTCTCATCCTTCCAGCCCATCGTTTTCTTCACTTCGTGCGGGCAGAACAGATGCCATTCCCCGCGGGCCTCCACCGCCTCCATGAACAGGTCAGGCAGGCACACGCCGTGGAAGACGTCATGCGCGCGCATCCGCTCATCGCCGTTGTTCAGCTTCAGATCGAGGAAGGCAAGAATATCTTTGTGAAAAACGTCCAAATAAACCGCGATCGCACCTTTACGCGTTCCGAGCTGGTCGACGCTGACGGCGGTGTTGTTCAGCTGGCGAATCCAGGGAATCACGCCGGAGCTGGTGTTCTTGTGGCCGCGGATGTCCGAGCCGCGCGCGCGGACCTTACCGAGGTAAACGCCGATGCCGCCGCCCATTTTGCTCAAGCGGGCTACATCCGTATTGGAGTCGAAGATACCCTCAAGGGAATCGTCGACAGTATCGATGAAGCAGCTGGAGAGCTGGCCGGCTACTTTTTTACCGGCATTGGACATCGTTGGCGTCGCCGCAGTCATATAAAGGTTGCTCATCGCCCAATACGCTTCCTTCACCAGCTCCAGACGCTTCTCTTCCGGCTCCTTATGCATCAGGTACATGGCGATGACCATGTAGCGCTCCTGCGGCAGCTCCATCGTCCGTCCGTCGAAGTCGGTGGCCAGGTAACGCTCCGTCAGCGTGAGCAGGCCGATGTAGTCGAACAGCAGGTCGCAGGACGGGTCAATCGTGCGGCCCAGCTCTTCAATCTGCTCCTTCGTATAGCACTCCAGCAGCTCCTCGCGGTAAATGCCCAGCTGGCAGAGCTCGGTGATCAGGTGATAGAACGAGCCGTAAGGCTCTTCCGGGTAGGCTTTGTAGCGACGATTGACGGCCGCTTTTTTGTACAGGGAAGTGAGCAGGGAGCGGGCCGCTGCATATTTCCAATCGGGCTCATCTTTGCTGACGAGCTCCAGTGCGGACATCGTAAACGCGTTGCTAATTTCTTCACCGGTCACCACATCCCGGCGCAGCTTTGCATTGACGCCGCGCAGCAGGCGCTCTTTATCGACGTTATGTAATCCTTGCAAAATTCGGTCAGCATAGACGCCAAGGCGTGCGCTGTCAAACGCAAGCTGTCGGTTATTTGGTTTTGTCACTAGAGTAGGCATGAGATAAATCCTCACTTTCCATATATTAAGGTAGGATGAAGGCTGCAGATGGGTGGTGGTACCCCGAATCTTGAATGTTCAAATTGCAGATAATCAGTGAAAAAAGGGGCGCAATCAAGTTGCGCTCAGGATCAATAAGATCAATCAGCTAAAAAGAGAACAGGGGCTCCCATAACACGGCTTGTCCCTGCCGCAGGCTTTGTTGAATATCGATCAGCCGTTGATTGGAGCTGCCGCGATAGAGCAGGGAAGGATCGCGAAGCTCCTCAACGAACCTTCCGTCGACCAGCACCTCGCAACGCCGCAACAGTTCATATTCGGGGGAGCCGGGGCGTTCGATTAATTCTTCCAACGTATAACCGGTGTAAATCCAGATGGATATTGGCCCGGTTTCCGCCACAAGCCGGTCGATAAAACCGCAGACCTCAGCAGCGGAGAAAAAAGGATCACCGCCAAGGATCGTGAGTCCGCTGAGCAACGGATTATGTTTAATGTCATAAATAATTTCTGCTTCCCGCTCCAAAGTGAGCGGTTCCCCGTAATCGAAGCTCCAGGTTTTTGGGCTGAAGCAGCCTTTGCAATAATGGCGGCATCCGCTGATGAAGATCGCTGCTCTCAAGCCGGGCCCTTCATTAATGGATTCCGGGTAGTACCCGCAAATGTTCATGCGTCGTGTTTCACCCGGTCGCGAACCTCCGCTTGTTTAGCGGGGTTGAACCGTGTCTGGTAGTCGCCGGTCAGATAACCGGTCACCCGGCGCAAACGGCGAATATGCACTTCGCTCTCATGGCTGCCGCAGGAGGGGCAGCTTGCCCCAATGATCCCTTCAAAGCCGCAGGCCGAGCAGCGGTCGATCGGATGGTTGATGCTAAAATAGCTGACCTGCTGCTGCAGGGCGTATTGCACGATTTTGACGAATGCTTCCGGATTGTTGCGGGCATTGCCGTTAAGCTCGATATAAGAGATGGCTCCGGCGTTGCACAGCCCGTGGAATTTGGCTTCCAGCTCGATTTTTCGTGCCGCACTGATGTTGTAGTAGACCGGGATATGGAACGAATTCGTGTAATACTCGCGGTCCAAAATCCCGGGCAGCGGGCCGTAGACCGCACGGTCGCGTTTGGTGAACTTGCCGGACAGCCCCTCCGCCGGGGTCGCAAACAACGTGATATTGAGATTGTGAATTTCGCTTTGGCCGTCACAATAGTCGCGCATGTAGGCGATCAGGTCGTAAGCTTTCTGATACACGGCTTCATCTTCGCCGTGATGCTTCCCGTACATCGCCTTCATGCATTCGGCCAGCCCGATGAACCCGATGGACAAGCTGCCGTGCTTCAGCAATTCGCCGACCTGATCATCCGGCGCCAGCTGCTCACCGCCTTCCCAGACGCCTTCCCGCATCATGAAATCGGAAGCCTTCGCTTTTTGGGAGGCCTGAATCGAGAAGCGATGCAGCAATCCCTCCAGGGCGATATTCATATAGTGAGTCAGCTCGCGGTAGAAGCCGCGTTCGTCGGGCTCTTTGCGGTGTCCCAACGCGATGCCGTACTTCAAGCCTAGCTTGACCAGGTTCAGCGTATTAAAGGAAAGGTTGCCTTTGCCAGACAGACGATTGCGGCCGAACCGGTCAGCCAGCACCCGGGTGCGGCAGCCCATTGTCGCAAATTCCGTATCCGGATCCGTTGGATCGTAGTACATCAGATTCAGCGGAGCATCCAGGTTGGCGAAGTTGGGATAAAGCCGTTTGGCCGAGCATTCCGCCGCTTTCAGAAATAGGGAGTAGTTAGGTTCCCCCGGATTCTGGTTGACGCCTTGTTTACATTTAAAAATCTGAATCGGGAAAATCGGCGTTTCCCCATGGCCCAGCCCGCGCATCGTGGCCGTGAGCAGGGAGTCGATGACCAGTTGTCCTTCCGGTGAGGTACATGTGCCGTAATTGATGCTGGTGAACGGGATTTGCCCGCCGGCCCGGCTCGACATCGTATTCAGATTATGAATCAGGCTTTCGGCCGCCTGGAACGTCTCGCTTTTGGTTTCCTTGAGCGCATAGTTAAAAGCCTTGGGATACTGATCCCGCAGGTCACTGCGGCTCATCGTGATGTCGCCCAAATCAGCGTTCGCATCGCCTTCTTCAAAATAATCCAGCCCTTTGCGGAAGTACTTGGCGAACGATTTGGCTACGTACGGGGCGAGATCGAAGTCCAGCTTGTTCGCGGACACACCGCCGAATTGGGAGTTTTGCTGGGATTGGAAAATGATCGCTACCAGCGCCATCGCCGTCATGATGGAAGTTGGCGGGCGTACGCTGCCGTTGCCGGTGTTGAAGCCTTTGCGCAGCAGTTTGTCAAACGGGATAAAAATACAGTTCGTTGTGCCGAGGGCGTACTGATCCAAGTCGTGAACATAAACGATGTTATCCTGAATGGCCTGTACCAAGCGAGTTGGCAGTACGAAATGGCTTGCATACCATTTGGAATACTCGCTGCCGAATTTGCTCATCTTGCCGGAGAAGCTCTCTCCATTTAAATTGGCGTTCTCGCGCAGCACCTCAAGATTGCGGCTCTGGACGATTTCCTCGCCCATCCGAATCACTTCATCCAGCAAGGTGTCCCGGCCGGTATACGTCTGGCTTACCCATGCCATAACACACTTCTCCTCCCTGTAAACCGAGCTTTGGTTCAAAATAAAAGAGCATGTCCAACCAACGAGGTAGACATGCCCGAATGCACTGCAAAAAAGTGGACAGACCAAATCAAGGCCCCAACATTTCGGCGGCAAGCGGACACCATCCCTGATCCTCGCAGGTTTTCCGTCGGTGTCTTTCAAACGGGCAGGTCTCCTGGCTTTCGGAACGTTGCTGACGCCTTCCCGCAGCTCATCAAGCATTAAGCTGTAGTGGCATATCGTCAGTCGAACGGCTGGGTCTTCAAGACGATGTAGGCGAACGCCTCGTCTTTAGTACCAAGCTACCGATTACAGTGGCGGGACCGCAGCGGACTTGCACCGCACTTCCCTTTTAAGCTCCGGCGGCTTGTCCGCCGGATCACCCGTTCACACTATATTTTGTTGCGTTGATCTAAGGATAGCCCAAGATATTGTGTTTGTAAATGGGATTTTCCCATTGAAAGCAGACTGAAAATCACGTGAAAATCTCCGGTCCGCGCAACGATGCGGAGAGTGGGGGACAGAAGAAAATTGTGAACATTTATAAATGGGACTGGAGGACTAGATCGGGTTTTACAGAGTGTGTGAGTTTTGGGGACGGTAAGGATATTAGCAGACGGGTTCGGTTGATCTTAGAGAGGAGAGTTGGTTAGAATATACCTGTAGGACGAAAACCAGCTCAGGGATTTGATTCAAACCATTACCAGGAAAGAAGGGAGCCGATTATGGCTATCGCCGAAGTTACCGTTATTCCGATCGGGACGGGGAGCACCAGCCTCAGCGCTTATGTGGCCGAGTTGCATCGGGTGTTGGAGAAGCAGAAGGGCATTACCTTTACCCTCACCTCCATGAGCACGATTATTGAAGGATCGTTAGATGATGTGTTTACTGCGATTCGCGCGATTCACGAAGCGCCGTTCCAATCCGGTGCCGGCCGCGTATCAACCTCGATCAAGATCGATGATCGCCGCGACAAAGCCAGCTCCTCCGAACAGAAGCTGCGCTCTGTGCGCGAGAAACTATAATTTCTTGAAATTGGTGCTTGCATTATTTTTAAAACTCGGTATAATAAATTTTGTTCGCTAAAAACGAACCTGCTGGTGTAGCTCAGCTGGTAGAGCAACGCATTCGTAATGCGTGGGTCGGGGGTTCGAGTCCCTTCACCAGCATCTGATATGCAAGCATAACGCGCCCTCCGAGGTTTTCGGGGGGCGTTTTTGAATTGTTGAAGGACCTTGTTCATCTTCCGAGTGACCTCTTGCTCTTCGCTTGTTAGTTCTTCTCCGTTTCTTTGTTTTCTCCATGCGCTTAGCACTAAATTGTGACCGCAAATAGGGAGGTTTGCTGAAACCTCCCTGTTCCTTGGTGCGCTTACTCTTGCTCCATCGCATCCCTTTTTGTCCGATGCACCGTGCCAAACGGATGGTGCGGCGGGGCATAAATGACATACACCTTCAGCGGCTCGTTGCCGGTGTTGATGATGTTGTGCCACGTGCCGGCGGGGATGAAGACCGCGTCGTCTTCACGGATGTTTCGTACGAAGGTGAGGTGATCCGCTCGATCGCCCATTTGCGCAACGCCTCGACCCTCTTCCACGCGTACAAATTGGTCCGTGTTCGGATGGATCTCCAAGCCGATATCCTCACCGACCGGAATGCTCATCAAAGTGACCTGGAAATGCTTGCCGGTCCAGAGAGCGGTCCGGAAGTTCCGGTTATGCTCGGCGGCATCGCTAATATTAATCACAAACGGCTTTTGCCCGTAATCTTGAAGCGGCTGCCGGTTCCAAGCGTCGTCTTGCGAAGGAGACGGTGCGTATTCAGGATAGATCGGGCTGGGCTCGATATAGTCGGGATAGAGTGCGGGTTGAAATGCCTGCGGATATCCGTATACGAAGTAAGGTTGAGGATAGATGTAAGGATCATACGGAGCGGCGTACGACAAGCCGGGGTACGGTCCGGGAACATAACTCATGTTTGACATAACCTCCAGTTTTTTTATCCATCATATGCCTATTCCTTGCTCCTGTGCTTGTATGAAAATGAGTCAATTCTACTGATGCATTCATCTAAGAATCTTCTTTCTCTCTTACATAGAATAGAGCATACCTTAGTAAAGGGGAGAAGATGGTATGGCAAAAACGCTTTTGGATTACAACTCGACTGTTGTGACTCCGGTGACCAATGGTGTCAACATTCCGATTCCGGTTGTAGGGGGCGTGCAGATTGCAGCAGTTTCCGTATTCCTTGATCCGGCCGATCCGGCGTCCCTGACCAACCGTGTTGAGTTGAAGGCAACGATCGGCGTTGAAGCGCTGACCGATACGCCGAATATCCTGGTGCGCATCTGGAGAGCGGGCACCGAAATCTTTTATGGGTTAGTAGAGCTGGAGGATGCTTTCAACGACTGGGGTCTCATTAGCGTGCACATGGTTGAACACGCCCCGCTCGGAGTCCAAAACTATCAGCTGATCGTAGAAAATCAGGATAACAACAGCACGGCCAGAGTCGTAGGGCCGGTTGTCTTCACGGCTACCGCTATCGGCGGATAATCTCTTGATCATCAAAAATCCCCTCACGGTGCGACCGGAGGGGATTTTTTTAAGATATCAGAAAGTATAAACTTCGGGCGATTGGCATCCTGATATCGCAAGAAAAACTTCCGCTAAACGCGGTCTGTCTACTTTGAATGTACGTCGATAGACGTTTTTTTATCGTGAACTTTATCTGAGGGTATTGATGCGATCCGTTTTGAGATTACCTTCGTTTTGGATCGTTGTTTTTACCACCAAGTCCATTCTAAGACGGGGAAAATACTCCGACCGCCAATGAGCGAGCTTCTCCCTCGGGATTTTGGTCCGGAGTTCCCCCGTGTTTGCAAGATCGACACCTTCGGATTGATCTGGCTGCGCATGTACGTCGCCCCGATGCCTGATGTTCGTCGGGAAGATAAAGAAAATGATCCCGATGTGAATCAGGATATTTACGATCATGACCTGTAGACTTTTATCCACTCGAATCATCCTTTGGTTTCGGATCAGATACATGAAGGGGGGCGAGTAATTCCGGTCATTTTCCATCATGAAGATATCGCTGATCAGAGCTGGCAAAATGATGGAAAACGGTAACCGGTCCATAAAGAGAAGGAGACGGCCTTGTCTGAGCGCATGGGCAGCTTCAACCGGCAGCTCGGTCGTGTAGAATTTGGGTAAGGCATACCAAGGCTGGAAGCCAAGCGATTTGGAGAGCCGTTGTAAATTATAGATTTCCTGGTGTTTGTTCGCTAAGACTGCAGATTCGCAAAGACAGCCTTATTCTAAGCAAAACAGGCACTGGCTATGCGCGCCAATGCCTGCTTCGTATTGTTATCCAAGCCTTCATGTACACGTGAAGACCGGCCTTCTGTCCCTGCTCCGACTACAACAAACTGCCTATTTCTAAAACAACAAAAGCCCTACCTCTCATTTGTCCTTGCGGCTCCGATGACCGCGCCAGTGTGAATCAGAAAAACGTCCAATTTCTTACTTTGATTGGGTCATTCAAATAAGGAATTTCATACCGAACGGTATAAGGAGAGTTATAATCTTGTGAGGAACTGCAACGTGGTTATAACAACTAATTGTCCGTGGACCGGCCCGTTCCGGCTCGGCCGCCGATTCTATCCGGCACTTCCGGGGAAGGAGGCAGCGGGCATGCGGAATAAGCTGCTGTTTGGGCGCAGTATTGATACCGGCTCTTGGGTGCACGCTGTAGATCCTCGGGCCAAGCTGGCCGGGATGGTGCTGTATCTTGTTGCGATCGTGGCGGTAGGCTCTTGGCCCGCCTTGGCCGTGGCTGCGGTGTTTTCGATCGGCTATATGCTGTCGACCAAGATCCCGCTGAAATATTACCTGAAGGCGGCCAAACCGCTGTGGGTACTGATGGTGTTTATCTTCGTTGTTCAGTGCTTGACGGTGGAGTCGGGGGAGGCGATCTGGCGCATCGGCTCCTGGACCCTATACAGCGGCGGAGTCAGCAGCGGATTCATCGCCGCCTCCCGTATGGGGTTGTTGGTGTCATTCACCGCCATCCTGACGTTTACGACGACGCCGGGGGTGTTGAATCAAGGTTTGAGCGGTGTGCTTAAACCGCTGAAACGGATTGGCGTCTCGCCCGAGCAATTGACGCTGATGATGAGCATTGCGCTGCGCTTTATCCCCACGATTTTGGACGAAACGCACAAGATCCTCAAGGCACAGGCGTCGCGCGGTGCGGACCTGAAGGAGCTGCCGTGGAAGGAGAAGGGGCGCATGCTGGTCTCCCTTCTCGTACCGGTTACGGTCAGCGCCTTCCGCCGGGCTGAAGAGCTTGTGTTGTCCATGGAGTCCCGGGGCTACACGCTTGGCGCACCGCGTTCGGAATACCACCTGCTGGTCTGGAAAGGCCGGGACACTTGGTTTGTGTTGTCCTATGTGGTCCTGGCTGCAGCGGTTGTGGTTTATCGGTTGGTTTGAACCGCCAATGCAAAATTCTCCGCGAGTAAATTCATGTAGATAGAGTTTGATGGGATAGGTTGATAGGTTGGACATTTAAATCATGTGAGGGGGAAACGGCTGTGGCACGTTTTTTTAATGGGAAAGAAGTTGAGCTGCTTGCGCCTGCGGGGACGTTCGAAATTTTCAAACAAGTCATTGTAGAGAATTGTGATGCGGTTTATTTCGGAGGGCCTAACCTGAATATGCGCCTGATGCGCAAAGGATTTAATTTTAGCCTGGAGGAAATTACGGAGGCAGTCCAGATTGCACACGGGCTTGGCAAAAAAGTGTACGTCACCGTCAACAATTTGCTGAACGAAGGCGAGTTGGACGAGGCGCGGGCATATTTGCGTTTCCTGGAATCGGCGGGACCGGATGCCATCATTGTGCAGGATTTTGCTGTGTTGTCGCTGATCCGGGAGATGAACCTGAAGCTAAACGTGCATTCCTCCGTCATGATGAACGTGCATAACGTGGAGATGGTTCGCGCTTTACAGGAGCTCGGGGTCACTCGTGTCGTCACTTCGCGGGAAATGGATCTCATGACGACCCGCTATCTTCAACAAGCGACCGGCATGGAGTTGGAGTACTTTGTGCATGGGGATATGTGCTCGGTGCACGGGGCGAACTGTTATTTCAGCTCTGCGGTATTCGGGATGAGCAGTAACCGGGGGAAATGCCTGAAGCCATGCCGCTGGGATTATCGTGTGAAAAAAGACGGCAACATCTATCCGGCGGAATACCCGCTGGCGGTCAAAGACATGTTCATGTACGAACATATCCCAGAGCTGATCCACGGCGGCATCACTTCCTTCAAAATCGAAGGCCGCATGCGGGATGCCGCGTTCGTGGTAATGCTCGTGAAGGCGTATGGCGATGCGATCGACCGTTATATTAACGATCCGGTGGGCTTTGAACGCAGCCGGGATACGAAATTGCTTTACGATAACCGCAAGCGTGATTTTTCAACGGGATATGCGTTTGGCCGTCCGGGATTGTCCAACATCAACCGGCGTTACGAAGGAACGGGGAAATTTTATAGCACGGGCAAAGTGTTTAGTACGCCAACGGAGGAGCGGGAGCTCAGCGACAAACGCGTTGCGGTGATTCGCGAGACGCTGGCGGCGGTGGGGAAAGAGAAGGGTACGGTGCAGGAGAATCACGCGGCTCCTGGCGTCTCCGTGCATGTGAATAACATGGCTCAAGCCAAAGCCGCGCTGGAAGCGGGAGCCGACCATATTTATCTCTCCGGCGACGTATTTGAACCGGATCGTCCGTTTACGAAGGAGGACGTGAAAGAGCTGGCGGCATTAAAAGGGAACGCCAAGCTAGTTCTGTGCCTGCCGCGGATGATGACGGAGCTGCATTTTGAGATGTATGACGGCTTGCTGTCGAGCGAACGGTTGCCGATCGACGGCTTGATGGTGACGAATCTGGGGGCGATCCGAAAATTTGCCGACAAGGGTTACCCGCTGGTGGGGGATTTCAATCTGAACGTATACAATCAGCTGGCAGCTGAGTTTTATCGGGGGCGTGGCGTTAGCCGGCTTACGGCATCCATGGAGCTGCCGCTGAAGGACCTGGCAGCGCTACTGGCACATGCCCCAGGGCCGCTGGAGGCTATCGTTCACGGTACACCGGCAATCATGTACATGGAGCATGACTTGTACGAAAACGCTGAAGTGTTCCAAGCCATCGGCGAGGAAGACAATCACTACGTGGATAACAGCATTTTGGTGTTAAAAACCGATAAAGGCGAAAACCCGGTTTACCGGGACGTTCATGGTCGCAACCATCTGATGTTGGCCAAAGAAATCTGTTTGCTGCCCGCGGTGAAGGAATTGCTGGCGGCGGGTCTATCTGTCTTCCGCATCGAAGGGGCGACCTACCGTCCAGAGCAGCTGGCCGAGATCGTGCGCACCTATAAGGCGGCGCTGGCTAACCCTGCGGCAGCCGGAGAGTTGTTTGCCGCGATGAAGCCCGTTTATGCCGGCTATACGCTGGGGGCGTTGCAGTTTGACGGCGGGAGTGCCAGCGGGGCTGCGGGCGCAGGGGTGACAGGAGCAGAGATGGCAGGAGCAGAGGCGTCGGCCCTGAACAACGAAGGCAACGGCGTCAAAGAGGAGGCCGCCGAAGCGCAGGCGGAAGTGGCGGCAGGAGTGAAGTAGGAGCGGGAGTAGGAGTGCAAGCCTAATCGGGGAAAGGAAGCGAATGAACATGTCAAAATATATCGGACCGGACGAAGTGTTAAAGAAACGGCAGCAATATTTTTATCCTTGCACCAGCCATTTCTATCGAAATCCGCCGCAGTTGGTGAAGGGGGAGATGCAGTATTTGTACGGTCATGACGGGAAGCGGTATACGGATTTTTTTGCCGGCGTATCCGTCGTGGCCAGCGGTCACTGCAATCCGGAAATTGCCGAACGGACGGCCGAGCAGCTGCGGATGCTGCAGCACACGTCCACGATCTATTTGACGCAGCCGAATGTGGATTTGGCGGAGCGGCTGGCGGACGTGCTGCCGGGGAACCTGCGCCGCACCTTCTTCGTGAACAGCGGCTCGGAGGCGAATGAAGGCGCCTTGCTGCTTGCCCGCATGCATACGGGGCGGCGGGGCTTCCTGGCGCTGGAGCAAGGTTTGCACGGCCGGACGTATTTGACAATGAGCGTGACCGGGCTGGCGATGTGGCGGACGGATCCACAGCTGGCGCATGACACGGATGTCACGTTTATCCCCCGGCCGTATGAGTACGGGCTTAGCGCCGACGAGGCGGCACGCCGCTCCATCGCCGCGCTGGAGGCAGCGCTGGCGGAGAAAGGCGGCGATATCGCGGCGATGATCGCCGAGCCGATCCAGGGGAACGCCGGCATCGTTGCGCCGACGGAGTGGTATTTCGCTGAAGTGAAGCGGCTGCTGGAGCAGCACGGCGTGCTGCTCATCGCCGATGAAATTCAGACCGGATTCGGCCGGACGGGCCGCATGTTCGCCGTGGACCGTTACGGCGTCACGCCGGACATCCTGACGATGGCCAAGGCGCTTGGCAGCGGCATCCCGGTGGCGGGCTTCGCCACCACGGACGAGATCGCTGCCAGCCTGAACCGGCCATCCGCCTCCACGTTCGGCGGCAACCCCGTCTCGTCCGTGACCGCGCTCGCGGTCCTGGACTACATCGAGGCGCATCGCCTGCCGGAGCGGGCCGAGCGCCTCGGTGAGCTGCTGCGCGGCGGCTTAACGCGCCTCGCCGCGCGGTTTCCGCAGCACGTCTCCGACGTGCGCGGCGCGGGGCTGATGCTCGGCGCGGAGCTATGCGCCGAGGAGCCCGCGCGCGGCGCGAAGCTCACCGACGACGTGCTGGAAGCGATGCTGGACCGCGGCTATATCATCGGCAAGAACGGCGTGAACCGCAACGTTCTGGCCTTCCAGCCGCCGCTGGTCATCGACGAGGCCGACGTGCGCGGCATGCTGGACGCGCTGGAGGCTTCGCTGGCGGAGCTGGTGTAACCCGTGCAGCTGGGCTAAGGTCCGCTAGGCGTGAACATGCGCGCCCGGCGGACCAGCGCAGCAGGCGTACCACCCGCCCGCCAGACGTAGACCCGTCTCATTAACGGTAAAAAGTACCTTTATTTTCGGCCCATCGGCCTGTTTCCATCAAAATAACGGTAAAAAGTATCCTTATTTTCCGGAATTTCTGTCAAAACGGACGCCAACCTCAAAATTAGCGGTACGAAATACCGCTATTTTGCCAAAAACCCCGGGTTACCGAAAAATAAAGGTCGTTTTTACCGTTATTTGAAACCAGAAAGAGTGACGGGGCGCCCCAATATAAATAATCCACGTTATGACCCGTGTTTTTAGGATGAGGAGAGTGACTATCCATGGAAATAGCCCGCAAAATCGGCACCAAAATCCGGTTGTACAGCGAATTGGTGATGTTTTCGCACACGTTGTTTTCGCTGCCTTTTGCCATCATCTCAATGGTTTGGGCGGCGGAGGGGTTTCCTTCGTGGCGCGTGATGCTGTGGGGATTGATCGCCTTGATCGGCGCCCGGAACGGGGCCAACGCCTTTAACCGCGTCGTCGACCGCGTCTTTGACGCGCAAAATCCGCGCACCGCGCATCGCCACCTGCCGCAAAAGCTGCTGGACGCCAAGGAGGTGCTGGTGTTCGTTGCGGTCAACTATGCGATCTTCATTTTCGCTGCAGGGATGCTGAATACGTTGTGCCTGATCTTGTCACCGGTGGCGATTTTCCTGATCTCTTCCTATTCTTATACCAAACGGTTTACGTACCTGAGCCATCTGTACCTTGGCTTTACGATCGCTTCGGCTCCCATCGGCGCCTGGTTTGCGGTTACCGGTCAATTCGCCTTTACGCCGTTTGTCCTCGGCACTGTGGTGATGCTGTGGATCGCTGGGTTTGACATTATCTACGGCTCGCAGGATATCGAATTTGACCGCAATCACGGACTTTGGTCGATTCCTAGCGCGTTTGGTCTCAAGAACGGTCTGCGTATCGCAGCTGGCCTGCACGCGATTATGGTGCTGCTGCTGATTGCCTTAATCCCGATCCGCCACCTGAGCTGGCTTTATATCACGGGAATCATCATCGCCATCCTGCTGCTAATGACCGAACACAAAATTATCAAACCGTCCAACCGGAAGCGGATGAACGTGGCTTCGTACAATTTGAACCAGGTCATCAGCATGGTGATCCTGTTCTTTACACTCGGCGATTACTTTCTGTTGTAAACGGCTGCTGAGCCGTACAGAATAACACCCCCACCCAGACTTACATGGGTGGGGGTGTTGGCGTATATCAAAAAAATCCCTATGCGGGACCGAGTCGGCAAGGGATTGTATCACCAGAAACGTATGTTCGATTCGTGGCACATCTCATATAAGATGGCCTGTATTCGATTTTCATATTATTACTATAAAACATCGGTGAATAAGAATATAAGTCTATATTTCTGGGATGCCAATTTAAAAGTCAGGTTGTTCGGAGAAGCGCTATTCAACATGTTGTATTGGATGTACTTCCCGTTTATAGCCATCTATTTCGAAGAGGCGTTGCGCAACCACGCTGCCGGCTTACTATTAGCGCTGCCGCCGCTCTTCAGTATGCTGGGGAACCTGGTGGGAGGGGCTGTCTACAGGCCGGCGAGTTCAGCGATGGTCAAGATAACCTTCCTTTAGGTTCGTGCTTTATTTTATTTCTCCCGCCCGCCAAAATACTCCAGCAACGCCTGCAGATCCCGGTGCGCCGGGTAATTGCTCAGCCGGTTGATGATGTCCTGCGCTTCATCGAGATACTGACGGCTGAGCGCCTCGGTTTTCTCCAGCGCGCCGCTGGCTTGAATCGCCGCGACGACGGCGTCTACCTCTTCGGCAGGGCTGTCTGCCGAAATGGCCCGGATCGCCGGGGCTAGGGTTTCGTCCTGCAACGCGAACAGGACAGGCAAGGTCACCTGGCCGCTGCGCAGATCGCTGCCGGCCGGCTTGCCGAGCTTCTCCGCCGATTGGGTGTAGTCGAGCACGTCGTCGCGGATCTGGAACGACATGCCGAGCTTTTCGCCAAAGCTATACAGCAGCTCGGCCGTTTCCGTATCCGCGCCAGCGGCTTTGGCGCCGATTTGCAGGCATGTGGCCATCAGTTGTGCGGTTTTGTTCTTCGATTTCTCCAAGTATTCGTCGATCGTCACATCATAGTCGAACAGGTGAGAAAGCTGCTGATACTCTCCGAGACACAGCTTGGTTGTGGCCAGGGAGGAGAGGTCGTAGACGAATTTCTCCCGTTCCGCCGAATAGACGGAGATCAGCTCGATGACCCTCGCCGACATATAATTGCCCACATGCAGCGCGCCGCTCACGCCCAGCTTGATATGCATGGCTTTTTGGCCGCGCCGCATTGGGGAATCATCGATAATATCGTCATGAATCAGAGAAGCAGCGTGAATGAATTCTGCGGCGGCGGCGAGCCGCCAGACCTTCTTCTCATCGGGATCAGGGCCGAAGCGGCTGCCGACGATAACCATCAAGGGGCGAATCCGTTTGCCGCCGGAACGAATCAACTCGACGATTGCTTTGGCCAATTGGGAGGAACGAGGGACGTCGCGATCATATTTGACCATGTTCTCAAGTTCCCGATCGACGGTTCTTAAGGGGATGTTCAGTGTTTCCTCAAGCTTCATGTCGCTTCCCTCCTAAACTTGGGCTGGCAGTCGTAGACGCAGGTGCCGAGTGCGTCGGGGGGCATCAGATCCTCGAACACTCTCAATCCACCGCCGTCTACATCGCCTTGCTGGCGGTGCTGCGGTTGTTGTCTAGCTGCAGGAACCGTTCCCAGGCTTTGAGCAAGCGCTCGTCTTCAGGACGGCCTTCGACGCGTTTGATTTGCAGTTGTTTAATGATGGGAGCGAGATGCCCGAGCAGATCGAATTCTTCCCACTTCAGGCAAAGCTCGACGTAAAAGCTGTATAGATAGTCGCCATCCAACACTTTGCGGGTTAACGTTTCGCCGGGGGCGAGGGAGCCGCATTCGCTATGACGTTGAAGGGCGAGCTTGATTGCGATGTAAATGGATAACAGACGGCATTGGCGAACCTGCGGCATGTCGTATTGCTCCAGCAAGGTTGCCAGTGTTGCCGCTTCTGGATAGGGTAAATCCACAATAATGCCGGCTTCGGGCGATAATTCGCCCTGCAATAAGCGATAAGCGTCTTGGATAAGCTTCGGATTCATAAGGACACACACTCCTTAAAGAGGTAGTTCAAAAAAGTCATCATTGATCACGAACCAACAAGAGGCAGCGTATCCGGTGCTGAATCCTGACTTTTTTGAACCTTCGCCTAAATGAAGGCAGGCTTGCAGGGGATCCTCACACCGATGTCGGCAAAAGGATAAAAATGAGAGTAATGTACGCCTGAGGGCGCACATTACTCCAGTTCAAGTTGCATAAAGAGCTGCGATTGTGATTATTCCGTGTATAAGTACCATCTTCGTACGAACGGGATTCGTTTCCATTGTTTCTTGAGCCAAGGAAGCACATAGTAATCCAGGCCAAACGTGCTGCCCGATCCGCCGATCAATGCGACGCCTGCGGTCATGTACCACAGCATTTCCGTCGAGGCCATGCTGGAAGACCAGATCATGACGCCGAGAGCGACGGTGGCTGCCGAAGCGACAGCGGTGAACAGGCCAACGATGATCATGATGCCAAGGGCGATTTCTGCAAACACCATAAAGAACTGGAACACAGTTGCTAGAGCGGTATATCCGCCATCCGAAGTGTAGAAGAAGACATCCATAAACCAGCTGACGATGCTCTTGATAAATCCAGGTACCGGCAAAGCCGTAACTGCGGTCGAGGCGCTTTCTACGGCTGAAGCTGCCGCTTGGGCATCGACGGTCTTCGTCACTTCACTAGCTGCCTCACTGGCTGCCGACACAACGTCAGCTTTCGGAGAAGCAGGGATAAGGAAGATGTTCGAAGGGTCTTTCCAAACCTTCGGAAGCTTATCGAGACCTTCTTCCAGCCACTTGTAGCCTACGAAAATCCGCAGCGGCAGGAGCCAGAAGTTCGGCGAACGCTTCGCAAAATGACCGCCGACGAAGCTTCTGCGATTGTTCACGTGGAAGAATTCATGCATCATATAAGTCCATACTTTCGCAAAACCAGCCACGGTGAACAGGTAATACATATTGATTAAGTGCTTGCAGAACATGGCCATGAAGCCGCTCATCATGAACATTTTGTTTGGCAATCCGACATTCGCTACGCCGTAGCGGCTGCCGATGCAGACCATCGTTCCGTGGAAGCCCGGTTTATAGGACTTCTTCGGCTTGCCGTGAACGTCCGCATAAATGTTATGAGCGATGAGTGGACCCGCTTGTTCGGCGTTCTCAACCATCTGCGGTACCGGACGGGTTTCGCCTTCCGGGATGAAGAAGATGTTGTCGCCAACGATATAGACGTTCTCGTGATCGACGCTTTGCAGCTTATCGTTGGTGACGATCCGCTTGCGGCCTTCCTGCTTCACATCGAGCTTGCCAACGAGCTCGGAGCCTTCAACCCCGGCGGTCCAGACGATCGTATCCGCTTCGAGCTCTTTACCTTCGCCAAGCTGTACGCTGGTTGGGGTGACGCCAGTAATTTTAGCGCTCGTAATGATCTCTACGTTCATTTTGTGCAGACGTTTCGTCGCTTTTTCGATCAATTTATCCGGCAGGATCGGCAGGATTTTCGGAGCCATATCGGCGACGACCAGGCGAACCTCGCTCGGATCGATATAGAACTCTTTGCACAGCTCGTCGCGGAATTCGGCTAATTCGCCAACCAGTTCCACGCCGGTAAAGCCGGCGCCGACGACAACAAAGGACAGCATTTTGCGGCGTTTCACCGGATTGCTTACCTTCGCCGCTTCGCTGAACTTACGGCGCACTTGTTCTTTCAGACGTACGGCATCTTCATAGGACCACAGGGTCAAGGCATGCTCCTCAGCGCCTGGGATCCCGAAGAACGTTGGTTTACAGCCGGTACCGATGACGAGGTAATCGTATTTATAAGTGGCTCGCTCGGAACGAAGCTCTTTAGCGTTAAAATCGATGGCATCAATGGAATCGAGGACGACATCCACTTTTTGCCCGGCAAAAATCTTCTTTAGTTCAATCTTGACGGAATCCTCCGGCGCCCGGTTCGCTGCAACCTCATGCAGCTCCGTCAGCAGCGTGTGGTAGGGATTTCGGTCAATCAGCTGGATCTCCACATCTTTGTCTTTTTTGAACAGTTTGGCCAGATGCTTGGAAGTGACTACACCGCCATAACCGCCGCCCAGAACTACGATTTTCTTCAAGAGATTCACCTTCTCATTTTAGGGTGGATGGTAATATGGGTTTATTTCGCTTGCTCAAGTGCTTGGCTAACGAGCTCGAAATGCGGTTGCAGTGTAATCGTTGCCCCGGCGATCGCGTCCGTTTTGCCCTCTTCGTTAAATGTCACGGCGGCTGGATCTTGTTTTTCAATCAGGTAAGCTTCAGCTTTGGCCACTTCTTCATGCCATTCGGCTTGAGCACCGCCGGCCTTCATTCCATATTTGCCGTCGATCGAATATTGCTTCTTGTCTTCGCCTTTTTCGTTGACGCCGCTGAAGTTCACTTTGACGATCTTGCCGGCGGCGACCACAACGTCAACGGTATCTTTCCAACCGGAATGCTCGTCGAAGGCTGCTCCTTCGGCATGGTAAGTGCCGTCTTTGTACGGGCCAACCTCAACTGGACCAGCATTCAGCGCTTGCTCCGCCAAGTTAAAAAATTCACTTACATGCACGGACACACCCGCGATGGCATCCGTTTTGCCGTCATCCCCCAAGGTGATCGCTTTGGGATCTTGCTTTTCGATCAGGTATTGCTCAACCTTCTCGGCTTGTTCATGCCATTCCGAGGAAGCGCCGCCGGCTTTCATGCCGTACTTGCCTTCTTTGGAATAGGTCACTTTATCGACGGGGGCTTTTTCGCTCAGCGCATTCCACTTGGCTTCCGTGATTTTACCTCCGGCTACCGTCAGCGTCACGTAGGATTGCCATCCGGAATCTGCATCCACTTCACCTTGGGCGAAGTATACACCGTCTTGGTATTTGCCTTGCTCTGCAGCCGTGTTATCAGCTCCTGCATTGGTTTCATTAGCGGCAGAAGTGTTGTTTGCAGGTTGCGCAGAGTTTGCGCCGTTAGCATCATTGTCCGATCCACAGCCGGCCAAGAGACCTAACAACAGCGCACTGCTCAGGATAATTGAAGCTTTTTTCATGATTGAGACCTCCAGTGAATGAAAATATATATATATTAAAATGTGAAGACATTTTAATAACGGATATCAGGTGGGGGACCCTTGAAAAAGGCTGATTTGACGAGGGGTTCGGGAGTCCCGAAACCTTTGTTCGATGGCATTTTAGCATATAAAAATAGGGCTTAATGTGAAATTTATCACATGTAGTGTGATCTAAAACAACTGCTCCAAGCGGCGGAAGCAGTACTACGTAAGGGAATGTCGTGTTCAAAGAATTGCCCAATTTTTAAAATATATATTTTTAAAAGATGGGTCGGCGAGAAGAGCGACGAATCTCCTGTACCGAAAAGAGGGCATACAAACCAAAAGTTCCAAACGTTTTATGAAAATAGTCATGACTCTAACCGATATAAAAAGAAGCGGGCATGCCCGGAAAAACGCGAGACGGAAAGAAGGCATCCTCCTTGACGGTATACAGGACGTTTATTTCGCGCCTATTACTCAATTACGCAGCAGGACTCCTGCTTGCGATCATCGCGGTCGCGAGCCTTATCGCCGCTGCACCGCTGAATATATCCCCTTCGGACTATGCCTGGCTGAACAGAATTCTGGTCTTGTCGCTATGCTGCATGCTGGGGCTGGAATGGATGGTGTTCACCCGGCAAATCAAGCCCATCCGCAGCGTGTTCATGGAGGAAGTGGGGAGCTACCAAACACTTCAAAATGTCTATATCCGCACACATCGCCTGCCATCGCTTGCTGTCAAGCGGATTCTCGGACCTCATTTGTTTGGTTTGGTCGTCCCGGGCGCGGCCCTATCGTTGGGATTAATCCGGACCGGCCACCTATCGATTTCGCCTTACTACGTGTTGCTGGCTGCCTTAAGCGGAATACTGGTCAGCAGCATGCATGCGTTAGTCGAATATTATTTAACCTCCTATGCGATTCGTCCTGTCCTGCAGGAGCTGATTTCCTGGAGCCGCAGGATGTTTGGCAAAGATTTATCGCTTCACGGCAGGGTTATCGTCCCGGTATCTCGAAAATTAATATGGAGCTTTTCCTTGATGAGTATGGCTCCCTTGCTGCTGTATAGCTTATCCATGCAGTTCCGGATTGAGGACCTTGACCATGGAGCTTATGCTTATTGGCAGTGGGCCGGATATATCTTGGCCGTGAGCATCCTATTCGCAGTGATTGGCTCCCGGCTGTTGGCCCGCGAAATCATGCTGCCGATTCAGCATTTGTACGAGCGGATGTCCGAGGTGAAAACCGGCAGCATTCGTACAGCGGCCAGCGATATGTTTTCTGATGAATTTTCTCGTCTGATCACAGGATTTAATCATATGCTGAGCGGGCTGCAAACCCAGGCAGCCCGAAATAGCCAACTGGTAGACAGTTATTTCGCAACTCTGGCAGCGGCGCTGGACGCCCGCGACCCGTATACGGCTGGACACTCGCTTAGAGTGGCTGAATACGCCGTCAAAATCGGTGAGTTGGCCCAGTTGCCCGAAGAACGCATCGATGAGCTGCGCAAGTCGGCGTTGCTCCATGATATCGGGAAAATCGGCATTCGCGATGCGGTTCTGCTGAAGGAGGGCCGTTTAACCGACGAGGAATGGCAGCAGGTGAAGCAGCACCCCGTGCTTGGGGAAGCGATTTTAAAGCAGGTCGAGCCTGCGGATGCGATGGCTCCTTATTTGCCGGGGGTCCGGTCGCATCATGAGCGTTATGATGGAAGAGGTTATCCGGACGGGTTGGACGGGGAGGAGATCCCGCTTTTCGGGCGGATTATCGCTGTGGCCGACGCCTTTGACGCCATGACCTCAGACCGGCCTTACCGGAAGGGCCTAGCAAGAGACCGAGCGATTGACATTCTGGAGCGAGGCCGTGGAACCCAATGGGATCCTTACTTCGCCGGACTGTTGGTGCAGCATTTTCGCAGCGAGACCCAAAAAAAAGAGTCCAGCTGATCTCGGAGAGAAGCGGGTTCTACGAGCAGGAGTGGGGGGATGGGGATCGGAATTAGCTTTTTGCTAAATCTAAGCTTGTTGATCACGGTCGCTTATTTAGCCAATATCCTATATAAATACGGTTTGCGAAAAATGCCGCAGCGCAGCCTGTACGTCCTGTCTGTTCTAATGATGATTTTTTCGGGCTGGATTTGTATCAAGTTTGGCTTCCGGCTTAATGACGACGTCAGATTCGACCTTCGGGCAGTGCCGCTAATTATAGCGGCATTTGTTTATTCCCAGCCATTAACCTTGATCGTCATCGGCGTCGGGATTGGCCTGGCCCGCCTGACGTTTGGTTTGAGCGATGCAGCGATGGCCGGTTTGTTGAACCTGACGATCTTGGGATTTGTGTGTGCCGGACTTAATCTCTGGATGCGGCGGACAAGCTACCGTTTTGCCATCAAAGGGATCGTAACTATCCTCGTTGTCAATGTGATCAACTCTCTGAACCTTGCCGTAATCGGGGTGGTGCCTCCCAAGCATTATTTGCTGGATATCATGCCGATTGCGCTACCGTTAAGCATTCTGCTCAGTTTGGGATTTGCCCTGATCCTTCGCGATTTTCAGCTTGGGGCAAGACAGAACCTGGAGCTGAAATACGCGAACGAGCTGCTCCGCAAACAGGCCGATGAGCTGCAGAAGGCCAAGATTGGGCTGGAAGACCGGGCGGAGCAGTTAGCTGAAGCATCCAGCCATAAATCGGAGTTCTTGGCAACGATGTCGCATGAATTGCGAACGCCGCTCAACAGTATTATCAACCTGGCGGAGATGATCGCCGAATCCGACGAAGCCAGCGAGGAAATTTCGGAATATGGCCGGATCATTCACAAGTCGGGGGAAGAGTTGCTGCAGATCATTAATGACATTTTGGATTTGTCCAAGGTGGAGGCAGGGCGGCTGGAGATCACGAACGAGGAAGTGGTGTTGGCAGAGATCCCCGTTTGGATGCAACTGCAGTTTGAGCAGATTGCCGCTCAGAAGAAAATTGCATTTACGACCCGACTGGAGGAAAGTCTGCCCGATTCCATCATCTCCGATCCGCAGCGGATCGCACAAATCCTGCGGAATTTATTGTCCAATGCGTTTAAGTTTACGCATGAGGGACATGTAGAGCTAGACATCCGCCGCGCTCCGGCGAAGGGGACGGCCGAAGGGGAATGGCTGGTCTTCACCGTCTCGGATACCGGCATCGGCGTTGCCGAGGACAAGCAGCGGGCGGTATTCGAGGCGTTTCAGCAGGCCGACGGCTCAATTAGTCGGCGATATGGGGGGACCGGTCTGGGCCTGTCGATCAGCAGCAACCTGGCCCGCCTGCTTGGGGGGCACCTCCGTATGGAAAGCCAAGAAGGGCGAGGCAGCACCTTTTCCTTCTATTTGCCTTTAAAAATCGCTCGATCCCATTCCGGCGAAGTTCATGTACAGTCTGAGTTGCCGTGACGAAGGGGTTATCGGTAAAATGGGGAGAAGAAAGGATGGGATGATGAAGATGAAACAAGTAATTTCTACGACCGCTGCGCCAGGTGCCATTGGTCCATATTCGCAGGGGATTCAACTGGGAGATTTGATCTTTACTTCCGGCCAATTGGGATTGGTGCCGGAAACCGGTCAGCTTGCTGAAGGCGTGGAAGCACAGGCTGCACAAGCGCTGCGGAACGTTCAGGCAGTATTGGCTGCAGCCGGCAGCGGATTGGACAAGGTCATCAAGACGACTGTATTTTTGAAGGACATGAACGATTTTGCCAAGGTGAACGAAGTTTATGGTTCGTTCTTCGCAGAGCCGTATCCCGCGCGCAGTGCCGTCGAAGTGGCGCGTCTGCCTAAGGATGGTCTGGTTGAGATCGAGGTTATTGCGGTTAAGTAAAATATCCCTTGCGGCGGCTTTTTCGTATTATTAGGTCAACCAGAATTTCTGGTTGGCCTTTTTGTGGGGGGAGGTACCTATGTCGGCCGCTTTCCTTTCGTGATTATCCCGTTGCTTCAGGGAGTGGGGGGGATCGATCTCCGCTGCGAGGGAGTGGAGAAAACCAATCTCCGCTTCGAAAATGGATTAGATACGCCCCCTCCCCGATTCTGAACAAAAGGGATAATCGTGCAAAAGGACGCGTGAAAGGGCCCAAGGGGGTGGAACTTTAGTCCCGCTCATGAGAGCGCAGAAAGGCAATCCAGAGTGCGTACACGATCAAGGCTAGCGCTCCGGCGCTGGAGGCAATGGCCACAATTTGGTGCAGCTGAGGACCGGCTGCAATGGCGTCATACCCCCACGCGAACGTGAGCGGGACGATCGCGTCACGCCATCGGAATCCAACAAAGCAGGCGCTGAGGATCCCTACCACGAGCAGCAGCAGGGTGAGTCCAAGATGTGATGGAACGGAAACGGAAGCTGCGGAAATCGAGGTTGCAGAAATAGAGGGATGGGTTAGCAAGGCGTCCACGCTGGCAAGAGCTGTAACGCAGATCCATCCGAAATATAAGCTGAACGGCAGGCGTACGAACCAGATCTCTGCGGCTGACGGGCGAAGGATATTCCGGGTACTGCTGTACATCGAGGCCGCCACGAACACGAGCAGGAACAACGCCAGGATAGACAGCAGGGGTTGCCGCTCCCCTAGTGTGATCCACACGATGGAGAGGGTGCAGGAAAGCAGGAAGCGCACTGGCATAGGCGTCACAGAAAACGGCTCGCGGTTAGGCTGCAGCAGCGGGTAAAGGACCCAGCCGGTCAACAGGGCATAAATGAGCAGCCATATCGTAAAAGTATAGCCCGCCGGCGTGAGGAGCACGTATAATCCGTGGGGAAACCCTTGGGGCCGGCGCAAGCCAAACGGAAGTGCTGCTGCCGCCAGGTTTGCCGCCATTAACGCCGCAAACGAGGCGAGATTCAACCAATGACCAGACCGGCCGCGCAACATGGGAATACACCTCCTTGAATCTTTTTTTTGTACTAGAAATATTCCCCATTTCTCCTCAAATGATAAGGGAGAGTATAGAGAGGCAGCGGGACGGGAAGGAAGGCGGTTTTATAAGCAGCCGTTTTCGTATAAGATGTTAGTAATGAATTTGGCTAGAATTAGGATAACCGACGGGAGATCACCATGAATCAACGTCTTTATGGAATATGGCTGGGCGATGTATTGTTTTGCTTCTCCGGCGAAGTATCGGAGTCGAAGGTGGATGCTTGGACCGCCGTGCTCCGGCGCAAGGAGCTGGAGCCGGGAGTCCGGCCGTTTCAGCATGCCGTGCTTCGGTTGGCAGAGGTCAGGTATCCGGTCTCTTCCGTGCGGAGGTCATACAAGAACGGGGAGCGGCGCAGTCTGATCGGCCGATCCCTGGAAGGATTGGCTTTGCCTGTGCCGGAGGCTTGGCGTTTGCTGCTGCATTGGGACGAATCCGTCTGGGAGGAGCAGGGAATCAAGCCGGGCGCGGAAATGAGCTATTGGAGCAAGGCGGCCAAGTTCGCCTTAGAGCTGCTGCTGCGCGGCCGAATTGCGCCATCCATCCGTCCGGTGGCGGCCACCGGACGCCGCCGCGGGTCGCAGGGTCAAATGCGCGCGGCTTGGGGACCACTCCTGACCGAGCCGGACGACGAGGCACGGTTCCGGCGTCTAGCCGGGGCGATGCCGCCGATCTGTATCGCCGCCGTGCAAACTGGGGCAGGGGCATCCTCTGAAGACGAGGGGACGCTGGAGGATCGGCAGATGGCGGTGCTGCATTCTTTTTTGACGGCAATGATTGATCACGAAGCGCGCGGGGCGGTTCAGGATTTGGGACGGAAGCTGAATGCCAGCCGGGCGGACTATCACCGGGGTTCGTCGCCGCTGGCGGAGTTGTGGTGGAACGGCTTGCTAACCGGCGCACAGCCGCCGGATATTCAAGGCAGTGCGACGGAGCTGGATCAGCTGAGTGCAGACATCGCTGCTGCTGGCGGCGGACGTCCCCGAGCTGAGGAAACCGAGACCGGCGGTCTGGAAACGGGAAGCTTGCGCCTCTGCCTGCGTGTGGAACCGTATCAGGATGGTCATGGCGAGACCGCGGAGGGTGAAGCAGCGACTGCACTTTGGCGGCTAAGCTTCTGGGCTGAGGGAGCTGAGAATCCCAGCGTGCTGCTGCCAGCCGGGCTCATCTGGAGCTATCCCGGGCCCGACATGGAAATTCACGGTCTTCTGTACCGGAACGTACAGGAGAACTTCCTGCTGCGGCTGAGCAAAGCAGCTGGGGTATCTCGGGAAGTCGCCGCTGCGTTGGAGCATCCTCGCCCGCAGGATCTGCTTATGGACCCCAAAGACCTGATCACGTTCTTAAGCAAGTCGGTGCCGGCGCTGCGCAAGCTTGGCGTGAACGTGCAAATGCCAAGCCGCTGGACCCGGGAGGGACGGCGTTCCGCCAGCATCCGTATCAGAACCCGAGGGTTCGCGAGCGGGATGCCGGAGGGCGGTGGTGACGGGATGCCAAGGCTGGGAGTGGATCAGCTGGTCGCTTTTGAAGCGGAGGCGCTGCTTGGGGGGCGTGAGCTTACCCGGGAAGAGTTGATGGAGCTGGCGTCGGCGAAGCTGCCGCTCGTTTTTTTTCGCGGCGAATGGATTGAAGTGGATGCGAAGGAGATCCGGCAGGTGCTGAAGTTCATGAAGCGCCATGAAAACGGCACCTTGACCTTCCGCGAATTGATGCACCTCGCTTCCGGCGATCAGGAAGTCCAACTGGAGGGCGTGAACATCGCCGGCATCGAAACCACCGGGATGTTGTCTATCCTGATGGCAGGCGGAGCTGTTCGGCAACTCCATCCGCGTCCGGTGCCATCCGGATTAAACGGAACGCTGCGCCCCTATCAGGAACGGGGATACCAGTGGCTGGTCACGATGCGCGAGCTGGGTTTCGGTGCATTGCTGGCCGACGATATGGGTTTGGGGAAAACGGTGCAGGTGATCTCCGTGTTGTTGGATGGCGTTCAGCAGGCAGGGGCCAAAAGCTTGATCATCTGTCCGACTTCTTTGCTAGGCAATTGGCAACGGGAGTTTTCCCGGTTTGCTCCGGGGCTAAAGCTATACGTGCACCACGGGAGCGACCGTTACCGCGAGGAGCGGTTCTTGCAGGAGCACCGGGCATGCGATGTGGTTCTGACGACGTATCAGCTGGCCGGCCGCGATGCGAAGGAGCTGCGTTCGGCGGAATGGACGACGGTGGTGCTGGACGAAGCCCAGTACATCAAAAATTACGGAACCAAGCAAGCGCAAAGCGTGATGAAGCTCAGCGCGCCTCACCGAATCGCCATGACGGGCACCCCGGTGGAGAATAGGCTCAGCGAATTGTGGTCGATTTTTCAATTCCTGAACCCGGGATACTTAGGCACGCATGCCTCGTTTCGGACGCGTTACACCGGGTCTGGGGGAGAACAGCAAGCAGCCGAGCTGCAGAAGCTGCGGAAGTTGGTTGCGCCGTTTCTGCTGCGCCGGCTCAAGAGCGATCCGGACATCCGCAAGGACTTGCCGGAGAAAATCGAGCTGAAATCGTATTGCTCGTTAACCGTTGAACAGGCTCGCTTGTATCAATCGGTGACGGCGGAGCTGCTGGATCAGATCGGAAGCCAGAGCGGCATCGCCCGCAAAGGATTGGTGTTATCTTCGCTGACCCGGTTAAAGCAAATTTGTGATCATCCCGAGCTGGTTGTAGGAAGCCGGCCTGCGAAGACGGCCGCTTTTGGCCGCTCCGGCAAAATGGAACGGCTCGGCGAGCTGCTTGACATGATTATGGACAACGGAGAAGGGGCGCTGATCTTCACGCAATACGTACGGATGGGTGAACTGCTGCAGGAGCGATTAACGGAGCGGTATGGTGTACGGCCGTTTTTTCTGCACGGCGGGGTGCCGAAGGCCGAGCGGGATCAGATGGTCCGGGCTTTTCAGGAGGGCGAAGGCTCGCCGATTTTCGTGTTATCGCTGAAGGCTGGCGGCGTCGGCCTTAACCTGACCCGGGCGAATCATGTGGTCCACTATGACCGGTGGTGGAATCCGGCGGTGGAAAACCAGGCGACGGACCGGGTATTCCGGATCGGGCAGCAAAAGAACGTCGAGGTACATAAGCTGATCTGCCAAGGAACGCTGGAGGAACGAATCGACGAATTAATCGAGCGAAAAAAAACGCTGTCTGAGCAGGTGGTTGGCTCCGGTGAGCAATGGCTGACGGAAATGAGCGACGAGGAGCTGCGCAACCTGATCGTGCTGCAGGAAAGCGGACTGTTCCCGGAGGGAGCGTTTGGTTGAGCGAAAAAGATAGGATGCCGAAACAATAGGCTTGCTGAGACTTGCTGAGAGGAGGAACACGCATGACCAGGCCCAAGACGAACGCGCAGGAACTTGCCCAGCCGGTTGTCCGCTATGAAGCCGGCGGGCTGCAAGTGGAACTGGAACGGGATCATGTGGTGTTGATCCCGCTGGCCCCAGCCGCAGAGCAGGAAAAGCAAGCGCTGCTGCGCCAGCTCGCGGAGCGGCCGCGCCTTGTGGCGGCGCTGGCCGAAAGCGGGGCCGGCGGCATTGCGAAGCTGCTGCCGGCAGATCGTGCGCCAGGCGCGCCTGGCGGCGTGCGCTGCGCGTGCGGCGACCCCGGCTGCGCCCGGCTGGCGCCGGCGCTGGCCGCTGCGCGTGCGGCCTGGGCGGCCGACGCCGAGCTGCGGCTGCGCCAGCTCGGCTGGACGCGCGAGGCGCTGCTCGCCGCCGTCTGGGCGGCCTGGGCCGCCGAGGCGCCGCTGGCGGACGCCGAAGCGGCGCTGCGCCGTGCCGCCGGGCCGCGCGAAGGCGCCCGGCGCGAGGCCGCCGGCCCGGGCGGTCCGCCGCTGGCCGAGCGGCTGGCAGAGGCAGCCGAGCAAGGCCGGCTGCACCAGCCCGGGCCGGAGTTCCACGACGTCGACGTGGAACTCGGCCCTGCGGGCCCGCCGGCGGCAGGCAAACAGCCGCCGGCGGGCACGGACCCCGCGCCGTGGGCAGCGCTGCTGCCCGGCGTGCGGGGGGCGGCGACGGGGCTGTCGCTCGTCGCCGAGCGGGTCATGCAGCGGGCGGAGGAACTCGCCGCCCCGCTGCGGCGCTTGGCCGGACTGACTGCTGTGCACGGTCAGTCCGGCCAAGCGCCGCCTCGCACGGCGGCGCCCAGAGGCGCCTTATCGCGCTACGGCCTGTGGGCCCGCCTCTTGGGAGTCCCCCTCACACATGCCCCAAAATGTTCATTTCCCACCTCTCCACACCCTTCATGGGCTGGTTCGGCAAACTTCTTCACCCCGCACTTTCACCGAATGGAAAGGATATTGTACCATCAAAATCAGCAGATCTCGTGCAGCCAAGGCCAGTGTTCCTTAGGAGCACAAAGGGGCATTTGAGGTCCCGTAATTGGAGCTTGATGGCCGCTGTGAACCTTAAGAAGCCGCTTCCTGAGTCGCAGGACGGTTTCATGGGGGTGCAAAATCTGGTATGATTATGAATATTTCGCGGGGAGGAATCATGTCATGAAAATTTTACAACGCTTGAAAGACGGTGCGGGCAAGGTTACCGATCGCGCGCAAAATGTCGTGGAGATTAGTAAACTAAACACTCAAATTTCAAATATCGAACGTGAGCTTGGTTTATATTTTCATAAAATGGGCGAAGTGTTCTATGAGGCTTATCGGAAGAAGGATATGGCCGCAGCGGAAAAAGAGATGCTCGAGCTGGCCAAAACCTGCGATTTGCTGACGGAAGAACGCGACGAAATTCGGATGAAAATCGCCGAGCTCAAAAATGAACGCTTATGCGGCGCCTGCGGCCGGAACGTGGCGGAAGACGCCTTGTTCTGCCAATACTGCGGCCATAAGCTGGCCGTGGCGAAGAAGGCCGTTCCGACCGAGCTGCTGAAGCCGGTGCAGAAGCCGGTGAAGTCCCCGGCAGCCAGCGAGGCGGCCGCTAGCGCCGAGCCGCCTGTGATGAAGCGGGTCGAGGTAGACGAGATGGATACGTTGGAGCTTGCCGCGTCCCTCGTTCGGGAGAAAGCAGAGCAACGGGAGTCGGCGCCCGTATCTGGAGCGGTGGAGCCGATCGATCCTGAGGAAGAGGAGCGTCTCCAGCGCGAGCTGGAGCGGGAACGCAGACGTCAGGAGGAGCTGGATCGCCGCATTCGCAGTTGGAAGCAGGACGCCGCCGCTCCGCAGCCGGAGAGTTCGGCGGAACCTGAACTCATCATCGGCGGGGTGGCCACGGTGAAATGCCAAATCTGCTCGTCGACGCTGGTAAAAGGGACAAAATGGTGCCCGCATTGCGGCTCAGAACAAATCTAGCATTTTAACGCTGGATCGCCGGCTTAAAGAAAGTTCATCAGGTTGTCATAAAATCCACTGCCGCAGCAGCACGCTGATTCGTAGTAATAGCTAAGAGCATGCGGTCTACGCCGGCACGGCGGCCCAGGGGCTGGGTGAGATGAAGCAGCTCCGCAGCTGTCGTGCCGTTTTTCTTATCGCGGGCGTTCGGCTTTAAGTGGATGCTCCCGCCTGCGGCAGGGGATGCTATACCGCATAGAACATGATACAGGAGCGTGCAGCACATGGAATGCATTGTACATTTTGACGTCGTACATAAGGATGAAGTGAAGCACTTGCGCGGACTACTCTTCCTCGATCAAGGGAAGACTCCGAGTGAAGCTGACTATCTGCAAATGTTTGACGAGATGGGATATAAGCTGCGTTTGGAGGATCGGAAGAATCTTGTGTTCAAGCCAACGGAAGCCGGTGCGGATTACAGCGAGATCCGGGTACGCCGCCTCGACACGGGGGAGAAGACGTACAAGGAAGACGGCGAATTAAAAACGCTGCTCACCCATCTTTTGCCGCAAGAGCCGAAGCCGCTTTAACCAGTCTCTGGCGCGGTTTGACGGCACTGCTTCTCGCAGGGCTTTGCAAAGTTTTCACAGAACCCTAAAAGATTCCTCTTTCTCTACCCGGGCGGAATGCGTTATACTTCTAGCATTGGTTAAATGCGAATCCATGAATTTTCCGTATAAGTGCAGGAATTGGCCTGCACGTCTCTACCTGATCACCGGAATGATCGGACTACGGAAAGTACCGCCGTGCATGTGCCCGGGAACCAAGGGGATCAGCTATAGGCTTTCGCTGCCCTGATCGCTGGTTTTGCTATTCGGGTTTATTAGGTGCTTTCTAAATTTAAAGTCCATTTCCGTTGAGAAATGGGCTTTTTTGCGTTTAGTTCATGTGATGAATTATTAGAGGAAAGGGGACACAGGAATGAAGCTGCTGAGAGACAAGGTGATGGCAGAAGGGATTGTACTGGGGAACCAGGTGTTGAAAGTAGATTCGTTTCTTAACCATCAAATGGATCCGGTGCTGATGAAGGAGATTGGGGCTGAGTTCGCCCGGCGCTTTGCCGAAGAAGGCATCACGAAGGTGCTGACGATTGAATCCTCGGGGATTGCCCCGGCGATCATGACCGCGCTGGAGCTGAATGTGCCGATGATCTTTGCCCGCAAGCATCAATCCTTGACGCTGAAGGACAACATTTTTGTGGAAAAAGTCTACTCGTTCACCAAGCGGGAAACCAACGAGATCACCGTATCGAAAAAGTTTCTGCGTGCAGAGGATCGGGTGCTGATCGTGGACGACTTTTTGGCGAACGGCGAGGCGGCCTTTGGACTAGCCCGCATCGTGGAGAAAGCCGGAGCTTCGGTCGCCGGCATCGGGATCGTCATTGAGAAGTCGTTCCAGCCGGGAGCCCGGCTGCTTACGGAAGCAGGGTACCGCGTTGAATCGCTTGTTCGGGTTGCCTCGCTGGAAGACGGTGCGGTGACTTTCGTTGAGGATACACCGAATTATTCATGAGATGAACTAATCATCGGGGAGGAACCAGAATTCTATGGAACGCGAACGTATTTTTCAGAAACACCGTCATCCGCTTAAAACCTTTTCGCTAGGCTTGCAGCACGTATTGGCTATGTATGCCGGGGCTGTGATCGTACCGCTGATCGTTGGAGGCGCGCTGAACTTCACTAACCAACAGCTGACTTACCTGATCGCTATCGACTTGTTGGCTTGCGGTGTAGCTACGCTGCTTCAAGTCTGGGGGAACCGCCTGTTTGGCATCGGGCTTCCGGTGATGCTGGGCTGCGCTTTTCAGGCCGTGTCGCCGATGATTGCCATCGGGCTGACAGACGGCGCAGGGGTCTCCGCCATTTACGGTGCGATTATTGCCTCCGGGCTGTTTGTTTTCCTCTTTGCCGGTTTGTTCGGCAAGCTGATTGCGTTGTTTCCGCCGGTCGTGACTGGCTCCGTGGTCACTATTATCGGTGTCACGCTGATTCCGGTGGCGATTTCGGATCTTGGCGGCGGCAGTCCGGGTGAGAATCCCGACTTTGGGAGCCCGCTTAATCTTGCGCTTGGATTTGGGGTATTGCTGTTCGTTATTTTGATGAACCGCTTTGCCAAGGGCTTTCCGCGTTCCATCTCCGTCTTGCTGGGTCTGATTGCAGGGACGCTGGTGGCTGCGCTCGCCGGGAAAGTAGATTTGACGCCGCTGAAGGAAGCCAGCTGGTTTCATGCGGTACAACCGTTTTATTTTGGTGCACCTACGTTCCACGCTTCAGCGATTCTGACGATGATTCTGGTGGCGATCGTGAGCGTTGCCGAGTCGACCGGCGTATTTATGGCGCTTGGAAAAATCGTGGATAAAGAGATTACGGATAAGGATTTGACGCGGGGGTATCGGGCGGAAGGGCTGGCGATCATGCTCGGCGGGATATTTAACTCGTTTCCGTATACGACATATTCCCAAAATGTCGGGCTTGTCCAAATGAGCCGGGTGAAAACCCGCGACGTGATCGTAGTGGCCGGTACGCTGCTGATCTTGATCGGCTTCGTGCCGAAGATCGCCGCATTAACGCAGCTGGTACCTACGTCGGTGCTCGGCGGAGCGATGATCGCGTTGTTTGGTCTTGTTTTGTCCTCCGGGATTCGGATGTTGGGCGACCAAGTGGATTTGAACCGGCATGAAAACCTGCTGATCATCGCTTGTTCCGTCGGCATGGGGCTGGGTGTGACCGTGCTGCCTGAACTGTTCGACCGGCTGCCGGCCGCGCTGCGGATTCTGGTGGACAATGGCATCGTCGCCGGCAGCTTTACGGCGATTGTGATGAATTTGCTGTTTAACGGTTGGAAGGGTCAGCGCAAGGCAGCTGTGCTGAATGGGGCCGCTGAACCAAGCGAATCCGTCAAAGCTACAGCGTAAAAAGTGCCTCGGTCTAGCCGGAGAATTACATCCGTTGCAGTTGCTTTTCCGCGAGTTCGCCGATCCAAGGCAGCTTCAGCCATTTGCCCTGGAGCGCAGCCAGCATCATGATAATCCAAAGCGTAACGCCCAGCAGGGTCAGCAGCAGATTGACGACCACGCCGATGATCGGCAGAAAGCCGGACAAGGCATGGGCCAGCATGAATCCGCCAAACAGCATGACCGATTGCAGGGCGTGGAACAGCACGAATCGACTGCGCCGCTCTAGGACAAGGAATGCAACTCCGCCCACAAAAGCAAGCAGGTAGCACAGGAAGCCGGCGACATTTTCGTAGAGGCCGGTGGATGATTTGAAAGGGGACATGAGGACGACACCTTCTTTCAGGAGAGGATTGTCTTATCCTAAATGTATGACGAGCCCCCTCATGAAAGAACCAGCTCGGCCCGCTTGGGCGCGAACCACTGCTCTAAAATATCGTCTGCAATCACCTCCGCGGCTTCAGGCCGGCGGAGGTGATCTATTTTTTGGCGAAGCTCGGTTAGCCGGTGTGGGTCCCGAAAGAGCGCGTCGATTTCCTCGGTCAGCTCCGCAGGGGTACGGGCGATACAGGCAACGCCTTTTTGTGCGAGGTAACGCGCATTATTGAGCTCTTGCCCGGGAACGGGGCGGTAGACGAACACCGGCAGCCGGCAAGCCAGCGCCTCGGACAAGGTAATCCCTCCCGGCTTGGTTACGATGCAGTCGCATTTTCGCATCAATGCAGCTACCTGCTCGACATACTCCAAGAGGTGCACGTCTGGATGGGGAGGGAGTTGCTCGTGCAGTGCACGGTGTAGCTCGCGGTTCCTTCCGCAAACGGCGATCACCCGGTAACGCTCCAGCGCCATAAACCGCTCGATCACCTCGCGTACTCCCTGCATGGAACCGTAGGCTCCTGCCATCAGTAGGACGGTGGTTTTGCCGGTGCGGTTGTCTGGGAAAAGGTCTTGAAGGGGGCCGATGAGGCGTTCTTCACCTGCGGGATGTTGATGGTTAAACTCTGGTTTTACCGGGATGCCGCTTACCCGTATGCGATCTTCGGCGATCCCCCGGCTGATCATTTCCGCTTTCAAGTCGTCGGTTGCGACGTAGTAGCGGTCGACTCCGGAGTGAATCCATCGTCCGTGCAGGTCA
Organism: Paenibacillus sp. MB22_1; assembly: GCF_047200555.1. Taxonomy (NCBI): domain Bacteria; kingdom Bacillati; phylum Bacillota; class Bacilli; order Caryophanales; family Paenibacillaceae; genus Paenibacillus; species Paenibacillus sp. MB22_1. The sequence continues at coordinate 1,986,728 of NZ_JBLADV010000002.1, forward strand.
AAGTCGGTGATGATATTCGCCAGCGGCAGCGATTGGCCGGTCCGCTTCAGCAGTCTAGGCATCGCGAGCTGGGGGAAGGTGTGGATGATCAGATTCGGCTGGGCTTGTCGCAGCGTTTGTTGCAGCTTGCTGATGCCAAACGAATTGATGACCTCGAGCAGCGGCGCTTCTTGCGGCATTTGTTTGGTGGCGTTGTAGACCCAGCCGTAGAGGCCGGGGATGGTTTTGAAGCTTTGCATATACACGAACTTCGTCAGCCCGTTGATCAGCGGATGAGCTTCAGCCATCAGATCAAGCAGCGTGATGTCGGTGACGCCTATGCTTCGCAAGCTGGCTTCCACCGCTTTGGAGGCTTGGTAATGCCCATCCCCGTAGCTGGCATATAAAATAAGGATTTTTGGAGACCGGGAAGTCATGGCTGTATCACTCCTCTTCATGTCCAGGCAATGCCCCTCAACTGCTTGTAGTTTGCCCCTGCACCCCGTTTATAAATAGTATTAGGTGAAGCGGATAAAAAATGTACAATTGGAAGAAAGCTGAAACCTTCTTCTGAATATGTTACAATAAGACAATAGGAGGTCTTTCCATTACAACTAAATAGCCGGCACAGCTTCATGAATCTGAACCCGCACTTTTCGGCATCGCAAAATCGGAGCATTTACCTTAAGCGTTCTGGGAGGGAATCAGTATGGCAACGAAAGGTCATGATGAAGTGAAAGAAAGTTTACGGGAAATGACCCGAATCTTCAGACCGAAAGATCCGAAGAAGTTCGTGAAAGAATATGTACGCAAGTATCGGATTATGGGCGGCTATGAAGAGGAATTGACCCACCTGGTTGAGCATGAGCTCGGGAAATTGGACTCGTCTGTTTCCTGAACCATTGAGATGGAAGGATATTCGCCGTTCCGGCGCCTTGGGCGTTCGGGACGGTTTTTTTCTTCTGTTCCCACATATATTAAACTGACGGGAACATCACGAAATCAATCGTCGTAGGGCAGCGGAAGGAGAACAGGACGTGAAGGTACGCATAAAAACGAAAGAGGAAATCAAGCGGATCCGTGAGGCGGGACGGATATTGGCCGAGTGCCACCGCGAAATCGCCAAAATGATCGGGCCGGGTATAACCACCCTGGAGATCGACGCCTTCGTGGAGTCGTTTTTGGCGAAGCGGGGAGCTAAGGCGGAGCAAAAGGGATACCACGGGTTTCCGTTTGCGACTTGTGCGTCGATGAATGACGTGGTTTGCCACGGGTTCCCGAGCGATCGTAAGCTGGCGCTCGGAGATATCGTCACGATCGACATTGTGGTAGGCAAAAACGGCTGGATGGCCGATTCCGGCTGGTCTTACCGGATCGGACAGGTGAGCGCTGAGGCGGAGAAGCTGCTGACGACCACCGAGCAGGCGTTGCTGGCCGGGATCGCGCAGGCGGTCCCCGGCAATAAGATCGGGGACATCGGGTATGCGGTGCAGCGCGTGGCGCAGGCCGCGAACATCGGCATCGTGAAGCCGCTGATCGGCCACGGCATCGGCCAGTCGATGCACGAAGCGCCGGACGTGCCGAACTTCGGCCGGCCGCGCACGGGAGTGACGCTGCGGCCGGGGATGGTCATCACGATCGAGCCGATCTTCACCGGCGGGGAAACCGGCGCGGTGCTGTGGGAGGATGACGGCTGGACGATCCGTACCGCGGACGGCAGCCTCGGCGCGCATTATGAACACACGCTGGCGATCACGGAGGACGGACCGCTGGTGCTGACAAACGGGGAATAACGCGGACGAAGAGAGAGCGGAAAGCTCTCTTTTTTGTTTGGCGTGCCCAGCTAAGCACGCATCTTCTAGCCGGTGAAAGTCCGGTCGCGGGAAGGGCCAAGCCCCCGCGTAGCTAGGATACCTACGTATGGCGAAATCTGTACGTAGAAGCGTATCGACGAAAGTACCTGTCAGAGGCAGGGCGAGCAACATACCAGGCCGTAACATGAAAGTGAATCCTGCCGCGTCGTCAAAAAGGCCTCGCAAGAGGGAAAAGAGGAAGCCGAGTCCCGCGTACATGGACGAAGGCCATGGAAGCTGCCTAGAACTTGGAGCGGCAGTGAAGAATCCTCCGGCGTAGAGGGAACGGCATGGTATGAAAGAGGATGCAGTGAACTGGGGAGGCCCTCCCCTCCCCTGCACGGTTGCAGAAACCGTAAAGAGGCCTTCTATAAGCCCCAGAGGTGAAGTGAACGGTCTGCAGGAAGGGAGTCCGAGGGGCTCATAGTACCGTGGAACGCAGGACAACACAACCTGCGGGAGGGAAGGAGCCCTGCTTTGTTCAAGTTTCTTGAGGAGGTACGAGTCAGTGAATGCCAAACGGCTAACAACACCAGAGGAAAACGTTCAAGAACTCCAAGGGAAACTCGGTCATGCGGCCAAGGAGAACAAGAAGCGAAGATTTCACGCGCTGTACGACAAGGTCTATCGGGTAGACATCTTATGGGAAGCGTGGCGAAGGGTACGAGCCAACGAGGGCTCGGCAGGAGTGGATGGAGAGACGTTGGCAGACATCGAGAAACAGGGAGAAATGCGTTTTGTGCTTGAATGTCAACGGCTACTGAAAGAAGGGAAGTACCATCCACAACCCGTTAGACGCCACTACATCCCGAAGAAAGATGGCAAACTGCGACCGCTGGGGATCCCGACGGTGAGAGACCGCGTCATCCAGATGGCGACCAAACTCGTCATGGAACCCATTTTCGAGGCGGATTTTCAGGACACGTCTTTCGGTTTTCGGCCTAAGCGGAGCGCGAAACAGGCGTTGGAGCGAATCCGGAAAGCATGCAACCGCAAAGGAAATTGGGTGGTCGACGTCGACATCCAAGGCTACTTCGACAACATCAATCAGGAGAAACTGATGAAGCTGATCGAAATGCGGATCAGTGACAGGCGAATCTTGAAGTTGGTGAGGAAGTGGTTAGGTGCGGGAGTGATGGAAGAAGGAAACATCCGACGCTCAGACTTGGGTACACCGCAAGGGGGAGTGATCTCACCACTGCTGGCGAACATCTACCTGAATTACTTTGATCTTCTGTGGGAACGACATGGCGGTAAGCTTGGGGAACTGACGCGTTATGCAGATGATCTGGTGATCATCTGCAAGACGAAGAAGGACGCACAGCGGGCCTATGAACTCATACGAGCGATTATGGAACGCCTGGAATTAACCCTGCACCCCACGAAAACGCGCATCGTTGGACTTTGGACTGGGGAAGAAGGCTTCGATTTTCTGGGCATGCATCATCGAAAGACGAAGGCCGAAACATCCAAAGGCCAAGTGTACTACACAACCCAGCAGTGGTTGTGCCGGAAGGCGGAAGAGCGAATACGGGAAGGGGTAAAAGAGCGATTAGCTCCGCCAGGTATGCGACGCCTGAGTTTCGAAGAGCACGTGGAGTACCTGAATCCAAAGATTCAAGGCTGGCGCAATTACTACTACACAGCTTACAGCCAGAGGAAGATGGCGAAGTTGGATTGGTATATCCGGCAGCGGTTTGCGAAGTGGTATGCTAAGAAACACAAACGCAGACGATGGTTGAGTTCGCTGCGCGAAGTGAAGTCTTTGTCTATTCAATATGGACTTAAAACGCTCTTGTAATCTGCATGCTCATGATGACGAACATCGGAAAGCCGTATGAGGGAAAACCTCACGTACGGTTTGATGAGGAGGGGCTGGGCCCCGCCCAGCCTTTCACTCTAGCTTTGTTCTAACGGAACCTAGAGCCGCTATTTGTCCAGTTTAGTGGTGTCCCTGAATGCTAACGGAACCAGGAGACCTTATTTGAGAGGTGGACAGCGAAATGGCCGCCAAAAAAGTGCAATAAGGTCATTACGTTCCGTTACAGCGGGAAATAGCCGGGAAATGAGCAAATAAGGTCGCTACGTTCCGTTAGAGTTACGAAATAAAGTTTGAAGAAATGTCAAAAATGAAGCGGAGCAGGGAAACGTCACAATTCGCCGAGATTTGTTCAAAATTGGCAGCCTTTTCACTCGGTGTCGAACTGGGGAAAACGTTCACAAAACCTTTTGTGGTGCGGGTTCTCGGATTTTTGAACAATTTGTGAACTGACCCCGAATCATTGACAAACGAGGGGTTCAATCATATATTTAATAGGTGATTGTTGTAATTGACAGGAATGTAGTTTCCGTGATAGACAGGTGGATTTTTGAGCTGCGCAGGCTGGAAATCTCTGTGATGCTGCGGAAGAAAACGTAAGAAGTGGGGTAGATCAATGATGAAACCTTGGAAGGCTGTTAAGCGGCTAGTACCTTTGTTTGCCATGCTAGCGTTGCTCTTGTCCGCATGCGGCCGTGAAGACCTGTCCGTGCTCAGACCACAGGGTCCAGTAGCTGAAGGGCAGCTCGGATTAATTAAACTGTCGATTACGATCATGATAGTTGTCATGCTGATCGTATTCGGGATCGCGGCTTACGTGTGGATCAAGTATCGCCGTAAACCGGGGCAAAACGACATTCCAAAGCAAGTTGAAGGCAACCATAAGCTGGAGATCATCTGGACTGCGATTCCGTTGGTTCTGGTACTGATTCTGGCGGTTGCAACGGTACAGAAAGTATTTGCTTTTGGCGAGGATTACTCGAAGGATGCCAATGCGGTGAAGATCAAAGTCACTTCGCATTTGTTCTGGTGGGAGTTCACCTATCCGGATTACGGCATTACGACCGCCCAGGATATGATTATCCCTACGGGCAAGAAGATTGCGCTTGAGCTGAAGACAGCGGACGTGCTGCACTCCTTCTGGGTGCCTTCACTCGCCGGCAAAACGGATACGAATACGGACGGAACGATTAATAAAGCTTGGCTGGAAGCCACGAACGAAGGGGTTTACCTCGGGAAGTGCGCCGAGCTGTGCGGGAAATCCCATGCTTTCATGGAGTTTAAAGTCAAGGCGGTTAGCCCAGAGTCCTTTGACCGTTGGGTTGAAGCGATGAAGGCGCCAGTACAAACGATTCAGGATCCAGCCGTTGCGGAAGTATTTAAGACGCAATGCTTGAGCTGCCACGCTATCGGTGACCAAGGCGGACCAGTTGGACCAAACCTGACGGGGATCGGCAGCAGAGAGACGGTTGCGAGCATTTTACATAATGCAGAAGCGTCCGGCAAACCGATCGACGGCAAACCGGTTAAGGATAATTTGGTGGAATGGCTGATGGATCCGCAAAAGGTAAAACCGGGCAACAAAATGCCAAGTCCGAAGGAAGATCTCGGATTAACGGATGCTGAAATCGAAGCCATCGCCGACTACTTGGCTAACAGCAAATTATCTTATTAATCTTGCGTGCCTCTATGGACGGCATGGATGGATAGGAATTAAAAGAGGGGGTACAAACCTTGGCTCATGCTCACACTGTCAAGCGGCACAAGGGGTTAATGGACTGGTTGACGACGGTCGATCACAAGAAAATCGCCATTTTGTATTTAGTGGCGGGCGGTTTGTTCTTTGGGATCGGCGGTATCGAAGCATTGCTGATCCGCGTGCAGCTGGCAAAACCGATGAATGATTTTGTTACGGCACAGCAATTTAACGAATTGATTACGATGCACGGCACAACGATGATTTTCCTTGGCGTTATGCCGGTTATCTTCGCCCTGATGAACGCGGTGATTCCGCTGCAAATCGGGGCTCGGGATGTGGCGTTCCCTTTCTTGAACGCTCTCGGATTTTGGACATTCCTGTTCGGTGGACTGCTGCTGAACCTGAGCTGGGTGATGGGCGGTGCACCGGATGCGGGTTGGACCTCGTACACGCCGCTGTCGAGTACGACGTACAGCTTGACGCATGGGGTTGACTTCTACACGATCGGCTTGCAGATTGCTGGTCTAGGGACACTGATCGGCGGTATTAACTTCCTAGCGACGATCATTACGATGCGCGCGCCGGGGATGTCTTTTATGCGGATGCCGATGTTTACTTGGACGACGTTCGTGACGTCCGCGATGATCCTGTTCGCTTTCCCGGCGATCACGGTAGGTCTGGTGCTGTTGACGTTCGACCGGATTCTCGGCGCGAACTTCTTTAATGTAGAAAGCGGCGGTAACCCGGTGTTGTGGCAGCATATTTTCTGGATTTTCGGACACCCCGAAGTTTACATTTTGATTTTGCCAGCGTTTGGGGTTATCTCCGAAGTTGTTAGTACGTTCTCGCGTAAGCGGTTGTTCGGTTATAGCTCGATGGTGTTCGCTACGATCCTGATCGCCTTCCTGGGCTTCATGGTTTGGGCGCACCATATGTTTACGACAGGGATGGGGCCGGTGGCCAATGCGCTGTTCTCCATCGCTACGATGCTGATCGCTGTTCCGACGGGGATCAAAATCTTCAACTGGTTGTTTACGATGTGGGGCGGTCAAATCCGCTTTACGACGGCCAACCTGTTCGCTTCCGGTTTTATCCCGACGTTCGTTATGGGCGGGGTTACCGGGGTAATGCTGGCTTCGGCGCCGGCAGACTATCAATATCATGATACTTACTTCGTAGTAGCGCATTTCCACTACGTTATCGTAGGCGGTCTGGTTCTGGGCTTGTTCGCCGGACTGCATTACTGGTGGCCGAAGATGTTTGGCCGCGTCCTGAATGAGAAGCTTGGCAAATGGGAGTTCTGGACCTTTATTATTGGCTTCCATATGACGTTCTTCGTACAGCATTTCCTTGGCTTGCTTGGGATGCAACGCCGTGTATTTACGTATTTGCCGAACCAAGGCTTTGACCTGTTGAACTTGATCAGTACGATCGGCGCGTTCTTGATGGGCGTCGGGGTCATCTTGTTCCTGGTGAATATTGCGATTACGGCGAGACAACCAAAAGGCGTTCCGGGCGATGTCTGGGAAGACGGACGGACGCTGGAATGGTCGATTGCTTCTCCACCGGAAGAATACAACTTCAAGCAAATTCCGCTGGTTCGCGGGATTGATGCTTTCTGGAAAGAGAAGATGGCTGGCAACAAAGAAATGACGCCGGCTGAGCCGGTTGGTCCGATTCATATGCCTTCGCCGACGATTCTTCCATTTATCATGTCGGTAGGTTTGTTTATTGCCGGTCTGGGCTTTATGTTCGCTAACGACGATTTTGGTAACGGTGCGATGAACTTCCTGTTCAACAATTACATCGTAGTAGGGCTCGGCTTGGCGATCACGTTCTTGTCGATGCTGCTCCGTTCCTTGTTTGACGATCACGGCTGGCACATCGAACCGGATGAACTGAATGGGAAGGAGGTCAAAGCATGAGTACGCCAAACACATCGCATGTAGCAGGTACGCTGCCGCACGAACCGGAGAAGGCGACGCTGGAAGGCCGTAATAAAATTTTGGGCTTCTGGTTGTTTCTCGGAGGCGAGGCCGTCCTGTTTGGTACCTTGTTTGCAACCTTCCTGACATTGCGGAATCAAATCGCGGATGGCCCGTCCGCAAGTGAGCTGTTTAACTTGGGGATCACGGCCGCTGCAACCTTTATCCTCTTGGTCAGCAGTTTGACGAGTGTGTTCGCCATTCAGGCGATGCACCGGGGAGACAAAGGCAAGCTGGCAGGCTGGTTGGCTGTAACTGTTCTGCTTGGCCTGGCCTTCCTTGTGCTGGAGATTTATGAGTTTGCTGAGTATGTCCTGCATGAAGACTACGGCATGACAACAAGTGCGTTCAGTTCGGCGTTCTATACGCTGGTTGGCTTCCACGGCGCGCACGTGTTGTTCGGGATTTTGTGGATTTCCCTGCTCATCGGGCAACTCTTTAAAAAAGGTCTGACCGTTGTCACGGCACCGAAGATTTACGTGTCGGCCATTTACTGGCACTTCATCGACGTTGTCTGGGTGTTCATTTTCACGGTTGTCTACCTGCTCGGAAAGGTGGTCTAACGGATGGTCAATCAGGAATCAAACGGTTCGCCGGCGGTAAAGCACCGTCAGCGGCATGAAGGTCCGGAGAAACATATTATCGCGTTTATTTTCTCCATCGTTCTGACCCTGATCGCTTTTGCAGCGGTTGCGGCCGGCGGAGTGAATACCGCGTTCACCGTCATTTTGCTGCTGGTGATGGCGGTACTGCAGGTGCTGGTTCAACTGGGTTACTGGATGCACATGAAGGATAAGGGGCATTTGATCCCGATCCTCTTCATGGCCGGCGGATTTTTCGTCGCATTTACCGCGATTATTGCCGCTTTATATTGGATGTGGTGGTAAAGGGAGAAGAGGAGGCTTTCGCCGTTGGCGGGCCCCCTCTTTTGCGAGTTCATCTGCACAGTTAGGATATGTATGGCACAAAAACGGTACCTTCCCGCTTGGGATGCTGTCACCGTTTTTGTCGTATTTGCCCCCTTGTTCACAATTTGGACAGAACTAAGCGCGCTGCGGAAGGAGGGTTTGCCGTGCTGGGGTTAGAATATTTTAATTTCACAGCGGTCTGGAGCCCGGTATTTTTGGCTTTCATGCTGCTGGTCACGGCCGGATATTTCGTGTTAATTGGGCCGGGAGCTGAGAAATGGGCAGAGGGTGAAGTCCACGTTCCAGCGAGACGGAAAGTGTTGTTCGTCACCGGGATGCTGCTGCTCTATCTGGCTCAAGGCGGCCCGGTGGAACTGCTCGGCCATATGATGTTCAGCTTCCATATGCTCAGCATGGCGATGTCCTATCTGTTGGCGCCGCCGCTGTTAATGCTGGGGCTTCCCCCTTGGGTTTGGCGCCGTGTGACGGCGTTTCTGGCTTCAAGCCCGCTCAGGGCACTGAAGTTTCTGGCTCGCCCGGTGGTGGCAGCTGTGGTGTTTAACGGGTTGTTTTCGTTTTATCATCTGCCGGTCGTGCATGATTATGTGATGCTTCATTTCGGGGTGCATCGCCTGTACTATGTCGTATTGTTTATCGCGGCAGTTCTCATGTGGTGGACGCTGGTGAATCCGCTGCCCGAGCGGGCAGGGGTTCAGGGGCTCAAGAAGATGGGCTTTATCTTCCTCAACATGGTGCTGCTCACGCCAGCCTGCGGCTTGATCATCTTTGCGGACGAGCCGCTGTACGCGACTTACAGCGATCCGGCTGTCTGGGCGCGGGCGATGGGTTATTGCGTTGCCGGCGACCCGGCGCAGCTGCTTCGTCAGTTCGGCGGCCCGCAATTTTTTGGCTACCTGCAGCCCAACATCGATCAGCAGGTCGGTGGAATCCTGATGAAATTCATTCAGGAATTCATCTTTGCGTCGATGCTGGCGTACGTGTTTTACCATTGGTACAAGCAGGAAAACCGCGAGAACGACGAGGAAGAAGCGGAGGGAGCTGCGTTGTCTAACTCTTCGCTGAATCCACCCCCGCCTCAGACCGGATCTTAAATCTGTGGGATGGGAGTCCGGCCTGCGAATTGGGGTCAGAAGGTTACCTCACAAAACGTTTAGGAGGATGCAAATTGGATCTGTTCACGTTATTTCCGACGCTCAGCACATCGTTTATCGTCATTAGTGCCGTGCTGGTAGCGATCGGTTGGGGGCTCATCATTAAAGGGAAACGGGAAGCTCACAAGAGGACGATGATTGCTGCGGCCGTCGCTGCGCTTCTGTTCTTCCTGATCTATATGTCGCGGACCGTATTTATCGGCAATACCTCATGGGGCGGACCAGATAGCCTCAAAGGCTATTATCAGACGTTCCTCGCCTTCCATATCGTCCTGGCAACCGTTGCGGCCGTATTTGGCATCACCACGCTGGTGCTTGGCTTCAAGGAGAAATACGCCAAACACCGCAAATGGGGACGAGTCACCTCGGTCATCTGGTTCTGCACGGCGATTACCGGCGTAGTCGTTTATGTGCTGCTGTATATGTTGTATCCGGGCGGCCATACGAAGCCGGTGTGGGAAGTCATTTTGGGAATGTAAATGATCGTTAGTTTGGACTGGATCCTATCAAAGGCCAATGGCCGATTCGTGAAGAATCGCGCTGTTGGCTTTTTTTTAAGATATCAGAAAGTATAAACTTCGGGGCATTGGCATCCTGATATCGCAAGAAAAACTACCGCTAACCGCGGTCTGTCTTCCTAGAATATACGTCGATAGGCGTTTTTCTTAAGATATCAGAAAGTATAAACTTCGGGGCATTGGCATCCTGATATCGCAAGAAAAACTACCGCTAACCGCGGTCTGTCTTCCTAGAATATACGTCGATAGGCGTTTTTCTTATGCGGGTGGAAGGAGCATTGACACGAAAATGAGCACAGATTATACTGTGTATAAAGATATAAACAGTAAGCACAGTGATTATCACACCCTGTCGACGAACATCAATCACGAACGAAGGACGACGATGGGATTGAAAAGAGGTGGATAGACGATGGATAGTTGGAAGGGTGCTTGGGCGATCTTCAAAAAAGATTTGCGAAACGATCGGCTCTATCTCATTTGGAACGTCATCTTTATGCTGTACATTTCGCTGATGCTCGGCATCTTCATCGGAACCCGGGAGGAAGCCGAGTACGTGATGAATCCGATGGGCGATTTCATGATGCTGATGATCGTTCCGTTCACAGGGTTCTTTTTTACCCGGCGGTCATTTAACTATATTCGGGAAAATTCGTATACCCAAATGCTGCGATATTATCGCGTGTTGCCGATTTCCTTGCGGACGGTGCTGAGAAGCAGGCTGATCCAGTTAGGGGCGGCGATGCTGCTGAACGGCATATTGTTTTACGGCGGCCTTTATCTGGTCACGTATCTGATGAATAGTATGATGTGGGATTTTGGAGCCTTTCTCGTGTTTTGCTTCACTTGGACCGGGTACAGCTTACTGATCAACGGGTTGTTCATCTTTTGCGAGCTTCTGACGAGCGGCAAAGTTTATTTAGGGTTAACGTTCCTGCTCATGCTGGTGTTGGGGGGAGCCGCTTTGGTTATGAATTTGCTTGACTTCAACCTGCTGGCGTTCATCTTGGAAAGCTCCCGGCGTTACGTGATCTTGTCACCAGTGATGTGGTGCTCCTTAGCTATCGGCGGTCTCGGATTCACTTACCTGTTATCGTTGACGCGGCGAAAACTGCTGCAGCGGGATTTGGCCTAAAGATGGCACGGAAATACGGGAGTAAGGCGGAGGTGAGCAAGAAAGGTGTGGATTCCCATTCAAATCAACGAAAATAGCGCTGCGCCGCTTTATCATCAAATAGAGTCGCAGCTTCGCTCCCTGATCGTCAGCGGCCAAATCGAAGAAGGTACGTTGCTGCCTTCGATTCGGGAATTTGCCGGCGCCTTAAACTGCAGCGTCATTACGGTACGCCGGGTTTATCAAGATTTAGAGGCCGAGGGATTGCTTCGGACGCGGCAGGGAACAGGTACGTTTGTCGCCAAGGTCAGCGCGGACGAACGTGATGAATACCGCACCGCAGTTGTGAAGGAAGCGCTGGAGAAGGCGGTGGATACCGGGAAATCGATGCAATACGAGGCGGAAGAGTTAAAGCAGCTTTTTTTGCAGGTCATGCAACAGAAATATAACTCAAATCAAGACAAGGAGGGGGCGGATTAATGGCACAACCGATGGCGATTGAGCTGATTGGAGCGCTGAAGCAGGGCCGCCGTAAAACGATCGGGCCGTTGCATTTACAAGTACCGAAGGGGTATATCGTGGCTCTGGTTGGACCTAACGGCTCTGGAAAAAGCACGATGATGCAATTCATTCAGCAAACGCTGCGGCCGGATGCGGGGGAGATTCGTTGGTTTGGACAGTCGTTCTCCGGCGAATTGCCGCTTGAGCTGCGCCAACAAATCGGATATGTCCCGGAAGCACCAGAACCGGAAGAAAATTATATGACCGCCGAGCGCGCAGCTGAATTCCGGTCGCAATGGTATCCGACTTGGGATGAGAAACTCTTTGAGGATCTCATGAATCGGTTTGAGGTCCCAAGAAATGAACGGTTAAACCGGATGTCCAAAGGAGAGCGACGTAAATTCGAGATTGCGGCAGCGCTGGCTGCCCGGCCGAAACTGCTGCTGCTCGACGAGCCCTCCTCGGGGCTGGATCCCTTCGCTTGGAAGGGCATGATCGACGAGCTCCGGGACTTTATGGCAGGCGAGGACATGACGATTTTGATCGCGACCCATATCGTGGAGGAAGTCAAGCGGCTGGCTGACTACATTGCTTTAATCCACCAGGGGCAGGTACTCGGGATAGCCGAGAAGGATCAGCTGTTCAGCAGCTGGAAGGAGATCTGGATCCGCAGCAGCGACTGCTCGCCAAGCGATTTGCCCGAGGGAACGATTCTTCGCGTCGATGGACCGCAGGTGACGAAGCTGGTCGTCCAGGAGCAGCATGAAGGAGAACTGCAGCGGAGTCTCGCGGCGAAAGGCCTGCAGGTGATCCAGACCCGCAGCTTGGAGTTAGATGAAATTTTGCAGCTATGGATTCAAGGGCATTCACCGGCGAAGCTGGTATCCACATCCACAGCGGCATTGGTTTAATGGCATGAATCATTTTCGTAGTGAAGAAGGAGAGGGAATATGGCGAAACCATTGGTACTGGACAACGTAATGAAGCAGTTTGGCGAGAAAACGGCTGTCAACAACATTTCGCTCCAGGTAGAGGAAGGCGAGATTTACGGTTTGCTTGGCGCCAACGGTGCCGGGAAGACGACAACGATGCGGATGGTGCTGGGTTTGATCTATCCGGATGGCGGGCAGATCTTGTACAACGGTAAGCCTTACAGCCGGGAGCTGCAATCGCAAATGGGTTATCTGCCGGAGGAACGCGGCTTGTACCCGAAGGTGAAGGTCAGCGACCAAATCATCTACCTGGCCCGCTTGCGCGGCATGTCTGCGGCGGAGGCCGACAAGAGCTTGAAGTATTGGCTTGAACGGTTTGAAGTGCCGGAATACTACGATAAGAAAATCGAGGAACTGTCCAAAGGCAACCAGCAAAAAATGGGCTTTATCGCCGCGGTCGTCCATAAACCGAAAATCGTCATCATGGACGAAGCGTTTAGCGGCTTGGACCCGGTTAACGTCGAGCTGCTGAAGGCGACGGTGAAGGAGCTGCGCGATCAAGGCACCAGCATTCTGTTCTCCACCCACCGGATGGAGCATGTAGAGGAGCTGTGCCGTAACATCACGATTTTGCACCGTTCGAATACGGTGCTGCAGGGCAATTTGCAGGAGATCAAAAAACGTTATCCACGCGAAGAAGTGCTCTTGCATACAGCGGGAGAAGTAACGGGACTCGAGCGGATCGCGGGCGTGGAGAAGGTTGAGCGGAAAGAACGCGGCTATCTGGTGCGGATCTCGCAGGTATCGGCGGCGCAAGAGATTTTGCGTAGAGCGATGGAAGTCAGCGAAGTGGAGCATTTCGAGATTAAGGAGCCTACGCTGAATCAGATCTTCATTAAAGAGGTAGGTGAATCCAATGAATAAAATGGGGACGGTCGTTGGCTTTACGTTCATGAATAAAGTTCGAACGAAATCATTTATCATTACGACGCTCGTGTTGGCGCTGCTGGTGACGATCGGGCTGCATGTGCCTTATTTTATCGATAAATTTACCGGCGGGGAGGATCAACCGACGAAGATCGGCATTGTGTACGAAGGGCAGCCGGAGCTGGCGAAGTCACTTGAAGCCTACACGGAGAAGCAGCCGGCGGCAGGTTACACGCTGGTTCCTTATGAACAAGCGGACAACGCGAAACTGCTAGCGGCGATTGAAGCCGGGGAAATTGATGGTTATTTGCAATTTGCCGAAGGAGATGGCGGGGTCTTCCCAGCGGTGACCTATACCTCGAAAAAAGACAGCTTGGGAATGGGACTGCAAAATGCGCTGCAGGCAGCACTGCAGAACGTTAAGGCGGAGTATATCACGAAAGGCATGCTGACTGAGGAGCAGATCGCCGCGTTAAGCGCGCCGGTCCAAATCGATGCGGTGAAGGCTTCACCGGAATCCGGCGCTGAGGAATCGGGTCATCAGGCGAAAGCGATGGGGGCGATTAATTACGTTATCGTGTATGTGCTCATCATCTTGTTCTTCATGACCATTATGATGACGGGCAATATGATCTCGGCCGAAGTCACCGCAGAGAAAAGCTCGCGCATTATGGAAATTCTCATCACCAGCGTATCACCGCTGGCGCAAATGTTCGGGAAGATTATCGGGATGTTTTTTATCGGGCTGCTGCAAATCGCCGTTTTTGCCGGGGTGATTGCGATCAATATCTCGCTGCCGTATAACCAGCCGGTGTTGGCGGATTTCAATTTGCATCTGTCCGACATCCGCGTAGAAGTGTTAGTGCTTGGCCTGATTTTCTACATCTTGGGTTACTTCCTGTATGCGACGCTGTTTGCCGCGATCGGCTCGCTGGTCAGCCGGACCGAGGAGCTGGGGCAAGCGGTGATGCCAATTACGATGCTGTCGCTGGCGGCGTTCTATATCGGGATCTTCAGCTTGAGCACGGCAGACTCGCTGCTGATGAAGGTCAGCTCCTTCATCCCGTTCGTTTCGCCGGTCTCGATGATCGTGCGGATCGGCATCGGGGAGCCGCCGGTCTGGGAAATCGCGGCTTCGCTGATCGTCCTGGCTATTGCCATCTTCGTGTTCGGCTGGTTGTCGGCGAAGATTTACCGCACCGGCGTCCTGCTGTACGGTAAACGTCCGACCTTCAAAGAGCTGCGCAAAGCGATGAAGGCTTATAAGATCTAGATTAACTGCGCTAAGCAATCAAAGTGTATTAAGCCTTGGTAGACGTACTCTCGTCTATCAAGGCTTTTCTTGTTTGGCGTGCCCAGCTAAGCACGCATCTTCTAGCCGGTGAAAGTCCGGTCGCGGGAAGGGCCAAGCCCCCGCGTAGCTAGGATACCTACGTATGGCGAAATCTGTACGTAGAAGCGTATCGACGAAAGTACCTGTCAGAGGCAGGGCGAGCAACATACCAGGCCGTAACATGAAAGTGAATCCTGCCGCGTCGTCAAAAAGGCCTCGCAAGAGGGAAAAGAGGAAGCCGAGTCCCGCGTACATGGACGAAGGCCATGGAAGCTGCCTAGAACTTGGAGCGGCAGTGAAGAATCCTCCGGCGTAGAGGGAACGGCATGGTATGAAAGAGGATGCAGTGAACTGGGGAGGCCCTCCCCTGCACGGTTGCAGAAACCGTAAAGAGGCCTTCTATAAGCCCCAGAGGTGAAGTGAACGGTCTGCAGGAAGGGAGTCCGAGGGGCTCATAGTACCGTGGAACGCAGGACAACACAACCTGCGGGAGGGAAGGAGCCCTGCTTTGTTCAAGTTTCTTGAGGAGGTACGAGTCAGTGAATGCCAAACGGCTAACAACACCAGAGGAAAACGTTCAAGAACTCCAAGGGAAACTCGGTCATGCGGCCAAGGAGAACAAGAAGCGAAGATTTCACGCGCTGTACGACAAGGTCTATCGGGTAGACATCTTATGGGAAGCGTGGCGAAGGGTACGAGCCAACGAGGGCTCGGCAGGAGTGGATGGAGAGACGTTGGCAGACATCGAGAAACAGGGAGAAATGCGTTTTGTGCTTGAATGTCAACGGCTACTGAAAGAAGGGAAGTACCATCCACAACCCGTTAGACGCCACTACATCCCGAAGAAAGATGGCAAACTGCGACCGCTGGGGATCCCGACGGTGAGAGACCGCGTCATCCAGATGGCGACCAAACTCGTCATGGAACCCATTTTCGAGGCGGATTTTCAGGACACGTCTTTCGGTTTTCGGCCTAAGCGGAGCGCGAAACAGGCGTTGGAGCGAATCCGGAAAGCATGCAACCGCAAAGGAAATTGGGTGGTCGACGTCGACATCCAAGGCTACTTCGACAACATCAATCAGGAGAAACTGATGAAGCTGATCGAAATGCGGATCAGTGACAGGCGAATCTTGAAGTTGGTGAGGAAGTGGTTAGGTGCGGGAGTGATGGAAGAAGGAAACATCCGACGCTCAGACTTGGGTACACCGCAAGGGGGAGTGATCTCACCACTGCTGGCGAACATCTACCTGAATTACTTTGATCTTCTGTGGGAACGACATGGCGGTAAGCTTGGGGAACTGACGCGTTATGCAGATGATCTGGTGATCATCTGCAAGACGAAGAAGGACGCACAGCGGGCCTATGAACTCATACGAGCGATTATGGAACGCCTGGAATTAACCCTGCACCCCACGAAAACGCGCATCGTTGGACTTTGGACTGGGGAAGAAGGCTTCGATTTTCTGGGCATGCATCATCGAAAGACGAAGGCCGAAACATCCAAAGGCCAAGTGTACTACACAACCCAGCAGTGGTTGTGCCGGAAGGCGGAAGAGCGAATACGGGAAGGGGTAAAAGAGCGATTAGCTCCGCCAGGTATGCGACGCCTGAGTTTCGAAGAGCACGTGGAGTACCTGAATCCAAAGATTCAAGGCTGGCGCAATTACTACTACACAGCTTACAGCCAGAGGAAGATGGCGAAGTTGGATTGGTATATCCGGCAGCGGTTTGCGAAGTGGTATGCTAAGAAACACAAACGCAGACGATGGTTGAGTTCGCTGCGCGAAGTGAAGTCTTTGTCTATTCAATATGGACTTAAAACGCTCTTGTAATCTGCATGCTCATGATGACGAACATCGGAAAGCCGTATGAGGGAAAACCTCACGTACGGTTTGATGAGGAGGGGCTGGGCCCCGCCCAGCCTTTCACTCTAGCGCGGAGTTATGGTGCGTAATGCTCCAGAAGCTCGCGGGACCATCGAGTATCCCGGCTGTTAGGCGAATACATGAACCGGCATGACGCCAGCATCGCGATTTTGAATCGGGATTTTGTGCAGCTTCACTATGAACCCTAATAAAACACTGGTACTTTTGATGGCAGCCCTGGCAGCGGTATTGATGCTGAGCGCATGCGGCAATAAATCGTTAAGTGGAGCACCACAAGAGCAAAATACGACGACGAATACGTCAGGGGTCAGTGACCAGACATCGGCAAATTCCGAATCGGGAAATAACGCGGCCGCTTCGGATCAGGAGACGGGGACAAACGATAACGCAGCAGATACGACGGCGGCCCGCACCCTCGTTTACGAAGGCGCGGGCTGGGCTGTTTTTAGGGCATGTTCGGTTTGACGATAGGGGGATTATTAACTAAAATATATACCCGTGGGGGTATGATGTAATAATGCGATGTCAGGCACGAGGGATAATTGAAAGGAGTGCACGACATGTCCGAAGAACATCACTATGCAGAAGAAGTCAAACGCAGATTGAAACGAATCGAAGGTCAGGTGCGCGGGGTGCTTCGCATGATGGAGGAAGGGAAGCCATGCAAGGAAGTGGTGTGCCAGCTATCTGCAGTGCGGAGTGCTGCGGATAAGGCTTTGGCCCAAATCGTTGCGGATAACCTGCAGCAGTGTATTTTGGAGGAGCAGGCCCAAGGGGGAGACACCGCCCATTTGGTGAAGGAAGCGGTAGAGCTGCTGGTTAAGAGCCGGTAATTCGAAAAGGAGATGATCACGGTGGCGTTTCAGCCAGAAAAGGAAATAACTCCGGCCGAGCTCGTCATGCGAATGAAACGGGGCGAACAGGTTCATGTGCTGGATGTACGCGAGCCGCTTGAGTGGGCCGAAGGCCATATTTCAGGGGCTAAACATATTCCGTTGGGGCAGCTGCCAGAGCGATTTGTGGAGCTGGATCCGGAGGAAGAGCTGATCGTCGTCTGCCGCAGCGGCGGGCGGAGCAGTCTGGCGTGTGAGCTGCTCAGTGAAAGAGGCTACCGTGTGGTCAACATGACCGGCGGAATGCTGGCCTGGCAGGATGAAGTGGAGTGAGCGACATGCTGACCATGGCAGGAGGAATATTGCTTGCCGCCTGGATAATCGGATATGTACTGCGGTTGGTATGGCCTGTCTCGGGCCTAAAGTTCGTGGAGGAGAGGGCCTTATGCGGGTTCGACCTGCCGCCGCAGACGAAGATACTGGATGTCCGGGACGCGTCTTATTATGAAGAATGCCACCTGAACGGAGCGATCAACATTTCGTTAGGTCGATTACCTTTTGTATGGGCGAAGGAGCTTTCGTCTTCGGACCCTGTTCTGATTGTCGCGGACCGTCGGTCTGCGGTGATAAAAGCAGCACGAATCTTACGCAGACGAGGCTTCCGGCAGCTTTACGCCTTGCGCGGCGAAGCTTGCCGGGAAGGAGCTTCGCGGCAGCATTGTTTAGAGAAAGAACCCGCCTGTTGATGCAGGCGGGTTTTTGGTGTACAGTGAAGCGATCATGGGTCTACTTGCGAAAATGAAACTTTCAGACAACATGAACGTTTAATGTACAGCAAGTATATTAGAGAGCAGGGGAGAGACAAGCATCATGCCAACGCCTACATTACCCAGCCGCGCGAGCCGGACAAGCCCCGCGTCGGCAAAGCGGGCAACGGGGGCTAAGAAGCGTACGTCCGCCAAGAAACGGCGGAAGCGTGGATTTTTCTATCTGTTATCCCGGCTGATCCTCACGATGATGCTGATCGGGACGGCGGCCTTATTCTGGTTGTTCTTTACCCCGTCTGGGAACAATATGCGCTATTTAATGGCCGATACGCTGATTACGACGCAGCATCGCCATTGGGCCAAATATATCATCGGACAAGCTGAGCTGGACAAACGGGTCGCCGCTTACCAGGCTCAATTCGAGGAAATGGGGACGGAGAAGGACACCCATACGATTGACTTACCCGACCCGGATGATAAAGAAGACACACAAGCGGAGAAGCCGCTGATTGAAATTGAAGAGATCTCCGGCAAAAGCTATCACGGGTACGTGTTAACTGTAAACGACCCGACCAAAATCCGTTTAGGAGTTCCAGCGAAACGAGGCAAAGGAGAAAAGGTCTCCAGCATGGTGGCGCGGACCGGTGCCCTTGCCGGTGTGAACGGCGGCGGCTTTGCCGACCCGAACTGGAAGGGCAACGGCTTCAAGCCGATTGGGGTGGTCATTTCCCGAGGGAAGCTGTATTACAACGGCATCAGTTCAGGGGCAGCGACGCAGATCGTTGGCCTGGACAAGCAAGGCAAAATGATCGCTGGTAAATATACGCTGGAGGAATTGGACAAGCTGGGCATTCAGGAAGCGGTGACGTTTCAACCGCGAATTATCGTAAACGGCAAAGGACAGATCCGCAGTCAAAAAGAAGGCTGGGGCATCGCACCGCGGACGGCCATGGGGCAGCGCGAAGACGGCGCGATCCTGTTCGTCGTCATCGACGGACGTCAGCCGGGATACAGCATCGGCGCCAGCCTGTACGATGTTCAGCAGATCATGCTGGAACGCGGCGCGGTGATCGCTGCCAATTTGGACGGCGGGTCGTCAACCGTATTGGTCAAGGAAGGCGGGGAGATCGTTAACAAGCCTTCGTCCGAATACGGAGAACGTTATTTGCCAACCGCGTTTCTCGTCTTTGAGGATCCGTCCAAAGTGAACATCCCGAACATTTGGGAAGGTTTGCGTCCGCAGGACATTGATCCCGGGAAGAAGTGATGAAGTTAGCGGTTCCTGGTGACGAAATAGAAGGAGAGGCCGGGCAGAGGGAATTATCCCCTTTTGCCCGGCCTCTTTGTATGAAGTAAATCGATCAGTCCTTGCTCCAAGTGAAGCGTTGACGATATTTTCGCGGGGACATGCCTTCGGTCTTGCTGAAGCAAGCGGTGAAATAAGCGGCCTGATTAAAGCCCACCTGCTCGGCGATCCGCTCGATGGTCAGATCGGTTTGCAGAAGCAGCAGCTTGGCCTGCTGGATACGCAGCCGTTGCAAGTAGACGGCGGGCGAACAGCCAAACACCTTCTGCATACAGCGGGCGATATAGACCGGATGGAAATTGATGCTCTCCCCAAGCTTTTGCGCAGAGAAAGGCTCGTCATAATGCTCACGCAAATAGGAGGCTGCCTTTTCGGCGCAGGCCGACTGCGGAGAGAGTCCCGTATTGGTCGACAAAGCCGACAGCTCAACGATCACGTTTTGAAATAGAGCTTGCTGGCGCAACCGGACGCTGTCCAAATGGATATCGCGGTTCAAATCCGTCAGTTCCTTCAGCAGCGCGATCATTTTCTGCGGCTGGGCCAGCTTCGCATATTGGGGAAGGGGGACTGTATATGACGTCGCCGTGAACGGCGGCAGGGAAATCGAGCCAGGGGTGCCCTGATCCGTCAGGCTGCATCCGCAATGCCGGTATTCCTCCTCCTCAACTACACGCCAATCGCCCAAGAGTTGAAAATGCAGCCAATGGTGCAGCGTATCTTCCCGGCAGCCTTCCAGCGCATAGTGATAACAGTCCGGGCGGAGAATGAGCGAGTGTCCGGCGGTCACCTCGTAATCGCGGCCTTCCTCGCTGATATATAAACATCCGTACTCGACGACCAGCA
Source organism: Paenibacillus sp. MB22_1 (assembly GCF_047200555.1). Classification (NCBI taxonomy): domain Bacteria; kingdom Bacillati; phylum Bacillota; class Bacilli; order Caryophanales; family Paenibacillaceae; genus Paenibacillus; species Paenibacillus sp. MB22_1. Next base: position 2,007,103 of record NZ_JBLADV010000002.1, read on the forward strand.
GGTCGAAGGCCCCGATATTTTGCCGGCTGGGATGCTTGCCGCCGACCGGGATCACCGCCGAGCCGCTGACGATGTAATGGGGAAGTGGAGGCGCGGTAAATTCAATGATGGGAGGCAAAGGATACCCACTCCTCTTAGGTTGGAATATTGAAAAATTGAGTTGATTCAATGATACATCAAAACGGCGTTACCATCTATAATGTGTTTCATGCTAACACGATGACAGGGAATCAACGGGATTCTCCAATCTCCAGGAGGTTGTAATAATGAAGAAAGTCAATGGCGGCGAGAAGAATAAGTTCTCTCTCTGGCTGCTCGCATGGCCCATCTTTATCGAGTTGTTCCTGCAAATTTTGCTGGGGACAGTCGATACGCTGATGGTTAGCCGCATTTCCGACAATGCGGTGGCGGTCGTGGGGTTCTCGAACCAGCTGTTTAATGCGCTGACGACGCTGTTTGCAACTGTCGCTAGCGGGGCGGGGATTGTCATCGCCCAGAAGATCGGTTCGGGCCGCGAAGAGGATGCGCGAACCGTCGCGATTATCGCTTTCAAGGTGACGGCTGGGATTGGTCTTGTTCTCAGCATTTTGCTGATTGCGGTTCCGGGACCGATCGCCACCATGCTGCAGCTTCCGGATGAGCTGCTGCCTCTGGCCAAAATCTACATCTCCATCGTTGGCGGAGGCATGATTCTAACCGCGATGATTTCCCTGCTGGGTACGGCGATCCGCAACACCGGAAATACGAAAGGCCCGATGTACACGGCGGTGGGCATGAACGTTTTGCATATCCTGATGAACTATTGCTTTATCTTTGGGGCCTTTGGATTTCCGCAATGGGGGCTGACCGGCGTGGCGATTTCAACGGTAATCAGCCGCTTGGTCGCTACGGTTGTCTTGCTCTTCATTTTCCTCGGCACGTTCCAGCGGCGGATCGGCTTCAAGGACATGTCTGTCTACGATGGCAAGCTGTTTAAGGAGGTTCTGGTCATTGGCTGGCCGCTGGGAGTCAATTCGGCGAGCTGGGTGTTCTCGCAGCTGGCGATTTTCTCCTTCCTGGCGATGCTTGGCGCAACCGAGTTGGCCGCCAGAACCTATATGAATACGCTGGAGTCGTTCTGCTTTATGCTCGGCTTCTCGCTGGCGATGGCGGCGCAAATCCAGATCGCTCACCTGTACGGAGCGGGCAAAACCAAAGAAGCTTACCGCGCGGTATACCGCGTGCTGGCCTTTGGGCTGCCGCTCGTTATCGTTAATGCGTTTATCCTTGTTCTGTTTGGTCCGAAGCTGTTGGGATTGTTTACACAGGATCCCGATATCTTGGCCCTCTGTGCGGCATTGCTCTGGCTCAATCTGTTGCTGCAGCCGGGCAAAATGATCAACATGGCCCTCGGGAACTCGTTGAATGCGGTAGGGGATACGCGATATACGATGATCATTTCCTTGATCTTTATGTCCGTCGTTGCGACCGGCTGCTCGTATCTGTTTGGCGTTTCGCTCGGCTGGGGCATTATCGCCATTTACGCTTGTATGATCAGCGACGAATATATTCGGGGCGTCTTTTCGTTCTTCCGCTGGAGAGGGCGTAAGTATCTGCGCAGAAAAGAGCAGGAGCTGCTTCAAGAACGGGGATGGGCCCAGGAAGACCAAGGCCAGGGGCAAGGAAATCAGGCGATGGACGGAGTTGCTCCTTCGGCGTTATAAAGTGTGAGAATAAAAGATGAGCCGCAGGGCGGCCCGGGAAGGGCGCCTGCGGCTCTTTCTGTTTTTTGTGGCAAGATATCCTACTCTTTCTCTCGGTCAGGCAGCTGCTTCACGTAGCTGTCGCTGAGACGGAGCAGTTCAAGCGCACGGTTATATTCGCTTTCCGTCGTTAACGCTTGGGTCACACCGTCCTTGGGGAGCGGATACTTCGTACCGTCATCATACCAAACCCCTGGGATAAACAGCGCCTGGTCGTTGATAAACGAGCCGGATGGCAGATAGTAACGCTGCGGTAACAGGTTGTAAGATGTTTGGTTCAGCAAATCCTCACCAAAATGAATATGATTATCGAGATTGATGCCAAACAGGTTGGCTACCGTCGGCAGGATATCCACTTGGCCGCCGACATTGTCCATGACATCTGGCATATCGGTACCCGGCACATGAAGAAGCAGCGGGATATTGATCATATCAATATAGCTGTAATCCCGGCCATAAATTTCTTTCATTAGCTCAAGTCCATGTTTGTCTAGCGAATACATTGGCAAGCCGAGATGGTCACCGTAAATGACAACCACGCTGTTGTCCCAGATGCCTCTTTGCTTCAGATCCTCGATAAATTGACCGAGTGCGTAGTCCGCATAGCTTTGCGCCCGCAAATAATCGCCAACCATATTGTCTTGGTAACGTTCAGGCAACTGAATCTTATCCTTGTCATGCGGTGTTGTAAACGGATGGTGAGCCGTCATCGAGATCACTTGAGTATAGAAAGGCTGTCCCGTTTGCTGCATGCGATCCAGCTCTTCAGCTGTCTTCTTGTAGAGCACTTCATCCGAAGGGCCAAAGAAGACGGTGTCTTCGGTACCAAACCATTTCTGGTCATAATAGCGGTTGAAGCCAATCGCTTTGTACAATTCGCCGCGGTTCCAGAAATCAACGACATTCGTGTGGAACGTTGCCGTATCATACCCTTGATCCCGCATCAGCTTCGGCAAGCTTGGCAGATCCTTGTCCGGATAGTTTTGCGTTGCGGCCTCATTGTACGGAATGTAGAACGAGGTGTTCACAACAAACTCGGCATCAGAGGTGTTCCCTTGTCCGACCATTTGATAGAAATGCTTGAAATAGGTGTTTTCCTTAACAAGTTTATTCATGTTTGGCGTGACTTCCTGACCATCGATCTTCAGGTCAATCAGGAAGTTCTGGAACGATTCCATCTGAATGATGATCAGGTTTTTGCCTTTGGCCGCACCAAAATATTTCGGTTCCGCTGGGATGGTAATGCCTTTCAGGTTATTGATTTTCTCTTGCGAGATCTGGTCCTTGTCAACCAGTTCTTCCTTCTTGGCGCTGGAGAAAATCGTGTACGTTTCATAGTTCAGGATGCCCATTTGCTCGGCCTGTTTGATCTCATTCATGCTGGCCCGGTTCGGCCATACATTAAAGATACACAGCAGCAGGGAAAAGGCGAAAATTCCGGTAATGACGCCGGTGCTGGCTTTTCTTAGATTAAATAAAGCTTTTAGCTTCTCGGCGCGTTTCTTCCGGAACAACCAGAAGCCGATCACCACGATGTCCATAAAGATCAGCAGATAATAAGGCGCCAGCAGGGAGAACACGCTGTTCTTCACCGCGGTGACTTGATTCACCTGCTGCAGGGCAGTGTAATTCACGATAACCCCATAATATTTATGGTACATAACAGCGGCGAAGAAAATGGCTGTAACGATCAAATTGACGGTTAAATAAAGGCCGATCTTACGTTTGGAGGAGAACCATTCAATCAAGCAGAACAAAATCCAGATAAACGGGATTTCCTTCAACAATGGCCCCCAAGCGGGTACTACATCAAAGATAGCCGTCCAGACGAGATAAATCTTGAAGATCATAATGACAGAGAAAAAGACAAACGGCTTGATGCTGGCGAGCCGGATGCGATTGAACTGTGACACTTCGTTTCCTTCCTTTCCGTAAAAACTCCTTAGTTGAAATTAATGCCGAGTTTACAATTTTAACACCCCATATATAATACATGAAATGGCCGCAAGAATAAAATTAATCAATTCACTCAATTAGCAAGATATTCCACTTAAAGCCGTATGCAACGCGTCGAAAGCGATAGTGTAAAATCTCTGTGGGTGTAGGAATTGGAAAAAGCGGATATAGAAAAAGAGCTTCTCCCTTGGTAAAGTGATGTTTGACGCACAACACACCAAGAAGGAGGAAGCTCCTGTGAGCCACTTTACCACAATAATGCCGACGATGAAAGAGATTGAGCAATGGATTTTCCGGAAAATGCAGGAGGAATTCGCTCGTGCGATGAAGCAGGTACTGGAGGCGCTGGATCAGCAGATCCTGGAGGAACGGGACCGAGAGCGTTATCGAGTAAAGGACGAGCGTGAAACAAGCGTCAACACAGTGTTCGGGAATGTGCGCTTTAAGCGGAGATTGTACTGTGACCGTAGAAGCGGCAAACACGTGTATCTGCTGGATCAGCTGTTGCAATTCGAAGGGCGCGGGAAAGTCAGTCCGCATTTGGAAGAGACAGCAATCGCATTCGCAAGCCAAGGACCGTCGTACCGGGACAGCGCAAAGCGGCTGGAGCAGCTTTTGGGCTACAATGTGCTGAGCCACCAAGCGATCAGGGAAAAACTGATGGAGCGTGCGCAACAGCCGATGCCAGCGGTGAAACGGCGCGCTGCCCGCGTGCTGTTCGTGGAAGTGGATGGGCTGTACACGAAGCTGCAGCGGAGCAAAAAGCGCGGGATGGAGAACGCAATTGCAGTCGTACACGAAGGCTGGGAGAAGAACGGCAAGCGGGTACAGCTGAAGAACAAACAGCATTACCTGCATACGAGCGGCGGCGACTTCTGGGAAGGGTTCGGGGACTTTCTGGTGGAGCGTTACGAAATCGACGAGAACACGTGGCTTGTGGTGAACGGAGACGGCGCGGCGTGGATCGGGGAATGTACATCCTACTTTCACCAATGTCTGTACATGCTGGACCGCTTTCATGTGGCGCGTGATTTGAAACGCTTTGTCGGTCATTTGCCGCAGGTGTGGGAGACCGTGAGACGGTCTTTGGCCAAACAGGATGCAGCCGCGCTTATGGCGGTCCTGGAAGGCGTGTCGGAGCAAGAGATAGCGGAAGAGAACCGGAAGGATTGGAAGCCGTATAAAAGATTTCTAAAGCGGCATGAGAAGCATTTGGACGACTACCGAAAAACACTCCAGGCGAAGGGGATCGACACAAGCGGCATGCGCCCGATGGGAAGCGCGGAATCGCAGATGCGTATATTCGCCAAGCGGACGAAGCGTGGCGGGTACAGTTGGAGTGAGCGAGGCGTCAGGGCGATGCTGAGGACGATGATGAGGATTCAAGAAGCGGGCACGGTGGTAAGAACGGTTGAAGGACAAGCGAGTAAGCAGGCAACGCCGCAGCAGTCGATAAACATGCGGCAATTGCTCAAGAACGTGACGCAACCGGTCAAGGGTTGTATCGCTGGAATGATTCGCATGCTGCAAGGACCGAAGCAAAGCAGCACAACGGGTATGGCACTCAAAGCACTTCGCGGATAACGGCAAAAAATTCTGACAAATCACTTGTGTTTGATGAAAGAACGAAGCAAAGCGCTTACAAGGAAGAGGTTCCTTCGGGGTTCGCGTTCCAGGCATCTTAAATGACTGCCCACGCTAGCTTGACACTGACGTCGAAAGCCGTATTATTGACGGATAACGCCCCTTTTTGGTAAATTAAACGTATTCCTTCTTTTCGGAATAATGCTTCGTGATCGAAAGAGGAGAGATCTTGATGTCGGTGAAGGTTCTTAACTAGTAATTTCATAGGGACAGAGACACGAGTACAGGAACGTGCCGCTTGAGTTTTAAGCGCGCATGTATTTTTCCGTACGCTTGTTTCGGTCTATGAATAGTTAAGAACACACGCGAAAGCATCTTGCAGCTCCCCATTAGCTGCCGTTATCTTGATAACGATCAAGCCGTGCTGTTTTCAGCACGGCTTTTTTGATTACCCGGATCGGCAGAGAGCGGGAGAAGTATAGGCAAAGGATGGCATACGTGCGTCCTTTGCCTTTTTTTATTCCGGAAAGAAGGAAGATCAACCATTTTGAAGGAGGATTTCCCTTGGAGAGATTTTCGCTAAGTACATTGGAATATGAAAGCATCAAACGGGAATTGCTGGGATACGCGGTATCTTATGCCGGACGGAAACGCATCGAAGAGCTCGCACCGATGGTGGAGAAGCGGGCCATCGAACGGGCGATTGCGGAAACGGCGGAGGCGGTCGCCCTGTACAGGAAGGGAGCCAGTGTCCCGCTGCCTTCGCTGGAAGGGATCGAGCAGGTCGTCTCATTGCTGGGCACAGGGTATCTGTTCACGGAGCAGGATTTGACGGCAGTGCAGATGTTCCTGCACAGCTGCGGGCAACTCAAGAAATATATGGCTGCCAAAGGCGAGCTGGCCTGGCGAATCGGCATTTATGCGACCGATTTGCAGGATTTGCCTGCACTGCAGCAGGAGATTCTCCGTTGTATTCGGCACGGAGTGATTATGGATGACGCCAGCCGGGAGCTGGAGAAGATACGTAAAAAAATCAGCATCGTCAAAGAGCGGATCCAGAAGCGGATTCAGGCTGTTATGGCTCGTCACGCCTCGATTTTGCAGGAGAACATCGTAAGCGTACGCGGCGGCAGATACGTGATCCCGGTGAAAAAAGACTACTACAAGCAAGTTAATGGGCGTATGCTGGACCAATCGACCAGCGGGCAGACCGCGTTCATCGAGCCCCAGGAGGTGGCAGCCTTGCAAAGCGAGCTGGAGCTGCTTCAAGGCGAAGAGGCCCGGGAGGAAGCGAAAATCCTCGGATACCTCGCCGGATTGGTCGAACGGGAAGCGGCTGACCTGATTCGGAATATCGAGATTACAGGGTTGTATGACTTTATTTTCGCTAAGGCAAAATACGCTGCGGCAATCGGCGGGACCGAGGTGCAGCTCAGCGAGACCGGAGAGACGGTGATTCGCGGCGCCAAGCATCCGAAGCTGCTGCAGACGATGGTGCCGCTGGATATGGCGATCGGTACGGATTACCGGACGCTGATCATCACCGGTCCCAATACCGGCGGGAAAACGGTCGTCCTGAAGACGTTTGGTCTGCTGACATTGATGGTGCAATCGGGTCTGCTGGTGCCGGTCTCGCCGGATAGCCGGTTTGCGGTGTACCAGGGCATCCGCGCTGTCATCGGGGACGGCCAGAACCTGGAGCAGTCACTCAGCACGTTCTCCGCTCAGATCGGCGCGCTGGTACAAATCCTGAAAGAGTCGGGCCCCGCTACCCTGGTGCTGATCGATGAGCTGGCGGCGGGCACCGATCCAGGCGAAGGGATCGCCTTGTCGATTGCGATCCTGGAGGAGTTCGCCCGGAAAGGGTCGACGGTAATGGTCACGACCCATTTCAACGAACTCAAGACCTTCGCTTCCCGGGCGGAGGGATTTGAGAACGCGCGGATGGAATTCGACGCCGAGACGCTGCGTCCGCTGTACCGCCTGACCATCGGGCAGTCCGGCCGCAGTTATGCGATCGAAATCGCCCGCAAGCTGGGGATGTCCGGCGGGATCATCGAACGCTCGCAGCATATCGTCAGCCGCCAGCAATCCACCGATGGCTCTGGCAGCGGCGGTCTGCGTTGGGATGAGATCGTACCCGCGAAGCCATCAGCGGCTGCGCGGGATGCACGGGATAAGGCAGCTTCTGTGCCCGGGAGTTCGCGAGCAGCGGGGGAGCCGGGGAAAGGTTCGGGAGCTAAGGGACAGCTGAAGCCCCAGCGAGCAGCAGGCTTGAACGGCGGAGGAACGGAGACCGTAACGGGGGCCGGGAAACCCGCTGACGCTGAGGCGGCAACCGGAGAAGCAGCCCTTCCGCCGTCCCGCAAGTTTGAGGTGGGCGACGCCGTTCTCGTCACTTCCATCGGGAAGATTGGTATCGTCGTGGAACCGCCGGATTTGCGAGGAATGGCGTTAGTTCAGGTGCAGAAGCAGAAAATCAAGGTGAACCATAAGCGATTAAAGCCTTATCTTAAGAGCGAGTCTCTGTATCCGGAGGATTACGATTTGGATATCGTGTTCGACTCGAAGGAAAACCGGAAAAAGCGCAAGCTGATGAGCAAACGGCACGTGGAAGGCTTGATGATTATCAAGAAACCGGGGGAGGATTAACTTTGCGCGGTAGTTAGCCAGGCGTCAGGCATAATGAAAGAGCGCGAGTTTAGAGGTCCGTTTCGTTCGGTCCTTAGGCTCGCGCTTTAGTTTTGTTCGCTAGGGGGGAGATAGCTGCAAAAGTACAGTTTTTTCTGTCAAAAGTACGATTTGGAGCTAAAAAACTGCAAAAGTGCAGGCTTTTTCTGCCCATTTCCGGAAATCCGGCGTTTCGAGCGAAAAAAACTGCACTTTTGCATCAATTTCGTGATTTTCTCCCATTTTGACTAAAATAACTGCACTTTTGCAGGAATCGCAGCGGCTACAGTGAGAGTGAGTTGGGGTAAGGATCCCAGTCTGAGTAACAGTCGCAGTTGAAGTGTAATCCCCGTTAAGCGGGAACCGGCAGCTGCTGGGCCAGCGTCGCCACAAATTGTTCGAGGAACGCTTGGTCTTCCGCGTCAAAGCGTCCTTTCCGCGGACTATCGATGTCCAGGACGCCGATCAGCCGGTCTTCCTTAACGATCGGTACGACGATCTCGCTGTTGGATGCCGCATCACAGGCAATGTGGCCTGGAAAAGCATGGACATCCTCCACCCGCAGCGTTTCGCGGCGTTCTGCGCTGGTGCCGCAGACCCCTTTGCCAAGCGGGATCCGGATGCAGGCCGGCAGGCCTTGAAACGGTCCGAGCACCAGCTCGTTGCCGTCGTATAAGTAAAAGCCGACCCAGTTGATATCCTCCAGGTAATGGTTCAACAGCGCAGCCGCATTGGCTAGATTGGCTACCTGGTTAGTCTCCCCGCTGATGAGCGCTTGAAGCTGCGACAAGACGGCTTGCTGCCGCTCTTCGCGGGTACCGCTATATTCATTGGCATGAAACATGCATGATTCCCTCCTTAAAAACTGCGGGCGAGATAAGGTTGCCGGCAGCGATACAACTATTATAAAGAAGTTTTTTGTCGAGGGATAGCATCCCTAAGAGCGAAGAACCGTTTATATCTTACAAAGTCCGACACTCAGTGCTATTTTTTATCAAATTTGCAAAATATGTTTTTTGGCATCATGCGGTAAAATAGGGACAAGATTAATGAAAAGGTGATTTTTATGGTACCTCAATCTCTCCGAGGCACAAGCCGTACCAATAATAAAATCAGCAACGACTTGAAGGCGACCATCGAGCACCTGCGCACGGAATTGATGAATGCCGCTACTCAAGATAACTTCAGCAGCGGCGCCATTCTGGAAATAAGCCAGCGCCTGGACCAGTATATCGTGATGGCCCAAAGTCAAATGCTCGGCAAGTAAGCGGCCTCTGGCATTTCCGCGCCAAGAACCTTCTCGATGAAGCCATGTACCACTTCGGCATACCGCTTCGGGTTGATGCCGTAGGCATTGGCATGGACCGCGCCTTCCACGAGCAGCAGTTCTTTAGGTTCAGGCTTCACTTGGTACATTTCCCGGCTCATATAAGTCGGAACGTAGTTGTCCTCCGTACCGTGGATGAATAACACCGGCAGCTTGCTGTTCTCAACGGCTTTAATTGGGCTGACCTGGTGCAGCCGGAAGCCGGCTTTGCGATGCAGCAGCTTATCGACCAGCGGCAAGAGCGGTTTGGCCGGAAGCTTGTTCAGCTTGGTGATCTGATGTCGAATGAGCTCCGTCAAGTCCGAGTAAGGGCAGTCCGCGATCACAAATTTCACGTTCGGATGGGCGATGGCAAGATACTCCAGCACCGTTCCACCCCCCAAAGATTGGCCATGCAGGCCGATCACACTATTCTCCCCGTAATTCTCCAAAATCCAGTTTACCCAGGCTTGGACATCGTATTTTTCCTGATATCCATAGGTCGTGTAGTTTCCTTCACTGCCGCCATGTCGACGTTGATCGACCAGCAGAATGTTAAACCCTGCCTTCCGGAACACGTCAATGTATTGCGTGGAGGCGAGCAAGGAAACCGTATAGCCGTGTACGATGATCATCCAGCGTTGGCTTCCAGGAAACAGTTCCAAAACATACCCGTTGAGCTTCAGCCCATCTCGGGATCGGACTTGAACCTGTCGTTTGGGCAGCCGTTCGAATTGGTCGCGGGTAAATACCCCGGTTCGTTCCAAATACTCGTAAATGCTCTCGTTCGTCTGCAGCCGCATCTGGGTGATTTGGCGCACCGCAAACCGCGGCAAGCCGCTTACGAATGCCAATACAATCAGCATGAAGAACAAAATAACGATCGTAAATACCATGTCGCTGGGTTCCTCCTTGCGAGCCTATCCGTGAAGCTCTCTTACGTTTTTATAGTATCACCGAAAAGTTGGAAGGAAAATCGCCATACGGAAAATTTACCCCGTCCCTTTGACGAGCCCATTCCGATATGATTAGCTAGTAAAGGATGTAGCGATTAATGACCACAGGTGGAAAGGGGGAGAAGGCGGGCGTGTACAAATGCGGCGGAGACATTCCTGTGCTGGAAAGCGAACGGCTAAGGCTGCGGCGGATGGAGCGAAGCGATGCCGAGGTGATGTTTCGGTATTGGAGCGATCCGGAAGTCATTAAGTATATGAATCTTCCGCCGTTTGCCTCGGTGGAGGATACTTGGGCAATGATTAACCTGCTGAATGGTTTATCTGAGAGCGAGGATACGCTACGTTTTGGCATTGAGCTGAAGGATGAACAGAAGCTGATTGGCAGCTGCGGCTTTAATGTTTGGGAGCTGGCCGGGGCTTATCGCGGGGAAATCGGCTATGACCTAGGCCGGGAATATTGGGGGCACGGGTATATGTCGGAGGCGCTGCGAATGCTGCTTGCGTACGGCTACGAGACGATGGGACTGAACCGGATAGAAGCGCTGGTAGATCCACGCAACAACGCTTCCCGCAAGTTGCTGAAAGCGTTTGGGTTCATGGAAGAAGGGCTGTTGCGGGAGTATCAGAAGACGGAGAACGGTTTTGTTGATTTGTTGATGTATTCTTTGTTGAAGAAAGAGTATTACTCGGGAGGAATAACCTAACGATGATGAAGTCTGAAAAAAAATATGGCGGCGGAATGCTGCACCACTTGGACCCACTCAGTAAGCTGGTCGCATTAGCTTGTATCGCTGCGCTTGCCATGCATTGGGACGAGCTGCAGCGGCAGGTGATCTTGCTGCTGGTATTGGTGGCGGGGGCCAAGCTGGGGGCCGGGATTGGCTGGGCCCGGTTATTGCGGCGCATCGCCTGGATCTTAGGCTTTGGTCTGCCGTTATTTGTGGTTACCGCGCTGGCGGTGCAGCTTCGGGAGGGAAGTGCCGGGGGCGGGGGATTCCTGCCGATTTCGGCCACTGCGCTTGAGGACGCTGCCGCCGTGACTTTGCGGCTGGTGAATTTGTTTTTGTCCTCGCTGGCTTATATCGAGTCCACGAATCCCAAGGATTTTGTTGTGATGATGTCGACCCGTTTGAAGCTGCCTTACCGGTTTGTGTTTGGCGTTTCGCTGGCGATGACGTTCTTGCCGTTGCTTGCGGAGGAAGGAAGACAGGCGGCAGCCGCCCGTAAACTTCGGTTGGGTCGCAAACCGCGGGGGGTTGCAGAACGGCTTGCGCAGTGGCGGGGGCAGTTGGTCACCGTGTTCACCGGAGCGATTCGGCGTGTGGAACAAACCGCAGGAGCGATGGACGTGAAGGGCTTTGGTGCGTACCGGGAGCGCACATTTTTGCGGGATGTGCCGCTGAAGGCGGTTGGCGTATGGACGATGCTGGCAAGCTTGGTGTTGACTGCGGGCCTGTGGATGCTGTAACGGATTTTGACTTGTTGGATGTTCACTTTTTACAAGCATGCGGGCCCTAGAGATAAGGCAGTTCAGGTTAAATTTGAAAAAAAGGACTTGACGCGGACAAATTGTTAACCTAAATTATCACTTGTGGTTAACAATTCAAATGGATGAGAGGATGGTTCAAGTGAAAGAAGGAAGTTCCGACAAAGTGCTTCAGCGCTTTACGACGCTTGATATTGTACTTATGGCGATGCTGGCAGCGGCTAACGCGGTCATGACGGTGTTTCTGTCACCGGTGAATCAAGCGCTGAATGGGCTGGGGGGACCGATCCTCACCTCAACGATCACCGGTTTGTATATGATTTACGGATTGCTGGCGTATTATATTATCCGCAAACCGGGGACGGCCCTGATCACCTATGGTATCGGTGCGGTTGTCCAAGCGTTTATGGGAACGGCGTATGGCATTTTGTCCTGCTTTGTGGCTGCGGCTTGTTATTTGGTGATTGTGGAGGCGGCTTTTGCCCTCGTACGTTATAAAAACTGGAGCTTGCCGATGCTGCTGATTACCGGCGGGGCGATGGTGCCGTTGTGGTTCTTTTTTGCGGCCCAGATGTACGGTTATACGAAGTGGGGCATGGATGTTCTGCTGATCGCCCTCGTCGTTCGGGTATTAAGCGGCATGATCCTGTGCGGGCTGTTGGTCAAACTGCTGGGCGATGCGTTGGCTAGCAGCGGGCTGCTTCGCCGCTTCGCGGTCGGCCGCCGGGCGGAGGCGTAAAATGCCGGAACCGGCATTGGAGCTGCAGGACGTCAGCTATGCGTTTGAGCCCGGCGGAGTCCCGGCGCTGCGCGACGTGACGCTCACCGTGGAACGCGGGGAGTGGATGGCGGTCGTCGGCGCGAGCGGCAGCGGCAAATCGGCCCTGGCGCAGCTGATCAGCGGTTATCTTCCCCGCGCCGGGGGAGGGAGCCGCTCGGGCCGAGTGCGCGTGCACGGCGTCGATCCCGCGGAAGCGGAGATCGGCGAGGTCGCCCGGCGCGTCGGGGTCGTGTTCCAGGACCCCGACGCGCAGCTCGTGCAGGGCCGGGTCGAAGACGAAGTCGCCTTCGGCCCGGAGAACCTGCGCGTGCCCGCCGCCGAGCTGGAACGGCGGGTCTCGGACGCGCTGGCGGCGGTGGCGTTGACGCCTCGCCGCCTGACGCCCGTGCACGCGCTGTCCGGCGGCGGCCGACAGCGCACGGCGATCGCGGCGGTGCTGGCGCTGGAGCCGCCGCTGCTCGTGCTCGACGAGGCGGCGGCCAGCCTCGACGCCGCCTCGCGCCGGCGGCTGCTGGCGCTGCTGCGCCGCCTGCACGGCGAAGGCCGGACCATCGTGACGATGTCCGGCCGGATGGACGAGCTCGCGCTGGCTGCGCCGCGGCTCGTCGTGTTGGACGCCGGAACCGTCGCGTTGGACGGTCCGGCGGAGCGCATCCGCCGCAGCGCGAGCGCGCGGCTGGAAGCGCTGGGCCTGCTGCCGGCCGGCACATCGGCGGCGGCAGCAGGCCCAGGCCCAAGCGGCGGCGGCCCGGAGGGGCACGCCGCCCTTGCTAAGGCGACGGCAGCGGAGCTCGCCTCAGCGCCGGCCCCAGCCCCGGCGCGTGTCTCGGCCGTCTCGGCTGAGCTCGCTCAAGCTCCAGCCGAGCACACGCCCGCCGCCGAGCGTCCCGCAGCGCCCGCCCCGGCTCCCGCGGCCGCTGCGCCGGTGTTCCGCACCCCCCTGCTCGAAGCGCGCGGGCTCAGCTACGCCTTCGCCCGCGGGGCCGAGCCGGTGCTGCGGGATGTTAGCCTCACGCTGTACCCTGGCGAATGGCGGCTGCTGTGCGGGGACAACGGCTCCGGCAAAACCACATTGTCCCGCCTGCTGATGGGCCTTCTGCGCCCGCCCAAAGGGACGGTGTTCTGGCAGGGCAAGGATACCGCTCGCCGGACGCTGTACGATCTGGCGTCCGAGATCGGCTACGTGTTCCAGCAGCCGGAGCAGCAATTCGTTGCTTCGACGGTGCTGGACGAGCTGCTGTACAGCCCGCGCGCTGAGCTTGGGCTGCGGCCGCGGGATCCTGTGCCGGAGGAATGGCGGCAGCGCGCGGAACGGATGCTGGAGGCGATCGGCTTAAGCGGTAAAACCGGCGATTCCCCGTATTGGTTAAGCGGCGGGGAGAAGCGGCTCCTGAGCGCAGCCTCTGTCATGATCTGCCCGAAGCGGCTGTATATTCTCGATGAGCCCACGGCGGGCATCGATTACAGCGGTGTCCGCTTGTTAACGGCTTTGTGCCGTGAGGCGCTGGACCAAGGTGCCGCGCTGATCATGATCACCCATGAGCCGGAGTTGTTTGAAGGCCAACGGGTCAAGCGTTGGCGGATCGCGGAAGGGCAGCTTCAGGACGAAGAGCGGGATTAAAGCTGGACAGGAAACGGTACGATAACGATGAAGCAGACGATCCAATAGACGATACGTAAACATGCGGACGACAAACCAGGAAAGGGCCTGTGTTTGTTGTCCGCTTTCTTTTTTCAGAGGGTTGAATTATAATGAGTGTTTATGGAATCCTTGCCCGGAAAGTAAAGAAAGGAAGTTTTATTCATCATGAAACCAATGCAATTGAAACGGAATTATATTTTAACGGGCTTGCTGCTGTCCACGTTTTTAGCGGCGATCGAAGGGACTGTCATCGGTCCGGCAGGCCCGCGGATCGTTGGCGATCTGGGCGGCGCCCGGCTGCTGAGCTGGGTGTTTACCGCCTATTTGCTGACCATGTCCGTCACTACGCCGATTTTTGGGAAAATCAGCGATTTGTACGGCCGCAAACCGGTGTTTGTGATCAGTTCCCTGCTGTTCTTGGCGGGTTCGGTCCTGTCCGGCACGGCGCACAGCATGGGACAGCTGATCGGGTTCCGCGCCTTGCAGGGGATCGGAGCCGGCGGCCTGCTGCCGGTGACGTTTACGATTATCGGCGACATTTATTCCATCGAGGAACGCTCCAAGATTCAGGGCTGGATCAGCTCGGTTTGGGGCATTTCTTCTTTGATCGGGCCGCTGCTGGGCGGATATGTCGTGGATTCATTGAATTGGCGTTGGGCATTCTATTTTAATGTACCGTTTGGCCTGCTGTCGCTCTATTTCATCATCGTCTATCTGCATGAACAGATTGAAAATCGGAAGGTGAAGGTGGACTATTTGGGAGCGGTCACCTTTACGATTGGCGTTTCCGCTTTGCTGATTGGGCTGGCGACGGGCGGACAACAGTTTGATTGGGTTTCGCCTTGGCTGATCGGGATTTTTGCTGTGGCGGCCTGCTTCCTGGTGCTGTTCTTCGTCGTTGAGCAACGGGCCGAGGAACCGCTGGTGCCGCTGAAGCTGTTCCGTATCCGGGATATCGCCTTCTCCAATATCACCAGTCTGTTGGCAAGCGCCCTGCTCATCGGGTTAACCTCGTATCTGCCGCTCTGGGTTCAAGGAGTGCAGGGGCAAAATGCGACGACCTCCGGTCTCGTACTCGCCCCCATGTCCATCGGTTGGATGCTTGGCTCGGTGTTGGGCGGCCGTTGGATCATTACCCGCGGCTCCCGTAACACTTCGCTGATCGGAATGGTGATCATCGCCCTCGGTGCGTTAGGATTGGCTACGATCCAAGGCGGAACACCGATCTGGCCGCTGTTGATTTATAACGCGCTGTACGGGATCGGGTTTGGTTTTTCGTTTACCGTATTTACGATCATCTCCCAATCCTCCGTTGGTTATAACCTGCGCGGCGCCTCTACGGCGCTAAATTCCTTCGTCAAATCGATTGGGCAGACGATTGGGGTCACCGCCTTTGGTACCTTGATTAATCTGCAGATTGTCGCCCGGACGAAGAACGGCACGGCGTCAGGGATTCCAATCTCCCAGGATGATATCGACCAACTGCTGTCACCAGAGAAAGTCCACTTGCTTGCCCCTGATCTGTGGAGCGAGCTAAAGGAAGTGCTGGCGCAAAGCTTGGATACGCTGTTTATCGTCATGGCTGTGCTTGGGATCGTGGGCATCTTATTCGCTTTCGGGCTGCGCAACCAAGCACCGGAGCAAGAGGAGGACGTTGAGGCGGGGGAACCCTCCATCGATAGAGCTTAAATCATGTTGTTGCTGCGGGCGGTCTCTGCGAAATGGGGACGGCCCGTTTGGCTTTCCAGCGACCTTTGAGTGGACCGCGGTTTGCCGTATCTTTTACATGAAACGGTATAAAAAAGCCTGCCTCTCCGCACCTTAATAGGAAAGGGGAGGTGTAACTATGAACAAGGTCATGAATGTGGACCAACACACGCTCGTCAACGCTTGGCAGAAGCAGCTGCCGGAATACTTGAACCCGGGAGACTCCGTACAGGTGCAAGCTGATGGGGCGGACCCCCAGGGGCTGCGGATTCATATCAATGCGGCGGGACATCAGCTTTATTCCTTCGATTTTCAATGCTCTTATATGGACCCGCGCGAGGTTCGTGTCGAGCTGGTAGATGTGGAGCGGGATGGGCAGGCCATTGCGGAGAACAGCCAGGAAATTCAGGAGTTAACCGGAGACTATGTCCGTCATATTCATGAATGCGCGCAAGCTTTGGCGCCGCTGACGAACCCTTAACAACGAGAAAGCGAGGACCTATGCGATGGCACGAAGCAAATCGGGAATCGATAAAAATTTGACGAATGTCGTAGAGGATCTGGACCGGACCCCGGTCAACGCCCATCATGCCCAACAGATGCAACAAAAGGTGAATGACCGACGGCACACCAATATGGAAAACCGTGATCACAACAAGGATATGGACCCGACCCATTAAGGGTTGGAGCTACCATAAAAAATCACCTTATCGGGCGGCCCATAGCTCCTAAAGATAAGGTGATTTCATCCCTCTATTTGTATGTAAGGAAATTCTCACGGATTTCCCGAAGTAGGCTGTGTCCAGGTTCATCATGCCGATGAGCCATGGATACAGCCTATTTGGATCTTACTTCCGCAGCAACGGGGCAAGCTTCTCAGCTTCACGGCCCATTTTCTTCAGCAATTCAATCATGACCTTCTTCTCCTCATCGGTCAGCCCGCTCAGCGCGTGGTCAATCCGCTCCGCATACTCCGGATACAGCCGGTCCATCAGCTCTTTGCCTTTAGGTGTCAGATTGGCATAAATTACACGACGGTCGCGCGGGCAAGGCGTTCGGTGCAGCAATCCGGCCGCTTCCAGCTTATCGATCACATACGTCACGTTCCCGCTTTGCAGCAGCAGCTTCGCGCCGATTTGTTGAATCGGCTGAGAGCCTTTGTAATACAGGACCTCCAGAACGGCAAAGGCCGTAGGATTAAATCCTTGGATTTTGCTCCCCATGACCGCATGCTCGTTGACGCTCTTAAATGATTTGGCAAAAACCCGGTACAAATGCAGTGACAAATCCGTTCCGCGTTGTTCGGTGGTCATCATGTGTATCCCGCCCTTATTTTATATTTGTGAATCTTTGAACTTGATCGAGTACTTGTAATCTTAAACCACCTGAGATTTAAAAAAAATATAATTTATCACAATTTGCGTCTTTTTTGTATGGAAATAAATGTAATCCCCTCTGCCTTAGGACCGCAAAAATTTCATTCTGCGGCGCAGGGACGGAATCGGCCCCGAGACGGATGGAATCCCCCTTCCGTTTCATTAAGATAACTTCATAAATCAAAGCGGAGTAGGGGATGTCGAAGATGAGAAGATTGGGGAAAGGTTTGGCCAGCCGGGAAACTTCCGGCCTCTTGCGAAATCGTGCTTATTTAGCGCTGTTATCGGCGCAGTTGGTATCCAACATCGGCGACTGGTTGTATTTGCTCGCCTTGCTGACGATGGTTGGCTTGAAATGGCAGGCCACGCCTTGGGAAATTACAATGGTCTCGCTTTGTATGGTGTTGCCGGTATTGTTGGGCGGACCGTTGGCGGGCATGCTTGCGGATCGATTTGAACGCAGAAAGTTGATGGTCTTCTCCGACCTTGTGCGGTTTGGGGTGCTGCTCGGCTTCGTGTTCGTAATGGAGATCTGGCAGGTGTACGTCCTGTTGATCTTCAAGGGAATCTTGGACGTCATCTTCTCCCCGGCGAAGAACGGGAAAATTAAAGAGATTGTGCCGCATGAGCAGTTGGAACAGGCCGTTTCCTACAGTGCGATCATTGAACAGGGCACCAAAATTATCGGTCCGGCTCTGGGCGGGATGCTGACGGCGGTATTTAGCGTAACCGTATGTTTTGTGGTGGATGCGGGAACCTTTCTCGTTTCGGCGCTCTTGCTAACCAAGGTGCCGGGCAAGTTGCGGAGCGTTGCAGCATTGTCGAAACCGGTGGAAGGGGAAGCCGGGGAATCAGCGGCATCCGGGAAACAGAAGCGGGGGTTTTGGGCAGAAATGGCGGCCGGCATCAAAATCATCGGCGGCATTCCGTTGCTTGCCGTTGCCACGTTGACTTTGTGCGCGTGTTTGCTTGTTCTGCAAATCGCTGATTCGCAAGCTGTGGTCTTGTTCCGGGAGATCCCCGGGGTGCCCGACGATTTGCTGGGGTGGTGCATCACGTTTAGCGGGGTAGGGACCTTAACTGCAGCGTGGCTCACGAGGCACCTCAAGCTTACGCCGCTGTATAAAATGGGGATCGGCGGTGCCATGCTGGGGTTGGTGTTCGCGGCAGCGGGCTTTATCGCAAGCCAGGTCACGTTTACCGAAGGAGTGATGGCGTTAATGCTGGCACTGTTCGCCTTCGCCGGGTTAGGTGCGGGGATGACGTTTATCCCGTTTCAGGTTACGTTGCAGCAGCGGACCCCGGAAGCGGTGACCGGACGCGTATTCGGTACGGTATCGAGCTTGACTTCGACCGCAACGCTGATTGGACCGCTGTTTGGCGGCTCACTGGTGACCGCCTTTGGGCCGGAGCCCGCCTTCATTCTATCGGGCAGCCTCATGGCCGTTATGGGCTTCCTGCTCTTGTCGATTGCTCCCGCCATTATGAAGCGGGATCGTGCCGCAGCTGTGCCAGCGGTTTCGGGTGCGGAGGCTGTAGAGGCTGTGAAGGCGTAACGGAAGTAGCTTGATTTTCCTGGTTTCCGGTGCGACATGTACAAAAAGCCATCATGCCTTATAATGAAAGAAATGACTGGAGATTCGAGGAGATTCTTATTGGAACAAACACAAGCATGGTTGGAAGTGAATATTCATGAGGCGGGGTATGAGTCAGGAAAGGCCGCCATCAAGCAAATTTCGCTTGAAGTGAAGCCCGGTGTTCTTACCGGGCTTATTGGGCCTAACGGAGCGGGGAAGAGCACCACGCTGAAGGCGATCCTTGGCTTGCTGCCGTTTGCAGACGCAGAGGTGACCTTTCATGGCGGGGCGAACCATTATGCTTATATTCCGGAGCAGCCGGTATTTTACGATACGCTGACGTTATGGGAGCATTTGGGGTTGGCTGCTGCCGTATATGGAATGGACGAGTCCACGTTTGAGCGGGAAGCTGCGGCGTTGCTGGAGAAATTCCGCATGACTGACGCGCGCGACTTGTTGCCGGGAGGCTTCTCCAAAGGCATGCGGCAGAAAATGATGCTGATGATCGGGTTTCTTGGCCGTCCGGACGTATATATTGTGGACGAGCCGTTTATTGGGTTGGATCCGCGGGCAACCAAAGATTTTCTTGGCTTGCTGGAAGAAGAGCGCCGCCGCGGTGCCGGCGTGTTGATGTCCACGCACGTGTTGGATACGGCGGAACGGATTTGTGATGATTTTATTCTTGTTGCCGACGGACAGGTCAAAGCGGGCGGCTCGCTGGACGATATCCGTGCGGCTGCGGGGATGCCGGGGGCTTCCTTGTTTGATTGCTTCGATGCTTTAACTGTCAATGATTGATGAGAGCGGTGTCAATAAAAAAGATGGAGCCCGGAAAACAGAGAGAGGGGGGCGCGGGTTGAGCAGCAAAACATCGATGACAACAATGACGCCTGCGGCATCCGCAGCATCAATGGTATCCATGACGGTGAGGCGCTTGTTCCTTCGGCGCTGGCGTGACCGGTTGCGGGAGAAGCTGGGCGTCTTGAAGTTTACGTTTGATTTGACGATCCTGTTATATCTTGGCATTCCCGGGTTGCTGTTAGGCGGTCGAGCGTATTACGGATTATGGCGGGAGGAGCTGCCGGCTTGGCTGGCCGGGCTGCCATACCCGATGATTCCGGTCCTGCTGCTGCTAGTTCTGTATAGCAGCGGCGGGATATCCTTCTATATCGAAGCGGCAGATGTTCTATTCTTGCGTCAGCGGCCCCAATGGATCAAGAGGTTAATGCTTAGCGGACTGGCCGCATCAGCCGTGGTTCAAGCCGTGGTGCTGGCCCTTGCCATCGCTGTGCTAAGTCCACTGCTGGTTCGCGTTTATGGGATGAGTTGGGCAATGATTGGCGGCGTCTATGTCGTCGCGTGGGCCGCAAAAATCGTGCAGATGCTCATCCAGCAGTTACTTGGCGTATTAACCGCAGGCTGGCGCCTGCTGGTGCTGCGTTCGCTGGCCTATTCGGCTCTGGCGGCGGGCTTCGGGGCTTGGGCCGCTTGGGCCGCAACGTCGGCGGAAGCCGGGCGGCCAGCCGGGCTGGCGACCGGGATCGCCCTGCCGGTGCTGGCGCTGCTTGCCGGCGCGCTCGGCTGGTTCCGCTTCCGCCTGCGGGGCCGCTTTGATGCCGAGGTTCGCGAGGAGGAGCGGCAGCGTACGAGGCTGACTGCACTGCTCCTCGCTCCGGCGGTTGAGCGGCCCAAACCTCCGCGGCCCGGAGGCTCCAAGCCTTGGTTATTCCGCCGCCTGCGCCGACTAACGCGCTCACGCCAGCCGGAGGCTCGCATCGCCGAGGCGCTGGTCAAGGCGTTCTTTCGCGGCAGCGAGTGGAAGCTGTACGCCCAAATGACGTTGGCTGGATTAGCTGCCATCGTCTTGCCGCCATATCCTGCAGTGAATCTGATTGTGTATGTGGCATTGCTTGTGCTATTGGTCTACTGGCTGAATGGCCACCGAAAATCCTTCTTTGAGCGCGAGCTGATGTCGATTCTCCCGCTGGAGGAGTCGCTGGAATACCGCAGCGGGGCGCCGGCCATGCAGCTGCTGTTGCTGCCTGCGGTCATCGTTTGGACAGCGGCGCTGGGCGCCAAGTTGTATTCTCCGGCGTTGGGCTTGCTGGCAGGAGCAATCCTTGGCGTGCTGCTCGCCCGATGGCTTGGCAGTTTTTCGCGTGGAATGGGCTTATCCTCCAGACGATGGAAATCGTAGGCGAGGGAGGCCTTCTATGAAATCATAATATATAACGTAAAGCGCTTTACTAGATTATCATGAAAACAACCCGGGATCGTAAATATGATACCGGGTTGTTTTATTTTTTTGTTTGTCCATGCTCGTCCCAATAACCACCGCTTCGACTTGATATCTCAGACATTCCCGATATATCGCAACCTTTGTCGAGATCGACCCAAGCCTAAAAAAAATGATTGCGCTTACTTTAAATTTATAGTAAAAAGTTAATTAAGCGCTTCACTAAAATTCATTGTATCATTCCGTTAGAAATGAAAGCGTTGTATTTTAAAGCGATTAATGAAAAGTGGGAGGGCAAAATGCGGACGATCCGGCTTACAATGGCACAAGCGTTGTTAAGGTTTCTGGACAATCAATACGTATCCGTCGACGGTGTCGAGACGAAGTTCGTGGCTGGGGTCATGGGCGTCTTTGGCCATGGCAATGTAACGGGCATCGGCGAGGCGCTGGAACGAAGCCCAGGCAAGCTAGTATACGTGCAAGGCAAGAACGAGCAAGGCATGGCCCATGCGGCGATCGCGTTTGCGAAGCAATCGCGGCGCCGGCGCATCTACGCGTGCACGACCTCGATAGGTCCTGGCGCGCTGAACATGGTGACCGCAGCAGGGACGGCAACGGTCAATCGTATCCCGCTGCTGCTATTGCCCGGCGACAACTTCGCCTCACGGCAGCCTGATCCGGTGCTGCAGCAACTGGAAGCCGGCCACGACTACACGATCGCGGCGACGGATTGCTTCAAGCCGGTAAGCAAGTATTGGGATCGCATCGTTCGTCCGGAGCAGTTGATGACCGCAGCGCTGAACGCGATGCGCGTGCTGACGGACCCGGCAGAGACGGGGGCGGTGACGCTTGCGCTTCCGCAGGATGTTCAGGCAGAGGCTTATGATTACCCGGAGGCGTTTTTTGACAAGCGGGTGCATGTCATTGAGCGGCATCGTCCGTCTGAGGAGGCGCTCCGTCGGGCGGCGGAAGCCATCTCAGCCAAGCGCCGTCCGATCATCGTTGCAGGCGGCGGCGTGCGTTATTCCGGGGCGGAGGCTGAGCTGGCGGCATTCGCCGAGCGCTTTGGCATTCCGGTGGCGGAGACGCAGGCGGGCAAAGGCGTCCTGCCTTGGAACCATCCGCTTAACGTCGGCGGTATTGGAGTCACCGGCGGCCTCGCGGCGAATCGGCTCGCCCATCAGGCCGATCTCGTCATCGGCGTCGGTACGCGGTATTCCGACTTTACGACCGCATCCAAGTCGGCGTACCGGGAAGACGCACTGTTTGTGAATGTGAACGTCAGCCGGCTGGACGGCGTCAAGCTGGACGGGATCCCGCTTGCGGGAGATGCGAAGGCAACGCTGCCGGCGCTTGCGGAAATTTTGGCGGCGGCGGGGTATGCGTCAGCTTACGGCGAAACGGAGATCGAAGCGCTCAAGGCCGAGTGGGATCGGGAGGTCGACCGGTTATATGGGCTGGAACGCGAAGACGGGCTTGCGCAGACACGTGCGCTTGGGGTGATCAACGAAGTGATCGGCGACGACGCGATTATCGTATGCGCATCGGGCAGTCTGCCTGGTGACCTGCAGCGGTTGTGGCGGACGTCCCGGCCGGATACCTACCATATGGAATACGGCTTCTCCTGTATGGGTTATGAAGTGAACGGCGCCTTTGGGGTGTCGCTGGCAGCACCGCAGCAGGAGGTTTACGCCCTGGTAGGGGACGGCGGCTATTTAAAATGCTTCATTCCGAGCTGATCACCAGCCTGCAGGAAGGCCGGAAAATGACGGTGCTGCTGTTTAATAACCACGGCTTCCAATGCATTCATAACCTGCAGCGCGAGCACGGAAGCGATGGCTTCGGCAATGAATTCCGTTATCGGGAGGCTGGCACAGGCCGCTATACGGGCGATGTGCTTCCGATTGACTTCGCTGCACACGCCCGCAGTCTTGGCGCGGCTTCGTACAAAGCTTCGAACGCGGAGGAACTGCGCGAGGCGCTTCGCCTGGCCCAGGCAGAGACGCGGACGACGCTGATCGAGATCGCGGTGCTGCCTGGCACCAATACGGAGGGCTATGAGTCCTGGTGGAACGTAGGCGTCCCTGCGGTCTCAACCGGCGAACGGGTTATGAAGGCCCACGAAGCCATGAACGAGCGGATTCGGCAGGCAAGAGCTTATTAATCGAAACCGGCAACGGGGAGGGATGAGGATGGGTGGTTTTTCTTTTCGCTTAGGGGCGCATCCCATTAATTGGGTGGGGGAAGACGTCAAGGAGCATGGAGCGGACACCACGTATGAACAAATCCTGGATGATATCCAAGCGCTGGGTCTGACGGGAACGGAGATGGGGAGAAAATATCCAACCGAGATCGGCTTGCTGAAGCAGGAGTTGTCCAAACGCGGCATCCAGCTGGTCTCGCAATGGAAGTCGGTGCTCTTCTCCGACCCGGCTTATCGGGAGCAGGAACTGGAGGCATACCGGAAGCATGTAAAGTTTCTGAAAGAGATGGGGGCTGAGGTGATAAGCACGTGTGAAGTTGGCGGTTCACTGCACTTTGATCCGCGACGAACGCCAAACGAGCGGAACGTTATTTCTTTGGACGATGCGGGATGGAGCAGCTTGGCTGAAGGTCTTAACGCTGCCGGCCGCATCGCCCGCGAGTACGGGCTGAAGCTGACCTACCACCACCATGGCGGCACGGTCATCGAAGGGCCCGATGAGATCGACAAGCTGATGGAGCTGACCGATCCGGAATCGGTGTGGCTGCTGTTTGATACCGGGCACGCGCTGTACGGCGGGGCGGACCCGCTGACAGTGCTCCGCAAGCATTACGACCGCATCGCCTACGTTCATCTGAAGGACGTGCGCGACGACAGGCTGCGTAAGCTAAAAGAAGCCGGCTCCGACTTCATCACCTGCATTCGTGAAGGCGTATTCACGGTTCCGGGCGACGGCTGCATCGATTTTGGGCCGATCATCGCTGAGCTGATCAGCCGCGGTTACAGCGGTTGGGCCATGCTTGAGGGCGAGCAGGATCCGGCGGAGCATCCGCCGCGGGAATATGCAGCGAAGGCGCTTGCCTATCTGCACTCGCTGATTCCGGCTGAAGGAGGGGACCCTTCATGACAACGTTGGTTTCGCTGTTCCCGGAGAACCGGAGGTTTGACCTCACGGCGCTTGGACGGCTATGTATTGACCTTAACGCGAACGAAATTAACCGCCCGATGGAGCAGACGGTGACGTTCACCAAGTATGTTGGGGGTTCGCCCGCGAATATTGCCATCGGCATGAGCCGGCTCGGCCGGCGCGTCGCCTTCATCGGTAAATTGGCCGACGATCAGATGGGCCGATTTATTCGAACGTACCTGCGCGATAACGGCATCGACGACAGCGGCGTCTCGACGGACCACACCGGCGCGGTCACCGGGCTTGCGTTCACGGAAATCAAGAGCCCTACGGATTGCAGCATCCTGATGTATCGGGATAATGTGGCCGATCTGAAGCTTGGCCCGCTGGAGGTGAATGAATCGCTGATTGCGGAGAGCAGAGCGCTCTTGATCTCGGGTACAGCACTGGCCGCAAGTCCGTCTCGGGAGGCGGTATTCGTCGCCCTGGAGTATGCCCGGGCTCACGGGACTCCGGTCGCTTTTGATATCGACTATCGGCCTTATACCTGGAAATCGCCGGAGGAAACGGCGGTGTACTGCCACCTTGTAGCGGAGAAAAGCGACATCATCCTCGGGACGCGCGAGGAATTCGACAGCATGGAGCGATTCGAGCAGAATTCCGACCGCAGTGACCGGTACACCGCTGCCAAGTGGTTCGATCGCGGTGCGAAGCTCGTCGTCATCAAGCATGGCAAGGAGGGGTCCATCGCCTATACGGAGGATGGCCTGGAGCATCGCGCTCCGTCGTATCCAGCAAAGGTCATCAAGACGTTTGGGGCCGGCGATGCCTATGCTTCCGGCTTCCTTCACGGACTAATGTCCGGGTGGGATGTCGCCCGGAGCATGGCTTTTGGCGGGGCGGCAGCAAGTATTGTGATTTCGAGTCACAGCTGTTCGGACGCGATGCCCACTGCCAAAGCGGTGGAGGACTATATTCAGCGCTGCGAGCGCGGGGAGATTACAGCCGGTTAACTTGAGAGGCAAGTGGGCCGGCCTATAGAAACGGGGAGAACATGCGCTATGAACTCAACGACGCTAAACAACTGGATCGGCGGACAATGGGTTAAGTCCGCATCCGAACTAACGGAGGATGTCTACAACCCGGCAACAGGCGAAGTATTGGCGAAGGTGCCGTTGTCTACGCAGGCTGAGGTGGATCAGGCGGTTTCGGCTGCGGCCGAAGCTTTTACCGCATGGAGCCGGACACCGGTTCCGCGCCGTGCACGGGTGTTGTTTAAGTACCAGCAGCTGCTTGTGGAGCATTGGGATGAATTAGCCCGCCTGATTACGCAAGAGAACGGCAAAAGCTTTAACGAGGCGCACGGCGAAGTGCTGCGCGGCATCGAATGCGTCGAATTCGCCGCAGGTGTACCTTCGCTGATGATGGGGAAGCAGCTGCCGGATATTGCCTCGAACCTGGAATCCGGCATGTACCGCTACCCGCTCGGAGTTGTCGGTGGCATCACGCCGTTTAATTTTCCGATGATGGTGCCTTGCTGGATGTTCCCGCTGGCGATTGCGTGCGGCAATACGTTTGTGCTCAAGCCGTCCGAGCGGACGCCGCTGCTGGCGAACCGGCTGGCTGAACTGTTCCATGAGGCTGGCCTGCCGCCTGGCGTGCTGAACGTCGTACACGGTGCGCATGATGTTGTAAACGGCTTGCTGCAGCATCCCGGCGTCAAGGCGATCTCGTTTGTTGGCTCACAACCGGTGGCGGAATACGTGTACAAGACCGGTGCGGCCAACGGCAAACGCGTTCAGGCATTGGCTGGGGCCAAAAACTATACGATCGTAATGCCGGACGCGGATCTTGACCTTGCCGTCAAGGAGATTATCAGCGCGGCGTTTGGCTCTGCTGGCGAGCGCTGCATGGCTTGCGCCGTTGTCGTTGCCGTTGGCGACATCGCGGACGAACTTGTCGCCAGACTGTCTGAAGCTGCGGACAGGATCAAGATCGGCAACGGTCTCGACGAAGGCGTGCTCCTTGGCCCGGTTATCCGGCAGTCGCACAAGGAACGGACGATTCGCTACATCGAAAGCGGCATTACCGAAGGCGCCGTGCTCGTTCGGGATGGCCGCGAAGATGCGGCGGCAAGCGGCGAAGGCTTTTTCCTCGGGCCAACGATCTTTGATCAGGTGAATGGCGAGATGGCGATCGGCAGAGATGAGATTTTTGCGCCGGTGTTGTCGGTCATGCGGGCGAAGACGTTGGAGGAAGCGATCGAACTCGCCAACCGCTCGGAATTCGCGAACGGGGCTTGTCTGTTCACGAGCAGCGGCGCCAACGTTCGGACCTTCCGGGAGACCATTGACGCTGGGATGCTGGGCATTAATTTGGGCGTGCCTGCACCAATGGCGTTCTTCCCGTTCTCCGGTTACAAGAAGTCGTTCTACGGCGACTTGCATGCGAACGGCACAGACGGGGTCGAATTTTATACGCGCAAAAAAATGGTGACCGCTCGCTGGTTGTAACCAAGCTGAAGTTAAGTGGGAGGAACGACATGGATAAATTAAGAATCGGCGTCATCGGCGCCGGGAGAATCGGCAAAATTCACGTGGGTAATCTCAAAAGACTGCCGCAAGCAGAGGTCATCGCGATCAGCGACTTGTATGCGGACGCCGAATTGGAGAAGTGGGCACGGGAGAGGGAGATTCCGCTCGTCACGAACGACAGCGACGCGATGATTCATCATCCTGACATCGATGCGGTATTCATCTGCTCGTCCACAGACAGCCATGTTCCGCTCATCAAGAGCGCTGCAAGAAACGGTAAGCATATTTTTTGTGAAAAGCCAATCAGCATGGATATCCGTCAGACGGAGGAGGCGCTGGAGGAGGTGCGCCGTGCCGGCGTGAAGCTGCAGGTGGGCTTCAACCGCCGGTTCGATCACAATTTCCGCCGCGTCCGCGAGCATGTCGAGTCGGGGGCAATCGGTGACGTACATCTTATTAAAATTACGTCCCGCGATCCGAGTCCACCTCCGGAAGCCTACATCGCGGTATCCGGCGGCATCTTCATGGACATGATGATCCATGACTTCGACATGGCGCGCTATTTGTCCGGCAGCGAGGTGGTGGAAGTGTCCGCGCACGGCGGGGTGCTGATCGATCCCGCTTTTGCGAAATACGACGATGTGGATACGGCGATCGTGACGCTGCGCTTTGCTAACGGCGCGTTGGGCGTGATCGATTGCAGCCGTCAAGCGGCGTACGGTTATGACCAGCGTGCGGAAGCGTTTGGCTCGCTTGGCGCGGCATACGCCGACAACGACTACGCCAACACGGTGGCGCTTAGCACGTCGTCAGGCGTGCAGAGCGATAAGCCGTTATACTTCTTCCTCGAGCGCTATAACGAGGCGTACATCCTGGAGACGCAGCAATTTATTGACTGCGTGTTAAGCGGCACACCGGTTCCGGTTGACGGTGAGGACGGCTTGCAGGCGGAGCGGATCGCTCGGGCAGCGAAGCTGTCGCTTCAGGAACGGCGGATCGTCAAGCTGTCGGAGCTGGATGTGGCCGGATCGATCCATGCTGAACGCGAAGGGAGATGAGAAAATGCCAAATCTAATCGTTCGTCCTGACAAGGGAGCGTCGGGCGAGCTCCCGCTGCTGTCGGTGACGCCGGAATCCGCCGGTTGGAGCTATGTCGGCTTTGACGTGTACCGGCTGAAGCCTGGGGAGAAAATCGAACGGAGTACAGAGGATCGGGAATACTGCCTGGTGATTTTGGAAGGGAAGGCCCACGTATCAACGGCAGAGACCCGGTGGGAGGCGGTTGGCGAGCGGATGAGCGTATTTGAACGCATTCCCCCGTATGCGGTCTATGTGCCGGGCGGCAATCGGTACGAAATTGAAGCGGTGACCGAGTTGGAGCTGGCGGTCTGCCATGCGCCGGATCGGAATGGCGGCCATCCGGCTCGCCTGATCGGGCCAGAGGATATGGACAGCGAAGTCCGGGGAGAAGGGGTGACGCAGCGATATATTCACCATATTTTGCCGGAACAGAAGCCTGCGGACAGCTTGCTCGTTGTCGAGGTGTTTACGCCTCCGGGGCATTGGTCCAGCTATCCCCCGCACAAGCATGATCAGGATGCCCTGCCCGATGAAACGTTGCTGGAGGAGACGTATTATTACCGGGTGAACCCGCCGCAAGGTTTTGCCGTTCAGCGCGTGTATACGGACGACGGCTCGCTTGATTCAACGCTGGCGATAAAGGATGGGGAGACGGTGCTCGTGCCAAAGGGCTATCATCCGGTGTCTGCGCCTCCGGGTTACGACGTCTATTATCTCAACGTCATGGCCGGTCCCGTCCGCACCTGGAAGATCCGCAACGACCCGGACCACGCATGGACGCTCGAACCGGCAGGCATGCGCAAGACTCAACCCGATGATAGTGTAAAATCTCTGTGGGTGTAGGAATTGGAAAAAGCGGATATAGAAAAAGAGCTTCTCCCTTGGTAAAGTGATGTTTGACGCACAACACACCAAGAAGGAGGAAGCTCCTGTGAGCCACTTTACCACAACAATGCCGACGATGAAAGAGATTGAGCAATGGATTTTCCGGAAAATGCAGGAGGAATTCGCTCGTGCGATGAAGCAGGTACTGGAGGCGCTGGATCAGCAGATCCTGGAGCAACGGGACCGAGAGCGTTATCGAGTAAAGGACGAGCGTGAAACAAGCGTCAACACAGTGTTCGGGAATGTGCGCTTTAAGCGGAGATTGTACTGTGACCGTAGAAGCGGCAAACACGTGTATCTGCTGGATCAGCTGTTGCAATTCGAAGGGCGCGGGAAAGTCAGTCCGCATTTGGAAGAGACAGCAATCGCATTCGCAAGCCAAGGACCGTCGTACCGGGACAGCGCAAAGCGGCTGGAGCAGCTTTTGGGCTACAATGTGCTGAGCCACCAAGCGATCAGGGAAAAACTGATGGAGCGTGCGCAACAGCCGATGCCAGCGGTGAAACGGCGCGCTGCCCGCGTGCTGTTCGTGGAAGTGGATGGGCTGTACACGAAGCTGCAGCGGAGCAAAAAGCGCGGGATGGAGAACGCAATTGCAGTCGTACACGAAGGCTGGGAGAAGAACGGCAAGCGGGTACAGCTGAAGAACAAACAGCATTACCTGCATACGAGCGGCGGCGACTTCTGGGAAGGGTTCGGGGACTTTCTGGTGGAGCGTTACGAAATCGACGAGAACACGTGGCTTGTGGTGAACGGAGACGGCGCGGCGTGGATCGGGGAATGTACATCCTACTTTCACCAATGTCTGTACATGCTGGACCGCTTTCATGTGGCGCGTGATTTGAAACGCTTTGTCGGTCATTTGCCGCAGGTGTGGGAGACCGTGAGACGGTCTTTGGCCAAACAGGATGCAGCCGCGCTTATGGCGGTCCTGGAAGGCGTGTCGGAGCAAGAGATAGCGGAAGAGAACCGGAAGGATTGGAAGCCGTATAAAAGATTTCTAAAGCGGCATGAGAAGCATTTGGACGACTACCGAAAAACACTCCAGGCGAAGGGGATCGACACAAGCGGCATGCGCCCGATGGGAAGCGCGGAATCGCAGATGCGTATATTCGCCAAGCGGACGAAGCGTGGCGGGTACAGTTGGAGTGAGCGAGGCGTCAGGGCGATGCTGAGGACGATGATGAGGATTCAAGAAGCGGGCACGGTGGTAAGAACGGTTGAAGGACAAGCGAGTAAGCAGGCAACGCCGCAGCAGTCGATAAACATGCGGCAATTGCTCAAGAACGTGACGCAACCGGTCAAGGGTTGTATCGCTGGAATGATTCGCATGCTGCAAGGACCGAAGCAAAGCAGCACAACGGGTATGGCACTCAAAGCACTTCGCGGATAACGGCAAAAAATTCTGACAAATCACTTGTGTTTGATGAAAGAACGAAGCAAAGCGCTTACAAGGAAGAGGTTCCTTCGGGGTTCGCGTTCCAGGCATCTTAAATGACTGCCCACGCTAGCTTGACACTGACCAACCCGATTGAACATTTGCAAAGGCAAATGAATCATCGGATAATAGCACAATAGAGAGCGGTAACGCTCGGACTACTATCCGATAATGAATGAGGTTGTTTATGAAAGGGACTACGATTTACGACGTTGCCAAGGAAGCGGGCGTGTCGATTGCGACCGTCTCCAACGTCATTAACGGCAAAGGCAACGTGGGCAAGAAGAAGCGGGAAGAAATCTTTAAGGTGATGGACCGACTTCAATACAAGCCAAGCGTCATCGCATCCGCTTTGATGGGGAAGAAGACGTATACGCTGGGACTGCTGATTCCCGATGTGTCGAACCCGTTCTTCTCCGAAATCGCCCGGGCTGTGGAAGATATGGCCCATGAGGAAGGGTACAGCGTCATTGTATGCAGCACGGATAATAACGACGAACGCATCGAGAAATACATCAAGCTTCTGGAACAAAAAAGCGTGGATGGCCTGCTGATCGGCACCGGCGCTGAAAATGCCAACATTATTGCGCAACTGTCCGAAAATTCCGTTCCGATCGTGATGATCGCCCGGGAGACGCCGGATATCACTGTGCATCGTGTATTGACGGACGACTTTAAAGGCGGTTCGCTGGCGGCGGGTCATCTTCTACAGCTCGGGCACGAGAACGTTGCGATCTTGTTGGAGAACGCCAAGTTCAGCAGCAGTAAGGAGCGCGTGAGAGGGTTCCGATTTGCGCTGTTCGAGGCCGGCAAGACGCTGGACGACGAGCGGATTGTTGCCTGCCAATCCACGATCAAGGACGGCAAGCGGGCGACGACGATGCTGCTTCGCGGGCCCAATCCGCCGACAGCCATCTTCTGCTGCAACGATATGCTGGCGATCGGCGCGTTGCAGGCGGCTAGGGAATGCGGCGTCCGCGTCCCGGAGCAGCTGTCGATCATCGGCTTCGACAACACGATTTTGTCAACGGTCACGAACCCGACGCTGACCACGATTGCCCAGCCGACGGACGAAATGGCGAAGCTGGCCTTTGGCTTGCTTCTCTCTTCGCCGGACGAAGGGAGCGACAACATCAAACAACGAATCGTTATGGAACCCAAGCTGATCGTCCGGGAATCCACGGGACCTGTACAACACGAAGCTGCCGGCCGTTGAGGCCGGCTCGCCGCATCGAACTGGCAGAAAGATTAGATGAACAACTGTCTAAATGATGGCAAACGGGACGCAGGCGGGATAAACCCCGCAGCGTCCCTTTTTCGTTGTTCCGGTCGGTTAACGCCCTATACTCAGCGCTGCGTTGCGGCCGGCGGTATACCCCGTGGCGAAAGCAGCAGTAATGTTGTATCCGCCGGTATAGCCGTGTACGTCCAGAATTTCGCCGCAGAAATAAAGTCCTGGCATCAGCTTCGATTGCATTGTTTTAGGATCGATTTCCTTTATATTCACGCCGCCGCCCGTTACAAAAGCTTCTTCAATCGATAACGTACCGTAGACCCGAATCGGGAAACGCTTAACCAACTGGGCGAATTGCAGCCACTTTTGCTTCGGAATGTGAGCGTAAGTCAGGTGAGGATCTAATTCGGCTTTTTGCAGCAGGATTGGAATGATTTTCTCAGGCAAATACGCTCTTAATACGTTTTTAATTGACTTTTTGGGATCTTGTTCAGCAAGCTTCAGCGTTTCGTTGTAGACTTCATCCTTGCTTTTATCGGGAGTAAAGTCAACGGAAACTTCAATATTCCCCGTGCCGAACTGCTTTAGAGCTTTGACAACGAACTGACTGCACCGTAAAGCAATTGGTCCTGAAATCCCGAAGTGCGTAAACAGCATGTCGCCATGATGCTCGATCAGCTTCTTCCCCTTAGGATTCCATACGGAAAGGGATACGTTTCTTAAGGACAGCCCTTGCAGCTCCTTGCTTTGAATAAAAGGTTCATTCGAAGTGAGCGGAACTTCTGTTGGAAAAAGTTCAGTAATCGTGTGGCCGGCTTTCTCTGCCCAGGCATATCCGTCACCGGTCGACCCGGTTTGCGGGACGGATTTCCCTCCAACAGCGACAATCACCGCATGGCTCTCCAGCACTTCTCCGGTTTTCAGCTTGACGCCGACGGTTCGACCATTGTCGTAAAGAACTTCCGCTACGGGGCTATTTACCCGGATTTGAACACCTTGGGAGCGTACTTTGTTGATCAGCGCATCTACCACGGTCTTGGCTTTATCGGAGACAGGGAACATCCTCCCGTTGTCTTCTTCTTTGAGCCTAATCCCGAGTCCTTCAAAGAAAGCGATAATATCCTTATTGCCGAACGTGGTTAAAGCGCTGTAGAGGAAACGGCCGTTTCCGGGGATAAACTGGATGAGCTCGTCCAGCTCCTTGGCATTGGTGACATTACATCTTCCGCCGCCGGAGATGCCCAATTTACGTCCTAACTTGTCTCCCTTGTCCAATAAAAGAACTTTAGAACCCTGCTCACTTGCCGCAATGGCGGCCATCAGCCCGGAGGGGCCGCCGCCGATGACGATGACATCTGCTTTTTTCATGTAATATCCTCTCTATTTGTACTATTCTTACTATTTTATAAACCATGAATTATTGTAAAACTTTGTCGGCTATGATTTAATCGAAACTAGAGTCGTATTTTTGTATTCTTCCGCCAGAGGAGGGAGAACGTGGATGTTGTTAAAGAGATCCTGCTTCAAGTGCTGATCGCCAGTTTGCCTGCTTTTCTGTTTCCGTTGACGTTTGAGAAAACAAATTGCTGCTGGCCTCACAACAACCGTAGCGCCGAGGGACATCCCTATGCCGTAGGCTTAATGTATACCTGCTTCACCAGCATGTTGCTTTGCGATATTTTTGCCTCGCGGTTATGGGAAGTTTCCCCTTTAAATTTCGGGATATTGCCCCTGTTTGCTCTCATGCTGTATGGTCGGCTCCGGGACGGGGTTACTTTGGCTCTGCTGCAGATCATCCTTCATCCTCTGTTTGCAGTAAATTACACCCTTATCGGGTTTATCATGGAGACGGGAATTCTCCTGTATCCTTTTGTTCTGCTCACTTCCCGCTATTTCAAAAGAACCGGTCGCCAGGGCAAAGTAGCCATCCTCTCTCTCTACTTTATGGGCGGGGAGACGATGATAGGTATGTCTCCATTTTTGACCGGAAGCCGATCATTCCATTCAGACCTCAACGCTATAACGAATGGATTCATTAATGTGTTAGTGACGATGCTGGTCGGCAGCTTGTTCGTTTACATGATCGAAAGCACCTTGGAGAAGGAGAAGCTGCGCGGCCAAGTGATGCAGCTGTCGCGCGAATACTTCCGCGAAGCGGAGAAGCTTCAGCAAATGATGGACGCCGCTCCGCTAGGTATCGTACTGCTGGATCAACAAGGTTATATTATATCGATAAATGAAACGTTTCTCCAACTCTATCGGACGTACCAAAAAGAGCCGAACGAATCGCGACGCGAGGATCTGCTGCTGCGCCGGTTGAGCGATGTGCTCAGCGGCGTGCCGATTGAGTCCATCGCCTCCCGAGTCGAGCAGTCGCTCGAAGGGCAAACGAAAGTGACCGACTTAATCAAAGCGGATAATCATATTTATTTTACCAGTACGTCTCCGATTCAAAAAAGCAAATCCAACGAAGTGATCGGTGCGGTAGCTATCGTTCAGGATATCACCGAACTGGAAACGCTGCGGATGGAGCTGAACCATGTGGAGCGGCTGAGTCTGGTGGGTCAGATGGCTGCCGGGATCACGCACGAAATCCGCAATCCGATGGCGGTGGTGCGGGGCTTTCTGCAGCTCATGCGGGAGAAGAGCCCGCCAACGCTTGATCATTATTACCGGATCGTGATGGAGGAGCTCGATCGGGCCAATGGCATCATCAATGATTTTCTTTCCCTGGCGCAGAATCGTCCAGTTGAAAGTGAGAAATGCCATCTCCACGACATCATCAAGGAGCTGACGCCGTTGCTTTGGGCAGATGCGAACCTTCGCGGCCAAACGATCGAGGTCAAGCTGGATGATTCCATGCCGGAATTGTTGCTGAATGCCAAGGAGATTAAACAGCTGATCTTAAATCTGTCGCGTAATGCGATGGAGGCGATGGCTGAGAAAGGGCAGCTTACGCTTGAGACCAGAGTGACCGATCAGGGTGGACTGCTGGTGGTCAGCGATACAGGACCCGGGATTCCTTCCGGGCAACGTGAGAAGCTGTTCGAGCCATTTTTCACGACAAAAGCGAAGGGAACAGGGCTGGGGCTGGCGTTATGCCTTAGCATCGTCGAACGCCACGGTGGCAAAATTACCGTCGATTCGACAGAGGGTCAAGGCACAACTTTTACCGTTCTTTTTCCACTCTCCTAAGCCGGGGTTGGGCCATTTGACGTCGATAGGCAGAGTTGCTTTCCTTCCCTATGAATGTATAATTAAATTAATCTGGCTAAGAGCGAGGCGATTGCGAGAGCTCAAAATAGAGCCATGTGATTATGCATAAGGAGTGATGGGTAATGTCGATGTCATTTGACCAATATATGAGAGACATGGTACAACCGATGAGAGACGAATTAACCGTGCTGGGGATTCAAGAGCTGCGTACGCCGGAGGAAGTAGAAGAGAAGCTGCCAAACGCGAAAGGGACTGCGCTGGTCGTTGTCAATTCCGTCTGCGGATGCGCAGCGGGACAATGCCGCCCGGGCGTAGCGAAGGCGTTGCAGCATGACGTGACACCGGACCACCTGTTTACCGTGTTTGCGGGTCAAGATAAAGAAGCAACGGCGAAAGCACGCGAATACTTCGCACCGTATCCGCCTTCTTCGCCTTCGATCGCATTGATGAAGGACGGCGAGCTCGTCCATTTCATCGAACGCCACCAAATTGAAGACCGTTCGGCTGAAGAAATCGCCGCTGATCTGACCAGCGCGTTTGACCGCTTCTGCCGGTAAGCTGTAGCGATCTCCGATTGATAGCAGCAGCGGATCAGCCAGCTGACCTTGTAGCAGCCAGCCGTTCCGCCAGCGGATGAAGCAGCATCTAATCTGCCTGCCGACCTGGCGACAGACGATCCTTAAGCTGATCCAGCGACGCAATCTGCAGCCGACGAATGGCCGCTGATCTGACAGTTGCTTTCGCCCCGCCATCCAGCCTGTCTGGATGGTTCGGGGCGTTTTTCGATTTAGGGCATACTACTTACATAAGGTGTTATATCTTGGATGTGGAGGGATTTAGATGAGTTTGCAGCAGGAAATCATTAAGCGGTTTGGGGTTAAACCCGTCATTGACGTGGATGAGGAAATTCGCCGGCGGGTCGACTTTTTGAAGGAGCAGGTCAAAGCGGCGCGCACGACCGGCCTATTAATCGCGATCAGCGGCGGGATTGACAGCGCAGTAACCACCGGCTTGTGTAAACGGGCGACGGACGAGCTGACGCAGGAAACCGGCCAACCGTACATGACGTTGGGCGTGTTCCAGCCATACGGGAAGCAGGAGGACATCGAGCACAGCTACGAGGTGGCCAAGGCGTTTGGACTTAAGCATACGGTAGAGACGAATATTGAGGAAGCCGTAGACGAAATTGCCCTCGAAGTCGAGCACGGCTTGAAAAATATCGGGCAATCCCGTCACCTCAGCCCGCAAGGCAAAGGTAACGTGAAAGCGCGGACGCGGATGGTCATGCAATATGCGCTGGCTTTTGAGCTGAACCTGCTCGTTGTGGGCACCGACCATGCGTCCGAGGCGATTACCGGCTTTTACACCAAATGGGGCGATGGAGCCGTTGACGTTACGCCGCTCAGCTCGCTGAACAAACGCCAGGTTCGCCAGCTTGCCGTCCGCCTCGGCGTGCCGCAAAGCGTGATCGACAAGGCGCCAACCGCCGGCCTGTGGGAAGGGCAAACAGACGAGAAGGAGCTCGGAATCAGCTACGAAGATAACAGCGATTATCTGGAAGGCAAGCAGATCGATCCGGCCGTCCAAGAGCGCCTGGAGGCCTTCTACCGCAAAACCGAGCACAAGCGCAGCCCAATCCCGGGCATTTAATTAACACATAGATGATAGACGCGGGCCCGGGCAAGCTGCCCGGAGCCCGCTTTTTTCTAGGGTAACATAGTACTTTTTCCGCTCTCTTTCTATGATTATCCCGTTGCATCAGGCAGTGAGTGAGAGAAAGAAGCAAATATGCACGGTAGAAGTAAGATGTTGCAAGAAAAACGATAAGTACGGTTATATGCGACAGGGGGAACAGTGTTCATCGTTCATCGTTCATCGTCTCTCTGCCGCCCCCTTTTTGATGATTATCCCGTTGAATCAGCTCGTGGGAAATAAGAAGGAAGGGAACACGTCCAATAGCAAAAAAGATGCTGCGAGAACTTCGATGGGCAGGATATAATTTGCGACAAAACCCCGGTACGGACATATTTCGCAAACACGCCTTATCGCAAATAAGCCTTATTGCAAATTGCCTTATACGGATAAAAACTACGTCAACACGTATTATATGGATAAACTACGTCAACACCGCCTTGTACGGATACATCCCCACAATGCGCATTAGTATGGATATCATGTGAATGGTCGATCAGCTGAGCTACGAAAGTCAGGTGGGAGGCTCCTAATTTGTGTTTTTCAGCATTCCGATTAGCACTTCTATCATTGCCTCTTAGTAGCCTCTTAGTATCTCGATTAGTAGCTTGATTAGCGGCTCGATTAACACTTCGATTTACGCGGCTGCTGCAAAGAACGGCTTCTTATGGTGTGCGTTCTGATGACTTGCGATTAATTGGCGGTAAGGGATCGCTGGAATGGACACGCACATCTGAAGCATATTATGACGCATTTCTTCCTCGGAAGGGGACATGCGCAGATGGCGGCGGACGGTGTATTCATTCAAATACGCCTGCAAATGTGTTAGCCCCAAGGCAATATACGTGCGCTTAAGCGAGTTCCACGCCGCTCTTACTTCTTTACGCAAAGGCAAATACAGCCGATAAGCCAAATGGAACGACTGAACGGTGGAGGTATGGACATCGATATGATCATGGATGAACGCGGCGAGATCATGCCGGTCGGCACGTTGTCCTCTTTTATGCGATATCAGCTGGATCTTCACCCGCTCCGGCTCGCCATATTCCGTGACCGTGCAGCCGGCTACAACCGCGGTGGCATATGGCTGAGCAGCCGGATGATAACGCGACGAATCATACGCATACTGATCGCAGTTTACCTTCACGTCTCCAGAGAGCAGTTCCCGGGCATCGCATTCGCCGAGGGTATGACGGATTTTGTGCAGCATGAGCCAAGCGGTCTTGTAGGTAACTTCAATGACCTGACTCAACCGCAGCGCCGAGATGCCGTCGGGAAGCAGGAACAATTCGAGGGCTCGAAACCACTTCACAAGGGGCAGATGGGTTCTTTCAAAAATCGTGCCGACCAAAGGCGATGCCTGATAGCCGCATCGTCCGCACTCAAACAAAGGAAGGCGTCGGGAGGACAGGCGGGTGCACTCGCTATAAGCGCAGCGCGGGCAAACAAATCCGTTTGGCCACTTCATAGTGATGATCGCCTCAATGCAGTCCGCCTCACTTTGAAAACGGCTGCTGACAGGTTGAAGCAGCTCCGAATTCATACCTAACTCCATGTCCGATTCCTCCAATTCAAATCCTCTAACTCAATAAATGCGCACGTATGTTCTCTTTTTTTCATTATACCAAACATACGTTCTATTTACAAGAAAAAAATCCCAGAAAGTCATTCTTATCTTTATGGAAAAGGAAAGATCAGCTCCCCGGGGACCTCATTTCACTCCCGTCCATGGATCTCTCAATTCTGAGCAAAAGGGATAATTGTGCAAAGTGGAGCAGCAAGAAGATCTCCTTCCCCGATCCCCCGTTCTGAGCAAAAGGGATAATGGCGAAAAGAGTGGCGCGCGAGAAGGGCCCAAGGGGCAGGGGAAGCCAAGGGACGCCAGGGGACGTAAAGGGACGCCGATCTTTTACAATTTGAGTGAGCTTGGGCTTAGGTCCAGCAGTGATCCTAGTCTGTGGCGGAAATGGGACAGGAGGGTATAATGGCAGGGAAACCTAGCGAGCTTCCTATGGATGTGGTGTTCACGAGCTCTAGCATGAGTTGTAAATTGGGCCTAACTTGAATCTCTTTGCGACTTTGTTCGTATATATAACATAATTCTAGTCTTACATTTTATATGAAATGGAATGATGTTGGGAGATTTGAGGAGGAGGAGGAGGGAGTTTCTATGAAAAACGTATTTACGATTTTTACAGCTCCGGTGGAAACGTTTAGGCGGGTGCGGGAGAGTAAGACCGCTTGGCTCTTTGCGCTTGCGGTGATGATCCTTGTCTCCGTTGTCG
Source organism: Paenibacillus sp. MB22_1 (assembly GCF_047200555.1). NCBI lineage: Bacteria > Bacillati > Bacillota > Bacilli > Caryophanales > Paenibacillaceae > Paenibacillus > Paenibacillus sp. MB22_1. The sequence goes on from NZ_JBLADV010000002.1 coordinate 2,045,596, forward strand.
TGATCTACATGCAGATGCCGGTGCTGGAGAAGGAATTTCAACGGCAGATCCAAAGTCAACAGTTGGATGCCGCGATGCAGGCGACGTTTATGGCGACAGCGAAGACGTCTGCTTACGTGATGGGCGTAGTGATGCCGATTATCACGATTTTCGTGACAGGCCTGCTGTTGTTGCTGCTGAATTTAGTCGTGCGCGGTGAAGGCAAATACATGCAGTTTGTTTCCATCGCTGCTTATTCCGCTCTGCCGGGGCTGTTAGGCAGCTTGATCACGGGAATTATGATCATGACGATGGACGTGCAGTCCGTCACGGATGTTTCGCTGAGCTTGGGGGCCTTTATCTCCGATAAGTCCAGCCCAATGTACCAGTTCTTATCCTTGATCAATCCATTTTCGATTTGGGGGCTCGTACTGTATATTATCGGCTCTTCGGTCATGATGAAACGGCCTTACAAAACGGTGGCAGGTTGGATTATTGTAGCATGGCTCGTGTTATCGCTGGGATCGCTGTTGCTGGTTTAAGTCCGGAATTATACATAACAGGATAGGTGATGGACTTGTTGAAGAAAAAATGGTTTTGGGGCGCCATCGTCGGTTTGGCGGTCATCGCGTTGGTCGTTGCCAACCTGATTGGGTTGAATCGGGCAACTGAAGTGAAGGTTACCGCCGTAGAGATGGGCAAAATCGTCGAGCAAATCTACACGAACGGCAAGCTGGAGCCGGGACAGACGACTTCGGTGTACGCTCCGGCAAGCGGATTGGTGGAAGCGGTAAAGGTGAAGTCAGGCGATACGGTCAAGAAAGGACAGGTTCTCCTTACGCTGAGCATGGAGCAAGTGCGGGAGCAACTGGAGAAGGAACGGATTAATCTGCAATTGACCGAAGCGGAACGACTGGCGGCCAAAAAGCAGCATTTTGAAAGCTTCAAGCAAGCGCGTCTCGAAAACCCGGACCTCGAACCGGAGGAGTTGGACCTTACCACCTATGATTTGCGTATTCGTTCCAGTCAGCTGACGATCCAATCCCTGGAGAAGCAGCTCGCCAATCAGCAGGTGCTAGCCCCAGCCGACGGCGTTGTCACCTCACTTGCGGTAAACGCAGGTCAAATGCTGGCCGAAGGCAGCGAAATCGCAACGATTGCCGATGTGAGCCGGCTTAAAGTAAGTGCATACCTGAATGAGCTGGATGCAGGCAAGGCGGAGCAAGGGATGAAGGCCGTGGTTACCGGTGAGGCTTTTTCGGACAGTTATGAGGGCAGTATCTCGTATTTGGCTCCTACGGCGGGGGTGACCGATCCAACATCCAAGGATACGTCGGTGGAAATGGAAGTCAGCCTGAATCAAGTATCGCCGGAGCTTCGTCCGGGGTATAACGTCACGGTAGAGATGGAGATTCCCGATAAGGAGCGGCTTCTTGCGCCAATCGACGCGGTTCAGTACGACGGTGAGCAGGCATACGTCTTTAAGGTTCAGGACGGTGTTGCCGTTAAGGTGCCGGTTACAACGGGGAAGGAAGGCGAGGATCAAATTGAATTGGTCTCCGGGGCGGCCGCAGGCGATCTGGTCGTGGTGGAAGGCGGCGACAAGCTGCAGGATGGCGCTAAGGTGAAGGTGAAATGATTACACTCAAAGGCATCACCAAAATATACAAAAACGGTCCCCTTGAGGTACAGGCTTTGACCCCCATTGATCTGCACATCGAGAAAGGCGAGTTCGTGGCCATCATGGGCTCATCAGGCTCGGGCAAATCAACGCTGATGAACATTATCGGCTGCCTGGACGTCCCGACCTCCGGCAGCTATGAGCTGGACGGAGCTCCGGTAGAGTCGCTGAGCGAGGAGGAGTTGGCACGCGTACGGAACCGGAAAATCGGGTTCGTTTTCCAGAGCTTTAATCTGCTGGGCCGGCAAACCGTGCTGCAAAACGTCACGCTGCCGATGATGTACGCCGGCATCCCCCGGGAGAAGCGCAACGAGCGGGCACTTGAGCTGCTTCGCAGGGTTGGGCTGGCTGAACGGGTTAAGCACCGCCCAAACGAGCTTTCCGGCGGTCAGAAACAGCGGGTGGCGATCGCCCGGGCGCTGACGATGAACGCACCGATCTTGCTGGCCGATGAGCCTACCGGGAACCTAGATACGAAATCGTCCTATGAAATCATGGATTTGTTCAAAGAAATTCACGCCGAAGGGACGACGATCGTGCTCGTTACCCACGAACCGGACATCGCCGAGCATGCCGACCGGATCATCACGTTTGGGGACGGACGGATCCTAAGCGACAAGCGTAAAGGGAGTGTTGGCGGATGAGCATTTGGGAGAGCATCCTTGTTGCCCTGGACAATCTCCGAATGAACAAGCTGCGTTCCTTCCTGACGATGATCGGCATCGTTTTTGGCGTCGCTGCGGTGGTCACGGTTGTGTCTATTGGCCAGGCTGGACAAAGCTCGATTATGTCGGAGATTTCTAACTATGAGGATGGGTATTTTCTGATCTATCCGAACTATAACAACGGAGAACCCGAGGACAATACCTATTTCCGGCAGCGTGAATTGGCAGAGATTCGTAAGCTCCCGGGGGTCCGTTACGTTTCGTCGTCGTCTTCCTATGGGATGACCGGTAAGCTTAAGAAGGAAGAGCTGCAATTTAGTATCACTGGGACGACCTCGGATTCGCCTAAAATGCAGAAAATCGATGTGGTGGCGGGCAGGTTTTTTAACTCACAAGAGGAGCGGGCGCGTCAAAAAATCCTTGTAGTTGAGGCCAAATATGCCAATAAAGCGTTTGGTTCCCCGCAAGGGGCAATCGGCCGGAAAATCCAATTATCCGGAGGGATGTTCCGGATTGTTGGGGTGTACAAGGCGCAGGAGAGCCTCATGAGCAGCTTTGGCGGAGAGCGTTACTCCGCTTACACACCGATTACGGCTATGCTGGACGGGGAAGGGGCAAGCGATCGCTTAAGTATGCTCGAGATTCTGCCCACATCGCCGGAGAGAATGGATGAAACGGTGGAGACGGTCAAGTCCTGGCTTGCGGACCGGAAAAACGTAAGCAAGGATGCTTATGTCACGGAATCGGCAAGGGATGCGGAACAAATGATAAAAAGCACGTTCTCCATCCTGCAAACGATCATCGGTTCTATCGCCGGCATCTCCCTGCTTGTCGGGGGGATCGGGGTCATGAACATCATGCTGGTCTCCGTCACGGAACGGACCCGGGAAATCGGGATCCGCAAAGCGATTGGCGCGACGCCGGGGACGATCATGCTCCAGTTTATGATCGAAGCGGTCATCCTCTCGTTTATCGGGGGCACGATTGGCGCCCTGTTAGGGTTATTGGCGGCCTGGGTGTTCGCTTTGATCTCGGGGTGGCCGTTTGTCATCTCGATTTGGGCGATTTTGCTGGCCTTTGGATTTTCGGCTGCGGTGGGTATTTTCTTCGGCTTGTACCCAGCCAACAAAGCCTCCAAGCTGCACCCTATCGAATCGCTGCGTTACGAATAACAAAACAACCCGGTTCTCCGTTGGGTGGAGCCGGGTTGTTTCTTTTTGTTGCGGGTTACTATGATGTTGGGGGCAACGGGGTTACGCCTTTGCTCCGGATGGCTGAACCGGGATATAAATGTCGATCTGTTTACCTTCCTTCGGCCAGCAGCGTTCATCATACCATTCAAAATCGGGCGCAGCCACTTGCTCGTAGCCGGACGTCGGGAACCAGCTCGTAAAGATTTCGTCCCATGTCTGCTGAATGGACGAGGAGAAATCGGCTTCACCTGCTGGCGGAGTGGTGAAGATCGCATAGGTTTGCGCTGGGACCCGATACTCGGTGAGTCCTTCCTGAACCTCGGTTGTTTCGTCGACTTCAAAGCCGATGATATAGCGGAACGTGCCGTCTTCATCGAGGGCGGTGCAGACGCCGAGTTCAACATTTGGATGGAGTTTGCCGGGGACGCGGGAGCCCCATTGTTCATGCATATATTTTTGCCAGAACGCTGGAATGTCCTTGTGATTTTGTCCATCCTCCGTGGTTGTTTGGATTGCGAAACCCAGGATGCGCTTAGCTGGAATCTGTTCAATACGGTATTGCATGACATACTCTCCCCAATCATAAGTAATTTGAGCAACGAAATCTCGAAGCGGATTGGCCCTGGGTACCAGGTATGGCGGGCGGCCGCGGCGGCGGCATTCCGTAGGCAGGATTCCGTACATTTTCCGGAAGGCCCGGGTAAAGGCCTCATGGGAACCAAAGCCGCAGCGCAGCGCGATGTCGACTATCTTCAGATCTGAATGTGCCAGGAGTTCGGCTGCTAGAGACAATCTGCGCTTTCGGATATAAGACGTCATCGTCTCGCCGACGAAAAACAGGAACGTGCGATGAAAATGGTATTCCGAGTAAAACATCGCCTTGGCCACCTCAGCCAACGTGAGCCCCTCGCCTAGCCGTTCTTCGATATAATCGATGCTTTTTTGAATGGTGTTGATTTGATTCATAACTGCCTCCAGACCGGTCTATGGTTCAAGTATAGCGGACCTAAAAATTGGCTTCTTGATCATTCTTGCGGTTGGGAAGATAAGCTAGCTTCAGTATAGCATAGGGGAAGGGGAGGAGCAGTGCCGCTTGTCTCCCGTTTGGCCGGTGATTTGTCAATCCCTGTGGCAAGACTCGCGCCTCCCCCCGTTCCCTGCTACAATGGGGGAAGCGAACGTTTATGGGCTTGACTCGGACGGAGCGCATGGAGAGAAGTTTTTGAAGGAAGAAGGGCTGCCTGTTGATTTTCGGAATCGGACATGACATCGTCGAAATCCAGCGCATGGAGCGCTTGTTAAACAAGTCGATCGGCGAACGGCTGCGCCGGCGGATCTTAACCGTGGCGGAGCTGGAGCTGCCTGGACAAGCTGCCCGACCGGCGGAGTTCTTGGCGGGGCGGTTTGCGGCGAAGGAAGCAGTCAGCAAGGCGTTTGGCTGTGGCATCGGTCAGGTGCTAAGCTTTACTGATATCGAGATTTTGCCCGATGCGCACGGGAAACCGTTTGTGACGCTGACGCCGGGAGCCTGGGAACGACTTGGTCTGTCTGGTGTCGGCCGACCGGAGGGCAGCGGGTATACCATACATCTTAGCATTACGCATGAGCGGCAACTGGCTTCGGCCTTTGCCGTGGTGGAACGCGTGGAATAGAAGGAGAGCAGGATGCGGGGAAACAGGGAAACACGGGTATTTTTCAGTACAGAACTGCTTAGTTGGTATGAGCGGTCGAAGCGGGACTTGCCTTGGCGCAGGCATCGCGATCCTTATTATATTTGGGTGTCGGAAATTATGCTGCAACAGACGCGTGTGGATACGGTGATTCCGTATTTTCAGCGGTTTATCGAGCGGTTTCCGACGATTCGGGATCTGGCAGAGGCGCCGGAGGAAGAGGTGCTGAAATGCTGGGAGGGCCTTGGCTATTATTCGCGGGCCCGCAATCTGCAGGCCGCGGCCAAGCAGGTGATGGAGCGGCACGGAGGGATCGTGCCGGATACCAAGGCGGAGGTATCCGCCTTGAAGGGGGTTGGCCCGTATACGACCGGGGCGATCTTGAGCATTGCTTTTAACCGCCCGGAACCGGCGGTGGACGGTAACGTCATGCGGGTGCTGTCGCGCTACTTCCTCATCGAGGAAGACGTCGCGAAGGCTGGGACACGCACCCTCATGGAGGAGCTGGCCGCGGAGCTGATCCCGGAAGGGCGGGCCTCCGATTTTAATCAGGCTTTGATGGAGCTGGGCGCGCTTGTCTGCACGCCTAAGTCGCCGCAATGCCTGATCTGTCCGGTGATGGCCCGCTGCGCCGGCCGGCTCGAAGGCGCGGAGGAGCGCCTGCCGGTCAAGAGCAAGGCGAAGCCGCCGCGGCCGGAGTACCGGCTCGCCGCCCTCGTCGAAGGCGGCGGGGCGCTGGCCGGCCGCGTGCTCGTGCGCCGGCGGCCGGACACGGGGCTGCTCGCACGGATGTGGGAGCTGCCCCACATCCCCGCCGACGCCGTGCCGGGCGAAGGCGCCGGCCTCCCCGACGGCCCGGCGATGGACCGGCTGGCGGCGGCACTGGCCGCCGCCGGGGTGCCCGCCCGGCCGGGCGGGGCGTTGCTGAACGCGGAGCACACGTTCAGCCATATCCATTGGAATCTCCGCGTGTTTCGTTTTGACGCGGAGATTCCAATGGAGGCGGCCGGCCGCGGCGTAGGGCCCGCGGCCGTGGCCGAGACCGCCGCGGCGTATGACGCGGCGGGCGGCGCCGACTCGGCGGCCCGGCCACAGGCCTCGGACGCCGGGGCCGCCGCCGATGACACCGCAGCCGAGTACCGGTGGATCACTCGGGAAGATATGGATAACCTGGCGTTCCCGAACGTGTTCCTGCGTATTCTGAATGGGTACTTTGGCGCTTAATGCGCCGAAGCCTTCAGGAAGCAGGGTGCCTAACAGCACGCGATACACGCAATAAGTTAATATTGTTCTGAATCAAAGGGATAGATCAATCCCCATAAGCAAAATAGCGGTACTTTTTACCGTTATACTGCCCAGTAGGCTAGTCCCCTCACATATGGCCACCCCCTAGCCGAGGAAGTCCATTACACTGGGCGGCTTGTTTGTAAGGTGTGCAGGATGGAACGTTCATGTGGAGCGCTAAAGGGACTGGACAGCACGGTGAAACAAGGGTAAGAGACTAACTAATTTTATAGAAGTGCGCGGTTTGAGGTAGGGGGAACTTGTTTGCACGATGGGTGCGTTAGGAGGATAGCTCCAAAAGTCAATAAGTCTACTTCTAGCCGACGTCTTCGTAGAAGGATAGCGGTAAAAAATTGGCCTTATTGCGAGCGCCAACGATTGTTGAGGCGCTAATCTGGCCCGATAAGGCCCTAAATTACCGCTATTTGCGGCGAAGCACGTCCCCGGGAGTAAATAGCGGTAAAAATTGGCCTTATTGCGAGCGCCAACGCTTGTTGAGGCGCTAATCTGGCCCGATAAGGCCCTAAATTACCGCTATTTGCGGCGAAGCACGTCCCCGGGAGTAAATAGCGGTAAAAATTGGCCTTATTGCGAGCACCAACGCTTGTTGAGCCGCTAATCGGGTCTGATAAGGCCCTAAATTACCGCTATTTGCGGCGAAGCACGTCCCCGGGAGTAAATAGCGGTAAAAATTGGCCTTATTGCGAGCGCCAACGATTGTTGAGGCGCTAATCGGGTCTGATAAGGCCCTAAATTACCGCTATTTGCGGCACAGCCCCATCCGTGAACAAAATAGCGGTACTTTTTACCGCTATCCGGCCGCCACACCACAACAAAAGGAAGGCGCATCTCATGCGCCTTCCTTTTTTTGCAATTACATCATACGGTTCTCCACAGATTTCATATGGTTCTGGGTGTCGGGTTCGCGGTGCTCCTCGTCCGAGACTTTGCCGAGGTCGGGGGTGGCTCCGCCGCCGGTGACGCTGTGGGCGAAATTCGTGAATTGCTGCTTATGCGCGTCCTCCGCGTGTTTAGCGGCGAGAAGCTCCCCCGGGTCATTCGTCAATTTACGCTTTTGCTCTGCCATAGATGTATCCTCCTTCGTTTGTCGTGAACGCAGCGTTATTTTTTCGCAGCCTCATACCGACGGTTCACTTCGTCCCAGTTGATAACGTTCCAGAACGCCGCGATGTAATCCGGTCGTTTGTTTTGATATTTCAAATAATACGCGTGCTCCCATACGTCCAGGCCAAGAATCGGCGTTAAGCCTTCGAAGAGCGGGCTGTCTTGGTTGGGCGTACTAGTGACGGCAAGCTTGCCATCCTTGCCAACGACCAGCCATGCCCAGCCGCTGCCGAAACGGGTGGTCGCCGCCTTTGTGAAGTCCTCTTTGAATTTATCGAAGCCGCCGAGATCGCTGTCAATCGCGGCAGCGACTGCACCGGTTGGCGCACCGCCGCCGCCCGGGCCGATGACCTTCCAGAACAAGCTGTGGTTGGCATGACCGCCGCCGTTGTTGCGTACCGCCGTGCGGATGCTTTCGGGAACGGCATCCAGGTTGGAGATCAGCTCCTCCACGCTTTTGCTCTGCAGTTCCGGCGCGCTTTCCAACGCGGCGTTCAAGTTGGTGACATACGTGTTATGGTGCCGATCATGGTGGATGATCATCGTTTGTTCATCGATATAAGGTTCCAGTGCATTTGCCGGATAAGGCAAAGCAGGCAATTCATGTGCCATGGTTGTTCTTACCTCCCGTTAATAATTCAATCCCGCTTTGTCATCCGAGTGTTAAGCGAAGGCATCGCCTCCTCGCCGTTAACACCCGCATAACAATCCTATTATTGGCAGCACATAAAAATATATGCATAAATTCGAGTCAGGACAGGGGTGTTTGTAAAAGTTCATAATTGTAACCGCTTAATTTAAAGCGCTTTCAGAAGAAAATTGATGTATTCTGGAGATATCTATGGTTTAACATGAATTCGGAATGTAGCCTAGCCAAAATCTGAGAGATTCACGTTGTGACAAGGCATTTTCGTCATAAAAAGTTGCCAATTTTTTTGCAAAATAAACAGGACACTGCAAGCCTCTTGTCAAAGGTTAAACCACCACGAATAACCAACGAGAGGAAGTGTCCCTAGCAACATGGTACCACAAGCAACGAACCATGCGCCAGAACGAAAATCACGCCGCGAACGCCGAATTGAAATTCTTGCGGAGCGTCGCCGAATCAAGCAGATCATGAAGAAGTTGAGACCGGTCACATTCGACAACAACACCGTCACGGAAGCCGGGAACTTCCAGTTCCTTGCCAGGTTCAAGGAACTCATCGGTCTGGACACCCTTATCGAGAGTCACGTTCATCTGGAACAAACAGCCAACTGTGTCTACACGGCCGAAAAGCTCGTCGATCACCTGCTGGACTGCGCGCTACTCGGCCACACACGTTTTTCACATATGAATGCCCTGCAGTCGGACCCTGGTTACCAGATCGTTACCGGCATCGAGCGTTTTCCTGACGAAAGCACCTTTCGCAATTTCCTGGGCAAACTCACCTGGAGCCATCTGATTCAGCTTGTCGCGTTAAACCGGGATTTGCTGGCACATAAGGCGCGGACGGGCGAAAAGCGCCTGGTCTGGATCGACATCGACGACACGGTCATCACGCTGTTCGGGGAGCAGGAAGGCGCGACAAACGGCTACAATCCGCGTTACCACGGACGTCCCTCGTACAAGATCCGGGTTGCTTTCATCGCCGGAAGCGGCGAGCTGATCCACTTGCAACTGAATCCCGGCAACATGAACGGCATGAAGGATTTGCTCTCGTTCGTTAAAGAAGTCGAAGCGATGCTGCCGCCGGAATGGATCGTCGAAGGCATCCGGGCCGACTGCGGTTTTGCCGACGAAGCTGTCATGGCGTACGCCGAAGAACGCGGCTGGCAGTACATCTTCAAGCTCCCGAAGAAAGCGACCGTCAAGAAGGCCATCGCTTATCTGCAGCAGCATCCCGCCTTTTGGGAGACGCTGAACGAAAAGGAAGAGCACATTACGTTCGCAGACGAGGATGATCGTTGGGCTGCTGCCGACATCCCGATTCTCCTTACCAACTGGGAGAAAGCCAGGCGCTGTGTCATCTACCGGGAAGCCCACGAAACCGAGCGTACAACCGATGGCCAATTGACGATGGCTCTCACGACCTATTCCTTCCAAGCCATTGTCACCAATACCGATCTCAAGCCGCTCATGCTGCTTCGCTCGTACAACAAGCGTGCCAACATCGAGAATCGCATCGATGAATTGAAAGAAGGTTATGCGGTGGAACAAAACAGCCAACATTCCATGCTCCGCAACCTGCTGTTCAGCTGGATCAAGGCCATTGCCTACAACGTGATGGTCTGGTTCAAACAGACGCTGATGCCGGAAACCTTGCAGCGGTGCGAAGTCCAAACGATTCGCCGAGCGGTGATCCGGGTACCCGGCAATGTGGTCGGCTCCGGTCGCTACCAGCATATCCGGCTTGCGCCGAATCCGACGCTCGCTGGAATCGTCGATGCGATGCAGCAAAAGCTCAGAGCATTGGCCATAAGCTTCATTCCGACTCTACATGCGGCCTAACGGTTCGATTCATCCCTGGCCATAACGGCATTTCGACCTGTAAAAATCAGGTCTTCTTTGGGTTGTGCAAAAAAACGCAGGATCACATCAGAACGTAAGAAGACTTAAAAGCCCGGCTCCAAAAACGCATTGAAACAGGCATTCCGTAGTGCGATGGCGGGTTATCCACAGGCCTGAGTTATCCACATTCCGATTTCATGTTTAATGGACAAGAAAGCTGTTTTTTTCTCGTTTTTGTCTGGAATCAAATATTCGGTTGATGTAAATCAGGGGGGTTATGTTTTACATCGGCCTATCTTGCGTGAAGAAAAGGGAGATCTTAGCATGCTTATTCGTTCCTTTCAGTTGAGTGATGTAAATCAAGTGATGGAGCTATTGCAGTTGGCCTTATCGGAGGATTGCTACGAAGACACCAAGTGCGCGTTTGCCAGACAACTTTCTTGGGATTCTGAGCTGATTATGGTTGCAGAAGTCGAGGAAGAGATCAAAGGGGTATTGATCGGGACGATCGATCAGAACACGGGGTGTATCTACCGCATGGCCGTACATCCTGATTACCGCCGGCGCGGCGTTGGACGCAGCCTTGTAACCGCAATGGAACAACGGTTCCAGCAGCGGAATGTCCGTCGGATTATGGTCGCCGGAGATGAACACAATAAAGCGATCATGCCGCTCTACGAGGCGATGGGCTATGGGGCAGGCAAGTTTTTGGAAGCCTTCCAGAAGCTTGGTATCGCAGCCCGGACGCTGACGGGATCCAATTGATGAAACTTCCCAAGACAGAAATGGGAAATGTTGAAGCATATCTTCCATCCGTTGCAAATGGGTGAAGGATGTGCTTTTCTATTTATATAGATTGTTTAATTTTGATGAGGTGCAGGATGGAACCGGTCATGGATTCGGAGCAAAAGGCAGCGTCAGATCCCGAACGCTCTGCTAACGAGCTGCAAGCGGAAGCCACGCAACCGCGGTGGGCCGCAGAACTGTGGGAGATGCTGAAGACGATCGTTATCGCCTTTGTCATTATGCTGCTGTTAAACCTATTTGTTTTTAACTTATCCATGGTGAAGGGACAATCGATGCAGCCTACCCTGGAAGAGCAGGAGCGGCTGTTCGTGGATAGGCTGGTGTATCGGTTTCATCATCCGAAGCGCGGTGAGATCGTCGTGCTGAAGGATCCTAGTGTGGATGCCGACCGGAAGCCTTTTCTGGTGAAGCGAATCGTGGCGGTTCCCGGGGATACGGTTGAAGTGCGAGACGGCCAACTGTTCATTAACGGGCAGCCGTTGGACGAGCCATACACCGACTCGGTAATCGAGGACGGCGACATGCCGGAGCTGAAGCTGGAGGCCGAACATTATTTCGTGATGGGCGATAACCGCCACGCCGGACGAAGCAAAGACAGCCGTTATTTTGGCAGCGTGAAGGAGAAATGGATCGTTGGCCGCGCCGAATTCGTTTTTTGGCCGATTACGAAGATCCGTAGTTTATAAGCCGTTTGCTTGGGAGGATGAACAGTGAAGGAAGTGACGATTTATACGGACGGGGCTTGCTCCGGGAATCCCGGTCCAGGGGGATGGGGCGCGGTGCTGATGTTTAACGGGCATCGGAAGGACCTGTCCGGCGGCGAAAAAATGACCACCAACAACCGCATGGAAATCCAGGCGGTCATTTCGGCGCTTAGTCAATTAAAGGAGCCTTGTCAAGTTAAGGTATACAGCGACTCCGCTTACGTGGTCAACTGCTTTCAGCAGAACTGGATTCGCGGCTGGCTAAAGAACGGTTGGAAGAACAGCAAGAACCAGCCCGTCGAGAACCGCGATCTTTGGGAAGAGCTGTGGCGGCTCATGGGCATTCACAAGGTGGAGTACATCAAGGTCAAAGGACATAGCGACAACGAGCTGAACAATTATTGCGACCAGTTAGCACGGGAAGCGATTAAGCGTTTATCTTCGTAAAAAAATACAACAGACAACCATTATGGCAACATGAACAGGAAGGAGGGGGACACATGTCTATGGCGGAAACCGGCATGACGCGTTTACCGGAAGGAGACAATCGCTGGGCGCAGCTGAAGCGGGAGATTCAGGAAGCAGCTGCGGAGTTCGGGATCGACGATATCGGCTTTGCCAGCGCGGATCCGTTCTTGTCGCTGAAGGCGATTTTGCAGGACCGGCGCGATAAAGGCTATGAATCCGGCTTTGAGGAGCCGGATCTCGACAAGCGGGTGTACCCGGAATTGTCGCTTACGGAGCCGGCTTCATTGATATCCATCGCGGTAGCCTATCCGTCGAAGCTGGAGAATCCCCCGAAGTCAGCGCCCGGCGAGCGGCGGGGCATCTTGGCCCGCTCTGCTTGGGGGCGGGACTATCATCAGGTGCTTCGCGAGGCGATGGCGAAGCTGGAAGCCTTCATCCGCGAGCGCGTCCCCGTAGCACGGATCGAGAGCATGGTCGACACCGGCGCCCTGGTGGACCGGGCGGTGGCGGATCGTGCAGGGATCGGCTTTAAGGGGAAAAACTGCGCGATCATCTCCCCCAAGTGGGGCTCGTGGATTTACCTCGGCGAGCTGATCACCAATATTCCGTTTCCTCCCGACACCCCGGTGGAGGAGGATTGCGGTGAGTGCACCAAATGCATCGACGCGTGCCCGACGGGAGCGTTAGTGGGTCCCGGGGAGTTAAACGCACAGCGGTGCATTTCTTTTTTGACGCAAACGAAAGGCTTTCTGGACGAGGAATTTATGGTGAAGATGGGCAACCGCCTTTATGGTTGTGATACTTGCCAGATTGTCTGCCCGAAAAATAAAGGAAAGTCTTGGAATCATCGGCCGGAGTTGGCCCCTGATCCCGAAACGGTTAAGCCGCTGTTACTCCCCTTGCTGGACTTAAGTAACCGTGAGTTTAAAGAACGTTTTGGTGACAGCGCTGCAGCTTGGAGGGGCAAAAAACCGATCCAACGCAACGCGGTCATCGCGCTGGGCAACTTCAAAGATTCGGCGTCCGTGCCGAAATTAATAGATATACTGCTTCATGACCCGCGGCCAGAGCTAAGAGGAACTGCAGCTTGGGCGCTGAGCCGAATCGGCGGCAAGGAGGCCGAGGAAGCGATCGACCGGGCGCTTGACGCCGAGCAGGAGGAAGAAGTGCGGGTTCGGCTTCAGACAGCCAAGCAGAAGCTGCAGGCTTCCAACGGGGACTGATATCCAGCAAGGGGGATAACATAAAATATGCGTTTCATCAGTATCGAGGATATCGAACCGGGGCAATATTTAGGTAAAACGGTGTATTCCGCCAACGGCACCGTGTTATTGTCGGCAGGGGTTCAGCTTACGGTTTTTATGATTAACACGCTTAAGCGGATCGGTGTGACCATGTTATACATTAAAGATCCGGACTTCGATGATATCGAAATCGAAGATGTGCTCAGCGAGGCGACCAAGCAGGCGATGTTCCGGGAAATGTCCGAGACGCTGCAGGCGATTCGTTCCGGTAAGGATTGGAGCACACGCAAAATCAACGCCAGCGTGGATTCCCTGTTAACCGACGTGTTGAATAACAAAGAGGTTCTGTTACAGCTCACCGACATTCGGACAGCGGACAATGCCGCATATATCCATGCGGTGAACGTCAGCTTGATCGCCTCGATGATTGGACTGAACTTGGGGCTCGGGTACTCCCAACTCAAGGATTTGGCGATTGGCGCGCTGCTGCACGATATCGGCAAATCGGTGCCGCTGCCGGAAGGCGCCAACGCCAAGGACCCGAAGCACCATCACACCTGGAGAGGCTATGAACTGCTTCGCCACAAACGCGAATTTAATCTGTTGATTGCCCATACGGCACTGCAACATCATGAACGGCTGGACGGCAAAGGAATCCCGCGGGGGATATCCGGGGATGAAATTCATCTGTTTCCACGCATCGTCGCTGTTGCGAACATGTACGATAATTTGGTCAGCGGTGCAAGCAAGGACGGGCGGGTCTTGCTGCCGCATGAGGCTTGCGAGCATTTGATGGCCTGCTCGGAACAGGAGTTGGATCACGAGGTGCTGGTGGAGTTTATGCGCATTATCTCCGTGTACCCGAACGGAACCTCAGTTCGTCTTGGGACGAAGGAAACCGGCGTGGTGGTCAGACAACACCGGGGATTACCGGGCCGGCCTGTTATTCGGATCGTGCGGGGCACCGGCGATGAGCTGGACGTGAATGAGGTTGATCTCGCGACTGAGACAACGTTGTTTATCGAGGCGGTTTTGGCGTGAATTCTTGAATCGCGTGAGGCTGGATGCTATGATATTTGGAGTGTGCAAGCCTTACAAGCGAAAGGCAGCACGATTATGATTCAGGGGTGGCTGAAACATGGATATCGTTATTCCAATTATTACTTTAATCGTCGGTCTGGTTGGCGGTTTTGTGATCGGGGTCTTTTACCTCCGCAGACAGTTAACGAAGATGCAAAACGACCCGCAAATGCTGCAGAAGATGGCGAAGCAAATGGGGTATAACCTGAACAGCAAGCAGATGCAGCGTGCGCAGCAGTTGATGAAGAATCAAGGCGGCCCATTGCCGGGGGCGGGACGAACGACGAAGAAGAGAAAATAAAGTAACGTTTCGCCATACTCTATGAAAGGAGGGGCGCTGAAGATGTCCGGATTGAAAGATTACGTCAATACACGGGTAGGCGATCATCGGGAGCAAATCGAATATCATGTTCGGGAAATCCTGAAATTGATCGGGGAAGACGTGAAACGCGAAGGGCTGCTCGAAACACCGGCCCGGGTGACGCGGATGTATGAAGAGATTTTTGCCGGGTATGAAGTCGATCCTCGGGATGTGCTGGGAGTTACCTTCGAGGAAAACCATGAAGAGCTTGTCATTGTGAAGGACATCGTCTATTACAGTCAATGCGAGCATCATATGGCGCCTTTCTTCGGCAAAGCCCATATCGGATATATTCCAAGCGGTCGAATCGCCGGGCTCAGCAAGCTGGCCCGTTTGGTCGAAGCGGTAACCCGACGCCTGCAGGTGCAGGAACGGATTACCTCGCAAATTGCCGACATCATGGAAGAGGTGCTGCAGCCGAAAGGCGTGATGGTTGTCGTAGAGGGCGAGCACCTGTGCATGTGCTCTCGCGGCGTCAAGAAGCCAGGCAGCAAGACCGTGACCTCGGCCGTACGCGGAAGCTTCCGGAAGGATGCGGCTTCCCGGGCGGAGTTCCTTTCGCTCATCAAAGAATAGCCTTTATCAAAGACCTTTGGTTTCGAGTACAAGCCTCGTGAACCAAAGGTCTTTTTATAGTTCTTATTATTGGTACGGACACGTTGTACAGCAATTAAATAACACCATCATTATTCTGTTACTAGCTCTTATCCTCTTCAAAGTGAGCAAAAGAAAGTGAACCATAATAACAAAATGGCAGTCGTTTAAAACGGCTGCCATTTTAGTTTTTTCGCGGCTTCGTACCGTTTGGCGACGGCGGGCCAATAGACGACGTTCCACCAATCTTTGATGTAGTTGGCGCGAGCGTTTTGATGCTTCAGGTAATACGCATGCTCCCAAACGTCCAGCGGCAGCAGCGGAACGACGTCCCATTGCGACAGGTTCTGGTGCTTCTCCGCTGTGAGGATCTCCAGCCGGTGAGCGCGCGGGCTCCACACCAGGATGGCCCAGCCGCCGCCTTCGACTTTGGCAGCTGCTTCAGAGAACTGTTTATGGAACGCGTCGTAGCTGCCGAAATCGCGTTTGATCTGCCCCAGCAGCTCGCCTTGCGGTTTGCCGCCGCCCTTCGGATTCATAATGTCCCAGAAAATCGTATGCAGGTAATGTCCCGCACCGTTAAAGGCCAGCTCCCGCTCCCAATGCTTTACCAAATCAAAATTGCCGGATTTCCGCGCCTCCTGCAGCTTGAGTTCCGCTTTGTTCAAATCGTCAACATACGTCTTGTGATGCTTGTCGTGATGAATGCGCATCGTCTGTTCATCGATATAGGGTTCAAGCGCGTTGTATGGATAAGGCAGCGGAGGGAGCGTATGTCCGCCGATCGGGACGGAGTGTTCCGGTACGCGCGCCGTAATCGCTTCCGCGTTGTTGTCAGCGGCTGGTTCTTGGCGGAGGCTGAGCTCATCCTGTTCCTGCACATGCACCTGCACGACTTCTGCTGCAAGGGTGGCCTCGGACACGTCCGCCGCTCCTGGCACGTCTTGCTCCTCGGGCGTGTTTGCTGCTTCGGAGGCGTCCGCTCTGTTTTGCTCGGCGGAGGTGGTTGCGTCCGTTTCGGCCGTCAAGTCCAGTTGCTCGGACGTGGTGAAGGCTGTTAACTCCTGCGGCTCTTCTTCGTTGGCCGAGTCGAAAGACGCTTGTTCGCGGTATATTGGCTGCCCAGCAGCCGCGTGGTAAGGATCGGGATACGGCGGCGCTCCGGCCATGCTGCCGGCGATTTCTCCCGGCCGATTCAGCCGCTCAAGCACCTCAAGGAAATACGCCGATTCCCGGATGATGTGCAGCAGCACCACGGGAGCCAGCGGCACCGACTTCACGGCCGCGCTATGCTTCAGCATGTACTCCAGATGGCGGATAAATTCCTGCGACTGCTGACACGAGGCTCGCAGAAGCCGTTCCGTCTGGCGGATGATCTCTGGACTCGAGGCGGCGTGAGGTGTGGCCAAGGCGTATTGCAGCAGCTTGTCAGCTGCGGCCTCCGTCCCTTCAAAGATCGGCTTCCATTCCTCCAGCAGCCGAACGTAATCGGCCTCCAGGCGGGGAACAATCGCCTGAATGACTTCCGTGTGCTCCGCTTCTTGTTGCTTCCAGAAACGGATTTCCTCCAATATGCGCACAGGCAAAAAAGGCCCGTATACAAACAACATTCGGCCTACCTCCTCAGGGATAAGAAGTACATTACTACCAGCTTATTGGTGAGGAGGGTTGGCTTATGCTATTCGGATGCGGACCCGGTTTGAATATTCGTTTTTTGGGAGGCGAGCTTGATCTGGCCCAGGAACAACGACACTTTACGCAGATATTCCTTCGGATGCTCGCGGAAAATCAACTCATGATGCGCGCCGTCTACGATCCATACGCTAGAAATAGGGTTCGTTTGGTTGGCCGCCAGTTTCTCAGCGATGGGGTAAGGCGCTTTCTCATCCTCGGTGCCGTGGATGAACAGGATCGGGAAGGGATAATCTTCCGATTTGACCTGGGTATACGGAATTTGCCGCAGGCTGGTACCGTTTAACACCGGAAGCAGCATACCGATAATCTCCAGCGACGGATGGCGCGGCAGGTCGATGTGCTGGCGGATGTTGTGGTACATCGTATCCGGCTCCAGCAGGAACGTGCTGTCGAGAATCATGCCGTCGATGTCCGGGCTTTTTAAACCGGCTTGCAGTGCAGTGCCGGCCCCCATGGAGAAGCCCCAGACGATGATCTCTTGGCTGCCCAGTTGTTTGGCAACCTGGATCGCTCCGAGCAGCTGCTGGGCTTCTTTTTTGCCGCCGGTGGCGACCTCCTTGCTGTTCTCCGCAGCAAAGCCGTAATCAAACATCAGGACATTAAAATTCAGACGATGGGCAAAATTGGCCAGATCATACATCGGAATCCAGTACTCCTCGCGATTGGCCCCATACCCATGGCTAAATACGATCGTTTTGACGGAATCTTCCGCCGGAATATACCATCCTTGCATCATTCGGCTCCCGTCAGCCGCGGGGAAGGTGATGTTCTGGTAATCCAAATGAATAGACAGCTTCGGATTGGAATAAAGCGGCGCCACCTTGGGGTTGGAGAGCACCCAGGCGATATAGCCGTGCAGCGAGATAAAGCAGAAGATCAGGAAGAACAGCACGGATAATAAGAGGGCAATGATAATGTTTTTGATGCTGATGTGCCGGGCTGTTGCCGCGGGAACATCGCCGGAAACGTACGCCGAAGGAGGCAAGGGAAGATCATTTCGACCGGTGTGGCTCATACGCTTCCCTCCCATTACTAGATTATATGATTGAAATTTGGACTGTTTACAATTGAAGAAAACGCTTTTAATGGAGGGGGATCGAAGAAAATGTCGAAATAACACGATTCCCCTGAATTTAATCGTAAGTCGATCCCTGTTGAATGTCAATGGAAGGTGTTTCATTGACGGAATTTCGCTTCTTTCATATAATTTATGTAACCGAGTTTCATATAGTGAAACCTAAGGAGGATGCCGGATGGAAGACCGGAAGCTGACGGTGCGCGCGGTTGAGCGGGCTTTGGATATATTGGGATGTTTCACAAAAGCAAGCGATCTGGGGCTGACGGAGATCGCCGCCGAAATCGGCCTGCATAAAAGCACGGTCCATCGCTTGTTGACCACGCTGGAGGAGCGGGGCTTTGTGATCCGTGATCCTGCTACGGAGAAGTACCGTCTCGGCCTGAAGATCTGGGAGCTGTCGTCCCATATGTCCCACAGCGACGATCCCGCTGTGCTGCTGCTGCCGCAGATGGAGCGGCTGCGCGACCGGCTCGGCGAGACGGTCAGCCTTTATTTACGTGACGGCATTGAGCGGATACGGATTCAGGCGGTGCAGAGCAACCAGGCCATCCGCCGGGTCGCGCCGGTCGGGGCGCGGCTGCCGCTGTACGTGGGCGCGTCCAGCAAGGTGCTCGTCGCCTACTCGGGCGAAGAGGTGCTCCAGGCGGTGCTGGACAGCCCGGACTGGCCGCCGACGATCGATAAGGCGGCCTATGTGGCGCAGCTGGAGGATATCCGCAAGGCGGGATATGCCACCAGCTACGAGGAGCGGGAGCCGGGGGCGTCCGCCGTCTCCGCGCCGATATTTGACCGGACAGGGAAGCTTGCAGCCGCCCTGTCCGTGTCGGGGCCGGTCAGCCGCTTGACGCTGCAGCGGCTGGAGGAATACGGGCCGATCCTGGTGGAGGCGGCCCGGGAGATGGGCATGCTGATGTAGGCGCGCCTGGCGGCAGCCGCGATCATCATGCCTTGCATGGCCAAAACGCCTGCGCGAGGGGGGAACCCTGCGCAGGCGTTTTTTACGTTGTTATTGGAATCACGATAACTCCGAAATGGCTTCAATAGGGCTTGAAAAAAATGTGCTTTATTTTATTAAAAATGCAACATTGCTCCTTTTTTTAATTCTTTATGCAACGCCAGTGCCACAACAGGCGAAGCTTCCAGCAATAAGGCCACTTTTTACCGCTATATACTCACGGGGATGAAGCTTCGCCGCAAATAGCGGTAATCTTTGGCCTTATTGGGCTCGAT
Organism: Paenibacillus sp. MB22_1; assembly: GCF_047200555.1. Classification (NCBI taxonomy): domain Bacteria; kingdom Bacillati; phylum Bacillota; class Bacilli; order Caryophanales; family Paenibacillaceae; genus Paenibacillus; species Paenibacillus sp. MB22_1. The sequence goes on from NZ_JBLADV010000002.1 coordinate 2,064,944, forward strand.
GAACGCCCCGGCAGGCGTAGCAGCCCGCGATAAGGCCACTTTTTACCGCTATAAGAGCACAAGGACGAAGCTTCGCCGCAAATAGCGGTAATCTTTGGCCTTATTGGGCTCGATGAACGCCACAACAGGCGAAGCTTCCAGCAATAAGGCCACTTTTTACCGCTATATACTCACGGGGATGAAGCTTCGCCGCAAATAGCGGTAATCTTTGGCCTTATTGGGCTCGATGAACGCCCCGGCAGGCGTAGCAGCCCGCGATAAGGCCACTTTTTACCGCTATAAGAGCACAAGGACGAAGCTTCGCCGCAAATAGCGGTAATCTTTGGCCTTATTGGGCTCGATGAACGCCCCGGCAGGCGTAGCAGCCCGCGATAAGGCCACTTTTTACCGCTATAAGAGCACAAGGACGAAGCTTCGCCGCAAATAGCGGTAATCTTTGGCCTTATTGGGCTCGAAAAACGCCACAACAGGCGAAGCAGCTAGCAATAAGGCCACTTTTTACCGCTATATATTCACGGAGATAAGCTTCGCTGCGAATAGCGGTAATATATGGCCTTATTAGGCCCAATATACGCCATAATAAGTGCAACGCGGCTTACTTGATCCCCTGAACCCAAGCTGCAATATCGTCGATGATCTCCTTGGAGACGTTGGACGGTTGGGCGTACTCGGCGCCGATCGAGAGGCCATCCACTTTGGCCAGCAGGTGGTTGACCTGCGGATACGATTTAAACGCGACGTCTTTGCGGTTTTGCAGCGCGGTTTTCCAGCCTTCAAATTGCTTCATCGTCACTTGCCAATCGTTCTCGCCTTGCAGGATCAGCATCGGAACGGACTGCTGCTTGGCGAGCTCGGCCGGCACGTAGTTTTTCTGCTCAAACCACCAGTACGCCGGTTGGGTCGGGAATTGCTCCGGCATATGGTCAACCGTATACTGCGGGTCGTTGACCATCGCGGCGATCGACGTATACATCGCAGCTTGCTGCTCGTAAGGCGCCGGGTCCAGGCCGAGCTCCTTCACACGGCTGACGAGCTCCGCTTGCTGCTCAACCAACACATCGGCGAATTTGCCGCTTGGTCCGGACAGCAAGATTGTCCCGGCGATGTCGCCGCTGGTATCGCCTGCGATGATCAACGGCATCGCATAACCGCCTTGGCTATGGCCGGCGACAAAGATGCGGGAGGCATCGATCTCCGGTGTCTGTTTCAATAACGCGACCGCCTTCAGGGCATCGTCGACCGTCTCTTTTTTCAGCGTAAACTTCGAATCGGCGGCCACTTTAAAGGTATGCTCGTACGTGACTTTGTCGTACCGCAGAACGGCGATGCCTTGCGCAGCCAGGCCCACCGCCAGGTCACGGAACGGCTTGGCGCTGCCGATCGCCTCGTCCCGATCGTTGGTTCCGGAGCCGTGCACCAGCACAACGGCAGGGAACGGGCCGTTGCCCACAGGCAGCGTTAAGGTGCCCGGCAAGGCCATGGCGCCTTCCCCAACGGTGACTTCCCGCTCAGTATAAGCGGCGGCATCTTCGTAGGCAGGCTTTTGGTAGGCCGAGCTGGCAGCGGCAGCGATATACATATCGTCGATCTCACCGGCGGCATTCAGCCGCAGCGTTAAGTTCACAGGAACTGCGGCCGTTTGAAAGGCGTACGTTACGTTGCGGTGGACGGTATTGGACGTTTCACTCTTGGATGGAGTGCCAACCACTTTGCCGAACACCGCTTCATAATTGGCCCATAGCTGGTTCAGCAGGGAAGCCGGAAGGTAAGAAGATGCAGAGGCGCTGACGTATTTCGCCGCTTCGGCGCCGTTACCGGCAAGCAGCGCTTTCAGGAACAAGTCGGCGGAGTCCGCAGCTTCCGCATCCGTCTGCGCCGATTCATTTTCCCCAAACACCTCAACCAGCCATTTGGCATCGACCAGCGCCCGGCCGTTCGTTATACGTACAGGCTCCCCTAAAATAGTACGTTTCCCGTCCACCAACGCTTCCGACGAATCGAGGGTCAGCTCCAGCTTATGTCCGTCCTTGGTGATGAGGATGCTGCGGCTTTCCGGCAGCCAATCGACTTGCGCGCCAAAGTCTTCGGCCGCTTTCCGTACAGGGATGAGCGCAGTGGCGCTTTGCTGAGATGCCAGAGCGGATGCTGGCGGAAGTGCCAGACTAAGGGTGAGTGCAACAGCGGCGGCATGCTTGAATAGTTGGGATCGTTGGGTCATTTCATTTTCCTCCTTAAATATCAAATGAACTTCATCTATTTAGTAAGCCAGGCAGACCAGGCGATGACGACCAGAATGCCCAGCAGGGTGAGCCATGATATCGGATTTGCGAAGTTCATCGTCCAGCCGATCCCGGTTCTTTTCTCCACAAAAAGAGTTGGGTCCTGCGGATTAAAGTAAATCGCTCCCAGCTTCCAGTAACGGTCATCGTTAACCGGCGCGGCGCTTGCATTGCCGGGGACACGCCCGCGTCCGATTCGGCTGCCGCCTTGGCCTGTCGTAAAGGTCAGCACCATGGCAAATAAGACAATAAATACAGGGACGGCCAGGCTAACCATCGTGATCACGCTGATATCCATGGGACGAATCATGTTAACTTGAATGAACGAAAACATCAGGATCAACGCCAAGGATGAGGCTACTGTGAAGACGGACCATCTCCGGCGGAACGCGGCGTTTTGACGGAGCGAGCGCTCTGGATCGGAGGTCCGGAGCTGTTGTTTGCTGTGATGGATCGACCAATTCACAAACCAGAACAGCAACGTTAAGATGATCTGCATCACGTTAGGAAACAACACGATGCGATAAGATTTAGCGGCACTGCTGACCACTTGACCCGAAAAATCGAACTTCATTGCGACCGTATCAGGGATAGACGCGTATTGGCTCAGGGTCAGGGCTGCACTTACGACAATGATGACGGCGTGGATCAGAAACCACTTGCCGGATAATGCCAGCCTTTGCCGGCGAAACCCGGTGTCCACCGCAATCAAGGCCGGAGAGTCCGGAGCGGCGGGCAGGGACGGGCGGAGTTTTTTCATCCGGAAGTAAAACGCTAGATGGAGTCCCGTGGAGATCACGAGGACCACTCCGAGATAAATGGCAAACAGGATACCCTGCTCATTGCCATTCTTGTTCCACAGGCTCACGAAGCAGGCAATCAGCAGGAGTGAATAGATGGTTCCGCTGATGGAGGCATACAGCCTGCGCAGCCGCCGCACCGGTTCGCTCCAGTATTGCTCCTCGCTAACGGATACGCCGAAGCTTACCGTCTCCCGAGTTAAATAAGGCATCAAGGCTAAGGACGCCAGCAAGGGCAAAAACATCAACAATAAGAGAAATGTAGATAGTAGCTGCATTTCGGTTTACTCCTTTCGAGAAATCTCTTGGTGGATTTGCTCTACAATCCGAAGCAGTTCTTCCTTCTCCATCCCGCGGCAGATGGCTTCGGCCACGATCGGACGCAGCTCGCGCCGCTGTTTCTCGCGAAATTCCGGCGTAATCGGCGGCATGGCCACCGGATCGACGACAACGCCTTTTTGGCGGTGGACTTGGATGTAACCTTCCTGCTTCAGAATCGTATAGGCTTTGTTCACCGTATGCAGGTTAACGCCGATATCGGAAGCCAAGCTGCGTACGGAGGGCAAGGGTTCGCCCAGTTGAAGCCGTCCGCTGGCAATCCCTTCGATAATTTGATTAACCAGTTGTGTATAAATCGGGACCTCCGATTGTAAATCCAACTGAATGATCACGGACAGGCATCTCCTTTTTGTTCTAACTGTTATACATTAACTATAACAGATAGTTTGTGTGGTGTAAAGTGCTGCAGGAGCGATTGATTGACGGGTACCTGAAATCATGATTAGATGATCCTGACCATGAATGGGGGAGTTATAGGTGTCGGATCAGACGGAGGGGCGTTTGACCGGATACTTCAGCTGGTATTCAGCGGATGGGGTGGAGGCGATCATCAATGCCATGGTGCATCCGCAGCAGCGCCGCCAAGGTATTTTCCGAACTTTGCTGGAGGCGGCGGCAACGGACATGCGCGAGCAGGGGATTCAAGCCTGCCGATTTAAAGTTCCGGCGGATTCGGATGCCGGTCAACATACCATGGAGCATCTTGGCGCCCAGTTTGACAAATCGCAGTACGCAATGGAGTTTCTCGCTTTACCGAGCGATGAGATCAGGAACCCGAACCTCGCGCTTCGCCCGGAAACGCTGAAGGATTTCGGATTTATGGTGCGCTGCTCCACACATGCGTTTGGCGATTCGGAGGAGTGGACGCTGCGTTATTTCGGTAATACCCGGGAGATTACTACACATGTAAGCTAAAAGCATGGCCATAAGATGAAAAAAACGAGTTCCCTTCACACACCGTGAAGAGAACTCGTTTTTGATTTGAAGCGTTGATTTACGCGTTTGCTGCGATCATTTGACGCAATACGGTTTGCAGGATGCCGCCGTTGTGATAGTAATCCACATCGACCATGCTGTCGAGGCGGGCAATCACCGTGAACTGGAACGTGCTGCCATCCTGGCGGGTTGCCGTTACGGTTAATTCTTGACCCGGCTTCACGTCGTTGCTCAGGCCTTCGATATCAAACGTTTCGGTGCCGTCGATGCCTAGCGTTTTCCAGCTTAAGCCTTCCTTAAATTGCAGTGGCAGTACACCCATGCCGACAAGGTTACTGCGGTGGATCCGCTCGAAGCTCTCCGCGATAACCGCTTTGACACCCAGCAGGTACGTGCCTTTCGCTGCCCAGTCACGGGAGCTTCCGGTACCGTATTCTTTGCCGGCAATGACAACGAGGTTTTGGCCTTCAGCTTGATATTTCATCGAAGCGTCGTAGATCGACATCACTTCGTCCGTCGGCAGGTATTTCGTTACGCCGCCTTCCGTACCTGGCGCCACTTGGTTGCGGATGCGGATGTTGGCGAACGTGCCGCGCATCATGACCTCGTGGTTACCGCGGCGGGACCCGTAGGAGTTGAAGTCTTTGCGTTCAACTCCATGCTCTGTCAAATATTTGCCCGCCGGACTGCTTGGCGAAATGTTGCCCGCCGGAGAGATATGGTCGGTCGTTACCGAATCGCCGAGCAAGGCCAGCACACGTGCACCGCGGATGTCTGCAATGTCGGACAAGCCTTCGCCAATCTTCTCAAAGAACGGCGGATTTTGGATATAGGTCGATTTCTCATCCCACTCGTACAGCTCGCCTTGCGGAACCGGGATGGAATTCCAGCGTTCGTTTTGCGTGAAGACATTCTCGTATTTGCTGCGGAACATCTCCGGACTCATCGATTGGCCGATCACTTCCTTAATTTCTTGGGAAGAAGGCCAGATGTCCTTCAGGTAAACCGGCTTGTTGTCGCGGTCGTAGCCGATCGGATCGTTTTGCAGGTCGATATTCACCGTACCCGCGAGCGCGTAAGCAACGACCAGCGGCGGAGAAGCCAGATAGTTCGCTTTCACCTGTGCATGGACGCGGCCTTCAAAGTTCCGGTTCCCCGAAAGTACCGCCGCAACCGTCAGATCGTTATCGGCGATCGCTGCGCTGACTTCGTCCGGCAATGGACCGGAGTTCCCGATACAGGTTGCGCACCCGTAACCGGCAACGTGGAAGCCAAGTGCTTCGAGCGGCTCGATTAAGCCGGCTTTTTGCAGATACTCCGTTACCACGAGGGAGCCTGGGGTCAAGCTGCTCTTCACGTAACCCGGCTTGGTCAGACCGCGTTCAACGGCTTTCTTCGCCAGCAGGCCAGCGCCGACCATAACGCTTGGGTTGGAGGTGTTGGTACAGCTCGTAATCGCCGCGATAACGACGGCGCCAGTTTTCAGTTCGCTGGTTGAACCGTCCGGATGCTTCACCGGTACGGACTGCTCGATCTTCTCTTCGGTCAGGCCGTAACCGCCTTTCTCAACCGGCGTGCGGATGATGGAGTTGAAGCTCTCTTTCATCGCAGTAAGCTCGATGCGGTCCTGCGGACGCTTTGGTCCGGCCAAGCTTGGTACGACGGAGCCAAGATCCAGCTCGATCAGATCGGTAAATACCGGATCCGGCGTATCGTCCGTGCGGAACATGCCTTGCGCTTTGTAATAGGCTTCAACCAGCGCGATTTGCTCTTCGGAGCGGCCGGTGCTGCGCAGATAAGCGAGCGTTTCCTTATCTACCGGGAAGTAACCGATCGTTGCACCGTATTCCGGGGCCATGTTTGCCACGGTCGCGCGATCGGCAAGGCTGATGTTGGTCAGGCCTGGGCCATAGAATTCCACGAATTTGCCGACAACGCCTTTCTTCCGCAGCATTTGCGTAACGGTCAGCGCCAAGTCGGTGGCCGTAGCGCCCTCAGCCAGGCTGCCGGTGAGCTTAAACCCGATAACTTCCGGAGCGACAAAATAGAGCGGCTGCCCCAGCATGCCCGCTTCGGCCTCGATCCCGCCAACGCCCCAGCCAACGACGCCAAGACCGTTGATCATCGTCGTATGGGAGTCGGTGCCTACGAGCGAATCTGGGTAAACGAACGTTTCGCCGTTTACGGTCTTCGTAGCGGCCACAGATGCCAGATACTCCAGGTTGACCTGGTGAACAATCCCGGTAGCCGGAGGTACGGCGCGGAAGTTGTTGAAGGCGGTTTGCGCCCAGCGCAGGAAGCGATAACGTTCTTCGTTGCGCTCAAACTCAACCTTCATGTTGTACTCAAGCGCATCTGGGGAACCAAACGCGTCGACCATGACGGAGTGGTCGATGACGAGGTCAACCGGCACGAGCGGGTTGATTTGTTTCGGATCCCCGCCGGCTTTCTTCACGGTGTCGCGCATCGCGGCGAGGTCGACGACGACCGGTACACCGGTGAAATCCTGCAATACGATACGAGCGGGGATAAAAGGAATCTCTTTATTCTCATCGCGGCCCTCGCTCCAACCGGCGATTTGCTTCACATGTTCTTGGGTGATCGCTCTTCCGTCATATTGGCGGACAGCGGCTTCAAGCAATACTTTAATGGAGAACGGAAGTCTGGAAATCTTCCCCAGACCTTGCTGCTCAAGAGCTTGCAGGTCATAGTAGCGGTAGCTCTTGCCGCCGACCTCCAGCGTACGGGCAGCGGAAAAAAAATCGTTCGCTGACATGAATGAACCTCCTTGATTGTAGTTTCACTAGATGAAACATTATTTCAAAAATTCCTGATTTAAGTATACCTTTCCTACCGTGGGGAGTAAAGTACTTTTTGTACCTGATTTAGGCTCGTTTGGGCTGTATCGGTGCGGTTGAATGGGCTTTCAAGCCTAGGCCGGCCAGGTGTAAAACATACTCCCTCCCAGGCGTTCATATAATGGCTAATAGTGAAAAGGAGGCGTGGACGTATGGCGGAGGAATGGAAGAAGACGTTATCGGTTTATGTAAACGAACAGAACCAGGACGAAGTGGACTATCGCACGCCTAGCGGAGGCACGGTCGTAACCGATGTGGATTATCTAATGCGGCGGGGTGAGCGGAAGCGCAGACTGGAGAGCTGGTATCGCCTTCGGGGAGCCTCGCCGCTGCGCTGCGAGACCCGGGCCAAGCTGGTGCGTGAGATCGAGAAGCGCGAGGGCGAGATCGAGGTCGATCTGCAGCTGTCCCGCAAAATATACTATGAAAAAGGCGGAGCCCGCCATCAGGAGGAGCGAATCGAAAAGCAGCGCCTAACCTTGGCGCGCGACGGTTCCGGCTGGATCGTCAGCAAGGTGGAACAGCCGGTGCCTGAGCGGCATCCGGTGATGGTGCTCCCTGATCATAATGAAGAGGAAGCGGCGGGGAGCAAGGGAGCTGTGCCGCGGCCGTTTTTGAACCACGAAGTTCTCGGGATAGGCGGCGCACGCAGCATCGCTTACCGTCGCGAGGAAGCCGTGATATACGCTGATCGGTGGTGGGACAGCTTTAATCCGGAATTCGCCGCCTTTGAGGTGGATTGCACGAACTATATCTCCCAGTGCCTCTTTGCAGGCGGAGCCCCAATAAACTATACTGGAAAAAGAGAATCGGGCTGGTGGTACAAAGGTTATGTCGGCGGACGGGAGCTGTGGAGCTACAGCTGGTCAGTGGCCAATGCGTTAGCGCGCTATCTCGGCCAGAGCCGAACCGGACTTCGCGCCGAACTGCTCGAGCGTCCGGAGCAACTCCAGCTTGGCGATGTGATCGCCTACGACTGGGACGGCAACGGCACGTTTCAACACAATACGATCGTGACCGCGTTCGACGCTGGCGGCATGCCGCTGGTTAACGCCCATACGACGCCAAGCAAGCACCGTTATTGGGATTACCGGGATTCCTACGCCTGGACCGAAAAGACGGTGTATCGTTTTTATCATATCGCGGACCGCTTCTAGAGTTGAGTTCAATGAAGGTTCATTGAACTACATATTTAAGGAAAGAGGTTGCTCATGGGACAGGACAGAATTACCGTAGGCCTCATCTACGGGGGTAAATCAGGAGAGCATGAGGTTTCGCTGCAGACGGCCTTCGCCGTATCTAAGGCGTTTAATTTTGACAAGTACGAGTTACTTCCTTTTTATATCGATAAGCAGGGCAAATGGAAGGTGGGCGAGAAGCTGCACGCGCCGTTTGCCGCACTGGAGGAGCTGAAGCTTGAGGAGAGCAAGGGCGATACGGCTGCTGCGATGGGGCTGTTGTTCAGCAAGCTGTCGACGGGCCAATCGGAAATTGACGTAGTGTTCCCGCTGCTGCACGGCACCAACGGCGAAGACGGCACGATTCAAGGGCTGTTCGAAATGGCAGATTTGCCATACGTCGGAGCAGGCGTACTGGCTTCCGCGGCCGGGATGGATAAGGTCATCATGAAGAAGCTGTTCGCCGAGGCCGGACTCGAGCAATGTGCGTACTGCTATTTCACCGCATCCGAGTGGGAGCGCTCAAGCCACACGCTGATCCAGAGCATCGAGGAGAAGCTTGGCTATCCGTGCTTTGTCAAACCGGCGAACCTTGGCTCCAGCGTAGGGATATCCAAAGCGCGAAACCGTGAGGAGCTGCTGTCCTCCGTGGCGCTGGCCTTCCGTTATGATTTGAAAGTGATCGTTGAGGAATTTGTGGACGCCCGCGAAGTGGAGGTCGGGGTGCTCGGCAACGATGAGCCGCTGGCCTCAGTACCAGGAGAAATCGTCTCCTCAGGCGAATACTACGATTATCAAGCCAAATATTTGGATGGAAAATCGCAGATGCTGATTCCTGCGCCGATCGATACCGAATTGGCTGAGCGCATCCGGGAACTGGCGGTTAAGGCGTTTAAAGCGATTGCCGGCAGCGGGCTGTGCCGGGCTGATTTTTTTGTGCGGAAGTCGGATCATAAAATTTGGATTAACGAAGTGAACACGATGCCAGGCTTCACGCCGTTTAGCATGTATCCGCTCTTGTGGCGCGAAACCGGAGTGGCTTATGAGGTGCTGCTGGATCGCTTGATTGAATTGGCGCTGGAGCGCTATGAAGCCCGGCAGGCGTTGGAATTCGAAAGCGGCATTTAGTCAGCGGCGGCGATTGCCGCCCGGACGGCCGGCTGAATGAAAGGAAGGGGTAACGGTGGGGTTTCAAACGGAATTCAACTCAGTGTGTAAGTTCAAGAAAGAGCAGGAGCTTTACGAACTGTTGGAATACGGCAAGGGCAAAATGCTCAAAGAAGGGCTGCGCGTGTTCCCGACAGGACAGAAGGTCATCGCATATTCACCGGATAACAAGGCGGTGGCGATCGTGAAGATCACCGCTTGTGTTGCCGAGATCAACTTCAATGGAGAGGAAGTTACTTCGGTTGAGCTGGAACTGATCCGTCCGCTGACGGAGGAGGAGTCTGCCGTGCAGACCGCTCTGGCGCACGAAATGTTCTTCGGAGATCCAGACGTTTAACGACCTCGAGACCCTGGAGCAGCGATCCGCGCGGACACGCCGATCACGTTATCGTCCTTCCTTTGCTTGAGTTTCTGCGCAGTATCGCCCCGATCACCGAGCGGGTGGATGTGATGCTGGAGGCGAAGCTCAAGGACGGGGCGCTATCTGCGTTAATGGAGGATTTAGCGCGGTATCGGGAGGAAGGCGTGGAAATTTTGGATGGAGCGAGCGTGCGCATCCAACCGTAATTCTGAGGACAAGCCGTCGCTGAACGCCGGCTCTCTTGAAAAATGAAGGGAAATACGGTAAGTTGTACAAAATGAAGGTGTACTTAAAAGAGGAGGATATTCATGGGTAATTTGTTAGCGGGGAAAAATGTGATCGTGATGGGGGTTGCCAACGAGCGCAGCATCGCGTGGGCGATTGCGCAAAGCTTGGCAGAACAAGGCGCCCGTCTGGCTTTTACATATGAGAGCGAACGCGTAGAGGGCCGGGTTCGCAAGCTGGCCGAAACGATTCCAGGTTCACTGATCCTGCCGTGCAACGTGACGGTGGATGAGGAGATCGATCGACTGGCCGACGCACTGCGGTCCGAATTTGGCGTTCTGCATGGTCTGGTTCACAGCATTGCGTTTGCCAAAGGCGAGGATCTGGCGGGTGAGTTTATGGACACGTCCCGCGAAGGTTTTGCGTTGGCTAACGACATCAGTGTCTATTCGCTGGTAGCCGTATCGAAGCGCCTGTCTCCGCTCATGACGGAAGGCGGCAGCATTATGACGATGACGTACATGGGATCGGAGCGCGTGATGCGCAACTATAACGTGATGGGCGTAGCTAAGGCCGGACTGGAAGCATCGGTACGTTACCTGGCTAACGACCTCGGGCCGAAGAACATCCGCGTCAATGCGATTTCGGCTGGGCCGATCCGTACGCTGGCCGCGAAGGGGATCAGCGATTTCAACTCCATCCTCAAGCAAGTTGAGGAGAAAGCTCCGCTGCGCAAAACGACGGACACCGCTGAAGTTGGTGACACGGCGATGTTCCTGATCAGCCATCTGTCCCGCGGAATTACCGGGGAGGTAATTTTTGTAGACGGCGGGTATAATATCGTAGGTGCATAACGTAAAGACCGCATGCGGTTAGTCAGCAAAAAGTTCGTTTCCGGAGGGGACACATTCCCTGCTATTGGACACGGACTTTTTGCATATAAAGTAAAGTGGCTTTCGTTTGAATTCCAAGGCGGGCAGGCGAAAGGACGCAACTTTGCAAATTTAAGGACGTATAGTTTTTAGGAAGCAAATTATCAGTATAAGATGAAAGTAGAGTGAATCGATTGGAATCGAATCCGAAAGTTCCATATGTGGTAGGCAGCAAGAGTCCGACGGCCGTAGCGATCAACTGCGCTGCGAAAGCGGGAGAATGGATTAAGAGCCGGCTGGGGGACTACCGTGATCTGAGTACGAAGCAATCGCCGCAGGATTTGGTAACGGATGTGGATAAGGGTGCGGAAGCGATGATTCGCAAGCTGATCTTGACGCATTTTCCAGATCATGAGATCCTTGGCGAAGAAGGTGTAGCCCCAGGAGCGGCGGCATCTGCTGCAGCGCTGAAGCAGGGGAGCGAGTCGGAGTATTTGTGGATCGTCGACCCGGTGGACGGAACGACCAATTTCGTGCACGGATTTCCGTTTTTCTGCGTATCGATAGCGCTGGCATATAAAGGTGAGGTCATTATCGGCGTGATTTATGACCCTATACGCGACGAGATGTTTGTGGCGGAGAAAGGCAAAGGCGCCTACATCCACGGGCAGCCGTCGAAGGTGTCCGCCGATGCGACTTTGTCCGGCAGCGTCGTTGCGGTAGGGTTTAACCCGGACCGGGATTTTGCCTTGCCGGTAAACATGCGTGGACTGAACGCGTTGTCCGGTGAAGTGCGCAGCCTGCGCGCCGCGGGTTCAGCCGCTTTGCATCTGGCGTATGTTGCTGCTGGTCGGCTAAGCGGATATTATGAGGTTGGACTGAACGCCTGGGACGTCGCCGCCGGCGCACTGATCGTGAAGGAATCGGGAGGAATAGTGACAGATACCGCAGGTAACCCTTATCACATCGGCGTACGTCATTTGGTTGCCAGCAATGGCAAAATCCATGACGAGCTGCTGAGTGTTATCCGGGCTGCCGATGCGACGGGCCTGTAAAACGAGTTTGGCGACAGCAAATGTTTAATCCATATTTACCGGAAGGAGTGTCCAGGATGAGCGATAGCAAGGAATTGGAACGCGAGCTCAGCGAGATGCTGACGGAAGGGGAATACGGCAATGAGAAAGAACGCCGTGAGGAGGAACGCAGAAGATTGTCACCGAAGTACGAAATCCGAATTCAGACCACGTTGGACCCGATCGTGGAGGAGACGCTGAATTATCGGAAGATGGCCAAGGAAGTCGATGGCCGTTATGATGAGTATTTGAAAAGGACCGGGCGCGCGGAGAAAAAACCGGAATAACGCAGTCAAGGAGTTGAAAAGCTTGAAGCATCATCGGATGAACAAGGCTTTCGTTTTGGCGGGAGCGCTTGCCCTCGTTCTAATCTTGTTCAGCGGCATCGCCGCAAAACCGGCCCAAGCTGCGGAGGCTGTCGACGACTACCTTATCGTTGCGCTGGGCGATTCCATTACAGCCGGGTACGAACCGGGCATGACCGAGCAGAGCGTCCCCTACGGCTTCGTCGAACGTCTTAGAGAACAAGGGCTGTTTCATGAGCGGACGTCTGCCGTCAATTACGGCATTCTGGGTCTGACCAGCGAAGGCTTAAAAAATTACGTTACCGCGATCCAGAAGGGTGTGCCGGCGGCTGCTGCAGACATTCAAGCGAACGTGCCCGATCCGCGTATTGCTTCCTTTGCGGCGGGGATTGCCCAAGCGAAGGCTGAGCTGCAGAAGGCCGATTTGATCACGATTACGATCGGCGGGAACGACCTGCTGAAACTGCTTCCTGATGTGAAAAACATCTCGCTCGATCAGCTCCGCGCCCAAGGCGATGAGGTGTTGACGCGTTATGGTGACAACCTGCGCGAGATCGTCCGCATCTTGCTGGAGTTGAATCCTTCGGCGCAAATCGTGATTGCGGACCAATATCAGCCGGTGCCGAAGCTGGCCGGCGCAGCGATCTACGATGAGCTGCAGCAGCTCGCCGGTAAGTTTACCGCTATCGTGGATGGCATTGTTGCTGATCACGCAGGTGATGCGAAGCCGGTAAAAGCAGCCCATGTAGCAGCGGCTTTTACGGGGCGGGAAATTTCGCTGACGCATATTTTCTCCGACACGGATATCCATCCGAACCAAGCCGGATATGAGGAAATCGCCAAGATTTTCGCTGAATCGGTTTGGGGCAGCTATCAGACGACAACCGCCAAGACCGGTGGAGCCCCGATATCCGTTGTGGTTAAGGGCAAGGAGTTAAACACGCCGTATCCGCCGATCTTGAAGAACGGGCAGACGTTTGTGGCCATTAAGGACATCACTGATGCGATTGGAGCGCAAAGCAAATGGGATTCCCGCACCTCCACTGCGACGGTTACCTATGGCAGCCGGACGGTTGTGATCCCGATTGGCGCGAAGCAAATCAAAGTAGATGGAACGCCGGCGACGACCGCAACTCCAGCTTTCCTGCAAAAGGTCGGCAAAGAGAACAAAACCTATGTTCCGCTCGCTTTGCTCGTGCAGGGGCTTGGGCTGGATGTTCAATACAGCAGCAAAATGAAGACGGTATTTATCAACGAACTTTAATATTAAAATAGTTGGCCGACAAATCGCCGGAGCGTGGAGAACGCTCCGGTTTTTTTGTGTTGCGGCTGGCGCCAGCCCCCCAGATGTATATGGCTGCCGGCTTCTCTCGATATTATCCCGATGAGTCAGGGGGAGTGAATGAAAGGGATGCCAAATCCGTATGATCACACATAAGCTCCTTAGTCCTGGACATTTGGCCGCAAAGGGCGTTCCGCTAAGCTAAGTGGGAGAGGTTTATTTTAGGGATACACATAAAAGGAGATGGCGGAACATGCCGAAAATCGCGGACAAATATTTACAGGTCGACCCCTGGAAGGTCGTGGAGGTAGGTTTTGATCCGGGGCGTAACCGGGTCAGCGAGTCGATTTTTTCACTGGGGAATGAATATATGGGGGTCAGAGGCTACCCGGAGGAAGGGTATAGCGGAGATACGCTGCTGGGCAGCTATTTCAATGGGCTGTTTGAGGAGAGCCCGGTGACGGCTCATTACAAGGGGATTATTAAATCGCTGCGCTTTATGGTGAACGCGGTGGATTGGCTTCATACGCGGATTACATTGGATGGGGAAACGCTGGATCTGGCGGTGAGCCGGTTCAGCAACTTTCGGCGGGAGCTGGATTTTCGCACAGGCATCTATTCTCGGGAGTTCGTGTGGCATACTGCCAGCGGGAAAGATGTTCAGCTCACATTTGAACGCTTCGTCAGCATGAAGGTGTCTCATCTCGGGGCACAGCGAATCACATTGACACCGCTCAATTTCTCTGGTTCAATCCAGGTACAAACCGGCCTGAACCTGAAGGTGATTCATGAGGATCAGCAACGGTGTTACTGGAAGGAACTGAAGCAAGATGAAGCCGAGGCGAGCGATGGAACCCCGATCGCAGCAATTCTAGGGGAGACAGTGAACACGGGGAACCGGTTGTTTTCCGGGTTTCATGTCGTTGCACCGGACGCGGTTACGGACGAGTTGGTGCAGGAAGACAGCTACATCGGCCGGGTTCTGACTTTGACGCTGGAGCAAGGCAAGCGCAGCACGCTGGATAAACTGGTGGTGAACGTGGCTGATAAAGATCGCTCCACCCAGGATAATGACCTTTGGCTGCGAGGGATCGAGCTGACAGCGCAACTCACACAGGCTGGATTTGATGCGGCGGCGGCTGACCAGCGGGCATACTGGGATCAGGTATGGGTGGAATCGGATATTGTCATCGAAGGTGATCCGGAGAATCAGCAGGGAATTCGCTTTTGCATTTTTCAGCTGTATCAGACTTACCATGGGGATAACCCCGGCTTTAACATCGGGGCGAAGGGGCTGACCGGCGAGGCGTATCGCGGGCTGGCTTTCTGGGATACGGAGTCGTATTGCTTGCCGTTTTATATTTTCAACAATCCGAAGGCAGCGCGGAGCTTGCTTGAGTTCCGTTACCGGACGCTCCCTGAGGCGCTGAAGCGGGCCAAGGAGTTGGACTGTGAAGGAGCGTTTTATCCGATTGCGACCATCGACGGAACGGAAAGCTGCGATCTGTGGCAACACTCGAATCTGCAGCTGCATGTCGGCACGGCGGTTGCGTACGGGTTGCGCCATTATGTGAAGATTACGGGCGATAAGTCGTTTTTGTATGAAAAAGGTGCGGAAATGCTGATTCAGATCAGCCGTTTTTATGCGTCACGCGGTCAGTGGGGGCAGCAGTCGGGTAAATACGGCTATTTCGGCGTCATGGGCCCGGATGAGTTCCAGCTGATGGTAAACAACAACTGTTATATCAACCTGATGGCCAAGAAGCTGTTCGAGTACACGCTGGAGGTGCTGGAAGCGATGCGGAATGAGGCTTCCGCTGCTTATGACGAGCTGGCAGCCCGGCTTGGCCTGACGGAGGAAGAACAGCAGGATTGGCAGAACAAGGCGCAGCATATGAAAATTCCGCGGGATGAACGGACGGGGATTTTTGAAGAGCATGATGGCTTTTTTGACCTGCCGCATCTGGATATTCACGCCATTCCGGTCACGGAGTTCCCGCTGTATTCGCATTGGTCGTATGATCGACTCTACCGTTACGACATGATTAAGCAGCCGGATGTGCTGATGTTCATGTTCCTGTACAGCAGCGAATACTCGCTCGAGGAAAAACGCGCTAACTACGATTATTACGAGCCCCGCTGCATTCACGAATCGTCGCTGTCGCCGTCGATCCACTCGATTTTGGCGGCGGAAATCGGACGTTCGGATGAGGCGTATAAGTTCTTTGAATTTGCGACCCGGTTAGACCTGGACAACTATAACCGCAATACGCGGGAAGGCTTGCATACCACGTCAATTGCGGCAGCTTGGATGAACATTGTGTACGGGTTCGGCGGGATGCGGTCCGATGGGGAGTTGCTTGCGCTGAATCCAAGTATCCCTGAACGGTGGGAAAGTTACCGGTTTATGGTGACGTATCGCGGCACGAAACTGCAAGTTGAAGTGGACCAGAATCAGGTTAGCATCCGTGCGATGTCCGGCGGCGTGGCGGAAATTTTGGTGTATGGCAACCTGGTCAACATCGATGAAGCCGGGATTCGGTTGCCGCTCCGAAAGGCGGTCGTTCAATGAGCTGGATCGTTAGAGAAAGCGGGTTTGACCCGGAGCGGATCGCACATCACGGCAATAAGTTTATGATCGGGAACGGGGTTCTTGGTTACCGGGGGACGTTGGAGGAGTTCAGCAAAAGTGAGCTGACCGCAACGATCGTCGCCGGCCTGTACGACCAAGTTGGGAGCAAGTGGCGTGAGCCGGTGAATGCCCCTAACGGGCTGGAGACGAATGTTTTTTGGAACGGCACGCGGCTAAGCGTGTTGGAGGCCGGAAATGTGGCCACAGGGGATAGCGCAGTGAAGAGCGAGAGTGCAGGCGGAGAGCGCGATCGAAGCAGACCAGAGCTTGTGGCTCACGAGCAGTCGCTGAACCTGCGTCAGGCGGTACACCGCCGGCGGTCGGTTTTTCGCACAGGGGATGGCGCAGAGGTCACGATCACTTCGGAGCGGTTTTGCAGTGCGGCGCGCACGGAGCTGATCGTATGCCGCTTCACCGTGGAGAGCAGCCAGGATGGCGAGCTGACGATCGTCACCGGCATTAATGGCGACGTCTGGGACATCAATGGCCCGCATCTTGTGCGGATGGAGAGCGGAGCGCATGCGGCAGGGGATGACGCAACCTGGGAGGTCGTGTCACTTACCGCTTCGACGCAGGAGCTCGGCTTGCCGATTACCGTAGCGGAAGCGGCAGAGGTTGCGAGCGGCGGGGAGCATGAAGTTTTACACGAGGATCTATCCATCCGCCGCCGGATCCACGTGCGTTGCCGGGCCGGGGAACCGGTCGTGCTCGTAAAAGCTGTCGCCGTGGTGGCCGGACTGGAAGGGGAAACGGCTAACCAGGTTCAGGCGGCAGCGATCCAGTCGGCCCGGGAAGCGCGGCAACTTGGTTACGATCGGCTGCTGAGCGAGCACGCCGAATATTGGGAGCGCAAGTGGAGCGCCTCCGACATTATCGTTGTAGGCGATGACGAAGCCCAGCTGGCATTGCGCTATAGTATGTACCAGCTCCACATCATTGCACCGGAACGCTCGGAGAAAGTGTCCATTCCGGCTCGCGGGTTGTCCGGCCAGGTATACAAGGGCGCGGTGTTCTGGGATACGGAGATGTTTATGCTGCCGTTCTTCCTGTATACCCAGCCAGAGGTGGCACGGAACCTGATGATGTACCGGGTGCATACGCTGGGCGGAGCGAAGCGCAAAGCCGCCGAGTACGGCTATGAAGGCGCATTTTATGCCTGGGAGAGCCAGGAAACAGGGGAGGATGCCTGCACCTTGTTTAACGTCAATGACGTGTTCACCGGCCGACCGATGCGAACCTATTTCCGCGATAAGCAGGTGCATATCAGCGCGGACGTGGCGTACGGGATCTGGCAGGTTTACGCGTTTACAGGCGATGACCGTCTGCTTTTGGATGGCGGGGCGGAGGTCGCGTGGGAGTGTGCGAAGTTCTTTTATTCGTATGGGTATTTCAACCCTCGGAAGCAGCGTTACGAAATCCTCGACGTTACGGGGCCGGACGAATATCATGAGCGGGTGAATAACAACGCGTTCACGAACCGGATGGTGAAGGAATGTCTGCGCATCGCTTTGGATGCAATGGAGATTCTAAAGCGCGGCAACTCCGAGCGGTATGAGCAGCTGCTGGCAGGCAGCCATATACAGCCGGAGCACATTCGCGACATGTATGAACGGTTGTACGTTCCAGAGCCGGATGCCCAAAGCGGGTTGATTGAGCAGTTTGACCGCTATTACGCGCTGGAGGACGTTGCGCTGCCGCAACTGAAATCGCGAATGCTGCATCCCCACGAATATCTCGGCGGGGGAAACGGACTTGCGACGACAACGCAAATCCTCAAGCAAGCCGATGTAGTGCTGATGCTGCACCTGTTTAAGGACGATTACGATCCAGCAATCAAAAAAGCGAACTGGGCTTACTACGAGCCGCGCACCGAGCACGGATCGAGCCTCAGTGCTTGCATCTATGCACTGGTGGCAGCGGATACGGGATCACCGGACTGGGGTTACCCTTACTTTATGCGGACGGCGACGATTGACCTAACCGGCGATGCCAAGCAATACGTCGGTGACTTGTACATCGGCGGCACGCATCCCGCTGCCAACGGCGGGGCGTGGATGGCGGCGGTGTTGGGATTTGCCGGCTTACGGTATGACGGAGACAAGGCGGTGCTTCGTCCGGCGTTGCCATCAGCCTGGCAGGCGATCGAATTCCCGGTACGCTTAGGCGGCGGCTCTTATCGGATCCGTGTCAGCCGGGAAGAGGTGGTCATCACGGCTCATGGCGATAATCCAGCTGGCCTGCGGTTTACCGTAGGAGAAGGAGAGCTGGCGGTAGCGCCGGGCCAGGAGGTTCGGATCCCCGTATGATACGGTCCGTTAGGAGTGCAAACGAAAGATTAAAGGAGAATCCATCATGTTAGAAACAATGAAAGGTGCGATCTTCGACCTCGATGGCGTGATCGTTGATACAGCCAAATACCACTATCTCGCCTGGCGGGCGCTGGCGCGACGGCTAGGTTTCGAGTTTACCGAAGCCGATAATGAGCGGCTGAAAGGTGTCAGCCGCATGGAATCGCTGCGCATCCTGCTTGAGGTGGGCGGTGTGGAAGCCACGGAGGAAGAACGCGAGCGGATGGCGGCAGAGAAGAACCGCGAATATGTCGAGTATATTTCCAAGCTGGAGCCTTCGGAAATTTTGCCGGGGGCGAAGGAGTATTTGCTGCAGCTGCGCGAGCGGGGCGTCAAGGTCGCGCTTGGGTCGGCGAGCAAAAACGCCGGGTTCATCTTATCCCGGCTGGGCATCGCGGAGCTGTTCGACGCGGTGATCGACGGCACCAAGGTGTCCAAGGCGAAGCCGGACCCGGAGGTGTTCCTCGCGGCTTGCTCGGCGCTGGCGTTGCCGCCGTCTGAATGCGTCGTGTTTGAGGACGCAGAGGCGGGCGTGCAGGCGGGCAAAGCCGCAGGCTGCCGCGTCGTCGGCATCGGCAGCCCAGACATCCTGGCTGAAGCCGATCGGGTCGTCAGCGGGCTGCATGAACTGGTGTAATGGGCACGTTTGATCGCTTGGCCCGACAGTGAAGTAAGTCCCTCGGAAACTTCCGAGGGACTTTTTGTTTTTTTAACTGGCAAGAAACTCAAAATCCCCTACACTAAGAATTAGGCAGGGGCCCGCCATCCGCGAGAACAGGAGGAACCGCCACGATCTTCGTAGAAACGCGCATACTTGCCGGTTTTTAGAATTGCTATAGTTAAATTGCCGGAGGTGCAACACCATTGAAGCTAAAACTCAAGAACCCGCTAGCCAATTTGAACGTTAAACAGCAGATGATCCTCCTCTTTATTGTGATGGTCATTCCGTTATTTATTCTGAACGCCTACGGCAACTATAAAGCGGATCAAGTATTGAAGCGAAATGTCACCAACGCCTATATCGAGCTGAATAAGCAGAATTTCCGGCTCATTACCCGGGATATCGAGGCGATTAACAAGGTTACGTCAACCGTATTCCAGCATCCGCTGCTCCAGCAGCTGAACCCCAGCGGTGAAAGCTCAGAGACCGTCCTGGATCGGGTCAAAAACTACGAGAGGCTGGAGAACCTGCTGCTCAATTACTCGCAGGAAACCGATCAGCGGGAGCCGGTGTATTATTCGCTATACGTCTACGATCCGGACAACGCGTATTTCTTTGCCCCATATTATCCGGATGCGCGAAAGGCGGGCGTCTATTTTTTTCTCGAGAACGAGAAGCCGGAATGGTTTGATGAAGCCGTCGCGCAAAAAGGAAACGGTTACCTGCGCCTCATTGAGCACCTGTCTCCCTCCGGCCAAGGCCTGCCAAATCAAAAAACGCTCGCTTATATTCGGGCGATCAACAGCATTTACAAAAACGGTACGATCGGCGTACTGGTTGTGTCCAATGTTGACGGGCGCATCGGCGAATCGCTGCAAACCGTCTCCATTCCGGAGGGTGAGCTGTATTTTACCGATTGGAACAACCGGATTCTGACCTCCACACCAAGCCTGACGCCAACGCCAACTGGTTCGATATTGGATTTACCGCCAGAGGCGGATTTAGGCGATTCGCTGATCGGGGTGAAGGATCTCATCACCGAGGATTTCATCTATGTGATTAATTATAATTACGTTCTGCAGCAAAAGCTGGTGTACAAAGTGCCCATCAAGGCCATGCTGCAACAGCAAAACGAAATCAAACGGATTATTCAGCTCATTTCCATCGCTTATTTTGTGGTGGGGCTGGTGTTAATCTTATATTTCTGGCGGTCGCTGATGACCCCGATTCAAAAATTGGTTTATTTCGTCCGCCGTTACGAGCCGGGCAATGTGGTGCCGGAGACGCCGTACCGGGAAAGAAACGACGAGGTCAGCGTGCTCATTTCTACAATCTACGAGATGGCTCGCCGCCTCAATGGACTGATTCATTATAAATATCAGATGGACATCAAGCAGAAGGAAGCCCAGCTGCAAATTTTGTATCAGCAGATTAACCCGCATTTGCTGTACAACACGCTGGAGAGTATTTATTGGAAAAGCGCGATGGAAGGAAACACCGCCTCCGCCGAAATGATCAA
Source organism: Paenibacillus sp. MB22_1 (assembly GCF_047200555.1). Lineage (NCBI taxonomy): Bacteria > Bacillati > Bacillota > Bacilli > Caryophanales > Paenibacillaceae > Paenibacillus > Paenibacillus sp. MB22_1. Next base: position 2,085,779 of record NZ_JBLADV010000002.1, read on the forward strand.
GGAGCTGTCCAAGCTGATGAAAATCAGCCTGAGCCGCGGCCGGGAGCTGATCACGCTGGAGGAAGAGCTGGAGCATGCTTCGGCTTACATCAAGCTGCAGGAGCATCGTTATGAGTATGGTTTCCGCGTGACCTGGGACATTCCATCGGAACTGCATTCCACCATCATTCCAAAAATCACGCTGCAGCCGCTTATTGAGAACGCTATCATTCATGGCGTTAAACATATGGGAGAAGATGGCGAAATCATGATTCGCGCCGAAGCGGACGAAGCGCAGGGTTGTGTATACATTAGGATCGCCGACAACGGGTATAAGCCGGTCGACTTCGACGCCATCGACAAGCTGCTGAATGACGAAACGCCAAGCCCATCGTTTGGTTACGGCATCCGCAATATTCATCAGCGGCTTCGGCTGCATTTTGGGCCGGAGTACGGTTTGAAATATATGGGCCGCCCTGAAGGCGGAACCATCGTCACCATTACCCTGCCGCTCACCGTGAACCGGAACGAATAAAACGAACAGGGGGAACCACGATGTACAACGTATTGGTCGTCGACGACGAACCGTTGATCTGCAAAGGATTATCGGGACTTTTAACCGCTTCAGGACTGGATATCGGCCAGATCTACACCGCGTATAACGGGCACGAAGCGCTGGATTATGTCCGAATGGAGGAAGTAGATCTGCTCGTCACTGACATCCAGATGGGAGAAATGAACGGGATCGAGCTGATGCAGCAGGCGAAGCTGATCAAGCCATGGGTACAGACGATCATCATCTCCGCGCATGAAACGTTCCAATACGCCCAGATGGCGATCCGGCTTGGCGCCAAGGACTATTTGATTAAGCCGCTGAACAGTGAGCAGTTCCTGGATTCGGTGCGCAACGCGCTGCTCAAGATGGATAAACCGATGCCGCAGAGCGAGGAGCTGTTGTCCCGGGGCGCTGAACATTTCCGCATGGAGGAGCCGCTTCCGGAATACGGCGAACGGTTGAACCGCCTGTTAAGTGATCCCGCCGAAGGGGACGAAGAGCAGAGGTTTGCGGAAGCTGAGCGATTGGGGCTGACGGGGCCGTATTTTTCCGTGATCAAAATCAAGCTGGCCATCCCCGCTGACAAGCAGCTATCCGTGGACCAGGATCGGGATGCCTGCCTGTTCCGCTACGCGGCGCTGAATATCGTGAACGAGCTGCTGCATCAGGAGTGGCGCGCGGCATCTTTTTATACCCAGAGTCTGGAGATCGCCCTCATCTTGCAGTGGAATGAAACGGAGTACGCCGAACCCAATCTCAATAAAATCAACCAGCTCGAAATGCTAGGCCGCAGCCTGCATCATCACATCCATAAATACCTTGGCTTGCGGTGCACGGTGGGGATCAGCCAGATTCTCAAAGGTACGGGGTTTCTGAGCTTGCTAAGCCGTCAGGCGGACAAAGCGATGCTGTGGGGAGGAGAACACGGGGATCACCATGTGTTTTATTATGGCGATTTTAACTGGCACAACTATACCCAGGATCCTTCCACGGAGGAGCTGACGAAGCAGAATAACCGGATCGTGGAGAGCGCCAAGAAGTATATCGAGGAGAATTACCGGCAGAAGGGGCTGACCATCCACGAGGTGGCCCGCAACAATCATGTCAGCCCCAATTACTTGAGCTACTTGTTCAAGAAAAATACCGGCTACAACCTCTGGGAATACGTGATTAAGCTGCGGATGGAAGAGAGCAAAGCGCTGATTCTGAACACGGATCTGCGCCGTTACGAGATCGCCGAACGCGTGGGATATGAGTCGCCGGAGCATTTTAGCAAGATATTTAAGAAATACTTTGGCGTCAGTCCTACCGAGCTGAAGAAATAAAGATGAAGTAAGAACGACTATAGTTCACATAGTTTTAGACATGTTCGCGGGGGAGCCCCTTTTCTAAAATGAAAAGAGACATTACGTAGAAAAGAGGGAGAACGATGGGGGAACCCGTGATTTCACCGGGGAACATGCAGCAGAGCACGGTTAAAGCATCCGCCTCCGCTTCGCGGAAGCCGCGGCGGGGGTCGAACTGGAAGCAGTACATGTGGGGGTATCTTTTTCTGGTACCGGCGATTGCCATCTTTATCGTGTTCTTGTGGGTCCCGATCATCAAAGGGATGGTTTACAGCTTCTACAATATCGATTTCGTCAAAGGCAACACATTTGTCGGATTCGACAATTACGTAAAGGTGTTTCATAACCCAGACGTACTTCTGTCGGTTCGCAACACCTTGTATTATATGCTCCTCTGCTTGGTTATCGGCTTTTGGGTGCCGATCGCGGCGTCAATCGCCATTTCCGAGCTGCGCTGGTTCCAGGGATTTGCGCGGATTGCCGCGTACCTGCCGTTTGTCGTGCCGGGCGTCGTCCTCTATGGGATGTGGCGCTGGATGTACGATCCGGTGGGGCCGATCAACGCCTTGCTCGGATGGTTTGGAGCCGATCCGGTGTCCTTTATTTCCGACGGCAGGTGGTCGATGGTCTCGATCGTCTTTATGGAGACGTGGCAGCAGTTTGGTTCAGCGATGCTGATTTACCTGGCCGGAGTGCTGAGCATTCCGCGGGACTGGTACGAAGCGGCGGAAATCGATGGAGCCGGCGTCTGGGCCCGGATCAAATACATCACGCTGCCATCGATGCGGAACCTGATCGTGTTGATGCTGATTTTACAGCTGATCGGCACTTCCCAGGCGTACCAATCGCAGTTAGCTTTGCTGGACGGCGGGCCAAACAAGGCGACGTTAACTTACGCCCTCCTGACAGTCAAATACGCCTTTACCCAGCTCGATTACGGGGCCGGGACCGCGCTGGGTGTTCTGATGTTCATCGTGCTAAGCGTGCTGGGCGTGTTGCAATACAAGCTGAACAAGGAGGAGTACTGATATGAAAGAAAGAGGCATCCTGTCGCCCTCCGATCTGCAGAAGCCGCTGAATAAAGTGGTATACGGATTTATGGTCTTGTGCATCGCGGTGATGACGTTTACGATGCTGTATCCGATCGCGATGACGATGTTTAACGGGCTGAAGAGCAACCAGGAGGTCAACTCGTTTCCGCCGCGATTTTTTCCGCAGGAATGGCATTGGGACAATTTCCCGAAAGCCTGGAATTACATCGATTTGCCGATGTTTTTGAAAAATACTCTGCTTATCTTCGGCGGCAACCTGCTGATGACCATTTTGGTGCTGGGTCTCGCTTCGTTCAGCATTTCACGGATCCGGGTGCCGTATAGCCGGGCGATCTACTTTTTTATCCTGCTGACGTTGTTTATCCCGGCCTCCAGTTATATGATCCCGAACTTCGTCAACCTGAAGGAGCTGGGGCTGCTGAACACCTATTGGGCGTTCTGGCTGCCGGCGGGAGCGAACGCGTATTATTTTCTGCTGATGAAAAATTTCTTCGACGGCATCCACCCGGAGATCTTCGAAGCGGCCCGGATTGACGGAGCTTCGGAGTGGACCAGTTACTTGCGGATTGCGGTGCCGCTGTCCGTGCCGATCTTCGCGACGCTGGCGATCTTTATTTTCTCCACGGCGTGGAATGACTGGTTCTGGCCATCGCTGGTAATGCACACGGAAGACAAATATACGCTGGCGACCGCGATCTACAAATATGTAATTAACGCGCGGAACATGGATAGCAGCATTAAGTTCAGTATTTTGTTTATGGTGATGATTCCGCCGATCTTCGTGTTCCTGGGGTTCCAGAAGTTTATCATGCGCAGCGTGAGCTTGTCTGCAGTTAAGGGATAGGCGGATGGGTGGCAGCGTTTACAGAATCGTAGGCCTGCACACGAAAGTCATAAGATCACACATCGAATGCTAAATGTTTCTCTTTTATGATAAAAATGCAAGATTACCTAACTTATGAAAAGGGGAGTTTCAATGCGCAAGTTTTCAGCAGTGTTGATGTGTCTGATGTTGCTTGGTTCGCTGCTCGCGGCCTGCGGCGGAGGCGGGAACAAGGAAGCCCAAAATAACGGCGGTAACAGCGGCGGAAACACGGCAGCTACGAGCAATAACGGAGGAGGCAATGCGGATGCTTCGTCGGGTGAAGCCGATGATATCACGCAGCGCAAGGTCACGATCAAGATCCACTACCCGTTGCCGGACGAAACGACGCTTCGCCAACAGGAGGACGATAAAATCGCCCGCTTCCAAGCTAAGTATCCTAACGTCACAATCGTGAAGGACGACTGGCAATACAGCGTCAATGAGATTGGCGTAAAAATGGCTTCCAACGAAGCGCCAACCTTCTACAATACGTGGGCCACAGAAGCTCAATTCCTGGTGGAACGCGGCTGGGTTGCTGACATCACTGATCTGTGGAACAACTGGGAGTATAAGGACGAAATTAACCCGGTGCTGCAAAATCAATTTATCGTAGACGGCCGAGTGTACGGGATCACTCAAAACGGTTACGTCACTTCGACAGTAGTGAATAAGAAGCTGTTGGACGAAAAGGGCATTGCTGCTCCTCCGTTCGACTGGACTTGGGATGATATGTACAATGTCGCCAAAGGCGTTGCCGATCCGAAGAAAGGGATTTCGGGGATCGCTCCGATGGGAAAAGGGAACGAAGCAGGCTGGAACTGGACCAACTTCCTGTTTGAAGCCGGCGGCGACATTCAAAAGAACGAAAACGGCAAAGTGACTGCCGTGTTCAACTCCGAGGCTGGGGTGAAGGCGCTGGACTTCTACAAGAAGCTGAGATGGGAAGCTAACGCCATCCCGCAAGACTGGGCGTTGGGCTGGGGCGATGCCGTCAGCTCCTTCCAACAAGGACGGACAGCGATGGTCATCGCCGGTGCATTTGACGTCATTCAAGCCGCGCTGAATGAAGGCGGTATGAAGCCGGAGGATGTGGTCGCTTATCCGATGCCTGCAGCCGAGAAAGGCGGCAAGCATTACGGGGTGCTCGGCGGCAACTACCTCGTCATTAACCCGAATGCGACGAAAGACGAACAAGAAATGGCGTTCCGTTATATTACGTTTGATTACTTCACCGACGATGCCTTGAAAGCCGTTGAAGATACGATTCAAGCCCGCAAAGCGGAAGGCAAGTATTATGTGCCGACACCGCTGGAGTATTTCAGCGAAGATTCCGAGTATGCCAGCAAAGTGAAAGCCATTTACGAAAAATACGACAACGTGTACAAATACGATCCGCAGCTCTTCGGCCTGCTGGAAGGCAAGCCGGAAGCGCAATTCGGCACGCAGGACTACTACGCCACGATGTCCAACGTCGTCCAGGAATCGTTCTCGAAGAAGGGCACGGACTCCAAGCAGCAGCTGGATATCGCTGCGAAGTACGTGCAAGAGAATTTCTTTGATAAAATTCAAGCGCAATAATTCGTGAGTTGGCAGGGAGTCTCCCCTTGGGTCAGGTTGACCGGGGGAGGCTTTTTTTGCGTTGGAGGGGGCGGGAGTGGTGGAGGTAGGGAGTACGATTGGAGAGTGACGATGGTGGCGGAGGAGGCTAGTGCTAATGCCAGGCGTAGGCCGCTAACGGACCTGAGAGACCTTATTTTGCGGTTTTCGGCGCGTGTTGAAATCTAACGGACCGGAGAGACGTTATTTGCGGTCTGGAGTGGAGTTCAGCACGGATTTCAGCCCAATAGCGTCATCTGGTTCCGTTAGGATGGGAAATGGCCGGGAAATGAGCGAATAAGGTCATCTGGTTCCGTTAGAAGGGACTGGAGCGGAGAGGGACGGCGCGCCCTGCCGAGCTCTCTAAATCTAAATCACGCCGACGTTGCCGTTTTGTCCGTCGACTGGTGCGCGCGGGCTTGTCGGCCGAGTACGAGGCCAACGAGGGAGGCCATTACTTGCTGGAACACCATGCCCAACACGACCGGCACGGCCACCGGGGCGGGGAAGTAAGTGACGGCCAGCACGGCGCCGGCGCTGATGTTGCGCATGCCGCCGTTGAAGACCAGCGCGACTTTGTCGGCTTCGTTTAGGCCGATCAGCCGGGACAAGCCGAAGCCAAGCGCGTAGCCGATGGCCGCGAGCAGAACGATGATGGCGGCGAGCCCCAGCAACCGCGGGCTGAAATCGGTCAGGTAAGGGGCGACCACCGCGCCGTTAATCGCCACGACCGAAGCCATGGCAAGCTTCGAGAACGGGTTCAACCAAGGCCCCCAGGTGGTGATCACTTTGCCTTGGGTCCACTGGTTCAACAGCATGCCCACCAGTGATGGGACAACGATCATCCAGAACAGGCTGGTCATCATCGACACAGCATCAAGCCGAACGCTGGTGCCCACCAGCAACGCCAGAATGCCGGGAACGACAAAGGGGGCCAGCAGCGTATCGATCAGGATGATCGACAGCGTCAAGGCAATGTTGCCCTTGTAGATGCTGACCCAGACAAAGCTGCTGACTCCGGTTGGAATTGCTGCGGCGAGAATAAAGCCGGTTATCGTATAAAAATCCCCGGGGAACGCCAAATGCCCCATTCCCATCGCCACCAGCGGCATCGCCAGGTGGAGGATAAACAGGCAGAGTACCAGGGGGAGCGGTTTTTTGAGCACGTTCAGGAAATCTTTGAAGCTGAGACTAATGCTCCCGGCAAAGGTCATGAAGGCAAACAGCCATGGAGACAGGTAGGTATAGGAGGCTAGACGACTCCCGCAAAGGACGCCGATCAATATGCCAGTAGGGGTAATTAATGGCATTAATTTGTTCAGTTGTCGGTTTAGCGTTTGCAGCATGGTCACGACATCCTTTGGTTGATAGGCTTCTTGTAGTATAGAACGTTCGCGGAGAATCGTAAATGGGACGAAAACACGATCTCTTCCCATCAAAAAAAGTCTGCCGGTTCACAAACGAACCAGGCAGACTTGATTGGTTAGCGAGCGATTTCCTTAAACGCCGCTTCAGCGGCTTCCAGCGTAAAGTCGATGTCGGCTTCCGTATGCGCCGTTGTCAGGAACCAAGCTTCGAACTTCGACGGGGCGAGGTTGACCCCACGGTTCAGCATGGCGCGGAAAAAGGCAGCGAACGCTTCGCTGTCGGTGTCTTGCGCCTCCGCATAGTTCGTGACCGGATGGTCACAGAAATGCGTCGAGAACGAGCCGCGGATTCGGTTGATGGTCAGCGGCACTCCATGGCGGCGGGCCGAGTCAGCCAGCCCGTCGGTCAGCTTCACGGCGAGGCGGTCCATCTCTTCGTAGACCCCAGCGCCTTGCAACACCTCAAGGCAGGCGATGCCGGCGGAGATAGAAGCAGGGTTGCCCGCCATCGTTCCGGCCTGATAGGCCGGACCCAGCGGTGCCACCTGCTCCATGATCTCTTTGCTGCCGCCGTACGCGCCGATCGGCAGCCCGCCGCCGATGATTTTGCCGAGGGCGGTCAGGTCCGGCCGGATCGCTTCGTGGTTGGAGAGGCCGGCGTAGGTTTGCGCCGAGCCGTAGTGGAAGCGGAAGGCCGTAATGACCTCGTCGTAAATGACGAGGGCGCCGTACTGCCGTGCGAGCCGGCAAAGCTCTTCCAAGAACCCGGGCTTCGGCATCACCATGCCGAAGTTCCCGACGATCGGCTCGACCATGACGGCGGCGACGTCGTCGCCCCACTTGTCGAGCGCATCTTTCAGCGCCGAAGCATCGTTAAACGGTACGGTGATCACCTCGTGCGCGATGCTGGTCGGGATGCCGGCGCTATCAGGGATGCCCAGCGTGGACGGGCCGGAGCCGGCGGCCACGAGCACGAGATCGGAATGGCCGTGGTAACACCCGGCAAATTTGATGATTTTGTTGCGCTTCGTATACGCGCGCGCGACACGGATCGTCGTCATGACCGCTTCCGTGCCGGAGTTCACGAAGCGCACCTTGTCCATCGAAGGGATCGCTTCTTTGAGCATACGGGCCAAGCGGATCTCCAGTTCGGTAGGGGTCCCGTACAACGTGCCGTTTGCGGCTGCTTCTTGGATGGCCTTCGTGACATGCGGGTGGGCATGTCCGGTAATGATCGGCCCGTAAGCCGCCAAATAATCAACGTAGCGATTGCCGTCCACGTCCCAAAAGTAGGCGCCCTGGGCTTTTTTCATAAAAACAGGCGCCCCGCCGCCAACCGCCTTAAACGAGCGGGAGGGGCTGTTGACGCCGCCTACAATATGTTGCAACGCTTCTTCATACAATCGTTCGGATTGTGATCGATTCATCTCTATCTTCCTTTCTGAATTAAATTACTGGAATGAGCTCGTTATTGTGCCAGCCAGCTTACGATTTAACTGCAAAAGTACATTTGATTTGTCCGAAAAACCGACTCTTACGCGCGATCAACTGCAAAAGTACATCTCAGACATCACGATATGCCCTCAAAAGCGACCTGTCAGCAGAAATGAACTGCATTTTTACATTTGAATGCTGAAAAAGAGCGGTTTTGGGCAATATGAACTGCACTTTTACAGCTGACAGGCCCAATAGCGCGGATTCACGGTAGGCGGCGATCAAAAAAAGGCAGTTCGTAATGCCGAACTAGGCAGTAAGAGTGGGGGCTAGCAAAGGCAGTTACTGTCGCCACCATAAGACAGCAGTAGTACCATCCAAGGCAGTTACCGGTGCCCCTAAAGGACAGGAGTGGTGCAACTAAATACAGTTACTTGCGCCCAAATGGCGGTTATCCGGCCAAAAGAGAGGAGGCCGCCTCTCGATTAAGGCCTGGCCACAGGGCCGAGCCTGCCTCGAGAGACGCCCTCCGATCTCACGGACTCCCGCCCGCCGCCTAAGCAGGCAAGGACTTCGCTAACCTCAGGCTTAGGGCCCTCCGCCCCAAAAGGCTCTCAGCCTCAAGGGCTGGCCGCCTCCAGGTTCACGCCGCTGCTGCCTGCGTTCGCCCCGGTACGGCCCGAGCTGCCGCTGTCGTCGTTGCTGCCGCCGTTGTCCTCGGCACCGTCAGCATCGCTGCCGCTGCCCGTCCCGCTTTCCTCAGCTTTGTTAAATACGTCCTGCACGTATTGCTTTAATTCATCTTCGCTGCGAACGCCAAGGACGGACGAGCCGCCAACGGTTTTCTCAACCAGCAGTTCCATCGGCGGAATTTGTTCGCTGGCGACCATTTCTGTGTCATACCCGACGGTAGCCAGCTTCCACATATCCTGAACCGACAAGTTCGTGTCGATGTAAGGATTGATTTTCTCCAGAATCGAAGGCAGCTTCATAATTGAAGTCGTCGACTTCAACTTTTCCGCCACCGCCTTCAGGAAGTTACGCTGCCGCTCGGTCCGGGTGTAGTCGGACAGGGCGTCGTGCCGGAAGCGGACGTATTGCAGCGCGGTTTTGCCGTCGAGGTGCTGCTGTCCTTTTTTCAGATCGATATCGTATTCATGGTTATCCGCTTTGCTGGTGTAGTGCATATCTTTTTCCACATAAAAATCAACCCCGCCGACCGCATCCACCAGCTCAATGAATCCTTGAAAGTCGGTATACACATAATATTGTATCGGGATGCCCAGCAGGTCGGAGACTGCTTGCATCGCCGTATTGGGTCCGTGCGTAATCGCCGTGTTGATGCGGTCCGAACCGTGCTCCGGAATTTTCGTGTACGTGTCACGCAAAATCGAGAAGAGGTAGGCCTTCTTGCTCACAGGGTCGAGGGAAGCGACCAGCATGGTGTCCGAGCGGGGGATTTCCCCTTTCTTCAAACCGCGCGCATCGACGCCCATCAGCAGAATGTTCACCCGATCCTTGCCTTCCCATTTGGGCGGTTCCGGCACTTTCGTTTCGGTTGGCTGCACGTTATAGAAAGGAGACTGTTCTCCTTCTTTTTGAAAATTGTCCACTTGGTTATAGAGGGCCGTAAAATAGTAGGCTGCAAAGGCAGCGAGAGCGACAACCACTCCGATCACAGACCAGAGAATCGCCCGTTTTGTGCGTTTCGTCATTGGGTTCGTTCCTTTCAAGTCATGCGATAAATTCGGTTTCTATTATAGATATACTACATGTCTTTCCATTATAATTTTTTTTGTAAATACAATCAATTTCAGGGTTGGAGAGGCCAGAGGAGGAAGGAGCATGTCGGAACAAACGCAACAAGTGCAAATCGGTCAGCACGTTCCGGATTTTCAATTGCCCGCAGCCAACGGGGAGGAAATCTCATTATCGCAATTTCGCGGCCGGAAGGTCGTTCTTTATTTTTATCCCAAAGACTCTACCCCAGCTTGTACCCAGGAGGCTTGTGATTTCCGCGACCTTGCCCAGGCGTACGGCGAATACGGGGCAGTGGTGCTTGGCATCAGCGGGGATTCGGTGAAATCTCACGCAAGGTTCGCCATGAAGCAGGGGCTGAATTTTCCGCTATTATCGGACGAGTCTCATGAGGTATGCCGGATGTTTGGCGTATGGCAGCTGAAAAAAATGTACGGCCGCGAATACGAAGGCATCGTCCGTTCGACGTTCCTGATCGATGAGGAGGGCAAACTGCTTCGCGAATGGCGCGGGGTTCGAGTGAAAGGGCATGCCGAGGAGGTGCTGGAGGCACTGCGGGAGACGAGTAAGTAAACGGGGAGTCTAAGGCCATGTGCCGGTCGCCTCTTGTCTAAGTGACGAGGGGCGATTTTTTTGCGGTTAACGGTAAATCCGGAAGTCTATTTGCGTTTCTACCTTCATACAATCTACCAGAAAGCCAAAGGATTCATAGAAAAGAATTTGATCCTAACGCGGAGGTAGAAAGTCGATGAAACAAAAAAAGATTTCCGGACGAATGCTGGTTCGTATGCTGCTGCTTACGTTGGTGCTGATCGCTGCGATCTGCACGCCGCTCGGCTTCCAGCACAAGGGCTTGCCCGAAGTCAAAGCCCTGGCCATGAAAGAACAAGCCGCGGGGGGAACCGCGACGCATAAAGTGAATTTCGCTGCACCTGCACCCCAGAAGTTGGAACCCGTCCATACGTCGGCCATAGGCTCGGCTGGCGCATCGGCGGCTTTGGCAGCGTCTCAGACGAAGAAGGCGGAGACGCTGCAAGAAAACCAAAAGGAAGTGCAAGGCAAGACCGTTTATTTGACGTTTGATGACGGACCTAGCCCGCATACGGATCAAGTACTGGAGATTTTGCGGGAAGAAGAGGTGACCGCTACCTTTTTCGTGCTTGGCGAGCAGGCCAAACGTTATCCAGAGAAGATCCGGCGAATCGTCGACGGCGGCCATGCCCTCGGGAATCATACGTATAACCATGATTACGACGCGTTGTACGACAGCTTCGGCCAATTCTGGAAGCAGATCAAGGCAACGGAAGAGGTGCTGCGGGAGATCACGGGAACACGTACGGCGTTGGTTCGCGCGCCGGGCGGGACGTACGGTCATTTTGACAAGACGTATTTCAACCTGCTGGAGCAGGGTGGGTATAAAGTGTTCGACTGGAATGTGGACAGCGGCGATTCCAAGCGCAAAGGCGTTCCGGCAAATGAGATTGTAGCCAACGTCAAGAACGCGAAGCTGCAGGACCAAGTGATTGTGTTGATGCATGATGGAGGCGGGCATGAGCAGACCGTCAAGGCGCTGCCGGAAATTATTCATTACTATAAAAAACTAGGTTACGAGTTTCGTACATTATCTGCGGAGCAAAAGCCCGTTCAATTTTCGCTGGATCCTCAGGTAGGCAAGAAAAAGAACCGTCCAGCGCCTTCCGCCGAATGGATCGCGTCCAACGTCGTTCCGAATGCGGCTTTGTTTGAACCGGAGCTGCCGCTCACCGTGGAGGCCGGCGGCTTGCAAACGCGCCTTGCGCCGGGGGAATACGAGCTGCGTGACGGCCAGTATGTGGCTCCTGTCCGTATGGTGATGGAGCGGCTGGGAGCTGAGGTCTATTGGAGCGAGGCGACGCAAAGCGCCTTCATCAACTGGGGGGACGCCTACATCGTAGCGGATACACGGCGCGGAGTGCTGACCGCCGTACGCCAAGACGGGACGAATGCGGAATGGGAAGTGACGTTTGACCGCAAGGCACAAGCATTATGGATTCCACTGCGTCCGCTCTTGGAGGCGTTAGGTCATCCGATCGTCGGGGTCGTCTCGACCGCTGGGGAACGACGGGTCTCGGCACTCTAGGTTTAATAGATTCTTTTGGGGCAGACGCAGACATCCTCTTCCTTTCTTCCATGTCTATTTCCGCTAGTTTCTGGAGATACTGGTTGATAGATTACGGCCATGGTTTTTAGAAATGGAGGAGAAGTCAGGATGAATCACGATCAAGCGCAGACGCTGCTGGAGCGGCTCGTCCATAAGGTGGATCGGGTGATTGTTGGGAAAAAAACAGAGATCGAGCTCGCGGTGGTAGCGATATTGAGCGGCGGTCATATTTTGTTAGAGGATGTGCCAGGAGTGGGTAAAACGATGCTGGTACGCACGTTAGCTGCCTGCATCGGCGGGTCGTTTGGCCGCATTCAGTTCACGTCGGACCTGCTGCCGTCTGATGTCACCGGCGTAACGGTATACCATGCGCAAAGCGGTCAGTTTGAGTTTCGGCCCGGGCCGGTGTTCGCCAATGTCGTATTGGCCGATGAGATCAATCGGGCAGCGCCGCGAACCCAGTCGGCACTGCTGGAAGCGATGGAAGAACGGAAAGTGACGATCGATGGAGAGACGCGGGCTTTGCCGAAGCCGTTTTTGCTGCTGGCTACGCAAAATCCGCTGGAATACGAAGGAACCTATCGCCTCCCGGAGGCGCAGCTGGATCGTTTTTTGATGCGGCTGACGCTCGGGTATCCGAAGCCAGAGCAGGAGGTGGATCTGCTCGGGAGGATGCAGGATCCGCCTAATCTTGCCGAGCTGAAGCCGGTGCTGCTGCCGGAGGAAATGGCCCTCATGCAGCGTCAGGTGCGCAGTGTATTTGTGGACGACGTCATCAAGCGCTATATGGTTGGGGCGGCGGACGTATCCCGGCGCCATCCGCAAATCGCGCTGGGTTTCAGTCCGCGCGCAACGCTTGCCTGGATGGGGGCGGCGCAGGCGATGGCGTATTACAAAGGACGTTCGTTCGTCACGCCGGACGATGTGAAGGCGGTCGCGCCCGCTGTGCTCACGCACCGGATCGTGCTGAGGACGGAAGCGAAGCTCGACGGAGTCAGCGGGGAGAAGGCGCTAGCTGAAGTGCTGGCTAAGGTGAATGTGCCGATTTTTGCACGGAGAGCGGGGGCTTCGTCATGAAGCACGCAGGATGGGCATGGCTGATCGCCGTCACCTTCGCCGGAGCTTTGGGAGGTTGGTACGCTTGGCGCGGCGGGGCGTCGGCTTTATTCTTGCTGCTGCTGGTCGGATTCATTATGCTGCAGGGCGTTTTGGTCCAAGCATTTGGCCCGAAGCGCTTCAAGGTGGAGCGCGCTTGGCAGCCGGTATTTCCGGTTGCCGGTGAACCGGTCACTGTCACGTTAACGGTCCGCTGTGAGGGAGGTCTGCCGCCGGTTTGGCTGCAGATCGAGGACCAGCTGGCAGGAGACGCGGTTGGTTCAGAATACGGGAAGAACCGCCCGGGGGGCCGGGGCGGTAGTTTGTTTTTTACCGGATTTCGCCGGGATTACCGGATGACATATGCGATTCAGGGCTTGCCTCGGGGCGTCTATAAGAATGCTTCCGTTAGGTTAACCTGGGGCGATCCGTTTGGCTGGTTCAAGCGGAGCCGACTTGCGGCTTCCTCTGAGGTGATGGTCGTTCATCCGCTGCGGCTGGCAGGAGATCCCCCGAAGGCAGAGGAGCGGGGCGAGCAGGAGGGCGGCGGGGCTTGGCAGCCCCAGCTGGTCGCATCGTCTCCAACTCCGGGCCGGTTAAGACCCTATGTCGAGGGTGATCCGTTGCGGCGAATTCATTGGAAATACTCGGCGAAAAAAGGCCAGCTGCTCTCCCGCATCCCCGAGGAGCAGGGGGTCATGCCGCGCTATTTGCTGCTGAGCACGCAGGACGGGGATTACGCTTCCTCCGCCGGCTTCGAACTGGCGGTTTCGGCAGCCGCCACGTGGTTTACGCGCGAAGCGGGCGGCGATTCCGGCGCCGATGAGCTTCGCTTCAGCCATAGCGCGATGGACGGAGCTTGCCGGGTGAACGGTCGCGACGGCCTGATGAGCGGCCTGGAGCAGCTGGCCGGCCTCCGCTTAGGGAGCGGCTTGTCTGCGGGAGAATTGCTTCGCCGGGATTGGTCCGAGGTGCTCTCCCAAGGGCAAAGCCTTACGGTCATCACCGGCACGCTGACGCCTGAATTGGCGGGGGATGTGCTGCATTGGGCCGAGCTGGGGGTAACCGTGGAAGTTTGGTGCGCCGGCGGGCTCGGCGGATCGGATCTGGGGCGGCTGGTAGCCCGGCTGCGAGAACGGGGCGTCACGGTGTTGGATCTGACGTTGTATCGGACGAAAACTCCGCGGAAGGAGGCGATCAAGCATGTCGGCGCCTAAACCGGCAGTGCTCACCTCCAGCGGCCAGTTGGCACCGGTGACACCATCCCGGCGAGGCGGGCATTCTGCGCCTTCTGTCGGCTTGCGGGTCGTGATTACGCTGCTGCTGTTTGGTTTGTTTGGGGAATGGTTGTATCCGTTGCATGCGATGATTCCCGAAAGGCAGACGGAGCTGCTTCCGCTGTTTTTCGTTCTCACCGGAGCTTTGCTGTTGTTTGGCTGCCTGCGGCTGCCGACTGCCCTGTATGCGCCGCTGCCGCCGCTGCTGATCGCCGGTGCCATGTTGTATCTGTTCGGGAGAGGAGAAGGGATTGCCTGGTTTGCCGGCTACGCCCATACGATCTCTGCCGATCTGGAGGCGTTTTGGGATACGGGGCGGTTGTTCTCCATCAGCATGGAGACGCGGGCATTGCTGCTGTTGATCGGTTGGACGTTGCTGGTCGTTTCCGTACAGATGCTGGCGTTATCGCGCCAGAGTATTTTGCTGTTCTTGTCCGCCACGGTGATCTACTTGCTCGTGCTGGAAGCTGCCGTCGGCTTGGAGCTGTATTTGGGCGTCATCCGCTCGGCGGCGTTGGGCTTGGCCCTGCAGGCGGCAGCGTTCCATCGCGGCGAGTCTGGACCGAGCCGGGGAACCGGGAGCATCGCCGGCGGGGCCGTCGTGCTCGCCTGCGTGGCGGGCGCAGCGCTGCTCAGCTCGCTGCTGCCGCTGCAGCCGGTGCGGGCGATCTCTTGGGAGCAGGTCGCGCGCAGCTTGTCGGAGTGGAGCGGAGCCGAGCTGACAGGCACGCCGGGCCATGCTGCGGCTGTCAATGTATCCGGCTACGGCCGGGACGACTCCAAGCTGGGCGGGCCGCTGCGCCTGCGCCATGACCCGTATTTTACGGCGTTGTCGCCGTACAATACGTACTGGCGCGGCGAAAGCAAAAGCGTGTACACCGGCCGGGGCTGGATTCAACCGGCCGGGGAAGGCGCGCCCGCGATCGCCGGGGCGGAGCGCTCCGGCGGCGTAACGGGCGAGGCGGCTGAAGGCGAAGCCATCACAGCCGAGGCCCAGGTCGACACCGGCCGCGAGCTCATACGGCAAACGGTGACGTTCGAAGCGCCGTTGTCGGGGAGGGTAGCCCTGCTCTCGGGCGGGCTTCCGGTCCAGGCGGAACGGATCATCGCCGGTGACGGAAACGAGTCGGTGCAGATTGAGCCTCGGTTTGATGCCTGGGCCGATGCCTTGATCGTCGACTATGCTGCCCCGGCGGAGCAGATTTACGGCTATGAGCTGACGTCGGCGGTGCCGACGGCGTCTGCGGACAAGCTGCGCCAAGAAGAGGGGCCGGACCCTGTAGAGGTCCGTGACCGCTTTCTGCAGCTGCCGGACGCATTGCCGGAGCGGGTGCGGAAGTTGGGCGAGCAGCTTGTCGCCGGAGAAAGCAACCGCTATGATGCGGCGGCCGCCGTCGAGAGCTACCTTAAGCATCGCTACGCTTACAGCCTCGATTCCCGTCAGCCGCCGGAAGGCGCCGATTTCGTCGACCACTTTCTGTTCGTCGACCGCATCGGCTATTGTGACCATTTCTCGACGGCGATGGTCATCTTGCTGCGCAGCGGCGGGATTCCGGCTCGCTGGGTCAAGGGCTTCGCGCCGGGAGATCCTGCGCCATCTGCAGCTGCGGCTTCCGCCGGAGCGGGGAGCGGGTTAGAGTCCGCCTCGTTCGCAAACAGTACAGCTTCCGCAGAGATGCACCGGTATTCCGTAACCTATGCCGATGCGCATTCGTGGGTAGAGGTTTATTTTCCTGAAGCGGGTTGGGTTGCCTTTGATCCGACGCCGGGGTTTGGCGAATCCATAGCTTTAAGCGTCAGCACCTTAGCGGATTACAGATTAAGCGAAGCAGATGCAGGAGCGGCCTTTCCATGGTTAGCCAAAGCAGTTGAGGTGGCCAAGCACTTGCAACCGAGGCTTGCGGAAGCCGCCTACGAACAACTTTCCCACCTGAACCCGCGGCTGCGCCCGTTCGATTGGACTGCCTTGGCTTTGGTTGCCGGTTTCGCTTTGCTGTTCGCACGGGAAATGAGGCTGCGCGGACACTTGCTGCTTCTTGCCTTCGGACGGTTGCGGCTAAGCAGTGCCTTTCCTGGACGCCGCGAGCTGCTGGCTTCGGCGGATCGGGTTTGGCACGAATTGGCATTGCTTTACGGCCCCAAGCCTGCGTCCATGACAGCCCGGGAATATATCCAGAGCGCTTTCAGCGAAGATCAGGCGCAAGCGGAGTGTGCTGAGCAGTTCGTGCGGACCTGGGAAAGGATCTACTATGGAGGCCTGCGGCTGGAGCGACAGGAAAGCGTGAAATTCCTAGAACAATGCCGGAAGTTGGCCTCTCGCCGACGCTGAAATTGGCGTTTGGGCTTCCTTGACGACCTCTTTTGTCGTTTCGTATAATAGGTGTCATAATTTGAGGGAGGCTCGGTCATGAATAAACCTAATGAAATGATTGTGGTCCTTGACTTCGGAGGACAATACAATCAGTTAATAGCAAGAAGGATCCGCGACTTAGGCGTGTACAGCGAATTGCTGCCGTATAATACGCCGGTAGAACGCCTGCGGGAAATCGCGCCGAAAGGCATCGTTTTTTCGGGTGGTCCGTCCAGCGTTTATGCGGAGGATGCACCGCACATTGACCCGGCCGTGTACGACATCGGTGTGCCGATCTTCGGCATCTGTTATGGTATGCAGTTAATGGCTCACCAGCTTGGCGGTAAGGTCGAACGTGCGGCAAAACGCGAGTACGGCAAAGCGGACGTGGATTTTGCCGAACATTCGGCATTAACTCGCGGTTTGGATTCGAAGCAGACGGTATGGATGAGCCACGGGGACCACGTGACCCAGCTTCCGGACGGCTTCGTGGTTGATGCATCGACAGAGCATGCGCCTATCGCCGGGTTTTCGAATCCGGACCGGAAGATGTATGGCGTACAATTTCACCCCGAAGTGCGGCATTCCGTACATGGGAATGAAATGATCCGCAATTTCCTTTACGACATTTGCGGTTGCGAAGGCAACTGGAGCATGGAGACGTTTATCGAAGACGCGGTGCGCGATATTCGCGCCCAAGTCGGTGACGGCAAAGTGCTTTGCGCGTTGAGCGGCGGCGTGGACTCTTCGGTGGTGGCCATGCTGATTCATAAAGCGATTGGCGACCAGTTAACCTGCATGTTCATCGATCACGGTCTGCTGCGCAAAGGCGAAGCGGAGAGCGTCATGGAGACCTTCGTCGGCAAGTTCGACATGAAGGTCGTCAAGATTGATGCGCGCGAGCGTTTCCTCTCGAAGCTGGCTGGCGTGGATGACCCGGAACAGAAGCGCAAAATCATCGGTAACGAATTTATCTACGTGTTCGACGAAGAGTCGGCGAAATTCGATGACTTTACATTCCTGGCCCAAGGAACGTTGTATACGGATATTGTCGAGAGCGGCACGGCAACGGCCCAAACGATTAAGTCCCACCATAACGTTGGCGGGTTGCCGGAAGATATGAAGTTCAAGCTGATCGAACCGCTGAAAACGTTGTTCAAAGACGAGGTCCGCAAGGTTGGCGAAGAGCTGGGTCTGCCTCGGGAAATCGTGTGGAGACAACCGTTCCCGGGACCGGGACTCGCTATCCGCGTCTTAGGCGAAGTGACGGAAGAGAAATTGCAAATCGTTCGGGATTCCGACTACATCCTGCGCGAAGAAATCGCCAAAGCGGGACTGGATCGTGAGATTTGGCAATACTTCACGGCATTGCCGAATATGCGCAGCGTAGGGGTTATGGGCGACGCTCGTACTTACTCCTACACAGTAGGCATCCGTGCCGTGACGTCCATCGACGGCATGACCGCCGACTGGGCGCGTATTCCGTGGGACGTGCTGGAGAAGATTTCCGTACGGATCGTCAACGAGGTCGAGAACGTGAACCGCGTCGTGTACGACATTACGTCGAAGCCGCCGGCCACGATTGAATGGGAATAGGTTATCAAACTCACAAATGCTCTCCTTTAGATGCCGGTTCAGGCAAATAAAGGAGAGCATTTTTGGTTAATTTACTGTTGTATCTATTGCTTTGGGTCTCTTGATTACTTTGAAATCAGTGTAAATTTTCACGAATAATTCAAATTACGAACAATAATATCACGAATTGAATCGAATATTCGTTTTTTCTGTTGACATTTTAGGACCCTCCGCCTAGAATAAATCATGTGATAAGCCTTGCTGACATGGCTTGTCTGGATATCGACAAAACCGCATAGTTCTTTTCGTATAATTCCGGGAATTGGCCCGGAAGTCTCTACGAGGTCACCGTAAATGATCTGGCTACGAAAGGAAGAAACGAACGTATAGTTGAAACAGGTTGGGTAAAGTTCGGGGATGTTGCTCGGACGAATGCTGCGATGCTTGCTTCACGGAAGCCTATGGCTGTTGGCTGATCCGAACGATCGTTTCTTCTGGATGTACGGTAACCCGAGGGATGTCGCCTCGGGCTTTTTGTCGTTTTCCGAAGGAAATTCAACAAAGTGGTGCTGTCATGCCAGTTGTTTGAACCTGGATTGTCAATTTTTAAGGGGGAGTAATTTTATCATGGATCGGTTTTTTAAACTGAAACAGAACGGTACAACGGTACGTACGGAAATTATGGCGGGCCTGACCACATTTATGGCGATGGCCTACATCCTGACGGTTAATCCGAACACGCTGACGGCGTTTGGCCAGATCGAAATGGGTTGGTACTCCGTATTCTTGGCAACGGCGCTTTCCGCTGGGATTTTCACGATTGCCATGGGCC
>NZ_JBLADV010000002.1:2110000-2692484 GCF_047200555.1 Paenibacillus sp. MB22_1
GAGGCTGGTGTGTAGGCAAATCCGCACACCGATAAGGCTAGGCTGTGATGGGGAGGGAAAATTTACAGTACCGAAGGTCATGATCTCACACTGCCAAGAAAAGCCTCTAGCCAGGAGAAGGTGCCCGTACCGCAAACCGACACAGGTAGGCGAGAAGAGAATTCTAAGGCGCGCGGAAGAACTCTCGTTAAGGAACTCGGCAAAATGACCCCGTAACTTCGGGAGAAGGGGTGCCTCGGTAGGGTGAATAGCCCGAGGGGGCCGCAGTGAAAAGGCCCAAGCGACTGTTTAGCAAAAACACAGGTCTGTGCGAAGCCGCAAGGCGAAGTATACGGGCTGACGCCTGCCCGGTGCTGGAAGGTTAAGGGGAGCGGTTAGGGTTTAGCCCGAAGCTGTGAACCGAAGCCCCAGTAAACGGCGGCCGTAACTATAACGGTCCTAAGGTAGCGAAATTCCTTGTCAGGTAAATTCTGACCCGCACGAATGGCGTAACGACTTGGGCGCTGTCTCAACGAGAGATCCGGTGAAATTTTAATACCTGTGAAGATGCAGGTTACCCGCGACAAGACGGAAAGACCCCATGGAGCTTTACTGCAGCTTGATATTGGACTTGGATACGATTTGTACAGGATAGGTGGGAGCCTAGGAAGCCGGAGCGCCAGCTTCGGTGGAGGCGCCGTTGGGATACCACCCTGATCGTATCTAGGTTCTAACCTGGTGCCGTGATCCGGTACGGGGACCGTGTCAGGCGGGCAGTTTGACTGGGGCGGTCGCCTCCTAAAGAGTAACGGAGGCGCCCCAAGGTTCCCTCAGAATGGTTGGAAATCATTCGAAGAGTGCAAAGGCAGAAGGGAGCTTGACTGCGAGACTGACAAGTCGAGCAGGGACGAAAGTCGGGCTTAGTGATCCGGTGGTACCGCATGGAAGGGCCATCGCTCAACGGATAAAAGCTACCCTGGGGATAACAGGCTTATCTCCCCCAAGAGTCCACATCGACGGGGAGGTTTGGCACCTCGATGTCGGCTCATCGCATCCTGGGGCTGAAGTAGGTCCCAAGGGTTGGGCTGTTCGCCCATTAAAGCGGTACGCGAGCTGGGTTCAGAACGTCGTGAGACAGTTCGGTCCCTATCTGTCGTGGGCGTAGGAAATTTGAGAGGAGCTGTCCTTAGTACGAGAGGACCGGGATGGACGCACCGCTGGTGCACCAGTTGTTCCGCCAGGAGCACAGCTGGGTAGCTAAGTGCGGACGGGATAAGCGCTGAAAGCATCTAAGCGTGAAGCCCCCCTCAAGATGAGATTTCCCCGTATGTAAGACCCCTTGAAGACGACAAGGTTGATAGGCCTGAGGTGGAAGTGCAGCAATGCATGGAGCTGACAGGTACTAATCGGTCGAGGGCTTATCCAAAAAACTCTACCCACCAAAGTGACGTGAAGCTTCGATGCTTAGTCCGAATACTTTGGCGGGGCCCGGAAAGGCAAACGCAGATGGAGTTTCGTATCCAGTTTTCAGGTGATCAAGCGCCTGAGTGAGAAAGGATTGATCTTTTCTCGCAGCGATTTTTAGCTGCATGCCTTTTCTAAGGTATGATCTTTTGCTGAAGCGGAAAGCGTGGAAGTAAAAGCAGCGCAAAAATCATGTTTGGTGGCAATGGCGGAGGGGTTCCACTCGTTCCCATCCCGAACACGACCGTTAAGCCCTCCAGCGCCGATGGTACTTGGACCGAAGGGTCCTGGGAGAGTAGGACGCTGCCAAGCAAAGACGAAAGAGCACTGCCGTTGATCGGTGGTGCTTTTTTTGTGTTTGACTTGTGCTTGCCCCGAGCTGGAAACCTGCAAAAGTACAGTTTTTTTCGGAGAAATCTCGATTTCTCGGTCAAAGCCTGCAAAAGTGCAGTTATTTTTCTCGATTTAGGTCAATTCGAGCAAATCGGCGCAAAAAGCCTGCACTTTTGCAGGCATTCCAGGCAAAACGGCCACTCCCCCGCAAAATAACTGTATTTTTGCAGGAATCGTGCAATCGCGTAGAGCGGCGTGTAGGGGCACGCGTGCAAATACCGAAAAGCGCGCCATCTCAGCCTACCTACCGTACCTACCTCATCCCATCACTACTTCTCAAGCTCGCGGAGCAAATATTCACGGCGTTTCGCGATATAATCCAGAATGACCTGACGGTCCGACAGGAGGATATCGGTGGAGTATTTACGCGTGGAATCCGCCATAAGCGCTGGCATCAACGAGGAGTGAAGTGAGTTAATGGTTGGAGCCAGCTGGTTCACCGTAAAATGACGCTCCAGAATCTCCTTCAGCGTATTGCGATACTGCCTCCGGACTGAGGGGAAGGAGAGCAGCTTTTGGGTCAGCCCGTTATACCCTTTGATCCGGACGTTGTCGATGTTGCTGAGCTTCCCGTAACTGTTTCTCCCCCAGGTTCCCTCGTAATCCCAAGGGCTCATTTGATATTTCAAGCTGCCCTTTTTGCGGAAGATCGCATAGTTTTGAGTAAAGCCGTCAAAGTTCCCGGTGCACACCGCCCCGCCTAACCAACGTAAATACTCCGGAACATCTAAATGCTTCTTCAAATAGGCCAGAAGGCGTTTCCCCTTGAGCGTATTGAGCCGTTCCACAAACCGCGAGATTCGTGCCATCTCCTGAGAGGTGCCAATCACCAGCTCGTAGCCGGAAGCAAGGTTGCGCTTGCGTTTTCCCCCCTCCCCAATCAGACGAAAGTTGGCATTGTTATTGATGGCATATAACAACGAACTCGTTTTCACTTTCCTTTTGGTAAAAAACGACCGATCTACCCCTTCAATCTCCAGATACAGCCCCTGATTTACTCCATTAATTACCAGATAAACATGTCTCGTTCTTGGACTCGGTACCCCTATTTTCTCAAAAAAACGAAAAGAGAGTGCGTTTCTCATCATGGTAGGGTCATCCCACTCCACGTTGTAATGGATGCTTCTGTGACCTATGCGAAGCTCGTAGGATTTCTTGTCGTAATAACGGGTGTGTCCACCCCGGTAACGGATTTTGACGTTCTCCTTAATGTTATCCGTCATCAGTAATGCGTTGGCGTATTGGTCATCCCATACGCTTTTTTCTAGCTTTGCTTGGTCTGACCGGCCGATTTGAAGCGAACGAACGGGGAACCTCAACCTGATCACCTTTCTTGCGGAAGCCTGCCGCATTTCACTTTAATATTCAGAATATGCAGGCAGTAGTCGGATGGTCCGCTTTAACCTAGGGCAACAGGGAAGTTTCTTTCTTTGATTCTTGTAGGCAATTCTACTTTAGTTACAGAAGTGGAAATTTATAGATGATAGATATCAGACTAGGACAAAGGTTAGTCATCGACATATGATGTACTACAATTCCCGCTAGGGGGCAAATGAAAGGAGGGGAGGAACGTGGCCTGCTACCAATCGCTGAGTCAATTAATGTATCTCATAGGTAAGGAAGTTTGTATTAATCGTGGTCAACCAGGTTTCATCATTGGCAGATTAGTAAGCATCCAGAATGATTATGTGGCAGTACAAACGAAAAATCGTCGCATACTCTACTACCATTCGGCTTATATTGACAGCTTGTCCGAAACGAGATGGAAGAGAGTCCCGACGAACTACAGTCAAGAAGTTGAAGTGATCATGGCGCCTCGATTTAATGAACTTCTCTCCAGCCTCCTGCACCATCAGATCCAACTAGATATTGGCGGGCCGCAAGTCGAGAAAGGGTGGCTTACCCGTATAACTGCCGATGAAGTTGTGATGGAAGTGAATGAGAGGAGTGTAAGGATCCCTCTCGAGCAAATTCGTTATACGGTTTGTGAATGTTAAGCAATTTATGGAAGGGGAAATGGGTTATGGCCTTCAGTCAAACAGGAAACGGCTATAGCAATTTACAAGGGAGCACCGTCCGAATCAATCGGGGTGGCCCGGATTCGGTTGAAGGAACTTTGGTAGGTTACGGATCGGATTACCTTGTCATTCTGGCCAAGGACGGCACGGTCTATATCAAAAACGCTCATGTGAAGAGCTTTAGTCAAAACTTGGGCACAAAAGGGAAAACCAAAGGAACGATGGGGAGAACAGGCCAATCCATTATTCGTTCGTACAATTTCGATGGCGTTCTTCGTGCCCTGAAACACCAAAAAGTGCAAATTAACCGCGGAGGCCCTGAGAAGATCGAAGGGATCATCTCGGATTATGGCAACGATAGTTTGACTCTCATTGTCAATAATGAACTCGTGCAGATTCAAAGCTATCATATCAAAAGTGTGACCGTGCGCAGCCGCTCCAGCAGCAACAATAATAACAACAATAGAAACGGAAATAACCGAAACAACAATGGCAGATCCAACAACAACAGAACGGGAGGGAGAACCGGCGGCAGAACCGACGGTAAAACCTCAGGCAGTAAAAGCGCCACCGTCTCTGGAGCTACAGGCGGCAGAACAAGTGGCGGTGGAGGTCGCGGCAGAACCGGCGGTGCGGGGACGGGCGGCAGAAACCGCACCCAGGGAAGAACCCAGGGAAGAGACCGCACCCAAGGCAGAGATCACACGCATGGAGACCATAATCATGGCGGAAACCACACACATGGAGACCATTCTCATGGTGGAAACCATACGCATGGCAGAGGAGGAGATTCTGCAACCGGTGGCAGAACCCGCACGCAAGGTAGAACGGGTGGAGCAGCTACTGGCGGCAGAACCCGCGGTAGAACTGGCGGCTCATCCACTTGGGGACGTATGGGTGGAGCTACTGGCGGCTACCGGTGGGGGACCAGAAAGACGAGCAGCAATGTGAAAAAGTCGAGCAAAAAACGGCAAGGAGGATCCTCCAAGGTATCCTCCAAGAAGAAATGGGATCCTTTTCTCTAAGAATGGAACGAAAGCCTTCAGTCATTGAGGCGGTGCCTGGGGCGCCGCCTTCTTTAAAATTTGGGAAAGGACCCGCTTATTCCAGTCGTAAGCGCCAAGCTCACAAATGGCTTGCCTCTCTCCCTCACCACGATGCTCATGATAAAGGAGGTATACGATGCCTATGCTAACTTCTCGCATCGGACAACATATCGAACTCACCATTAGCGGCAGACCACAACTAGACACAGGGCTCTTAATTGATGCAGGAGATGATATCGTCGTCATCTTCAGACAAGAGCGCTATTACTACATTCCAACGAAGCACATTCATCACTTCCGGGTTATTCCATCTCCTGAGAAAGATAATGAGGGAACCTTGTACGAAAACCCGCTGGAATGGGCAGCGGGAGAGTCGATTTCTTTTCGGAAAACGTTATTTAACGCCAGAGGCGTCTTTATGGAAGTTTTTCTGACGGGTGTTCATACGCTTAGCGGTTATCTAACCAGCGTCATGAACGATTACCTTGTATTCTATTCTACGGTTTTTCATACCGTGTATGTCCCATTGGATCATGTGAAGTTAATTATGCCTTATCCGGCCAACAAACCTCCCTTTTCTTTAGAAAATGAAAGATTAAACGTGAAGCCTACCGGTCTGACCTTGGCCCGAACGTTTGAGCAACAACTTAAAAAGATGGAAGGGAGTTTGGCGGTTCTCGATCATGGGGAAGCGCCGGATAAATTCGGGATCGTTCAATCCGTTGATCGAGGTTTGCTTTACCTTGTTTTAGCTGACGGGGAATCGGTGATATGGAATATTCAGCATATTAAGTCTGTCCATTTGCCTTAAGGGGGGAGTAGAAAATGGTTGTCCTTGTATTGATTGTACTTTCGGGGTTGGGACTCTATACGTTGTTAAAACCTTCGGTCAAGGAAGAAACGATTGCCCATGCTCCTGTTGTTGAAGTTCAGCAGGCTGAGTACGAATACCTTGGTCGTGTCAGCGGTAAATAATCGGCCGGCTAGAGCAGAAACAATTGGAGAATGGAGGTGGTCACTTGATAGAGCTTACAGCTGCAAGCTTAACGATTCTCGCATTTGTTCTAACCACCATCCTAATCTTGTGGCGCCCAAGGGGACTCAATGAAGCTTTCCCCTCCACGATCGGGGCTGTCATCGTCTTACTCAGCGGGACAGTGAACTTTTCCGATCTGCTTCATATCGGAGAGACCGTGAGCGGAGCGGCGATCACGATTATGGCGACGATTATTATGGCGCTTGTCTTGGAAAGCTTCGGTTTTTTTCATTGGGCAGCCGAGGGACTTGCTTACCGATCCAGGGGCTCCGGGATCCGCTTGTTTTGGTACGTGAACCTGATGTGTTTTTTAATGACGCTGTTCTTTAATAATGATGGCAGCATTCTCATTACGACACCGATATTACTGCTATTGCTAAGAGAATTTAAGTTGAAAAACCATCAGAAGATCCCTTATCTCTTATCCGGAGCTTTAGTGGCAACAGCCTCCAGCGCCCCGATCGGATTCAGCAACATCGTGAACTTGATTGCACTTAATATGGTTGGGATGAACTTATATACGCACACGATGATGATGTTTGTCCCTGCAATTTTAGGGTTGATTGTGCTGGTAGGTTTACTATTTCTCGTATTCTATCGTCAATTGCCGAAAGAGCTGCCGCCCAGATTGAGGGCACATCCGTTAAAAGCACCGCGATTAAGCCTTGAATCCGATGATGGGTTGGAGCAGGCTGCGCCGTATCGCGAGCCCTTGAAACAAGATACGAAATTTATGCAAAAAATATTGCTATTCGTGCTCATC
The DNA here is from genome assembly GCF_047200555.1 of Paenibacillus sp. MB22_1. Classification (NCBI taxonomy): domain Bacteria; kingdom Bacillati; phylum Bacillota; class Bacilli; order Caryophanales; family Paenibacillaceae; genus Paenibacillus; species Paenibacillus sp. MB22_1. Next base: position 2,116,700 of record NZ_JBLADV010000002.1, read on the forward strand.
GTACGCATCAGTTTATTTGTTGCCTCTTACTACGGGATTCCCGTAGAGCTGGCTGCTGTACTTGGCTCTTGTGTATTGCTAGGGTGGAGATGGTACCGTTTGAAGATTCCGCCATCAGATATGCTTCGCAAGGTTCCGTGGCATATTTTGGTTTTCGCTTTCAGCATGTATGTTATCATTTTTGGGTTACACAACATCGGATTAACGAATTTTCTCATTTCGCTTGTAAATCCTCTGATCCACGACGGCATGCTGAACGCCAGCTTGCTCATGGGAGGAGTTATGACGTTACTCTCCATATTTTTCAATAATCACCCTGCTTTAATGATCGGAACGATGACGCTCACCGAAATGCAGCTGGACCCTCTGACGCTAAAGATCTCTTATCTGGCTAGTGTCATTGGCAGTGATATCGGTGCATTGTTATTGCCGATCGGGACGTTAGCTTCGTTGATCTGGTTCCATCTTCTTAGAAAACATCACGTCAAAATTACATGGGATGATTACTTGAAAGTGACGATGATCGTCATCCCGCCTACGCTGATCTTCACACTGGTCCTCTTGCCTTTGTGGGTACAATGGATCTTATAAATCGAACAGGGGCCTGCAGCTTACGCCGAAGGCCCTTGATGTTTTTCCGAAGTAGTGCTGCAATCGGGATTCAGGACGAAATCCATCACGCATATTTCCATCTATTTCATGTACAATAAGGATAAATTCTTTCTATAAGATTTTCGGGATAAAAAAAGAACGAGATAGATGGAGGTAGCGGAGTGGAATGAAGCCGATATTGGAAGTAGCCGCATCGTGTGGAATTGCCGAACAACATATCGAATTGTATGGACGGTATAAGGGGAAAATAGATGCTAGCATCCGAGAAGAGTCTCGCAACCGGCCGGATGGAAAATTAGTGCTGGTGACCGCGATGAATCCGACGCCGGCTGGAGAAGGAAAAACGTTAACGACGATTGGACTAGCCCAATCGCTGAATGCCATCGGGCGGACAACCATTGCGGCGCTGCGGGAGCCGTCGCTTGGACCTTGCTTTGGCATGAAAGGCGGTGCAACCGGCAGCAATAAAGCGCAGCTGCTCCCTTCAGAGGATATCAACCTGCATTTTACCGGAGACCTGCATGCCATTACATCCGCGCATAATTTGCTGGCGGCGATGTTGGATAATCATATTTTTCAAGGGAATGCCCTGCAGATCGACACGGACCGGATCTTGTGGAAACGGGCCATGGACATGAATGACCGCAGCCTGCGGCAAATCGTCGTAGGACTAGGCGAAGGAAACGGGAGCGTGCACGAATCCGGATTTATGATCACAACGGCCTCCGAGGTCATGGCGGTGTTATGCCTCAGTGAGGATGCGCAGGATCTCAAGGACCGCTTGAGCCGGATGGTCGTGGCCCGGAACATGGCAGGCGAGCCGATCACCGCAGCGCAGATTGGCGCTGTGGATGCGATGACCGTCCTGCTGAAGGATGCGATCAAGCCCAATCTGGTGCAGACGGCGGAGGGAACGCCGGCAATCGTGCACGGCGGACCGTTTGCCAATATCGCCCACGGTTGCAGCAGCGTAATCGGTACGAAGACCGCTTTGAAGCTGGCGGATATCGTTGTGACAGAAGCGGGCTTTGGAGCTGACTTGGGCGCGGAGAAGTTCTTCGACATCAAATGCCGGCAGGCAGGTTTGAAGCCGGATGCAGCTGTATTGGTCGTCACGGTGAAGGCGTTGAAATACAACGGCGGAGCGTCTAAGACCGAGCTGGACCAGCCCAATATGGAAGCGCTGCGAGCCGGATTGCCCAACATGAAGCGGCATCTGGAGAACCTTCGCAAATTTGGGGTGCCGGTGATGGTCGCGATTAATCATTTTACCAGTGATACGGAAGATGAGATTGCGCTTGTGAAAGAGGAATGCGCCCAGTTGGGCGTTAAGGCAGAGCTGTCGGACGTTTGGGCGAAAGGCAGTGAAGGCGGCAGGGAGATGGCGTTGGCTCTGCTGGGCATGTTGGAGCAGGAGACCGCGCAATATACTCCGCTTTATCCCGATGATCTGGACCTCAAGGCCAAAATCGAGACGGTGGTTAGGGAAATTTACCGCGGCGAGGGCATCAAGCTAAGCGCCAAAGCGGCCGCCCAAATCGAGGAGCTGGAGCGGCAGGGCTTCGGCCGGCTGCCGGTCTGCATGGCGAAGACGCCGTATTCGTTCTCCGATCAGGCGAATCTGTTAGGCGCCCCTGAAGGATTTACCGTACAAGTCAAGGACGTTACCTTATCCGCAGGTGCCGGCTTTGTTGTCGTCCATACCGGTAAAATCGTCACCATGCCCGGGCTGCCAAAGCATCCGGCTGCGGAGCGGATTCATCTTGACGAACGCGGGCAAGTTGCAGGTTTACTATAAATATGGAAAAGAGCGTCCGATTCTTCACGGATTGAAGTGGAGAATCGGCTTTTTGTTGCCTGGGATCGGAAAAATTCCAACCTGAAATCGCAAAATTGCCTCCTCAAAAATCCGCGTTGATTTCGCTAGACTAAAGGTATAAATTCGGATGCAGGAAAGGAATCAACCGCAATGAAGAGAGGAAAATGGTTGGCTGTTCTGCCGGTTGCCGCCATGATGATTTCTTTGCTAGGCGCATACAGCGTGATCAATGCGGCGAATGATGAGGAGAGCATCGCTTCGGGCCTGACCAATGGCAGTCTAGGTTCCCCGATTGAGCTGACGTTCTGGGCGCTGGAAGATGCCCATTACGAAGCGCTGGCCCAGGAATATATGGCGGAGCATTCTAATATTCACATCCGATTCAGCAAGGCAACAGATTCAATCGAACAAGATGACCGCTTAGAGGCAGCCTTGTCCGCTGGGACAGAAACCCCGGATATTTTGATGTTAAATCAGGAGTCCATGCAGCGGTTGATGGATCAACCAGATCGGTTTTATAACCTATATGATTTTGGCGCGAAGAGCATCGAACAGAACTACCTCTATTGGGCGTGGAAGCAAGCGACTACGGCTGACGGTTCCTTTCAAATGGGCTTGCCGGCCGAGGTCCGTCCGACGGTGGTTTACTATCGCGCGGATTTAATGGAACAAGCCGGACTTCCAACCGATCCCGAGGAATTTAGCGCCGCGATCAACAAATGGGATAAATTTGCCGCCGTGGCAAAGCAGTTTACGAAGGAAACCGGAATCCCGTTTGCCGATTCGGCAGAATTAGTGTATAACGGCCTGCGCGACCAATCGACGGACGTGATTTACTTTAATAAGGTTGACGGCTCCTTTATCGCGGACACGAATCCGCAGGTGAAGAAGGCGTACGATTTTACGGTAACAGGCATTCAAGAAGGATGGATTGGCAGCTGGGCACTTGGTTCTCCCGAATGGGAACAAGCGATTCGCGAGGGGAATGTAGGCGTCATTCTCGGCCCAACCTGGATGGAGGACAAGATCCGCAGCGCCAAGGCGACAGCCGGCAAGTGGCGGATTGCGCAAATTCCTGAAGGCTCCGGCAGCTGGGGAGGCTCGTTCCTGACGTTGCCGAAGGAAGGGAAGCATCCGAAGGAAGCTTACGAGTTTATTACCTGGTTAACCAACAAGGAGCAACAGTTGAAGTCGTTTCAAGCCAACGGGCAGATGCCATCAATTCCGTCTGTCTATAACGAGCCGGCTTTCCTGGCCGAAGAAGATGAGTTTTTTGGAGGACAGGTGATCTCGGAGGCTTACGCCCGATCGGCGCAACGCGTCAAACCGTTCTACCGTGGTCCGCGGTTTGAGCAAGTTGATTTGAAGCTCAAGAATGCGCTCCAGAACGTGCTTGAGAACAAAGCGAATCCGCATAAGGAATGGGAGAAAGCCATCGCAGCTGCTAGAAACGATGGTTGAACATAGGTCATGAAAGGATACGTTAAAACAGATTCGCAAGGGGCTTGCCTCTTGCGAATTTCGCTTTGTCGAAAGGTGCAAGGGAATCTGCTGGGGTATGAAGAATAATAGAGTAGGAGAAACATAGGAGGAACGAAATGAAGCTTCGTCGAAAAATCTTGCTGGCTATTATTCTTCTCGTCTTTATTCCCGTCATTCTGATGGGCTCCATCTCGTATTACAGCTTCTCGCGGGCCATGGAGAATAAATCGAATACCTTCTATTGGGTCTCCTTGCTTGAAACCGACCGCAAGCTGAAGTTTGCGTTAAACGAGGTGACGACCGTCTCGAACTCGGCGATCGCGCAGCCATTAATCCAGCAGTTGGTGAAGCAGCCGAACTTTGCGGTGACCTATGAGCAAAAGCAGGACATCAACAACCTGATCAACCACCCGATGATTACATCGTTTGGCCTGTATTCCAAGGACAAACTGCAGTACCAGTTTAATGAGGCGATGTCCCTTCAGGAATTGAAGCAGCAAAGCTGGTATGGGGCGATGGAAACCGCCGAAGGCCGCCCGGTTTGGGTAGGGCCGGGGGAGAACGGTTCGGCCGCCTCCGGGAAGCCGGTGCTGATTCAAGCCCGATTAATTAAGGATTACTACTCTCTGGAGGATATCGGCGCGTTAGTGATTTACGTGAAGCCAGATATTTTGGATCAAGTGTTTTGGGATGCTGTGACGCTAAAGCAGGGCGATATCTTGCTCGTGAACAAGCAGGGGAATATCGTGTTCGACAAGTCCGGCTCGTATATCGGAGAGCGCACGGAATTTCCTTTCCTGACCCAGGAGGAGCCGGAAGGGAAAGGGTATTATACCACCAAATATCAAGGCGAACCCTCGCTGATCACCTACTTGCCTTCACATAACAAGGACTGGTATCTTGTGGCCATTACGCCCAGTAAGCTGATCGCTTCGGAATCGAACTCGATCCGCAACATCGCGATTGTGTTGGTGCTGGTGTCGCTGATTTCGGCCTTTCTGTTCGACCGGTTTTTCGTCCGTCGATTGGTGCGCAGCATCATCGGTGCGGTTAACGGGATGAAGCGGGTGCAGCAGGGGATATTTGTGCCGATTACCTCTTCCGTGCGCAGCGAAGACGAAACGGATTTGCTCGTCGATGGCTTTAATCGGATGAGCACGCAAATCTCTGAGCTGATTGAACAGGTAGAGACCGAGCAGGCAAGGAAGAAGGAGTTCGAGCTTCAGGCGCTGGTTGCTCAGATCAATCCTCATTTTATTTATAACTCGCTGGAATCGATCAATTCGCTGGCGGTTTTGCAGGGGAACAAGGAGATCAGCAAAATGGTGGTCTCGCTCGGCAAGCTGCTGCGCATCAGCATTAGCGAAAACCAACAACTTATTACGCTGGCCATGGAAATGGAGCATGTGCGGCATTATCTGGATATTCAGAAGTTCCGCTTTGAGGAGCAGTTCGACTATCAGATCGAAATCCCCGAGTCGCTGAAACACTATTTGACCCAGAAGCTGATCGTCCAGCCAATCGTGGAAAACGCGCTGTACCATGCGATCGAGCCGATGAAGGAAAAAGGGCTGATCTCGATTACAGCGAAGGAAGATGACCGGGATATTATGATCGATGTGACGGATAATGGGCCGGGCTTCAGCTTGGATCGGCTGATGAATTTGTGGAGCAAGGACGAAGGCAATAAAAACTACCGGGGAACCGGGGTTGGACTTCGAAATGTGCATGAGCGGTTGCGCATCCGGTTTGGCAGCCGCTACGGCATCCTGATCTGTTCATCTCCCGGACATGGCTCGACCATCCGCATCCGCATTCCGAAGCTTCTCCACGATTCGGCAGCGGCGAAACGATAACGACGGAGGAAGGAGGCGGTTGACATGAAAAAATGGTTTTTGAACTGGGGCTGGATCGCCGTCTACGCCGTAGTGCTGGCAATCTCCGTGTTGATCATCGCGGGCGCCGGTCACGAGCCAATCGAGGAGAAGCAGACCGAGAAGGTCACTTTAACCTTCCGCCACTTTTGGATTAAGGAGCATGACCGGCAGATGCTGAACATCGTCGAGGACGTTGTGGCCAAGTTCCAAGAGACGCATCCCAACGTCAAGGTGAACTTCGAGGGAATGGACCAGACCGTCCACCGCGAGCAGAAGCTGAAGAGCGAAATGGTTACCGGGACGCCGCCCGACATGTTTGTGTTGTTTGGGGGAGCTGAAATCGAGCCTTACGTCCGCTCCAACCGGCTGATGGACTTAACGGATTTCGTAGAGGAAAATGGGCTTAAGCAACAGTTTCAGGATTTGCATTTATGGACCTTCGACAATCATATTTACGGGTTGCCGATTGAAGGGAATGCGGAGCCGCTGTTTTATAATAAGGAAATCTTTAATGACTTGGGCTTGGAGCCTCCGGAGACGCTGGAGGATTTGAACAAGGTTATAGACGTGTTGACCGTTCACGGGATCACGCCGTTTGCGCTGGGTAACGAGGAACGCTGGCCGGCGGCTATCTTCGCCCATTATTTGATGGACCGGTATGCCGGTCCGGGGCTGATCAATGAGCTGGTGCAAGGCGACGAGTCGTTAAGCTTTCAGAACCCCTATTACTGGAAAGCTTATAAGCAATTGAAAAGTTGGATCGATGAGAACGCCTTCTACGAGCCGGCCAACGACCTGTCAACGGAGGAAGCCATCGAACGGTTCACCAGCGGTGAGGCGGCGATGTACCTGAACGGGAGCTGGGACATCAACCTGTTCCACAACGAGAAGGCGCCGGCAGGCTTTCAGAATCAGGTCGGCGTGATCCCGTTCCCGTCGCTGACGGAGGGGGGCAGCCGCTCGATCGCCGGAGGGTATACCATCGGAATCGGATTATCCTCCAATCTGGAGGAGGCCAAGTGGGAAGCGGCGCAGGAGCTGCTGAAGGCTCTTTATTCCGAAGAGGTGCAACGGCGTATCGTTTATGAGGCTTTGCGTATTCCTTCGATGAAGATTACGTATGACTCGGAAAAAACGGGACCGGTGTTTGCTCAAGTAGTTGAAATGATGGAACAAAGCAGCCAAAGCTTTGTCCCTTACGATAACGTGCTTCCTCCCGAGGTAAATAAAACGTTCCTCAAGGTACTGGAGGAAATGATCAGCAAGCGGACGAAGCCCGAGGAGGCGTTGGAACAGATTCAACAAACGTCGGCGCAATATTGGCAGCTTCGCAGAAGCTCGTTGCCGGCGGAGACGGCTGGAGGTGCAGGATGGTAGCACAAGGTGAGAAATATCGGGTCATTTTGGTGGACGATGAACCGGTGATTTTGCGAAGTTTGCGAGTCGCCGTGCCCTGGGAGGAACTGGGCCTGGAAATCGTCGGAGAAGCGCGGGGAGGCGAAGCAGCGCTGGAGCTCATCCGCGAGCTGTCCCCGCATATGGTCATCAGCGACATTCGCATGCCGGGGATGGACGGAATCACGTTGATGAAGGAAGTGTTGGCGGAGAATGCCAATCGGCTGTTTATTTTCGTCAGCGGCTACGGGGAGTTTGAATATGCCCGCGAGGCGTTGCGGGAAGGAGCGTTTGATTATCTGCTGAAACCGATCGACCATGACGAGCTGATCGAGATGATCCGGCGGGCGAAGAGAACGTTGGAGAAGCGGGCGGAGAACGATAAGCTGCTGCACTCGGTGCAGGTGTTGTCGATGCTGGCGAGGGAGCGGATGTTTGCCGAATTTATCGAAGGCAACCAGAGCCAAAGTCATCTGCAGCATATGCGCTGGCTGGAGAACAGCGAGCTGATGCAGGACTATTTTATGGCGGTGATCCAACTGGATCATTTCGTCAAGCTGAACGAGCAGTGGTCGCCGGAGGAGCGGCGGCTGTGGTTATTTGCGGTGCGCAACATTTTGGGGGAATGGTCGGTGGCGCATGGGGCGCTGACGATGTTCCCTTTTCACGCAGGGGAATGGGTGTTGCTGTTCCCGAGTACGCTCTCCAGCCAGAAGGAGGAGCTGGGCAGCGATGCCGTCCGCCAGATTCAGCTCTATACCAAGCTGTCCTGCTCCATCGGGTTCAGCCAAACGGCGGCGGGGCTGGAGCGGTTGAGCGAGGCGTACCAAAGCGCCATAAGGGCGTTGTATCAGCGGTTTTACAGCGACCGGGCGGGCGTGTTCATCGATCAACCGAGCCGGGAGCCCGGGGCCGATCGGGAGGCCAAATATCCGAAGCACCTGGAAGCGGTGCTCCTGGACAGCATTCGGACGCTGAACCGGGAGCGGCTATTGTCCGCATTGGATGAAACGAAGCAATATCTCGAAGAGCAGGCCTTCTCGAAGGAAGCCGCCGAGCGGATGATCGTGGAACTGACAGTGGTCATGTTCCGGCAATACGAGCAGATGCACCTGCTGTCAGAGTGGTCGCTGGAAGGCTTGCTGCAGGAGCTGCAGTCCCTCGGAACATTGAGTGAAATGATCGGGCTGCTGAAAGCGAACTTTGGCCGGTGGATCAGCGAAAGCCGCGAGAGCCAGATCAAGGACAACGTGCAGAATGTGATCGCCAAGACGCAGGAGTACATTTTAAGCAACTATCATAAGGACCTCAGCATGGAGGAAGTCGCAGAGCGCGCCGATTTGAGCATCAGCCATTTTTGCTTGCTGTTTAAGCAGGTGACCGGCTACACGTTCCTCGAGTATTTGACGGAATGCCGTATCGAAAAGGCCAAGTATATTCTGAAGAACAGCCAAGTCAAAGTGTACCAAGTCGCCCCGATGGTAGGTTATCAAGCCCCGCGTTACTTCACCCAGGTCTTTAAAAAAGTAACCGGCATGACGCCAACGGAGTATAGGGAGGCAGGGGTGTAGGGTGTATGGGGGGGCAGTAGCATGATGTCCTGCCTCGCTCGGTTGTCCCGATTCCTGCAAAAATACAGTTTTTGAGTAACTTTTATCGTAAAATAGCAAAAAACCTGCAAAAGTGCAGGCTTTTTGTTCGTTTAAAGCGAAATTGCGGATTTTCGAGAAAAATAACTGCACTTTTGCAGGCATTTGCTCAAAATAGCCATTTTGGCTCGAAAAAAGATGTACTTTTGCAGTTTTCTATAGCCGTTTCCGGCGGAAGAAAGCGACGAAGCCTGCAGCGGCTAGGAGCACCAGCAAGGAGATGCCGGTGATCAGCGCTTCGCTGCTGCTGCCAGCTTGTTGGCCATTTGGCCCGAAGCCGCGGCCGCCGCCCGGGAAATCGCCGCCGCGGAAGCCGCCCGCAGGGCGAGCTTCGCCCGCGCCGCCGGCGGCATCGCCAAGCTCACCGGCGTCGCCCGGGAACCCTTCCGGAGGCTGCATGCCATCCGGAAGGGCCGGCAGGCTGCCGGCCTCGCCTTCGGCGCCAGGCGCACCCGGTGCGCCCTGCGGCAACTGCGCCTGGGCGTCGCCGCTGGCGGCGCCGTCCGCCGCGGCGGCTGGCGCGCCCGCTTGCGTCGCTTGCGCCGGGTCGCCCATGGCGCCGTTACCGCCGGCTTGCGGCGGTTGCCCGCCTTGGCCGGCGGGAGCGCCATCGCCGCCCTGCGCGCTGCCCGCTGCGCCGTTGGTCGGCGTGCTTGGCTCCGCGACTGCGCCGGCTTGGGTCTCGCTCTGGCCTTGCGCTGCAGTGCGGCCCGTACGCCCGCCGCCGAAGCCGCCGCCCATGCCGCCAAAGCCGCCGCCGCTGCCCGATCCATCGCCGGACGAGGCGATGGTACCGTCGAGCTGCTGCTGGATATTCTCGATCTGACTAGCATTGGTACTGATCAGTTGGGGCACAGCTTGCTCGTATTCTTCATAGGTGTAAAAGGCCGTTGGATCGGCTTTTACATAAGACGAGATCATTTCCGACAACTCCGTGACGCGGGCGGAGAATTTGTCATTCTCCAGGAAGTTGTCGATCGCTGACTGAAGGATATCATGGTACTGGACCTTGTATTCATCTACTGCCAGCAGCTTGGCCACCAGCGGCCGATCTGCTACGGCGCCTTGCGTTGGTTCGTCGATCAGCAGATTGCTCCGACCCGAACTACCGCCGCCTGGAGCCGCCGCACCGCCTTGAGCGTCCGCGCCAGCGCCAGCTTGCGGCTGCCCGCGGGCAGCACCAGCGTCATCGCCACCGGTTGCACCGTCTTGCGCACCGCCATCGGCCGCCCCGGTCGCACCGGCTGCACCGCCAGCGCCATCCGCTCCGCCGCCTGCGCCGCCGTTCGCGCCGCGGCCGAATCCGCCGCCGCCCCGGCCCATACCGCCAAAGGCCATGTTGTAATCCCAAGGCAGGATGGAGAAGACGCCGTCGTCCTCGTACAAATAATAGTTCTGCTTATTGGCGCCGATGTAGCTGTCCATATTGTTCGTGAGCGTGTTTAGCGCAATGTAGCCCAGCGCGTCCGGCACATTGATGTATTTTTCATAGTTGCTGCCGTTATTCAGTTCATCCAGCATCTTGATCAGGATATCGCCGTTCGACGACTTCGACTTCTGCACCAATCCGGTATACGCCGACAGATCATCGCCCAGCCAAGTCAAATCGCTGCCGCTGCCGGTCATTTCCCCTTTGTACAACGCCCCGTAGGCATTGCCAAAGTTACGCTCCAGATAGGCGTCGCCGATTTGCTCCACCGCCAGGTAGAACCCCCAGAGCTCGCCGTTAATATAGACGTTCACGTAAGAGTGCTTTGGCGTTGGCAAGCCCATCTGCTCGGATAGCTCATAGGTCAGAAACTCCCGCATGTACGTAGCGTCACTGTAGTTGTTGTTCAGGTTGATTTTTTGAATACCTTCCAAGGTTTGATTCACATATTCGTCAAAAGACAACTTAAAGCTGTACCGATCGGAATCGCTCATTTGCACCACGCTGCGCAAGCTCAAATTGCCTTTGGTACGGATGCCGACATTGTCAAAATGGTGACCGTTGTAATCCACCGACGCGGTTTTGAATTCCTCGGCGCTGGCATTGTCCAGCATGTCTTGGAAATCCGCCTCGTCGATGGTGATTTTCACGTCAACCACCCGGTCCTTGGGGAACACCTCTTCATCCAGCTTTTTCTCCTCCGCAGAGACCGTTCGCTTCCCGGCAGCCCCCGTCTGACTGTTCGTCACGGAGGATCCCCCGGAATTCATGGTGGCCTCGCAGGCAATCAGGCCAACCAACAGCAGCCCGACGCACGTCCACAGCAAAAGCCGGGTCCCTTTGCGCATCATTCTCTTCCACCTCCGGGTTCCGTTAAGACACGTAGTCGCCGTTATAGCTGATCAACACGGCATTTTTGACGCCGCCCAGCGCGGTAATTTGGTTCACAAAATTGCCTTCCTGATCGCGCAAGCGAACCTCTAGCGTCATTTCAATGTTGCCTGCGGTTACGGTTTTTTGCTTCACGTTGTAGCGTTTGACCAGCTGCCCGATTTGCGAATGAACGAGCTTCTCGCTCTCATCGCTCTCACAGTTCACAACCAGCAGATAAGGGGTTTCCAAGGAACTGCTCTTGATGAACAGGAACAGGATGAGGCCAATCACCGCCGAACCGATGGCGGCCAGCGCATAAAACCCGGCGCCTGCGACGATCCCGGCTGCGGCTGCCCAGAACAGGAAGATCAGATCGGTTGGATCCTTGATCGGCGTACGGAAGCGGACGATCGACAGGGCACCAACCATACCGAGGGACAGCACCAGGTTGGAGTTAACGGCGATAATCACCATCGCAGTGACCATTGTCATGCCGATGAGCGAGACGTTAAAGCTCTTCGAGTACAGCACCCCGCTGAATACCCGTTTGTACAAAATGTAAATGAACAGTCCGATCAGGAACGAAACGCCTAACGTAATGATGATTTTGCTGATGCTGATGTCTGAAGTGAAATTGTCGAGAATGGAATTTTTCACGATATCGCTAAAATTCGTTGTTGTCGTTGCAGTATTTGTTGCATTCATCAATCAATAATCCTCCCATGCGTTGGTCTTCAAATATTTGCGGCAAATGACGTATTTGGATGCCGATTGCTGTCTGAGCCCCTCTAACTGCAGAGCGGCCTGCAGATATTCCGGAATGTACTCGTCGTATTTGACCTCGAGAATGATGAGCTTGTCATCGTTGGCCGAAACGGGCCGTAAATCCGGGTCAAACAAATTGACGGCATGGAGTCCGGTCCGCAGCTCCTTATCAAACGTGATCCGCACATTGCCGTTCGGGCAAACAAACGGTTCGCGGACATAATCGACGATCACCTGCGGCGCCAAGAGTCGCTGCTTCATCTCAAGGTAAAGCTCATACAACAGCGGCTTTTCCGGCACGTTCAGCACTTCAATATTTCCGGCCAGGATGGCATCCACCGTCTCCCGGGTCAACCGTTCTTTGAGCTTGGCGATATAGTCGCCTTTTTTGATTTTTTTCTCAAACTGAATCAGGTCGTCCCGCCCGTTATAAATGCGAATCCGGTATTTACGGCGGTCACGGATGCCCCCCAATTTGTCGTGCAAGGCGGAGTTGTCGATGTCGTCGAAATACAGGCTGCGAATATGGTATTCACCGTCCTGTCCCGCATGTTCGTCATGGCGGGCTAATCCCCGTAACCGTTGCCGAAGGATATAATACTGGTGGCGGTTGATCATAAATTTCAGCTCGTGGCGATACTTCAGTTTCTGGTTCAAGTTCAAGTTGCACCTCTTTTCTCGGGAACCTTATGTGTGATGTCATTTATCCTATCAAGGCTCCCTGATTGTCCACTTAACGCAAACTGAAAATCAACTGAAAGTTTTAACACTGCGTTGACAAATGTGAAATCCTGTAAGTCGGAAAGTTGACAGGGGGCTCCCCCGCGCATTATCTTGAGGGAAATTCACGAAGGAGTTTTTTTATATGAAAGGTCGGAGTCAGATGGTTTGGCTGGGGATAGTGGTAGTTGTGTTGCTGCTTGGCATCGTCGTCTTTGGCTGGCAAAAAAAACAACAGGCTGGCGTATCCGCCGTCCCGAAACCCCAATCGATCGTGATGACGATCGGCGGGGATGCGCGGACGACGATGGCGTTCACCTGGCAGACTGAAGGGGCGTCCGGGGAGCCTGGGATTTTGCAGATCGCGGAGGGGGCGGAGCCCGATCCTTCCTGGAACGAGGCAGAGGTGCTCAGCTTCAAAGCGAAGGCGTCCGTGATGGAGGACGGGGGCAAAGGGCAGACAGTGTACAAGGTGTTAGCCGCCGGCCTTCGTCCGGGAACGACGTATGTCTACCGCGTGGGAAATGGACAGGAAGACGGCTGGAGCGAGCCGGTCAGCTTTGTGACAGAACCTGAGGAACCTCAGGCGTTTACCTTCATTAACGTCACGGATTCGCAAGGCGAGAAGGCTGCGGATTTCCGGCTTTGGGCGCGCACGTTGGACAAAGCGTTTCAAGCATTCCCGGAAGCCCGCTTCATCGTGCACAACGGGGATATGACAGAGAATCCGGACGATGCGCAGGGCTGGAAATGGCTGTTTGGACAAGCCGCCCAATGGCTTACCCGCGTGCCGCTGATGCCGGTGGCGGGCAATCATGATGAAATTTCCGGGGACGCTTCGGCGTTTACGTCGCATTTTCTTGTGCCGGAGAATGGGGCGGAGGGAGCTACGCCGGGGACTACGTATTCTTTTGATTATGGATTTGCTCATATCGTTGTGCTCAATACGGAGTCCAAAATCAAAAGGCAGACGGAATGGCTCAGAGAGGATTTGCGCAAGAACACCAAGCCTTGGACAATCGTGGCGATTCATCGGCCTGCTTACGGTGGCAATCAGTACGACAAAATCGAGGATTGGATTCCGGTGTTCGATGAGTTTGGCGTGGATCTGGTGCTGCAGGGGCACAACCATGAATATTCCCGCTCCTATCCGATCAGGGATGGACAAATCGCCCAAGACGGCAAAGGGACCGTCTATGTCGTCTCCAACACCTCCGGTCCCAAATTTAACGATTTAAAAAAAGATAAGTTCTACCATGCCGTACACACCCAACCCAACAAGCAGACGTTTGCCGGGATCACCGTAAGCGAGCACACCTTGGTGTACATCGCGTATACCGTGAACGGCCGCAGGTTGGATGAGTTTACCTTGGAGCGGTAAAGGGTGAGCCCTCGACTTACGTGCACAATAACTGAGTGGCTATTGGTAAAGGATCAGTTTTAGTACCGGAAGAGCTTGACGATCAGGAGGAGGGAGCATATTATGGATTTAAACAATCCTTTTCTTGGAAACTTTAGGAGTAGGTACCAATAATTCTTTTATTTAAGGTGACTGTTCACTTGATTATCGTTGACTTTAGAGAAGCTAATCACTCCCTTCAAGTTTGATTAAATAAAAAAATTTGTTTTTAAGATCATCGGCATTTAGCTGTAAGAGATTACACAGATGAGGATCGAAACGAAAATATTAGTGGAAATTAAGAATTTGTTAGTAAGTTTGAGTGTTTTGCATAATTCCGTTTCAGAGAAGAAGCGATAGCATATTCACTGTCGTTAAGGGGTAATTTTCGAAAATGGTATTATATGGATGAAGAAAAGGGCAGACTTGCAGAATTTTAGAACAGCTCGTTTTTTAAGCGGCAGCCCGTTTTGAATGATGAGAAACGGCGAGCGCAGATGCAAGCAGAACAATGGCATTCAAATACTGGTGAGTTGTGACTTTCTGAATGCCCCGGACATGTGCGGCGTCTGCCGTCAAATAGGTTTTCAATCGGGAGTTGCAGCGTTCTACGCTGGTTCGTTCATTGTAAAGTTCCTTCCAACGCTTTGTATCCCGATGAGGGATGCTGTATCGCCGGAGATCATCCTTCGCATTTACTTTGACGACCATTCCATAGTTTGAAGACGAGCAGGCAGCCATGCCAAGCGGACAGTCGACTTTACCCGTGGCATGCGGGCAGCGAAATTTATGCATATCGCCGTCAACTCCCCAGTATGTCATCGCATAACCCATGGAACAGCACGGTGTTCCGTTCGAGGTCATGCCAGCAGGCGGTTCCTTCTCCCCCCGAAGATTAAGGGGAATGATGGCTTGTGCCTTGACGTTGCGGGCGGCCTCATAAACTTTCATTTGGTCGTAGCCCGCATCGAGTATGAAAAATCGTGTGCTCGTCCTGGACGCTGTTTTCTCGATCAGGCCCGGCGCCATTTCTCCATCATTGACATGCGCCGGCGTTACTTCCAAGGCGATCGGCAATTCACTTTTCGTATCGACCGCCAGATGAATTTTGTAACCAAACCATGTGATTTTATTGCCGAAGGAATCAATTTTTGCGCCCCAGTTCGCATTACCCGTTTGCTCGCTTTTGCGTTTGGGCTGCTTTTTCTCGTAAGCGCGGAGAGCGGCGCTGTCTATGGCGACGTTACTGCCTTCTATGATACCTTCCTGCTGACAGCGTGTGACCAAATCCTCAAAAAGCCGTTTTGCCAAGTCCTTTCTCGTCAGTTCTGAGAAAACTCGGCTTAATGTGGATATGGAAGGAGCTTCTCGATCCAGCCGAAGACCACACTGATAACGAAACCGGAGATCCGTATCCAAACGCTTATGCAACCCTGAAAAGGTACTTATTCCTTCAAGCGGCGCAGCCAAGAGTGCTCGTAGAATACCTTGTCTGCAGTATCCCTCAGCGCCTCGGGGTGAACGGCTTCTCAGTTCCTTGGCATACGGTCTCAGATCGAGAGAGCTGAAGAAGATCGGCAATCTCTCCTTGGGTTGAATTTTTAAAAGTTCTTCGAAGGAAAACAGACATTCTTGGAGAATATACAAAGTGACTTCCTCCATCCTTGAGGTTTTTGGGTTTAGTCACTTGAAAACTTCTCCAAGTTGGGGTGAAGTCCCTTTTTTATGTCCGAAAATCCTTACGGCTCAAGGCCTCAGATTACTGCAAAACGCTCAAGTTTAATTAGGATAAATTTTAATTTTCAAAGTAGTAGTAAAAAATCTGAAACTGGCTCCTGCTGTAAAACAGAAGGAGCCAGTTCATAGAGTATCCTAAAGTTTGAAGAATGATTGGAGTTTTAATGTACTAAAATGAAAAGTTTATATGGAGAAGATGAGGTGATGTTCTATGAAACGTTATAAATACATTGCAATTGGAATAATTTTAATTTTATTAGTTGCCGGTACATTGATTTTTTTAAACCATTCAAAAAATACTACATTTAACGAGATTGTGATGAAAGATATAAATACTGATGAAATAAGCTCATTACAAGTCATTAGTCGATTATATAACTCTGCAGATGAAGATGAACGATCTATAACTGACAAAAATGAAATCAATAAAATTGTAGATTATTTTTCACAGCTTGAGCTAAAGAGAACGAATTTATCAAATATTAGTTACACAGAGTCCTACTGGATAACTATAAAAGTCAACAGGGAGCTAGCGTTTGGTTTAATCCTTTATGATAACCATTACATCAATATTTTTGAGTATAACAGGGGCAGATCTTCATATTACAAAATAACAAGCAAGGTTGATCCACCGGTCGTTATTCAGGAATTATTTAAAAAGTAAGTTTTCCGGAGTATAAAAAAAGCAACCCTTCTACTAAAAAAAGGTTGCTTTTTTTGATAAATATTACAGAATTTGACATCCCCCACTTTTTGAATGAACTCGAGTTACTACGCCGTTACCTGTGATGAAACGAACGCCAGCCGTTTCGTACTCAATAAAAGGAAAGTTAACTTCCAGTAAATCAAAGTTTGGATTATCAACCAAAAAGTCTTCGAGGTATCCTAAATGCCAATATCCATCGTATACCATCTCTCGTATAGTATCTTTTGAAAGCTCTTTTCTTTCAGCTTCCAGCCCCGTAGGGGCTGGAGAGATTCCTTGAAATTTTCCAGCAAATCGTTCTTTGAAAATTGAATGGGGACTGGACTTTCTGGAATGTCTCTGGACAATGGAACTTAGGGTCCATTCGGGGAAATTCGTATCCCTCCTGTAGCCACGTCTACATTAAAAGTCTGTTTCTCCGGTACACGTCTGAACTTCTTACCCGCTGGCTGTTCCCTTCGGCAACCCATGCCCGGCTATAGCAGTGCCGGGGCAGCTCATGGACTGAAGTGTGTTCTCATAGGCGAGGGTGATTGATCTGCGTGTGCGCCGGAGGCATCCCGGAGCGTCCATTCCCTGAATCCCTCAACAGAAAGGAGGAACTCCATTTGAAGTTATTTGTCGGTATTGACGTCAGCTCACAAGAACTGGAAGCGTGCTTTATGAATCCCGACGGAGACAAGCTGGAAACGCTCACCGTCAAGAATAATCTCGACGGCGCTTCTCATCTGAGAGATCGCATCGTCGCTGTAGCGGACAAGCATTCGTCTTCCGAGATTCACATTGGCCTTGAAGCGACTTCGGTCTACAGCTGGCATCCTGCCATGTTCATGCATGAGGATCCGGCGCTCAAAGCCCGTAAAGCCAAAGTGTTCACCATCAACCCGAAGCTGGTCAGCAAATTCAGAGAAGCCTACCCGGATATGGACAAGACCGACCGTCTTGATGCCTGGGTGATTGCGGATCGCTTGCGCTTTGGACGATTGACCACCACCATCGTCATGCAAGAGCAATATGTTGCGCTCCAGCGCCTCACGCGCATGCGATTCCACCTGATCCACAACCTGGCGCGTGAGAAGCAATATTTTTTGCAGAACCTGTTCTACAAGTGCAACGCCTTTACGACCGAAGTAGACAGCTCGGTATTCGGTCACGCGCTCATGGAGATGCTCTCCGAGAAGTACAGCCTTGACGACATTGCCACGATGGATGTCGCCGAATTGGCCGACTATTTAAGGGACAAGGGACGCAATCGCTTCCCTGATCCGGAGAACGTCGCACGCTGCATTCAGAAGGCTGCCAGAGCCTCTTATCGACTTTCCAAAGTGGTTGAGGACTCCATCGACCTGGTGCTTGGCACATCCATTCAAGTGATTCGAAGCATCCAGGCACAGCTCAAAGATTTGGACAAAGCCATAGAGCGCATTCTCGAAGGCCTGCCTGAATCCAAATGCTTGCGCTCCATCCCTGGGATTGACCGGGTGTATGCCGCCGGTATCCTCGCGGAGATTGGAGACATCGATCGCTTCAGTGATCAAGCGGCTGTGGCCAAGTATGCCGGCCTTTCCTGGCGTAAACATCAGTCTGGCCCTTTTGAAGCCGAAGATACCAAACGCATTAAATCCGGCAACCGATTCCTTCGCTATTACCTGGTTGAAGCTGCCAACTCGGTGAAAAACCGCGATGAGGAATTCGGTGAGTATTACCGGAAGAAGTACAAAGAAGTTCCTAAGCACCAACACAAACGCGCCCTCGTCTTAACGGCAAGAAAACTTGTGCGTCTGGTCGATGTGCTGCTACGCAACGGCCAACTCTATACGCCACGGAAGAAGGTAACGACTGCGAAGGATTGACGCCCCCTTTGCCAAAGTCCTTACTCATTCCCAGTAAAAATCTGGAATTATCCTTGATTTGGGCTGGGATTAGTTTGATATTGTCATTTTTCTAGACTCAAAGCACTTTTCACATAGAAAATTTCCAATTTACTCGAATCTAGGACTTGACATCATACCGCTGGACTTTAAGAATCTCTTTTTCATTTGGAATAAGATCGGTTACAATGCCGAGAACGGCAGTTGCTAAGCCTACTGCTGTACTTTTGAGAAATACAAGTCCTAAGATAGTAGCTGATGCACTCAACGCATCTGCTAAAGTGCTAGAATCGGTAGGACTAACAATACCCTTGTCATAAATTTCCCTTTGCGCTCTTTCAGTTTTTCTTACACCGTCCAAACTTAAAATAACTTTAGCTGCCTACTCCTTTGTAAATGCCATAGACTAAACATCTCCTCTTCTGATTTGTCGAGAGCTAGGTACCTATTGCTTCTCAACTATAAGGGACTTTCATAGCTTCTTAAAAATATCCCTCACATCTCTTAAATTATGAAACTGTGAAAGAAATGATTGGACTATTTCATTGGGCAATAATATTGATTTTGAGAACTAGATATAGAATAGTAATTAAACCGAATGTCATAGGGGAAATAGTTATGGAGGATCCCTTCAAAACAGCATAAAAAACCTCCCAAATAGAATGTACTACATCCTATTTGGGAGGTTTTAGCCGGATTTACAGCCCCAGCAGAGCTACACCGTAACCTTGCTTTCCCGAGCCAGCGACCCGGCGAGTTCGGTACGCTTGTGCCGCTCGTGCTCCGCCGCCCCGCACAGGGCGGCGCATTCGCGGAAAGCGAAATGCTTGCAGCCGCGGCACTTGTCGTTGTTGATTTGGCTTAAAGCGTAGGTGAGGGCTTCCCCGGTGCTTTCAAAAAAATGCTCCTCGCCAATCATGGCATAGCAACCGGCTTTGTCCATCAGCTTGCGCGGCTGCGCACGAAGGCCGGAGACGAGGACGGTGATGCCGGATTGCTTGAGCCGCTTGATCAGGGCGGCAAAATTCGCTTCGCCGGTCGTATCCATAAACGGTACCTTGCCCATTCGGATCAACACCACTCGCAGCAGTCCGCCTTCAATTTGCGAGACAAACCGATCAAACGCTTGCGAAGCGCCAAAGAACAACGGGCCGTCGATGGTGAAAATGGAAACTTGCGGGCAATCATGATCCTTGGACACGATATGCGCCCGTACCTTCTCCTTGCCGGAGGCCCAATCGGGCAGCACCTTGTCAACGGTGAGCAGGTCACTCATCCGTTTGACGAACAGCAGAACAGCCAGCACCAATCCCACCTCGACAGCTATGGTCAACGTCGTAAATACGGTCAGCAGGAACGTAACGATCAGTACGAGCGTATCGCTGGTCCGTGTCTTCAGCATGTGGACAAACGCTTTGCGCTCGCTCATGTTCCAGGCGACGACCATCAGGATCGGGGCCATGCTGGCCAGCGGGATGTTGGATGCATATGGCGCAAACAAAGCGACGATCAGCAGCACAACGACGCCATGAATGATGCCGGAAAAAGGAGACACTGCTCCGTTCTTGATATTCGTCGCCGTGCGGGCGATCGCCCCGGTCGCTGGAATGCCGCCGAACAGCGGAGCGGCCATGTTGGCGAGACCTTGCCCGATCAGCTCGCGGTTGCTGTCGTGACGGGTGCCGGTCATGCTGTCCGCTACAACGGCAGAGAGCAGCGATTCGATGCCGCCAAGCAAGGCGATGATCAGCGCTGGCTGGAGCATCGGTACGATGTTGTCCCAGGACAAGGCCAGCGGGTGGAAATCCGGCAAGCCGCCGGGAATCGCCCCGTAAGCGGAGCCGATGGTCGTCACCCGGTCGGGGAACAGCCACGTCGCAGCTAACGTAGACACGAGGATGCCAACCAGCGATCCGGGGATTTTCGGGAGAAACTTGGGCGTCAGCAGCAGGGCTGCCAGGCAGATACCTGCAGTCAGGAAGCTGTAGAAGTTAAACGTATGAAGCTGCAGGAAGATTTCCTTAATATTTTCATGAAAATATTCATGCCGCTTCATCCCGGTCAAACCAAGGAAATTCCCGATTTGCCCGCTGAAGATCGTCACCGCAATGCCGGCGGTAAACCCAATCGTGACCGGCCTCGGGATGAATTTGATCAGCGTTCCGAGCCGCAGCAGGCCCATCAACACCAGCATGATCCCGGCCAGAAAGCCGGCGATCAGGAGATTCTCATAGCCGTATTGCAGCACAATTGCGAGCAGAATCGGAATAAACGCCCCGGTAGGGCCGCCGATTTGGAATCGGGATCCGCCTAACAGCGAAATCAAGATCCCGGCGACGATCGTCGTATACAGCCCATACTCCGGCTCGACGCCGGACGCGATTGCAAAAGCCATCCCAAGCGGGAGGGCCACGATGCCAACAATACACCCCGATATCAAATCTTTGCGCAGCGTTGTCGCATTAACATTGGTGAACCTTCCACTCCACTTCATCCGTTAAACCCTTCTTTTCTTAAAAATCTGCATTTCATAGAGCAAGTACTTTCCCACAAACAAAAAAGACCCCCGCAGCCCGACGGGGAAACTTGAGGATCCTTATTTTTGTTTTCGGATCCCGCGCAGTAAGGAAATGGATTCGACCAAGTGATTGTCGAAAATTTGCCGGGCTACTGCGAGCAAATCTTTCAGCAGTGGATCTCGAAGCGAGTACACAACCGTCGTGCCTTCCTTGACGGTATTGACCAGATTTTTGGCGCGAAGAACGGCTAATTGTTGAGATACGGCAGACCCTTCCGATCCCAGGATCGATTGCAGCTCGTTGACGTTCCGTTCGCCTTCGCTCAGCACCTCCAGAATACGAATTCGCATCGGATGGGCGAGAGCTTTGAAGAATTCCGCCTTAAATTGTTGCAAGTTCGCGTCCATCGACTAAACTCCTTAAAATCATAAATTTCATATCTCTGAATCTTTGCATATTTGATATCTTAGCATAGCTGCGGCAGAGTGTATAGAGAAAGCGACGGACTTCAAATTGAAATTTACGCGAGAACTAGGGAAAACAGGAAGGCATAAGGCGAGGTTTTTCCATTTGAGATATAATAGTCAAACATGCTATATTTAATAATGATAATCATTATCACTAAGTGGCGGGGAGAATATCAACAGGTTGATTTAGTCATCCAGTTGATCCGTTTCGCTAGGTTCTGCCCTTCGTCATCTGACTATAGAGACGACTCCAATCATGGAGTGGAGAGTGAGGAATCAAACATCACATGAAACACTTATTGGAAGTAAAGGATTTGGCCATCTCGTTTCATACCCGGGAGGGGGAAGTGCAGGCCATTCGCGGCGTGAACTTCCACGTCGACCAAGGGGAGACGCTGGCCATCGTAGGTGAATCGGGCTCGGGCAAAAGCGTCACTTCCCAGGCCATCATGCAGCTAATTCCCCGGCCGCAGGGGGTGTACAAACGCGGGGAGATCTGGTTTGACGGGCAAGAGCTGACCCGCAAAACGGAGAAGCAGATGCAGCGGATTCGCGGCAAGGAGATCGGGATGATCTTCCAGGACCCGATGACCTCGCTGAACCCAACCATGAAGGTCGGGAAGCAGATTACCGAGGTGCTGCATACCCATGAGCATCTGTCCAAAGAAGCTGCGTACCAACGGGCCGTGGAGCTGCTTGGTCTGGTTGGGATCAAGTCGCCGGAGCGGCGCTTTCACCAATACCCGCATGAATTCAGCGGCGGGATGCGGCAGCGGGTGATGATCGCCATTGCGCTGGCGGCCAATCCGAAGCTGTTGATCGCCGATGAGCCAACGACGGCGCTGGACGTTACGATTCAGGCGCAGATTCTGGAGCTGATGAAAGAGCTGCAGCAGAAGATCGGCACGGCCATTATTTTTATTACGCACGACCTTGGGGTTGTAGCCAAAATGGCCGACCGCGTTGCGGTGATGTACGCCGGACAAATCGTGGAGACGGGGACGGCGGAGGAAATTTTCTATGACCCGCGCCATCCGTATACGTGGGGACTGCTGGCCTCGATGCCAAGTCTCGATGGACATGGCGGCGGGAAGCTGGCGGCGATCCCCGGCACGCCGCCGGACTTGATCCGTCCACCGCAAGGGGACGCGTTTGCACTGCGGAGCTCGTACGCGATGAAGATCGACTTCGAGCAGGAGCCGCCGCTGTATCGGGTATCCGATACCCATGCGGTGAAGTCGTGGCTGCTGCATCCGCAGGCGCCGCAGGTTATGCCGCCTGAAGCGGTGAGCCGGAAGCGCCGCTGGTTGCCAGGAACCTATGAGGTACCTGTGCTTGCGGAAGCGTAAGCGAGAAGAGAAGTGATATTTTTTTCCATAGGGAGGAACCGGAATGTTTGTTATGACAAGGACCATGGTCATTGAGAAGGGCAACAGCGACAAGGTGATTGCTAGATTTAGCCAAGAGGGCGCCATCGACCAGATGGAGGGCTTGGTGGACATCAGCGTGATGGTGAATCGAAAGAGCCAAGAGCAGGAGGAAGTGGTGGTCGTGATCCGATGGGAGTCGCAGGAAGCATGGAAGAACTGGGAAAAAAGCGACGCACACATCCAAGGCCATAAAAATAACCGCGGAAAGCAGCCGCCTTCTTACATCCTCAGCACGACGGTGAACCTGTACGATGCCCAGGTCGTGAAGAAGGGCAAAGCCTTTTTGAACGGCGTATGACGTGTTAAACTGGAACCATGATTCATAGACGAGATTGCTAGATTGGGTTTTTCGCAATTCTCGATTACATCAAGGCAAGGAGATTATCATGAAGCTGGTTTCATGGAACGTCAACGGACTGCGCGCCTGCGTGGGCAAGGGATTTTTGGACTATTTCAAAGAGGCGGATGCGGACATCTTCTGCCTTCAAGAGACGAAGCTGCAGGAAGGGCAGATCGAGCTGGACCTTGGCAGCGAATACGAGCAGTATTGGAACTATGCGGAGAAAAAAGGCTACTCCGGCACCGCTGTCTTCACGCGCATCAAACCTTTGTCCGTGCGTTATGGCATGGAGGAGGATTATGAGCCGGAGGGGCGGATTATCACGCTGGAATTCGAGCAATTTTATCTTGTTACCGTGTATACACCGAATGCGAAACGCGACCTCTCCCGTTTGGATTACCGGATGGAGTGGGAGGACCGGTTCCGCACTTACCTTACGGGCCTGGATGCGGTCAAACCGGTCATCGTTTGCGGCGACCTGAACGTCGCCCACAATCCCATAGATATCAAGAACGCCAAGTCCAATGAAGGCAACTCCGGTTATACGCTGGAAGAGCGCGGCAAAATGACCGAGCTGCTGGCCTCCGGGTTTATCGATACGTTCCGGCATTTCTACCCGGACCGCGAAGGCGTGTACAGCTGGTGGTCATATATGCCGAAAATTCGCGAGCGGAACATCGGCTGGCGGATCGACTACTTCCTCGCTTCCTCCCGGCTTGCGCCGAAGTTGCAGGATGCAGGCATCGACTGCCACATCTTGGGCAGTGATCATTGCCCAGTGTCGTTGACGGTAGAATGGTGATCGCTCACTAAAATAAAACAAAGAACGCCCTAATCTCGTACAAGCTGCGATAGAGGGGCGTTCTTTTGTTATGGAGAGACGTCACGCTCGGAACCGGAGACTGCCTTTTATTTCACTCCGTTCACTTCGGATGTGGTCCACTGAAATTGAGTGATTTTGGAATCCGTATATTTGGTTGAAGAAGAACCATCGTAATTTTGCCAGGCATTGGTCTTGAATTTGGCAAGTTCAGCTTGTTTAGCTGGCTCATTGGCGTTCTCGTAATAGTAGTATCCACATAACTTTTTCCCGGGCATGACAGCAATTGCGGATTTTGCTATAGATTCCATATGAGCACGGAGTTCAGATCTAACATCTAGAATTATCTTTTCTCGCTGTGCAGATGGGTTATCGGCTACGTCTTTTAAATTTCCGTAGAATTTCGGATCATATTTAACCTTGATACAATAATCGTAAGGGTGCAGATCGGAGTTGTTCTCCTCAATTGAAAAATAAAGGATAGTTTCACCCAGAGAAGTCGTTAATTTTGAGAAATGATTTGATAAATATTCCTCTAATTCTTTGCCAGTTAAAGCTGTCGTTGATGGGGGGCTCATTGGGGTCTGTGAGGGATCATTCGTCTTTCGTTGATTCATGGTAATTGTGTTGGTCGCAGAGTTATAGTACAGATCGACGTCCTCAAGGTGTTCCGATATCACCCTAAGCGGAACGTATGTTGTTCCATTGATCACTTTAAGATCTGCATGGATTACATTGCCGTTAATAATCAGTGTAGCGGCGGGTGCAGAAGCATATGCAGGAATAGACACAAGCATAAGAACCGTTGTGAGAATCGCTGAAATTAGAAATTTCTTTTTCATACTGCCTCCTAATTTTCACCGTGTTTTGTAACAACAGTTTATCAAGAAAAGGGGAGTACTTCCATATCATCCAGCGCTAAATCGCCGACAATCCATGACAGGAATCCAACAAAAAATGAGTGATTACTCACTTGACTATTTACTCGGCGAGGAGTATATTTGAACCATCAAGAAAATGTGAGTAAGTACTCACGTCAACAACCTGTCCCATAGAGGAGTGGTGCAGATGTCTAATCAAGAAGTTTGTATTCGAACTCAAGGAGTGACCCGCAAGTTCAACGATAAAGAGGTGCTGCACGGGATCAGCCTGGAGGTGCGGCGCAATGAGATTTTTGGACTGCTGGGGCCGTCGGGCTCTGGCAAGACAACGTTCGTGAAAATGATCGCCGGCATCGACGAAGCGACCAGCGGCGAGGTTGAGGTGCTGGGCATCCGAATGCCAAAGATCAGCATGATGAACCGCATCGGCTATATGGCTCAATCTGACGCGATGTACAACGAGCTTACGGCAAAGGAGAACCTAGAGTTTTTTGGGGCGTTATTTGGGTTAAAAGGTGTGAAAATGAAGCGGCGAATCGAAGAAGTTATGGCGCTTGTCAATTTGACGGATCATTTGAAACGTCCGGTCAGCGCTTACTCCGGCGGGATGAAACGCCGATTGTCGCTGGCGATCGCGCTTATGCATGAGCCTGAGGTGCTCATTCTCGACGAGCCTACCGTCGGGATCGACCCGGTGCTGCGCAAGTCCATTTGGGACGAATTCGAACACCTGAGCCAAAAAGGCACGACGATTCTCGTCACCACCCACGTCATGGACGAAGCCGACAAATGTCATCGGCTAGGGATGGTAAGGGACGGTAATTTGATCGCCGTAGGTACGCCGGAGGCGCTGAAACAGGAGACTGGCAGCGCGACGATTGAGGAAGCCTTTTTGCATTACGGAGGTGTTCGTGCATGAGAATCCGGGCTGTGATTGTCCGTATCGTCCGTCAGTTTATCCATGACAAAAGAACGCTGGCGTTGTTGGTCGTCGCTCCGCTTCTGGTCTTATCCTTAATGTATCTTGTGTTTAATGGAGACACCTACCAACCGAAGATTGGTACCGTGCAGCTGCCTGCTGCGATTACGGAGAAATTAACCGCTGCTGATGCGGAAGTCACCACCTACGATACCGTTGAAGCGGCCGAGGCGGCCTTGGCTGATCAAGAGATCGATGCGTTTATTCGCTTAGATCAGGGGGCGGCGCAGGTGAAGCTGGAAGGCAGCGATCCATCCAAAAACCGGGCAGTCATGCTGCTCATGCAAAAAACGCTTCAGGGGCAAGCAACTCCAGCCGGAATAACGCAAAATCCGAATGGGAACGCCGCTGCGCCGGAGTTCGAATATTTGCACGGATCTGCAGACATGTCGAGCTTCGACAGCTTTAGTCCAGTGTTAATCGGATTGTTTGCTTTCTTCTTCGTATTCCTGATCGCGGGCGTGTCTTTCCTGCGCGAACGAACAAGCGGCACGCTGGAACGGTTGCTCGCCACGCCGCTGCGCCGATGGGAAATCGTTGTCGGTTATATGGCCGGGTTCGGGATCTTCACCAGTCTGCAGGCGGTGTTGATCGCCGGGTTTACGGTGTATGCGCTTGGCAGCTTGATGGTGGGCTCCTTTGGTTACGTGCTGCTTATCATGCTGCTGCTGTCTCTCACGGCTCTGAGCTTCGGCACCTTGCTGTCGGCGTTCGCTAACACAGAGTTCCAGATGATTCAGTTCATTCCGATTGTCATCGTGCCGCAGGTGTTTTTCTCCGGATTGTTTGACCTGGAGAGCATTTCGCCTTGGCTGCGCTGGATTACCCATATCACACCGCTGAAATACGGGGCGGATGCGCTGCGCGGCATCATGATCCGCGGCGAAGGCTGGAGCGGAATCGCGTTGGATGTGTATGTGCTGGCTGGCTTGTCCTTCGTCTTTATGCTCGCTAATGTCCTCGCGTTGCGCAAGCACCGCAAAATATAGTACGCTGAACAAAGAAGCCTACGATACGAAGGGAAAGGAGAGAGGCCTCTATGTCGGAGAAGAAAGAGCAGTGGCTGGAGGACTTGATCCGGTTGACGGAAGAAGATACGGAGAAGAAGACGGAGAAGCAGATCAAAATTTTGGAGGCGGCGACGGAGATTTTTGCCGAGAAAGGGTATGCCGCCACATCCACCAGTGAAATCGCGCAAAAGGCCGGGGTAGCTGAGGGAACGATTTTCCGCCACTATAAGACGAAGAAAGATCTGCTGCTGTCTATCGCCGGACCAATTGTGATCAAGCTGGTTGCGCCGTTTCTGCTGCGGGATTTTGCCAAAATGATCGAGATGCCCTATGAGCGGGCGGAGGACTTTTTTCGCGCGCTGGCGAAGGATCGTTTCAAGTTTGTTCGGGAGAATATGCGGATTATCAAAATACTGATCCAGGAGGTCCCGTTTCAGCCGGAGCTGCTGGAGCAGGTGAAGAGTTTGGCCTCCGAGATCGTCTTTCAGCGGATCAAGCGAGTTGTTCTGCATTTTCAGGAAAAGGGGCAGCTTGTTGAAGCGCCGCCATGGCGGATCGTCAGAACCGGTGCCAGCGTCATGATTGGGATGATTCTGGTTCATGTACTCCTCGTGCCGGATTTTCCGATCGATGAAGACGAAGAAATTGAACACACGGTGGACCTGTTGATGTATGGGATTGCGGGTCGTCCCCGTTAAATCGAATTGAACCCGTTTCAGGCTTAACCTGGGACGGGTTTTCTGATTTTGTGGCGGTTTTGTAGGACTTTCGTAAGACTTTTCTAACACATTCGCAAGCGGTTTGTTCTTAGATGGTTAGCATTTTTCGCTAAGATGATGGACGAACAAAGCTAAAAATAACGAAAGGAAGAAATATTATGAAAAAATCGGATTGATTCTTATGCTGGGGGGCCATGCTGACGTTAGCCGCTTGCGGTGCCAAAAACAATGACATGAACAAAGGGAACATGATGAATGACGGGGCCAACGCCTCCACCGAGATGAACAATTCTTCCGGCAGTAACGAAATGGGGCAAGAGATGATGGGCGAAGAGATGAAAGACGGCGAAATGGGTCAGGACATGATGGGCAATGAGATGAAGGACAACGAAATGATGGTCATCCCGATTTACTGGTGCTCGATCTTTCGGCGTTGTTGAATCGGAGACGAGGGGCAGTACGTTTTGGTTCACGGTGCTTGAGGCGAATGATGGCAGGCGTTCTGAGAATATACAACAAAAATAAGGAGGAGGGGAGGTATGAAGGGAATGCTGGAGCGCCTGCGCAAAGGGTATGGCAAGAAACTTTACTGCTGGGCTGGTTTGGCTCGGGCGTGCTGCTGTGGCAGTTCAAGGCGGTGGGTCCGAGAGTGTCCAATACGGCACTGACCGTGCACGATTTATTAACCTGGATCGGTTTGCCGTACATCATTTACCACTCCTTAACCCGGACCAAATGGTTGAAGGAACCGGCCCGACGGTCGATTAAACCCGAGGCTCGCCCAGTTGGCGGCGGGGCGCAGGGACATTTTCGGGTATATACGGTCACGGACATTCCGTCTTTCTCCAACGAGAACTGGTCGTTTACGATCGACGGTCTGGTGAACAACAAGTTCAAATGGAGCTGGGAGGACTTCCTCAAGCTGAAGCGGAAGGTGCAGGTGAGTAATTTTCACTGTGTGACGGGCTGGTCGGTGTACAATAATACTTGGGAAGGCATCCCGCTGCGGGAGCTGCTCCAAAAAGCCGGCGTAAAGCCAAACGCCAAAACGGTGAAGTTCTATTCGGGGGACGGCGTCTACACCGATACCCTCACCTTGGATCAGGCGAATATGGACGATTGTATGGTCGCGGTGATGCACGACGGCAAGCCGATACCGAGCGACTTGGGTGGTCCGGTAAGACTGATCGTGCCGAAAATGTACGCCTACAAGTCGGTGAAGTGGCTGAACCGCATCGAGCTCATCGAAGGCGAGCATGTCGGATATTGGGAGCAGCGCGGCTACTCCAACGATGCGTGGGTAGGAATGAGCTGATCGCTCGTATAGTAAAAGAAGAAGCCGGATACTCCATTTAAGGGGTTCCGGCTATTATTGATGGTGTCTATCCGCTCCCTTCTTTTTGAGGATTATCCCGTTGCATCAGATAGGTAGTGTAATCCAAAACCGACGATCCCCACCAGGTCCCTTTCCACTGCAAGGCTCCCCCAGTGAACTTCCACTTCCACTCAATCCCCAGTTCTGAACGAAAGGGATAATCGTGCAAAGAGGTGTGAAGAAGATACTAGCCGCCCTATTATTGACAATGATAATCATTATCAATTATACTTCGGTTATCAAGTCATGTACTTGGAAGGAGTTGGAGAGGGAATGAGCAATATCATCATCGTCTATGCCAGCTTGACCGGGAATACGGAGGAAATGGCTGAACTAATCGCTGAAGGGATTCGCGGAACCGGAGCGGCTGTGGATCTGAAGATGGTGGAGGATTGCAACGCCATACGCTTGTTGGAATATGATGCCTGCCTGTTAGGTGCTTATACATGGGGAGACGGGGAGCTTCCCGACGAATTTGCCGATTTCGTGGATGAAATGAAGGAGCTGAATTTGGCGGGATTCCGGGCTGCCGTATTTGGCAGCGGAGATACTTCCTACCGTCTGTATTGCGCCGCCGTAGATGAATTAGAGCAGCGGCTTCGGGAAAACGGGGCGGTCATCGTCCAACCGCCGCTCAAGGTGGAATACGGCCCAAGTCCGGAGGAGAAGGTATTGTGCCGGGAGTTCGGGGCCAATTTCGCACAACGCATAGGAGCGCTGAATCAGCCATGACCAAGCAGCTTGCGGATTATGAGCTCGAAAAATGGCTGCGTTCGCTGAAGTTGGACTCGAGCGGTCCGGCAGGGGCGTGCGGCCAAACGTACAACCAAACGTACAGCCAATCGTACGGCCCAACAGGCGGCGGTTCTTGCATCTCCTGGCAGCAACGCGTGCAATACGCAGTGGGTCACGCCATCAACGATTATTTCACGCTTCTCCCGGCGGTCCGTTTACATACGCCGATCCAGGTGCTGCTGAACCGGCGTTGGCCGCGGAATCAGCGTGATTTTCCGGATCCCTTGTTCTACTGGCAGGTGTACCACCGGATGGTGTCGGAATTAACTTTCATTACGGGGACGAGGATATACGAGTATCCCTTAGCTTTATATGAGAATTGGGGAACGCACGTCGCGGGGCTGGATCTGCATTTGTCTATTATTTTTCAAGCGGTATGGCAAGAGCGGGGGAACCCGGATCGGGTGACCGTGCAGAAGTTCCTCGTGGAGGAGAATGAGAGCATCACGCAAGCTTTTATCCATCTGGTCAACGTGTTTTGGCACAGCGCATTTGGCCGTCCGCCCGGCGATATCGAAGTCTATGCGTTAATGGAGGGAAGGAGGCAGGTGATTCCCGGAGAATCGCTGGACCTGCAGGAATCACTGGATTATGTGTGGTTGTTGCAGGAGGCCTGGGAATGCGGGTGCTGTCATCGGGAGAGCGAGGAACCTGGCGCCGACATCAATCGGACCGGAGGCGGTGAACCCTGGAGGCTTGGTGTATCGTAAGAACAATAAAGCGTCTAGAGCAAAGCCCCGCGTTTGCGGGGTGATTTTTTTGTAGGGTAACAAATTTGGGGGGCGGCGCTTTATGTTCCGGCTGCGGACGGCTACAATAACAGAAAAGAGAGAACGCGACAAGGAGTGCAAGAGCCATGAATATCCACGAACTCAGGGAGCACCGCCAATACCCGGACAATATCGGACACGAAAATAACCGTGCCACCTTTGAACGCGACTATTCGCGGTTGATCCATTCCCCGACCTTCCGCCGGCTGCAGGGGAAATCGCAAGTATTTGGGGCCGGCACAGGCGATTATTATCGAACCCGGCTGACGCATTCGCTCGAGGTCGCCCAGATCGCCCGGGAAGCGGCGCGCAGCCTTCTGCGCACGTATCCGGAGCTGGCGGCCGACCGCGCCGAGCATCCAGGCTTGGTCATCGATCCGGAGGTGGTGGAATGCGCCGCTATTTGCCATGATTTTGGCCATCCGCCGTTTGGCCACAAGGGCGAAGAGGTGCTGGATCAAATATTGGAGAAGCTCATTGAGGAGAAGGTACGGACTGCCCTTAAAGGCAAACAGCCCACTCCGGAGGAAGAGCAGCAAACGAGGGCAGCATTCCGTCAGAAATATGAGCATTTTGAAGGCAACGCCCACAATTTCCGGCTGATGATGTTCCTGGAGAAGCGGGAAAACATCGACGGGTTGAACTTATCCGATGCGGTGCTGCTTGGAACAAATAAATACCCTTATCCCGGTACGATCAACAAGAAAGGGTTATATCTGCATGAATGGGAGTACATCTCCTTCATTCGCGACCGCTGGGGCATTCCCGAAGGGAAGAAGACGTTTGAGGCGCAGCTGATGGACCTTTGCGACGACATCGCTTATTCGGCCCACGATCTCGAGGATGGCATCAAGGCGGGAAAAATCGAGGTGCACGAGCATTTCCTCAAGGACTCGCACATTCAGAGACTGATCGTCGAGAAAATCATGACGTTGGAGGATGCTTGCTGGGCGGGATGGCAGCCGCAGCAAATTCAGGTCAAGGTGGCCGAGGTGCTGGACGATTTCCTGCGCATCTGGAATGTCAAAATGCCGGTGTGTGATCATGACTATTCCCGCACGCGCCGGGAGGTGAAGGCCTATTGGGTCAGCCTGTTCGTCGGCTGCCTGGGAGTTATCGATGACGGCGATTGGCAGAAGGTCACGTTCGTGAAGGACGGGCAGGAGGATAAGGATATGCTGCGGACGGTGAGCGTGCTGAAGAGCTTCGCTTGGGTGACGATGATCCGCGATTTGCGGGTCCAACGGCTGCAGAAGCGCAGCGCATGGATTATCAAGCGGCTGTGGGATGCCTTCGTGGATCCGGAGACAAGCAAGTCGATCATTCCCGGTGACTGGCTGCGCCGGTTTGACCGGGATCAGGCCAAGCCCAAACCGATCTGGACATGGGAGCATATGATCATCGATTATATTGCCGGCATGACGGACGCCTATGCAGAAAAGATCTACAACGAGCTGTACGGGCTGAAGGTGGGCACGATTTACGATATGGATTAAAAACGACGAACGGACCGGCGTTAGCCGGTCCGTTTTTTTAGATTCGGAAGTATTACAGCGGCGGGTTGGCGTGGCATTTCCGGCATACCGGGTAATACGACTCGTTGCCGCCGATTTGGATCTGCTCGCCGGTGTAAACGGGTTTGCCGTTCTCCACCCGCAGGTTCATCGTTGCTTTGCGGGCGCAGAACCAGCAGATCGTTTTCATTTCCTCGATTTTGTCCGCATAAATCAGCAGCAGGCGGCTGCCCTCGAACAACTGGTTCTGGAAATCGTTTTTCAACCCGAAAGCCATCACGGGAATATCCAGCTCATCGACGATGCGGACCAGCTGCTTAATGTTGTTCTCACCGAGGAATTGGCATTCATCGACCAATACGCAGTATAAGCGCGGGGTATGATTTTTGACAATTTCGAAGAGGTTCGTGTCCGGATAAATCGGAATAGCCTGCCGGCGCAATCCAATCCGCGAGGAGACATAACCAACCTCGTCACGGTTATCGATCGCCGAAGTAAAGAGCAGCACCGGTTTGTTCTGCTCTTCATAATTGTGGGCAACCTTCAAAATTTCGATAGATTTGCCGCTGTTCATTGCTCCGTACTTGTAAAATAATTGTGCCAACGATGACGTCCCTTTCTATTCGTTCTATCGCAACCATGCTCTTTATTCTAGCATACTTCGATTCGGTTGTTGGATAGGCTGGCGCGAAATTTGGAGATATTCAGCGCCTGGAAAATGTTACATCGCTGCATCAAAGAGCTGCGGCATGTCCTGGAGGGGCTGGTTTTGGAGCCGCCTCGGATGCAGGCGGATTCGGAGCGGGAAGCTGAGTTTGGAGACGCCGTTCCGGTCCAGCATCGAAATCGAACTGCTGGAGGAAGGCGTAGAGATCCGCCATGCCGTAAACGTGTCCTTCGGGGAAACAACTTCGGCTCCCATCCGGGGGCATCTGCAGTAGCCGCTGAGCTATTCCCTTGGGAAACGTTCAGCCAACAGCTGGTTCACCAAGTCGCTCATGCCTTCCCATGAATCCTTCATGAGGAATTGCTGCTGAATCGAGGCGTTCCACGGGCGTGGGATCCCGATGGTGAGCCGGCCAGCTTCCTTGGCAGGCTGCAAATTATGCGGCCCGTCATCGATTATCAGGTCGAAGTCCAGCAGCGTTTTTCGCTTGGCGACGAAGAAGTTCTCAAACGGGATAAACGGCATCCAGCGTTGCAGCCAGTTCCATTTTTCCTGTACAGATGAGGGGCGGGCGGCCGTAACGATGATCACATCATGCTCCTGCGTCATTTTGCGTACTTCCTCGACGGTATGCTCATCAAAGATCTCCAGCTCCTCATACAAGCCGGGGCGTCCGAAGAAGAGATCTTCATTACACTCGGGATGCCAGATTTGTGTCATATCAAAGCTGGTCATTTGGTCCATGGTGAGCTGACGGTCGGGAAACTGCAGATTATGATAGTAAATCGCTTTGGGCACGAGATGGCATAGGGTATCGTCCATATCGATGGCTACAATGTGTTTGCGCATAACGGAAATCTCCTGATTCGATGTATTCGTTGATTGGTATGACTTCCTCTAAGATATCAGAAAAACGCGGTTTTGGGATACAGTAAGGCTAGTAAAAAAAGAACCCGGCTCCGTATCGGCGGAGCCGGGTTCTTCTGCGTGAACAGCCGCAGGCGGTTTATGGCTTAACTTCATCCCGCCAGAAATGGACAGGCTGCCATCCAAGCAGTTGTTTGGCTTTCTCGTTGCTGAGCAGCGTTTCGTGCCCTTCCAGCGGCGCGCGGAAGTCTGTGACGCCCGGGAAGCGGGCGGCCATCAGCTCCCGGCTGCGAATCGCCATGCTGGAGTCGTCCGCGGCGATGTTCAGCGCCACCGCGCCGAGGCCGTCCGCTTCGACGGCCAGCCGGCATGCGGTTGCCGCATCGCGCGTATCGATGTAGCTCCACAGGATGCGTTCCCGCTGAGCCGGATCGTGGATGAAGGACGGGAACGTTTCATAGCGTTCCGGCGGAATCACGTTGCCCAGCCGCAGCGATACGATCTGCATTCCGGTGCGGCGGTGGAACATGTCCGCGGTCAGCTCGTTCACCACCTTGGACAAGCCGTAGCTTTCCTCGGGGAGCTGTGGGTGCGCTTCATCCACCGGCACGTATTTCGGGGCGGGCGGATGCACCGCAAAGACGATGCCGTAGGAGGATTCGCTGGAGGCGATCACCGCCTTGCGGATGCCCAGCCCTTCCGCAGCCTGCAAAATGTTGTACGTCGACATCACATTATTGCGAAAGGTGACCTCCGGCGTGCGGATATGCGCGGCGGGAATCGCGGCGAGATGAACAACCGCGTCCGCGCCGGTCAGCGCGCTGTAGCATTCGCCAAGCTGCTCCAGATCGGCGATCAACGTCGGACAGACCGGGTCTTCCGAAGGCCGGACGTCTACGTTCAGCACGTCATACCCGCGTTCGACGAATTCTCGTACAACGTAGCGCCCTAACATTCCGCTTCCCCCGGTAACTACGACTTTAGCCATGGCTGCTTCGACTCCTTCTTAGTTCAGAATCTCTTCGATCCGCGTCAGCACGTCCTCGCTTAGTTTGATGCCGGAAGCTTTGGCGTTCTCGATCACCTGTTCCGGACGGCTGGCGCCAACCAGTGCGCTGGCCACGTTGTTTTGGCGCAAAATCCAAGCCAGGGCCAGGTTACCTACCGTGATGCCAAGTTC
Source organism: Paenibacillus sp. MB22_1 (assembly GCF_047200555.1). Lineage (NCBI taxonomy): Bacteria > Bacillati > Bacillota > Bacilli > Caryophanales > Paenibacillaceae > Paenibacillus > Paenibacillus sp. MB22_1. The sequence goes on from NZ_JBLADV010000002.1 coordinate 2,151,367, forward strand.
AGCGGCAATTCCCTCAAGCTGCTTCACCTTGGCGATGTTCTCTTCCGTAATGCCTTTGCGAACCCATTCCAGCTTGGCTGCACGGCTGTCCTGCGGAATATCGGTTGCAGATGTATATTTACCGGTTAGCAGACCTTGAGCCAGCGGAGAGAAGACCACCTGGCCGATGCCGTGACGTTCGCTGACCGGGATGACTTCCTTCTCGATATAACGATTAAACATGTTATATACCGGCTGATTCACGACGATGCGATCCAGCAGGTAACGATCGGCCAAGCCAACAGCTTCCGCAATTTGTGAGGCTTGCCATTCGCTGACGCCGGCGTACAGGATTTTGCCTTGACGGATCAGGTCATCGATCGTGCGCAGCGTTTCGTAAAGCGGTGTCTCCGGATCGTGACGGTGGCAATAAAAGATATCGATATAATCATGGCCAAGACGCTTCAGGCTGGCATGGACCTGCTCCATGACGTGCTTCCGCGACAAACCGCGATCGTTAGGTCCATCCCCCATCGGCCAGAACGCTTTCGTAGCCAATACATAGGATTCCCGGGGGTAAGCTTTAAGCGCTTTGCCCACCAGCTCTTCGGCGGCCCCTTTTTCGTATACATTGGCGGTGTCAAAGAAGTTGATCCCTAGATCGTAAGCGGTTTTGATCGATTTCTCCGCGTTTTCATGTTCGACGTACCCGCCGTAAGTCAGCCAGCTTCCCAAGCTGATTTCACTGACTTTGAGGCCGCTTCCGCCTAGTCTTCTATATTCCATGTTTCATCATCCTCCTTGAGCATTTGTGTTGGAACCATTTTCATTCTATAAAAGTTCATATACAATTGAAAGAAGTGAAAACTCCTTCACTAAATTATATCTATGATACTTACTATAAAAAGTATAGCGCCCTATAACGAACCTATATCGCCTGAAATAGCAACTCTTATACATCACTAAAGCAACACTTCCAGGGGAGGTTTTTACGAATGAACAGCATCCGCAAGGCTAGCAATTACATTCCGAAAACGCCGGAGCATATCGAATGCAATATCGAAAAAACGTTGGACGTCCTCGGAGGAAAATGGGCGTTCCTCGTGATCCGCGAGCTGTTTGGAGGGACGCTGCGTTTTGGGGAGCTGCAACGCCGAATCCCTCAAGTGAGTCCACGGGCGTTAACCAGTACGTTGCGCCATCTGGAGGAGAAGGGCGTACTGGAGCGTACAGTGTATCCTACCGTTCCCGTGACGGTCGAATACACGCTTACGCCGAAGGGGATGGACTTGCATGTCATATGTCATGAGATGAAGGTTTGGGCTGCGCGGTGGACCTGATGGAACAGGGAAGGGGGTCCATGCTTAAACTGATCGGCAGAAGCATCCGTGACTTCCGCAAGTATTCCGGTAAGCTGCTGCTGTTTCAGCTGCTGTATATGCTGGCCACAAGCGTCTTTGTCCTGCCGGTTACGACGTTTCTGTTCAACCGGGTTCTCCGGGTGGTCGGCTCCGGTTCCCTGTTGAACGGGGAGGTTTACCGGATCGGGTTGAGCTATAAAGGTGTGGCGGGACTGACTCTCATCGGGCTTGTTGCCTCTTTTACCCTGCTGATTGAATTGTTGGTCCTCATCGTGCTGATTCAGCAGCGCTTTTTTGGCAAGTCGATTGCCATTTCTGATGCTGTGTTAACGGTGCTGCATAAAATGCCCAAGCTGTTCGGGTTTGGCGTATTCCAGCTGCTGCTGTTGTTGCTGCTCTTGATTCCGTTTGTGGACTCGCCGCTGTCGGCTTCGTTTTACGCGTTGTTTAACGTGCCGATCTTCTTGAACAATCAAGTGCTGGATGCCTCATTCACCATGACCGTAGCTTATCTCGTGCTGATCGCAGGGCTGCTCTATACTTTGCTCCGCTGGATTTTCGTCCTGCATTGTATCGTGCTCGAGGATATGAATCTCCGGCAGGCGGTTCGCCAAAGCCATGAGCTGACGCAAGGTCGGCGGTGGCGGCTGTTTGGAACGCTGCTTCTGTTTAACTGTACGGTGGTCGGGGTCACCTCCGCGGTGGTGACTGCCCTTGGGCACATCCCTTCCTGGCTTGATCTGGATGTGCTTGCGTTGGTGTCCCAGCACTATTCACTGCCGGTTACGACGGTACTGGCTTATCTGCTGGAGCTTCTGCTGCTGCCAATCAACCTGTTCGTGCTGACGAGACTTTATTATGCGTTGGGCCGCTTAAAATGGATTCGGCCAAGGGATCAGCTGCAGGTGCGCCGCAGCCGAATCGGTCGTCTGGAGAACCAGATCGTAGATTGGTGGAAGGGGCTAAAGTGGAAAAGGATGGTGTATGTCCTAAGCGCGACCCTTTATATTTCGCTAGCGCTGCTGATCGGTTTGCGGGCGAACGAGAGTCTCGTCTACGCAAAATGGAACGTGCAGATCGCAGTGCATCGCGGGGATACGTCGAATGCTCCGGAAAATTCGCTGCCTGCCCTGATCTCCGCGATCGACAAAGGCCTTCAAGTCGTGGAGTTGGACGTGCAGTTGACCAAGGATGGCGTCGCTGTGTTAAACCACGATTCCGACCTGCGACGGATGACAGGCTTGCGGAAGCGGATCGCGGATATGAGCTTCAACGAAGTGCAGCAACTGAGCATCGGCATCGATGCGAACGATTATCCGATACATATCCCCTCGTTGTCCAGCGTGCTCGCCGAGGCGCAAGGGCGAATCAAGCTGCTGCTGGACCTGAAGCCCAACGGCTCCCCTAGTGAAGCGCTGGCGGAGGAGGTTGTCCGCCTCATCAAGGAAGCTGGAGCCGAGGAAGAGGTGAGAGTGCAATCCTTCGACGGCGAAGTGCTTAGCCGCATCCGTGAATTGGCTCCCGAGATCAAGATCGGGCGAATTCTGTTCTTCGCCCTCGGAGATCTATCGGTGCTCGACGTCGATTTCTATACGATTGAGCAGGTGATGTTAACCGATTTCCTGGTGAACCAGGCCCATGCCGACGGCCGCGAGGTTTGGGTGTGGACCGTGAATACCCGGAGGGACATGAAGGAAGTGCTCAAATATCCGATCGACGGCATCATCACCGATTATCCGGAGACCGCCCAGTCGATGGTAGAGGTGGATCTGTAAATGGTGAAGGCGCCGGTTTCTGGCGCCATTTTTTAAGATATCAGCGTACTATGTCAAGTAGAATTTTTAGGTTTCTGGGTAACCCAAACACACCTAACCCCCCAGATTTTCAAAAAAGTTAGCAACTGACAGAGAAGCGATGCTTGAAACCGGCCTTTCTCGGACTTGAAAGGAAATAGCCTCGTTTTTTCAATCCTGCGATGCAATCTGGCTGAGTGCAGAGTATACGCTAACGTACAATTCGCATTCACAGGGCGAGGTGGATAAAGCTGACATACGAGATCCAAGGTCTCCAAGAAAGTGATCCGATCTTCCCTCAGTCCCAGAAAGACCGGTTCCAAGATCTTGCTTAGTTAGGCCGTCGCTAGTGTCGGCATAACGCAATTGAAGTTCAACTTCTTATTGACCTCATCAAGGATGTGATAATCAGAGCACTGCGATTGAAACGGTAAACGGTCTCGCAGCATGGCGAAAGCGACTTTGAGCATCTTATTACCCATTGCAACAAAGATGGCTCGTTCATGTTTTCCTTTTTCCTTCAGACGATCATAGAAAGGCTTAAGGTCCTTATTATGCATGCAGAGACTCTTACCTGCTAGATATACCGCATAACGAAGGTGATCGTTTCCCTGTTTGGAAATCTTGCGGTAGGAGCCTTTGCCGCCACCTGTTTGCTTAACAATGGGGTTTGTGCCAGCTTTCTTAATTAACTGGTTTGCGTTCGAGTACTGAGATACATCGCCGATTTCAGCATAAAGCTCAGCCGCGGTAGTCACTCCTAAGCCCGGGACGGTAAGAAGCAGTCGTCCGTCTGTCTGAAGGAGAAGGTTCTCGATCTCTTGTTCCAAAACATTAATTTTGGCATCAAATGTTCGTAAGTCACGTAGCTTCATTTTCAGTAACATAAGCTCAGGCCGAAGTTCCTGTAAGTTTCTCGATAACGCTTGTTCAGCGACGTGCAAGAGCTTCTGGATGGTGGTGTTTCGCAATTTGAGATTATGCTGAATCGAGAGCTTCCGTAGCCCGGTCTCCCCTAGTTTCAGGACAGCAGCGGGGTGTGGATAATGCTCCATGAAGAAGAGCGAGGCTTTCCCCCAGAAGTCACTGAATACTTTGATTTTTCGAGCTCTACCGGCTGAATAATCTGCATATCCTTGGTACTCGCGCCAGATGAGGTCCATAAGTGCTCGAATCTCTGTACGCAAGGAAGCACGCTTCCGTGTCTCTGAGCGCCGTGCTCGAGTCAAGACATGGAGCTGACGCTGCACGCCATTCAAAAGCTGGTTTTCAGTGGCTTTGTTGCTTTTGATGGCATGGGCGATGGCCACAAGATCAAGATCATCTGTTTTGCACCAATTCAGTGCGCCGGCGCGTTCCTCGAAGGTGGTATACGGATTCAAGATCTGAACGTGGTACCCTCGTTTCGCCATCTCGCGGACGATGTCTTCATAGTAATGGCCTGTTGCCTCAATACCCAGGAACAAGCGAACAGCCTCTGTGGCTGTAACCGCTTGATTAATCTTCTTGCAAAGCAGCTCCATACCAGAATTATTCGCTGAGAAAAAGAAGGGTTTTTCAATGATGTCGCCGAAATAATTGCATATTAAGGCTTTTTGGTGGAGCTTGGCCGCATCGATTGCAACGATGAGGACTTGCTCCAGGTTAACGCCCCTTAGCTGTTGACTGAACTTAGTTCCCTTACGGCCTTGAATGTGCGAGGATTTCCCCATGCGACTTTAACCTCCTGTGGTTGGTAGGTAAGATTGAAGCTTCCCTGTCAGGTGCTTCTTTCTTCGATAGTCGCTGGGGATTTCCTCTTTATATTTTGATTATATTACACGCCAGAAAGTATAAACTTCGGGGCATTGGCATCCTGATATCGCAAGAAAAACTTCCGCTAAACGCGGTCTGTCTACTTTGAATGTACGTCGATAGACGTTTTTCTTATGCCCAATGGTTCAAGCATGGCTTTCAACACGCTTAGATTTAGATTTGGATTGGAAAACAATTCTGAGGCGCACCCCTGCGATCAGCACCAATACGACCAACCACTGGGCAGCCATCAAGGTGCCAAAACCTTGACCGGCCGACAGTTCGGAAACTACGGCGCCAATCATAAGGAGGCCAAGGGCTGTCGCGGCGTACAAGGTTAAGCGCGGCCAAACCAGCAGTACCGCGCCTGCTATTTCCACCAAGCCAATGAGGATTCGACTCCAATCCGGATAACCTATCTCTTGAAAGTGCCGGATCATCTCTTCAGTCCCCGCCAGCTTCTGAATACCGCTCTGAATATAAAACAATGAAGTCAAACCCACGACGATCCATCCAACAATACGCATCCATCTCTTCATCATCTTTGCCTCCTAAGTGCAATTTAATTAGAATTCTAACTATATAGACGTAAAAGGGGTGCAAATAAAAATCTACTGCTTTTCAAATGTACGGATCATTTTGGTGAGGAGCGACTTTAAGGTGTCGAACTCTTCAGCCGTCATCTCCGCTTTAACTCGCTCTTCTACAACTGACGTGAAGTGCTGCGTCTCTTCCGCCAATTGGCTGCCCGCTTCCGTCAAAAAAATCAGCTTAGAGCGTCCGTCTTGCGGATGGTCCTTATAACGGATGAGTCCTTTGTTCGTCAACCCTTTTAATAAGCTGGTGACGCTCGGACGTTCAATCATTAGAATCGGCTCCAGTTGAGAGGGAGAGATTCCTGGATATTGACGAATGACGCCGAGCGCACTCCATTGCGTATGTGTTAACCCCAGCGGATGTAACAATTCCTCGACTTCCCTGCGCAGCGTGATATACCCCGTCTTGACCAGTCGGCCAATGGGCCCCTTATCCCATTGCCACTCAATAGGCTCGCTTGGATGCATGATTAGATACCTCTTTAGTTAGAATTCTAACTATATTATATTCCAAAATCGAGCCTTGTAAAGTCCCTAGGCCCATATTCTGGCGTTTATTCCTCCCCCGTCGCGATGGGGTTCTCGGGATAAGAAATCCAATCGCTCCAGCTGCCGGCGTACAGTTTGACCTGCGGGTAGCCAAGCCGATAGAGGGCGAGCACGTTCGGGCAAGCGCTCACGCCGGAGCCGCCCTCGACGATGGCCTCGCGGCCTTCGTCGAGGGCGGCGATGACCGGCGCCAGCTGCTCGCGCAGCTCGCCCTCGCTTTTCCAGGAGCCGCTGTCATCCAGCACCTGCTTCCAAAACCGGTTGATGGCCCCGGGAATGTGGCCGGCCTTGACGTCGAGCGGCTCCTGCAAGCCGGCGTAGCGATCCGCGGCGCGCGAGTCCACGAGCAGGATGCCGGGATCGCGCAGCGCCCGGCGGACGTCCTCGACGCCGGCCAGCAGGTGCGGCCGGGGCGAGGGGGTGAAAGCGGCGGGGACGATCGTCCGCCGCTCTGCGGTCACGGGATAGCCGCCGGCTTGCCAGGCGGCGAACCCCTCGTCCATGACGTAGACCTCGTCATGGCCCAACCAGCGCAGCAGCCACCATAGGCGGGAGGCGTTCATGCCTCCCTGGTCGTCGTAGGCGACCACCCTGGTGGCGTTGCCGATGCCGGCGCGGGCGAAGCGCGCGGCCAACTCGTCCGGGGCGGGCAGCGGGTGACGCCCGCCATGCGTGGTGACCGGTGCCGACAGATCCTGTTCCAGATCAAGATAGACGGCACCGGGAATATGTGCGGCGTCGTAGGCCGCACGCCCGGCCTCCGGCTGTCCAAGCTCAAAGCGGCAATCGACGATGACGAGATCCGGTTCATACATTCTAGCTAACAGCCAACGTTTGGATACGATCGGTTCCATAAGGCGTACACATCCTCTGCACACATAATATGGAACCATTATAAGCCTAAAGCTTAGATCAGGCGATATCCGCTGGGCCATGTCCCGCTGCGGCGAATTTCCCGAACTTGTTCTGCCGTTAACCGTTGGTTGGTCGGATGAGCGATTCCACGTCGTTGCCGCCGATCAGAACATCTAAATTTTTCATAGAAAGCTCCTCCTTCATCTTTTTTTGACGATAGATTAGGGGCTGCTTCTACTAGATCCTTAGGGTCTATTTTTTCGATTGAGGAACGGCTGTGACTCCGCTATAATGAAGTGGTTTGCAGCCCGATCGGGTGACAAAATTTCATGAGAAAGATGGGACCTTAACGCATATGCACACCACCACGAAGTCCATGGGTAAATATGAAATCCTCTACGTGATCGGCATTATCGCCATCTCGTTTTCTTCCATCTTCATCCGCTGGTCCAATGCCGAAGTGTCGGTGATTGCCATGTACCGGATGTATATCACGAACGTATTGATGCTGCCGCTGCTGTGGCGCTACCGGGGAGAAATTGCGCGACTGACTGGCAAGCAATGGGGGCGCCTTTTGTTTTCGGGGCTGATGCTGGGGCTGCATTTCCTGCTATGGATGGGTTCGCTGCGCTTGACGACGGTCGCAAGCTCCACGGTCCTTCTAACACTGGAGCCCATCATCGTGATGTTCGGGTCGTTCTTCTTGTTTGGGGCAAAAATCAATAAAGCGATGATCCTCGGTATTACGCTGGCATGCATCGGCTCGATCGCGATCGGCTCCGGAGATTTCGCCTTGTCCGGCAAGGCCGTGACCGGAGATTTGCTCTCTCTGCTCGGGACGATTGCGGTCGCGATTCATATCCTGGTCGGCAAGCAGCTGCTACAGACGATCAGCGCGTTTGTTTATAACTTCCTCGTGTTTGCCGTGGCAGGAACGTCGATGGCGGTATACAATGCAGCTGCCGGCATCCGGTTTACCGGCTATGAGCCGCGGGAATGGGGCATTTTCCTCCTGCTGGCGATCGTCCCTACGTTATTTGGCCATTACCTGTTCAACTGGCTGATGAAATACCTCAGCGCTTCGGCGGTGTCGATGGCCGTTCTCGGCGAGCCGGTATTTGCCTCTCTGCTGGCGTGGTTGCTGCTGAAGGAAAGCTTAACTCCGCTGCAGCTGTCAGCCGGCGTGCTCATCTTGTGCGGGGTATGGATCTTTATTCGCTATGGCAAAGAAACGCCTGCCGTAACTATGGAAAATCCAGTCTTACCGACAGGGCAGGAAGGGAAGGCAAGTTAAGGTCGGGCGAAGGGACATAAGAACAAAGGGACGAACCCGGAGAGAGCTCGCTCGGTTGCCGTCCCTTGGAGTTATTTTTTTAACTCAAAAAATTGGCATTCCCGGCGTGGATGGTAGGACAACTCGTCTACTCCAGCCTGCGTGATAATGGTGTCATCTGTGAAACGGACAATAATGCTGCCGTTATCGATCATGTGATCGTCGCGGAATACGCGGACGCGCAGCTTCCGGTCCAACGCTTCCTGAAAGTCCAGATCGGTAAACAGTTCTCTGAGAGTAGGCATCGTACGGCATCTCCTTCGGACACAAGATGGGGCGGATCGTAATGAATGACTCCTGTTATTGTACCTGGAAGCCTGCAGGTTGAAAAGGGAACGCTCCGAAACGGAGATCAAGAGCAGAGGAGCAGAAGAGCTGAGGCTTCACCTCTTCCGCCCGGCGCTTTGCAGGATGATCCCGTTTGGTCAGATAGAAGTTAGAGTCAAGTGAATTGAAGCCCCAGCATACTCCCTTACCAAAAGGGATAATGACGCAAAGGGCCGTGCGGACAGACAGATCACGCACCCCAGCGCAGGATCAAGCCGGCATGGGTTAAGCCGCTGCCAAAGCCGTACACCAGCACGCGGTCGCCATATTTCAAGCGGCCCGCGTCAACGCCGGCCTGCAACGCCAGCGGGATGGAGGCAGAGGACGTATTTCCCATGTCCTGCACGCTTTGCAGGGTTTTGGCGAGAGGGAGATCCGCTTTCTCGCAGATTGACTCGATCATGCGCAGGTTAGCGCTATGCGGCACAAACCAGTCGATGTCCTCGCGAGCCAGGCCCGCCTGCTCCAGCAGTTGCTCAATTCCGGTGGTCACGGTTCGGACGGCCCATTTGAACACCTCGCGGCCGTTTTGTACGATTTTGCCTTTGCCTTCGAGGGGCTGCCCGTTCATTTGATCCGACAGACCGGTGCGGTACACATGGATGCCGCCGGCGCCGTTGGTTCCGAGAACAAACGATTCGAAACCCGGCCATTCGGCTTCAGCCTCAGAAGTTGCCTCGACCAGCACAGCTCCGGCTCCGTCCCCGAACAGGATGCAGGTGCTGCGGTCGGTATAGTCGGTGATTTTGGACATCGTTTCCCCGGCCACGACAAGGATTTTGCGATGCAGACCGGCGCTGATCATGCCGTTCGCCAAATGAAGAGCATAAGCGAACCCGGCGCAGGTTGCGTTTAAATCAATCGCTCCCGCCTGTTCCATGCCAAAATGCTCCTGAATCCGGCAAGACACGGTCGGAAACGAATAATCCGGCGTTGTCGTCGAGGTGATGATGAAGTCGACGTCGTCCAGCGAAGTCTTGTACGTCTCGCGAAGCCGCTCCACCGCCTTAATACTTAGGTGGGAGGTGAACTCATTCTCGGCGGTAATATGTCTTTCCTTAATCCCCGTGCGCTGCACAATCCACTCGTTGCTCGTATCCACGAGCTGCTCCAAATCCGCGTTGGTCAGGATTTTTTCAGGAACATAGGTTCCAAGTGCGGTAATGCGGGCCTTGGATGGGGGTGTTTGTATGGCCATCGGTATCACTCCTTTAGGTCGAGAAGGATTTTTTTGTGATCAGATATTAGTACCTGGTACTAAACATGAGTATATCATGTTTTAAATTTCAAGCAACTGTTGCTTGAATGCTATAATGGTTCAGTGGAAAGGAGTGTCCGATCGAACTTATGAAAACGTTGGTATTAGCCGAGAAGCCCTCGGTTGCCAGAGAGATCGCGCGAGTCATCGGCAGCCGGGATAAGCATAAAAGCCATTTTGAAGGGTCCAAATATGTAGTGACCTGGGCATTAGGCCATCTGGTGGGATTGGCCGAGCCGGAGGATTATGATAAGAAATATGCCACGTGGGCGCTGGAGGATTTGCCGATTTTACCGGAAAAAATGAAGCTCAAGGTGCTGCGCGAGACCAGCCACCAGTTTAAGGCGGTGCAGCAGCTGATGCGCCGTCAGGATATCGGCGAGCTGATCGTGGCGACGGACGCCGCCCGCGAAGGCGAGCTGCTCGCCCGCTGGATCATGGAAATGGCTAAATGGAATAAGCCATTTAAGCGGTTGTGGATTTCGTCGCAAACGGACAAAGCGATCAAGGAAGGGTTCGCGTCGCTGAAGCCGGGCAATCAATATGAGCGCTTGTACCAATCGGCGCGCTGCCGGGCCGAAGCCGACTGGATGGTGGGGCTGAACGTGACCCGGGCGCTGACCACCAAGTTTGGCGCGCCACTCTCGGCTGGACGGGTGCAGACGCCGACACTTGGCATGATCATGCAGCGGGAGAATGAAATTCTCCGCTTCCGCTCGGAGGAGTATCATGTGCTGCGCGCGGACTTCGGCAAGTTTGAGGCGGTATGGCGCGGCGGGAACGGCGATGCGCGTATTTTTGACCCGGAGAAGTTAAATGCGTTGAAACAGAAACTGGAGGGCGCTTCCGGCCAAATCGTTAAGCTGGTTAAGCATGAAAAAACCGTGCCCCATCCGCTGGCATACGATTTGACCGAGCTGCAGCGGGATGCCAACCGACTTCTGGGCTTTTCGGCCAAGCAGACCTCTAACGTGCTGCAACGGCTCTACGAGCAGCATAAGTTAGTGACGTATCCGCGGACCGATTCGCGGTATTTGACTTCGGATATGACGGGTACGCTGAAAGAGCGCCTGACGAGTGTGGCTGTCGGCCTTTACGCGAGTTTGGCGCGGCCGTTGCTGCGGGGTTCTTTGCATCTGAGCAAGCGGGTGGTTGACGACAGCAAGGTCACCGACCACCATGCGATTATTCCAACGGAACAAACGGTGCTGTTGAACGCGCTGAACACGGATGAACGCAAGCTCTACGATTTAATTGTTCGGCGATTTATCAGTTTATTTTATCCGCCGGCAAGGTTTGATCAAGTTAGCGTGACGGTGCAAATTGCGGGGGAGACGCTGCATGCCAAGGGGACGACGATTAAGGATGCCGGATGGCGGGCGGTTTATGACGGGCAGGTCATGGAAGAGGAAGAAGGCGGCGAGGACGATGCCGAGAGCGGCTCCGTGCTGCCGGAGCTCACTCAAGGTGAGGCGGTGAAGGTGCAGCGCTGCCGCGTGACGCCGGGACGGACCCAGCCGCCGAAGCGCTACACAGAAGCTGCCCTGCTGACCCAAATGGAGAAGCATGGGCTGGGCACGCCGGCAACGCGGGCGGACATCATCGAGAAGCTGATCAGCTCCGACACGATCGAGCGGCAAGGGAATTACCTGCATCCGACCGGCAAAGGGAAGCAGCTCATCGAGCTGGCGCCGGCTGATTTGCGTACGCCGGAGTTGACGGCCCGCTGGGAAGCTGAGCTGGAACGGATCGCCCGCGGGCAAGGTCAGCCGGGGCCGTTCCTCAGCGGAATCCGTGAGATGGCGATCAACCTGGTGCAAGGCGTGAAGCGCAGTGATGCGACGTATAAGCCGCATAACGTCTCCAACAGCCATTGCCCGGAATGCGGGACAAGGCTGCTTGAGAAGAAGACCGGGCGCGGCTTGATGCTGGTCTGCCCTAGCGAGGATTGCGGTTATCGCCGATCCGGCGAGAAACGTCTGTCCAACCGTCGTTGTCCGCAATGCCACAAGAAGATGGAGCTCAAGGAAGGCAAAGCCGGCAAGTATGTGCAGTGCCTGTCCTGCGGGATCACCGAGGTGCTCGGGAAAGACAAGGATAAGCATATGAGCAAGCGCGAGCAGCAACGGCTCGTGAAGCAGTATGCCCAGAAGCAGGAGTCCGGCGGCATCAATCTTGGAGAACTGCTGAAGGCAGCGTTGGAGAAGCAGAGCGACGATTAAGCTCGATCCCCAGATGACAGCAGCCTGGCGATGATGGCAGAACCGGCTGATTAGGGCACGGTCACGGCATGGAGGTGCGGCGCAGGCTTTGGCGGCATGCCATCACCCGATAACGCCGAATAAATCGGCAGCTTATTCGAGACGCTAAATAGCGGAGGTGATGAAGGTGCCGCATCATAAAGCGCGGAAGACCGAGAACCAGCAGAATAAGTCGAGCATTATGGAACCATCCATCGCGGCTAAGCCCAAGAAACAGGCGGAAGTTGCGCCCAATCTGAATGGAATTTCAAAGAACGAATCTTAATATGGATGCGTCTGCAGCTCCCCGTTAGGGGAGCTTTCTTTTGTATGAGGCGTATGGGCGGCAAGATGCGGAGGGCGGTTGGATTGAGGTATAATAGATTTATCTATTTGGTGGAAATACTAAGCAATAATCGAGCCAGGAGCTCGAAGGGGGCGGCGAAGATGAGGACGGGCTTACTCGTATGGTTTCTATTTATCAATGCGGTCGCCTATCTGGTGATGTCCGATGACAAGAGGCGGGCGAGGCAGAGACGTGAACGGATCCCGGAGCGAACGCTGTTTCTGCTTGCTGCACTGGGCGGAGCGCTGGGTGTACTGGTTGCCATGAATACCAAACGCCATAAAACGAAGCACTTCAGCTTCCGGGTGGGCATTCCGCTGCTGCTTCTTTTCAACGCCGTACTTTATGGGTATTTTATGATATAAACTCTTGGGACAAGTGAGGTGCTTTCCATGCTATTCCATAAGATTTTAGCCGCGTACGACGGTTCGAAAGCAGCAAACAAAGCGCTGGACAAAGCCATTGAGTTGTGCAAAACGACGCCCGAAGCCAAGCTGGAGGTCCTGCATGTGTACGACTTCCCGCGTTTTTACGTGGCCGAGGGCTTTGTGCCGGTACCTGCTTCCATGAACAAGGATTTCTATGAGCTCGCAGAGAGAACGGTAGAGGAAGCGAAGAAACGCGTTGTGGCCGCAGGTCTGGAGCCTAAAGTCGAAATGGTTCAAGGGGCTCCGGCAGAGACGATTCTGGAGTACGCTCAGAAGAGCGGGGCGGATCTGATCGTCATTGGCAGCCGCGGACTGGGCGGCATCCGCGAATTCGTGCTTGGCAGCGTCAGCCATAACGTCGTCCAGCATGCCCGGATCCCGGTGCTCGTCGTGAAATAATAAGAGCCAGCTTGTTACAAGAAGCCTGACCGAATCATTTCGGTTGGGCTTTTTTGCTTGTTGGAAGCATGTTGTGCTGGGTATCGGTTTTAACGCTTGCCAGAAAGCTTATTGAGGCGAAAAACACTAGATTTTTTTTCTAACGCTGACCAGCGTGCTTATTTGAGTTGGGAGCCGCCTTTTTCGGGAGAAAACTCCGAAATAAGCTCTCCCATAAGCGTTACAAGTTGCACGCTCCGATTTTAGCGCAAATAGCGTCTAACCCAAGCGTTAGAACTTTTGGCGTGTGTAGAACTTAACTCCTTCAACTCCATCAAGGAAGATTCCTGTAAGGAAAACTAACGCTTGTCCGACAGGATTGAGGAAGATGCCCAAATTTTTTTGGGCGATTTTCTAGTCGGCGTGTAGGGAATTGTAGTTTTTTATAGTCTCCAAAGTAAGGTTATGTTCAAATGTTACGATTACTCACATCGACTTCAGGGATGTGCGGTCGAAAGGAGGGCTGCCGTTGATTCGCTTTCGACAGGTAGATAAGCATTTTGGTCATTTTCATGTACTGAAGGGGATTAATTTACAAGTTGAGGAAGGGGAAGTCGTGGTCGTTGTTGGCCCGTCGGGTTCAGGGAAAAGCACGATGCTGCGCTGCATTAACCGGCTGGAGACGATTACGAACGGCGAGCTGACGGTAGGCGGCCTCCCGGTCCATGACCGCAAGACAGATATCAATAAGCTGCGCCGGGATATCGGAATGGTCTTTCAGCACTTTAATTTGTACCCGCACAAAAAGGTGATCGACAATATCACGCTGGCGCCGATTAAGGTGCTGGGCATCTCCAAAGCGGAGGCGGAGCAGACGGCGATGTTTTATCTGGAGAAGGTGGGCATCGCCGATAAGGCGTCCGCGTATCCGTCCCAACTGTCGGGCGGGCAGCGGCAACGGGTGGCGATCGCCCGGGGGCTGGCGATGAAGCCGAAGATTATGCTATTCGACGAACCCACCTCGGCGCTGGATCCGGAAATGGTAGGCGAGGTGCTGGATGTCATGCGGACGCTCGCCCGCGAAGGCATGACGATGGTGGTGGTCACGCATGAGATGGGGTTTGCCCGGGAGGTGGCGGACCGGATTGTTTTTATGGATCAAGGGCAAATCGTGGAGGAAGCAGGGCCGGAGGAGTTCTTCGCGAACCCGCGGGAAGAGCGGACGCGTGCGTTCCTGAGCCGTCTGTTGAGCCACTAAATTAATCGATAATCAAGGGGAGGAAGAGAAATGAAGAAGCGTTGGAGGCTAATCAGTATTGCGGTGGTATGTGCGTTGACGGTGCTGGCCGGATGTGCAAGTAATGGGGCAGGCGGCAACACAGCCGGGAACGGCGGGAATGCCGCTCCGGCAACCGGGGAGAGCGGAACCGGAGCTTTGGCGAAAATCAAGGATCGCGGCAAACTGGTGGTTGGCGTGAAGTACGACACGAAGCTGTTTGGTCTCAAAGACCCGTCCACCGGCAACGTCGAGGGCTTCGACATCGATATCTCCAAGGCGATCGCCAAGCACATTCTCGGCGATGAAAACGCGCTGGAGCTGAAGGAAGTCACTTCGAAGACGCGGATTCCGATGCTGAATAACGGTGAGATCGATATGATCGTAGCTACGATGACGATTACCGAGGAGCGGAAGAAGGAAGTCGATTTCTCCGACGTCTACTTCCAGGCAGGGCAGTCGCTGCTGGTGAAAAAGGGCAGCCCGATCACAGGCATCGAAAGCCTGACGGCCGATTCGACGGTGCTGGGCAGCAAAGGCTCAACCTCGGTGAAAAATATCCGCGAGAAAGTGGAAGGTATCAAGGTGCTGGAGTTCGATAACTATCAGGATGCGTTTAACGCCCTGAAGGCGGGGCAAGGCGATGCGCTGACAACGGATGATGCGATTCTTTACGGTATGGCTGCCCAAGATCCGAATTATGAGGTGGTCGGCAAGCCGTTTACCGATGAACCTTACGGCATTGCGGTGCAGAAAGGCAACTCGGACATTGTGCAGGCAATAAACGATACATTGAAGGAGCTTCACGACAGCGGAGAGTACGACAAGATTTACGAAAAATGGATCGGCAAGAAGCCGGGCGAATAATTCGTTATGGATTTTACGATTCTAACTGACTATTTTGACGTGTACCTGGAAGGGTTCCGGGGAACGGTGCTATCCAGCTTGCTGGCGCTGGTGGGAAGCTTCGTGCTGGGCGCCTTAATCGCTGTGTTCCGCATCGCCCCCGTCCGGCCCCTGCGCTGGTTCGGAACAGGTTACGTGGAATTTATCCGCAATATTCCGCTGCTGCTTGTCGTATACATTTTCTATTATGGGCCAGCAGCTTTAGGTTTACCGCTTGACGGTTTCACGGCGGGAACGATCGGGCTTGCGGTATACACATCTTCGTTCATTGCAGAAGCGATCCGCGCCGGGATTCTGGCCATCCCCCAAGGGCAAACGGAGGCGGCCCGCTCGTCCGGGTTGAGCTACGTGCAGACGATGCTGCATATTATCCTGCCGCAAGCGATCAAGCTGGTTATTCCGCCGCTCGGGAACCAGTTTATCAATTTAATCAAAAACTCCTCGGTGTTGACAATCGTGGCGGGGCTCGACCTGATGTATTTTGCCGACATCGTGAATGCCCATACGTACCGGACGTTTGATACTTATATTTTTGTGGCGTTGTTCTATTTGGTGCTGACCTTGCCTTTAAGTTATGGAGTGAGGGTGTGGGAGCGAAGACTTGAGAAAAAATACTGAAAGGAGGCCTGAAGTTCGATGGATTTTGCGGGGGCGTACAGTGCGGAGAATTTGCGCTTCTTGGCGGATGGGCTATACGTGACGTTGATCGTCGCCGGGCTGTCCATCGTGCTAAGCTTCCTGATTGGCTGTATCGTGGGCGTGATTCGGTATACGAAGCTGCCCGTGCTGTCGCCGATCATGCTGGTGGGGGTTGAGCTCATCCGCAATTTGCCTCTGCTGCTGATCATCTTCTTCATGCGATTTGCCTTGCCGGAGGTCGGCATCAAGCTCGGGCTTGTGGCCGCGACGGTGACCGGGCTGACGATCTTTGAGGCCGCGATGATCTCGGAAATCGTGCGCAGCGGTCTCGCCTCCATTGACAAAGGGCAAATCGAAGCGGCCCGTTCGTCAGGACTCAGCGCCGTGCAGACACTATGGCACATCGTGCTGCCCCAAGGCTTGCGGCGGATGGTGCCGCCATTAGTGAGCCAGTTCATCTCGCTGCTCAAGGACACGTCGCTGGCCGTGGTCATCTCCTTGCCGGAGCTGATGCACCACGCCGGGATTGTCATCGGTCACGGCTACACGTATACGATACCGATTCTGCTGCTGGTGGCGTTGATCTATTTTACCGTCAACTTTGTGCTTTCGGTGATCTCAAGGCAATTGGAGGCACGGCGAGCCTAGGCATCAACTGACATAACACTAACATATAATGGTATATAAGGCATAGTCATCCTTCCCCGGATGTGGTACGATAAGGGGCAAAATAACTCACGGGATCCGGGGGAGCGGGGATGCGGAGCGTTGTCATAAAGTCCTTTCAAAGATCCGCTTACGTTCAGATTGTGGTCGTTGCGATCGGGACGGCCTTGGCGGGGGAACTGAAGATTAATCCGTTTGTTGGCGGTATTTTTCGGATTGGTCTGGGGAGCAGCGCGTTTTTGTTGTTTTTGCTGCTGCTGCGGCAGTTGCCGTATCTCGTCACGGGCGTCATAACCGGCGTAGTGGTGCTGCTGTTTCGTACGGGATTGGATCAGGTGCTGAGCAACGGCTTGACCGTGGCTGAAAGCGTGACAAGGCATTGCTCGGCGGCGGTGTATTATATCGTATTCGCCCTAGGGATGACCCTGATCAAGCGGCGTTTGGACCGCTTCTATCCCTTGGTGCTAGGGGCCGTGACCGCGGTCATCGACCTGATGTCCAATGAGTCGGAGCTGCTGACTCGGTTGCTTGTGACCGGCACAGCTACGTTTAAACTGAACGAGTGGACGTTTCTCATGATGATTGCCATGCTGCGTACGTATTTTGTTACCGGGATTTACAGCAGCATTTCCGTCAGCCGGATGCGAATCGTGCAGAAGGAGCAGAATCGGCGGATTGAGCAGATGCTTAGCTTTAGCTCCGGTTTATATGGAGAGGTCTTTTACCTGAAGAAATCCATTGGCACCCTGGAGGAGCTGACCTTGCGCAGCTATGAGTTGTACCGGCGGTTAACGGAAGAAGGCCTGGAGGAGCACAAGCGTCACATCTTGGGGATGACGGAGCAGATCCATGAGGTGAAGAAGGATTCGCAGCGGATTTTGGCCGGGCTGATCAAGTTGACGGACCGCGAAGTCCCGGGGGATATGCCGTTGTCGAGCTTGGTCCAATATACCATCGACAGTACGCGGCAGTATGCCGATATGTTGGGAAAGCAGGTCGTTTTTACGCAGAAAATCACCCTGGATTACGACACCGCCAACTACATTCCCTTGCTTACGCTGCTGGGGAACTTGACGGCCAATGCGGTGGAGGCGATCCAGGGCCAGGGGCAGATTCATTTGGAGGTTCGCGAGCAGGCGGGATGGACCTTGCTCACGGTGAGCGACAGCGGGAGTGGCTTCCCGCAGGACGAGCGGGAGCTGGTCTTTGAACCGGGTTTTACGACCAAATTTGATGAGGAAGGCGTCGCGGCGACGGGGATTGGGTTATCCCATGTGCGCGACATCGTGGCCCGGTTTGGCGGGGATATCTCCCTGGGGACGGCACCCGGGCTGGGCGGAGCGATGGTTCAAATCCGGATTCCAACCCCAAGCTTGCAGAAGTCGGTGGCGCCGGCTTAAAGCTGTTTGCAATTCAACCGTATCCTTGGCAAACCGCTACTAACCCAAAGTGTGAGGAGGTTATCCGATGCCGCTCTCTTTTTGTATCGTTGACGATGATGCCAGTGCGCGAAAAATGCTGCAGCACATTATCGAGGACAGCGGTCTGGGCGAGGTGACGGGGACGGCCGGCGGCGGAGCGGAGGGGGTGCGGCAAATTTTAAGCGAGCCGCCGGATATCGTGCTGATGGATTTGCTGATGCCCGATCAGGACGGAATCGAGGTGATCGATTCCTTGCGCGCCCAAGGCTGCAGCTCCAGGTTCGTGATGATCTCCCAGATCGAAAATCAAGATATGGTTGGACGGGCGTACCGAAGCGGGATTGAGTTCTTCATCCGCAAGCCGATCAACCGGATCGAAGTGGAGACGGTGCTGCGGAAGGTCAACGAACGCTATGCGTTAGGACATTATTTAGATGAAATCAAATCGAGTCTGAAGAAGCTGGAGGGCTTGCGCAGCGCACCGCTCGCTACTCAGAACAAGCGCACGGTTCGCGAGGCGATCCAACCGATTCTGATGAATATGGGCTTGATTGGCGAAAGCGGCAGCCGCGATATGATCGCCATCATGGAGTTGCTGCTGGAGCGGGGAGGCGAAGCTGGCGGCAATCTGCCGCCGCTGAAGGAGTTGTATCGTCAAACCGCGGCCACGTACAAGACGAAGCCTGAGGACATCGCCAAGGAGGTCAAGGCGATCGAGCAACGGCTGCGCCGCGCGTTGATGGCGGGGCTGACGAACCTGGCTTCGCTGGGCTTGACGGATTACGGCAATCCCCGGTTTGAGTATTATGCCCCGCTCTATTTTGACTTCGAGGATGTGCGGTTGAAGATGAAGGAGATCGAGGAAGGGCGCGAGCCGGGCAACAGCAAAGGGAAAGTGAACATTAAGAAGTTCCTGCAGGTGCTGTTTATCGAAGTGCAGGAGCAGTTGGGCGGATGAGAGGATTATTGGAAACGGGCGATTGGTTAGCGGGAGTAACTGTTATTGGATGTCGGTGTCGCTGGATATCGAGTGGATGAAGTTGGATGGCGCTTTCCCGTTGGAGGCTGCTGATATCGGTGTTTGCCGCCCGGCCGTAAGGCTGGAGGATAAAATAACTGGAAAAAGTAATGTTAATTTCGGGGAATCGGCGGGATTTTGTCAATTTAGCTGGAAATTCTGCTGTTATTTTAATCATTTGATTGGATCTATAGAGTTTTGGTCCAAATTAACAGTAACTTTTACATCTAATTGGTTTCAAATGCGGGAGATTGGCGAAATTAAAGGTACTTTTTACAGTTAAGTGCGGCAGATTTCAGATCCAGAGCCGCATCCGTGGATATCAGAGCCGCATTCGATAGATACCCTAGTCTGTATACCAGGCTAGGTTTTTTTGCGTTAGAGGGACATTGTTCAAAAACGAACATTCGGATTTTACATTCTATTAATGTTCGGATTTGAGTTGACATGATGTGTCCGCCATTGGTACACTAGGAGAGGAAAGGCGGCTCGCCGCCGAACATCATAATCTCGTATAATGCCGGGAATAGGGCCCGGAAGTTTCTACCCGAGAACCGTAAATTTTCGGACTACGAGCGAATACGTGATGAAGGTAAGGCTACTCCGCACGGAAAGCCTTCTTTTTATGAGCCTGGGCTTGTAAGCACCGGGCTTTGCGTTGCCGGCGGCGCGGCTGTGGCTGCCCGCACGCAGGTATCGTATTTCGCAGGGTCCGCGAATTTCGGGAAATCTTCGATTGTTTCCAGGAAGTTCGGGGCCCTTTTCCGTATTCGGCTCATTCTATAGATAGGTTTACAAGAAAACATAAACGTGGAGGTTGAGGCATGACAGCACAAGTCGCCGTAATCATGGGCAGCAAATCGGACTGGGAGACGATGTCCCATGCCTGTGCCGTTTTGGACGAACTGCAGATTCCTTACGAAAAAAATGTCGTATCCGCGCACCGCACCCCGGATTTGATGTTCGAATTCGCCGAGCAGGCCGCAGGCCGCGGTTTGAAGGTCATCATCGCGGGGGCGGGCGGAGCCGCCCACCTGCCGGGCATGGTCGCGGCCAAAACCACGCTGCCGGTCATCGGCGTGCCGGTGAAGTCGGCCGCGCTGAACGGGCTCGATTCGCTGCTGTCGATCGTGCAGATGCCGGGCGGCATCCCGGTGGCGACGGTGGCGATCGGCAAAGCCGGGGCGATCAACGCCGGGCTGCTGGCGGCGCAAATCCTGGGCGCATTTGACCCCGAGGTCATGCGCCGGGTGCAGGAGCGCCGCGACCGGATCAAAGCCGAGGTGCTGGAGAGCGGCTCGGAGTTGGGAGCGGCGGAATGAGCGGCGGCGTGATGGGCAAAGCAGGCGGCGGTAATGGCACCCCGGTGATTGCGCCGGGCGCGACGATCGGCGTGCTCGGCGGCGGGCAGCTCGGCCGGATGATGGCGCTGGCCGGGAGCAACCTTGGCTACCGGTTCGTAGCCATGGATCCGACGCCGGATGCGCCTTGCGGCCAAGTAGCGGGGCAGATCGTGGCCCGCTACGACGACCAGGCCGCGGCGCGTGAACTTGCGGCGCGGGCCGATGTGATCACGTACGAGTTCGAAAACGTCGACGCTGGCGTAGCCGCGTTGTTGGAAGAAGCGTCGTACGTGCCCCAAGGCAGCCGATTGCTGTATACGACTCAGCATCGGCTGCGGGAGAAGCGAGCCATCGAAGCAGCGGGCGTGAAGGTCGCGCCGTACGCGGAGATCGGCAGCGAGGAGGAGTTGCGCGCAGCCGTGGCCCGGCTCGGCCTCCCGGCCGTGCTGAAGACGGCCACCGGCGGATATGACGGCAAAGGTCAATGGGTCATTCGCGGCGAGGACGAAATTGCGCCGGCCTACGCCGAGTTGAGTAAGGCCGGGACGGAGCTCGTGCTAGAGCAATTTGTCCCGTTCGTTAAGGAGCTGTCGGTCATCGCGGCGCGCAGCCCGCGCGGAGAAATAAAGACGTTCCCGGCAGCGGAGAATATTCATGTCGACAATATTTTGCATGTGTCGATCGTGCCGGCCCGCGTGGAGGAGCAAGTGCAACGGGAGGCGGAACGGCTTGCGGCCCGAATCGCCGAAGGCTTGGAAGCCGTTGGCCTGCTGGCGGTGGAGATGTTCCTGACCGAGGATGGTGAGCTGTTCGTCAATGAGCTGGCGCCAAGACCGCATAACTCCGGCCATTACACGATGGAGGCCTGCACGACCTCCCAATTTGAACAGCATGTCCGGGCGATCTGCAATCTGCCGCTGGGGCCGGTGGAGCTGTTAACGCCGGTCGTGATGGTCAACATCCTGGGCGAGCATTTGGAGGCGGTGCGCAAGGCCGTTGTTACTGGCCAGTGGTTTGGCGAAGCCGGCGGCGAAACTGGATTCCCGGTGATCCCCAAAGTACACTTATATGGAAAGCACGGAGCCGCTCCCAAACGGAAGATGGGGCATATCAACCTGATCTGCCGCAACGTGGAGGACGGGCTGCGTTGGATAGAGCAAACCAACATTTGGAGGAATGAATGTAAATGATCGAACGCTACAGCAGACCGGAAATGAGAGCGATCTGGACGGAGGAAAACAAATTTAAGGCCTGGCTGGAAGTGGAGTTGTGCGCCTGCGAGGCTTGGGCCGAGCTTGGCGTGATCCCGAAGGAAGACGCCGCGCTGCTGCGCGAGAAGGCTTCGTTTGACATCAACCGGATCTATGAGATCGAGCAGGAAACCCGCCATGACGTGATCGCGTTTACCCGCGCCGTCTCGGAAAGCCTGGGCCCGGAACGGAAATGGGTGCATTATGGCTTGACCTCGACCGACGTCGTAGACACGGCGCTGGGGTATTTGTTGAAGCAGGCCAATGCGATTTTGGAACGGGATATTTTGAATTTTATCGATATTTTGAAAGAAAAAGCCTTGGCTTATAAAGATACCCCAATGATGGGCCGGACCCACGGTGTGCATGCTGAGCCAACCACGTTTGGTCTGAAAATGGCGCTTTGGCACGAGGAAATGAAACGGAATCTGGAGCGGTTCCGCCGTGCAGCGGAGAATGTTCAATTCGGAAAAATCTCCGGTGCCGTTGGTACTTACGCGAACATCGATCCGTTTGTAGAGGAATTTGTCTGCCGCAAGCTGGGCACGACGCCGGCGCCGATTTCCACGCAGACGCTGCAACGCGATCGTCACGCGGAATATATGGCGACCTTGGCTTTGATCGCGACGTCGCTCGACAAGTTCGCCACAGAAATCCGCGCTTTGCAGAAGAGCGAATTCCGCGAGGTGGAGGAAGCCTTCGCCAAAGGGCAAAAAGGCTCTTCGGCCATGCCGCATAAACGCAACCCGATCGGCTGCGAGAACATCTCCGGCTTGTCCCGCGTGATCCGCGGCCATATGATTTCGGCTTACGAAAACGTAACGCTGTGGCATGAACGCGACATTTCCCACTCTTCGGTTGAACGGGTGATTCTGCCAGACGCTACGATGCTGCTGAACTACATGCTGAACCGCTTTGGCAATATCGTGAAGAACTTGACGGTGTTCCCGGAAAATATGAAGCGTAACATGGCTCGCACGTATGGCGTACCGTTCTCCGGCCGCGTGATGACGAAGCTGATCGACAAAGGCTTCAGCCGTGAGCAAGCTTACGACACGGTGCAACCGCGCGCGATGCAGGCATGGGAAACGCAGCGTCAATTCCGCGACATCATTGAAGAGACGCCGGAAATTACCGCCGTCTTAAGTAAAGAAGAAATTGAAGACGCATTTGATCCGTCCTGGCATCTGAAGCATGTCGATACGATTTTCCGGAAGCTTGGATTAATCGAGTAGTGGCTTGATAGCGGTTATAGGGGAGGAGAAGCTTCATGGCGGTACCGGCAATTTCCACCGCAGCGGATTTGGTGAAGGTCCCGCTGCTGTACAAAGGCAAGGTCCGGGAGCTGTACGATCTTGGCGAGCATTATCTGATCGTGGTCACGGACCGCATCTCCGCATTTGATTACGTGCTCGATCCGGCGGTGCCGGACAAGGGGAACGTGCTGAACCGGCTGAGCGCGTTTTGGTTTGACAAGACGAAGCATCTGTTGGAGAACCACGTGATCCATACAGACGTGGACTGGCTTGGGGACGTGATCCCGGCGGAGCATCGCGAGGCGTTGCGCAACCGGATCATGGTGACCCGCAAGGCCGAACGCATCGACATTGAATGCGTGGTGCGCGGCTATGTGACCGGCGGCGGCTGGCGGCAGTATGAGAAGACCGGCGCGATCAACGGTATCCAGCTACCGGAAGGGCTGCGTAAGAACGCGAAGCTGGCGGAGCCGATTTTTACGCCGGCGGCGAAAAATGACGTGGGCCACGACGAGGATATCTCGTTTGCGGAGATGGTGGACAAAGTGGGCCAAGAATTGGCTGAACAGCTGCGGGACCGCAGCCTGGAGATGTACGCCTTTGCCCGGGATTATTGCGAGGAACGCGGCATCCTGCTCGCGGACTGCAAGCTGGAATTCGGGCTGGTGGACGGCAAGTTGATTGTCATTGACGAGATGTTTACGCCGGATGCGTCGAGATTTTGGGCCAAAGAGAACTACGAGCTGGACATCGAGATCGACAGTATGGACAAAGAGCCGGTGCGTACGTATCTCGCCGGTTCCGAGTGGGATAAGCAGAGCCAACCAGACCCGCTCCCAGCGCAGGTGGTCGAAGCAACGACGCGTCGGTACCGTGAGATTTACCGGCGGCTGACTGGAGTAGAGTTGGCGTAGGGACTGTGCTCAACATTGTCCTTCGCTCTAACGGACCACAGGGCCCTTATTGATCCAGATATATGGGGAAGACTGACGTTACGGACCGAGGAGCCCTTATTTTACCGGGGCGGCCTAGTTAGTTGCTGCATGGGGCCAAATAACGTCTGTGAAGTCCTTTAGCCGGGGAAATATCCGGGAAATGAGTAAATAACGTCGCTGCGGTCCGTTAGGGATTCGAAAGTTAGCGAATGAGGGACCAGAATATAAGCCCTTTGGCAGTCTTTTGAGGATGATCCCTTTTGGTCAGGAGGCTAGGAGCTAGGGAGCAAGAAGACAAGCGTGCGAGCAAGAAAGCATTGGAGTTAGAAAGGCAAGCCAGAAAGTAAGAAATGACCCAGGCAAAACCAAAAGCAATTATTACATCCCATCCAGAAACCAAGCGGCCGTGCCGCACAAGTCCAAACTTAGGAGGAACACGAGGAACATGATTAAAGCGAGCGTTTATGTCACGATCAAGCAAAGCGTACTTGACCCGCAGGGGGTAGCCGTTCAAGGGGCGCTCCATTCCATGGGGTTCAGAGAGGTGGACAGCGTCCGCATCGGTAAATATATGGAGCTGACGCTCGACACGAACGATCGCTTCGAAGCGGAAGCTCGGGTGAAAGCGATGTGCGAGAAGCTGTTGGCCAATACGGTGGTAGAAGACTACCGCTTTGAATTGGAGGCTTAAACTATGAAATTCGCGGTACTCGTATTCCCCGGTTCCAACTGCGATATCGACTGTTATAAAGCGGTGGAAGAGACGTTGGGCGAACCGGTTGACTATGTGTGGCATACGGCCACCGATTTGTCTGCTTACGACTGCATCCTAGTTCCCGGCGGGTTCTCCTACGGCGACTACCTGCGGTGCGGGGCGATCTCCCGTTTTGCACCGGTCATGGCGGAAGTGGCCAAGGCTGCGGAGGAAGGTAAATACGTGCTGGGGATTTGCAACGGATTCCAAATCCTAACGGAAGCTGGACTGTTGCCAGGCACGCTGCGCCGCAACATGTCGCTGAAATTCCGTTGTCATGACACCGAGCTGCGCGTGGAGAACAACGAAAATCCGTTTACGTCGCTCTATGCGAAGGGTGAAGTGATTACGATTCCAATCGCACATGGCGAAGGCAACTATTATTGCGATGAAGCGACTTTGGAGCAGTTGAAGCGGAATAACCAAATTATTTTCCGGTATGTTCAAAATCCGAACGGCTCGGTGGACGACATCGCCGGCATTTCCAACGAACGCGGAAACGTCGTCGGCATGATGCCGCACCCGGAGCGGGCGGTCAGCGATTTGCTGGGTTCGACGGACGGCAAGAAGATGTTTACATCCATTTTGAAAGCTTGGAGGGATCGGCATGAGTCAGCAAGTGTCCGCTAAGGAACCAAGTGCAGAACAAATTGCAGAGCAGAAAATTTACAAACAGATGGGCGTTTCCGACAGCGAATACGAACTGATTTGCGGATTCCTTGGGCGGAAGCCGAATTATACGGAAATTGGCGTGTTTAGCGTCATGTGGTCCGAGCACTGCGCCTACAAAAACTCGAAGCCGCTGCTGCGGCGGTTTCCAACCAGCGGCCCGCGCGTGCTGATGGGCCCAGGCGAAGGCGCCGGGATCGTGGATATCGGCGACAACCAAGCGGTTGTCTTTAAAATCGAAAGTCATAATCACCCCTCGGCCGTGGAGCCGTATCAAGGCGCCGCAACAGGCGTGGGCGGGATTATTCGCGATATTTTTTCCATGGGGGCAAGACCTGTGGCGCTGCTGAACTCCTTGCGATTTGGCAAGCTGGAAAGCGAGCGCGTGAAATATCTGTTCGAGCATGTCGTATCCGGGATCGCGGGCTACGGCAACTGCATCGGCATTCCGACGGTTGGCGGGGAAGTGGTGTTCGACGAGAGCTACGAAGGCAATCCGCTGGTCAATGCGATGTGCGTCGGGCTGATCGACCATGACAAAATCCAACGCGGGGTTGCGAAAGGCGTCGGCAATCCGGTGTTTTACGTAGGGCCGCCAACGGGCCGGGACGGCATCCATGGCGCTACGTTTGCTTCGGAGGAGCTGACGGAGGAATCCGAAGCGAAGCGGACGGCGGTGCAAGTGGGTGACCCGTTCATGGAGAAGCTCGTCATGGAGGCTTGTCTTGAATTGATCGACAGTGGTATCGTGCTGGGGATCCAGGACATGGGCGCAGCAGGCTTGACCTGCTCCAGCGCGGAAATGGCCAGCAAAGCCGGCAACGGTCTGGAGCTGTACCTGGACGAGGTGCCGCAACGCGAGGAAGGCATGACGGCTTATGAAATGATGCTGTCGGAATCGCAGGAGCGGATGCTGTTCGTCGTTGAGCCGAAGGATGAGGCGAAGGCGCGGGAGATTTTTGAGCGTTGGGGCGTCATCTGTGCGAAGGTTGGTAAAGTTACGGACGACGGCCGTCTGAAGCTGTTCCATCATGGCGAGCTGGTCGGCGATATGCCGGTGAAGGCGCTGGTGGACGAATGTCCAATCTATGAGAAGCCTTCGGCAGTTCCTGCTTATTATGTGCAAAATGAATCGGTCGACACCACCCGCTACGAAGAAGTTCGCGATTTGGGCGCGGCGCTGGAGAAAGTGCTGTCTTCGCCTTCGGTCGCAAGTAAAGCGTGGGTGTACAACCAATACGATTACATGGTCCGCACGAGTACGGCGGTTCGTCCGGGTTCGGACGCTGCAGTGGTCACCGTTCACGGCACGCGCAAGGCGCTGGCGATGACGACCGACTGCAACGGACGGTTCGTGTACCTGGATCCGGAAGTGGGCGGACGGATTGCGGTCAGCGAAGCGGCGCGCAACATCGTTTGCTCCGGCGCAGAGCCTCTGGCAATCACCGACAACCTGAATTTTGGCAGCCCGGAGAAACCGGATATTTTCTGGCAGATGGAACGGGCAGTTGATGGGATGGCGGAAGCTTGCCGCGTGCTGGACACTCCAGTTATCGGCGGGAACGTCAGCTTGTACAATGAGAACGCCAAAGGCGCCATCTACCCAACGCCAGTTGTAGGCATGGTTGGGCTGGTGCACGATACCGATCATATTACGACCCAAGACTTTAAATCGGCCGGGGATGTCGTGTTCCTGCTGGGTGAGACGAAAGCGGAACTCGGCGGCAGCGAATTCCAGGCGGTCGTACATGGCGTTGTAGAAGGCCGTCCGCCACAGCTTGATTTAGAGGTGGAGAAAAAGCTGCTTGGCGCCGTGCTGGAAGCGATCCAAGGCGGGCTGGTGCGTTCGGCGCACGACTTGTCCGAAGGCGGCCTCGCGGTTGCGTTGGCTGAATCGTGCATCAGCGGCGGAATTGGCGCCAAGGTTGATATCGCCAGCGAGCTGCGCCCTGACTTTGCGCTGTTCAGCGAATCGCAGTCTCGGATTCTGCTGTCGGCTTCGCCGGAGAAGGCGGAGGCGCTGGAGAAGCTGCTCGCGGAACGCGGCGTGCCTGCGGCGCGGATCGGGGTCGTGGAAGGATCGGAACTGAGCATTGCTGTAAACGGAACGGAGGTTCTGAGCAAGCCGGTGGAACAGCTGAAACGCGTCTGGGAGGATGTCATTCCATGTCTGATGCAATAAAACCAGCGCAGAGACTTTGGACCGGAGACTACTATAACGAAGGGGCGGGGCATGCGGATCCGTTTGATACGTTACGCGAGGAATGCGGCGTGTTTGGCGTATTTGGTCATGCTGAAGCCGCCTCTCTCTCCTACTACGGGCTGCACGCCTTGCAGCACCGGGGGGAAGAAAGCGCGGGAATCTGCGCCACCGATGGGGAGGACTTTCATTACCACCGCGGTATGGGCCTGGTTAAGGAAGTGTTCGACCGCGACAAGCTGGCTTCGCTGCGCGGGGACCGTTCGATCGGCCACGTCCGCTATTCGACGAGCGGAGACAGCAAGTTAACGAACGCGCAGCCGCTGATCTTCAAATACCGCGACGGCGATCTGGCAGTGGCAACGAACGGCAACATCGTGAATGCGCCGAAAATCCGCCGCCAGCTCGAGCAAAGCGGCTCGATCTTTCAAACGACCAGCGATACGGAAGTGATCGCGCACTTGATCGCCCGCTCGCCGAAGGATTTCGTCGAGGCGGCAAAGGACGCCCTTCGTCAGCTGGTTGGAGGCTTCGCTTTCCTGCTGCTGACGAACGACAAGCTGATCGTGGCCAGCGATCCGAACGGCTTGCGCCCGCTTGTGATGGGGCGGCTAGGCAACGCGTACCTGTTCTCGTCTGAGACGTGCGCGTTCGAGGTCGTTGGCGCGGAGACGATTCGCGAAATCCAGCCCGGTGAAATGCTGGTGCTGGATAAGGACGGCCTCCGCGAGGAGCGTTATGCCGAGCTGGAGCGGAAGGCGTTGTGCGCGATGGAGTACATTTACTTCGCGCGTCCTGACAGCGACATGAACGGCTCGAACCTGCATGCCAGCCGCAAGCGGATGGGGCAGGTGATGGCGCAGGAGTCTTTTGTCGACGCAGATGTGGTCACCGGCGTTCCGGACTCCAGTATTTCCGCCGCGATTGGCTATGCGGAGCAGACCGGCATCCCTTACGAGCTGGGCTTGATCAAAAATAAATACACTGGCCGCACGTTCATTCAACCAAGCCAAGAGCTGCGTGAGCAAGGCGTAAAGATGAAGCTGAGCGCGGTGCGCCGCGTTGTAGAAGGCAAGCGCGTTGTGATGATCGACGATTCGATCGTTCGCGGCACGACCTCGCGACGGATCGTCAATCTGCTGCGCGAAGCCGGCGCGACGGAGGTGCATGTCCGCATCACCTCGCCGCCGTTCAAGAACCCTTGCTTCTACGGCATCGATACGCCGGATCGCGGTGAGCTGATCGCCTCCTACAAATCGGTGGAAGAGATCTGCAAGGAGATCAATGCCGATTCGCTGGAGTTTCTCAGCCCGCAGGGGCTGATCCAGGCGGTGGGCGGGGATAACGCGACGGACTACAAGGGCGGCCTCTGCATGGCCTGCTTCGACAACGATTATCCGACCCGGACGGATTTCGACGGGGAAGAGAAGTTTGGGTGCACTTGCTGAATTCGTTAGCGTTTAGCGATTCGTGTCTTGTGCCATCCGACTCGTGACGGGTGTTTTGCGTAGATTCGACTTATTTCACGTGATGAATTGATTGGATAAATGGTTTCCTCGTGTTCAAAAAGTTAAAGGAGTGGGTCCCTCTCGTGTCTGAAGCATATAAGAAAGCCGGCGTCGATATCGCAGCCGGGAATGAAGCGGTAGAGCGCATGAAAAAGCACGTCAAACGGACGTTCCGGCCGGAAGTGATGACCGATCTTGGCGGATTTGGCGCTTTGTTCGGATTGAACAAGGACAAGTACGCGGAGCCGGTGCTCGTGTCGGGAACGGACGGCGTGGGCACGAAGCTGAAAATTGCCTTTGCGATGGATAAGCACGATACGATCGGCATCGATGCGGTAGCGATGTGCGTAAACGATATCGTCGTGCAGGGGGCGGAGCCGCTCTTTTTCCTCGATTATTTGGCGTGCGATAAGGTTGTCCCTGAAAAAATCGAGGCCATTGTCGCCGGCATCGCGGAAGGCTGCAGTAGGTCGGGCTGCGCATTGATCGGCGGCGAGACCGCTGAGATGCCGGGCATGTACAGTGAAGGCGAGTACGACATCGCCGGGTTTACGGTGGGTGTCGTTGACAAGAGCAAGATCGTAAACGGCAGCCGCATTACCCCTGGCGACACGGTGATTGGTCTGGCGTCCAGCGGCGTGCACAGCAACGGGTTCTCGCTGGTTCGCAAGCTCTTGCTGGAAGAAGCGGGCTACGCTTTGACCGACAAGCTGCCGGAGTTAGGCGGGGAGTCGTTGGGCGACGTGTTGCTCACGCCAACCAAGCTGTATGTGAAGCCGGTATTGTCCCTGCTGGAGCAGGTGGATGTGAAGGGGATGGCTCACATTACGGGCGGCGGCTTCATCGAGAATATCCCTCGCGTTCTGCCGGAAGGCGTAAACGTGGAGATCAACTACGGGTCTTGGCCGATTTTGCCGATCTTCGACTTGCTGCAGAAGACAGGGAACGTGAGCAACCGCGATATGTTTACGACGTTTAACATGGGCATCGGGCTCGTGATTGTTGTGGCGGAGGATCAGGCTGAGGCTGCGGTCGCTGCGTTGGAACAAGCAGGAGAAACGCCTTACGTGATCGGTAAAGTGACGGAAGGACAGCGGGTCGTGACTTTTGCAGGAGCGGATGTCTAATGGGAGCGAAATACCGGATTGCCGTGTTTGCCTCGGGGAACGGCAGTAATTTTCAGAATTTGCTCGACGCGACGCGGTCGGGCGAGCTGGACGCTGAGATTGTGTTGCTCGTTTGCGATAAGCCGCAGGCCTTTGTCGTCGAACGGGCCCGCCAAGCCGGCGTGGAATGCTATCTTTTTGACCCGAAGGCCTATGCGCGTCGAGAAGATTATGAGGCGGAAATTGCTGCCGAGCTGGACAAGCGCCAAATCGATTTGGTTGTGCTGGCCGGATACATGCGGTTGCTCACTTCGGTGTTGGTTGAGCCGTACGCCGGGCGCATGATTAATATTCATCCATCGTTACTGCCGGCTTTTCCGGGAAAAAATGCGATTGGGCAGGCTTGGGACTACGGCGTAAAAATGACGGGAGTTACGGTTCATTTGGTTGACGGCGGCATGGACACCGGCGCAGTGGTTGCTCAGGCGGCGGTGGAGATTACGGCGGACGATACGCTGGAATCGCTCGAAGCCAAGATCCATGCGGCCGAAGGGCGCTTATATCCGCAGGTCGTGTCGTGGTTCGCGAAGAACCGCGTGCGCGTGGAAGGAAGAAAAGTGACGATTCTGTCGGAATAGACAGCGCCGAAAAAGCGCTTGTCTACAGGAGTTTTCAGGATTATCGGATAGCTTTTAGAACAGATGCAGGGTTTCGATATTTCCCGAGAAATATCGGGGGCAGGATTCGCCAAAATAAAGGAGGAGCCGATTGTGAGTATGAAAAGAGCGCTCGTAAGCGTGTCGGATAAAACAGGTATCGTGGATTTTTGCCGCGAGCTGTCGCAGCTGGGTGTGGAAATCATTTCGACGGGGGGCACAAAAAACCTGCTGGCGAAGGAAGGCGTACCGGTGATCGGAATTTCCGATGTCACCGGGTTCCCGGAAATCCTCGACGGACGCGTTAAAACGCTGCATCCTGCCGTGCATAGCGGGCTGCTGGCGGTGCGCGACAGCGAGGAGCACCAAGCACAGATGAAGGAACTGGGATTGGACTATATCGACCTCGTGGTCGTTAACCTCTACCCGTTCCAAGAAACGATTGCAAAGCCGGATGTCACCTATGAGGACGCCATCGAAAATATCGACATCGGCGGACCGACAATGCTTCGTTCGGCTGCGAAAAACCATGCGTTTGTTACCGTTATTGTCGATGCGGCTGACTATGGGACCGTGCTCGAGGAAGTACGTACGAGCGGTGATACGACATTGGAAACGCGTAAACGGCTTGCGGCCAAAGTTTTCCGCCATACGGCGGCTTACGATGCCTTGATCTCCGATTATTTGTCGAAGGTGACGGGCGATCCGTTGCCAGAGCGTTTCACGGTCACCTACGAGAAAATCCAAGATTTGCGTTATGGCGAAAATCCGCATCAAAAAGCGGCGTTTTACCGCAAACCGTTGGCAGCAGCGGACACGCTGACGAATGCAGAGCAACTCCACGGCAAGGAGCTTTCCTATAATAACATCAACGATGCGAACGCGGCGCTGCAAATCGTTAAGGAATTTGACGAGCCGGCGGTCGTCGCGGTCAAGCATATGAATCCTTGCGGCGTTGGCGTGGGCGCCAGCGTATTGGAAGCTTACAAGAAAGCGTACGAGGCCGATCCGGTATCGATCTTCGGCGGGATCGTCGCTGCCAACCGCATCATTGATGCAGATACGGCGATGCTGATGAAGGAGATTTTCCTGGAGATTATTTTGGCACCAGGCTTCACGGAAGAAGCGCTGGAGATTCTCACGAAGAAGAAAAACCTCCGTTTGCTGAAGCTTGGCGGTCTGGAGCTGGGCGCAAGCCGCAGCAGCCAGTTTGTTGTCACCTCGATCGACGGCGGGATGGTCGTGCAAGAAAGCGATGTGCATACGCTGAAAGAGTCCGACTTGACGGTCGTGACCGATCGCAAGCCAACCGAAGAAGAGTTGAAACAGCTGCTGTTTGGCTGGAAAGTGGTTAAACATGTGAAGTCGAACGCGATTGTCTTGGCGAAGGACGATATGACCATTGGCGTTGGCGCGGGGCAAATGAACCGCGTAGGTGCAGCGAAGATCGCGATCGAGCAAGCGGGAGAGAAAGCGAAAGGCAGCGTCTTGGCGTCGGACGCGTTCTTCCCGATGGGCGACACGGTCGAAGCAGCTGCCAAAGCCGGGATCACGGCGATTATCCAACCGGGCGGCTCCGTGAAGGACGAGGAGTCCATCAAAGTTGCCAACGAGCACGGCATCGCGATGGTCTTCACCGGCGTGCGCCATTTCAAACACTAGGTTAAAGGCAAACGGCAGACCGCTGCGGCGGCCTGCCGTCTTTTCGCAGACGCACAAACGTGCGTGGGCAAATAGCTGTAAAACCTACTGTTATTTCAGCCGTAACGCTTGATTTTGCCTACTTAACTGTAAAACCTGCCGTTAATTTGAGCGAAAATGCCTTCATCAACGTTTTGAGCTTAAATTAGCGGTACATTTTCCAGTTAGTTTCGTTCAAATGCGGGTAAGGTGCAAAATTAACAGTAGAATTTCAAGTTATTTCATTTAGTTAACTAACTATTCAGAAGCGAGGGAGGAGACTATGGATATTTTGGTGATTGGCGCCGGAGGGCGTGAGCACGCGATCTGCTGGAGCCTGGCGAAAAGCCCGAAGGCCGATAAGATTTATTGCGCTCCGGGGAACGCGGGGATCGGACAAATCGCCGAGCTGGTGCCGATTCAGGTGAACGAATTCGATAAGCTGGCGGCTTTTGCGGAGGAGAAGCGTGTGGGCCTGGTCGTCGTAGGTCCGGACGATCCGCTCGCAGACGGCATCGTGGATGTGTTCGAAGCCAAGAACATCCCGGTATTTGGCCCGCGTAAGAATGCTGCGCATATCGAGGGCAGCAAGACTTTTATGAAGGATCTGCTGAAAAAATACAACATTCCGACCGCCGCATACGAAAAGTTCGACAACTACGAGCAGGCGCTTAAGTATCTCCAAAGCCGTCCGGTGCCAATCGTGATTAAAGCGGACGGACTTGCCGCAGGCAAAGGTGTAACGGTCGCCTTCACTCGCGAAGAGGCGGAAACAGCTCTAAAGAACATCATGGTTGACAAAGTGTTTGGCGAATCCGGCAGCCAGGTCGTGATCGAGGAGTTTCTTGAAGGACAGGAAATGTCGATCCTGTCGTTTGTCGACGGGGAAACCGTCCGTCCTATGGTTGCGGCGCAAGACCACAAACAGGTGTATGACGGTGACAAAGGCCCGAACACCGGCGGCATGGGAACCTACTCCCCGTTGCCGCATATCGCGGATTCGATTATCGAAGAGGCTATCGAAACGATCATCAAACCAACCGCGAAGGCCATGGTTGCGGAAGGCCGGCCGTTCCGCGGCGTGCTGTTTGCGGGGTTGATGATTACGCCGGACGGCAAACCGAAGACAATCGAATTTAACGCCCGTTTTGGCGATCCGGAAACCCAGGTTGTTCTGCCGCGTTTGAAGAGTGATCTGCTGGAGATTTTCTTGGCAGCGGTAAATGGGACGTTGGATCAAGTAGATATCGAGTGGAGCGAGGAAGCGGCGGTTTGCGTTGTGCTGGCCTCCGGCGGTTATCCGGCTTCCTATCCGAAGGGCCTGCCGATCCGCGGGCTGGAGGAAGCGCAGGCTGCAGGGGCGTTGGTGTTCCATGCCGGCACGTCGAAGAACGAAGCAGGCGAGTGGGTCACGAACGGCGGGCGTGTGCTTGGCGTGGTTGGCCTGGGACAATCGATTGCCGAAGCCCGGGACAAAGCCTATGAGGCAGCGAACCTCATTACGTTCGAGGGCAAGCATCAACGGTCGGATATTGCCGCGAAGGCGCTCGTCTAGTGAGATGATCCGTCAAGGATAATCCGCTGCCCTTTCGAGCATGTTAAGGGATATTGGGGATTTTCTTCTGAGTCCCTGTAATACTCGAATGGGAGGCGGCATCATCATGAGCGACAAAATGAAGGAAATGCTACCGGTCTCGCGCGAAGAAGTGGAAGTCGACGGCGTTTACCGGGATGAGCTGGGACGGGAAGTCTATTTGCAAAAAGGCGAGGAGTTCCCTTCCGACCCCGTGTACGGCACGATGGAATGGGAGCTGACCGAGCTGTCCCAAGAGACGAACTCGAAAGGTCATACCGATGACCGTCTAATACCAAAGAAACGTTAAGCTATAGGTTCGAACGTAAACGCCCTTCCGAGCCGGGAGCATTTGCCCGTACGGAGGGGCGTTTCCCTGACTGTACAAAATAACTTGAACCGGAGGCGGTTTCAGGTGTACCTTTATTAGAATGAGAGAACTCAGTTAAAGCGAGGAGAAATAGATGAATCAGGCGGAACGACAAACGGTAGGCATGGAAGACATCGTCAAAGCGCATCACGTGCTGAAGGAAGTGGTCATCCGAACTCCGTTGCAGCTCGACGCAACGTTATCGGCTAGATATGAATGCAATGTGTATTTAAAAAGGGAGGATCTGCAGGTCGTGCGCTCCTTCAAGATCCGTGGGGCGTACAACATGATTCGCAGCCTGCAGCCCGAAGATCTGAAGCGCGGAATCGTGTGCGCGAGCGCCGGCAACCATGCGCAGGGCGTAGCGTTCTCCTGCAATGCGCTAGGCATTCAAGGGAAAATCTATATGCCCAGCACGACACCGAACCAGAAAATCAAGCAGGTCAAAAGATTTGGCGGCGAGCATGTGGAGGTCGTTCTGATCGGTGACACCTACGATGATGCTTATGCGGAGGCGATGAAAGCCTGCCAGGAAGGCGGGATGACGTTCATTCACCCGTTTGACGATCCGAAGATTGTTGCCGGGAACGGGACGATCGGCATGGAGATTATGGAAAGCCTGACTACACCGGCGGATTACGTCTTCGTCACCATCGGCGGCGGCGGGTTGGTGTCGGGCATCGGGACTTACTTGAAGACGGTAAGCCCTGATACGAAGATCATCGGCGTTGAACCGTCCGGTGCGGCGTCCATGACGGAAGCGTTAAGGCAGAAGCAGGTTGTCACGCTGGAATCGATCGATAAATTTGTGGACGGCGCGGCGGTGAAGCGGGTTGGCGATTTGAATTACGAAATTTGCGCCAACCTCCTGGACGACATCGTTCAGGTTCCGGAAGGCAAGGCATGTACGACGATTTTGGAGCTCTACAACGATAGTGCCATCGTTGTAGAACCAGCAGGGGCGTTGCCAGTCTCGGCACTCGATATGTACCGTGACCAAATCCGCGGGAAGACGGTGGTCTGTGTCATCAGCGGCGGTAACAACGACATCGACCGGATGCAGGAAATGAAGGAACGGTCACTGATCTATGAAGGGCTGAAGCACTATTTCTTGATTAATTTCCCGCAGCGGGCCGGAGCGCTTCGCGAATTCTTGGAAGAGGTGCTGGGGCCAAACGACGACATCACGCGGTTCGAGTACACGAAGAAGCACAACAAAGAGAACGGCCCGGCCTTGGTTGGCATCGAGCTGAGCGACAAAGCGGATTACGAACCATTGATCGGGCGCATGTCCGCGAAAGGCATCGTATATACCGAGCTGAATCGGGATTTGAATTTGTTTAATTTGCTGATATAAGCTGGAAGCGAAAAAATTAGAGGCGAACAGCCCTCTTCGACTTTGGTCGGGGAGGGCTTTTTGGTATGGCGTGCCCAGCTAAGCACGCATCTTCTAGCCGGTGAAAGTCCGGTCGCGGGAAGGGCCAAGCCCCCGCGTAGCTAGGATACCTACGTATGGCGAAATCTGTACGTAGAAGCGTATCGACGAAAGTACCTGTCAGAGGCAGGGCGAGCAACATACCAGGCCGTAACATGAAAGTGAATCCTGCCGCGTCGTCAAAAAGGCCTCGCAAGAGGGAAAAGAGGAAGCCGAGTCCCGCGTACATGGACGAAGGCCATGGAAGCTGCCTAGAACTTGGAGCGGCAGTGAAGAATCCTCCGGCGTAGAGGGAACGGCATGGTATGAAAGAGGATGCAGTGAACTGGGGAGGCCCTCCCCTGCACGGTTGCAGAAACCGTAAAGAGGCCTTCTATAAGCCCCAGAGGTGAAGTGAACGGTCTGCAGGAAGGGAGTCCGAGGGGCTCATAGTACCGTGGAACGCAGGACAACACAACCTGCGGGAGGGAAGGAGCCCTGCTTTGTTCAAGTTTCTTGAGGAGGTACGAGTCAGTGAATGCCAAACGGCTAACAACACCAGAGGAAAACGTTCAAGAACTCCAAGGGAAACTCGGTCATGCGGCCAAGGAGAACAAGAAGCGAAGATTTCACGCGCTGTACGACAAGGTCTATCGGGTAGACATCTTATGGGAAGCGTGGCGAAGGGTACGAGCCAACGAGGGCTCGGCAGGAGTGGATGGAGAGACGTTGGCAGACATCGAGAAACAGGGAGAAATGCGTTTTGTGCTTGAATGTCAACGGCTACTGAAAGAAGGGAAGTACCATCCACAACCCGTTAGACGCCACTACATCCCGAAGAAAGATGGCAAACTGCGACCGCTGGGGATCCCGACGGTGAGAGACCGCGTCATCCAGATGGCGACCAAACTCGTCATGGAACCCATTTTCGAGGCGGATTTTCAGGACACGTCTTTCGGTTTTCGGCCTAAGCGGAGCGCGAAACAGGCGTTGGAGCGAATCCGGAAAGCATGCAACCGCAAAGGAAATTGGGTGGTCGACGTCGACATCCAAGGCTACTTCGACAACATCAATCAGGAGAAACTGATGAAGCTGATCGAAATGCGGATCAGTGACAGGCGAATCTTGAAGTTGGTGAGGAAGTGGTTAGGTGCGGGAGTGATGGAAGAAGGAAACATCCGACGCTCAGACTTGGGTACACCGCAAGGGGGAGTGATCTCACCACTGCTGGCGAACATCTACCTGAATTACTTTGATCTTCTGTGGGAACGACATGGCGGTAAGCTTGGGGAACTGACGCGTTATGCAGATGATCTGGTGATCATCTGCAAGACGAAGAAGGACGCACAGCGGGCCTATGAACTCATACGAGCGATTATGGAACGCCTGGAATTAACCCTGCACCCCACGAAAACGCGCATCGTTGGACTTTGGACTGGGGAAGAAGGCTTCGATTTTCTGGGCATGCATCATCGAAAGACGAAGGCCGAAACATCCAAAGGCCAAGTGTACTACACAACCCAGCAGTGGTTGTGCCGGAAGGCGGAAGAGCGAATACGGGAAGGGGTAAAAGAGCGATTAGCTCCGCCAGGTATGCGACGCCTGAGTTTCGAAGAGCACGTGGAGTACCTGAATCCAAAGATTCAAGGCTGGCGCAATTACTACTACACAGCTTACAGCCAGAGGAAGATGGCGAAGTTGGATTGGTATATCCGGCAGCGGTTTGCGAAGTGGTATGCTAAGAAACACAAACGCAGACGATGGTTGAGTTCGCTGCGCGAAGTGAAGTCTTTGTCTATTCAATATGGACTTAAAACGCTCTTGTAATCTGCATGCTCATGATGACGAACATCGGAAAGCCGTATGAGGGAAAACCTCACGTACGGTTTGATGAGGAGGGGCTGGGCCCCGCCCAGCCTTTCACTCTAGCATGGAGGTCTGGATCGGGAACGTGACTGTAACGGAACGTACGGACCTTATTCGTAGGTCACAAGGCCCTCATCCATTTCTAACGGAACCCAGGAGCGCTATTTGAACGGGAAGCCGCTGGATTGGCCCCTTTTTCCCAAAATAAGGTCTCCCTGTTCCGTTAGCTCGGGAAATGCCGCGGGAAATGACAAATAACGTCTCTACGTTCCGTTAGTGTTGACAATATCAATGACCTAGTGTACTATTTAACTATAACACTAATACAACGACTCGAAACCATGGAATCGAAACGTAGCACAATCAAGAACTCGCATTCAGGTACATGGCATTCCAGTATCACATTACAGAGCATCGATCAAAAGGAGTGAATGAAGTGAACGTGCAGCATCAGTCTATTGAAAATGTCGCCCCGGGCTTTGGAGCGGATGCGGCGAAATTGCAGGGACAAGAGCAGGGACAAAAGCCGGTCGTCTTGTCGGTACAACAGGTGACGAAGGCGATTGGCAGCAAACGGATTGTTGATAAGCTGTCTTTCGAAATTCGACGGGGAGAAATTGTGGGTCTGCTCGGACCTAACGGTGCAGGGAAGACGACCACGATTCGGATGATCGTGGGTCTGATCGGAATGACGGAGGGCGATGTCCAGATCAAAGGATTTAGTATCCGGAATCATTTCACCCAAGCGATCGCCCACGTTGGCGCGATTATTGAGAATCCAGAGTTTTACCCGTACATGACCGGATATGACAATCTGAAGCAGTACGCGCGAATGAGCGAAGGGATTACGGAGGAGCGGATTCAGGAGGTCACCCGGCTGGTAGGCTTGGAGAAGGCGATGAAAAAACGTGTAAAAGCGTACTCGCTAGGCATGCGTCAGCGCCTGGGCATCGCGCAGGCTTTATTGCATCGGCCGTCGATTCTGATTCTCGATGAGCCGACCAACGGGCTGGATCCGGCCGGGATTCGGGAAATGCGCGACTATCTGAAGCGCGTTGCGGCCGAGGAAGGGATTGCTGTGCTGGTCTCCAGCCATTTGCTGGCCGAAATGGAGCTGATGTGCAGCCGCGTGGTCGTCATTCAGGAAGGGAAGTTCGTGACCGAACGCGCCCTAGGTGAGGCGGCAGAGAAAACCGAGGAACGGGTGAACGTGACGTTCCGGGTCAGCGATGCCGAAGCGGCGAAAGCCCGACTCATCCGGATGGAAGAAATCCGCCTGCTGGGGATGTCTCCGGAACGGGGCGAAGTGACGGTCGCCGTACGCGACAGCTATATCCCACGCGTCGTTGGCGCGCTGGGCAGCGAAGGGATCGCCATCTACCGGATCGAAGAAGTTAAGCAATCGTTGGAAGACGAATTCTTGAAATGGACGGGAGGAAACCAAATTGCGTAAATTTACACCGCTTGTTGTGAACGAATGGCTTAAGATGTCCAAGAAGGACAGCTTTATCGTCCCTTATACGCTGATCGCCGCGTCGATTGCCGGGATGCTGTACATGATGCACACTTTCTCGCAGCAGTCGGTAGGGTTCCTGGATTTTGCGTTAATGGCCATGTCCCGAAACGGCTTAGGTCAAATGATGACCTTGCTGGTCATTATTTGTACCGCAGGGATTGTGGCGAAGGAGCACAGTCTGGGGACGATCAAGCTGCTGCTGATCCGCTCGCAAAATCGCAGCCGTATCTTGGCCTCTAAATACGTGGCTGTGCTGCTGTTCACGATGTCTCTCTTCGTCTTTTCACTGGCGGTTGCCCTGTTGGGCGGCGGGCTGATCTACGGATTCGGATCTGCCAGCGTGCAGGGAATCGGCTGGAGCGAAGTTCTAACCAGCGCCTTGTATCAGTTCATTTATACCGTTGTTTACGTTACGATCACTTTTCTAGTAAGCATTCTGACTCGTTCGACAGGAGCGACAATTGGGATCGGCATGTTCATTGTTGTGCTGGAGGAACTGGTGGTGGCCTTGCTTTCGAGATACGCCTTCGCCAAGTATCTCATCTTCGCCAACGCCGATTTAACGGTATACCTAAACGGGAATCCGCCGATGCCGGGCATGACGTTAACCTTCTCCTCCGTGGTGATCGCCGCCTATTTGATCTTGTTTCTTGCAGTAAGCTTTGTTACGTTTAAAAAACGGGATGTTGCTTGACCGGTAGAATCACTAACGGCGGCACACGGCGGAAAGGAGCCAAGGAACGTGAGCATCGAATTCGATAATAATCTGCCGATCTATCTACAAATTATGAATTATTTAAAAAGGGAAATCGTCACTGGCCGATTGAAGGCCGGCGACAAAATTCCGTCGGTACGCGAGCTTGCGGCCGAGCTGCAAATTAATCCGAATACCGTGCAGCGGACTTTTCAGGAATTGGAGCGTGAAGCCATCGTGGAAACGAAACGCGGACTCGGAAGATACGTGACAAGCGAGGAAACGAAAATTATGACCATCAAAAAAGAAATGGCCGGTGAGCTGCTGGATCGTTTTATCGGAGGCATGCAGGAGCTGGGCTTTAGCAACGAGGATATTGCGGCGCTTGTCGCCGACGCCATAAAGACGGATGAGCGACGCTAAAGGAGGGCAACCATCAATGAAACCGCTACTGGAAGTACAAGGCCTATCAAAATCGTACGGCAGCAAAAAGGCATTGCATGGCGTGTC
Source organism: Paenibacillus sp. MB22_1 (assembly GCF_047200555.1). Classification (NCBI taxonomy): domain Bacteria; kingdom Bacillati; phylum Bacillota; class Bacilli; order Caryophanales; family Paenibacillaceae; genus Paenibacillus; species Paenibacillus sp. MB22_1. The sequence goes on from NZ_JBLADV010000002.1 coordinate 2,191,830, forward strand.
CTTCAGCGTCGGCAAAGGAAAGATCGTTGGCCTGCTAGGCACGAATGGCAGCGGCAAAAGCACACTGATGAAAATCGCCGCCGGCCTGATTCATCCTTCCGGAGGCAAGGTGTCGGTGGACGGAACGCCGGTGGGACTAACGACGAGATCGTTGGTTTCCTTCATGCCCGATCGTCCATTAACGGAATCGTGGATGAAGGTGCGGGATGCAATTGGATTTTACCGCGATTTCTACCCGGATTTCGATGAGGAGAAGGCCGGCACGATGCTGGACTTTATGAATCTGAATGAGAAGGACAAAATCAGCTCCCTGTCGAAGGGCATGAACGAACGGCTTCAACTGACGTTAACGTTATCGAGAAATGCCAAGCTGTATCTGCTTGACGAGCCGATCGGCGGGGTGGACCCGGTGGCCCGGACCAAAATTTTGGATGCGATCGTGGAATTTTACAACGAAGAGAGCAGCCTCGTCATCTCTACCCATCTGGTTTCGGATATTGAGCGGATTTTCGATGAGGTAATCTTTATCCGCAGCGGCGAGGTTGTCATGCAGGAGGAAGTGGAGAACCTGCGGATTCGCTATGGCAAGAGCGTCGATGACATGTTCAGAGAGGTGTTCGCGTAAATGAGAAAGCTGCTGAAGTACGATATCAAACAAAATGCCAATACCGTGCTGGGGCTGGCTGCGATCCTGGTCATCGTGCAAGGACTGCTGTCGATCACAGGCAACCTTCGCCATTGGGATGCGGAGACGATCTTTGGCTTAACCACCGTTCTTTATTTTACCGCTGCTATCATTATGGTCGTGCAGTCCTGCAAAACGTTTGCCTACAATATCAAAGCCTATCATCGCCGTCTGCTCCCGCTGCATCCGGTATGGACGATCCTGTCTTGCCTGGTATTCAGTTGGCTCGTGGCGCTGATCATCGCGGTGATTGTCGTGGTTCATGCTGCGATCTATTTTCGGATCGCCCAGGTACCGATCAACATTATTCAAATTGAGACGAACGGGCTCCAAAACACTCTGTTCGTCATCCTGACCATCATTTGGGTGTATACGCTGCTGGTGCTAACGGTCTTTATGGCGATCACGATTGGCGCCAGCGTCAGCATCCGGGGCAAAGCCGGGACGTGGGTCGGCATCATTTCCTTTTTTGTCATTCAGAACGGGTTGTCTTGGGTGGAAAGCCTGATCTTTCGAGATACGAATAGTACCTTTGCGAACTTCGGAATCATTCATATCGGGATGGCCGAGGAGAACGGTGCAGTGGCGAGTGAATCGGTGAATCTGCTTCCGCTTGGGCCGTTCTTGCTTGAAGTGGTCGTAGCGGCTTTGATGTTTTACGCGATAACGTATTTGCTGAAGAAACGGATCGAGATTTGATCTCCTTATGTAAAAATAAACCGCAAAAGCCGCATCCTCTTGATCGTTTGGGGGATGCGGCTTCTGTGGTTTTTCTGCTTAATTCTTCGAGCGGCGACCAAAAAAGAAAATTTGCCCAGCCAGTCCCACGGCAAACAAGATCAGGCTGTCCCAAGGCGAAACGGTAAATGCCGGCATAATTCGGTTTAATACGGTGCCAACAATGATCAACACGGCGGCAACGGCGATGTAAGTGCCGAACGCACGAAGATTAAAGCCGCGCGGTCCTGAGTTGGACTGCATTCCTGGTTTTGCTCCTGGTCCTGCCGGTCTTCCACCTCCGGCGGCCTTCTGGCCTTCGACGGCTTTGGAGCTATTGCCGAGGAAGCGAGTGACCAGCTCAATCAGCACGATAGACAGTACGGCGATGATCAACAGCGAGGAGGTGCTGATCTGTGTATATTCGAGCTCCCCGCCAAACCATTTGCTGAAGAAACCGGTGATCATATAAATAAAGAAGACCCAGGTCAAAGCTACCCAGGGGATCATCGTATAATATTTGATTTTGTCCTTCAGCGTCCGGGGCTTCCGTGCCTTTACGTCCTCCGCCAGCTCCGCACAATAAGCCTTCGGATCGGGGCCGAAGCGTTCTGCCGCCGAGATGCCTTTGGCTTGATTTTTGATGATTTGCCGGGCGATGTCCAGCAGGAGTTCTTCCCCTTTGGCTTCACTAAGCGAGCTGGAGCCGGAACGGAAGTACAAGACCATTTCCCCGAAATATGCTTCGTTCTCCGGCGTCATTTGTTGTCGTAGCCGTTTCGTTTCGCCGATCATTTCGTGGATGTACATGGTTGTATCTCTCCTCCCAGTTTCTTCCGTAGTATACTTCATAGTTTGTCCCATTCGCAAGGGACCGAGGCACGGCAGAAGTGGAAGCGGAACAGAACTAATGGATCATGAACATTCCTTGAACAAGGAATAAAAAGCGTCCCTCCCTCCAAAAACTACTCTATAAGCAAAACGGCAGGCGCCGGCAATCAGGCTGAAAATCGATTTGATGGCGACAAGGCGGTCTGCACACAATCACACTAAAGTTGCGGGAGGCAGAGCCAGTGGGAAAATATGAATCGGAGCTGACCCGGAGGTATTTGCTGAACAGCAACTCTCGGGGAAGCCTGGAAGAAGTCGTAACCAATGAGAGCGATGAGGAAAGCGGCATGTTGTGCGGGGATGACGAGGCGTGTGACGAAGGTGATCTGGGGAATCATCGGTTTATGAAAGAGTGGGAGGGCCGGGTTACCACCCATGCGTACTTCCGCCAGTCCTATGAATAAGTGAGTTTCTTGCGATCTGCGCGATCCGATTGACACCCCGGCTCGGGTAATGCTAAGATAAGTTCAAACAAAATCATATTAAACTTATCGGATTTAAAGTATATATCATTGCCGGAATACGGGGAGGAGACGGGTTATGGAAAGACAGATTGTGATCAATCATGGAGAAGAACAGCTTGCGGCCAGCATACATTACCCGGCCGAGAACAAACAAGGGGGGCGCTGCCAACGCGCTCCCTTGGTCGTCATCTGCCACGGATTTGTAGGCAGCCGTATCGGCGTTGACCGTCTATTCGTCAAGACTGCAAGGGAGCTTGCAGCAGACGGCTTCCTCGTGCTTCGCTTCGACTATCTCGGATGCGGCGAGAGCAGCGGTTCTTACGGTGACCATGGCGTAGAGTCGATGATCGCCCAGACCCGTTCGGTGCTGGATTATGGCCTGAGCGCGTTTGACGTTGACCCGACGCGGGTATCGCTGCTTGGACACAGCCTTGGCAGTTTGATTGCCCTCCTAACCGCCATCCGTGACCGACGCGTAAAGAACCTTGTCTTATGGTCGGCGGTTGGCTACCCGTTCAGCGATATTGTCAAAATCACCGGACGCGATCTATATGACCGGGCGGTAAAGCAAGGGAGCGCTGACTATTTGGGCTACGGACTGACGCCGAAATTTTTTGATTCGCTGGGCGAATATCAACCGTTCCAGGAAGCCGTTAAATTTTCCGGTGACGTACTGGTTGTTCATGGAACCTCAGACGATATTATTCCGGCGGACTATGCTTTCTTATATCAGAAGGTGTTCTGGATGCGTCCAGAGGGGCGCTGCGATAAGGAGATTATTTTCCAAGGCAGTCACACGTTCTCGTCCGGTGACCATCAGCAACAGGTCATCCGGAAGACTAAGGAATGGCTCGGAGGGTTGGAAGCCCTGCAGACCGAGTGGCAGCATTGGATGATTTAAGGACATGAGTAGGAGGCACCGTCAAACCCAGACGTACAAAAACTGGTAAAATCCTTCGGGGATGGATACAATGAAGGTGTAACCATTTTTTTGGCGTAGGGAGGTTTGGGAGATGTCTCAGCCTGCATTGTTTATTGCACACGGATCGCCTACATTAGCGATTGAGAAGAACGCATATACGGATTTTCTTCACCGCTTGGGTCAAGAAATTCTGGAACCGCCCGATGCCATTGTGATCTTCTCGGCGCACTGGGATGCTCCGGATCAATGGGTCTCGACGGATACGAAGCATATGACGATGCACGATTTCTACGGCTTCCCGGAAGAGATGTACGCGATCGAGTATCCGGCGCCGGGCAGTCCCGAGCTTAGTGAAGAAATCGAAGCGATTTTCCGAGCGCACAATCTGCCTTACAAAACTTCGACAGGCAGAGGTCTGGACCATGGAGCCTGGGTTGTGCTGCGGCTGATGTTTCCGTCTGCCGATATCCCTGTCGTAGCCTTGTCTGTGGACGCCAAACGCGAGCCTGAAGAGCAGTATGCCATCGGCAAAATGCTTACGGAGCTGCGGCAGCGGAACGTCCTTGTGATCGGCAGCGGCGGACTTGTTCATAATCTTCGCCTGCTCGATTGGGAAGGACGAGAGCCGGCTGCGTGGGCCGTGGAATTCGACGATTGGATCGGAGAGCAGCTGGAGAACTGGGACTTGCGGCAGCTCTTTGATTATGACCGCAAAGCACCGCATGTCCGGATGGCGATTCCTTCGTACGGACGGGAGCATTTTGTTCCGCTCTTCTACGCCATGGGGGCGGCAGACGATGAACGCCATGCTGTGAAATTGTTTCAGGATTATCAATACGGCAGCCTTAGCTTAAACTGCTGGAAGTTCGGCGGTCGTTGACCGGGCGGTGATCCCGGTACACAACGACCGATCCATATAAATAAGCGCAGAACCTCAAGAATTGGGAATTGGGGTTCTGCGCTTTTTTTCTCGGGATGGGACTGGTTAACGCCGCCGTCCGTAGTTGTTGCGGAAGTAAGGCTGGATGAAGTAGTCCAATCCGATCCGCCCGGCGTTCGTGCCGGCGACAACGATAAAGATTTGGAGCAGCAGCAACTGCGGGTTCGTGCTTACGGTCCCTGAGAACAAGAAGGCAAAGTTCATGACCATGCCAAAGAAGGCAGCCAGCCAAGTGAAGCCGCCCAGGATCAGGCCCAGACCGACAAGTACCTCGCCGTAAGGGACAAGGATATTAAACAAACCGACGTTGGGCACGGCAAAATGCTCGAGGAAGGAAGCCCACCAGCTTTGCACAGCGGGGTGTTCGCCGCCGGTCTTCGCCAAAGCGCCCGTCAGAAATCCAGCGGCATTAAACCCGCCGGTTACTTTGCTCCAACCGGAGGTTAGCCACTCGTAACCTACATATAGTCTGAACAGCAAGAGCAGCCAAGAGGCAACGATGCTCTCCCTTAACCATTTTACGATCATCTCTTCATCTCCTTATACATGGATGCGGCGACAAGGTTCGTTTGATCCCGTGGATAATCTCTCCTCTCCTGTAGTATTCATATGAAGAACTGTATTTTAAACACCCAATTCAGAATTAGAATGAAATATGGGGTTCGCTGAGAGGTTTGCTTTTGTTCCGGCTTCCCCCGAAAGAGGAATTCAACGTATAATGTAAAAAACTTAAGAATTTTGACGGAGGACATGCCTTTGAAATCATTGAAGTTAAGTTGGCTGCTGCTCTTATTCTTGCTTATCGTTATGCTCTCCGCTTGCGGGAAGGTCGAGGAGACGGCCACGCCTGCGGATAACATCGCTCCGCCGCAACAGACGGAGACCCCGGAGGACACTGCTGAGCCCGAACCGGCGGCGCCTGCCTATACGGCTCCGTTGACGGGATTGCCGCTCGAGGAGCCGCTGACCCGCAGACCGCTTGCCATTATGATTAACAATGCGCCGGCAGCCCGCCCGCAATCGGGGTTAATCGATGCCGATGTTGTATACGAGGTGTTGGCGGAAGGCGGAGTCACGCGGCTTGTATCCATCTTCCACAGTCAAGCGGACAATGCCAAGATCGGCCCGATTCGCAGCATTCGCCCGTACATGATCGATTTGGGCGAGAGCTACCACGGGGTGTTGGTGCATGCCGGGGCGAGCAACGAAGCGTTTGCGATCCTGCAAAGACAGCATAAAGAGGATCTGGACGAGATCACAAACGCCGGCGCTTATTTCTGGCGGGACAAGTCCCGGAAGGCTCCGCACAATTTGTATTCCAACGTAGAGAAGCTGCTGGAAGGCGCCGCGAAGCGCGGGTATGCCACGGAGGATACGGCGGTGCCGGGGTATCTTTTTTATAAGGAAAATGAACATTCGGATTCCCTGGAGACCGCAAATCACGTGGAGATTAAGTTTCAACTGGACAGCTACCGGGTGGGTTACGAATATGATGCGGCGTCCGGGCTTTACAAGCGGTTCATCAATGGCGAGCCTCACACCGATCTGGAGACGGGCGATCCATTAACCGCTGCGAATGTCGTCGTTATGGGGGCAGACCACCGGGTGCTGGACGATGTCGGCCGTCTGGAAGTAGGACTGGAGCTGGGCGGTGAAGCGATATTGTTCCAGCAAGGCAAAGTCATTCAGGCCAACTGGATCCGCAAGGAAGGCGATATGATCCGGTTCATTAAGGATAACGCGGAGATCCCTATGGTGCCGGGCCAAACCTTTATTCATATCGTCCCCAATACGCCGGATTTCGCCAGTCATGTAAAGGCAGAGTAAAGGAGAAGAAAGGCAGATTTTGTATTTCCAGGGCGATTAAAGGATAACTCTGGGAGAATAAGGGGAAATATAAGCGCATGAAGGTGAAATGTTTGCGACAATATTTCCTATCTGTGATGCAGTTGTGATAAGATATTCAAGGTTGTGTAAAAACATCAACCACAAGAACTACCTTATGGAGAGAAAAGGGGATACTGATGCGACTGAAGAAGAAAGATATCTTTTTCCAGACGTTAGAGGATATGGCAGATACGATCGTGCATTCGGCGGACTATTTCGCCCAGCAGGTCGCGGACTTCAGGGACGTTGAAGCCTTCGCCAAGAAGATGAAGGAGTTCGAATCCCAATGTGATGGTTACACCCATAAAATCATCGTGGAATTGAACAAAACGTTTATTACGCCCATCGAGCGTGACGACATTATGCATCTGATTACCGCCCTCGACGATGTGATCGACGGTTTGGAAGCTACGACTTCCCGTTTTTTTATGTACAATTTGAACGGGCCGGACGAATATATCGCTCGCTTTGCCGAAATTTTACGCAACTCGGCCTATGAGATCCAAAAGGCGATTCATTTGCTGTCCCAGAAAAAATTGCTCGCAATCCGCGAATACACGATTCGTCTTAACGACCTGGAGAATCAAGGCGATGAACTGCTGCGGATTTGCATCAAGGAGCTGTTCATGAAGGTGACCGATCCGATCGAACTGATCAAGAAGAAAGAGATCTATGAGCGGCTGGAGACGACAACCGATGCTGCCGAGAAGGTTGCCAACATGCTGGAATCCATCATCATGCGTAATTCTTAAGAAACTTCACTTTATATTTGATTTTCGGGAGGTTGGAATTGCGCGGATTTATATAGAGAGATAGCCATCTGTGCAAAAATGCTATGGATACGAGTTTAATGATTATGCTTATCGTTATCATACTGGCGTTGGCGTTCGACTTCATTAACGGGTTTCATGATACAGCCAATGCGATTGCGACCTCGGTATCAACACGCGCGATGAAGCCGCGTACTGCGATCATGATGGCAGCGGTCATGAACTTCTTAGGTGCTATCATGTTTACGGGCGTCGCGAAAACAATTGGGGGTAGTGTCGCCGATCCGGCGAAGCTGGATAACGGTCTGGAAGTGCTGGTCGCCACGCTGTTGTCGGCAATTATCTGGAACCTCATTACCTGGTGGTTTGGCATTCCGTCGTCTTCTTCCCATGCACTGATTGGTTCCCTGGCCGGGGCGGTGTACATGGGGGCTGGACCGGACAAGCTGAACTGGGGCGGATTTACGACGATTGTAGAGGGATTGGTGTTCTCCCCAATCATCGCTTTTGTGATTGGTTACATCGTCATGACCATCCTGAGATGGATCTTTGCCCGGCGTAGTCCGCATACCGTCAATAAAGGCTTCCGGTCGTTGCAAATCGTGACTGCAGCGATCCAAAGCTTCACGCACGGCACCAATGATGCCCAGAAAGCGATGGGGATTATTACGTTCGCCTTGGTGACGGCAGACTTCCAAGATCATATGGAAGTGCCGCTGTGGGTTAAACTGGCCGCAGCGACGGCGATGGCGCTCGGGACATCGGTTGGCGGTTATAAAATCATCAAGACGATGGGTACGAAGATCTTCAAAATCGAGCCGATCAACGGTTTCGCCGCGGATCTTTCCGCTGCATCGGTTATTTTCGGGGCCACGTTGTTTCATTTGCCCGTCAGCACGACGCATGCCATCACCTCGTCCATCCTCGGCGTAGGCGCAGCCAAACGTTTCTCCGCCGTACGTTGGTCGATGGCCGGGCGGATCGTCATTGCCTGGGTAATTACGATTCCGATCGTGTTTGTGATGGCCGGGCTGATCTATAAATTGTTGTTCTAAGGATGAAATTCGAGTAAGCCAATCTGCTGAGGATTGGCTTTTTTTGGGAGGTTCGGCATGATCAGAACGATGGGCATGATGAGAGATCACCAGACGGTGGAGGGATTTCCGCTGGAGCAGATTCATAATCAGCAGTTCGTCTGGACCTGGGTCGATCTGGATACCCCAACACCGGAGGAGACGGAGCTGCTGTCGAGCTTCTTCCATTTCCATCCGCTGGCGATTGAGGATTGCTTGCATATTTTGCAACGGCCGAAAATGGACTATTACGACGATTTTCAATTTCTGGTGCTTCATGCGATTGATGAAAGAACGCTGGAGACGGTGGAAGTGGATCTGTTTATCGGGGACGAGTACTTAGTTTCGTTCCACCAGCGCCAGCTGGATGAATTGGATGAAGCGTGGAGCAATATGCTGAAGCGGGCCCATGAGCGCAAGGTGTGGGTTCACGGGCCGTATTCGGCGGCTTACATGGTGATCGACAGCCTGGTGGATCATTATTTTCCTTGTGTGTATGCGATTGAAGATGATCTGAATGAGTTGGAGGGCAAAGGAAGCAGCGAATCGGTGGAGGAGTTGATGAACCAGGTGTTTGACCTGCGCAGCCGGCTGCTGAAGCTGCGGCGGACGATCGTGCCGATGCGCGATCTCATGTACCGCATCTTGAACTCACAGCATGTCCAAGGCGATAAAGAGCCGCGCGCTTATTACGCGGATATTTACGACCATCTGCTTAAGTTGTCGGAGATGATCGAGGCTGACCGGGAAATGACCGCCGATTTGCGCGACTCTTATATTTCGCTGAATTCCAATCGGATGAACGGGATCATGAAGACGCTGACGGTTATCACCACCGTCTTTATGCCGCTGACGCTAATCGCTGGCATTTATGGAATGAACTTCGTGAACATGCCCGAATTGAATTGGGAATACGGGTATTTTGCGGTGATCGGACTAATGGCGGCGCTGGGCGGTTGGATGATCCTTTGGTTCAGGAAGCGCGGTTGGTTTAAGTGAGCACCGGAGAGCTCGGTAAAAGTAAAGCCGCCGCCGGATTAACGGCGGCGTTTTCCCGATTTGACCGACTTGCCGGATTTGCCGGTCGATGAGCGTTTTCCGCTGCGGCCGGAGCCGGTGCGGCTGCCGCTTTTCTTGCGATTGGTTTTGCGGCGGCGCGGGCGGTAATCGTCCATCCGGCCGACACTGCTGCCCGCCCTGCCTTTGCCGCCGGGCAAGAGCGAGGTGAGCAGCTTCGCCATTGGGGCGAATTGCTGTACGGTTTGCATCACCTTCTGCACCTGGCCCATCGTCGCCAAGATGCCGTCGATCCCGCCCATGCGGTCGACGATGCTTTTTAGGTCGCTTAAGCTGGGCAGAGACAGGCCGCCGGCCTTTGGCGTGGTTGTGACAACCGGGGTGGGAGTCGGCGCCTGGGTCGGTGTGGGTGTCGGCGGAGAATAGGGAACCAGTGAGGAAGCCACCGCTTTAATTTCGTACGGATTCACCCCCGGGTAATTATGGGTGTACGGATGGAACGGGGGCACCGGACCTTGGCGGGAATCATAGTTATGAGGCATGGGTATCACTTTCCTTTTCGGATATTTTGCCCGGGCAGGCTGACCGTAAGGCCCGTTTCCTTCTTGTCCGCCCTCCCGAGACAAGACCTAGGAGCGAATTGACATACGCCGAGTGGGACACGCGCGGATGGACTGATCGGCGTGATGATCCCTGGCTAGGCGTTTGTATTACTATACTGTATGTGCCCGCCCTGCCTTGCGTATGGACGAATGTCCCGGTTCTGGTGGGCGTTCGCGGAATTTGGGCGTTCTTTCTGTGATGCGTGAAATCGTTAATGCTTGAAAAGGAGTACGCCCCTCGGGTACAATGGGGGTGTGGTTACAGTAACGGTAGGGGATGATAATTCAGTGCAGCTGAAGAAATTAAATGACAAAACGATTGATCAATTATTTGAAGCCATCTTAACGTTAAAGAACATCGAGGAATGTTACATCTTTTTTGATGACCTGTGCACCGTTAACGAAATTCAGTCTTTGTCGCAACGGCTGGAAGTCGCCCGAATGTTGGGCAAAGGCAACACATACAACCAGATTGAAGCAGAAACCGGAGCCAGCACGGCGACAATATCCCGGGTGAAGCGCTGCCTAAATTACGGTAACGACGGCTACAAAATGGCGCTGGACCGTTTAGGTCGCTAAGCGTATGATAGACGAAATGAAGGCAAGGTCGATGAGGTTGCCGGAAGATGGCCGGGAGGTGCTCCAAATGGGGGATTCCAAGAAACCGGGTGTGCTTGTCATCAGCCACGGCTCCCCAGATGAGCATTGGGTAGCCCTCGTGGAAGCGGCGGTGGCGGAAGCGGCGGACGATTTGCCCGCCGGGCTTCCGCTCGCCTGTGCTTTCCTCGAAACGGTGGAAGGCCGCCTGATTCAGGACGGCATCGATCAGCTGGAAGGTCAGGGAGTGACGGACATGATCGTCATTCCCTTATTCGTGTCCTCAGGAAGTACCCATATCGATGAAATCGCTTATGCCCTTGGGGTGAAAGATGCACCGGAGAAGGAAACCGACCTGGAACGTTTTCGGGTTTCCGCTCGGGTGTTTTTTGGCGATCCTATCGATGATGGTCCGCTGGTCGCTAAGATGGTGTGGGACAAAGTGAAGGGGCTGTCCGTACGGCCGGAGCGTGAAGTGCTGCTTCTCGTCGGACACGGCAGCAATCATCCCGGCTTCTTGCAGCGGTGGGAGCGCGGAATTGCCTCGCTGGCGGCGCAATGTGCGGAGCTGGCCGGCCTCGCAGGGGGGGCCGATTATGCGCTTCTGAATCCGGACAGCTTATCGGCCAAAGTCCGTGATTGGTCAGAACGGGGAATGGACGTGATTGTGGCTCCACTTTTCCTGAGCGCCGGATATTTTACGAAGGTCACGATTCCTGAGCGGTTGAATGGGCTGGCTCATCGCTATTCGGGAGAGGCGTTGCTGCCCCATCCTTTGATGGCTCGCTGGATGTCGCAACAAATATTGAATATAATGGGATCAGTGATAGGTTGACATTATGAGTTCAGGTGGCGTTAGGAAGATGAAAAGAGCTAGGTTGATTTATAATCCAACCTCGGGAAGAGAAGAGATGCGCCGCCTCCTGCCGGACGTGCTGGAGCGTCTGGATCAGGGCGGCATTGAGACGTCGTGTCATGCGACGACCGGGGAAGGCGATGCGACGCGCGAGGCGGCTTTGGCGGTCGAACGCGGATACGACATCATTATTGCGGCCGGCGGTGATGGGACGCTGAATGAGGTTGTGAACGGTATGGCCGGGAAGAGTGATTTGCCCCCGCTGGGGGTGTTCCCGCTCGGTACGACGAACGATTTCGCCCGCGCCATGGGAATTCCTCGGCGTTGGGAGGATTATTGCGACTTGGTCATTGAGAATAAAACCAGACCGATCGATATCGGCAAAGTGAACGGCCGACATTTCATAAATATCGCCGGCGGCGGCAAGTTGACCGAGCTGACATATGAGGTGCCGAGTCGGCTCAAGACGCTGATTGGGCAGCTGGCCTATTATATGAAGGGTATTGAGAAAATGGCCAGCCTGTCGCCAACCAGGTTGATCATCGATGCGGAAGGGCACGAGATTATAGAGGGTGAGTTCATGCTGTTCTTGATCGCCAACAGCAACTCCGTTGGCGGCTTCGAGAAGCTGGCGCCGGACGCACGGATCGACGACGGGCTGCTCGATGTGATCGCGCTCAAGAAGTGCAACCTGGCGGAATTTATCCGCCTGGTCACGATGGCGCTGCGCGGCGATCATTTAGGCGACTCGCACGTCGTCCACTTCAAGACGCGGCGCATGGAAGTCACTTCGCCCGGCCGCGTGCTGCTCAATCTCGACGGCGAGCTGGGCGGCGAATTGCCAGGCGTATTCGAGGTTTTGCCGCAGCATTTGCAGATTTTTGCTTGAGGGTAAATGAGGTGGATGGTGCTAGGGCGGACGGATGGAGATTGCGGCTGATTTAGGCGTGATTGAGATAGGTGCAGCTGTGTTCGTCAGATTACGGCAGTTGTAGCTGAATCAGAGCGGATGCAATCGATCTAGATCGAGGCACCTTGAGTACGGAATTTTGGATGTCCGTCCTTGAGTGATGGATGCAAGAGAGCAAAGCAGAGGATAGCCTGAGGCACACCATCAGGAAGCCTAGGTTGCGAGGATCCCCCGCCGGGTTGGCGGGGGATTTGGCTTGGTTGGGGCAGGTGTGGTGTGGCGGTGGTTCGAAACGTATGGTTTTCGAAATGTATGGTGTTCGTTCGGAATGTATGGTGTTGGAAGGTATGGGATTCGAAGCGAATTAAGTGGAAATTCTACCGTTATTTTTTAAGTAACTGCGGTTTTGCGAGAATTAGCTGGAAAAAGTACAGTTAATTTCGCGAGTTTAGCTGAAAACGGGGAAAATGGGCCAAATTAGCTGTAGGATTTCCAGTTAATTTTGCGAAATTGGGCCAAACGGGGTAAATTAGATGGAGGATTTACCGTTAGTTGTTTTATCGATGGGCTGGATTAGATGCATTGACGTCGAATGGACGTTCTTCCCTTAATGGCGAGGATTTAGAGTATAGGATTAAAGTATATAGAAAGTATTGGACTAAAGTATATAGTTTGAACTGTGTTAGATAAAGCCAAGTTGGAGTAACCGGTTCAGTTGAACATAGAAGGAGTCCATGATGAAGATGCAACGGAATAACCATCGTCGTCCGGAGTCGGGGCGGGTAGGGAGCCCTCGGGGACAAGGACACAAAGCAGCTGGCGGCGGGAAAAGCAACCGCGGCGGGAGAGGAGAAGCTTCCTCAGCGACTCTTCCATCGCGGGGGCGTGCGGCTGTGGCTGCGGAACGGCCTTTCAGCGCGCAGCCTGCAGGGCGTGCTGGAAGCAGCGCGTCTGAAGCCGCGCTGGCGGGTCTTCCCGTCGTGAAAAATGATGAGGTCGTGATCGACATCATCGGGATGAACCACGACGGGGAAGGCGTGGGCCGGGTGGAGGGCTACACGCTGTTTGCAGCTGGCGCCTTGCCGGGCGAGAAAGCCCGGGTCAAGGTGCTCAAGACGAAGAAGCAGTATGGCTATGCCAAGCTGCTTGACGTGGTTGAGGCGAGTCCGGACAGGGTGGCTGCGCCCTGTCCGATCTACGACAAGTGCGGCGGCTGCCAGCTGCAGCACTTGAGCTATGACGCGCAGCTCGCGTGGAAGCGTCAGCACGTCGTCGACGTGCTGGAGCGCATCGGCAAGCTGCGCGTGGCAGGGGGCGCGCCGGGAGCGGGCGCGCCGGGCGGCGACCATGCCGTCGTCGTGCGACCGACGATCGGCATGGCTGCGCCTTGGCGCTACCGCAACAAGGCGCAGGTGCCCGTCGGCGTCATCGACGGCGCACTGGTCGGCGGCTTCTACGCCCGCGGCAGCCATCGCATCATCGACATGGAGACGTGCCTCATCCAGCACGAGAGCAACGATGATGTGATCAGCCGCGTCAAAGCGATCGGCCGCCGCCTGGGCATCACCGCCTACGACGAAGAGACAGGCCAAGGCCTGCTTCGCCACGTCGTCGTAAAGGTTGGCTTCCGCACCGGCGAAATGATGCTGGTGCTGGTCACAAACGGCGATCGGATCCCCCGTGAAGACGAATGGATTGCGGCGATCCGTGAAGAGCTTCCGGCTGTGGTAAGCATCTGCCAGAACGTCAACACACGGCAGACGAACGTCATCTTCGGCGACGTAACTCGCGTCCTGTGGGGCCGCGAAGTGATCTATGACTATATCGGGGACGTGAAGTTTGCGATCTCGGCGCGTTCTTTTTACCAAGTAAACCCAATCCAGACGGAAGTTCTCTATGGCAAAACGGTCGAATACGCCGGTCTGACCGGTCAAGAGACGGTCATTGACGCCTACTGCGGCATCGGCACGATCTCGTTGTTCCTGGCGCAACACGCGAAGCGGGTGTACGGCGTGGAGATTGTCAAAGAGGCGATCGAAGACGCTCGCGTCAACGCCAAGCTGAACGGAATGAACCATGTCACTTTTGAGGTCGGTGCCTCCGAAGACGTCATCCCAGCCTGGAAAGAGCAGGGGATCGAAGCCGACGTCATCGTCGTCGACCCGCCCCGCAAAGGCTGCGACCCGCACCTGCTCGACACGATTATCAAAATGAAGCCCGAGCGTGTGGTTTACGTATCGTGCAACCCCGCAACTCTGGCTCGCGACCTGCGCATCCTTGAGGACGGCGGCTACCGGACCGTGGAGGTAACGCCGGTGGATATGTTCCCGCATACGGTACATGTGGAGTGCGTAATAGGAATGCAACGAATCGATACGTAGAAATCCTTTGTTTTCAACACTTTGCGCGTTTTATGACTTTCACGGCAGACGGCAACGACTTCAAAAATAAGTTGCTCAAAGACAAAATCGAGGTTTCGGTCGTTTTGGACCTGGATTTGGACGTCGGGTGTGTAGATATGTTAAATTCATGGGAATAAGTTCATGAATCAGCTGAAAATGAAAGTTGCTGCAACATATGAATATACAAGGGAACACCCCTAATTGCGGTGTTCTCTTCTTATTTATAAATATAATTTAAAAACCGGCCGTTATCTCAAAACCTAACGGTCATGACAAAATGTAAAGAGTCGTGTTACGAGCCGAGCGAGAAGCGGGTTTCCATTCCTATTTTTCACCATCAGAGCCTCGAAGGAAGGGGTTGGGAAGTCTTATGGCTGTATGAATTGGTGAAACGGTGCAAGTGAGAGGATGTTAGGTGAACTTTTTGGCTTATAATTGTAGGGTATGCTTCTCCTTGTCGAGAGGCGAAAAATCAGGTATGTTGGCTATGAACAATCTCAGGATGCCGCATTATTACTAAAGGGGTTGGTTGTATGCATCGCCGGTTGGTTTCCGATTATTCCAATCAATTGCATCAATTATTGGTCTCCGTCTCAAGGCATTATTATTTTGGCAATGATGGATATTTGAGATACCAGAAAAAACCGTTGGACGTTGATCTGAAAAACGCACTTAAGTCACGCAAAGAACATCTCATTTACTATATATTGCGCGATCACTATAGCGGGACGTTTGCTTTTCGGATGGCTACGACAAGAAGGCCGCTTCCTCTCGCAGATTTTCTTTATTATGCCTGGAGCGAGGAGAAGAAGGAAGAAAAATTTATATACGGATTGCCGGACGCATTATTTGTACCGAAGACGGTTACAACCGACGGCTTGTTTGCCGCGTTGGAAAGTCTGGCTATTATGCCGTTGCACCCACAAAGCGGCTTTGCTTCGGGTGTCAGAATCTTTCGGGATATAGAACAGCTGCTATCCTATTATTTGAGTGAAACAGTGGATCATACACTGGAAGGAGTGGACAAACTTCGTCTGAAAGTATGTCAATATTTGATTGGTTCGAAGTTCAATACATGGAAAGAAAGCTTGCCAAAGGAGCATCATCCTCGGTCTGTTCCGGACTATGATGATTTTACCCAGCATTTTATTACAGTTGATACCGGTCTTTTCAAGATAGAGCAAGGTAAACATAGACGATACGACAAGACGGTGCTTGAATTGGAGCTTCCTTCGTTTGACAGAGAAAAGCTGGATCAGGCGCAGGAAATGATTTATGATGCATGGGACGAGATGAGTAGAAGCAAGCGTCTCTCGATGGCACGAAAAGCATTGTTTCTGTCGCCATACTGTGCGGATGCCTATAATTTGTTAGCGGAACATAGTGAATCTTCGGAAGAACGAATGGAACTGTACGAGCGGGGGGTGAAGGTGGGGCGTCTAGCTTTGGGGGAATCGTTTTTTGAAGAGAATGTAGGTGAATTTTGGTGGCTTACTGAGACCAGACCATATATGAGGGCACTGGCAGGACTGGCGGAATGCCTCTGGAATAATGGACACCGGCAAGATGCCATTGCGAATTGTCGTGAGTTGCTCCGATTGAATCCTAATGACAGTCTGGGAATTCGCTATATACTGGTAAATTATTTGCTGGCTGAGGAAATGAATAAAGAAGCTGACGAATTTCTGTCAGACCATAAAGAGGCTACATGCTTTATGCTGTATAGTGAAGCTTTGCTTTCTTTCCGTTGTAAGAGTGCTCGTAAAGCGGCCGTATCGTTGAGTAAAGCTCTCGAATCGAATTCTTTTGTTCCCGCTTATTTACTAGGTGAGAAGCATATTCCATATATTAAACCTGATGCTTACTCGCGGGGGAGTGAGGAGGAAGCGATTATTTACGCCTCATTCGCCCTCCATTCATGGAAAACAACACCCAGCGCGTTAGATTGGTTAGCTGACCGAGCGAATCGTGAGAAGATGGGATGCAATTTGTAATGTATTAGTTGATCCAAGACAGGTGCAGTGCAGCAGCAGCCTTTCAATGATTAGTTTGGAGTTTCCGTTTTTTTGATCCTGGATTTGGACGACGCGTATGCGAATTGTTGAAATTATTGGAATAAGCTCACAAGATAACTGAAAATGAGGTGACTTCAACATATGAATGTCCAAGAGAACGCCCTTTTTGCGGCGTTTTCTTTTTATTATAGATATATTCAAAAAGCCGATTGCCCTGAAATATCAGCGCAACCGGCTTTTTGCGTGAAAGGAGAAGCATAAGATGACCAAGGTGATCGCCCTTGCCAATCAGAAAGGCGGCGTGGGCAAGACCACAACGGCGGTCAACCTGGGGATCGGTTTGGCAGCCGATGGGAAAAAGGTTCTGCTGGTCGATGCGGACGCGCAAGGCAACCTGACGGATTCGTTAGGGTTCCACGAACCGGATAATTTGTCGGTATCTTTGGCCACATTGCTGGCGAAAACGATGCTGGAAGAATCCTATGAAGCGCGGGAAGGTATTTTGCATCACCATGAAGGCGTTGACCTGATGCCAGGCAATATTGAACTGTCCGCTGTTGAGGTATCGCTCGTCAATACGATGAGCAGAGAAACGATTTTGCGTTCGTACATCGATTCCGTTAAAGCCGACTACGATTACGTGCTGATCGATTGCATGCCGAGTTTGGGCATGTTGACCATCAATGCGCTGGCTGCGGCAGACAGCGTGATTATTCCTGTACAGGCGCATTATTTGCCGGCTAAAGGAATGACCCAACTTTTGCAGACGATTGCCCGTGTGCGCAGGCAGATCAATCCGAAGTTGGTTTTGGACGGCGTGCTGCTCACGATGGTAGACAGCCGGACGAAATTTGCCAAAGACATTTCCTTTGTTCTTCGGCGCGACTACGGCGACAAGCTGCGCGTGTTCAACACCGAAATTCCCTTATCCGTTCGCGCGGCGGAAACGAGCGCCAAGGGAAAAAGCATTTATGCTCATGACCCCAATGGTCAAACGGCAAAAGCGTATGCCGCCTTTACGAAGGAGGTGCAGAGCATTGGCAGCGAAAGACGACATGCGCGCCAGCATCAAACTGACCACAGTCGCTGATTTATTCTCCACCGAGGAGAGCCGCGCCGATGAAAAGCGGGAAAAAGTGTTGGACATCCCTTTATCTGAAATCAGCGATTTTCCCGGTCATCCGTTCAAGGTGAAAGCGGATGAAGCGATGCTGGAAATGGCGGACAGCGTGAAGCAATACGGAGTACTTGTTCCCGGACTGGTACGTCCGAAAGCGGACGGCGGCTATGAAATGGTAGCCGGACACCGGCGCAAAAAAGCGAGCGAACTGGCGGGTAGTGAAACGATGCCCTGTATCGTCCGCGAACTGGACGACGATCAGGCGACCATTATTATGGTGGACAGCAACCTGCAACGGGAATATATCTTGCCTAGCGAGAAGGCTTTTGCTTATAAGATGAAGTTGGAGGCGATGAAAAGACAAGGACAGAGAACAGACCTAACTTCCGCCCAACTTGGGCGGAAGTTAGAGGGAAAAGAATCTAGGGAAATACTCGCTGAACAAGTTGGCGAGAGCAAGAATCAAATTTCACGCTATATCCGCCTTACCGAACTGACCCCCTCCATTCTCGAAATGGTGGACGATAAACGGATCGCCTTCAATCCGGCCGTAGAACTTTCATACTTGTCCGAAGAAGAACAGCAAGCCCTGTACGAAACGATGCAGTCCGAAGACTGCACGCCTTCGCTGGCGCAGGCGCAGCGCATGAAAAAACTGAGCCAGGACGGGCGGCTTAACGTGGATGTCATCTTCTCGATTCTCACGGAGGAGAAGCCGAACCAGAAAGAAAAGATGACCATTCGGCGCGAGCGGGTCGACCGTTTCTTCCCGAGGGAGTTTACCGAAAAGCAAAAGGAAGACCTGATCGTTCAACTACTGGAAAGCTGGTATAAAAAACGGCAACGGGAACAGGAACGTTAACCCGTTTCTGAAACATAACGATCCTGTTCGGCAGCACTCTCCCCTAAGACGGAGAGCTTTTTTATGCCCATTTTTGGGGAGGCGATTCATGGTGTATTTCACGAAAGGGAGGCGTCGTCAGTATGAACGCCTGATGCAAGAAAAGCCGGGTTTCAATCGCATTGAAGTTTTGGAGGATGAAACCGAGGAACCGCAAACGCGAAACAAGAAATCTCGTGAAGCCGGCCTATCAAAGCGAAGCCGGGGAACGAAGGAAGACCGCAACTTTCCAGGAAAAGAGGACGGACGATGGAAGAAATGAAGCGAATGGTGGACAACTACGAAGTCGTTCAGGCCATCTCCATCGGGAAGGTGGAAGTGCTGCTTGGCATAGACGAAACCAATGCCGAACGTCCGTACATGGTTTGTACCTGCACCCGAAACAATTCGTTGGGTGTCGAGCTGTATTACGCGATTGCGGCCGGCGCGGATTATCTTGAGGCCGTGCATGACTTTGTTTCCCGCGTGCAATGGGAGCTGGAGGATCTCAAAGAAGAAAGGGCCAGTGTCAAGGTGCCCCTATCTCCCCTTACCCAAGCCCAATGCCAGCCGAATCGCGAAGACATGCGCATTGACAACCAGGTTGTTGTCATCCGGCCGGAACGGTTGCGACCCGAATATCGCACCGCAGTTAACCAGCTTGTGCTGGCGCTAAGCGGGTTTGGCACCTCTGCCTATTCCCGAGGTCGCGCCGTTTACGTGATCAATCTGTATACCGGTGAGGAGGCTCGCTGGAATCGGGATGATTTTATGGGTCTGATAAAACCGGAGCATATGCCCGCATGGGCGCAAGAAAAACTGGAGCAGCATCAGGCTGTATCCCAGCAAAAGCCTAAGCGCCGTGACGAGGCCCGGTAAGAGATGCAATTCCATATATAGGAGAAAGGAGACGTGAGCGATGTCGTGGACGTATCGGCACCGCAAGACGCTTATTATCGCCGCGATTGCCGTAAGTGTTTGTTTACTTGTGGCTGCGGCCATTTATTCTCTGATAAAGCAATCAGAGCAAGAGCAGAAACAGCAACAGATGAAGGAACACTACGAAAGGCAGATCAAGGAACTGAAAACGATAGAGGAACAATCGCGCAGGAACGTCTGGACCGTGGCACGAACCATTCCGGCCGGAGGTACCGTCACGGCGGAGGATCTCCAGTCCGTCCCGATGCCCGCGAGTCTGGTGCCATCCGGGATGATTACTGAACGGGAAGCGGCCATCGGCAAAAGCGCCAAAATCGAATTGCAGCCCGGAACACCGCTGATGTCGTCCATGCTGTACGAGAGCACGCCGATCCCGAAGGATGTGCGGGTGCAGGAGTTTCATGTCATTCAGCTTCCCTCCAATCTGCAAAAGGGACAGTACATCGACGTGCGAATCAACTTCCCGACAGGAGAAGATTATGTCCTGTTAGCGAAGAAGAAAGCGCGGGAGTTGTCAGGAACGGTCATCTGGCTCGAAATGAACGAGAAGGATATTTTGCAAACGTCAAGCGCGATTATCGATGCCTACTTGCAAGGCGCACGGCTGTATGCCCTGCCGTATATCGAGCCGGGATTGCAGGAAGCAGCTGTGGTCAATTATCCCGCAAATCCGAAAGTGCTTGATTTGATGGAACATGATCCGAACCTGCTCGAAAAAGCGACAACCGAGCTTGCCCGCCAGCTTCGCCTGAAACTTGATGACAATCTCAAGGCGATGAGCGAGTCGGACAAACTGCGCGTAACGAGCGGCAGCGTGACGGTTCAGCAGCAACTGCAAAACGAGCGGATCGTCACGCGGCAAGGCAATGCCATGCAAGAAGCGGTTCCATCGCCGCAACCGGCAGGCGCAACGGCTACGGTCGATCACGAACCGCCAGCCGCGCAACCGCTGCCTTCCCCTTCCGCTCCGACAACGACGAATGAAGATCAACCGGAAGCGTCCGCGGAGCCAGCGCCATCAACGCCAGCATCGCCGTCGGAAGCGCCTGCCAGCACGGATAAATTGAAGCAAATTTTTAATCAGTGAAGGAGGCTGTCATGAAAAAAGTCGTGTTTTTCGGCGCGCCGGACAAAAGCCATCTGCTTCTCGTGCTAGGCAAGCTGCTCACGGCGATGGAGCGAAAGGTGCTGATCGTGGATTCCACCCTTGCCCAGTCCATGCAAGGCTATTTGCCGCAAGTAGAATTCGGCTATTCGCTGCGGGAGTTTGAAGGCATCGATGTGGCGACCGGGTTCATCACGCCAGCGCAACTGGAGCGTTGCCTGCTTCAAGCCGGTGGCGAAACAGCATACGATGTCATGCTGCTCGACACCGATCACACCGAATTTGTGAAAGGACGGGAGTTGCCGGGCTATGACAAGCGGGTTTGGTGCAGCAATTATCGTCGGCTCGGTATGCAAATCAACGCGAATCTGATGCAGCGGCTGTGCCTTCACGAAGCGGAGGGCCAGCCGCTCTCGTTTTACAAACTGATTACCCCTACCTTGCCGATCGCCATACCTGAGTCGTATATCGATTTGTTGCTGCCGCAGCAGGCTGTACGCTGGGAGGAGGCCGTGTTCCGCTTTCCGCTGGACGAACGGGATATGTCGGTCGAACTGGACAACCAGCATCATGGCCGCATCGATATCAGGCGGCTGTCAGGGGTGTATCGCCGGAACGTGCTGGACATGCTGCAACAGTTGTTTGAATGCGATGCCAAAACGGCCCGGCGGGCATGGGTGCGTGCGCGAAAGCGTGCGTGAGGCCGGTAAAGTTGCACGAAAGGAGATGAAGCAATGGGTTTTACCGTGGTGTTTTGGAGTCCGGTTTCGGGACAAGCCGGTACGACGAGCAACCTGATCGCCTCCGCCGCGCTGCTTGGACTTGAATACTCCTCCCGTCTTTTGCTGCTTGGGCATTTGCAAAGCGAATACGCGGTCATCGAACGCAGCTTTTACCCGAGACGGACCTGGATGAGCAAAGCGGACGCTCCGCCTGACGCGGGTATCGATGCGCTGCTCAGGCTCTTGCAGAACCGCAAGCTGGAACCGAACAGGTTGCGGGATTACACGCTGCCGCTGCTCGCCGACCGGCTCGACATCCTTCCGGGATCGAACAAGCCGGATGCATCGTTTGTTTCAGCCGCTCAGGAATGGCTTGCGCCTCTTTTGGAACTGGCAAGGCGCGCTTACGATCTGGTATTGCTGGACGGCGGAAGCGGCAGTTTGTCGGCGTGGACACAGGCGCTGCTGCGTCAGGCGGATTTACTGGTCGTCTGTCTGCCGCAAAACGGGCTCAAGCTGGAGCAGGTCTTTCCGCTAATGGAGGCGCAGCTTCAGTCCAACCGGAAGCATTTGCTTGTATTCGGAAAATACGATCCTCGCTCCGCTTTGACCGTTAAGAATATCAAGCGCCAGTTCCATCGGCGGGAGCCTGCGTACCCGATTGTCCATAATACGGGCTGGCTGGATGCGACCCAACAAGGAGAAGCCGTCCGTTTTCTATTTCGCAACCGACAGGTGCCGCGCGGTCATGAAAACTCACTGTTTATGCAGCAAGTGCGGACATTGGTGCAGGCGCTCATCAACAACGCCGGACTGAACAAGCCTCTTTTCGGCGGGAAGGAGGACGATGACCGATGATGTTCGCGCTGAACGGCTTGCTTCTGGCGGGCATCCTCATCGCGATTGGCGTCTTGCTCTATTTGCGCATGAGCCGCCGCTTGCCGGAGCAGCCGGACGAAAAACCGGCCTACACGCTGGAAGCGATGACCACGTTTGTGAAAGAGGCGCTGCACGAGATGACGAGCAGCAGCCTGATCGACTTCGGCTTGTCGGAAGAAGAATACCGCCGTCGCAAAAACAAGCGCGCAGAACTCAAGAAAGCGCTGCGGGGCTGCACGTCCGGAGATTTGCGGGACAAGGCGTATGTGAAGCAGGTCATCGCCGATTTGCTCGAACAGCGCTACAATCTGGACGACAATAACCTGAATCGGCTTCTGCCGTTTGATGACCCGCAGGCGCTCTCACCGCAAGATCAGTTTGACATCCTGCTCTATCTGTTTAAGAAACAACATCGGTTGAGAGCACTGGACGAACTGATTCAAAAATACGAATTGGATCGCCCCAAACGGAGTATGGAAGACGAAGAAACCGAGTCATATCGGATTACCGCCGACGAAATCCGCGACATTTACAAGCGGGAAGCGCGCAAGCTGTCTGCCGAGGACAAAATGCAGATCGTTGTGCAGCGGATCTATCAGCAATACAAAGGATTCAGCGTCATCGACGAAATTCGCGACATGAAAATCGACGGCGTATCGGGCGGCGTCTCCGGCATCCCGCCCTCGATGTGGGAAGGCGAGTGGAGCCTGGAGGAAGAAGCGCTGCTGCGCGAGGTGCCAAGGTCGCATGACAGCGTGTGGCTGTTTTATAAAGGGAAATCCATTCATTTGAGCTTCCTGTCCTTCGGCTCGGAGCAAGAACTGAGGCGCGTGTGCCAGAACGTGTACAAACATAATTTTCCCGGCCAATTGTCCGAGGCGAACGGCTTTAAGGTGAACGAAATGGCCGACGGCTCCCGCGTCGTCGTGCTGCGCCCCCGGTTCAGCGAATCGTGGGCTTTTTTTGTGCGCAAATTCGATGTGCAAAACGCCGCGCTGGAACAATTGATTCAGGACGACAATGCGGAGTTGCCCATCGGGCTGATCCGATATCTGGTCATGGGCGAGCGCATTACGGCCATCACCGGTGCGCAGGGCAGCGGCAAAACGACGCTCTTGATGGCGATGGTGCGCTACATTCCGGCCATCTTGCCGATTCGGGTGCAGGAAATGAGCTTTGAGCTTCAGCTTCGGAAAATATACCGGGATCGCAACATTTTAAGCCTGCGGGAAACGGAAACGATCTCCGGGCAGGACGGGCTGGACATTCAGAAAAAAACGGACGGCTCGGTCAATATTTTGGGAGAAGTGGCGACCGACCCGGTTGCCGCCTGGATGGTGCAGATGGCGCAGGTCGCTTCGCTGTTCACCTTGTTTACGCATCATGCCAAAACATTCCGCGATCTCGTCTATTCGCTGCGCAACTCGCTGCTGAAGACAGGGGTGTTTACGAACGAAAAAGTGGCCGAGCAGCAGATCGTCAGCGTCATCAACTTCGACATTCACCTCAGGCGGGACGCGGACGGACATCGCTACATTGAACGAATTACCGAATGCGTCCCGGTGGAGCAGGAAGAGGGCTACCCGGAGACGTTCCGCCACAAAACGACGACCGAGGAGAAAATGACGGCGTTCATGGAGACGATGCTGGAATATTTCCGCCGATCGACGGACCGACCGCTTTACGTCGCGCGGAACGTCATCGAATACCGGGACGGACGCTATGTCGCCGTTCATCCGTTGTCCGAGCGAAGCCGCAAGGAAATCGCTGCATGCCTCGCCGGGCCGGACCAGGCGGCGTTCGAGGCGTTTTTGGCGGTTCACTGGGGGGATAGCGATGAAAATTGAATGGCTGTCCCTGTTGCTGGGCGCCTCGACGTTATTGTTTCTCGCGATGGTGGCGGCGTTTCAATGGGTATCCCGTCACGGTTCGGACGTGGAGGCCGTTCGGCAGTATGAAGCGCTGCGCAAACCGGGCAAAGCCCGCAAGAAGCAAGCGCTGCACAGCGTGTTGCAGCAGTTGTATCGCCTATGCGAACGCGTACCGATTCTACGCGCTTATTTGTACCAACTTCGCAAACGAATGACCATTCTCCAGCTTGGCGACGAATGGAAGCTGCGGCTGGAAACGATGAGGACGGCGCTCCTCATTTGGGGCGTGCTGCTCGCGGCGGCTGTTCCGCTGGCGATCGGCGTGCGCGACCCGGCCACGCTCGGCATGATTGGCATCGGCTTCTGGGTTGGCCACGGAATCCTTTCGGACAATCTGGTGCATCGGCTGGAGACGCGACTGCTTCGGCAACTCCGGCATTTCTTTTCGGATGTGCGCCATCATTATCATCGTCATGGCATGGTGGAAGAAGCCATTTATGAAGCAGCGGACGGCGCTCCGTATGAGATGGCGCTGCACGGACACGAAATATACGAAGTGCTCACGGCAAGCGATGCCGAGCAGCGGCTGGCGCAGTATATCGAGAGCGCGCCGAACCGCTATTTGCAGGGCTTGGCCGGGCTGTCGCATCTGGTGAAGGAATACGGCGACAAACGAACCGCAACCGGTTCCGTGTACTTGAAGGCGCTTGGGAAGCTTGCGACCGAACTGAATCTGGAACTGCTGCGCCGCGAGCGCCTCAGTTTCCTGTTGCAAGGACTGACCGCCATCGCGCTGTTGCCACTGCTGTTTACCCGGCCGATCGAAGCTTGGGCCAGCCATTACTTTCCGGCCATGGACGCCTTTTATGCGAGCACGACCGGCTGGATCGTGAAAATCGGCCTGATGGCGGTCGTATGGCTGTCCTACGTTCTGCTGCGGAACATTCAGGAGCTGGACGTGAGTCCAAAACCAACCGGCCGAAAAAGATGGGAGAAACGGGTTTACGAATGGCCGTGGATGCGCTGGCTTGTGCATCGTTTCGGTCCCGCCCCCGGTTCCCGTGAAGCTGACCGCATGGTCAAGCTGCTGAAAGACACCGCGTCGCCGCTTCGGCTGGAATGGCTCTATGTGCAGCGCATCGTGGCGGGGGGCATGGCTTTTCTGGCTGTGCTCGGGATGTTTATGGCGCTTCATGCCGCAAGCCGGCATCAAATCTTGTATGCGCCGGTAAAGCAGGGCATCCTGTTCGGTCAACTTTCGCCGGAAGAGGAAGCCAAGGCGCGCGAGGCGGCGGCGCTCGATCGCCGCATCATCGATCGCGTAAAGGAGGTGAAGCATCGCACCGAAGAAACGGTGATGGCCCTGCTCCGCAGCGAATCGCCAGCAACAAACAAGGACGATCAGCTTCGCGCCGCGGCTCGGCGCATTATGGGCAAGCTCACGAAGCTGGACAATCAGTATGTGAAGTGGTGGGAAGCGCTCCTCGCCGCTCTCGCGGGATGGGGCGGCTACGCCATGCCGGTCGGCGTTCGGATGTTCCAGCGGCGCATGCGGCAGATGGAGATGAAGCATGAAGTGGACCAACTGCATGCCGTCATCGCCATGCTGGCGGATCTGGACCGGATGTCGGTCGAGCATCTGCTCATCTGGATGGAACAGTTTGCCCGCGTGTTCAAGGAACCGCTGCAAACGTGCTTGCTCCATTTCGAACAGGGCGCAGATCAGGCGCTGGCGCAGCTGAAAGAGGATGCGCCGTTTGTGCCGTTCGTCCGCACGGTCGAAAAGCTGGAACTGGCGGTGCAAAGTTTGCCGATTCGGGAAGCGTTCGACGACCTGGAGTCGGAACAGGCTTACGCGCAGGAGCAGCGCAAACAGGAGTACGAGCAATTGATTGAGCAAAAGGCAGGCTGGGGAAAATGGATCGGATTTGCGCCAATGATGGCCCTCATTTTCGGCTATCTGGTCATTCCGCTCGTCATCGTCAGCTTGCACCAGATGTCCGTTTACTACGAACAGCTTCAGCGCATTCAGTAAGCGGACATGTTGCGGCGCTTTCCAAACGGGAAGCGTCTTTTTTATTTCGAATTTCATTTGAAGGAGAGATCGGTTCATGTCCAACGCGCAAAAAGCACTTGTGATGGCGGCAGGCATTTTTCTTGCCATCGCGCTCATTACCCTTGCCGTCGTATTGTTTATTTCCGCGCAAGACTCCACCAAGGCGGCGCAAAGCAATTTCAGCAATATCCAGACGGAGCTGTCGCAAACGGCGTTTACGGTGTACGACAACACGACGTTGTCGGGCAGTCAGGTGGTCAACGCGCTGCGCAAGTTCAGCGATCAGGACCAGTTCGGCATCCAGATTGTCACCGGGAAAAATCCGGCGGGTCAGTGGTATGGCAAGGTGATCAACACGGGTGTTCCGATCGACAGCGTGACCTACGGCTCAGTGGTTGGTGAAGCGCCGGGGCAACTGAGCCATGCGCTCGATGAAGCGAATATCAACTACGTCAATCCGAGCGGCAAATTTCGGGCGCAACTGGTGCATGACAGCAGCAACGTCATTCGCGGCATTGTGTTTCGGCAGCAGTAAGCGTCCTTACAGACATCACAACGCTGATGGGGCGTCCTTTCGGGTATAGACGGACGCCCAGTTTTTCCAAGGAGGAAGCCGATGGAACATGCCCCCAGAACGATGCTGGAAATGAGCGTGGCCTGTCTTCTCTTTCTGATGGCCGTAACAAGCGGACTGCTACTCTTTCAAACCGGGGCCGCGCTGAACGCCACCGCCTATGTGTCGGGAAAGTCGCTGGATCGCAACATGCAGATGACGGTTTCACCGCTTTCCGGCGACGGCACCGTATCCGGCGCAGAGGTAGCGCAATCCATTGCCCGGCTGGAGACGGGAGACGCGGAAATTGTGGTGGACGGCGTTCGATACGTGCCGCCGCTCGATCGGGACCAGTTCGTCCCCGCCGGCATTCGCCTGAATGCCCGGTATACGGCAGTCGCCCAGCGAGATGCGTCCGGACAACTGGTGCGTCTCATTTTCGCTTTACGCTAAGGAGAATGCCATGAACAGTATCTCGAAAGTTTTCGCGGCGCTCATTGCCGTTCTTTTGCTCTACCTCTACCCCATTTCCGCAGCCTTCGACCAGCAGGACGATATTTCGGAACTGGTCGTCCTGAAAGCGACGACAACGTTTGTGGATGCAGTGCGGGACAAGGGCTTTGTGTCGCCGAGCATGTATACGGACTTTATGGAGGCGATTGCGGCAACGGGCAACACCTTCGATGTGCAAATGGAACACGGAAGCAAAAAGTACGTGCCGGTTTACGACGACCCGACAAGGCCGGATACGTTTCGGGGCAGCTACGAAGTGCACTACGACATGTTTTACAACGCGCAGATCCTGCCCGTTCTGTTCCCGAACAGCGCGGCCGCAAAAGACGATCCGGCGAGACGCTACAAACTGCGGGTCGGCGATACATTTGCGGTCACGGTTAAAAATACGAACCGGACTCCCGGCACGATCCTGTTCGATTTCCTGAACCAGGCCATCAGTCCGAACGAAAAAATCTTCATTCCTTACGGCGGGGTGGTGCGCAATGAGGCTGATTGAATGGGCCATTGTCGGGGCGCTCATTTTCCTGCCGTTTGCGACCGTGAACCGGATTGAAGTCGAAACGCAGCGGAAGGCGCTATTGACCGAGCTGCGCTATAACGCCGCGCTGGATGCCGCGGTGGATGACGCAGCGCGGATGTTGACCGTCAATGCGAATCAGCAGCGGGAGACGCAATACGAATCGGCCAAGCGGGTGGCGCTGAACAAGGACGAAGCGATTGCCGCTTTTTATCGGACGCTGTACGCAAGCTTCGGCATTGCCGACGATCCCGTTGCCCAAGGCGTACTGGGTCGGTATATCCCGGCTATTGCGGTGATTGGTTACGACGGTTTCTACGTCTATGCCGAGGAGGAGTGGACGGGAGCCGACGGGAACACGGAACGGAAACCGGTTTGGGGAGCGAAGAAGCCGTATGCCTACGCCGATTCATCGGGCAACAGCCTTTCGTTCACGCTGGACGATTTCGTCCTCGCTTACGATGCGGACAGCCGGAGCTGGCACGAAGGCTTGCGGGCCGACGTTAGGCATCAGACGAACATTGCGCTATTAAAGGATGCGGAGCGATTTGAGCAGGTGCGCCGGAGCACCATCGTCCGCGCAATTGAAGACGAACTCGCCTACCGGATCAACAAACACAACGAATCGGTTTCCCGATACGGCTTTTCTTACACCTTCACGCTGCCGACCATTTCGCAGGAGGAATGGCACAATACCGTGGATGACGTCGGGGTGCTTGCCTTTATCCAAGGCATTCCGATGGGAGGCAAGTTTTACAACAACTATGCGCTCGGCGGAAGCCGCGTGCTCAAAAAGCCGGAGATTGTCGGAGCCAGGAAAGGAAGCATGAAAGTGTATTATCGCAGCACATGCGACTTTACTTATCCGGTGGAAGAGACGTTTTCCAGCGAAAAAGCGGCCGCGCAAAAAGGCTATATGCCGCTGGGCTGTCCTGACTCGCCATCTTAACGAGACGGCGGTGATTTCGGAAAGTGGACACGCCGTCAGATCGGCTTTATGATGAACCTAACAGTCGAAATCTTCCAAACTTGTCATGATCCATATTAAGAGAGGAGCGAATGGCGTGAGAAAATGGGTAATTGCAGGACTTGTCGCCGCGATGATTTGCAGCTTGTTCACCGTAACGGCAAGCGCGGCGAGCAACCCTCCGTCCTTTGTCAGCGTCGTCATGGACGGACAAAAAATCTGGTTTCCCGATGCGCAAGCATTTGTCGATGAAAACAACCGGACGCTCGTGCCGGTTCGATTCATCGCGGAAAAGATGGGCGCGAACGTAGGCTGGGAGCCCAAAACCATGACCGTACCGATTGAGCGGGACGACCTGCATATTGTGCTTACGATCGGCGAAAGCAAGACGCTCGTCAATGGTAAAGAAGTGGCCTTCGATTCGAAGGCGATCACCAGCGGCGGCCGGACGTTTGTCCCGCTGCGTTTTGTCAGCGAAGCGCTGGGGGCGGAAGTGAATTGGGATAGCCCGACATCGACCGTCTTCATTTCCACACAAGAAGACGCCAATGCGAAGTACGATGAATGGGGCCGCCTGATTCGCACAACCAACCTGCCCAAGAATGCGCAAGATTATCCTTATATACTTGCCGATGTGCCGAATGAAGCCTATGAAATGGCCTATCCCTACTCGCATCCTACGGACAGCAAGGTTTCTTCAGTGCTCTATTCGACCATACCGGAATTCAATAAGAAAAACGTGGATATATGGATGAACCGGTTGAAAATGTTCGGCGCGCTGTGGCTGAATGTGGACTACAAAACGATTGACGATTCTTGGGCGCAGGCGGTATTCGCCACGAAAATGCAAAGCTCCAATGCGGAATTGAAATATATCCGGCGGTATGTGGAGTGGGTTAAAGAAAACAAGATTCAGACCGAAGGATACCTTGATCCCGAGCCTTCCATGATCTATAAAGACGGGTTTGGAAATAATTATGTACGTTCCAAGTTTAGAATCAAATTCAACTCATTCACGGAAAGTAAAAATTTGC
Source organism: Paenibacillus sp. MB22_1 (assembly GCF_047200555.1). Taxonomy (NCBI): domain Bacteria; kingdom Bacillati; phylum Bacillota; class Bacilli; order Caryophanales; family Paenibacillaceae; genus Paenibacillus; species Paenibacillus sp. MB22_1. The sequence goes on from NZ_JBLADV010000002.1 coordinate 2,221,737, forward strand.
TGTACGATGAGCGGTTCCCCAATGATCGCAAATTCGATAAGCAGGTTTGGTACGAAGGTTACGCGGATATTTCCCTTTCCACGAATGTTGGCGGCGATTGGGGCAGTACATTGAAAGTCGATCCGGGAGCCAGTTTATTCCGCAATTATTTCATCAGAAAGGCGGACTCGGAATAGATGAAGAAAAACAAATTCATAAAATCGGCGTTGAGCGTGCTTCTGGCATGCTCTTTTTTATTTTCGGGTTTTCCTTTCACAGCGAAAGCCGAAACCCCAAAAGTAAGAACTGAGGCAGGAAAAATCAGCTTTGAAATCACCAGTACGGCTGCAACATCGTCTATTAGATACAGAACCGCGGGTTGGACGGTGCGCCGTGACCAATTATGTTCGAATACGACGCCCAAGCAGTGTGGCGATCCGAGAAGCGGCCAACATGCTTCATTTTTGGACCAGCAAGTACGGCAAGTAGGACAAGACCCGAATCCGCCGATCCCCGGCCAGCCTGTCACGACCTATTACGAAGTCAGCGAGGCGCTTGTCACGGAAGGCATGTGGAACGCGGGCATGGGCGACATCAAAGACAACGACGACTTATATTTGTATGCCATCATGGTGTCCATCGACGGAAACGGCAACGTGCGCAAAGGGCCCTTTTATACGTTAGATGAGATCAAGAGAGCCGAACCTTGGGCGCACCCGGACGACTTGGACGATTATTTCGGCATTCATGTACCCTATCGAAGCGCGGAATTTCCCGTCGATGTCATTGCAAAAACCGTAGACGGCATAGTCATTCAAAGACCGGAAGTTACATTTCTAAAGGGCGAGTACAAAGTCGGGGAAACGATCAATCATGAATTTCCCGAAACGATTGAGGACAACGGAAAAACGTATACGATCGTTCGTTCCTATTTATCGCCCAAGCAGGACCCGACGCGGAAAGACTGGCTGCAAGAAGACCCGGAAACCAATCCGAAGGTGCGAACGCGAAGCTTTACGGTGCATCTGGGCGGAACGGACGCGGTTGCCGAATATGCGGAGAACAATCCGGTGAAGGCCATCTATCAAAAAGAAGACGGCACCAAACTCAAAGAAGTGGACAAAGGCGTTTTCGCAACCGGCGAGGAAGCGAACCATACGTTCGAAGGACAAATCACTTCCGGCGGTCAGACGTATGAAATCATCCGCTCTTACATTACGAACAATAACAAACCCGACGAGAAGCTGTTCATTCAGGAAAAAGGCGACCCCAAGCTCAAAGAGCGCTCCATTCTGGTGGGATCGGGCGGCTCCAACTTTATCGGCATTTACAAAATTCCCTCCTCGGTAACGGTCGCGTCCCGGATTGAAGCGCCGGAAACGGTCGACCAAAACGTGACCGAAGTGGACGGGAATTTTGTTTTTGAAGTCAAGTCGTTAAAAAATTTGCAGTCATACGAAATCACGGATATTCGAAATGCCAGGCTCGTTCAAACGGGCGACAAAACCGGAAACCTCTCCGGCACGTCAACGAGTAAAACGATTCCGATCAAAATCCCGTTCACGTCCGGCGACAAAGTGAGCGTGCAAATCACCGTCGTTGTGAAGGATGTGGACGGCAATACGGGGGACTCGACATCCGATCATACGGTACGCAAAGGCGACGGCGACGGAAAACCGCAGCCCGGCGCTTCCCAGCAGGCCGAAGCGATGGAGCCAAGCGCTTCTGCTGTCATTCAGGCGGATGCGCGCGGCGCAGAAAAATTTGATGTGCTGCAAGGCATTCCGACTTCAGAGAACCTGTATGTGAACGCTTTGGCCAAATCGTACTTGTATCGCAACACGTTCACGGAAACGACCGGCACGAAGCAATACCCGATTCAGGTGAGTAAAACATATACCCTCACCTGGACGGAGACGCGATCCGGCCCGCCCGATGCGGACGGGAATCCGACCACCATTACCGTTCCGCGTTCAGATACACAGACGGTCACCAAAAACTATTCGATTGAACGCAAGTACAGCTTCTGGACGATTCAAAATCTCGAAGTGTACGGCATTCAGAAGGCGATTGTCTCCAATTATGCGCTTCCGTCGGGAACGGTGACGCTGGAGCCGAATGGCTATGCGCCGCCAACCGTTTCCGCCGCGCATGATGCGTCGCTCAACGCGCATATCATCGATCCGGTCTATTCGAATGTGACGCTTCCCGGACAAACGATTTCCGGCGGCTCCAGGCGGCCTTCCGTACCAAACGAGGACTGGACCAACGAGGCCGAGAAAGCCATCGGCAAGATCAAGGTGAAAAATGACTCATTCGTTTTTAACGGAAATACAATCATGGACAATCGAATCGTTGAGGAAAAAGGTCCGACGCCGGGAGCGATTCCAGCTCCGCCAATGATTGGGCAAGATGTGCTGTACGGCTCTGGCTATGTCATTGATGCCGGAAAAACGAATAAAGCCAATCAACCGAGCACCGGAACCATCTTTTATACACTGGTTAAGGGCATTGGCGGCGGAGAAAACAAGAGCTATCCGATCGGCGGCATCAATCCGGTGACGGTGCATACGCCGGTGGTGAACTACGCCTCGGTGTCGGACGATCAGGCCCACAACCAGAAAACGCAGCCGACTGCCGGGCGGTCGGCGCTCATTCTGGACCGGCCCTTCTCCGTGACGATTCCGACAAGCGGCCCGCACATGGACATCAAGGGCTACGGAAATCGGGATTATGCCAAGTATGTGAGGGACAAGCAGGTACGCTTTCCGTTCGATGTGTACAAAGCGGATCGCACGTCGTTCGTCCCCAAGGACACGTGGGTGTCCATCCCGGTCGGTCAGTTGCAGACGACCTTCTACTTGCCCGTTTGGGTGGACGAGGGCCATTACGACGTGTTATTCCGAACGTTTGCCGAGAATAGTCCGGCCTCCTTTACGTCCCAGATGAATGCCAATCTGGACTTGTCCAACCATGTGGCTACGCAGGTGGTTCCAGTGGAAGTGATCGGACGTCTCTATGATTTCCGCATCACCGACATTGCCGATTTTGCCTGGGAATCGGTGTTCCGCACCCAAAAGGGCAGCGCGACGCCGACAGGAAACGCCTACTGGGTCGGCACGAAAGGCATTGACGGCGCACCGCGCGGCAATACCCCTCCTTACGTGCTGCCGGTACGGCAAGGCAGTCACCCGGAGAGCGGCAAGAAAAATGTTGCGGTCAAAACGGGTTACCATGTCAAATTCGAAGTCATGACGAAAGGCAACATGTTCGGCTCGGGCGACGGCATCCTCATTACACCGACGTTTTATTTTGTGGACAGCAAGGGGAAGAACAGGCAGGAAGTCGATCTGTACTATCATTCAGGCAGTCAGCGGTTTATTCGTATTGGCTCCAGCGACGATGTGGAGAAACGGTATGTGACGCTCGACGCTCGCCTGCGCAATGTGCCGAAGCAGGAGTTGACCGGCACCGCCGCAACGCTTTGGTCGCTGAACGGTTCGCCCGGAGCGAGGCAGACGTTTATCGATCAATATGTAAAGGATGCGCAGAAGCCGACCTATGTGGGCGGCTACGATATCATGCTGCTGCCGCCTCAGCTTCGGACGTTTGTTGGCAGTATGCAGGTGCCCTCCGGCATCGATGCGGCCCGCGCCAACGCTTCGGTGCAGCGGTGGAGGGGGGACTACAGTTTGCCCGCCGCGCCGTACGTGGTGCCGAAAGGCTTCAATCTGGCCGAGTACGGCCGCACGCACCGGCTGGACGATCATGCGCCCGTATTTCTGAAGGATGGGTACATCATCGTCAATTTCAACATCGAAACGATCCGCAATCAAGACTTGAACCATCGGCATCTGCAATACAAAAACGCGCCGCTGGACAATCAGTGGCGGATGGAAGGGTTTCAGCCCAGCTTCGTCGATCCATACGGGGCAACGTTCTCCTTGCTGGACGGCGACGTCGTCTTTTATCATGCCGATTTGTCCAGCTACGACGATTATGGCACAGGGGGAACCCATTAGAGGATACTTCTATACCAGCCGGGAGGAAAAGAATATGCTGGAAAAACTGCAAACGGCCGTGTCGCAGGACGCGGCCTATTTTTAGTGTGCCACGCATGGCGATTAACTAGGTGGAGAAAGTCCACTGTGGGGGTTTGTAGTTACCAACCACTAGCCAAGAGCAAGGGTGTCCACCGCGAGGTGGAATCCAAAGGAAGCTGGAGGCAAACTTCCGGCCCAAGGAACACGAACATCATCAGGCATAGGATACGGGATGAGTCTGCTAAACAAGACGAAGTCCAATTAACTACACGGACGTACCAATGTAAATGATGTGGGTATATGGAAGGAAAGTGAATCGTCTTACCGTGGGAGGTCTCATGGACGTGAGGAGATGCACTTCGAATCACGGTTGAAACAAGATTTATCATGAGAAGTCAGCAGACGCCATAGTACTGCGAACAGTCGACGGTTCGAGGGAAGGGCTGAACCTTAGGAGGTGAAGTCAATGAAAGTTACCGAAACAGGAGCCAAGGGCAGCCAACTTCCAACGGAAGACTCTCTGCAAAAGAATAGTGCGGAACACGAAGGATATGCGGGAGTGCACAGTCCTGCGAGGATAACCGAAACCGACGACACCAACGCAACCGAGTCGAAGGACCGGTTGCTTGAGAAAATCGTTAGCAGGGACAACTTGAACGAAGCATTCAAGAGAGTCAAAGCGAACAAGGGATCGCACGGAATCGACGGGATGGGAGTAGATGAACTTCTACAATATCTCAGAGACAACGGCGAGACCATCAAGCAACTGATCTTGGGCGGCAAGTACCGCCCGAATCCCGTTCGAAGGGTAGAGATTCCCAAAGAGAACGGAAAGAAGAGAAACCTTGGCATTCCAACAGTGGTTGACCGAGTCATCCAGCAGGCAATCGCCCAAGTGCTTACGCCAATTTATGAGAGGCAGTTTTCAGACAACAGCTACGGATTCCGACCCAAACGGAGCGCACACCACGCGATGAAACGAAGCCAACAATACGTGCAAGAGGGATATCGTTACGTGGTGGATATGGACTTGGAGAAATACTTTGACACCGTCAACCAAAGCAAGCTCATCGAGGTGCTTTCAAGAACGATCAAAGACGGACGAGTGATCTCGCTCATCCATAAGTATCTCCGGGCGGGAGTCGTCGTGAAGCATAAGTTTGAGGACACGGAAATCGGCGTACCGCAGGGAGGGAACCTAAGTCCGATTCTCAGCAATATCATGCTGAATGAATTGGACAAGGAACTGGAAGCAAGAGGACATCGATTCGTGCGATACGCAGACGATATGCTCATATTCTGCCGGAGCAGGAGGAGTGCGGAGCGTACCCTGACGAAAATTCTCCCTTACATCGAGAAGAAGTTGTTTCTCAAGGTAAACCGGGAGAAAACGATTGTGGACGATGCGACAAAAGTTAAATTTCTTGGCTTCTCATTCTACCAGAGCAAAGGGGAAACGCGGGTCAGAATCCATCCCAAATCCGTATCCAAGATGAAAGCTAAAGTGAAAGAGCTAACGTCGAGAAGCAACGGAATGGGCAACACCGACCGGGCGCTGAAGCTTAGGCGTTACATCATGGGATGGGTAAATTATTTCAAGCTTGCTGACATGAAACAACTACTCCAAACCACTGATAAATGGATGAGAAGGCGTATCCGAATGGTCTTCTGGAAGCAATGGAAACGAGTGAGGACGAAACTCGAAAGGCTTATATCGCTCGGAATTCATGAACAGAAGGCGTGGGAATACGCAAACACAAGAAAGGGCTATTGGAGAATCTCCAATAGCCCAATCCTCTCGAAGTCCCTCGGTAACAATAGGCTGAAGAACCTCGGATTCCTTTTCTTTTCTGATTATTATCGACAAGTTACTGCGCATTCCTAATGGAACCGCCGTATACCGAACGGTACGTACGGTGGTGTGGGAGGTCGGCTGCCCAATTAATGGGTAGCCTCCTACCCGATTTCTGCTTCAATAGAGAAGGATACGAAACGCGGATGCATCGGGCATCTGCGCGGTTATTTTGGCAGCAGCGGCGAGACATTCTGGGCAAACTGGTTCGAGCATTTGCCAACGCTAAAAACGCCGGCTTTCCGGGCGGAACTGGATGCGGTTGTGCAGGCACTGACGGAGCAGGGATGGCTTCAAAGCCGCAGCCGAATGCATCAACTTTGCATGTTGCATCCGGAGGCCCGATTATCGGGGGCGTGGCATTCCGGCGTATACGGCTTTTGTTTTCAAACAGAGCGCCATCGGTACTACCTGCGTTGTTTCCCGCATGCGGGAGACTACAATTTCTATCTGTACTGCTACATCCGGCCGGATCGTTTGTCGGAACGGTCGCCGGAGCGTTAGCGTCTGCCGAGGAGGAAGTTTATGAATGATCTTACCCGGTATCAACTGCTGGCCAAAGCGAAGGTCCCTCCTGCAGCAAAGCTATTGTACAGCTACCTGATGGACCGCGCGGGCGGGCGGCACGGCTGCGTCTTGTTGTCCGGCAAAAAGCTGGCTTTGGAGGTGGGTCTCTCTCCTTCCACTGTCCGCCGAAATCTGCATCGCCTGCAACTTATTGGACTCATTCGGATTACGGCCCGTTATTCGGAGGGGGAAGGCATTCGCCTCACCAATCAAATAACGTTTCGGTAAGGGAGGTGCTCTCGTGACAGCCAAGTTGCAGCGCATCGTCGAACTGGCTGCCGGCACGGCTCGCACGGTAACGAATCAGCCTGAGCGGTGGGCGGATTTTTTGCGGACGGCGGCCTGGAACTATAAATATCCGTTTCAGGATCAACTGTTGATCTACGCCCAACGTCCGGACGCAACGGCCTGCGCGCCGATTGACGTCTGGAACAAGCGGCTGGATCGCTGGGTGAAACGCGGCGCAAAAGGGATTGCCCTGATTGAAGACCGAGGCAACCACCTGGGCCTGCGCCATGTGTTTGACGTATCGGATACCCAAAGCAGACGCCAGCCGCAGGTGTCGCTTTGGCGGTTGCAGGACAGCGACACGGCTCATGTGATCGAAACGCTGGAAAATGCGTTCGGAGCGCCGGACGAGAGCGAACGGCGTGCGGATCTGCCTGCCGCGTTGCTCGCTGCTGCGCGGAATGCGGTGGATGACAACAGCGCCGATTATGTGGCGGAGTTGATGAAAGAGCGGGAGAACAGTTTGCTTGAGGACCTGGACGTTCCGCATGTGGAATTGTTGTTCAAACAAGCGTCTGAAAAAGCCGTCGCTTATATGGCCTTAACCCGCTGCGAGTTGAATCCCGAACTTTACATTAGCACCGAGGATTTGTCTTCCATTGGTTATTTCAATACGCTTCCAGCATTATCCCACTTGGGCGCAGCGATCAGCGATGTGTCCGAGATGATGCTACGGGAAGTGGAATCGACCGTCCGAGCACTGCGTCGGGATGCACAACATGCAAATGAGGGGCAATCGTTTCATACCCTTGCAAGACCCGATTCCTTGCCGCACAATGAAGCTACTCGACAAGAAAGGAAGGATGAACATGGAACTGACGTACTCGCCGCAAGGGGATTATCTGCTGCCCAACCTGACGCTGAGCGAAGCGGAGACGACCATCGGGAAGTACGGGATGATGCGCAAGACGTTCCTGAAAACCGAGCGGAAGGGCATGTACGCCCATCTGATGTTGTCGGGGCAGTTGAACCAACATCTGGCGGAAGTCGACCGGACAGCGCGGGAGCAGATCGACCGGACGATGCAGGAGCTGCTCGCGTCTCACCCGGCGCCGGACAAGGCGAGCGATCCGCTGGCCTGGACGGGACACATGAACAACCTGAAGCAGCAGGCGGAGGAACTGATTCTCGCGGAACTGATTTATCATTAAAATGGTTTGATCGGGAAACGGAGGACCGAGGTCTTCCGTTTTTTCATGACCATGCCATCATCAATGGCATGCTCCGAGCCGCGCCGCTGCGGGAGAGCAAGTCGGACATCACAGCATTTTTCCTTGCTCACGAGGATGAGCGCGAGCGCATGTTGTATGTGCGCGGTTTGTTTCCGGCAGGCATCACCGAACTGACGCTTGATGAAGGCGTACGAGCAGGATTTGAACCGTATCGCAACGTTTTGCATCTGTGGACAGGGACGGCGGAGGAACGCACGGCGCAAAGCTTTTACGATTGGGGTGTCATCGCCGGGCATCTCGCCAGCATGATGCTGTTGAACGAATTTGACTTGTCGCGAAAGTCAGAACCATCCATCGAGCAACAGACGCTGTGGATGGAACAAGCGGAGGACGCAAAAGCCTCCGCTTTTTTCATGCCGCAAGCGGTCATTGACGCCATTTTGCAAAACGGCAGCGGTTTTGAGAACGGCAAGTATCGCATTGCGCTGCATTTCCAGCAGTCGCTGTCCGCACAGGAGAACGCCGATTTCCTGAAACGGGAATACGGGACCGGCGGGCGTCTTCCCGCGCTGATCGGCACGGATATTCACATGAATTATGACAGCAAAGGCATCACGCTGACCCGCGGCTCGATCATGAACCCGGATACGCAGGTGGTGCTGCCGTGGATGAACGTGCAGAAACGTATCGGCGAACTGCTGGCAGCGGGTCGTTACTTGAACCGGAAGGAAGCCGAGCGATTGCCCGCCTTTGCGGAAGAACAGGAGGAAAAGCTGCGGCTGCAAGCGGCGGAATTGGACAGGTCCGATGTGCCGCAGCCGGATGCATCGTCGGGGCTTTCCCGACCGGACGCGCAAGCGGAACCGGAACACACGCCTGTGAATCGGGAACGGGCGCGCTACGGTTATGACGCAGGCAGCACGGTCTGGATTGGTGCGGACGAATATGAAGTTGTGCAGCTGGAGCAACGAACAGTGGTGCTGCAAGACCGTCAGTTCCCGCTCTTCATCAAAGAGGTGAATCGCCGGGATTTTGAGCGAATGCTGCGCGAAAACCCGCTGAACGATCATTTGATTACCGGAGAGCAGGAATCGGAATGGACTGACGAAACGGCATGGGAAACGGCGGAAGATGCGGTTTTACCGGAGGAGAAGCCGGTGACGGAAGGGCCAGAGACCGTATCGCAGCCAGACACTTCCCTTTCCTCTGATGGTGCGGCCGGCCGCACCGCGCCAGCCCGTCCGTCTGTCCCGGCTGTCAACTACCGGATTACGGATGATGAACTGGGGCATGGCGGCGCAAAAACGAAGTTCAAATGGAACATGGAAGCAATTCGGCTGCTGAACAAGCTGGAACAGGAGCAGCGGCAAGCGACAGCGGACGAGCAGGCGATACTGGCTCGATATGTTGGATGGGGGGGCATTCCGCAGGCGTTTGACGAAGCGAACACGCAGTGGGCAGCCGAATATGCGGAACTGAAAAATGTGCTGGAGCCGGAGGAATATGCATCCGCCCGCGCGTCAACGCTGAATGCCCATTATACGTCTGTGACCGTCATCAAGGCGATGTACGACTGTCTGGAATCGATGGGCTTTCGCAGCGGCAATATTTTGGAGCCGTCCTGCGGCATCGGCAATTTCTTCGGACTGGTGCCGGAGTCGATCCGAGGCTCGCGGCTGTTTGGCGTGGAACTGGACAGCATTACCGGCCGTATTGCCAGGCAGCTATACCCGCAGGCGTCGATTGCGGTCAGCGGCTACGAACAGACGAATTTGCCGGACAGCTTCTTCGATCTCGCCATCGGGAACGTGCCGTTCGGCGGTTATGGCGTGGCGGATAAACGTTACGACAAACACAAGTTTCTCATCCATGATTACTTTTTCGCCAAGACACTGGACAAAGTGCGTCCGGGCGGCATCATCGCCTTTATTACGTCCAAAGGAACGATGGACAAGCAGAACCCGGCGGTTCGCAAATATATTGCGGAACGCGCCGAACTGCTCGGAGCGGTGCGTCTGCCGAGCAATGCGTTTCTGGCCAATGCCGGAACCGAAGTAACTGCCGACATCATCTTTTTACAGAAACGGGATCGCATGGTCGCCGTCAGCGAGCAAACCGAAGCATGGCTATCCCTGTCCGAGACAGCGGACGGTGTGCCGGTGAATCGTTATTTCGCGGAACATCCCGATATGGTGCTGGGCACAATGGTTTTTGACGACCGGATGTACGGCAACCGCCAGGAAACGTCCTGCAAGCCATTCCCGGACGCCAATCTGGATGAACTGCTGCGCGAAGCGTTGTCGGGCATCCATGCCGAATGGGCGGAGCTGGAACGGGAAGACCAGCCGGAGGAAGAAGAACCTTCTCTCCCTGCTGATCCGACTGTGCGCAATTTCAGCTTTGCGTTGGTGGACGGACAAATCTACTATCGGGAGAACAGCCGAATGCGGCGTGTGGACACTTCTGCTACGGCGGCAGGCCGCATCAAGGGAATGATTCAGCTGCGGGACACCGTGCGCGAGCTGATCGAGTACCAAACCGAAGACTACAGCGATGAGATGATAGAGCAGCAACAGCGCAAGCTGAATGCGCAGTATGACCGGTTTACGGCGCAATACGGCCTGATCAACAGCCGCGCCAACAGCCTTGCTTTTTCGGACGACAGTTCCTACTTTCTTCTTTGCTCGCTGGAAATCATCGACGAGGAAGGACGGCTGCTGCGCAAGGCGGATATGTTCACCAAACGCACCATCCGGCAGCGCATCCGCGTGGAACAGGTGGATACCGCTTCGGAGGCGCTTGCCGTCTCCATCGGCGCAAAAGCCCGTGTCGATCTGCCGTATATGGCGCAGCTAACCGGTTGGACGGAAGAACAACTGATAAAAGAGCTGCGCGGCGTCATCTTCCCCAATCCCGAAAATCTGGACGAGGAAGGTAAGCCGATCTACGAAACCGCCGATGCGTACTTGTCCGGCAATGTGCGGGAGAAGCTGCGTGTGGCCAGACAGTTTGCCGCATACGATGCCGAACGTTACGGCGAAAACGTCAAAGCGCTTGAAGCGGTGCAGCCGAAAGACCTGGACGCCTCCGAAATTGATGTCCGCTTGGGCGCAACCTGGCTGCCGTCGGAAGACATTCGGCAATTTCTGTTTGAGCTGGTGGACACGCCGCCGATGTACCAGACCTACATCAATGTCATGTATTCCGAATATACGGCTGCCTGGAACGTCAAAGGCAAAAGCGATGACCGCAGCAACAATATCAAGGCGAACGTCACGTACGGCACCAACCGCGTCAATGCGTACAAAATTCTCGAAGATACGCTGAATTTGCGGGACGTGCGCGTATTTGACACCGTGTATGAGGATGGCGTGGAAAAGCGTGTGCTGAACAAACAGGAAACGGCCATCGCCCAGCAAAAGCAGGAGATGATGAAAGAAGCGTTCCGCGACTGGATATGGAAAGACCCGAAGCGGCGCGAACGGCTGACACGTCTGTACAATGATCGGTTCAATGCCATCCGTCCACGCGAATACGATGGCAGTCATATCCGATTCACCGGGATGAACCCGGAAATCCGGCTCCGCCGGCACCAGGTCAATGCGGTTGCCCGGGCGCTGTACGGCGGCAACTCCCTTTTCGCGCATTGTGTCGGCGCAGGAAAAACGTTCGCGATGACCGCCGCGGCGATGGAGAGCAAGCATCTAGGGCTGTGCAACAAGAGCATGCTGGTCGTTCCGAACCATCTGACCGAACAGTGGGCGGCGGAGTTTTTGCAGCTATATCCGTCGGCGAATATTCTGGTGGCGACCAAGAAGGACTTTGAAACGAAAAACCGCAAAACGTTTTGTGCGCGGATTGCTACCGGCGATTATGATGCGATCATCATCGGCCATTCGCAGTTTGAGAAAATTCCGATTTCGATGGAGCGGCAACGGCAGCAACTGTACGAACAGATTTCGGAAATTACAAGCGGCATCCGGGAACTCAAGGAAGCCAGAGGCGAACGCTATGCGATCAAACAGCTTGAAAAAACAAAAAAGACGCTGCAGACCAAGCTGGAGAAGCTGAACGACACGAGCCGGAAGGATGATGTCGTGACCTTTGAGGAATTGGGCGTAGACCGTCTATTCGTGGACGAAGCCGACTCGTACAAAAACCTGTTTCTTTATACGAAAATGCGCAATGTGGCCGGACTGTCGCAAACCGAAGCGCAAAAGTCGTCGGACATGTTTGCCAAATGCCGCTATCTGGACGAACTGACCGGAGGCCGGGGCATCATCTTTGCGACGGGGACGCCGATCTCCAACTCCATCACTGAGATGTATACGATGCAGCGCTATTTGCAATACGAGCGGCTCAAGCGGCAGGGATTGCAGCATTTTGACGCTTGGGCTTCGACATTTGGCGAAACCGTCACCGCGATCGAGCTTGCGCCGGAAGGAACGGGCTATCGGGCGAAAACCCGGTTTGCCCGTTTTTACAATTTGCCGGAACTGATGAATATGTTCAAGGAAGTGGCGGATATCCAGACGGCGGACATGCTCCAGCTTCCCGTACCGAAAGCCCATTTCCACAATGTTGCAGTGCCGCCAAGCGACTTTCAGCGTGACATGGTCGCGGATCTCGCCCGCCGCGCCGAACGGGTGCGGGCGAAAGAAGTGGAGCCGCACGAGGACAACATGCTGACGATCACCAATGACGGACGCAAACTGGCGCTCGATCAGCGGCTGGCGAATCCCCTGCTTCCCGACGACGAAGGCAGCAAAGTCAGCGCCTGCGCGGACAATGTCTTCCGGTATTGGGAGGAACATCAGGAGACGCGGTTGACCCAGTTGGTGTTTTGCGATTTGTCCATTCCGAAACAGGATGGTACCTTCAATGTGTACGACGAGCTGCGGCGCAAGCTGATGGAGAAAGGTGTCCCGGCTGACGAAATCGCCTTTATTCACGACGCTAATACCGAGATCAAGAAAAAGGAATTGTTCGCCAAAGTACGCAGCGGACAGGTTCGGATACTGCTTGGATCGACATTCAAAATGGGCGCGGGAACGAATGTACAAACGAAGCTGATTGCCCTTCACGACCTCGACTGCCCTTGGCGTCCGCGCGACCTGGAGCAGCGCAGCGGGCGCATTATCCGGCAAGGCAATCAGAACAGCGAGGTGCATATTTTTCGCTATGTTACGGAGAACACGTTCGACGCGTATTTGTACCAGACACTCGAAAACAAGCAGCGCTTCATTTCGCAGATCATGACCAGCAAATCGCCTGTCCGTTCCGCCGAGGATATTGACGAGACGGCTCTCTCCTATGCCGAGGTGAAGGCGCTGGCGACCGGCAACCCGTACATCAAAGAGAAAATGGACCTGGACATTCAGGTATCCAAATTGAAGCTGCTCAAAGCCAACCACTTGAGCCAGCGCTATGCGCTGGAGGACCGGCTGCTCAAAGTGCTGCCGCAGCAAATCAAGTCCACGGAGGAAAGAATTGCCGGCTATGAACAGGACGTTGCTTTGTATACACGTTCTCTGGCATCCGAGGCGGATGGGGCAGATAAATTCCCCGGCATGACGGTCAAAGATTACACCTACTCGGAGAGGGCGGCAGCGGGCGCGGCTTTGCTGGACGCTTGCAAAGGAATGACTTCGCCCGATCCGCAGGAAATCGGCAGCTACCGGGGCTTTTCCTTTTGGCTGTCCTTTGACAGCTTCCATAAGGAATACAAGGTTACGCTGCGCGGCGCGCTCGCTCATACGGTGACGCTCGGAGCGGATGCGGGCGGCAACATAAGCCGCATCAACAATGCCTTGTCCGACTTGCCTGCGAAGCTGGAGCATGCCCGCGAGCAGCTTGCCACCTTGCGGCAGCAAATGGAAACGGCGAAGGAACAAATCGCGGCTCCATTCGAGAAGGAGCAGGAGCTGCAAACGAAAGCGGCGCGTCTTGCGGAATTGAATGCGCTGCTCAACATGGACAAGCGAGAAAACGAAGCCGTGGACAGCGTGCCGGACGAAGAACCGGAAGCGCCGGAACGGCGGGTGGTGGGCCGTGAGCGATAACGGTCTGACACCGTCGTTCCTACCCCTGAAAGGGAACTTCTTGCTGACCATTACGGAAAAGAACATGGTATCGGTGCGAGCATTTCACAGGTCGAAGATAGCTCACTTGTTAAAGTTATAAATCACATGATGAATTGGACTCCGGTTTTGGGGTCCTTTTCTCATTTCCGGAGGAATGAACATGTTGTATGCCATCCCAAGCGGCGGATGCTTTTGTCCGATTCTGCCGCCTTTTTGTTATGGAACCGGCTTGATCGAGGAGGGAGAAACCGTGCCGTCATTGGAGTTGATATCCAAAGAGAAAAACGGATTTGGCGACACGTATTATTACATCCGCGACTCAAACGGGGTGACCAGTCAAGTTTATGAAGGCGATTTAGACGCATTCATGAAAAAGAAAGGCGTTACGAAGTTGAAGGAAGGCAGAGCTTATACGTACCCCAAAAAGAGGGGTAAGGCACGATGAACAATATACCCATCGGACGCTGCCTGGATTTCCAAAAGGAGCCGCGGCAATGAGCTATGTAAACAAGGAACAGATCGAACGTGCCAAAAGACTGGACCTGCTCACATATTTGCATATGCACGAGCCGGCAGAACTGGTTCGATGCTCTCGCAATGTCTACACCACCCGGTCACACGACAGCTTGAAAATTTCCAACGGCAAATGGTACTGGTGGTCAAGGGGGATCGGCGGACGCTCGGCGCTGGACTATTTGATCAAAGTGCGGGGCATGTCTTTTCCCGATGCGGTGCTGCAAATTGAAGGCGTTCATCCAGGCAGCGCACCTGCATTTTCGCAATCTTTGCAACAACGCTCATCTCCAGCGCGGTTTGAGCTTCCCGAACCGAATCATACATCGCATCGCGTCATGGCCTATCTCAGCAAACGTGGTATCCATCGCACGTTGATCGACTACTGTCTCGAAACGGGGCGTTTGTATGAAAGCCGCCGCTATCACAACGCGGTATTCGTCGGTTTCGATCAGCAAGGAACGCCGCGCTATGCGGCGATACGCGGTACGACAAGCACTCGTTATATGGGGGAAGCCGCTGGAAGCGACAAGCGGTATTCGTTTTCCATTCCGGCCTCGGGAAACTGTACGGAACTGCATCTGTTTGAGAGCGCTATTGATCTCTTATCCTACTGTACGCTGGAACATCTCGCTGGCCGGGATTGGCGGCAGGCGCATAAGCTGTCGCTGGCCGGAATATACAGGCCCAGGACAAATGGGGAGGACTCTACTCCCCCGTCTGCCCTAACGCATTACTTGCAGTGCTTTCCCCAGGTGAATCGACTTGTCCTGCACCTGGACAATGATGAGCCGGGGCGATTGGCGGCAGCCACGATGCAGAGGCTCCTCTCCCCCGCCCTTCTCATATCCGATGAGCCGCCTAAGTTCGGAAAGGATGTAAACAACGATTTGATGGAATTCCGAAGAAGACGCGGTGAACCATCCCGATAGCGGTAGACGCTGAACGGTTGGCGTCTTTTCTTTCTGGGCTACGGAAAATTTTCACAGCATGTGGATAAGATGTGAATAGATGGGGATAAGCGCAGCCGCATTGATTGTATAGCATGTAATAGGTATAATAAGATCAATATACAGCTATGCAAGGAGTGACCAAGATGATTATCAAGCCTTCCGCCAGTATCCGGCAAAACTATAATGAAATCGCCGATCTATGCAAAACATCCGGGGAACCGGTTTATCTGACCAAGAACGGTGAAGGCGATCTTGTCGTAATGGACATTGATACGTTTTCCCGTCGCGAGAAGATGTTAAAGCTGCGCGAAGAACTGCTCGCTGTGCAAGAAGATCGTTTGGCGGGCCGTGTTGGTGTGACGCCGGATGAACTGGACGCTTACCTGGAGGGCATTATTGACGAGGTGCAGCATGGAAAAGATGCCCCGATATAAAATCATCGTTTCCGATCGCGCCCGCCAAATGCTGGCGGCTCATGTGCGATTTCTCGCAGAGAAAAGTCCGGATGCGGCGCGAAAAACGAAAAACGAATTGCTGCATGCGATACGTTCCTTGGCGCAAATGCCGGAACGTTATCCTTTTCTCGAAGCGGAATTTATTCCGTCCAACAAGTACCACAAGATGTTTGTGGAAAAATGGTATCTGGTGTTGTATCAGATTCAGGATGAAATCGTGTATGTCGATTTCATTGTAGACTGCCGCCAGGATTACCGCTGGTTGGTGCGATAACAAAATAGTTCTAAGGAAGACGCTGAACGAATCGGCGTCTTTTTGTGTTTGTGGGGTTCTCTCTTGTTCCCGGCGGGTGCTTTTGAAGGCAACGCGAGACGACTGTCTCGTGTTGTAGCAAGCACTGAATTTGGCTAGCCAAATTCGCTTGTTAGGGGCAGCGCCCCTAAGACCCCTCCGTTTGGACGCAAAAGTTTCATGACGAGATGGTAGGCAAGACGTATTGTTTATTACGAACAGGATCGCTTTACGAAGCCGGTTTCCGGATGGAGGTCATGCGATGAGGAAACGCAACATTCCTGTTTTGGTTCGTCTTAATGAAAAGGAGCAGCAGCATCTCGCGAGCCAGGTGAAAAAGTCGGGGCTTTCTCAGGAAGCCTTTATTCGTTTCTTAATCAATGGGTATGTCCCGAAGGCGCTGCCGCCGCTGGATTATTACGCGATGATGCGCGAGCTTCACGCCATTGGCAACAATCTCAATCAATTGGCGGCGAGGGCGCACGCGACCGGGCATCTGGATCGGGCTGCTTTTCAACAGGAGGCCGATCAATTGCGCCGCGCTGTTCAGCAGATTCAACAGGCGGTGACTGAACCGGAGCGAAGAACCGAGCAAGCGACTCCAAATGTACATCCGCCGTAAAGGGGGCGTCACGTATGGCAACGACGGCAATATGGGATGTCACCGACCGATTGAAGCGCGTGCTTGATTACGCCACCAATCCCGACAAAACAGCGCAAGATCGCGCCGTGAAGAATGAAGGCTTGCGGCAGGTGCTGGGATATGCAAAAGCGGATGCCAAAACGAAAGAACAGCTTTATGTGAGCGGAATCAATTGCGATCCGCTTACCGCTTACGAGCAAATGCAGCGTACCAAGCGTCAATTTCAAAAGATGGATGGCATAGTCGCGTTTCACGGCTACCAAGCGTTTGCGCCGGGCGAAGCTACGCCGGAGACCGCGCATGCCATCGGCGTCAAACTGGCGCAGGAACTGTGGGGAGACCGTTTTGAAGTCATTGTAGCGACCCATCTGGACAAGGAGCATTTGCACAATCACTTTGTGCTGAACTCCGTCTCCTTTATGGACGGAAAACGGTACTACGACAACAAAGCCTCCTACGCCCTTCTGCGGAGAACATCCGACCGGTTATGCCGGGAACATGCATTGTCAGTAATCGAGCAACCCGAGCCGGGCAAGGCCAAACATTACGGAGAATGGAAAGCGGATCGGGAAGGCAAGCCGACTTGGCGAGGATTGATTCGGACCGATATAGATCAGGCGATTGCGGCATCGATGACATGGACCCAGTTTATCGCCGCGTTGCAGAAGCAAGGCTATGAAGTGAAAACGACCGTGAAGCATATGGCAGTGCGTCCACCGGGCAAGGAACGTTTCGTTCGTTTGCGCAGCTTGGGAGACGACTATACGGAAGAGGCCCTGAAACAGCGGATTTTGCGAAACCGTCTCCCCCGGCGGCAACCGTCTTTACCCATGCCGCGACGCAGGCGCGCCGTTTGCAAAGGAACGCTTCGATCCGGCAGGAAGTTCAGCGGCTTGCAAGCATTGTACCTGCGCTATTTATATGAGATGGGCATATGGCCTCATTTTCGCGCGTCCGTGAGAAGGACGCCTTTTTTATTACGGGAAGACTTGCGGCATTTGGCGGTTATTACCGCGCAGACCAGACTGCTTTGCCAGCACCGTATCTCCAGCAAAGAGCAGCTTTTGGACTATGTATCCGTCGCCCGGCAAGAGATGCGCCTAGTCTCCGGCGAGCGCAGAATGCTATACAACCGCCTCCGCCGCTGCAAGGAGGAAAGCCGGATCGTCGCTTACAAAGAGCAAATAGACGTACTATCCAAGCGGCTTGCCACGCTCCGAAAGGAGGTGAAGCTGTGTGCGGGCATCCTTGCCCGATCCGGTGAAATGATGACTAAACTACATGGCGACAAGCAAAATCAACCATTACGAAGGGAGGATTCCATCCATGAGCAGTGGAGCCGAGGCGGCCGATCAGGTCGTCAACATGAGTCTGCGGGGTATCGAGGTAATGGCCAAGATTTCCGGTGAAGGCGCTAAGCATCTGGCCGTCTATTTGTTTGCCGCCCTGCAAGGGCAGAAGCGGACGAAGGGCAGCATCCGTCTGGAAAGCTTGCTTCGCAGCGGCAAGGAATTGAAAGTGTTTGCCGTCAAAAACGAAGACCTGCCCACGTTCTGCAAGGAGGCCAAACGTTACGGCGTCCTGTACTGTGCCCTGCGGGACAAAAAGAATGTCGATGGATTATGCGACGTGATGGTACGGGCCGAGGACGCGTCCAAAATCAATCGCATTGTCGAACGCTTCAAACTGGCGACCGTGGATACGGCCAGCATTAAAAGCGAAATTGAGAAATCCCGCGCCGGGAATCAGCACGACCAATCAACATCCGGGCAACACCGGCAACAAGCACCGGACCAAACCCGTCAGCAGATGGAGGAACAAAGAGCGGCGGTCAAGGGAACTTCTGCGGAGAAGAGCACCAACGATGTTTTGGACGAACTTATGCAGATGCCCGAATCGGCGCAGCCAACTTCCCCGGCGAACGGCAACCCAAACCCCGCGATGGCGACGACGGAGCCGCCCCATCCGTCCGAGCCTACCTTAGGGCGCAGCGAAGCATCCGCAAGGGGTATGATTGAACCGAAAGCCGAGAAAGTGCAGCAGCGGCCATCGATCCGCGAACTGCTGCGCGAGATCCGGGAAGAAAATCGGAAGGCGGAGAAAGAACGGCGTCAGATGGTCAAGGAATCGTCTCTGCCCAAGCGAAGCGAGCGAAATAATGGAAAAGTGAAGACGGGCAAAACCAAACCAATCGGAACCCGAAAGCGAGGGAAAGCGAAATGAACAATCTGGACGATTTATTCCGGCAGGAAGCATCCGGCCATTCTTCCGCGAATTCGTCCGAGCAACCTTTTGACAAGGAAGCCTGGGCACAAAAAAAGCAGGAACTCAGGCAATGGGCCTACGAGACGATTGATGCCGCCACGACCGCCATCTCGCAAAGCGGCGATGAATTTCAACGATATCTGGATGTGCAAAGCCGTTTCGACCGCTACAGCGTATCCAATGCGCTTCTGATTCTCACGCAGCGGCCGGAGGCGACCCGCATCGCCGATTTCGATTCGTGGAAGGAACAAGGCGTGTTTATTCGCCGCAAGGAAACCGGCTTTTATATTTTGGAGCCGGGCGAGGAGTACCGGAGGGAAGACGGCAGCACCGGCATCAGTTATAACCTTAAAAAGATGTTCGACATCGCGCAAACGACGGCCAACCCAAAACGGGAACAACCGACCTATCCGGACGACCGAATGCGTATCAAAGCCTTGATGGATCGTACCCCTGTCCCGATCGTCATCGGCGATGCGCTCCCACCGGAAACGCATGCGCTCTACCAGCCGGATACGAGAAATATTTTCATTCGCCGAGGCATGGATGCCGGGGACATTTTCCGGTCGCTCGCGCAGGAGCTGGCGCATGCGGAAGTGGATCGCGGCGATGGTCGTTACAGCCGTTCCGAATATACCTTCCATGCTTACTGCGCCTCTTACATGCTGTGCAAACAGTTCGGCGTAGACACGTCTTCCTTTCGTTTCCATCGAGTGCCGGAGAAGCTGAAGAACATGGAGCCGCAGCAAATCCGCACCGAACTGGCAGTGATGAAAGATACCGCGCACGACATTGCCCGCAGGATGAACCGGATGCTGGCGCAGCAGCGGCAGCAGCATCGGACAGAACCAGCAAGATAGGAGCGCCGCGCGGGACATGTTCAATTTTTGTTCAGGAGGGAGCGCCTGTGAAGGAAGAAGAACGGATTCTCTGTTTGGATCATTACGAGCATGGCATTGTGGTGCATGCGCTGAATGCGCTGCGTAACGATTTGATCGGCGAGAAGCGCCCCACCGATGCCGTCGATGAACTGTTGCTCAAAACGATTGAAGCCCCTTATCAAAAACATAAACGCCGGAGTCACCATGAGGCGCGTTGAAACCGCAAGGAGTCATTTGATACTCTTTGCGGTTTTTTTGATTCCCGTCGTTTGGGCGGCATTGCTCACCGCTCCTTTTCTTTCCAGGGGGCTGCCGGCGATTGTGGAGCATCTGAGCGTGGCGATCTACCGCCCTTTTGACATCCGATGGGTGGAAGACACGCCCCGCTGTCTGCTCTTTTTTACGCTGGCTTATGGACTCGGCGTCGGCGTTTATCTGGCTTCTCCGCGAAACTACCGGCGTAGGGAGGAGCACGGCAGCGCCCGTTGGGGCCGGGCGAAAAGTATTTGCGCCAAATATCGAAGCAAGCAGCAGGAACAAAACAAAATTTTAACCAAGCAGGTTTGCATCGGACTCGACGGTCGCAAGCATCGCCGGAATGTGAATGTGCTTGTCGTAGGCGGTTCCGGCTCCGGCAAAACGCGCTTTTACGCCAAACCGAACGTCATGCAGGCGCATACGTCCTTCGTCGTTCTCGACCCGAAAGGCGAAATCTTGCGGGATACAGGCCATCTGCTCAAGGCCAAAGGGTATGACATCAAGGTGCTCGACCTGATCAATCCGCACCGCTCCCACGGCTACAACCCTTTCGCCTATTTGCACGACGACAAGGATGTGCTGAAACTGGTCACCAACCTGATACGCAATACAACGCCGAAGGGCAGCAACACGAATGACCCGTTCTGGGAACGGTCCGAAACGGCGCTGTTGGAGGCGCTCATGTTGTATTTGCTTTATGAAGCGCCGCCGGAGGAACAGAATTTTCCGATGGTGATGGAGATGATCGCCGCAGCCGAAGTGCGGGAAGAAGACGAAACCTACCAGAGTCCGCTGGACGAGTTGTTTGAACGGCTGGCCATGCGCGACCCGGAGCATTTGGCGGTCAAACAGTACAACATCTTCAAGCTGGCGGCGGGGAAAACGGCCAAATCGATTTTGATCGGCCTCGGCGTTCGGCTGGAGAAGTTCAACTTGCATTCGATCGCCGGGATGAGCCTGGTCGATGAAATGGAATTGGCTGTCATGGGAGAAAAGAAGACGGCGCTGTTTGCCGTCATTCCCGACAACGACAGCAGTTTCAACTTCATCGTCGGGATGCTCTACACCCAGCTTTTCCAATGCCTGATGTATGAGGCCGACTACCGGCACGGCGGACGCTTGCCGGTGCACGTGCATTTCGTGATGGACGAATTCGCCAACGTTGCCTTGCCCGATGAATTCGACAAGCTGCTCTCCACCATGCGCAGCCGCGAGATTTCGGTTTCCATCATCCTGCAAAATTTGGCGCAGCTCAAAGCGCTGTATAAGGAGTCGTGGGAATCGATCGTGGGGAACTGCGACGTGTTTTTGTACCTGGGCGGCAATGAACAATCCACCCACAAATACGTCTCGGAGCTGCTAGGCAAGGAAACGATCGACACGAACACATACGGCCAAAGCAAGGGCCGCAGCGGCAGTTATTCGATCAACTATCAGTTGTCCGGCCGCGACTTGCTTACGCCCGATGAGGTGCGGCTTCTCGATAACCGCTATGCCCTGCTCTTTATTCGCGGCGAGCGTCCTGTTCAAGACGACAAATACGATTTGCTCAGGCATCCCCATGTCGCGCTCACGACGGATGGCAAAGGTCCTCCCTTCCAGCATGGCGGCACGGAACACGCTTTGGATTGGCGAACCGTGACGCTTGATGAAAACGGAGAGTATGAGCTTCTATCGGAAGAAGACATGGAGTCGCTATTTTTACGAAGGGAATGATGAAATTGAAAATCAAAAGGAAACGGCTGCTGGCGCTGTACATCATGCTGATGTTAACGGGAACCGTATTCGTCTCTACCGCTTATGCCGAGGGCGATCCGATGACGACGGTCAATAATTTGTCCACTTTCATATTCGGCTTAATCCGGGCCATCGGCATGATCATACTCGGCTTCGGCATTGTCCAGATCGGATTGTCGCTCAAGTCTCACGATCCTTCCCAGCGAGCGAACGGGTTCCTGACGCTCGCCGGCGGGATTATCATTACTTTCACGAAGGAAATTCTTACCCTGATTGCCGGATAAACGGGAGTCGCAAATGAGGGGAACGGACGGTTTGTCCGTTCCCCGTCTACAGAAAAGGGGTGAGAATATGGCCAAAAACAGTTGGATTATTGACAATCTCGAACATGCGCTCGATACGTGGAACGAGAAAATGAACGAAATCTGGCAGCTTGTCACCGAGTCGCCGGCCGACTTCAAGGGCGGCGGCGTTTGGCGCGTCATTACCGACATTCACGGCGCGTTGCAGGCGACGGGATTGGCGCTACTGGTCTTGTTTTTTGTGATTGGCGTGGTGAAAACGACCGGCAGTTTCGCCGAAATGAAAAAGCCGGAGATGGCCGTCAAGCTGTTTATTCGCTTTGTCCTGGCCAAAGCGGTCGTCACCTACGGGCTGGAGCTCATGATGGCGCTGTTTACCATTGTTCAGGGAATCATCTCCACGATGATGGGACGTTCCGGGTTTGGAAAGACGGAGGCCATGACCTTGCCGAACACCATTGCAAAAGCGATTGAAGACGTCGGCTTTTGGCAAAGCATTCCGCTGTGGGTCGTCTCCCTTCTGGGCAGTCTGTTCATCATGGTGTTGTCTTTTGTGATGATACTCTCGGTGTACGGACGGTTTTTTCGCATCTATTTATATACGGCCATCGCTCCCGTTCCGCTCTCCGCCTTTGCCGGGGAGCCGAGCCAAAATATCGGCAAATCGTTTCTCAAAGGGTATGCAGCCGCTTGTCTGGAGGGAGCGATTATCGTACTCGCCTGCATCATCTACTCCGCCTTTGCCTCCGCTCCCCCGGCGGTCGATGAAGGCGCAGGCGCGGTTACGATGGTGTGGACGTACATTGGCGAGTTGAGTGCGTCCGTAAGCATGGGCACAAAGCCTGTGCGCGGGTTTATGTGGAATCCTGCCCTTGGCAAGGCAGCAGCGTAAAGATATAACGGGCGCATTACGCGCCGCGCTGTCATCGACCAGTTTATCCGGAGGGGAAACCTGACGGGGAGTGCAGCATACTGGTGAAGCCGCGAGTTGGAGAAATCATCTATCCACGACTGAGCGGCGAGATGAAATGTTGTGAACGAGGATGAAAGCTATACTGCTTCAAGGATAGCCCAAGGGGGCATAGCCGAGCCGACGGCGTAAGGATGATTGAGAAGCCGTGCGTCACGGCGGAAGGAACGATGAGCTTTCCAACCGCGATATATCCGTGACGACCAATCGCAATAAGCGAGTAACGGGCGAAAATCCCATCCGACATCACAACAAGCTGTGTTTCCGTAAACCTAAACGGAGATTGCCTAAACCGGAACGCTGTTTACAGCTATGCGTAATGCCAAAAGGTGATAAATCTCAAGGCGGGAGCCAAGAGAGATGACGCTGAAAATCCGGCATGGCAACGGAGCCGCCGTAGTAGTCCGAGGGCGTTAATGGCGTCTACATGGCGAAGGGCGGCAGGAAATCATCCAATACAAGACAAGGAAAGGTGCGTGAGGCATGATGAGGAGTCCTAATCGAGTATTGGAAAGTCTACGGTCAAAAGCGTGCATCAGCGATTACCGCTATGAAAGGCTGTATCGCAATCTGTACAACCCCGAGTTCTATTTGCAAGCCTATCAGAACATCTATGCCACGGCTGGCAACATGACAAAGGGAACGGACGGTTCGACAATCGATGGAATGAGTCTCAAACGGATCGACAAGTTGATCGCGTCACTCAAAAATTACAGTTACCAACCGAACCCTGCAAGAAGAACCTATATCCCAAAAAACAGCGACCCGACAAAGAAACGCCCGCTGGGGATTCCCTCTTTCGACGATAAATTGTTGCAAGAGGTTATCCGCATGATACTGGAGAGTATCTATGAGGGTACTTTTTCGCCACACTCCCACGGATTCAGACCAAAAAGAAGCTGCCATACAGCGTTATTGGAGGTCAAAACCCGCTTTACAGGCGTGAAATGGTTTGTTGAGGGGGATATACGCGGCTGTTTCGACAACATAGACCACCACGTTTTGGTCAGTCTGCTTCGCCGCAGAATCAAAGACGAGCATTTTCTGGGATTGATTTGGAAGTTCCTGAAAGCCGGATATATGGAAAATTGGATTTATCACAATACCTTGTCCGGCACACCCCAAGGCTCCGGAGCGAGTCCCATTCTTGCGAACATCTACTTGAATGAATTGGACCAATTCATGGAGCAATACGCAGGACGATTTAATTCCGGGAAAAAGCGTGTGAGAAGCTGCGAATACAACCATTATCGGGGACACCTTGACTATCTGCGCGGCAGGAAATACAGCAAGAAGAAATGGGAAGCCCTGACGGATGGGCAAAAGAAGCAGGCACAAAGGGAAATCCGCGAAACGCGAGCCAAGATGATGAGCGTAGACAGCTCAAACCAAATGGATGAATCTTACCGTAGAGTGGTATATATCCGCTACGCGGACGATTTTCTGATTGGCGTCATCGGAAGTAAGCGGGACGCAGAAACCATCAAGACCGAAGTGGGAGCATTCCTCAAGGACAGCCTGAAACTGGATCTATCGGCAGAAAAGACGCTGGTAACAAATGCAAAAGATAAAGCGCGCTTTCTCAGCTTTGACATCTATTCCAACCGTTCCAAGGACATCAAGAAAGACAAAAACGGCATGACCCGCCGTGTGTATAACGAGCGGATCAAGCTGTATGTCCCAAAGGAAAAATGGGTGAACAAGCTGATTTCTTACGGCGCGTTAAAAATCCATTATGACGCGAGAAACGGCAATCGTGAGGTGTGGGAACCGTTCCATCGGACGCATCTATTCCACAATGACGACCTTGAAATCTTGCAACAGTATAACGCCGAAATACGGGGACTGTATAACTATTACAAGATTGCGGACAATGTGTCCGTGCTGAGTAACTTTGGTTATATCATGAAATACAGCATGTTCAAAACATTTGCCGCGAAATACAAGACCCGTGTTGGTGCAATCAAGGACAAATACAGAATGGGCAAGGACTATGGCGTGAAATACGAAACAAAATCCGGCTCAAAAGTGATGTTGCTATACAACGAGGGCTTCCGTCGCATTGACGAAGCTGATGCCGGAAATGTTGACGTTGAACCAAAGGTTTACGCCAATAGCAGTCCAAACAGCCTGATTGCAAGATTAAAGGCAAAAAAGTGCGAATGGTGCGGAGCGGAAAATGTGGACATGGATATTCACCATGTCCGCAAGCTAAAAGACCTAAAGGGCAGGAAAAAGTGGGAGAAAACCATGATTGCGCGAAGGCGTAAAACGATGGCTCTCTGCGAAGACTGCCACGTACAGTTGCACGCTGGAAACTTAGACTGATTTCTGGAGAGCCGGATACATCGAGAGGTGTACGTCCGGTTCGGAGGGGAGCGCTTGGAAACCTGCCGCCGCAATGCGGCAAGGCGCTGGGCGCTTACCCTACTTTTCAACATGCTGGTACTCGTGGGGACGGTCAAAATGGCGGACCGGGTGGTGAGGGAGATGATGGGGCTGTAGCTTCATTCCGATTCTTCGCCTAACAATTCCCGGACGGAAACATCCAGCGCTTTGGCAATCGCAACGACTTCGTAGTCTTGGACAAGCCGATACTGCCCTTCCAGACGCGAAAGACTGGTAGGACTGATGTCGAGACCAGCCGTTTGCAGTCTGGCGAGAAACTCCTTTTGTTTCATCCCCTTTGCCTTGCGGATGGCAACGACTCTCACGCCGATTATATTTTTGTCGCCTGGCGGTTCTTTTCGATGTTTCATTTGTATGCACCTCACATTACAAGCAAAATTGTACGTGAGTGCATCATTGTTTTAATGCGAATATCGCATTAAAATGAAATAAACCGATTTTCGCAATAAAATGTAGAGATACTCTATCATTTAGACAGCCAGGAACGCCGATCTAATGAAGACGCTGGGAGGCCGACCGATGACACGTTTGCTTGGTCAATTGGAGGAGGAAAGAAGGAAGTTGAACGAACTCGGGAAAAAATCTCTTGATCAGGGAATTCCTCTGTTCGAGAATGAGGCGGTTCAGGCTCAAAGCCGGAAGGTGGACGAATGGATCGTCCAGTGGCTTCAAAGGAAGTCCGGACGAGAGCATCAGCTGCGCTAGATCGCATTCGCACAAGGAGGGGGATGTCAATGGAGTTTCCGTTATGGTTTCAAAATGCGATCCAGCGGCGGCTGGACCACGTTTCAGCTCGGATCGAACGCCATCCCGAGTTGCGCAGATGTCGCGATGAAGAGGGATCGGCTTTTCAAGCGATGTTTTCCGGCGTGGAGATGACGCAGTTGCCGGCGTTTATGGAATGGGAGGACAAACAACATTTCACAAGGGCATTAGAGAATGAACGCTTGTATTTACAGGGGATGAGAGACGGCGCTCAGCTTGTATTTGCGCTTTTGGCCGATCCCCTTCCATCCGGCGATGAGTTGTTGGCAAGATCGAAAAAGACAGAGCCAACAACGGTTAAATCGGAGGATGGGGCCGAGCTGTAGACCATAGCGAGCATCGTTAATGGGAGGACTTCAAATGGAAGTGAAAATCAACCGGGAAATCCGGGATTATACGGAAAGCTTATTCTTTGGACTGTCCTTGCGGCAGTTCTTTTTTTCTGTGCTGGCTGTCGGCGTGGCGATCGTCCTTTATTTTGGACTGCGCGGACGCTTTGGTTTGGAAACGCTCAGTTGGATGTGCATTATGGGGGCCGCGCCTTGCGCAGCCTTGGGTTTCATCAACTATCACGGCATGACGGCCGAGCAGTTGCTTTGGGCGTATGTGAAGTCGGAATTTCTGCTGCCAAGGCGATTCGTCTTCTATTCGACCAATATTTATGTTGAAGCGCTGAAAAAGAGCATGCAGTATCATGAGCAGGAAAGGATGAAGCGCCGTGATTAAAACGCTCAGACGCATCATCAAGCAGGACAAGGAACGATTTGTTATCCCGAAAGGCGTTCAGCAAGTCATCCCGATTCGCGCCCTTTGGCCGGACGGGATTTTTTTTGTCGGCAACAAGTTCTCCAAATCGTATCGGTTCGAGGACATCAACTACGCCGTAGCGTCCAGGGAAGACAAGGAAGCGATGTTTTTGTCTTATTCCGAGCTGCTCAATTCCTTTGACAGCGGAGCGACCACGAAGATCACGATCCATAACCGGCGTATGAATCGGACCGATTTTGAAAGCTCGATTCTGATTCCGCTTCGGCAAGACCATCTTGATGTGTACCGGCAAGAGTACAACGAGATGTTGCTCGCAAAGGCCATCGGCGCGAACGGAACGATTCAGGAAAAGTACGTTACCATTTCTGTCGCCAAGAAAAATGTGGAGGAAGCCCGCCAATACTTCGCGAGGGTCGGAACCGAATTGATGTCGCATTTTTCCCGTCTCGGTTCCAAATGTATCGAACTGGATGCAACCGACCGTCTGCGCATTTTCCATGATTTCTTTCGGATTGGCGAGGAAGCGGATTTTCGTTTCCATCTGTCCGAAACAATGCGCAAGGGGCATGATTTCAAGGATTACATTTGCCCGGATACGTTCGAGTTTGAAAAAGATCATTTTCGGATGGGCAACTTTTTTGGCCGCGTCATCTTTCTGCGGGAATACGCCAGCTATATTAAGGACAGCATGGTGTCCGAGCTTTGCGACCTGAACCGGAATTTGCTGCTGTCGCTGGATATCATCCCGATTCCGACCGACGAGGCCGTTCGTGAGGTGGAGAGCCGTTTGCTCGGCGTGGAGACAAACATTACCAACTGGCAGCGGCGACAAAACCGGAACAACAATTTTTCTGCCGTGGTCCCTTACGATATGGAGCAGCAACGCAAGGAGAGCAAAGAATTTCTGAACGACTTGACCACCCGCGACCAGCGGATGATGTTCGGCCTGCTGACGATGGTCCATATCGCGGACAGCAAGGAGCAGCTCGACAGCGATACGGAGGCGCTGCTCACAACCGCCCGCAAGCATTTGTGCCAGTTTTCCACGCTTACCTACCAGCAAATGGACGGTCTGAATACGGTGCTCCCCTACGGCTTGCGGAAGGTTCACGCTTTGCGGACGTTAACGACGGAAAGCACGGCTGTCTTTATTCCGTTTCGGGCGCAGGAAATCGTGCATCCGGGCGGCATTTACTACGGACAAAATGTGATCAGCAAAAACATGATTATTGCCAACCGCAAGCAACTGTTGAACGGAAACAGCTTTATCCTCGGCGTATCCGGTTCCGGCAAAAGCTTTACCGCGAAACGGGAAATCGTCAACCAGATGCTGGCCAGCGACGACGATATTATTTTGATCGACCCGGAACGGGAATACTCCGCACTGGTGAACGCATTGGGCGGCGAGACGATTCATATATCCGCCACTTCGCCCAACCATATCAATGCGATGGATATGAATCGTCAATATGGCGATGGAGCCAATCCGATCATTCTCAAATCGGAATTCGTCCTCTCGTTATGCGAGCAGTTGATTGGCGAATATCAACTGGGAGCGAAGGAAAAGTCGCTCATTGACCGCTGCACCGCCAGCGTGTACAGGAAGTATTTGCAGAGCAACTATAAGGGGCAGCCGCCGACGCTTCAGGACTTTCGCGCGGAGCTGCTCAAGCAATCGGAGCCGGAAGCGCAGGACATCGCGCTTGCGATTGAACTTTTTACTTCTGGCAGTTTGAATACGTTCGCCAAGCCGACCAATGTCAATGTCCATAACCGGCTCATCTGCTACGACATTCTCGACTTGGGCAAACAGCTCCTCCCGATTGGCATGCTTGTTGTTTTGGACAGCATCCTGAATCGGATTACACAAAATCGGGTTAAAGGCAAAAATACGTTTATCATTATTGACGAAATCTATCTTTTGTTTCAGCATGAATACAGCGCCAACTTTCTGTTCACGCTTTGGAAGCGCGTCCGAAAGTATGGCGCTTTTTGTACGGGAATTACGCAAAACGTGGATGATTTGCTGCAAAGCCATACGGCCCGGACTATGCTGGCGAACAGCGAATTTATCGTCATGCTGAATCAGGCCAGCACCGATCGGATGGAGCTTGCCGGGCTTCTCAATATTTCGGACCTGCAACTCTCCTATATTACCAATGTTGACGCCGGGAATGGATTGATGAAGGTAGGCAGTTCCCTTGTGCCGTTTACCGACAAGTTCCCGCGGAACACGAAACTGTATCGCCTGATGACGACGAAGCCTGGGGATCATTAACAAACAACAGTAAGCGATTGGTCTTAACCGAGAACAATCGCTTACTTTTTTAAATTGTTTTTCATTTTCCGGTTTAAACACTCTTGTAAAACTCACTGCCAATGGTGCTACTCTTTCTAAGTGGTTTAGGTTTTCGAATGTACCGCTAATTTCTAGTGTTAATTGAACTAAGATACAGCGTGTTTTTCCGTTGAGTAACATTCATTCATTACTTACGTCCGTTACAAAGACATATTCGTGCTCGTCGAGTCCAAACACGGTATGCAGGGATCGAATAACTTCATGGAGCCTTCTCCCTTCGATTACGCACGAAATTTTAATTTCAGACGTGCTGACCGTGTAAATGCTAACGCCGGTTTCGGCAATGGTATGAAACATCGTCGCTGCAAGACCAGGGGAACTGACATTTCCCGCCCCGACGATAGATACTTTCACCAAATCGGAGTGGGTTTCCAAGTTTTTGAAACCAACATCTGCCTGGATGTGATAAAGCACACTTTTTGCCTTCTCCAGATCGGCGAGGCTAACGGTAAAGGACAGGTCAGCCTTGCCATTCCTTATTCCGCCTTGAACGATAAGATCGACATCAATGTCGTCATTCGCAAGCGAATTAAAAACCGCAGCGAGTCGGCTTGGGTTTGTAGGCATATCCAATAAGCTTACATGCGCAATAGGCTTGTCGAACGCGATGCCACGAACCACGATTCCTTGTTCCATATCCGTTTCCTCCTTTACTTGCGTACCTTCATGGTTCGTAAAGCTGGATCGAACGACCAACTTCACTTTATTTTGTTTGGCACATTCCACCGCACGGGGGTGAAGAACCGCCGCTCCGAGATGAGCCATTTCCAACATTTCGTCGTAAGAGATTTCCTTCAGTTTTCTGGCCTGCTTGACGATGCGCGGATCGGTTGAATAAACACCGTCCACATCCGTGTATATTTCGCACAAATCTGCCCGGATCGCTGCTGCAAGCGCGACAGCCGTCGTGTCGGAGCCCCCGCGTCCAAGCGTCGTAATCTCGCCATTCTCTGTCACTCCTTGGAAACCGGCTATAATGACAATGCGCCCCTGATTTAGCGCATTCATTATTCGATCTGCCTGAATGTCGATAATCCGTGCCTTCCCGTGGTTGGCTTCTGTACGAATGCCGGCTTGCCAGCCGGTTAAAGAGACCGCTTGTTCGCCCAGGGCGTGCAGCGCCATCGACAACAGGGCAACCGAAACTTGTTCTCCTGTACTGAGCAGCATGTCCATTTCACGCGCTGAAGGGGTTGCCTCCGCGATTTCTTTGGACAACTCGATCAAATCGTCCGTCGTATCTCCCATTGCGGAGACCACCACGACGCACTGATGGCCTTCCTGCCTTCGGTCCGCTATCCGACGCGCAACGCGCTTTATCCGTTTGGCGTCGCCTACGGAACTGCCGCCATATTTCATCACCAATAATGACAACATTATCTCTCCCGATTATGAATTCGAATACTGTTCCACTTAACTGACGGACAGGCCTTGGAATAAAACGTCTCTTCAAACCTAATCATGCATATACTTGTGCTCGATATCGCAATCCAGATGAATCAGCTCCATTTTTTCCCCGGTGCCGATGCAAATGTCGGATTGAATGGAAGTGACGCGGCAACCGACAATTGCAGCCACTTTAGGTTTCAACAGCGCTTGCAATCGGTCGCGATCCATTTCGACTATCGTCTGATGAATGCTTCTGCCGCGTATGGTATGGACAGAGATGGAATGCTCAATTGTTGGAGTTCCTTTGGCAATGATCACGATATGGTTTTTAATGACTCTTACTTCCACCTCCTGCGGATGTTCACCGATCATTGCAAGTAGGCCTCTTTCAGTTGATTTACAAGCTCCTGCACCATGCATTTCTCCTTTCCGTTACGAGATCAGAATGAGACGTAAGATTCGGCATGTTCCATGATATATTGTTGTTTTATCGGAAAATCACCGTGATGTGGCAAAAGAAAAGGGGTCTCGAGAGTGGATGACAAGTCCATCAACGCCGATTCGGCCAACTCTTTTCGAATCCTTCCCCAATTCTCTTCTTTACCCTGTAGCAATTGAAAGGCTTGGGCAATGTTAAGACCTTTCAGATTCATATATACGGATGCCCATCCGACGAGGTCGAACGGTTTTTTCGTATTAGGCAATCGGTATTCTCCCCAACCGCTAAACCCGTTGCCGGATAGTTTCAGATATCCGCACACGCTACCTTTTTCGTTTTCGAAAAATAAACGCCGGGTCAACTCTTGATCGAAGCGAAATACTTCGATGGAACGGATTCTCTCCTCATACCGAAAACCGGGCGATTCAAGACCCGGCAGTGGATCCGCTTCTTGCACGTGTAACATGCTTGCCACTCTCCCTAAATGTTTTTTTGGGTACGACAAAAAGCCCGAAGAGCAGAGAAACGAAGCTCTCGGGCAGTCTGTTGTCAGTCCATCAGACAAACGCAGCTCGGATACGGTTCTCTCTCAATGCGCTTACGAGGTTAGCTGTCGGGTTAGGGCTTGAGAGTACCCTTTCCAAGTGCCAAGCAGACAAGGAATTCACCCCGTGAAACCATTTAATGGCTTCTGTTGGTTCCCCCGTTTCCCCTTAGGGAATTCAGCGATTCAAATGAATTTGAAGTTGTTGATAGAGATCATACGCTTTTTGCAAGACAATGTAAAAGCCGAATCCAACGCCTATTTTTGATTTTTAGCCTTTTCTCGTGCGCGAAAACGGATGCATCGGACAAAAACTTACGGAGACGGCAATATTTCTACACGAAGGTCCCGTTCTTACGTTTTTGAACGGAGGATGGACGTAGCCGAGGTAAGCGACTCTGTTACTCCCTGGACAGGAAGCGATAGCCGATCCCCGGCTCCGTCAGAATGAACTTGGGCCGAGTCGAGTCTTCCTCGAGTTTTTTGCGTAGATGTCCGATGTACACCCGCAAATAATGGCTGTCGGTCTCATTGTGGTGGCTGCCCCATACTTGTTGGAGCAGCTGACGCTGCGTGACTACTTTCCCGGCGTTGGAGGCGAGAATTTTCAACAGATCGTATTCTGTTGGGGTCAACTTGATCCGTTCTCCCTTCAACTCCACGCTTCGCTGTGCCAGGTCGATGGTCAGCTCGCCGATCTGGAGGATGGGCTCATTCGACGATTTGGCTACGTGCCGCAGCGCAACACGCATTCGAGCGACGAGCTCTCCCATCCCGAACGGCTTGGTTACATAATCATCGGCGCCGCTGTCGAGCGCGACGATTTTATCTTCCTCCCTGTCTTTTGCCGTCAGCACAATGATCGGCGAATTTGACCATTCCCGGATGCGGCCGAGCACTTCCATGCCGGATATGCCCGGCAACCCGAGATCAAGTATGATCAAGTCCGGCAACATCAAGGATGCCTGTTGGAGGCCCTCCTCTCCTGTCGAGGCTTCGTAGATGGCATATTGATGGGCTTGCAGGGTTACCTTCAGAAGCTTTCGAATTTGGGGTTCATCATCGATGATCAAAATGCGAGCCCCATGTTCATTCATGGTCATGATTCGTGGTTCCCCTTTCTTCAGCTGCTGCAAGCAAGTCGTCTTGCTTGTTTAAGGGAAGGGTTATCGTTACAATGGTCCCTCGCGGTTCCTTCGGCTGCGCCGATATCGTTCCTTCATGAAGCTCGACGATTCCTTTGCATATGGCAAGTCCCAATCCCGTACCGGTTATTTGCTTCGCAGCGGTTGAACGGTAAAACTTTTCGAATATCCGATCGTATTCGTCCTCGTTCAGTCCAATCCCCGTATCGGAGACCGAGATGACAACGCCTGCTTCCCCGGTTTTCACTGACAGGACGATTTCACTATAATCCGGACTGTATTTGATCGCATTGCTCACGACATTGACCAACATTTGCTCTAGCAATACTTCGTCACCCAGGACCATAATGGGCCCGTCATCCGGCAACTCGGTGCGCAGCTTTCGATGTTGTTGAAAGTCTTTGACCTGAGATAACGTGACGCCGATCAAGTCCTCCACATCGCACCAGTTTTTCCTGAGGCGCAGCATCCCGCTCTCCAGCTGCACCATGCTGAGCAGATTCGTCACTAGGCGATTCATACGAAGGGCGTCGTCACGAATCGTGACAAGAAGCTCCATTCGATCCTCTGCAGAGAAAATATGCCCGCCCTCGATCAGACCGGTTGCCGAGCCGATGATGGTTGCCAAAGGGGTGCGTAGTTCATGGGAGACCGAATCCAAAATTGCAGTACGAAGGCGTTCCGACTCTGCTGTTAGATGAGCAATTCGGGCTTCCTCCGCCAGCCTGAGGCGAGCGATTGCGCTGGCCGCCAAGCCTCCGAGAGCCTCGAAGAGCCGCTTTTGCTCGGTTGTGATCCCGGTTCGCGCTTCATTCGGATAGAGCGCGATGATACCATATGTGCGGTCTTCGGTCCGAAGCGGAATAAAATAACCCGGAGATTCGTTCAAACGCGAAATTTCCATTCCGGCCGTCTCGACGTGCTCAAACACTCGCTTTGCGATAGACATTTCCGTATTCTCTTGCCTGCAGTCAGGAAGATCGGCAGACTCATGGGCAAGTTTCAGGGTATTCTGGTCATCCGCCAAATAGATCGCGATTTCTGTGTCAAGGGTCTGCGAAACTTGTCGGGAAAAATTGTCCAGCATGGAATGGATGTCCGCGATCGCGCTCATCTGCTTGCTAAGCGCGTACAACGCAGCTGTGTGAGCTTCCCTTTGCTTGGAAAAGAGGACCTGCTGCTTCAGCTTGGCCGCTAGGCTGGCCGTTAATGCTGCCACCGCCAAATAGACGCCAAATGAAACCAGATAGCGCAAGTCTGATACGGTAAAGCTCAGTACAGGAGGCACGAAGAAGAAATCAAAGGCTAAGACACCCAGGATCGCCGCGTAGAAAGCAGGACGCAGTCCCCCGAAGACGGCATTGAAAAGAACCGGGAGTAAATAGATAAGAGCAATATTGACCAAGTCAAAAGCAAGACCAAACGGTTTTAATACCATGGTCATGAGAGCGATCAGCAAAGTCGTGCTTACGTACGATCGCAACGAAATCCATACCGCATTCCATTTATGCATAGCAAAACACATCCTGCTCTTTTTTGTGTCTCTCCTCTCTAGGTTACTGTAAAAAAAGAGTAAAATAAACCGGTACTGGGCGTAAAAATTTCGTAAAAATGATTGAAAAACCTCAAAATAATGAGTAAATACGAGAAAAATGATGATCTTCTGCCAGGGTCATGAATTCCCAAACATAAAGCACTCTTTTTAAGCGGATATACAATATGCTTCACTTTACAGTTTTTTTGTCTCGGAGTAACATACGTCCATGAATTGAATTGTTTTTCATTTACAGTTGCTTAATTGTGACTCAGGAACAAGAGGGAACCAACTACGGATCAGTGCTTGTGTGAGAGCAAGTCAACCGGATCCGTAAGGGATGAATTCCCCCGCTTATACGAAGCTTAAGCAGGGGCAGGGCGACTCTCACCGCCCGAATCCATAAGCAAAACTCGTAAATGCGGAAGCAGCTCTTTTCAAAAGTGTGGCCCTTGTAGAGAGAGGATGATGAAGCTTGTGATCGTAAGTTTCGACCACAGTGCTTATGCCTCTGTGGTGTTTCGTGAACATGATAATCATCGTTTCAATCGCTGAATTCTTCAATTAACACGAAGGAGCGGGGGAACCAATCGAAGCCGGTCTTGTCGGCTTCATGGGGTGAATCGCCGGTAAATCCGGCGTAGGGCGACTCTTACGCCCGAATCCGACAGCTAACCTCGTAAGCGTCTTTAAGAGAGGCAACAATTGTCGTGATTAGACACGGTGTTTTTTCGTGCCTAAGAAGCTGACGAAGAGTTCCTCTTCCGAAAGCTTCTTTTTTGTTGCCTGTACCAGGATGGAGGAGATTGGCTATGGAAGCTCAAGATGAGTTTGTACTCGTCTCTGCGCCCAACAAAACCGGGGAGCAGTTTATTAAAGCGTTGCGAATCAAAGGAATACCTTATGCAGCGATTACCAATAATGAAACAGAGAAGTCGAGATTGACACATTTGGGCGTCAAGCACATCTTAATGGTCGATACTGTAGACCGGGAAACCTGGCTCATTCCAGAGTTACCGGTAGGGAAGGTGTACTTGTTTGAGTCAAGTTTGCCCTTGATTTGCCGATACATTCAGATCTGCCGATCCTGGACAGGCAAGCCGATCTATATCATCACCGGCAGCAACAATGCAAGACTCATCTACAAAGGACTTGGCGCTAGCTATGTCATTTACACCCGCAGCGATGATGTTTCGTTTCTGCTTGATAACGAAAGCTGAATCCATATCAGGCAAACGTACCGGGTACATGCTTGAAGGGAGGGATGATCATTCATGATGGATATCGCAATGATTTTAACACTAGGTGGCGTATATGGATTGTTTTGCTTATTTTTAGCTTGGTGCGGACGAGTTGCAGGTGAATCGGGGGGAGAACGCTCATGATAATAGTTGCTGTTTTTACGGTTTTGATTTTTTTATATCTCGTTTTTGCTTTGGTGAATCCCGAAAAATTTTAATATGATCTGTATATGTTTGAGGAGGGCATGAAATGGCCATTTTGCAACTGGTAGCGGTCATTGTGATTTTAGTTTTTTTGGTCAAACCTTTGGGGGCATACATCTTTCATGTATTTTCCAATGAACCCAACCGGACCGACAAAATATTCGGACCGATTGAAAGGTTGATCTACGGACTGACCGGTTTGAAAAACCGCGCTGAAATGAGCTGGAAACGATACACGCTCAGCTTGATATTGACCAACGTTATTTTGGTGGCGGTCAGTTATTTGATTTTACGCATCCAGAAATGGCTGCCGATCAACCCGAACGGCATCGATAACATGGAGTCAACGCTTTCTTTCAATACGGTCATCAGCTTCATGACGAATACGAACTTGCAGCACTATAGCGGCGAAACGGGTCTGTCCTATTTTTCGCAAATGGCTGTTATTATGATGATGATGTTTACATCAGCGGCATCCGGCATCGTCGTAGCGATCGCGTTCATTCGCGGTTTGACAAGCAAAGGGAAAACGCTCGGCAACTTCTTCACCGATTTTGTCAAAGCGCACACCCGTTTGCTTATCCCGATGGCGATCATCGTGACATTGGCACTAGTTGCGTTGAAAGTGCCGCAAACGCTTAGTCCGACCGTTCAAGCGACTACGCTTGAAGGCGGGACGCAGCAAATCGCGATCGGTCCGGTAGCTTCCCTCGTATCGATCAAGCACTTGGGAACGAACGGGGGGGGATTTATGGGCGTCAATTCATCGCACCCGTTTGAGAATCCGAATCCGCTAACCAATGTTATCGAGATGTTGTCCATGTGGTGCATTCCGGCCGCGCTGACGTATACGTTCGGCAGATTCGCGCGAAATCAAAAACAGGGCTGGGTGATCTTCAGCGCGATGCTCATCTTGTTTGTCTCCTTCCTGTCCATCGTTTATACATCGGAACTGCGAGGGAACCCAGCGCTGAATGCGCTCGGAATCGACGCTTCGCAAGGCAGCATGGAGGGCAAGGAAGTTCGGTTCGGTATAGCGCAGTCGGCTTTGTTTACAACGGTTACGACTGCGGCTACAACAGGTACGGTCAATAACATGCACGATACGTTGACGCCGCTGGGCGGTCTCGTCCCGCTGGCGCAAATGATGCTGAACTGTGTGTTTGGTGGCGACGGCGTCGGTTTGGTCAACATGCTTATGTACGCAATATTGGGTGTCTTCCTTTGCGGATTGATGGTCGGCCGCACGCCGGAATTTATGGGGCGCAAAATTGAAGCTCGAGAAATGAAACTGGTTGCCATCGCGATTCTCGCTCACCCGCTTATTATTCTTGCGCCTACGGCCATTGCCTTTTTGACGGACTTGGGGAAAGGGGCCATCAGCAATCCCGGCTTCCACGGCATATCGCAGGTGCTTTATGAGTATACGTCTTCCGCCGCGAACAACGGTTCCGGCTTCGAAGGTTTGGCTGACAACACAACGTTCTGGAACGTTTCTACGGGACTTGTCATGCTGTTCGGACGGTACGTTTCCATTGTGGCATTGCTCGGCGTAGCCGGTTCTCTGGCGGCGAAACAATGGGTTCCGGAAACGATCGGAACGTTCCGCACGGACACCAAATTGTTTACGGGTATTCTCGTCGGTATCGTACTGATTATCGGAGCTTTGACCTTTTTGCCCGCCCTTGTTCTCGGTCCGATCGCAGAACATTTGACGCTCCTGAAATAGAAGAGGTGAGATCATGAATACGAAACGAAGAAGCATGTTGTCCGGAGAGATTGTCAAAAAGGCGATCTTGGACAGCTTTATCAAATTAAATCCGGTTGTCATGATGAAAAATCCGGTCATGTTTGTCGTCGAAGCAGGAACGTTCGTCGTGTTGTTAATGACGTTGTTTCCGGGCTACTTCGGTACCGAAGGACGAGTTGGATTTAATCTGGCGGTTTTTCTAATTTTGCTATTTACCGTGCTGTTCGCCAACTTCGCCGAGGCATTGGCTGAGGGCAGAGGAAAAGCGCAGGCCGACACTCTCAAGAAGACGAAAAAAGAAATCATGGCCAATAAAGTGACCGGCAACAGCGTGAAGGTGGTTCCGTCCACGGAACTGCGCAAAGGCGATGTTGTAATTGTCTCGCAAGGGGAGATGATTCCGGGTGACGGGGAGGTCATTGATGGGCTCGCTTCCGTGGACGAGTCAGCCATTACCGGCGAATCCGCTCCTGTCATCAAAGAAGCAGGCGGCGATTTCAGTTCGGTAACCGGCGGCACGCGGGTCGTTAGCGACCGGATAACCGTACGGATTACAAGCGACCCTGGCGAATCGTTCATCGATCGGATGATCGCATTGGTCGAAGGCGCAAAGAGACAAAAAACGCCAAACGAAATCGCGCTGAATACCCTGCTTGTCAGCCTGACCCTGATTTTCCTGATCGTTGTGGTGACATTGGCGCCGATGGCCGATTATCTTGGAATCAAATTGGAGATTCCCGTTCTGATTTCGCTGCTGGTATGTCTCATTCCAACAACGATCGGCGGTTTATTATCCGCAATCGGTATTGCCGGGATGGACCGAGTAACCCGTTTCAATGTACTGGCCATGTCAGGGAAAGCGGTGGAAGCGGCAGGCGACATCGATACGATGATTTTGGACAAAACAGGTACAATCACGTTTGGGAACCGGATGGCCAGCGAGTTCATCGCGGTTGGGGATACGACCGTAGAGACGGTAGCCGAATGGGCAGCCGTCAGTTCAGTGAAGGATGAAACACCCGAAGGCCGATCCGTACTCGAACTCATGAAAAAAGAAGGGTATACGTATCCAACGAATGCGGCTGAAGGTGCGGAATTCATAGAATTTAAAGCGGAAACTCGCATGAGCGGTATCGATTTGCCGAATGGACGAAAAGTTCGCAAAGGCGCGGTTGACGCAGTCAAGGCTTGGGTCAGTGCACAAGGAGGGGTTATTCCCACCGATTTGGAACAAAAAGGGAACGCGATCGCATCGGAGGGCGGAACGCCGCTCGCCGTTGCCGTCGACAATCGAATTTACGGACTCATTTATTTGAAGGATACGGTGAAGCCCGGCATGCGGGAGCGTTTCGATCAGTTGCGAAAGATGGGAATCAAAACGATCATGTGTACAGGAGACAACCCGTTGACAGCAGCGACAATCGCACGAGAGGCCGGGGTGGATGACTTTATCGCCGAGAGCAAGCCGGAAGACAAAATTGCCGTGATCAAGCGGGAACAGGCGGCCGGTAAGCTGGTAGCCATGACCGGAGATGGAACGAACGATGCCCCGGCACTCGCGCAGGCGGATGTAGGACTTGCGATGAACAGCGGCACGACGGCAGCCAAGGAAGCGGCCAACATGGTCGATCTTGACTCCGATCCGTCGAAGATCATTGAAGTCGTAGCGATCGGCAAGCAACTGCTAATGACGCGCGGCGCTCTGACCACCTTCAGCGTGGCGAACGACATCGCCAAATATTTTGCCATTATCCCGGCCATGTTCATGCAGGCGATTCCGGAAATGAACGTATTGAATGTAATGGGACTCGGATCACCAATGTCGGCCATTTTGTCGGCGCTTGTGTTTAATGCGATCATTATCCCGTTGCTTATTCCGTTGGCCATGAAGGGCGTTGCCTACAAACCGATGAGTTCCGCCCAATTGCTCAGCCGGAACCTGCTTATTTATGGATTGGGCGGTGTCATCGCGCCGTTCGTCGGGATTAAATTGATCGACATGGTCGTTCACTTATGGGTGTAGTTGAAACGGAATACAGAGAGGATTGAAATGGAATGAATCATTCAGAGCAGCATGTTCAGGGACTTTCCCGCGGATCTTACTTGTTTTCCATGATTCGGCTCAGTTTGTTGTTCATATTGCTATGCGGAATTGTGTATCCGCTCGTTTGCACCGGCATCGCGCAACTTTTGATGTCAGATCAGGCTAACGGCAGTTTGATCAAAAGCAGCAGCGGAGAAATCATCGGTTCCGAATTAATCGGGCAAAACTTTACCGATCCAAAATATTTTCAAGGCCGGGTCTCCAGCATTGAATACAAAGCGGAAGCCTCCGGTTCCAACAATTACGGGCCATCGAACCCGGACTTGCTGAAAAGGACGGAAGAATCCGTTGAAGCGTGGAAGGCAAACAATCCGGACGTTCCTGTTAGCCAATTGCCGATTGCCTTAATCACGAACTCCGGTTCAGGGCTGGATCCCCATATTACGCCAGAATCCGCCAACGTGCAAATTCCGCGTATCAGCAAGTTGACCGGTTTGT
This sequence comes from Paenibacillus sp. MB22_1, assembly GCF_047200555.1. Lineage (NCBI taxonomy): Bacteria > Bacillati > Bacillota > Bacilli > Caryophanales > Paenibacillaceae > Paenibacillus > Paenibacillus sp. MB22_1. Next base: position 2,262,079 of record NZ_JBLADV010000002.1, read on the forward strand.
CTTCGAGCGAGCTCGAGAAACTGGTACAAGAACATACCGAAGGACGGGATTTGGGGATTTTCGGGGATCCAAGAGTCAATGTGTTGAAATTGAACATCGCGCTGCGCGAACTTATGAAATAGTTAAATATCATCTGCGAGCCCTGCCTATGGCCAAATAGGCGGGGTTATCGCATTTTAGTAAAGAGCTTGCGCAAGGGGGGAACAAGAGTGGGAAGTTTTCGCAGGAAGACGCCGGAAGAAATCCTGTACTCCATTTCCAAGCTACACCGTGGTCGGCTCAAAATCTATATCGGCGCGGTCAGCGGTTCGGGTAAAACGTACCACATGCTTCAGGAAGGTCAGCATTTGAAGCAGCAGGGAATCGATGTCGTCATTTGTGCGGTTTCGACAAGACAGCGGCCGGAAACGGTGGAGCAACTCGGAGACTTGGAACGTGTACCCAGCATTCACTGGATCAAGGATGGAATGGAGCGTAAGGACTTGAACCTCGAGGCGCTGGTCAAACGCAATCCGGAAGTGGTATTAGTTGACGGGCTTGCCCATCGCAATCGGGAAGGAGCACAGTTTCCGACACGTCTGGATGACATCCAATTTTTGCTGAATCATGGCATCAGCGTAATCACAACCGTCAACGTGTACGAACTCGACGGCGCGACGGAACTGGCGAGAAAATCGACCGGTGTCGTGGTGGAGGAAACCGTCCCGGCAAACACATTGGAGATGGCGGATGAAGTCCAATTGATCGACGTATCGCCGGAAACGATACTGAAACGGCTGGAGGAGGGGCATGTCAACGGTGACTCCTCGCCCATGTTGTTTGAGCGAAGCAACATCGGAAAATTACGGGAGCTGGCTTTGCGGCTAGTGGCGGAAGATGTGAACGATTCCCTCGAAAAATACCGCATGGAGCAAGGTTTAACCGGGCCTTCCGGAGTAGCGGAACGCATTCTCGTCTCGGCGCAATACCATTGGAACGGATCCATTCATGTCCGCCGCGGCCAACAAATTGCCAAACGCTTGGGTGGAGATTTGATGATCGTCACATTTGTCCATCCGAAAAAAATGCTGTCTCGCGAAGCAACTGCATTTAAGCGTTCCCTCTTGAAATTGGCCGATAAAATAGGAGCTAAATTCGAAGAACTCACCTTGGCAAGTAGACGGAAGCTTCCCGGCATGTTGGCTCGTTACGCAACCTTGCATCAGGTAACGAGAATTGTACTCGGCCATTCCAAGCTAAATCGCTGGCAGGAGCTGTGGCGGGGATCGATTACAAACGGCATCCTTAAAAAATCGAGACATACGGATATCTACTTCGTTGCGGATCGTGCTGAAAAGGAAGGAGAGCGGATACTGCCGACCAAAATGCTGACGGAAGGTCGGTCGGATGATCGCTACCGCAGGCTAAGCGATCAGGAAGTGGAGCGAAAAATAGGGGAAATCCGGAGAGGACGATTCAAGGTGCTCATCGGCGCCGCCCCCGGGGTCGGGAAAACGTATGCGATGCTTCGCGAGGGGAACGATTTGCAGAAGAAAGGCATTGACGTCGTCATCGGACTTCTCGAAACGCATGGACGAAAAGAAACGTTAGCGCAAGTCGGTTCGCTGCAAACGATCCCGCGGGCGAAGTTGGAGTATCGTGGAGCGAATCTGGAAGAACTGGACGTCCAGTCCATCATTCGCCGCAATCCGGAAGTCGTACTCGTGGATGAACTGGCACATACGAACGTGCCCGGCAGTAAAAACAAAAAAAGATTCGAAGATATTGTAGACATTTTGAACGCAGGCATTTCCGTTATTTCGACGATGAACGTACAGCATTTGGAAAGTTTGAACGATGCGGTTGAACAGATTACCGGCGTGCGAGTTCGGGAAACCCTCCCCGACCACGTGTTGCGCATGGCCGATGAAGTCGAGCTCATTGATGTCGATCCAAAAACGCTGCAGCAACGAATGCGGGAAGGAAAAATCTATGCGCTAGATAAAGTGGATCAGGCCTTGAATCATTTCTTCCGAACGGGCAATTTGATTGCTTTGCGTGAATTGGCGCTACGGGAAATCGCTGACGATGTGGACGAACGATTGGAAGCCTGGGAAAGAAACGATTCGCTTCGCGGACCTTGGAGAAAGCAGGAGACGGTCTTCGTCGGGGTAACATTAAGCACCAATGCTGAGCGCTTAATCAGGCGGGGGTTTCGAATTGCTTATCGTTTGAAGGCTGACTGGGTTGTAACGTATGTTCACGATCATGCTGAGGTTGCTGATGAGTTGAAAAAACGCATCAAAGTGCTGGAAGACTTGACAGCGCGGTTGGGCGGTAAGTTTATGATGCTGTTTGCCCGGAGCCGAAGGCAGATTCCATACCTTTTGCTGAATAAAGCCAACGATATCCAAAGTACGCAGATGATTGTCGGGCAATCGAAGCGGACCTTGTGGGAAAAAATATGGAAACGATCCGTAATCAGGCCGATTCTGCGTTATGGACGCCATATGGATGTGTTGGTGATTGCGGATATTGAGGCTTGCTATTATCAAGATGAAGGGTAACATAGCTTATCGTCTCATGAAAAAATAATTACGTTTTAGCAGATAGTTAATGGAAAAAAGTTAATAGATGTTAACGAAAAGGAGTTGGGAATGTTGCCACTTTGGAAAGTGAATGGAACTTCGCTATATTATGAAGTTTGTGGTCAAGGGACATCCCTCGTCTTTATTCATAGTCTTGGACTAACACATGAAATGTTTGAAATTCAAAAAAATTATTTTAAACAATCGTATCAAACTGTGTTCCTTGATCTGAGAGGAAACGGACAGTCTGGAAATTTGAAAGTTCCGGTTGGAAGAGTTATAGAAACCCAGTGTGAGGATCTAAGTCTCCTCCTGGGGTATTTGGGAATTAAAAAAGCTGTAATTGTTGGCGTTTCCTATGGTGGAATCATTGCTCAGAAATTCTCGAATTTGTATCCAAACCAAGTAAGCGCAATCGTGATTTCAGACTGCTTGAGTATAAATGTCAGGACAACTATGCTTGGCAAATTCGTCTCCATGATCGATCTCATCAGTTCGCTCTCGTATTATTTGCCAGGTGAATTCTTTTTACGCTCGATGAAGATCACTTATTATGAGCGTTTTGCAGTAATCTGAGGCCTTGAGCCGTAAGGATTTTCGGACATAAAAAAGGGACTTCACCCCAACTTGGAGAAGTTTTCAAGTGACTAAACCCAAAAACCTCAAGGATGGAGGAAGTCACTTTGTATATTCTCCAAGAATGTCTGTTTTCCTTCGAAGAACTTTTAAAAATTCAACCCAAGGAGAGATTGCCGATCTTCTTCAGTTCTCTCGATCTGAGACCGTATGCCAAGGAACTGAGAAGCCGTTCACCCCGAGGCGCTGAGGGATACTGCAGACAAGGTATTCTACGAGCACTCTTGGCTGCGCCGCTTGAAGGAATAAGTACCTTTTCAGGGTTGCATAAGCGTTTGGATACGGATCTCCGGTTTCGTTATCAGTGTGGTCTTCGGCTGGATCGAGAAGCTCCTTCCATATCCACATTAAGCCGAGTTTTCTCAGAACTGACGAGAAAGGACTTGGCAAAACGGCTTTTTGAGGATTTGGTCACACGCTGTCAGCAGGAAGGTATCATAGAAGGCAGTAACGTCGCCATAGACAGCGCCGCTCTCCGCGCTTACGAGAAAAAGCAGCCCAAACGCAAAAGCGAGCAAACGGGTAATGCGAACTGGGGCGCAAAAATTGATTCCTTCGGCAATAAAATCACATGGTTTGGTTACAAAATTCATCTGGCGGTCGATACGAAAAGTGAATTGCCGATCGCCTTGGAAGTAACGCCGGCGCATGTCAATGATGGAGAAATGGCGCCGGGCCTGATCGAGAAAACAGCGTCCAGGACGAGCACACGATTTTTCATACTCGATGCGGGCTACGACCAAATGAAAGTTTATGAGGCCGCCCGCAACGTCAAGGCACAAGCCATCATTCCCCTTAATCTTCGGGGGGAGAAGGAACCGCCTGCTGGCATGACCTCGAACGGAACACCGTGCTGTTCCATGGGTTATGCGATGACATACTGGGGAGTTGACGGCGATATGCATAAATTTCGCTGCCCGCATGCCACGGGTAAAGTCGACTGTCCGCTTGGCATGGCTGCCTGCTCGTCTTCAAACTATGGAATGGTCGTCAAAGTAAATGCGAAGGATGATCTCCGGCGATACAGCATCCCTCATCGGGATACAAAGCGTTGGAAGGAACTTTACAATGAACGAACCAGCGTAGAACGCTGCAACTCCCGATTGAAAACCTATTTGACGGCAGACGCCGCACATGTCCGGGGCATTCAGAAAGTCACAACTCACCAGTATTTGAATGCCATTGTTCTGCTTGCATCTGCGCTCGCCGTTTCTCATCATTCAAAACGGGCTGCCGCTTAAAAAACGAGCTGTTCTAAAATTCTGCAAGTCTGCCCTTTTCTTCATCCATATAATACCATTTTCGAAAATTACCCCTTAACGACAGTGAATATGCTATCGCTTCTTCTCTGAAACGGAATTATGCAAAACACTCATTATAAGTGGGACTTGGCTTATCGTGCAATTCGAAAAGGAATGCTGCAAAAAAGATCTGGAAAATGGTATAAACAGCGTCTGGCGGTCAGGGGGATTGATTTCACCCCGTTCTTGCCGCAAATTAAAGTGCCCGCGCTTTGTATTGCGGGGGACCATTCCTATCCAGTTATCAGGCAAATGAATGAAACTGCAGGGCTGTTGTCCAATGCTCGTTTACAAGTCATTGAGGATTCCTGTAACCCAAGCAACTTGTGCCAACCACAACGATTTAATGAGATTGTCCAATGCTTTTTAGAGGATAATCATTTGAACAAAGGTGCTAACAATTATATGCAAGGGTATTAAGTCCCCTTTTGAAAGGAGTTTATGCACGGCGCCAAAAAATGTCGTTTTGTAAGTTCAATTTCATCGAACAAATGACCTATAACCGGCTGAGTTCGAGATGAAAAGGAGCGTTTGGACAAAAAACGTATGACAGCACCAACATAAAAACAGACTATCTTTCTTCTCGCAGCGGTGTTGCCATGTGAGATGGAGCTGATATTATGTGCTCTCAGATGCCTGCAATGTCAGGCAGCGGTCTCTTTATGTGTCTGTCCTACTAGTACGGTTTCTAACACATCAACGATGGATATCATTTTCAGACTTAGTCGCAATGGAGTGTTGGAATGCTCTGCGGCAAGGTCTTTTTTGTTTTTCACGAAAAATAAACAAACGTTTGAAATGGAACGTTGGCTGTCGTTCTCCCCCCTCTGTTTTGGTTTGCCAACAAACCAAAATGGAGGGACTTGAATGAAAAAGATGAATTTGCGGAATATGTATCCTTTTTTTAAGACGGATGTATGGGTCGATGTAGATGAAGAAGTTGCCCATGAAATCCGCCGCTTCGACTTGGAAGAAAGCGCCTACAGGCTGCGAACGTATCGCCATCGGGCCTATTTTTCGCTTGATCGCAATGACGGGATTGAGCAGCATGTTTTATTTCTTTCGATTTCACCGGAGGAGTATTACGAGCGCAAACTTTCACGGCAGCAACTTTATGAAGTTATGTGCCAATTGCCGGTGAAATCCGCCAGACGGATCTATGCCCATTATTTCTTGGGCATGAGCAAAGTCGCTATTGCCAGAGCCGAGCATGTCGATGAGCGGGCGGTTCGTAAATCTATCCAAAGAGGCTTGAAACAAATGGAATACTTGCTCAAAAACATGTAATTGTTTCGTCGGAGGGTCCGATTTTCCTGCCAAAATGAACTGTTATATAGAGGACCATGTTCAGTCAGCGGCTGGTTGCAACCAGCCGCTCATTTTCCATGAAAGGGGTTTGTAGCGATGCATTCGATTCGATTTCGAGATGAGGAACACGAGAGATTTTATGTTCAGATGCTGGATGAAAGGAAATGCAACGACGGGTACCATCGGGCACTTTTCTATACATTGGGCATTTCCCGGGAAACCAGAAGTTATATCCGCGATTTGTATGATTTTTCCAATAGCGGCATTAAGCCCGAAGGTCTTTCGGCCCCTTGGCAAACCGGCAGTTCCATTCGAGTGTGTCGGCTCGCCTTTAATTTATGGAACGGCTGGACCGAAGCAGGCGGCGAACGTTACTCCACTCCCCACGAATTATTCGATTGCAGCTATGCCCCCTACTTTTTTGAAGCGATTCGTCTTCGTTATCCCGAATATTGCCGAAGTCACGAGAGAACGATCAATCGGCTGGCCGAACAAATTCGCTGAATGGCTGCCAACGACGGGAGTGGAATGGGACGATGAAGGAAATTAAAACGAGGAGTGTTGTTAAAGACATCAAACGTCTGGACAGATTCCCAAACGTGTTGCATCGTGTAAGGCGTTCAAGCGATCGTGCCAAGCGGCAAGTTGAGAATGACAAGACGACTTCCTCGTCTCCAGTTGAATATGCGCAGCGCCATTCCGCAGCGGCTACGAAAAAAACGATTCGTGCCCAAATGGGGATGAGTCTGCGTATCAACAAGAGATTGATCCGGCACATTCTAAAAAGGCGGCCGTTGCCAGATGGTGATTCTGTCACAAGTCAGAGCCCGATTGATGTTAATGCGGAGTCTTCGATTGCGCGTACACCGCGACTTGCCCGTAGCATACGTCTCCGTAAGCCGGTTAATGGAAAATACGTCTTGTCTTCTGGCTCGCATTCAGGAAAACAACGTTTTATACGGAGCCGGGTCAATGCCCGGCTTCTGCATTGTTCTCGAACAGGCAGCTTTCCTGAACGGATGCAAAAACGGGATATCGGACATCCAAAACCGGCCGGGAAGAAGGAAACATTCTCCGGCGCGGTATCTCGTTCAGCAAATGGACGCGTGAAACCGTTAACCCGAGTCCCCTCTGCTATATCAAAACAATCAGGTTATACGATCAAACGGAAAGTACGAAATTTTAAGACATTATCGCCATTTATAAAAAATGGGCATCGGCTAGAGCACGTTAACAATCATTCGGATGCCCAAACTGAAGGGAAAATGAATGCCGTCAATGAAGCACAGCGGGCTGCGCAGATGGCGATGTCTGCCCACCGATCCATTCAAACCGCGCGAGCCATCGCGAGATTGAATCGCCTTATCATTAAAATGGTTGTAAGAGCCACCGCCTTGCTTGTCAATGGATTGACGGCGCTTTTGGGGATCAGCGGTTCGGTAATTGTAGTTTTGTGCATTGTCATGGTGAGCGCGGCGGTTATTTCCTCTCCTTTCGGTATCTTTGTGTCAGTTGAAAATACGGATGCCGATGTAAAGCCGCTTACCCGAATCGTTCAGGAAATAGACGATGAATTTGCCGCCCGGCTGGCAGAATTACAGCGATCCGCTGGAAATGTAGACCGGGTGGAATTTCATTATCCCGGCAGCGCGGACAACACTCGAATTGATAACTGGATGGACATTATCGCCGTCTTTGCCGTGAAGACCGTCACGGATGCGGAAAACGGAATGGATGTGGCCACGCTTGATGCAACAAGAATCGGTATCATCCGATCGGTGTTTTGGGATATGAATTCGCTGGAATCTCGTGTTGAAACGGTAGAACATAAGGAAACGGTTACGGTAGAACATGAGGACGGGAGCACCAGCGAAGAGACGATTACCCGATATGAGCGCATTTTGCATATTACCGTCACTAGCCATACTGCGGAGCAACAGGCAGATATATACCGCTTTACAAATGAACAGATAGAATTAATGAAGGAAATGCTGTCCGAGGAGTTCCGCCCGCTTATGTTTGCGATACTTGGAAAAGATGCGGATATTGGCTTGACGCCGGAGCAGCTTGATTTGGTTCAACAGCAATTGCCCGAAGGGGAACTGGGCAGTGAAGCCGTCAAGTTGGCGCTGACTCGTCTAGGCGATCCGTACAGCCAACCAAAGGCCGGTCAGGACCACTTTACGGATTGCAGCTATCTCGTCCAATGGGTTTATCGTCAACTGGGTATCAGCTTGCCGCGAACCGCTGCGGAGCAGGCCAGATTTTGCGTGGAGAATGGTCTGACAGTAAGCGCGGCCGACTTGGTTCCAGGTGACCTTGTGTTTTGGAGCTACGAGCGTAATGGCAGATTCATGGATATTACTCATGTCGGCATTTATGCGGGAGACGGCAAAGTAGTGGACGCTTCCTCCACTCGGGGACAAGTGGTTTATCGCGGGCTGTTCGATTCGGATAAACAAGTGCTGTTTGGCAGGCCTCACATTGTAGGCTCAAAATGATTGCCTGGTGGAATCGGCTTGTTATTACTATTGTTAGGAATTCTCCAACCTTGGTACTATAACGAAGTTTATCGAATCATTCGTTGCGCTTCTTCCAAGCGCGGGTTCGTTTTTTAGTGGATAAATTGCAGGAATTTAATTTAAGGCTGTCGAATTTACGTACTTACTCAACTTTCGGTGCCACCAAGCCCAAGTTGTAAAATGTAGAAGCATAGGCAAGGGTTGCTTCATGGATAATTCAGGGGATGACCTTAGCCCCCTCATTGTCGTCGGGGGCAAAATAAATCTGCCCTTAACAGAATTTACGGCGGTTCAGCAGATTAGGAGACAAATAACATGGCAGTGAAAAAGAGCGAACTTTACAGCTCTCTATGGGCGAGTTGTGATAAATTACGGGGCGGCATGGACGCTTCTCAATACAAAGACTATATTCTGACGATCCTGTTCGTAAAGTACGTTTCCGACAGGTTTAAGGGTGTGGCTTATGCGGACATTGAGGTTCCTGAAGGCGGCAGTTTCGATGACATGGTTGCCCTTATAGGTAATAAGAACATCGGCGAGGAAATGGATAAAGTCATTGCCAAACTCGCTGAAGCAAACGGATTGCGCGGAGTTATCGACAACGCTCATTTTAACGATGAGACCAAGCTGGGCAAAGGCCAAGAAATGGTGGACAAACTCAGCGGGCTGATTTCCATATTCCGCAGACCAGAACTGAATTTTTCCAGTAATCGTGCCAACGGCGACGACATCATCGGAGATGCTTATGAATATCTGATGCGCAACTTTGCGACTGAGAGCGGAAAGAGCAAAGGACAATTCTACACGCCCGCTGAGGTTTCACGGATTCTCGCGAAGGTTATTGGCATTGACCGGGCGACAAAAAGAGACACATCCGTATACGACCCGGCATGCGGATCAGGCTCATTGCTTATCAGAGCGGCTGATGAAGCGCCTTTTGAAGTGGCCATCTACGGCCAAGAGAAGGACATCGCTACTGCGGGTCTCGCTAAAATGAACCTTGTGTTGCATAACAAAGCCTCTGGAGAGATTGCCGGCAACTACAGCACTTTTTCCGACCCGCAGTTTTTTGAGGATGATGACGAGAAAACTACGCTTCGCCGTTTTGACTTTGTGGTCGCTAATCCTCCGTTCTCCACAAAGAACTGGACAGACGGACTCAAAGAGTACGGTCGCTTTGACGGATATGGCGACAGGCCTCCGGAGAAAAATGGCGACTTCGCGTGGTTGCTTCATATATTAAAGTCGCTGAAACGTAATGGAAAGGCTGCCGTAATCTTACCCCACGGCGTCCTGTTTCGTGGCAACGCCGAGGCGACAATCCGGCAGTCTATAGTGGACAAGGGATACATCAAAGGAATCATAGGTCTGCCCGCCAACTTGTTTTATGGAACGGGTATTCCTGCTTGCATTATTGTTATTGACAAGGAAGGAGCAGACGAGCGCGATGGCATCTTTATGATTGACGCAAGCCATGACTACATTAAAGATGGCAACAAGAACCGTCTGCGTGAGCGGGATATCTATAAAATCGTTACGACATTCAGAGAACGGATTGAAGAACCGAAATACTCCCGTTTCGTTCCTATCGAGGAGATTAGAGATAAGAATGGATATAATCTTAACATCTCGCGCTATATCGATAGCAGTCTCCCAGAGGATTTGCAGAATATCGAAGCGCATCTAAAAGGTGGTATCCCAGCGCATGACGTTGACAATATGGAGCGCTATTGGAGTATTTTCGGCGACTTGAAATCGGTATTGTTTGCCCCTCTTCGTGAAGGGTTCTATCAGCCTATAGTCAAGAAGGACGATGTGCGTCACACGATTTATTCACATGCCGAGTTTAGTCAGTATGCCGATAGAATCGACGACGCATTCGAGAAATGGCAGAGCCGTGTAAACGATAAACTCTGCAACATAGACGCTAATACAAAGATAAAGGAACTGATTGTTGAACTTGCCGAGGCGATTCTTGAGGAATTTGAAAATATCACATTGGTTGACAAATATGATGTCTATCAGGTGCTACTTGCCTATTGGCAGGATGTGATGGCTGATGACGTGTTCATTGTCTCGCAAGACGGTTACACAGCGGCTCGGGAAACTGAAAATATTATAGGGGTGTATACCTCCGGCAAGAAGAAAGGTGAGGAAAAGGTTATCGGTTGGGAGGGCAAGTTGATTCCACGAAGCATTATCGTTGAGGCATTTTTTCGCGCGGAGCAGAAAGCCATCGATGAGATAGAGACTTTGGTAACGGAAGCGCAGAGCGAATTGGATGAGATGATAGAGGGAGCGGAGGACGACTCTATAATCAACACTGTGTTGAAGGACAGCGGCAGTCTTGATATGACTGCCCTGAAAGCCGCTCTCAAGAACAAAACACTTGGCAAGGACGACCGGGAAGTTCTACAAACACTCTCCGATAAGAAAGCTATGATTGACGAGCAGGGCAAGGCGCTCAAAAGGTTGAAAGAAGTGCTAGAGCAAAAAACCAAGGAGCAATACGGTAAGTTGACCGATGAAGAGATACTCGATCTACTCGTGAATCGCAAGTGGTACCACACCATTTTCGAGGGGATCGACGCGCTCTACACCGCCATCTCCCACAGCATCGCAAATCGTGTGACCGTACTGACCGAACGGTACGAGGAGCCACTGCCCGTCATCCAGGAGAAAGTTGCGGAGTACGAGGTGAAGGTGAAATCTCATCTTGAAAGGATGGGGTTTGTATGGTGAATGGATGGAAAAGTGTTTCTCTGCTTGATTGTGGCGAGATTCTGCAAGGTTTAACATATAGACCTGATAATGTGAAGCCATATGGTCTATTGGTATTGCGTTCTTCAAATATTCAAGATGAAAAACTTGTTTTTGATGACTGTGTATTTGTGGACTGCAATGTTGACGAGAAGCAGTATGTTAGAAAAGGCGATATTGTAATTTGCGTAAGGAACGGCAGTAGCGCACTCATAGGGAAATGTGCGCTGGTTGATGCTGACTATAAGGCTACATTTGGTGCTTTCATGTCAGTGTTTCGTGGTGAAAACTCGGATTATATTTTCCAGGTGTTCCGTAGTACCATTGTACAAAAGCAAATTCGTAGCAACAGTAATGCAACTATTAACCAAATCACCAAGACTGACTTTGAAAATATAGTTATTCCCGTTCCTTCTGACGCATCTGAACAACGAGCTATTGCCGAAGCACTATCCGATGTGGACAGTTATATCGCGTTGCTCGAAAAGCTGATTGCTAAGAAGAAGGCCATTAAGCAAGGCGCGATGCAGGAACTGCTTACAGGTAAGCGGCGGTTGCCGGGGTTTGATGGGGGATGGGGGGAGAAACCGCTCGGTGAACTCTTCGATTTCTTTGGTGGTTTTTCGGCATCCAGAGCACAGTTGTCGACTGTCGGATACTCGTATCTTCATTATGGTGATATTCACGGCACAAACCGAACTTTTGTGGACGTCTGTTCCGATAGCTCGATACCAAGACTGAATACATCGTTGACAAAAGTATCACCTACAGCATTGCTTCAAAACGGTGATGTGGTTTTCGTAGATGCTTCCGAGGATGATGAAGGCGCAAGCCGTCATGTTGTTGTACGCAATATTGAAGGTAAGCCATTTATTTCAGGACTGCATACGATTATCGCAAGAGCCAAAACGGGAGAACTCGACAACCTATTTAAAGAATTTTGCTTTCAAACTGAAAATATTAGATCCCAGTTCAAGTATTATGCTGTTGGCACAAAAGTAACTGGCGTTAACAAAGTGTCGATAGCAAAGATAAACCTGTATTTCCCTACGTCAAAGGAGGAGCAATCCGCTATCGCTGCCATCCTTTCCGACATGGACAGTGAAATAGAAGCCCTGACCGCCAAACTGCACAAGGCAAAACTCATAAAAAAGGGCATGATGCAAGAACTGCTGACAGGACGGATTCGACTGGTTCAGTCTGAAGCCGCCGCTGTTGTTACTGAGAAACCGGAGCTTCAGGTTGCCGCAACCTCATCCGCTCAAAAGGGGCACAATCGGCAGTTTGATGACGCGGTGATGATTGCGGGAATCGTGAACGCTTTCTACTCCGCCAGATACCCACTCGGCAGAAAGAAAATACAGAAACTCCTTTATCTCCTGCGCCGCAAACAGGATGAAAGCACAGTCGCCTTCAAAAAGAAGTCGGCAGGTCCCTATGCCGATGAGGTTCGCTATAAAGGCGGTGAGCCGATAGCAAAAAGCAACAGTTACATCGATACAACAACTACAAAGGGCATAGGGACGACATTCACCAAAGGTAAGAACATTGGGCAAGCCCTTGACTATATCGAACGCTGGGGCAGACATAACGATATTCAATGGTTGGCAGAAAAGTTCCGCTACACATCCGTTGATGATTTGGAACTACTCGCTACTGTAGATATGGCTATCTGCGACCTGGAGGAAGCCGGGACTCCCGTTTCAGTTGCTTCAATCAAACACCTGATTGCCACGAACAAAGAGTGGCAGGCAAAGCTGCAAAAGAAAACATTCGCCGACTCAAAGATTGCAAAAGCAATTAGCGACTTGCAGACGTTGTTTTAAGGAGGTCACGATTATGGCGACAATCGGAGAAGCCGAACGGACGGCGCAAAACCATGTCATATCCCTGTTCCGTAACCAGGCGCTCTTGGGCTACGAATACTATGGCAATCGTAAGCCGTATGAGAACAGTAATATTGAAACAGATAAGCTGACTGCATTTCTGCGTCGGCAAGGCTACAGTGACGTGTTGGCAAGGCGCGCCGTGGAGGAACTGCGAAAGGCGGCGGGCAATTTGCAGTCAGGGCTTTACGCCGCGAACAAGGCGGTCTACTCCCTACTAAAATATGGCGCAAAGGTGCGCGAGAACCCCGGAGAGGCTGAGAAAACCGTCTTCTTCATAGACTGGGCGCATCCAAGCAAGAACGAGTTTGCGGTTGCTGAAGAAGTGACGGTGGTCGACAATTGTGAGAAACGTCCTGATATTGTTGTGTATATCAACGGTATCGCCATTGCCGTGATTGAACTCAAGAAGAGTACGATTTCAGTTGCGAACGGTATTAGGCAAAATCTCACCAACCAGCACGAATACTTCATTCAGCCGTTCTTTACGACGATTCAGTTTACGATGGCGGGCAATAGCAGCGAAGGGCTGCGCTACGGCACGGTCGGCACGGACGAGAAAAATTATCTGGAATGGAAAAACTACGCAGAATCACGCGACAATAACTCCCTGGATATATTGGAAGCCTGCAAAGGACTACCAGACAAGCTGGACTGGCAGCTATACAGCATGTTCCAAAAGAAGCGTCTGCTCGACTTTATCCACAACTTTGTTATCTTTGACAAAGGGATAAAGAAACTATGCCGTCACAACCAGTTCTTTGGTATCAAAGAGGCGCAGTTGAAGATTGCTGACGGCAAAGGCGGTATCATCTGGCATACGCAAGGCAGCGGCAAAACGCTGACAATGGTGTGGCTATCCAAGTGGATTCTTGCAAACGACCCGGAGGCTCGTGTTCTGATTATTACCGACCGCGACGAACTGGACGAACAGGTGGAAAAAACGTATATCGGCGTTGATGAGAAAATTGTCCGAACGAAAACCTGTGCGGACTTAATCAGCAAGCTGAACTCTTTTGAAAACCGCTTGATTTGCTCTCTCATTCATAAATTCGGCAACCGCAGCGGAGAAATAACAGACCTTGATTACGACAGGTACATCGAGGAACTCTTTAAGACCCTCCCGCCAAACTTTTCGGCTAAGGGCAAATTTTATGTGTTCGTTGACGAGTGCCATCGGACGCAGTCCGGCAAGTTAAACCAGGCAATGAAGGCAATTTTACCGGGGGCACTCTTCATAGGTTTTACGGGAACGCCTCTTCTCAAGAAAAATAAAAAGACTAGCATTGAAATATTTGGAGGATACATACACACTTATAAATACGATGAAGGCGTTGCAGATGGCGTTGTTCTCGACTTGCGCTATGAAGCCCGTGATATCCCGCAAAATATCACGTCACAGGATAGAATCGATGCGTGGTTTGAGACCAAAACAATCGCGCTTACTCCCCGTGCCAAGGCGAAACTGAAATCGGCATGGGGGAATATGCAGACGCTGTTTAGTTCGCGTACACGGCTGGAAAGCATAGCCCGTGATATTATTTTCGATATGGAAACCAAGAGCCGATTGATGGATGGAAATGGCAACGCGATTTTGGTTGCCGAGTCTATCTATGCGGCTTGCAAATACTATGAGATATTCCAGTCCAAAGGTTTTAAGAAGTGTGCGATTATATCCTCTTTCGTGCCGCGCGAGGGCGACTTGAGGACGGACATCGTCAGCACCGACGAGGACACCGAGGCATTTGAAAAATACGAAATCTACAAGAAAATGCTCGGTGGGCAGGATGTGGAGACGTTCGAGAAAGAAGCTAAGCGTAAGTTTGTGGAAGAACCCGCAAATATGAAGCTTTTGATTGTTGTGGATAAACTCTTGACTGGCTTTGATGCTCCACCCTGTACCTACCTTTACATTGATAAGACAATGCATGACCACGGTCTGTTTCAGGCGATTTGCCGCGTGAACCGTCTTGACGGTGAAGAGAAGGATTTCGGTTATATTGTCGACTACAAGCAGTTGTTCGGGGATTTGACCGACGCGTTGAACAAGTATACAGCCGGAGCCTTTAAGGGGTACGATGAAGAAGATGTACAAGGTTTAATCAAAGACCGCCTTGAGGAGGCGCGGAAATTCTTTGATAAGACCCTTGAAGAACTTGATGATTTGTGCGAGGGCGTAGCCTTGCCGCGCCAGGAAATTGACTACATCCACTATTTCTGCGGGGAAAACGGTGTTGACATTAATGAAGACGAGGCGTTCGCAAGAAGCCGCGAGCAGCTCTATCGGCTTGTAAATCGACTTATTAGAGCGTATACAGAAATCAAACCAGATATGAGCGCGGCGGGATATACGCCTTCCGTTCAGGAGGAACTTGCCAAAAAGGTAGAATTTTATATAGCCCTAAAAGCGACAATCGGCCAAGCCAGTGCGGATTTCATTGACCTTAAGCTGTTTGAACCAGGGATGAGGTATTTAATCGACAATTATATTATTGCCGAAGATAGTCGCAAACTCGGAGCTTTTGATGATTTTACACTACTTGATTTTATCCTCACTCAGGAAGAAAAACTAAAAGGCGATGGCGGTAACAAAGAAGGCGCTGCGGAAGCGATCGAAAATAATATCCGCAAAAAGGTTGTTGAAAAAATTCTCATCAACCCCAAGTACTACGAGAGAATGTCCGCTATCTTAGAGCAGCTCATCCGCGATCGCCGTGAGGGAGTTATAGCCTACGAGCAACTTCTCGAAAAGTATATTGAACTCGCCAAAAATGTGACTGCTCCTGAAGAGAACGACGCTTATCCAGTACGAATCAGGAAGAGCGGCGCACTCCGAGCATTTTATGATAACTGCGGGCAAGATGAAGAACTGGCAATCGCCTTACATGAGGCTGTGTTGCGGAGCAAGCAGGACAGGTTCAGGCACAATCCCATCAAGGAAAAGCGCATTAAGCGGGAACTCTTCAAAATATTGAAAGACGAGTCAGAGGTTGAGCGTGTATTCAATATCATTTGCGAACAAGAGGAATACTAATGCAAATTATAATATCCGGCATAGCCGTTGAGGTATGCAAAAAAAGCATAAAAAATATGCACCTGTATGTTAAGCCTCCAAACGGAAAAGTATCCGTGTCGGCTCCTATGGATATGAGCGACGAAGCAATTGAACGCTTTGTGCGTACAAAGTCCAGTTGGATCAAACAGCAGGTGAAAAAATTTGAAGCTCAGCCTCGTCAGACTGAGCGGGAATACGTTTCTGGCGAAACACTTTATGTTTGGGGAAAACAGTACTTTCTCCAAGTTGAATACGGTACCGGTAAAAATTCACTTGTCCTGTCAGGAGACAAGGCAATTCTTACTGTACGCAAAGACAGTACCAAAGAGCAGCGGGATAGTTTCGTCAAAGAATGGTACCGTGACCTCTTGAAACGTGAATTGGCACGGCTTCTTCCCAAATGGGAGAATATAACCGGTCTTAAGTGTGACGGTTGGCAGACCAAATACATGACAACCCGTTGGGGTACTTGCAACACGGATAAGCGAAAATTATGGTTTAACTTGCAATTAGCAAAAAAGACGCCTGATTGCCTCGAATATATTATTTTACATGAGCTATTGCATCTTGTTGAAAGGAACCATAACGCGCATTTTCTTTCCCTCATGGACAAGTACATGCCCTATTGGAGAGAAACAAAAAGGAAACTAAATGGGCAGATACTTGATTTCATGGAATGACCGGTAACCGTATTACGGAACCCTTTACAGATCAGCGTATGAAGAAGCTCAGGAGCGGCTACAGCAGCAGCTTGAGGGGCAGCACCCACAAGTTCCTTGTAGAGAAATGATCACAGCAGTTCATGAACATCAGGGCTATTGCACCTAATGTTATCAATGGTAAAGATGAATGACTATTGATTTTCAGCAATACGTTGGGGAAATGGATTGTCAACAGTAAATCAGACAGCATTTTTAAGGGCTGCATGGCGATACTGAACCGGTGTCATGTATCCTAGTGTTCCATGAATCCGATGCTTGTTAAACCAGTTAACATAATCGTATAATTCCAGTTCCAGATGACGAAGACTCTGGAAGTTCATCTGGTTCACGAACTCTGTTTTCATAATCTTGTAGGTCGCTTCCGCCACAGCGTTGTCGTAGGGGCAGCCTTTCATGCTCAGGGATCGGCCAATTTCAAATGTCTCCAAAAGTGCATCCATCTTTTGATTTTTAAACTCACTGCCACGGTCGGTATGGAACCATTGAATCTGAGATAAATCACCCTGAACCGTTGCAAAGGCACGAGAAACCAACACGGCATCCTTATGAGGGCCTACACTATGGCCGATGATCTCTCGATTGAACAGGTCGATAAGTACACAAATGTAATGCCACCGGTTCTGAACTTTCACATACGTCAGATCGCTGACAACGACTCGTTTAGCCTCCGTTTGATCGAATTCGCGATTCAGCGTATTGGCTGTAGACGCTTCATTACACGCGGACTTAAGGGGTTTATATTGCGACACGGTGTACGTAGAAACAAGTCCCTGCTCTTTCATGATCCGGCCAATTCGACGTCTGGAGACGACGAAACCACGTTCCTGGAGCTTGACTTTAATCTTGCGTGTACCGTAAGCTTTTCGATTCTTATGGAAAATGTCCGCAATCGCTTCGGCGACATCGTCTTCGCTCGTTTGTTCTTTCGCTTCATAGTAAAACGTACTTCTTGCGATTTGCAGGACGTCGCACATTGCTGATACCGAGTATTTATCACGGTTGTTCTGGATGATAGCTACTTTCGTCCCATGATCAGCGCGGCTTGCTTTAAAATATCCACCTCCATTTTCAGACGCTGGTTCTCCTTTCGCAAGGCAATCAGCTCATTGTCTTCGGAGGAGCGATTGTCCTTCTCCTTGAAGGAACCCGTTGTTTGGGCTTGTTTGATCCAGCGGTCTAAAGCGGAGGCTGTGAGGTCATATTCCTCCACGATCGCTGCTCTGGATTTTCCGTTTTCATAGAGTTCTACCATTTGTTTTTTGAATTCTGCTGTAAAGGTACGTCGTTGTTGTTTTGGCATTGTAGAGATCCGCTCCTTAGGATGATAGGTTTATTCTACAAGCCCTCATTTTTATTGTCCAACTAAGTGTAGACGATCCAAAATCGCTCTAATGATAATATGCTGAAGTTTTGGTTCTGATAAGCAGTAATCATTTCAAAGTTGCATTGGAGTTTAAAAATAGCGGTGATCAGGGAATTTTCCTGCACCGTCTTTTTGTTTTCCTCCCCCTACCATTCCCCTCTCATTTCGTCACGAAAATTTTTCCCCGAAATCTCGCAAAACAGGTTCCGATTTTGCCCTGAAAATGTAGCGGATAGTAGAGGGACAAAACATCTCCCTCGTAGCTCTTTGACAACCGAATACAATCTTATCCGGTACGTTCCCCGCATGGCCTGGAAGGATAGCCAAATTGCAGGCGCGCCACGACCATTTTGCCAATTCTTATTTTCGCATGTTTTTTCATCAGAAGCGGTAAACTGCGAGCGATTTTGCCCATGCAATACATAAAGGGTGGTTCCATTTAAGGCGAAGACCCATGCGGAGGGATAATGATACTTCCGTCCAGCCACAGTTCAGCGCAATGGGGGCGGCTTGCAGCGATCCTGGAAGAGGTTTGAAGCCTATGAGGACGGCTAACCACTGTCCGCCGGATAGGGTTATTGGAAGAGAAGCAACCAAAACAGAGGCGGAAACAGAGATGCGCACACGCGGTTATGTTTGTTGCGCATCTCTGTTTTTCAGCTTTGCTGGATTAATGGGAGGTAGCTATGAACCATAAACTCATCCGGTACAGTATGCAAATCGCTATGATAAGGCAGCTACTGGCATTATCTTTGATTACCGAAAACGAATTTCATTTGATAAAGAACAAAACGATGCGGGATTACGGCATCATTTCGGACCTTACTTCTTGATTCGCACATTTGTCGGTCCGCCCATCTCTTATTAAACTGATAGCGAGTAAATAAGAATGGAGGACAACACCATGGCTCTTGAAGTGGAAGTGATTAAAGCAAGTCGGAAAATATCGGATCGCAACGCCGGAAAGTTATCGGATGTTCTTCGCGTCGCCCCTTATGCCCGCGTAAGTACCGACACTGAGGAGCAATTGAACAGCTACAAGTCGCAAGTCGCCTATTATACCGATCTCGTAAGCAAACGCAGCGACTGGGTGCTGGTTGATATTTATGCGGATGAAGCCATAACCGGGACACAGGTAACGAAGCGCGAGGATTTTCAACGCATGATTAACGATTGCATGGACGGGAAAATTGATATGATCATCACGAAGTCTATCTCCAGGTTTGCGAGAAACACGCTGGATACGTTGAAATACGTTCGAATGTTGAAAGAAAAAAACATCGCCGTATTTTTTGAAGACGAGAATATCAATACGCTGACGATGGACGGCGAATTGTTGCTTGTCATTCTAAGTTCCGTAGCGCAGCAGGAAGTGGAGAACATCTCCGCCAACGTGAAAAAAGGTTTGAAAATGAAAATGAAGCGCGGCGAACTGGTGGGCTTTCAAAGTTGTTTGGGATACGATTACGATGTGAATACGAAAAAGATATCCGTTAATCAAGAAGAAGCCGAAATCGTCCGCTATATTTTTGAACGATATACATCGGGGATCGGCGCTTACGTTATTGCAAAGGAACTGACTGAGGCGGGACATAAAACCAAGTACGGAAGAGTCGAATGGCAGGACACAACCGTTCTTGGTATCATAAAGAATGAGAAGTACAAAGGCGATTTGTTGCAAGGAAAGACATTTACCGTCGATCCAATTTCCAAGAGAAGACTGGACAATTACGGCGAGGAAGATCAGTTTTATGTCAAAAATCATCACGAGCCGATTGTCAGCGAAGAAGTTTTTGAAAAGGCGCAGGACATATTGCATCGAAGAGGCGAGAATCGCCGCCGCGGCGCAAAAGGCAAGCGGGACAAGTACAGCAGGAAATTTGCTTTCAGCAGCAAGTTGGAATGTGCTTTCTGCGGAAGCAACCTCTCGCGGCGGAACTGGCACAGCGGAACCCCGCATGAGAAGGTGATTTGGCAGTGCGTGACAGCCACGAAAAAAGGGAAGAAATACTGCTCTCGCAGCAAAGCTTTGGAGGAAAAGCTGATTGAGGGTGCTTTTGTCGAATCTTACAAATTGGTGTGCCGCAACAATTCGGATGTGCTGGACGAGCTTATGAAAAGAATGGAGTCCGTGTTTAGCGACCAGAATAATCAAAAGCGACTGAACAAAATTATCAGCGATATTCAGGCCACGGAGCAAAAACGTTGCAAACTGATTGATTTGTGCCTGGATGAGAAAATAGACAGGGCTACTTACGAACAGAAGTATGCGGAACTCGATACTTCGCTTACTAAATTGCTCGAAGAAAAGGAACAGTTGGAGCAATCCGCGCAAGATGAAATTAACTTGGGGAAACGGCTTGAACATTTTCGCAAAGTGCTTCAAACGAATGAAGTTCTGACCGCATTCGACCGGAACGTATTCGAAAGCATTGTCGATAAAGTGATTATTGGGGAGAACCCCGATCAAGGTAGTCCCGAGCCGTACAAATTGACCTTCGTATATAAAACAGGCTTTCATAACAGCATCCATAGCAAGATGCACAAGCAAAAAAAGTCCTTACGAAATGAAAGGGGGAAAATGCCTTCCTATTCCGAGCACAACACATGTGGAGGCTGTGTGTTTCCTAAAATACGTGCTATAAAAGTGGATTCATCAAGGTTACGGGGACGAATTGGGGACGTTTAGAGGGCATGATATATATTTGTAGACATGCCCTGCGTCTCTTATTTAACTATGTCTGATTATGCAAGGTATATATACATAGTGTTTGCCTTTTATAATTTGCTAAGGAAACTTTTTAATCGTTGAGTTGGAGTACATTTTAAGTGGAAGTATTCCGTTGCTCTTTCTCCATTACTGGTATATGAGATTTTGACATATATATCTTGCAAGACATTAGTCATGGTTTTTTCGATATTTGTTTCTTCTTGAAGTAGAAATGCACGTCCTAGGCTAAGTCCATTATGTTCCCCGTCTTTCGTGACGCTGACTGGCATATCATTTATAATATTGCTTTGAAATAAACTGCTTGTATTTAGTATATTGAACATTTCTGGGTTTAGATAGAAGCTCATTGTAATGTCTGTCATGTCATACTTGGGTTTAGTTATGAAGATTTCATAAGAAATTCTATCCACATTTTCCTTGTCTGTGACAAAATCAATGGTGGCCTCTAATTGATAATTTAATGGTAATGTAGTTGAAAAGATTTTGCTGTGTGTCTCTACTTTTTCTTTTAGATCATTAATTTCATTTAGATATTTTTGATCTGCTGATTCGGATAAAGTCGGTTTATTCTCATTTCCAATAGTGGAGTTGTGAGAAAGTTCCTGGCATCCGGACATCAACAAAATTACTAAAGATAAGCAAAGCAAAGTTTTTTTCAAGAGGAGTTCTCCTTTATATTGTATTTTCATTAACAGAAAAACTATATCTATTCTGTATGTTACTATATTTTACTAAATTTAACAAATAAAATGCCCACAAATGAATTGTGGGCATTTATCATTACTTATCAATCAAGCCAGTCCTCATCTGTGTATTTTTTGCTTTGCGCGTAATTATAAGCGGTTTGTTGCAAAATGTAGTTATTATCATAATAATGTGGTGCGGCTTCGACTTTAATCGCCGAGTATCCGTTTGCAGGGACATAGTCAACAGTATACTGACGAGTATTTTTGTTTTTATCCATCCAAAGGGAGTAATAATGTTTATAAGTATTTCTATTTGTACTTTCAAATAGAGTATGCCATGTGTTTGAATACCATGCTTGGCCCTGTTTAGTAGGGTAATTATATGAAATCATAGTCTTTGCTGTCGCTGTTTGTGTAGTCTCAACATTGGATAATGCCATATCCGCTACACTGAGTACAATTCCCCCAAATGTAGTTGTAAGAGCACCGAGAATAGTCATTACTATATCTTTCTTTAAGTCAAAACTGCCAGATTCCTCATCTTGAACAATTGGAGCTCCATACCAACCATAGGTTGTGAGATTTACTCTAGTGGCCCCGTCTCCCGGATTTTCAGCAAATGGTTTAATATACACTTTTGGTAGTGATTGTTCGTCGATAACATCGTTGGGCACAATGAAATTGTTCTTTTTTGATTGCATATAATCAAGCTGTTCTGGAAGTAATGAGGTATCCGACGCAAGGGCTGCGAAGGGAATGCTAATTGTTAATAAGCAAGTTGTAGTTAATGATACGATACTTTTTTTCAATAATTTTTTCATAGATATCGTCCTCTCTTATTATTCTAACTAACTCCTCTATCCTCCCTTTACGAAAGTATAATTATGTAAAATGTAAATTCTGTCGAAAACAATATAAACCAAAAAGGAGATATTTTCAATATAATTCTATAAAAATACAAAAATATAAAAATCGAAAATAAAATGAATTATTACGTATTACGGAGAATATAAAAACTTATTTACAAAAAATACTTTTATCGTATTATTATGACAAGTAAGGAGGTGATCACCAATGAAGAAAATTAAAGTAAAGGTTCTTCCGCAAGTAGGACTTCCTTCTAACCGTGCTACTACATAATGTGTCTTTTACTTGGAAAAGGTTCATGCGTTATCGGATGAACCTTTTCCGTAAAAAACTAAAAAAGGATGATTGTTGTGCCCTTTAATCACAATATTAATGGTAACAGCATAATTGAACTACATAACATAGAAATATTTACAGATGACAATGACTTTGTAACTGCGCGTCGAATAGGAACATCTGATTACATATCTTTAGATACAGATGCACTTAAGCTTTATAGATGTTTTGGTTTAAAAAGGAGTATATTGGAAGTTACAAAACTAAATGCAGAGTTGGAGTATACATTACAAGACATTCTTGAATTTGTGGAAGTTCTAATAAATGCAGAATTCGTAAAGACAATAGACGGAGTTGAAATATCTGAAAGTTTAAATGATGAGCCAAGGGAACAGGTTAGAACTAATAAATTGATTAGAATAGAGTCTGTCAAGAATTTTGTGTAAACTCGGTTATACAAAGTTTGGTGCTGGACTTGACATGGAGCCTCTGGCGGGCATGACTTCTCGCGATTGGGCGATGCTGGAAAGAAGGCATCGCGAGGCTAGCCAGCCTATCATGCCCGCCCCCTCCATGTCAAGTCCTTTAGAGAACTTGTATACGATCTGGGAAGTGCACCGTGAGTTGCAGCAGGATTTGTCCCCAGTTTTGAACGCGTCCTGTCCACTTTCGAAGCACATCCATTGTCGCAAGATACAGCATTTTGAGCAACGCTTCGTCATTCGGGAAGATGCTTTTTCCCTTCGTGACTTTGCGGAGCTGGCGATGGTAGCTTTCAATCATATTCGTCGTGTAAATCAGTTTGCGTAGTTCTGGCGAGTATTTGAAAAACGTGGCGAGCTCTTCCCAATTGTTCCGCCATGAACGTACGATCAGCGGATACTGCTTGCCCCATACGGCCTCGAATTGATCCAGCTCCTGCAGAGCGGCTTCCTCCGTTGGAGCGGTGTAAATCGGGCGTAATGCGGCGGTAACCTTCTTTAGGTCCTTGTAGGATACGTATTTGATCGAATTGCGTATTTGATGAATAATGCACTTTTGAATCTCCGTCTTCGGGTAGCATGCCGCAATGGCATCGCTAAATCCTTTCAGATTATCCACGCAGATGATCAGAATATCCTGGACGCCGCGGTTTCTCAAATCGGTCAAAACACCCAACCAGAACTTTGCAGATTCATTCTCGCCAATCCAAATGCCGAGTACATCTTTATAGCCTTCCAGGTCAATCCCGATGACCATGTAAGCGGCTTTATTGATAATTTGCCCGTCCTGCTTGACTTTGAAATGAATCGCGTCCATGAAAATGACAGAGTAGACCGGCTGCAGAGGGCGATGCTGCCATTCCTTGATCAGTGGCATGATTTTCGCCGTTACGTTCGAAATGAGGGTCGGCGATACGTCAATGCCGTACAACTGATTCAAATGATCCTGAATGTCTCGCGTGCTCATGCCTTTGGCATACATCGATATGATCTGATCCTCGATGCCGGTGACCTGCGTCTGGTGCTTCTTGACGATCATCGGTTCAAACTCGCCAAGCCGATCCCGCGGGACCTCGATTTCGATTTCGCCGTATTCCGATGTTACGGTTTTAGAACTATGCCCGTTACGGCTGTTACTCGTCTTCTTATTCTTTACATCATGCTTGGCGTAGCCGAGTTCCGTTTCCAGTTCGGCTTCCAGCATTTCTTGAAGAGTCTCAGCAAACAGTTCTTTTAGCGTTTTCTGAACATCTTCGACGGTCTTCAAGTTGTTCTCTTTGATGAACTGACGAAGTTGATCTTTTGGTAGTAGTTTCATGATGTGTTCTCCCTCAACCTTTCGTTCTCTCTCGATTGTAATAGATTTAGGTTTGAGAGTTTACACAAAATATTTTACAGTCCCTTTTGCAGTAATCTGAGGCCTTGAGCCGTAAGGATTTTCGGACATAAAAAAGGGACTTCACCCCAACTTGGAGAAGTTTTCAAGTGACTAAACCCAAAAACCTCAAGGATGGAGGAAGTCACTTTGTATATTCTCCAAGAATGTCTGTTTTCCTTCGAAGAACTTTTAAAAATTCAACCCAAGGAGAGATTGCCGATCTTCTTCAGCTCTCTCGATCTGAGACCGTATGCCAAGGAACTGAGAAGCCGTTCACCCCGAGGCGCTGAGGGATACTGCAGACAAGGTATTCTACGAGCACTCTTGGCTGCGCCGCTTGAAGGAATAAGTACCTTTTCAGGGTTGCATAAGCGTTTGGATACGGATCTCCGGTTTCGTTATCAGTGTGGTCTTCGGCTGGATCGAGAAGCTCCTTCCATATCCACATTAAGCCGAGTTTTCTCAGAACTGACGAGAAAGGACTTGGCAAAACGGCTTTTTGAGGATTTGGTCACACGCTGTCAGCAGGAAGGTATCATAGAAGGCAGTAACGTCGCCATAGACAGCGCCGCTCTCCGCGCTTACGAGAAAAAGCAGCCCAAACGCAAAAGCGAGCAAACGGGTAATGCGAACTGGGGCGCAAAAATTGATTCCTTCGGCAATAAAATCACATGGTTTGGTTACAAAATTCATCTGGCGGTCGATACGAAAAGTGAATTGCCGATCGCCTTGGAAGTAACGCCGGCGCATGTCAATGATGGAGAAATGGCGCCGGGCCTGATCGAGAAAACAGCGTCCAGGACGAGCACACGATTTTTCATACTCGATGCGGGCTACGACCAAATGAAAGTTTATGAGGCCGCCCGCAACGTCAAGGCACAAGCCATCATTCCCCTTAATCTTCGGGGGGAGAAGGAACCGCCTGCTGGGATGACCTCGAACGGAACACCGTGCTGTTCCATGGGTTATGCGATGACATACTGGGGAGTTGACGGCGATATGCATAAATTTCGCTGCCCGCATGCCACGGGTAAAGTCGACTGTCCGCTTGGCATGGCTGCCTGCTCGTCTTCAAACTATGGAATGGTCGTCAAAGTAAATGCGAAGGATGATCTCCGGCGATACAGCATCCCTCATCGGGATACAAAGCGTTGGAAGGAACTTTACAATGAACGAACCAGCGTAGAACGCTGCAACTCCCGATTGAAAACCTATTTGACGGCAGACGCCGCACATGTCCGGGGCATTCAGAAAGTCACAACTCACCAGTATTTGAATGCCATTGTTCTGCTTGCATCTGCGCTCGCCGTTTCTCATCATTCAAAACGGGCTGCCGCTTAAAAAACGAGCTGTTCTAAAATTCTGCAAGTCTGCCCTTTTCTTCATCCATATAATACCATTTTCGAAAATTACCCCTTAACGACAGTGAATATGCTATCGCTTCTTCTCTGAAACGGAAATATGCAAAACACTCAACATAATAACATAACAGACGGGGAAAGGCGCCCTTTAGAAAAGAGTTTATAAAATTTTAAATAAATTGCTTGAAAAATCTCCCTTCTCCCATTACAATCCTAATTGATAATGAGTTTCAATATCATTTAGGACAAACAATAGGGGGAGAAGGGGAATTATGTTGAAATTCAGCAAAACGTTTCTAAGTATGATCCTTATTTTGATGATCGCCGCTTTGGTCGGCTGCGCAGCCGGCGGACCGGCAAAAGGGACTTCCGATACCGGCAGCCAGGCTGGCGCAGCCGTCGATTCGAATCAAGCGAAGAGCGGCGGAACGGACGCGGCTGGGGAAGAGATCCGGGTCGTCAAGCACGCCATGGGCGAAACGGAGATCAAAGGAACGCCTAAAAGGATCGTAACCTTGTTCCAGGGAGCCACCGATGTGGCCGTTTCGCTTGGAGTGAAGCCGGTCGGCGTGGTGGAATCCTGGGTGCAGCAGCCTATCTACGAATATTTGCGGGCCGATCTGGAGGGCGTAGCGATCGTCGGTCAAGAGACGCAGCCGAATCTGGAAGAGATACATAAACTTCAGCCTGATCTGATCATTGCCACGAAGACGCGGCACGAGGATGTTTACGAACAGTTGTCGCAAATCGCACCGACGGTCGTGACGGAAACGCTTTTTGACTGGAAAGAAACGCTGAAGACGGCAGGCGAGGCGTTGAATCTCAAGGACAAATCCGATCAGTTGCTCGCCGATTGGGATGCGAGAGTAGCCGACTTCAAGCAGAAGATGGGCGACCGCTTGCCGATCGAGGTAACGATCACCAATTTCAGAGCTGATCAGGTACGGATTTTCTATATGGGCTACGCGGGGAAAATTCTCAAAGAGCTTGGCTTTACAAGACCTCCCGGACATGATCAAGACATCTGGGGCGTTCAACTCGCTTCCAAAGAGAGCATCCCGGATATGAATGCCGACATCATCTTCAACTTCAATTCCGGCACCGATACCGAAGCGATTCAGAAAAACTATGAGGAATGGACGAAGAGCAAGCTATGGGCCAATCTGGACGCAGTTAAGAACGGCAAGCTCGTTCAGGTGGACGAAGTGGTGTGGAACAGCGCCGGCGGCTACAAGACGGCCAATATGCTGCTCGACGATCTGTACGAATATTTCAAGCTGAATTAATCGCAAGCAGGAAGGCCTGCCTTGAGCAGGCAGGCTTTTTGCCGCATTTTAAATGACGAAGACGAAAGAGTGAGGAAATGTTTCCGCTTTTTGTACGGGAAAAATCGAAGCTGTTGGGGCTGGCGGCGCTGCTCGTTCTGCTTGTTGCGTCATGTGCCGCCAGCATGATCTTCGGCCGCACGGAAATTACGATTTCCACGGCGGTGGAGGCGTTCAGGAATTACGACGAAGAATCCGTCGAACATATCGTACTGCATACCGAGCGGCTGCCGCGGACGGTTATTGCCGCCGTCGTAGGGGCCGGCCTGGCGGTTGCCGGAGCGCTCATGCAGGCATTGACCCGCAATTCGCTGGCGTCGCCGAGTGTGTTCGGGATTAACGCCGGAGCGATTTTTTTCATCGTGCTGGCGGTCGTGCTGCTGTCGGTGTCCTCGTTAAAGGCGATGATGTGGTTCGGCTTTGCCGGAGCGGCGATTGCGGCGGTGATCGTCTATGCGCTCGGCTCCATCGGGCGGGACGGCTTAACGCCGATCAAAATCGTGCTGGCGGGCACGGCGATTACGGCTTTGTTCTCATCCTTCACGCAGGCCGTGCTCGTTCTGGACGGGACGGGGCTAGAGGATGTGCTGTTCTGGCTGGCCGGCTCCGTCAGCGGGCGGACGCTGGAGATGCTCTATCCGGTTCTGCCTTATATGGCTTTGGCGGTGCTAACCGCTCTCTTCATGGGCCGGGCGATCAACCTGATGTTGACCGGCGATGATATTGCCAAAGGCATGGGGCAGAACGTCGTGCTGGTCAAAACGCTGATGGGGGCCGTCATTGTGCTTCTTGCCGGAGGTTCGGTGGCCGTCGCCGGCTCGATCGGTCTCGTCGGACTCATCGTGCCCCATATGATGCGCGCCCTGGTCGGGAACGACTATCGCTGGCTCATTCCTTACTCGCTCGTAGGGGGAGCGGTACTGCTGCTATGGTCCGATGTAGCCGCCCGGTTGGTCATTCTGCCGGACGAACTTCCGCTTGGCGTCGTGACCGCCTTGATTGGCGGGCCGTTCTTCATCTATATCGCCCGCAAGGGGGTGACGAAGATATGAAGGAAACGATCATGGTTCGCAGCAAAAAAGATACCGTATCTTTCCTGATCGAGCGCAAGGCGGCGCTCGCCATTGCCGTGCTAGCCGTCCTGGTTCTGCTCGCCGCTGTGGCCGGACCAAGCCTAGGCGGCGACATCTTGTCTCCGCTGGAAGTGCTCCGGACGATCTTGGGGCTAAACGCCGGGGAGCATGATTTCGTCGTGCTCACGCTGAGACTGCCGCGGGTGCTGCTGTCCCTGCTTGTCGGCGCAGCGCTGGGCATGTCCGGCGCCATCCTGCAGGGGGTCATCCGCAACCCGCTCGCATCTCCGGATGTCATCGGCATCACCGGAGGCGCGGCGGTGGCGGCGGTCGGTTTCGTCTCGCTGCTGGGAGGCGCGCTCAGCATCAAGCTGCTGCCGGCGTTCGCGGTTGCCGGCGCCATTACGGCTTCGCTGGTCATTTACGCGCTGGCTTGGAAAGAGGGGGTCACGCCGATTCGCCTGGTGTTGATCGGGATTGGCATATCGGCCATCACCGGCGCCGGCACCACGTTTATGCTGATCCTAAGCCCGTTCTACACCGCCGGGCAAGCTTACATTTGGCTAACCGGCAGCGTATACGGCGCTTCCTGGGCGGATGTTTACACCATTCTGCCGGTGATCGTGCTTATCGTGCCGCCGGCCCTTTGGCTTGCGCGCAGCCTGAATGCGCAGGCGTTCGGCGACGACCTGGCCGCCGGGCTTGGTGTTGCCGTTCAGCGCCATCGTCTGGCGCTGCTATTTTGCAGCGTGCTGCTCGCCGGATTTGCGGTATCCGTGGCCGGCACCCTCGGCTTCGTCGGCCTGATCGCACCGCATATCGCCAGAAAGCTGGCGGGCCGCATGTTCGGCAGCGTGCTGCTCGTGTCGGCGCTGCTCGGGGCTCTGCTTGTGTTCAGCGCCGATTTGATCGGACGGACCGCGTTTGTGCCGCTGGATGTTCCGGCCGGGGTGTTCACGGCGGGAGTGGGCGCGCCTTTCTTCTTGTACTTGCTGTTTAAGAACAGAAACCAATTTTGAATAGGGGGAGAACCGTGAGTATTTTGGAAGCGAAAGACCTTACTATCTCCTATGGAGCGGAGCCTGTGATCGAAAATTTGAACTTGAGGATACCGAAAGGCCAAATCTCGGTCCTGATCGGCAGCAACGGCTGCGGTAAGTCCACGCTGCTGCGCACCATTGCGCGCCTGCAGAAGCCCCGTTCGGGCACGGTGCTGCTGAGCGGGGAAGAGATCGCCAAGCTGCCGAGCAAGGAAATCGCCAAGCGGATGTCCATTTTGCCGCAAGGTCCTTCCTCCCCGGAAGGCTTGACGGTGAGCCAACTCGTCAGGCAGGGAAGATACCCGCACCAGAGCTGGCTGAAGCAATGGTCGCGTGAGGATGAACGGATGGTTCGCCTGGCGCTTCAGGCCACGCGCCTGACGGAACTCGCGGACCGACCGGTGGACGCGCTGTCGGGAGGGCAGCGCCAACGCGCCTGGATCGCCATGACGCTCGCCCAGGGAGCGGAAACGTTGCTGCTCGACGAACCGACGACCTACCTCGATATGAGCCATCAGATCGAAATCCTCGATTTGCTGTTCGAATTAAACGAGAAGGAGCGTCGCACGATTGTGATGGTTCTGCACGATCTGAATTTGGCCTGCCGCTACGCCCATCATATCGTCGCGGTCCACGGAGGGTCCATTTACGCCCAGGGACGGCCAGAGGAGATCGTGACCCGCGAGATGGTCCGCACCGTCTTTCGGATGGACTGCGAAATTGCTGTCGATCCGCTGTTTGGCACACCGCTGTGCATTCCACATGGAAGGGGCAGGAATGTTCATGAAGAACAACGCTACGGCCACCTGGCTTGAGCCGGAGGAATTTCAGGTGCTGTCCGACGAGTACCGCTTAACCCGAGAGCCTTCCGCCGACCGGACGTTCTCCATTCCGTTTACCGACCTTTTAAATCCGGAGAGAAGCGAGGCTTATTTTCGCGGCGTAAGCGGCATTTTCGAGACCGACTCGCAGTCGGCGGCCGTCTCGCTTTTCGCCAAGCGGTATGCCTTTCTCGTTATCGCTTCCAATTTATACGCGATGTCTTGCTTCAATAAGGGATTGAACCTGGAACTGGAGAACGGCTGGATCGAGTCGTGCTATCAGGGGCAGGCCTGGCTGCCCAAGGCGCGGCTGAAAGACTGGCAGGCCAGCGAGCCGCAAGCGGATCAGCGCAGCGAATGGCGCGATCTGATCCTTGAACGGATGTTTGCCGGTAATCTGTCCCGGGTATGGAACGGCGTTTCCAAAACGGCGCGGATCTCCAAAGCGCTGTTATGGGAAAACACGGCCATTTATGTCTATTGGTTGTATGAGAAAAAATTTGCGGAAGGAGCGGGGCCCGAGCAACAGCGGCGGATGAAAGAGGATTATCATTATTTGCTTCACGACGCGCCGCCCCGCCTGTTCGGCGAATCCCGCAATCCGCTCAAGCGGTTCGACAGTCCGAAAGTGTTCAGGGACGGTTACGACAAGCCGCTAAGAGTGCGTAAAACCTGCTGCCTTTATTATTTGACGTCGGATGAGCCGGGTGATTACTGTTCGACGTGCCCCAAACGGACTTAATACGCCTTCTCCATCAAAGATAACCGCTACATCACTGCCACGCCGACGATATCGGTACCCGCTTAGAATCCCCTTGTCAGAATATGAATATCGGCTTTCCTGCCGCCATATCAAAAAGCATGTTCTGCCGTTTCCGCGCCGTCGGTCTAGCGCAACCCGCACTGGCCGATGGCTTTTGCTTCCGCATTCCTTTTCTGCGCAAAAGATGAATATTTTCCCTTTAAAGATAAATATTGACAATTTTAAATCAGGTCACGTAAGATAGTTTTATAAATGATAGTGATTATCATTATCATCAAAACAATCCGACGGGCTTTCACAAACCCTCCTTAAGTCAACAAAGGCAAAGCTCGCCGGATAGGAAGGAGGGGTTATCATTGACGTATCCGACCGGGAGCCGAAATGCGCTTAACCGGCTGCTGATCAACAAAGCCAGAGAAATGGGCATCGGCTGCCGGCTGCTCCTTGCGGGGTGCGAGGATTTTTTGGAGCTGAGCTATCAGGGCAGGAGCATCGTGAAATGATCGGCCATGCCGAATACGATTTCGTCATTATCGATTGCGAGCACGCTTCTACGAACATGGAAAGCGTCGAGGAGCTGATCCGCGCCGCCGAATTGATGGGCGTGACTCCGTTGGTCCGCGTTTCGGGTGAGGCGGCCATCCGGCATAATGTTTCCTATATTCATGTGGAAAGCCTGCTGGAGCTGAGAAGGCTGATCCGGCTTACACAAGGGCGGAGCGAGCCGGTCCGGATTTTGCTGCGCATGAACCTGAGAACGAGCGCGTTGCCGCAGACCCAAATTACGATGGGCGGCCGTCCGACCCCCTTCGGGCTGGACGAGGAGCTGCTTGATGAAGCGATCGCCGTTATACGGGAAGAAGGGCGGGGCGCGGTTAGGTTATGCGGCTTTCATTTTCACTCGCTCTCGAACAACTTGCGGGCGGAGCTGCATGCCGAAATGATCGAGCTGTATTTGCGAAAAGCGGAAGAGTGGATGGAACGCTACCGTCTGGACATTGAGATCGTCAACGCGGGAGGCGGCTTTGGCGTCCCTTACGATGACGCTCCGGCGTTCGACTGGGCCTTGTTCACTTCCCTGATCGCACGAAGCGAAGCTAGAAAAAGGCTAGCCAGAGTTCAGTTGTGGTTCGAGCCGGGCCGGTTTCTCGTAGCAGACCACGGTTATTACGCCGCGGAGGTGATCGATATCAAGCCTTCGCATGATCGGTATTTCGCCGTGCTGAGGGGAGGGACGCATCACAACCGGCTGCCCGCTTCCTGGGGGCATAATCATCCGTTTGCTATCTTGCCGGCGGAGCGTTGGGCGTATCCTTTCGCCAGGCCAGAGATCAGGCGGGGCAAGGTGACGCTGGTCGGCGAGCTTTGCACGCCCAAGGACCGGCTGCATGCGGATGCCGAAGTCGAGCTGCTGCGCGTCGGCGACATCGTTGTGTTCGAGAAGTCGGGCGCTTATTGCTGGACGATCTCGCACCACGATTTTTTGGGGCACCCGCACCCGAAATTTTATTATTTAGCGGAAGGAAATGATCATGCATACCATGCGAACATGGACAATTGAATCAGGACGGCAGGCGGCGGAGTTACGGATTATCGGCGATTTGATGAACGCCTTTTTGACGGAGCGGTTTTTCCGGCTGGATGAGGGGACTTTCGGGACGCTGTCGGCCGCGCCCGAGCAGATCCGGCGGTTATACGGCGGGTATGGCGATAATGGAGCGATTCGCATTTTTGCCGGGGAAATCGCGTTTTTGGTTGAAGACAGCCCCAGGCTTGGCGTTCAGTGGGTGCAGGATTCTCCGATTTTTAAACGCGCGTCCGACGGAAGCTGGGCTTTCATCAACTCTTCGGCGGAGCTGGCGAAAACGGTGCTGCGTGCGGTGTTGTCGGAGGAAGCCTACAGCCATCCGGGGGTTACAGACTTTTTGACCGGCGTGGAGGTGGCGGCCCGGCAGCTTGCGTTGAGCCTGAGCCCGGAATGCGCGGAGGGGCTGCTGGCGTTTGCTCCGTCCTCGGCTTACGAGTGGTTTATCAAAGGAGAACGAATCGCTGCGCTGCGCGATCGCCCGTTCCATCCGTCGGCCAAAGCGAAAATCGGGTTTACCGAGCAGGACTGCCTGAAGTATTCGGCGGAGTTCGGGGAGCCGATCCGCCTGCGCTGGGTAGCGGTGCGCGCCGATTCGGTCGTACGGGGGTGCCCGGAAGGGCCGTTGTCCTGCCTGGATCTGCTTGCGGCTGAGCAGCGGGCCGCCGTGGAGGACGAGATGCAGCGGCGGGGGCTTAGGCCGGACGAATACGTGCCTCTGCCTGTGCACCCGTGGCAGCTTCAGCAGGTGATTTTGTCCCGCTTTATCCGGGAAATCGAGGAGGGGACGATCGTGGTGCTGGATGCGGAGGCTGGTGAATTTCTAGCCACCTCCTCCTTGCGTTCTCTTGCTCCGCCATCCATCGTGGAGGTGGGGAGCGGAGCGGACGTTAACGCTGTGGCCGCTGTGGCGATGCTCAAGCTGCCGGTCAGCGTGCTGTCGCTGGGCGCCGCCCGCTATTTGCCGGTCGTGAAGCTGCTGAACGGCTTGGCCGGGGAGAAGCTGCTGCGTCAGGCCATAGCTTGCGACGACACACTGCAGGGCCGGGTTTTCCTATGCGAGGAGCGGCACTGGTGGGGATACATGCCGGCATCGATGGGGCTGTTCGACGACCATCCGCGCCATTTGGCCGCCCAGCTTCGCCTATACCCGCCGGAGCTTTTTGAGGCGGAACGCAAGGTGATTCCGATGTCCGCGCTTGGCGTCCATTTGGGAGGCCGGCATATTTTGTCGGAAATCCTGGGCAAGGAGCTTTCCCGCGAAGAGGTGTTCAGCTTCTATAGCGACCTCGCGCACCTGTTCTATGACGTGGTGATGCGGCTGTTCAAGATCGGAATCGTTCCGGAAATTCACGGGCAGAACTGCTGCCTGGTTCTGGAGCGCAATCAAGTGAAGGGGCTGCTGCTCCGCGACCACGCTTCGGTGCGCCTGCATCAGCCATATCTCGATAAGCACGGCATCGGCGATCCCGGGTACCGCATACGGCCCGGCTATTCCAACAGCCTGTACAACGAGACGATTCACAAGCTGATTTTTTATGTTCAATCGCTGGGGACGCAGGTCAATCTGGCTTCGATCATGGAAGCTTTGTCCTGCGCGTACGATCTGCCGGAGTCCCGGTTGTGGACGATCACGGAGCAGGCCTGGAAAGAAGCGCTGCAAGGGGCGGGGCTGCCGGAAAGCGACCGCGCCGAGCTATACCGGGCGATCTTCGAGAGCGGAGAGTGGCCGGTGAAGCTGGTCGTTCGACCGCTGCTGGAAGCGGACGGGGTGCCCGGTGCGATGCCGTCGGGAAAAGGAACCGGGCATAATCCTTTCCTTAGAGGACGGTTGTAGGAACAAAGTTTTTAGACTGCAAGGAAGTAATTTTCTTGCAGTTCCATTTAAGGCGAAGACCCATGCGGAGGGATAATGATACTATCGTCCAGCCACAGTTCAGCGCAATGGGGGCGGCTTGCAGCGATCCTGGAAGAGGTTAGAATGCGTGAGCAGGGAGTGATGAAACGGCACTTCATCGACTTACGCGGTGTAGCCCAAGAAGAACTGCAAATATGGATTTTCCTGGATTTGTAAGGTGGTCTCGCGGTCACTTAAACCAAGGCGCTCCTTGATGATGAGCGAGCCGAGGGCGATACGTGCCGAGTACGCCTTTTGGCCGATGGCTGGGGACTTGAACGAGCTCACATATTTCTCTTCTACTTTGTCCCAAGGGATGATCGCCGCAAGCTGCACCCACCGATTGGTTGGATTTAATTTTCCGCCAAAGGGCAAATAGAAGTTTTCCAACAAGTCTGCCATATCTCGATTCAGCACGAACACTTTCGCTCACTCCATCTGCAAGGTTTTTTACCGTTTTTCCGTGTTTTCTTTGCAGATGAATTCGACAAAAGTGTCTCTAAACCCTTGTGAGATAAGGATTTTTTGATTATTCAGCAAGCCCTATTTATACTAGGAGGTATTCAAATGATTAGTAGAAAGGTCTCTATTAAAGCCGCATCACTTATGGTCGCTTTAGCCGTATTCCTATCTACATTTTTCGCAGTTCTTCCAGCGAGTGCAGCCTCCAGAGGAGCATGGGCTCCAAATACTTCCTATGCAGTCAACGATACCGTAACTTATAACGGAAGTACTTATACTTGTATTCAAGCGCATACTTCCCTCGTCGGTTGGGAACCCCCGGTTGTTCCTGCTTTATGGTCGTTAAGCGGCGGCGGCGGCGGAACTACACCAACCCCACCACCAACAACCCCGCCTTCCACAGTAACAAAACCAGCGGAAGTTCCGAGCCGCATCTGGACCTATGTGATGAATGCGGATAATGCCTATGGCAAAGGCGGAGATTTTGCTTTATTGCTAAGCGCCGTGATCAAGAAGGAAAGCTACTTTGGAGATGGTTTATCGGGCAGTCCCTCAGCCGGCGACGGATTGATGCAGGTTGAACCCAACACGCGGAATGCGTATTTATCTCAATTTAGTGCGAAATATGGCCATGCCTATAATCACAACAGTGAGCAGGATCAGGTATATATGGGTGCACTGATTTTGAATGAGAAGATTGTTCGATTCGGCAGCATCTATAACGGCTTATTGCACTATAACGGGGGAGATTATTGGTATCCGGGTGCTACGGATTCCTATGGCCGCCCGATTCTGGCCGACCAATATGCAAATACCGTTTACGCTCAGTATAAGAGCTATGGCGGCAGATACTAAGGCGTAGAGGATAACAAGATCTACCTAAACGTCTGGTTTGGGTGGGTCTTGTTTTTGTTTTTTTAATTACCTATAGCCGCTTCCAAGGCTTCTGCACCTGGCCGTCATCATGCCTGAGGGCGACTTCTTTCTCCTTCAACGCTAACCCAGCTTCGATCCTGCTACTTTTCCCGGAGCTTGCATGCATGACCATTTGAAGAAAGTGGGGATGATTATATAATAGATAAGGTATTATAACGAGAGGATTTGAGGTTGAAGTGAACCGAAATTTTTGGCGTGATTTACCGCGG
Organism: Paenibacillus sp. MB22_1; assembly: GCF_047200555.1. Taxonomy (NCBI): domain Bacteria; kingdom Bacillati; phylum Bacillota; class Bacilli; order Caryophanales; family Paenibacillaceae; genus Paenibacillus; species Paenibacillus sp. MB22_1. Next base: position 2,298,091 of record NZ_JBLADV010000002.1, read on the forward strand.
CCTTTTTTTATACTTGCACCAATGGAAGATGTGACGCATGTGGTGTTTCGTCATGTCGTGAGTCAAGCAGGCAGACCGGACGTCTTCTTCACGGAGTTTGCCAATACGGAGAGCTATTGTCACCCGGAGGGGAATCATAGCGTACGCGGGCGTCTGCTCTTTACCGAAGATGAACAACCGATCGTGGCGCATATATGGGGCGATAAGCCGGAGTATTTTGCAAAGATGAGTATCGGTATGGCGAAGCAAGGATTCCAGGGGATCGATATCAATATGGGGTGCCCGGTTCCGAATGTGGCCACCAATGGGATGGGGAGTGGCTTAATTCTCCGTCCTACGGTTGCCGCCGAAGTGATCCAAGCCGCCAAGGCCGGGGGATTGCCTGTAAGCGTGAAGACGAGACTTGGTTTCAACGAGGTGGAGGAATGGCGGGATTGGTTGACCCATATTTTGAAGCAAGACATTGTGAATCTGTCGATCCACCTGCGCACCCGAGAAGAAATGAGCCAAGTTGCGGCCCACTGGGAATTGATTCCGGAAATTAAGGCGCTTCGAGATCAAGTGGCACCACAGACCCTGCTTACGATTAATGGAGACATTCCGGACCGGCAAACCGGTTTGAAGCTGGCAGAACAGTATGGGGTGGATGGGATCATGATTGGAAGAGGGATTTTTAAGAACCCATTTGCCTTTGAAAAAGAGCTGAGAGAGCATAGCACTACCGAATATCTTGATCTGTTAAGACTGCATTTGGATCTCCATGATCAGTATTCCGAACAATTGGAGGCGCGTCCGTTCAAGGCGCTGCAACGTTTTTTCAAGGTTTATGTCAAAGGGTTCCGCGGGGCAAGTGAATTAAGAAATCAGTTGATGAGCACAACGTCAACCGATGAAGTGCGGAAGATGCTAGATGAGTTTGCTGAGCAGACGGTCAGTGACTAGAGTGAGCCTAAAGCAAAAACAGGTCAATTATGGTAGAACACCCATGCTCTGAAAGAATGTGCCGAATGGCGTCAATCTCTCGTCCACCCACAGATCGAGCTTCTGAATGACACGGTCAACGGCTCCTCGGTCGGAGATCCGGTGCATTCTTCGTGCGATCTCCAGAATTTCCACCACGGATGCGGCGCATGTTTGATAAATTTTACCAAGGCGATCTCTCCCGTTCCATGACGGGGACCGGATTGGGATTAACCATTGTCAAGCGCATTATCGATCTGTGCGAGGGGGCAGCCGATACCAGCGAGGTTCTGCTGGCGATCTCCCTGATTGTCCGCGGCGGAGGACTTGGGGGCCTGATGCTCCCCATCATGGCAACCGCCTATGAGGGATTATCTAAGGAATTGATTCCGCATGCCAGCAGCGCGACCCGGATCCTCCAACAAATTGGGGGTGCGTTTGGAGCTTCTGTTTTTGCCGTCATCTTACAGAATCAAATTAACGCCCAATCCGTTCACGATATCTCAACGCTGAATACAGCTTTTAACCATACCTTTATGTGGTCAGTGGGCTTCACGATTGTATCGCTTGTGTTTATTTTCTTCTTGCCTCATAAGAAAAGAGCCTAAACTCAAGAAGACACTCGGAATTCTTCCGGGTGTCTTCTTTATTTCAAACAGCTGATAGTCTAAAACTCAACCCCGCGAACCTTCGAAAATACCATGGTATCCCTTAGCGAACCATCAACCGCACATGCATCGTTACGTAGAATTCCTTCCAATCTAAAGCCCAAGCGTTCGGCTACTCTTGCACTCCGTGTATTACGTGAGTCACATCTGATCTCAATACGATTGGCGTGCAGCTCTTCTAAGGAAAAACGCGTAATGGCATTTACGGCTTCGGTTACGTAACCTTGTCTTTCAAAAGAGGTACGCACCCAATATCCAATTTCAAATTTACGTGCCTGCCAATCGATTCGATGGAGACCACTGCTGCCAACGATTTGACCTGTATTCTTATGTACTAGAATAAGCCTCAGATCTTTACGTTCTAGGAAGTGCAATCGGGCTCGTCGTATGTCTGCCTCGGATTGTTCGATCGTTGAGATGCTTTGTGCCCAGGGCATCCACGGCCGTAATTGCTCAATACTCTCTTTAACAGCCTCATTTATGGCCGCTCCATCTCCCCATAATGGCGCACGGATCAATAAGCGCTCACTTTCGAAGCTTTCAGGGAACTCTATTAATATTGGATCCATATTTGTAGTGCCCATTATCTCCACACTCCCAGAAAATATTTCCAATCAGCATATCATATGCATTGATTTTTACTCAAGTGGAAGTTAATCATGATGACTAGGAGATGTCATTCTAGCAAAATTGAGTTATAGTAGGTAATGCAATCGGAACATTCGAAAGGGCAGTCATCATGAACAAAGCAAATTCCTTCTTCCTTCGCAAGAACGAAGAATTAGGTGTTGAATTAAATGAAATCCAGAAGCAAGCGGTCCTTCAAACAGAGGGACCCTTGCTTTTGTTAGCTTCACCGGGATCGGGGAAGACCACAACGATCATTATGAGGATCGGGTATCTGATCGAGGAGAAGGGGGTTCCTCCCAGAAGGATCAAGGCGGTAACGTTTAGCCGCGCTTCGGCGAACGATATGAAGGAGCGGTTTAAAGCCTTTTTCCCAGAGCTGACGCCTGTTGATTTCTCCACGATTCATAGCCTGGCTTACGAGGTGGTGCGAGAGCATTTCCGTGCGACCCAGACGCCGTTCCAGATCATCGAAGGCGATATCGACGCGGCCCAGCAAGAAACCAGCGGTTCGGAGCAACTCCCGCTACACAAGAAGATCATATTGCGGAATCTCTTTAAAGCGATAGCCGGAGAGAATATTACGGATGACCAGTTAGATGAGCTGACGACCTATATTAGCTTTATCAAAAATAAAATGATCCCCTCCGAGCAATGGTCTAAGGTCAAAGTAGAGGTGCCCCATGCCGAACGGATCTTGCGGGAGTACGAGCTCTTTAAGCAGTCTGGCACCCGGTCGCTGCTGCTTGATTATGACGACATGCTGGTGGTTTGCGAACGGATTCTGGCGGAGAATGAAGGGGTGCTTCGCAGGTATCAGGGGCGTTATGATTATGTCCTCACAGATGAGAGCCAGGATACGTCCAGGGTGCAGCATGCGATTATCGAGAAGCTGGTGCATAAGCATCGTAACTTATGCGTCGTTGCCGACGATGATCAGAGCTTGTACAGCTGGCGAGGGGCGGATCCTGCGTATTTGCTGAACTTCAAGCAAGTCTATCCGGAGGCGGCGATTTTGTTTATGGAGCAAAATTACCGCTCTTCCCCGGATATCGTGGACGTCGCCAACACGTTTATCCAGCGCAATCAGGACCGATACCCGAAAAAGATGTTCACCGAGAATCCCCCGCATAAGCCAATTGAGATTCGCTGCTTGGACGATTACGGCGATCAGGCCAAATATCTGGCGAAAGAGATTCAGCAGATCGAGAACCTTGCCGAGGTGGCGATCCTTTATCGGAATAATTCCTCATCCATCGCTTTAATGAACGAATTTGATCGTGCGGGCATTCCTTTTTATATGAAGGATGCGGATAACCGGTTCTTTTCCCATTGGGTTGTCGAGGATATCCTGAATTTCATGCGGATGACGTTCACGGATAAACGTCCCGATATTCTGGAGAAAATCCATCTGAAATTTAATGGTTATATCAGCAAGGAGCAGATGGCGGCGCTGCTCAAGATCCAGAATGACGAATCGGTCTTTGATAATCTGCTGAATCGGGTGCCGTTGAAGGATTATCAAGTGAAGCAGCTGCAGATGTGCAAGGAAACGTTTCAGGAAATGAAGGGGATGCCGCCGCTGCATGCCATTCACGTGATCCGCGATCGCTTGGGCTATGAGAAAGCCCTTGAGAAGATTTGCGAGTGGAAGGGGTTCCGCATGGAATATCTGATCGGCATCCTGAACACGCTGGAGGAAATTGCGGCGGGGCTACATACCATGGAGGAGTTTGCCGCCAGATTAAAATACCTGGAGTCTGCCTTGCGAACGGCAAGGTCCAAGCGAGGGCAAAATGCCGTCACCTTCTCGACAATGCACAGCTCCAAGGGCCTGGAGTTCGAGCGAGTGTATATGATCGATCTTGTTGAGGGGATCATCCCGTCTAAGGCGGATAAGGAGAACGCGGAAATGATGGAGGAGGCGACCCGGCTGTTTTATGTGGGGATGACCCGGGCGAAGAAGCATCTGGAGCTTCTGACTTACAAGAAACGGGATGGGGTAGAGGTGACGGAGTCGAGGTTCGTGGCATCCGTCAGGTACATCCAACTTCCATCCCAAGCGTCCGCGGCTTCATCCGTGGCTTCGCCACCCATGCCCGCTCTATCGCAGGACAACCCCAACGCCATCCGAAATCTGGCCGAGCTAAGGGAAGGGGAATCCATTGTCCATCGGGCTTTCGGAAAAGGCATGATCGTTCAAGTGAACGGGGAACGGGTTCATATCCGGTTTGAGACCGGGGAAAAAGCCTTATCAACGACCACCTGTCTCCAAATGGGCTTGTTGGAGCGAGCAGAAGGTGCATCATAGCGATCGCCACCCCAATCGCACCGGCTATACACAAGTATACCGCTAAGAAATAAGCATCTGCTTAAACAGGTTTAAGCAGGAGAGACGCTGATCATTTCAGCGTCTCTTTTTTTAAGATATCAGAAAGTGTAAACTTCGGGGCATTGGCATCCTGATATCGCAAGAAAAACTTCCGCTAAACGCGGTCTGTCTACTTTGAATGTACGTCGATAGACGTTTTTCTTATCAACCGCCCTGCAAGAATAATCAATTCCAGGAAATGTACTGCCAATCCTGAATTTCCTTCATTCTGCCCGCCTGCAAAAATAAGCGATTGCTGGAAATTGACGGGCATCTTAGAGTGATTACATCGAACATCAAAGGGAAAGGAGAGGGAAACATGGCTTCCTCCTTGGAACCGATTACAAAACGGACAACGCCTGTAACCAGGGCCCGCAGTCACCGGCTTCGACAAATTGGGAAAATCCTGATCCGGGATAAATTCCTTTATGTGTTGGCACTACCGGGCCTGCTGTACTTTCTGATCTTCAAATACGTTCCGATGTGGGGAATCATCATCTCATTTCAGAACTATTCGCCTTATCAGGGGGTGTTGGCCAGTCCTTGGGTGGGACTGGAGCATTTCCGGCGGTTTTTCTCCAATCCTGATTTCTTTATGTTGTTTCGAAATACGCTCGCAATTAACACGTTGTCGCTCATCTTCTTTTTTCCGCTGCCCATTCTACTCTCCTTGATGCTCAACGAAGTGAGGCAGCAGGCTTATAAGAAAATTGTACAATCCATCGTTTATCTGCCGCATTTCTTATCTTGGGTCATTATTGTAGGGATTACCTTCATTTTGTTCTCAACGGGAGATGGAGCGGTTAATCAAATGTTGGTGAGTTTGGGCTTTGAGAAAATCGATTTTCTCACCAGTAAAAATTATTTCTGGGCCATGCTCACCGCCCAATCCATCTGGAAGGATGCCGGGTGGGGAACGATTATCTTCTTAGCAGCGATGGCCAGCATAGATCCGCAGCTCTACGAGGCGGCCAAAATCGATGGGGCGGGCCGGTTCCGCCAAATGTGGAATGTTACGCTGCCCGGCATCCGCTCGGTCATTGTGATTTTGCTGATTCTGCGCATGGGTCACATTATGGATGTCGGCTTCGAGCAAGTGTTCCTCATGATGAACGGGGCCGTCTCAGAGGTGGCCGACGTCTTCGATACGTATGTGTATCGTCTAGGCGTGAAGCAGGGACAATTTAGTTACAGTACGGCCGTTGGTTTATTTAAGTCGATGGTGGGATTGATTCTCGTCATTGGGACGAACAAGCTGGCTAAGAAGTTTGGCGAGGAAGGGGTGTACTAACCGGATGAGTTATCGCAGCCGTGATCGGATGTTTCAAGCCGTTAATGCCATCCTGCTCGGCATCATCAGCCTGATTACGTTTTTTCCGTTATACTACGTGTTTGTCGTTTCGTTTACGGAACCGTCCGCGTACCGTTCCAGCGAACTTCAACTGTTTCCCAAACAGTGGAGCCTGGATTCTTATAAATACTTAATGTCCACCAATGCATTCTTAAACGCTACCGGCAACAGCGTCTTTCTGGCGCTGGTTGGCACGGCGCTTAGCCTGTTAATTACCTCTTGCTTGGCCTATGCGATTTCTCGTAAGCGCTTGCTGGGGCGGAAAGTCATCATGCTGCTGATCTTACTGACCACGTTGTTTAATCCTGGCATCATCCCGCCTTATTTGCTGGTCCGTGACCTGCACCTGATCAATAGCATTTGGTCCCTGATTCTCCCGGTGCTGACCAATGGGTGGTACGTCCTCCTGATGAAAGGATTTTTTGACAGTATCCCAACCAGTCTGGAGGAGGCGGCCCGAATTGACGGCTGCAATGATGTCAGCGTGTGGTATCGCGTCATTCTTCCCTTGTCGCTGCCTTCGCTGGCTGCATTTGGGTTGTTTTACGCCGTGGCTTATTGGAACACCTTCTTTACGGCGCTTCTTTATATCAACGAGTTCTCCAAGCAGCCTCTCCAAGTGTTGCTGCAAAATATGCTCATCGATGCTTCAACCGCTGCCGGGGGTTCCGTTGCGGCGGAAATGATGTCCGAGCAGCGAATTCCGCCGGAGACGCTGAAAATGGCGGCCGTAGTGATCGCGACCGTTCCGATTCTACTCGTGTATCCCTTTTTGCAGAAGCATTTTGCCAAAGGGGCCATGGTGGGTTCGGTCAAGGAATAGTCTTATCTATTTATTCGAATAGGGAGGTCAATGCGTCATGCAAAAAAAGAGTTTCGTCTTGTTGAGTGTCACCTTGCTCGTGAGTCTGTTGCTATCCGCTTGTTCAGCTGGCACGAAGTCGGGATCCAGCGGTTCGGAGGGCCCGACCAAGCCGCTGGAGGTAAGCATTATGACCATGTATTACACGCCGGAGCCTCCGGGACCGGATAATGTGGTCGTCAAAGAATTCGAGAAGCGGACCAATACCAAGTTGAATATCACCTGGGTCTCTCCCAATAACTATGGGGATAAAGTGAATGTCACCTTGGCTTCCGGCGATATTCCGGATCTCATCCTGCTGGATGACCCGTTTAATGCGCAAGTGCGGGGGATGGTGGCGCAAGGTGCCTTCTGGGATCTGACCCCGTATCTTCAGGACTACCCGAACTTAATGCAGTACCCCAAAGAATCCTGGGAAAACACGAAGCAGGCTGACGGTAAAAACTACGGCATCCCGCGTCCGCGCCCTACCGATGGCGGAGGGTTCACTTACCTGCGTAAGGACTGGCTGGATAAGCTGAAGCTGGACGTTCCAACCACGACCGACGAGCTCTATGAAGTGCTTAAAGCGTTCGTTGAGCAAGACCCGGACGGAAATGGGAAGAAGGATACGATCGGGTATATCGGGTTTGTGGATCAAAACGGGATGGCCAATTTCGGTCAGCTTCAGAACAGCTTCACCCAAGTGAACGGCGAGTGGAAGTTGATCGACGGCAAGCTCAACCTGTTGCCTGAAGTCAGAGAGAGTCTGGTTTGGCTGAATCGGGCTTATACGGAAAAGCTGATTCCGGAGGATTTTGCCGTATTAAAAAATACGCAGTCCAAGGACTTGCTCAAATCGAATCGCGGCGGCGGGTTCCAGGATACGGTGGAGGCGGCTTGGGAGCCTACGGAAGAGCTGCGTAAAACGATTCCTGAAGCCGACTTCCTGCCCTTGGTTTCGCTGAACGGGTATTCCAATAAAGACAGCGGATTTTTCGGGATGTTTGCGATTCCCAAAACCGTTCCCGAAGACAAAATGAAGCAGCTGCTGAAGCTGATGGATTATGGGGCAAGCCAGGAAGGAAGCGACTTGGCCAACTTCGGCTTCAAGGATGTGCACTATACCGAGGAGAACGGCATCAAATTAGCGACGCCGCAAGCCCAGAAGGATATTGTCGCTCAGCAGGCGCTGGGTCAAATTTTTCTGAAATATGATCCCTACCTCCGGGCTTATCGTACAGGAATGCCGCTTGATGTCCTGGAACGGAACAAGAAAATTATCGACGAGAAAGCGAAAATCAGCATTGGGGATCCGGCGATCGGACTGTATTCGGAGACCAGCACCTTAGTAGGGACGGAGCTGCGCAAGAAAATTCAAGATATGAAAACCAAGGTGATGATGGGGAAAGAACCAATCAGCGCTTGGGATGAATACGTGGAGAAATTGAAGGCGGATCCGGATTTGCTCAAAATTACCGAAGAGATGAACGAAGCCTATCAGAAACGTGCAAAAAGTGAATAATGACCCAGCCCCCGAGACCAAAAATATGGTTTTCGGGGGATTTTCCTCGTTTCCATCTATAGTAAGATAGGGAGTACCAATGGAAACTACGGAAAGGCGGGGATTTATGAAGAAGAGCCATTTTTTTCGAAGAAGCTTATTTTTGGTGTTATGTGTCACCAGCCTGCCCACCGTGATTATAGGGATTACGTTCTACATCGCTGGCCGTGCCTATATGGAAAATGAAATCACGCGTCATCATGACGCTTTATTGGTGAAGACAATTGATCGAATGAACGAAAATTTAGCCCAACTGGAGCTGGCTGCGACGCAGTGGTCCTTGGACAGTCGTCTGGACGGAAGGCTCGGAGAGATTGATTTAATTGACGAATATAACGTGACGCATAACCTTTATCGTTTTTTGGGGGTCATGAAAGGAGCCTATCCTTTAATTGACCAAGTCTATTTGTATTTAGACCGGCAGAAGCCGGTGATCGTATCGGATATTGAAGGGATCGTCCCAGTGACCGATGTCCGGCAACAGAAGCAATTTCACGGGTTGCTGCAGCAAGGCAGAGCGGAGTTTTGGCAGTTCGACTTAACGAAGGTAAACGGAAAAGGGGCAGGCCCTTATGTGGCTCTCGTCCATAAGCTGCCGAGTATCGGCAAGCCATACGGCGCGCTGATTTTTTATTTGGATCAGTCGAAGCTGGTGCAAATGGTGGAAGGCATGTCGGTTGATAATGAGGGCGCTTCCTTTTTGATGGGGAAGGATGGCTCGCTGCTGGTCTCCCCGTCGTCCCTGAACCGGAAGAATGCGGAGCTGGAGCTTGCCGTGCAGGAGAGCGTCATGCTGAGGAAGGAGAAGACCGGCTCTTATCTATTTGAATGGAAAGATAAATCCTATTTGATCTCTTACGGGGAATATTCCCGCTTAGGCGAACCTTGGAGATACGTCACCACGATGCAGCTGTCGCAACTCACCGCGCCGATCGTGATTATCTCCCGAATTATTTTGGGGATGGGAGGCGTCGGGCTGATCGTGGCTTGTCTGTTCTCCTGGATGGCTTCGCATCGGCTCTACCGTCCAATCCGCCGGTTGGTTCGCCTGGTCAAAACGCAGAAGCCGGACCCCGGGTCTGAGGTAGGAGATGAATTGGACTATATCGCCAACCAGTGGAACCATTTGAGCGAAGAACGTAAAGCCTTGGAGACGAAGCTGAAGCAAGCGTATCCCTCGCTGAGGGCCGCTTTTATGATGCAGCTGGTGCAGGGGCATGTTTACTCGCTGAAGGAGCCGGAAATCCGTGCAAGGTTAGAGACCTTTGGATGGTCATCGGAATCGCAGTGGTTTGGGCTTATGCTGGCGCGGGTCACGGGGGTGTCCAAAGCAGACAACCGTTTTATGGAGAACGATGAATATCTGGTCTCCTTCGCCGCGGCCAACATCGCACAGGAAATGGTGCGAAGCCGGGGCATTCAGGCGGAAATTATCCATTTCCATGACCTCACCGTGGGGATCCTGCTCTCTTTTCCGTCCGAAACAAGAAAACCGCATGTCAAGGAAGAGCTGTTCAGCTTGGCGGAGGATTTAGTCCGTACAATCAGTTCGCTGCTTAAGATGCAAACGACGATTTGCATTGGCCGGTTAACCAACGAGATCAAGGATATTCCGGAAATGCTGCCGTTTCTCCAGAACGCGATTCTTTATCGGGATCTAAAGGAACAATGCCAGGTGCTTGATTTAGAGGAGATTCTGCCCTATACGCCACAAGAGGTTCATTATCCCTTTGCTTTGGAGAAGGAACTGCTTCAAGCGTTGCGGATGGGGCAATGCGAGCAGGCGATGCAGCTGATCGAGGCATTTATCTCGGAGCTGGTCCTGCATTCGGGCAAAGAGAAGCTGCTGAAGGAAGGCGTGATGCAGGTGCTGGGAAGCATCATGCATACGTTATTGGAGACCGGCTACCAGCCTCACCAGTTATACGAAGGTGACAACCCGTTTGAGCAATTAAATCAAATTCGGGAGCCGGAGCAGATCGTGCGTTTTTTTCAACAAAAAATCATCCTCCCGTATGCGCAGAAGTTAAGCGAGGATCAGACGGCCCGAGCGAAGCCGCTCATCGAACAGGTGACGGTAATGCTGAAGGATCAGTTCGCAGAAGGGATTTCGCTCGAAGCGTGCGCGCATCATTTTAATACAACGCCATATACGCTTAGCCGCTTGTTCAAACAGGTGACCGGCATGAATTTCATCGATTATTTAACGGCCCTCCGGATCGATAAGGCGAAGGAACTGCTCAGCGACTCGGATATGAAAGTGAATGAGATTGCAGAGCAGGTTGGGTTACAACCTTCCTATTTTATTCGGCTATTTAAAAGGTTTGAACAGATTACGCCAGGACAATACCGCGAGAAAATCATGAAATAAAGTAACTCAACTTTCGCAGCTTAATTTTCCGAACAAAGCCTTGATATAATTGGGCAAACTCGCAATCCATTGCTGGAGTTGACATACAACGGCAGACTGATCCCGTTTGGATTTTGCTTCCGTGAACGCCATGAAAAATGCGATCAGATGCTGCAAAGCCGTTTTGAGATCCAGGTCTCGAACTTCGTCGGAAAACAGGAAAAACAGACCGCCCAACGACCGCGCGTCGTTGTTGTGACGGCGTTCCCATTCCATTACGAGATAACGGGTAAACACGATCGTGGTGTGGCTGATGAGCATATCAAACGAACGACCTTGAAACTCCGTTCCCAGCTTCAGGTACGATTTGGCAAATTTGAAGAACGTCTCAATGCTCCAACGCATGCCGTAGATGCGAACGATCTCAGCCTCTTCCAACGTCAAATCGGTGCTAAGCAGAACCAGCCAATCCCGCCGCCGATGGCGGTTTTGTACAAAGACCAATTTGATCGGCAAACCGCAGGCGGTTTGAACGATGACCGAGCCAAGGATTTCTTTGTTTTTCTGCTTTGGCAAAAGGGCATACAGTTCATGGAGCGTCAGGCTTTTTCCGTCGAACCGGTATCGTTGTTTCATCGCCTTGACCATCCCAATGACATGCAGACCTTTCGCCATCAGTTCACGCAACAGAGGCGCTTGGGTAAACCAACTGTCCATCAGGACAAAGTCAGCGCTAAATCCAGCCTGAATCGCTCGATCAAGCAGAGCCGCCACGGCATCCGGTTTGCGTGAAAGCGCCTCGATGCGGCGTTTGTAGCCTTGGGTACGCTTGGACAGACGTTCCTTCATCTCGCAAAAGCGATTCGTCAGCTTGGCCGAGCTGAGCATGACAAAATCGATGGGCGCAAAGCTGAAGCCATCCGACCATCCGAGCGTGAGCATGTTGTAGCCGCGAGCATATCTCCCCGTCGTATGATCGAAGATGCGGGCAAGCAACTCGGCTTTCTTGCTGCGATCCCTGCGAAGAACCGAATCATCAATGATGAACGTCCGAACGCGGGACGAAGAGGTTAAGGAATCAAAATGCTGAACGACCTTCAGACTCAAGGCATGCAAAAATCGTCGCCAGGCAAAGCGTGGATGGTTTAAGAATCGATAGACTACATCTTTGCCAGGCAACGACTGGCGGCGGTCGCTATGCAGAAGACGAAACCAATTGCGCCCTTCAAACACGAGCGTAAAGATCAGCTGAAAGATGGCAAGACTGGACAATCCGAACGACTTGGAAATGCCGGCTTTGCGCAACAGTTGTCCGATTTGCAAAGCGGAAAATAAAGTCGAGATTCGTTCTTGGCCCTTTTCAGACAGGAAGTTGTGTTGTACCATAGAGTTACGCACCTTTCTGTTTGGGATGGGAAGACTATCCACTTCCATTTTACCAAACGGAAAGGTGTTTTTCTGTCAAGAACGAGATTTTTCAATAAGAAATCCTAGTCATATCAAGGCTTAACACTAATTTTCAAGGTGCGAAAGTTGAGTAAAGTAAAAATTTCATATCCCTCACTACATCCTTTTTCATTATAATAGAGAAATATAATAAGATTTGGGGGTCGTCATGAAAACAACACAAACTCAGCTAGGCCAAGGGCGGAATGAGCGTTTCTCTTCTGCCGGATTTATTTTGGCCGCGATCGGCAGTTCCGTTGGTCTCGGCAACATGTGGAAGTTCCCGTACATTACAGGCCAACACGGAGGGGCTGCCTTCTTCCTGATCTTCATTATCTGTTTGATCCTGATCGGCTTGCCTCTGTTGTTAGCGGAGCTGGCCATTGGGCGCTCAGGGCGCGGAAGTGCATCCACGTCCTTTGTAAAAGCCGGCGGCCCTAAAGTGTTTGGCCGTCTTGGGCTGCTGCAAGTTATCGCTCCATTTCTTATTTTGAGCTTCTATGTCATCGTTGCGGGCTGGACGCTCCATTATGCGGTTCAATCCTTCAGCGGAAGTTTGTATGTCGATTCGGACTATAGCGGGCAATTTGGCTCGTTTATCCAAGGCTTCATGCCGCTCGTATGGCAGGCGGTGTCTGTGCTGATTACCGCCATCGTGGTAGGGAAAGGGATCTCTGGCGGGATTGAAAAATTCAATAAGGTGCTGATCCCGGGGCTCGTCGTCCTTCTGATCATTTTGATGATTCGGGCATTAACCTTGCCGGGAGCCGGGGAGGGCGTTTCCTTCTTCCTTCAACCGGATTTCTCGAAGCTGAGTCCGGAGGCGGCTTTGGTTGCGCTGGGACATGCCTTCTTCTCGTTATCGCTGGGGATGGGGATTTTGCTCACTTACGGGGCTTACGTGGACAAGCGCCAATCCCTGGGCACGGCTACGCTGGCGATCGGGGCTGGGGACTTGATCTATGCGTTTATTGCAGGCTTGATCATCTTCCCAACAACCGCATCTTTTGGCTTAGAGTCGAATGCCGGGCCGTCTTTGGTCTTCATCGCGCTGCCGGCTGCATTCTCGGCGATGCCGTTTGGCGCCTTCTTCGGCGGGTTGTTCTTCGTCCTGCTGGCGATTGCAGCCTTGACTTCCTCGGTATCCTTGCTGGAAGTGCCGGTGACTTACGTGATGGACCGTTGGGGATGGGGCCGCGGAAAATCCGTAACGATCATCAGTGTGTTGGTTCTGTTGATCGGGCTGCCCTCCGTCTTGTCCTTTGGCGTCGTACCTGCTTTGACGGACATGGGCGGGAAGAACTTCTTCGACTGGCTTGATTTCATTACCTCGAATATTTTGCTGCCGGTGGGCGGCTTGATTACGACCCTCTTTGTAGGGTACTTTTGGAAAAATGCCGCGGAAGCTGCCGGGCTCAAGTCCGGTTGGTTCCGGTTATGGCTGTTTATGGTTCGGTATATCGCGCCGGTACTCGTCGTGCTTGTGCTGTTGCATACCACCGGAGTGATCAAGTTTTAGGAAGTTTAAGCAAGGGGCGCGGTCTATCGCGTCCCTTTTTTTGGTGTGCCACGCATGGCGATTAACTAGGTGGTGAAAGTCCACTGTGGGGGTTTGTAGTTACCAACCACTAGCCAAGAGCAAGGGTGTCCACCGCGAGGTGGAATCCAAAGGAAGCTGGAGGCAAACTTCCGGCCCAAGGAACACGAACATCATCAGGCATAGGATACGGGATGAGTCTGCTAAACAAGACGAAGTCCAATTAACTACACGGACGTACCAATGTAAATGATGTGGGTATATGGAAGGAAAGTGAATCGTCTTACCGTGGGAGGTCTCATGGACGTGAGGAGATGCACTTCGAATCACGGTTGAAACAAGATTTATCATGAGAAGTCAGCAGACGCCATAGTACCGCGAACAGTCGACGGTTCGAGGGAAGGGCTGAACCTTAGGAGGTGAAGTCAATGAAAGTTACCGAAACAGGAGCCAAGGGCAGCCAACTTCTAACGGAAGACTCTCTGCAAAAGAATAGTGCGGAACACGAAGGATATGCGGGAGTGCACAGTCCTGCGAGGATAACCGAAACCGACGACACCAACGCAACCGAGTCGAAGGACCGGTTGCTTGAGAAAATCGTTAGCAGGGACAACTTGAACGAAGCATTCAAGAGAGTCAAAGCGAACAAGGGATCGCACGGAATCGACGGGATGGGAGTAGATGAACTTCTACAATATCTCAGAGACAACGGCGAGACCATCAAGCAACTGATCTTGGGCGGCAAGTACCGCCCGAATCCCGTTCGAAGGGTAGAGATTCCCAAAGAGAACGGAAAGAAGAGAAACCTTGGCATTCCAACAGTGGTTGACCGAGTCATCCAGCAGGCAATCGCCCAAGTGCTTACGCCAATTTATGAGAGGCAGTTTTCAGACAACAGCTACGGATTCCGACCCAAACGGAGCGCACACCACGCGATGAAACGAAGCCAACAATACGTGCAAGAGGGATATCGTTACGTGGTGGATATGGACTTGGAGAAATACTTTGACACCGTCAACCAAAGCAAGCTCATCGAGGTGCTTTCAAGAACGATCAAAGACGGACGAGTGATCTCGCTCATCCATAAGTATCTCCGGGCGGGAGTCGTCGTGAAGCATAAGTTTGAGGACACGGAAATCGGCGTACCGCAGGGAGGGAACCTAAGTCCGATTCTCAGCAATATCATGCTGAATGAATTGGACAAGGAACTGGAAGCAAGAGGACATCGATTCGTGCGATACGCAGACGATATGCTCATATTCTGCCGGAGCAGGAGGAGTGCGGAGCGTACCCTGACGAAAATTCTCCCTTACATCGAGAAGAAGTTGTTTCTCAAGGTAAACCGGGAGAAAACGATCGTGGACGATGCGACAAAAGTTAAATTTCTTGGCTTCTCATTCTACCAGAGCAAAGGGGAAACGCGGGTCAGAATCCATCCCAAATCCGTATCCAAGATGAAAGCTAAAGTGAAAGAGCTAACGTCGAGAAGCAACGGAATGGGCAACACCGACCGGGCGCTGAAGCTTAGGCGTTACATCATGGGATGGGTAAATTATTTCAAGCTTGCTGACATGAAACAACTACTCCAAACCACTGATAAATGGATGAGAAGGCGTATCCGAATGGTCTTCTGGAAGCAATGGAAACGAGTGAGGACGAAACTCGAAAGGCTTATATCGCTCGGAATTCATGAACAGAAGGCGTGGGAATACGCAAACACAAGAAAGGGCTATTGGAGAATCTCCAATAGCCCAATCCTCTCGAAGTCCCTCGGTAACAATAGGCTGAAGAACCTCGGATTCCTTTTCTTTTCTGATTATTATCGACAAGTTACTGCGCATTCCTAATGGAACCGCCGTATACCGAACGGTACGTACGGTGGTGTGGGAGGTCGGCTGCCCAATTAATGGGTAGCCTCCTACCCGATTTTGACTTATTTACAAAGCTTGCTATATATTTAGATAGCATGCTCTGTAAAAGGTGGTGAAGGGATGCAGCATGAAAGCAGAAAACCAATCCTGATATCTTCTTTGAAGATCATCGAGAATCAGGCTAGCAAAATCGGAGATCTTCACCTGAAGGAAGTTGGATTAACGCATAGTCAAGCCAACTTGATCTTATTTCTGGCTCATCACGCGGATCGAAAAATCCGCCAGCGGGATATTGAGGTTGCTCTCAATTTAACAAACCCAACGGTGAGCGGATTGATTAAACGGCTGGAACAGAAACAATTTATCGTACGATCTGAAGATCCGGAGGATTCGCGAGCGCGGATTATTTTGCTGACGGAAAAGGCGAAACTATTGGTAGATCAGATCTTTGAACATATACATCAAACAGAAACCAAACTGCTTGAAGGGTTTGCTGAGGAGGAAGTGAAGCTCGTGTCGAGCCTGCTAAGACGAATTGCCGAAAATGCGCTCAAAAATTTCTAACCCGGGGACCTGGAAGTAGATATGAATGATGGAGGGATGGCAATGGCAAAGCGCTCATCACAGTTTTGAGCGATTTTACGCCGCTGGCGCTCGCAGCCGGATTAGGCGCAGGTATTGGCCGACAGCGTGGCCGAGATCACGAAGATGGCCGCTCAGACTGGAGTTGGCGGATTGTATTGGACCGCAGCCATTTTGGGGATGGGCATCATCGTTGGGGCGCTGGTTCTGATCCCGTTAAGAAAAAAGAGCCCACAAAGGCACCTGAGCGGATTTCGGGTGTCTTTTTTTATCCGCATATGAATCTATCAAAAAGTTAAAAATTAAACATTTCGCAAGCCTAACCTTGCATAAAATGAATTTGAATCGCTTACATATATTGGGTGACTTACAAATTTAGAGATTTGGAGGGTGAAGGATGGCTGCGAAAGTTGCAAAAGGTGCGAAGGCCGCAAAAGCGGCGAAAGGGAAGAGCTATACCGAGGTGTGGCATTCCGCCAAGTTCAAGACGCTGATCTCCCGCAAGAAACGGTTCATTATTCCGTCGACTGTCTTTTTCCTGCTGTTTTACTTCGCGCTCCCGATCATGACCTCGTATTCGGAGGTATTGAATCAGCCGGCGATTGGCCCGATTTCCTGGGCATGGCTGTTCGCGTTCGCTCAGTTTATCATGACGTGGGCGCTGTGCATCCTGTACTCGCGTGTTGCGCGAAGGTTCGACCGGTTGGCGGATGAAATTCGGCGGGAAATGGGGGCGTAACGATCATGGCATTTACTTTATTTTGCGCGATTGTGCTGTTGACGTTGGTCATTACCTATTTTGCCGCGAAAAAAACGAACAACACCAGTGAATTCTACACCGCAGGCGGCGGGCTGAAGGGCTGGCAAAATGGAACCGCCATCGCCGGTGACTATATGTCGGCCGCGTCATTTCTCGGTATTGCCGGGTCGATCGCCTTGGTTGGGTTCGACGGATTCTTTTACAGCATCGGGTTTCTCGTTGCTTATCTTGTCGTGTTGTACCTGGTTGCGGAACCGCTGCGGAATCTGGGCAAGTATACCGTTGCTGACATGATTGCGTCCCGCTTTGCGAACAAGGAAGTCCGCGGCTTTGCGGCGCTGAATACGATTGTGATCTCGATCTTCTATATGATTGCGCAGCTTGTTGGAGCCGGGGCGCTGATCAAGCTCCTGCTGGGACTCGATTACGTCACTTCGGTGCTGATCGTTGGGGTGCTTATGACCATCTACGTTGTGTTTGGCGGGATGCATGCCACAAGCTGGGTGCAGATCACCAAAGCGATTTTGCTGATGGGCGGCACCTTCGTGATCTCGCTGATGGTCTTCGCCAAGTTTGATTTTAGCCTGACCGGCATGTTCGAGCAGATGAAGACCGCAACGCCACTCATGGAAAAGTACTTAAATCCGGGCAACAAATATAACGTGCCGCTGGAGACGATATCGCTTAACCTGGCATTGGTGCTGGGGACGGCGGGGCTGCCGCATATTTTGATCCGGTTCTTTACGGTGAAGGACGCCCGTACGGCTCGAAGTTCCGTGGTTTACGCGACTTGGATCATTGGGATCTTCTACGTGATGACGATCTTCCTTGGCTTCGGGGCCGCTGCGTTCGTTGGCACCGAGGAGATCACCGCCGTCGACAAAGCCGGCAATATGGCCGCTCCGCTGCTGGCTAAGGCGCTTGGCGGCGACTTCCTGTTCGCTTTTATCTCGGCGGTCGCGTTTGCGACGATCCTGGCTGTGGTCACCGGCCTTGTTCTGTCCGCAGCGTCGGCTTTTGCACACGACTTCTACGGACAGATCGTCCGCCGCGGCAAAGCGTCCGAAGGCGAGCAGCTGCGGATGGCTCGCTGGGCCTCGATTGGCGTATCGATCATCTCGATTCTGCTGGCTCTTTTTGCTCAAAAAATGAACGTGGCTTTCCTCGTCTCGCTGGCTTTTGCCGTTGCGGCAAGCGCTAATCTGCCGATTATCCTGTTCACCGTGTTCTGGCGAAGATTTAACCGCACGGGGGCGATATCCGGCATGCTGGTTGGTTTGTTCAGCACGATTATCCTTGTGGCGCTAAGTCCAAACGTCTGGGATCCGGAGCCGGGCAAGGCGATTCTGACCGGAACGGCTCTTTTCCCGATGACGAACCCGGGAATTATTTCCATCCCGCTCGGCTTTCTTGCTGCGTTTGTCGGCACCTTCCTGTCCCGCGAGAAAGATGAGGCGAAATACGCCGAGGTGCTGGTTAAAGCGAACACCGGAGCTTAAGCAAAGGCTAAATTGCAACCTAACGACTCCAATTGGGGTCGTTTTTTTAAGATATCAGAAAGTATAAACTTCGGGGCATTGGCATCCTGATATCGCAAGAAAAACTTCCGCTAAACGCGGTCTGTCTACTTTGAATGTACGTCGATAGACGTTTTTCTTAAGATATCAGAAAGTATAAACTTCGGGGCATTGGCATCCTGATATCGCAAGAAAAACTTCCGCTAAACGCGGTCTGTCTACTTTGAATGTACGTCGATAGACGTTTTTCTTATATGTAAAAATCTAGATAAAACCTTTAATTCGTGAAGTGAAATGTATGCGCTTACCTACTATAATTTTCTATCAAAGGGGGTGATAGTTAAATGTTGGTAAAAGAGGCTCCAAGGTAGGTGATGCCCCAGGAAACGAAGCTTGACCTCGGTAAGAAGCAGGGAGCAAGAATTATTTTTGTTAGTCAAATCTATTTCTGAGGAGGAATGTTTGATGAAATTAAAAAAGAAGATGCTCACTTTACTCCTGACGGCTTCGATGAGTTTCGGTTTATTTGGGGCAACCTCGAGTGCAGCAACGGATTATTGGCAATATTGGACGGATGGCGGCGGAACGGTGAATGCGGTTAACGGGTCCGGGGGCAATTACAGCGTAACTTGGCAAAATAGCGGGAACTTCGTGGTCGGCAAAGGCTGGAGCGTAGGGTCGCCAAATCGGACGATCAATTACAATGCCGGCATCTGGGAACCTTCGGGGAACGGGTACTTGACCCTTTACGGATGGACTAGAAACTCGCTGATCGAGTATTACGTTGTCGACAGTTGGGGGACGTACCGGCCAACAGGTACTCACAAAGGAACGGTGAACAGCGACGGAGGCACCTACGATATTTATACGACCATGCGCTATAATGCGCCTTCCATTGATGGCACGCAGACGTTCCAACAGTTCTGGAGCGTGCGGCAATCGAAACGACCAACCGGCAGCAACGTCTCCATCACCTTCAGCAATCACGTGAATGCCTGGAGAAGCAAGGGCATGAACCTGGGCAGCAGCTGGTCGTACCAGGTCTTGGCGACGGAAGGCTATCAGAGCAGCGGAAGATCCAACGTCACGGTGTGGTAATGGTTCATCGCTAAATTTGGTCTCAAGGCCGTTCGGTTTGCCGCCGGCGGCCTTCACTGATCTTCAATCAAAGGGGAGCTGACCTTGAGGAAGCGATACATGAGCATGATCTTGTCCATCACCATCATGGTGCTGGTCTCCGCCTGCTCGCAGGCAGCAATGGGGAGACCGGAGCGGCAGAACGACTCCTTCGTGCTAGTTCAAGGCGGGAGCGTGAAGAACACCCGGTCTAATTTTTATGGCTCGAGCAGGGTACTGGCTGATTTTTATATCGGAAAATATGAAGTGACCCAGAGAGAATGGGTGGAAGTGATGGGCAGCAATCCGTCTCAGTTCCAAGGCGACCAATTGCCGGTGGAGATGGTGAGCTGGTACGACGTGATCGAGTATTGCAATCAGCGGAGCATAAAAGAGGGCTTGAAACCTTTTTACAATATAGATAAGCAAAAAATAGACCCCAACAATCAAAGCGAATACGATCCTGTGAAATGGACGGTCACCATCAATCCGGACGCGAACGGGTATCGGCTGCCGACGGAGGAAGAGTGGGAGTATGCAGCTGGGGGTGGGCAGCACAGCCAAAGCTATAAATACAGCGGAAGCTCGCGTGTGGACGATGTGGCCTGGTATTGGCGGAATGCCGGAGAGGAGTACCTGAGCGGGGACTGGAACTGGCCGATCATTGAGAGTAATCATAGCCGAACCCGGCCTGTTGGCGGCAAGGAGCCCAATGAGCTGGGGCTGTACGATATGTCTGGCAATGTGAGGGAATGGTGCTGGGATTGGTACGGGGACGAGGTGAACCAGAACTATAAGCGTGGCTCATTTCGCGTAGTGAAAGGCGGCGGCTGGATCGGCGATGTCAGCAGCAGCGAGGTGTCGTTTCGCGGCAAGTTTGAAGCGAGCGGCTTTGGCCCGGATCAAGGGTTCCGCCTGGCGCGCAACAAGTAGTTTGGCGAGGACGCTTGGCCTTATTTTGGAATTGAATCAAGCCCTTCTCACGTAGTAAGCTAGGGGGAGAAGAACCCATACGGGATGAAGGGAGCTGGCTCCATAAATGAAGCTGGAAACGGTGATGCAGGAGCTTGAGGCACTCGGTAAGGAGCGCCTGAAAAAAATGTACATGTCCAACGGCGCGCGGGAGCCGCTGTTTGGTGTAGCCACAGGAGAAATGAAGCCGCTGTTCCGGCAGATCAAGATCAATCAGCCCTTGGCTGAGGAGCTTTACGCGACGGGGAATTACGATGCGATGTATTTTGCGGGGATGATTGCGGATCCGAAGGCGATGACGCATGCGGATTTTGATCGCTGGATCGAGGGGGCGTATTTCTATATGCTGTCGGACTTCGTGGTTGCCGTCACCTTGGCGGAGGCGGATATCGCCCAGGAGGTGGCCGACCAGTGGATCGCCAGCGGGGACGAGCTGAAGATGTCGGCGGGTTGGAGCTGTTACTGCTGGCTATTGGGGAGCCGGCCGGACAGCGAATTTGACGAGGGCAAGCTCGCCGGCATGCTGGAAACGGTGAAGAACTCGATTCACGATGCGCCCGAGCGTACGAAATCTGCGATGAATAACTTTGTTTACACCGTCGGGGTTTCTTACCGGCCACTCCACACTCAAGCGGTGGAGACTGCCCAGGCGATCGGCCCGGTCGAGATGAAACGGGGGAAGAAGAAAAGCGCCATTCTGAACGCTTCGGAAAGCATTCAAAAAGCGCTGGATCGCGGGCAACTGGGCTTTAAGCGGAAGTATGTGCGGTGTTGATGGGAGAGGGTATGACCCGAGAGGCAGCGGGGGGATACCCATTTTAGAGGGGCGCCCCCTCTTTTACCTCGGGTTCTGACGGCGTGCTTGGTGCTGGGTAGGGTGCATTCTATATGAAAAATCGAATACAATCGGCTAAATTCGGCGATATCGGCGAAATGTATTCGAAAAATCATACAGAATTGGGCCTGATGCGGGTGAAATCGAGCTACAACGGTTTCCCATTCAACGTCGGCGGGTCCTCGGGCTTCATCTCGGGACCGAAATCGTCCGTCGCTGCGGCAGGGTTGCCGTCCTGGTTCCAGGCGTCTTTCGTCATGAAGGCGCCTTTTCGGCCTTCGTTGGTGGAGTCCTTGGCCTTGGCCCGCTGCAGCTGAGTGTAGTCCTCATTTTTGCTCATCTTAGGCACCTCCTTAGGTTTCGTGTATCGTGGGTGGTTATTTAGTATTCCCAAAGATCATTTCCTCAAAAAAGAAAATCCGCCAAAGCTCGAACTCTTTGGAGTCCAAGCCTTGACGGGTCCCTATCTCATGATCGTTCAGCTTATTGCGCCTTCACGAACTCGGCCGCCTTCACGCCGGCCTGACGTCCGAAAATGATAATATCGGCCACGGAGTTGCCGCCGATCCGGTTATCCCCGTGCAACCCGCCGGTAACTTCGCCAGCGGCAAACAGACCTGGGATCGGGTTGCCTTCTTTGTTCAATACTTCTGTGTTGGTGTTGATTTTCACGCCGCCCATGGTGTAGTGGATGCCGGGAGCAATTTTGATGGCATAGTACGGTGCGCCGGACAAATCGTTATCCATCCCGGTGGTTCTGCCGAATTCGGCGTCATTTTGATTCTGAACAGCCGCGTTCCAAGTTTCTAACGTTTGCGCCAAAGCATTTGCCGGTACACCCATCTTTTCGGCCAAAGCTTCAATCGTGTCGCCCTGGAGTACAATGCCCATCTTCTCATATTGTTGGATCGCTTTAGCTCGGGATTTCACACCGGAATCAAAGACAAGGTAGGCGGACTTCTCAGGCAGGGCATTGATCGCGTTGGTCACTTTATCGCGCGTGTCCATTTCATTAAAGAAACGCTTGCCTTCGCTGGAAACAAGGATCGCGCCTTCGCCGCGCACGGCTTCACCGATCAGATAAGATTTCTCCTGTTGAACAGTCGGGTGAACCTGGATCTGATCCATATCAACGGTAACGCCGCCCAATTTCTCAATCATCGTAATGCCGTCGCCGGTGCTGCCAGCTTGGTTGGTCGTGACATATCCCTTTAAGTCCGGTCTAAACTGCGTGATCATTTCCGGATTGGCCCCGTAACCGCCGGTCGCCACGATGACGGCTTTGCCGGTAATCGTTTTTTCTTCGGTATCGTTCAGGACCACCTTCACGCCGTTGACTTTGCCGTCTTGCTGAGTAATCTCCTTGACATTGGCGTTGACGAACAACGGAATGCCTTGTTCTTCAACGTTTCGGACCAGGCCGTCCACCAGGTATTGTCCCACGGCGGAGCCGTCTTCCGGACGGTGCGTGCGTTTTTCGCTCATGCCGCCCGTAATCGTGAGGTTATTCAACCGAATGCCAATGGAATCGAGCCAATCGATCGCGCCTGCGGAATGGTCAACGAAGAAACGCAACAGTTCGGTATCATTTGTATTGTGGCCACCTTTTAGCGTCTCTTCATAGAACTTGTCGTTGCTGTCTTCAATGCCTTGTTCCTTTTGGAATTTCGTCTCCGAGGCGTTCATGCCGGAGGACGATTTCGTCGTGTTACCGCCGGCCACCGGCATTTTCTCGAAGATAACGGGGTTCATACCGTTGGCTTTCGCTTCGAGTGCTGCGGTCATGCCAGCACCGCCTGCGCCGATGATAATGATATCGTAGCTGTCCTTCAATTGATCGTGAGGCGTATAGCTTTTTTCGGATGCGCCGGCTACGGCTTCGGCTTCGTTTTCTTTGGCTTTGTCCGTCTGTCCGCCAGCCTGCGTCTGGTTCTGATCCTGAGCCTGGTTCTGAGGCTCATTCCCATTGTTGCCGCATCCCGCGATGACAAGCATCAAGGATAAGACGAGAATGAGTGCTGCTGTAACTTTCTTTTGCATGATAAACCCTCCACTTCTGTCTATATCGGGGTGCTGTTTCTCTTTCGTTCCCCTTGGAGAGGATAACATAAGGGCATACCATAGTAAGTGAACCATTTCACAATTCGACAAATTTTGATATCCCAGCGTCCGGTACCCAGCGTCCGGTAAAAACAAAAAGGCAACTCCGTCAGCCAGGTTAAATTGGCTTGGCGGAATTGCCTTTATTTTTGCATGATCTATACAGCTTCCATCTTCTGCGCGGTATACAAGCGGTAGTACAGACCACGTTTGGCCATCAGCTCATCATGCGAGCCGGATTCGGCAATCCCCTTGTCGGAGACATACATGATGCGGTCGCAGTTCTTCACCGTCGACAGCCGGTGCGCGATGATAAACGAGGTGCGTCCCTTGAGCAGCTCGTTTAAGCCTTGCTGAAGCAGGCGCTCCGTCTTGGCGTCGATCGAGGAGGTCGCTTCGTCCAGGATCAGAATGCGCGGATCGGCCAGCAGCGTCCGGGCGAACGAGATGAGCTGCCGCTGTCCTTGGGAGAGCTTCGAGCCGCGTTCGTTCACCTCGGTGTAGTACCCTTGCTCAAACTCGCGGATGAACTCGTCCGCGCAGACCGTTTTGGCCGCGGCGATGACTTCCTCCTCGGTGGCGTCCAGCTTGCCGTATCGGATATTATCCATGATCGTACCCGAGAAAATAAAGCTATCCTGCAGCATTATCCCCATCTGGCTGCGCAGCGACTTCAACGTCACTTGAGAGATGTCGTGACCATCGATCAGAATCGCGCCTTCGCTCACATTATAGAAGCGCGAGATGAGGTTGACGACCGTGGTCTTGCCCGCGCCCGTCGGTCCGACGAGGGCGATGCTTTCCCCGGCTTTTACCTCGAAGTTCAGGTGCTCCAGAATGTTCAGGCCTGGATCGTAAGCAAACGTAACGTCTTTGAATTGGACGTTGCCCTGCACCGGCGGCAAAGCCTTCGCCCCCGGGACATCGCTGACCGTCACCGGTTCATCCATCGTTTCGAAGATCCGTTCCAGATAAGCGACGGCGTTAATGAAGTTGTTATACAGCTGGGACAGGTTCAGGATCGGTTGCCAGAAGCGGGCCGCATAGTTACTCATCGCAAGGATGACCCCGAAGGTCACGCCTTCCGGACCCATCGCAAGCAAGCCAACCATATAGATCAGCGTCGTGACGATCGTCGCCAGGTTGTCGACGGAGAACGGGATCAGGGCGTTGTAGCGAAGCGCCCGCATCCATTCCTTGCGGTAGTTGCCGGCCAGGCGGGTAAAGATGCCTTCGTTATGCTTCTCGCGGGAGAAAATTTGCGTCACGCCAATCCCGCTGATGCTCTCCTGCAAATACGCGTTCATGTTGGAGCTTTTGTTGGAAACAGCCTGCCATGCCCGGCGCTGCCGGGTTTTGATCAGCAGCATAACGCCGAGGAACACCGGCAATCCGGCCAAGGTGACGAACGACAACCGGACATCCAACGCAAACATAAACACAGCGATAAAGATCAAATTGACGATCTCCAAAATAAAGTTGATGATCCCGTTGGACAAAACGTCCGATACGGCGTTAACGTAGTTGACGACGCGGATCAGGATTTTCCCTTGCGGGCGGTCGTCGTAATATTTAAACGGCAGCTGCTGCAGATGCTTGAACAGATCCGTACGGATATCGAAGATGATATCCTGGCCGACCCGGGTCATGATCCGGGAGCGGATCGTCGCCAGCTCGACGCTGACCACGATCGTGAGCAGCATCAGCGCAGACCACCCGACCAGCGCACCAAACGCTTTCTCCGGAATCGTCACGTCCACAACGTGTTGAATAATGAGCGGCGCCGACAGCGCGATTGCAGCCGACAAGGCGCTCAGCACAAACGCGATGATCATCGGCTTCTGCTGTTTTCGGATGTACACCATGGCACGTTTGAAGTGCTTTATGTCAAAAGGAGACTCCAGATTCTCATCCACATCGAACTTATTTCTGGCCATGGGCGCTCACCGTCCTTCCGATCCCTTCATTTTGAAGCATAAATACATCATAATAATAGCCGCGTTTCGCGAGCAATTCCGCATGGGTGCCTTCCTCGATCAGCCGTCCGCCGTCCAGGATCAGAATGCGGTCCGCTTCGGCCGTGGTCGACACGCGCTGGGCAATGATCAGCTTCGTGCACGGGAAGTTCAGCTCGCGCAAGCTCTTCTGGATATGCTCCTCGGTTTCCAAGTCAACCGCGGAGGTGGTGTCGTCGAGGATCAGAATCGGTCGGCGCACCGCCAGCGCCCGGGCCAGCGCAATCCGCTGCTTCTGACCGCCGGATAAGCCGACGCCGCGTTCCCCAACGATGGTGTCATACCCTTCCGGCATTTTCGTAATAAAATCATGCGCAGCAGCGAGCCGGGCATACTCTCTCGTTTGTTCCTCCGGCAGTTCGGGATCGCCGTAAGCGATATTTCCGTCGATCGTATCGGAGAACAGCAGCACGTCCTGGGTCGCGATGCCGATGTTGCTGCGGAGCTCATCGAGCTCCAGGTCGCGGACGTCCACGCCGTCAACCAACACTTGCCCGTCGGATACGTCGTAAAAGCGGGGGATCAGGTTTACGAGCGATGTTTTGCCCGAACCGGTTGAGCCCATAATGGCGATCGTTTCCCCCGGATTCACCGAGAAGCTGATATCGTGAAGCACTTCATTGCTGTCATATTTGAAGCTGACATGCTTGAATTCGATCCGTCCTTCGTAACGGCGCTTTTCGATCGCTTTGTGCTCGTTTACGATTTTTGGTTTGGCGTAATAAATTTCTACAATTTTACTTAAGCTGGCGAAGAAACGTTGAATATCGTTAATGATAATGCCGATGTTGCGCATCGGGTTGGATACGGCCCAGATCAATGCGGAGAACGCGGAAAATTCCCCGAAGGTAATCCGTCCCTGCATGACAAAATATCCGCCAGCCAGCATCAGGATCACGTTAAACGCTTGTGCGAACGTCTCCAGATACGGGAAGTAGTCCAGCCACACGAGCGCGGCTTTCTTGTTCGCTTCTGAGAAGTGAATGTTCTTGTCGGTGAACTTCTCAATTTCAAATTCTTCACGGGCAAAGGCTTTAACGACGCGGTTCCCCGAGATGTTCTCTTGGGTGATCGTGTTCAGTTGGGACAACCGCTCGCGCAGATCCACGTACATTGGACGGACCTTTTTCGCGAAGATGTAAGCCACGATGAAGATCGGAGGCGCCAAGATCAGCAGCCACAGCGTCAACACAGCATCAATTGTGAAAAAATAAGCGACGGCCGCAACAAAGATCGTCACCGATTCAATAATCGTCTTGATAATCCACGCCATCGAGTGCCGCACCATGTCCAGGTCCCCGGTCATCTTGGTCATGAGGTCCCCGGTCCGGTTATGGTCATAGTACTCCATATCCTGGCCTTGGATTTTGTTGTAGAGGTAGATGCGGACTTTGTACAGCATATTTTGCGAAGCCTGCTCGTATTGCATCGTCGTCAAATAAGCAAGCCCCGTCCGCAGCAGAGAGAAACCAATCATCCCCAAGCAGAGCATGATCAGCAGTCCCCGTTGCTGCGATAAATTTTCCATCGCATGTTCACCTGTGATAAACGTGTCGACAATGCGTTGGCCTATGTACGGATTGATAATCATGAGCGAGGAGCCCACGACGGAAAGCACCAGCGCCGTGATATATCTGGCCCGGTTGCCCTCCAAATTCTGCCACAGCCATTTGAGTTCAAACAATTCTGATCACCCGTTTCTGTTTGTTGTTGCAAGCTGTCAAATGCAACCCCGTTTTCGCAAATCATCGTGATTATACCACAACCGTTCACAGGTAAAACCCGCATATTCCAGCGTGTTGTCACGTAGGTTAGCGTTTTCGTGATGGGATCGCCTCTTTGCTTTTATTTCGGTAAAATCTTTAGAATATGAAGTGAATAGCTCCGATTTTGCAGGCCGATATGAAAAAAAGTGAAGGAGGGATTGCCATGGTCGAAGATATCGTCATCGTACCGTTAACCGCTGAAGATCGAGAGGAAGCCTGCCGGGTATTCGAGCAGACGATTCCAGAGGCGTTTGCCGCGGAAGAGCTTGGACATTTACATTTAATAGAAGATATCCGCGAGGAAATTGAGGGGAAAATCCAGCTGGTGGACGCAGCGCTTGGGGCTGCACCTGGCTTTGATTCACGCGGGGATGGGCCACAAGCGGTGGAGAGCCCTGTCTTTTTCCTCGCTGCGAAGATCGCTCGGGAGGTGGTCGGCATCATTTCCTTTGGCCCTTGCGGGAAGGAAATCAGGGAATGTACCCAGCACGCGTTGGACGAGGTTGGCGAGCTGGGGAGCTTGTACGTGCTGTCCGCCTATCAAGGACAAGGCATCGGATCGGCTTTGATCGAGGCGATGGCGAAGGCGCTGCGGGAGCGGGGCATCGAGCGGTTCTGCCTCGACAGCGGCTACAAGCGGGCGCAGCAGAAGTGGCTTCGCAAGTTCGGTGAGCCTTATGCCGTGGCCAAGGACTACTGGGGGCCGGGGCAAGACCATATGGTATGGTTGTGTCAGGTGGAGGACTACGTGGTGCGCAGGTAGGGTTTCCGACTTCACTCGGTGCTGAAATAAGGGTAAAAAGTGGTCTTATTCTTCAAAATCAACACGTTCCTCGTAAAATAAGGCCCTAAAATGCACTAGCGTTGCATTAAGACTTCTTTCTGCTTTGATTCAGACAAATACAGAACAACGATATAGTATATATAAACCATATTAGTATATATTTTACAGACACACTTTGCTTAAATTTGAAAAAGTTTAGAGGGGATTAAACCCGCACGTTACCCATTTTTTAAAATTTAAGTATTTAGTTCAATACTTCTACAATGATTCGTGGCTTCATCGATTTGTTCGCCTGCTTGGGGGGCCGACCGTTTCGCTTCGTTCGTCCTTTTGAACTCCGTGTGGGCTTTTTGAATAAGGCTTCATGCAGCCTAGTCCATGACCGATCGGCATAGAGTCGAATCAATCGAAGTAACTGCCAAACGGTTTGCTTGCACTCTAGCTTCAGGCGTAGCAACAGGCACAGAGCATAGGATATCAACGCGATATACATCTGGTTCCAGATGGCTTCTGCGGTGTACCCATGAGGCTTCACTAAACGGAGGTGTTGCTTAATCCATTTAAAGAATAGCTCGATTTGCCAACGATGCCGATATACATCTGCAATTTGGTGCACGGATAAATCCATGCGACTTGTCACAAGGCGATATAAACGACCTTGCTGATCCTGAAACTCAATGAGTCGCAACTTCATTTGCTGCCCTGGCAGAGTTACATCCGCATCCCGAATGAAATCTCCCCGCTTGGGAAGAGCCCGTTCCTTGAGGATCGTCAATCGGGTATTATCCTTAACCCGAGCCACAAACTTCATCCCTTGGTCCACCCAGGCTTGAAAATGCTTGTGCACCTGATAGCCCCGGTCCATCACATAGGTCACTTCTTTATCGACCGTAAAGTTTGGGGCAACTTCGTGGTCTGCGACATCTTTGGTTGAGGCGATGATTTTATCTGGAACCATCGTCTTCGCGTCGACGACTAGAAGTGAAGTGTGCATTTTCACGCCGTGATTGGATGCAGAGCAGTAAGCCCATTTGGAAAGAATCGCTGGCAAGGTGATTTGAGTAGAATCCATGATCGCGAGCTTTCCGATCTTAGTCGTGATTCCTGGCTTATTCTCCGTTAGTTGTTGGATTTGTCTCGTTACTTGCATGAAAAGCAGGTGAAGGTTCTCTAGGGGAAGCTTCTTCATTTTCCGCGAGAGTTGGGATGGGCTTATGCTTTCAAGTCCACCAAGTATCGCTTGAAAGTCTTCATTGGCTTCAAGATGCTCGGACATTTCAGCATAAGACTCTCGTTGCTGTAACTGGGCTTCAATGAACAGCAGTAGGGAAGAACCGACAAAAAGCTTGCGAGCACGATAATCCAAAACGCTATCTCGGGAAGAATTAATATTTAACATTTGTAGACATTGACATATGACACTTAAATTTGTACTGTTATCCATAGAAATCTCCTTTTGTTGAGAGGTTGATGGATAACCTTTGGATCAACTCAACATTAGGGGATTTCTTTATTTTTGTACATGAAAACCAGCCTATAATTTGCAAATTTAGTAAATTGTTGATTTGAAATATCGTTTGAAAAGTTAATGCAACGCGAGTGCCTAAAATGTCCTTATTGATCTCAAATCGGGCCAATACGGGACATTTCAGCCTCTTTTCCTCCAAATAAGACCCTAAAAGGGCCTTATTTTCTTCATGGAGTGCAAAAGGGCGGAAATAACGCCACAAAAGGGCCTTATCGGAATGCTCTGCCGAAATGAGAACGGTCGGCCATCGCGCATGCACCGAACCGGTCCGATCCAACGATAGTGTAAAATCTCTGTGGGTGTAGGAATTGGAAAAAGCGGATATAGAAAAAGAGCTTCTCCCTTGGTAAAGTGATGTTTGCGCACAACACACCAAGAAGGAGGAAGCTCCTGTGAGCCACTTTACCACAACAATGCCGACGATGAAAGAGATTGAGCAATGGATTTTCCGGAAAATGCAGGAGGAATTCGCTCGTGCGATGAAGCAGGTACTGGAGGCGCTGGATCAGCAGATCCTGGAGCAACGGGACCGAGAGCGTTATCGAGTAAAGGACGAGCGTGAAACAAGCGTCAACACAGTGTTCGGGAATGTGCGCTTTAAGCGGAGATTGTACTGTGACCGTAGAAGCGGCAAACACGTGTATCTGCTGGATCAGCTGTTGCAATTCGAAGGGCGCGGGAAAGTCAGTCCGCATTTGGAAGAGACAGCAATCGCATTCGCAAGCCAAGGACCGTCGTACCGGGACAGCGCAAAGCGGCTGGAGCAGCTTTTGGGCTACAATGTGCTGAGCCACCAAGCGATCAGGGAAAAACTGATGGAGCGTGCGCAACAGCCGATGCCAGCGGTGAAACGGCGCGCTGCCCGCGTGCTGTTCGTGGAAGTGGATGGGCTGTACACGAAGCTGCAGCGGAGCAAAAAGCGCGGGATGGAGAACGCAATTGCAGTCGTACACGAAGGCTGGGAGAAGAACGGCAAGCGGGTACAGCTGAAGAACAAACAGCATTACCTGCATACGAGCGGCGGCGACTTCTGGGAAGGGTTCGGGGACTTTCTGGTGGAGCGTTACGAAATCGACGAGAACACGTGGCTTGTGGTGAACGGAGACGGCGCGGCGTGGATCGGGGAATGTACATCCTACTTTCACCAATGTCTGTACATGCTGGACCGCTTTCATGTGGCGCGTGATTTGAAACGCTTTGTCGGTCATTTGCCGCAGGTGTGGGAGAGAGTGAGACGGTCTTTGGCCAAACAGGATGCAGCCGCGCTTATGGCGGTCCTGGAAGGCGTGTCGGAGCAAGAGATAGCGGAAGAGAACCGGAAGGATTGGAAGCCGTATAAAAGATTTCTAAAGCGGCATGAGAAGCATTTGGACGACTACCGAAAAACACTCCAGGCGAAGGGGATCGACACAAGCGGCATGCGCCCGATGGGAAGCGCGGAATCGCAGATGCGTATATTCGCCAAGCGGACGAAGCGTGGCGGGTACAGTTGGAGTGAGCGAGGCGTCAGGGCGATGCTGAGGACGATGATGAGGATTCAAGAAGCGGGCACGGTGGTAAGAACGGTTGAAGGACAAGCGAGTAAGCAGGCAACGCCGCAGCAGTCGATAAACATGCGGCAATTGCTCAAGAACGTGACGCAACCGGTCAAGGGTTGTATCGCTGGAATGATTCGCATGCTGCAAGGACCGAAGCAAAGCAGCACAACGGGTATGGCACTCAAAGCACTTCGCGGATAACGGCAAAAAATTCTGACAAATCACTTGTGTTTGATGAAAGAACGAAGCAAAGCGCTTACAAGGAAGAGGTTCCTTCGGGGTTCGCGTTCCAGGCATCTTAAATGACTGCCCACGCTAGCTTGACACTGACCGATCCAACTCTCCATTTGCCGGGTTACCTGTGAAGTGTTATATTGGTAAGATTGGTGGAACGAGCTTCAAGCCTTGGGCACTTCCTGCCAAAATTAGCGATTCCGGCAGTAAGGCCGGCAAGGAGTTATTATGCAATTTAAAGAACTGAACCTGATCCCTTCGATCTTAAAAGCGTTGGAGCAGGAAAACTATACGGCACCTACGCCGATTCAACAACAAGCGATCCCGCCGATTCTCAGCGGCCAAGACTTGCTGGGTTGCGCGCAGACCGGTACGGGGAAAACCGCAGCATTTGCCATCCCTACACTGCAGTTGCTGCATAAGGATGGCGCCCCGCGTGCAGGCCGGCGGAACATCCGCGCGCTTGTGATCACGCCAACCCGCGAGCTGGCGCTGCAGATTTACGAAAATTTTTGCGCCTACGGCAAGTACCTGCCTCTGAAATGTGCAGTTATCTTTGGCGGCGTGTCGCAGAAACCGCAGGAGGCCGCGCTGCAAAAGGGCGTAGACATTCTGGTAGCCACGCCCGGAAGGCTGAACGATCTCATGCAGCAGAAGCTGATCGATCTGAAGAACGTGGAGCTCCTGATTTTGGATGAAGCGGATCGCATGCTGGATATGGGCTTTATCCACGACGTCAAGAAGATCATCGCCAAGACACCGTCCCAGCGGCAAACCTTGCTCTTCTCCGCCACGATGCCAGATGCGATCGCGCAAATGGCCGATTCCATCCTGAGAAATCCCGTCAAGGTGGAGATTACGCCGGTTTCCTCAACGGTGGACACCATCGGGCAGTATCTGTATTACGTGGACAAGGGCAACAAGAGGGATCTGCTGATTCATCTTTTGAAAGACCCGTCCATCGAATCCGCCATCGTCTTTACGCGGACCAAGCATGGGGCGGACCGGTTGGTGCGCCACTTAACGAAGGCGCAGGTCAGCGCCAAAGCCATCCATGGCGACAAATCGCAAGGCGCTAGGCAGACGGCTTTGCAAGATTTCAAGAATCGCACCTTGCGCGTCCTGGTTGCTACCGATATTGCGGCACGGGGCATCGACATCGACGAGTTGTCTCACGTCATCAACTATGAGCTGCCGAATATTCCCGAAACATACGTCCACCGGATCGGGCGGACCGGCCGGGCCGGACAAAGCGGCGTCGCCATTTCGTTCTGCGATTTTGACGAGAAGCCGTACCTGGCCGATATCGAGAAATTGATCGGAAAGCGGATCCCTGTCATTAAGGAGCACCCTTATCCGATGCAACAGACCGCCTTAGCTCCAAAGCCGGTGCAGCCGGCAAGGGAGTCCAAGAAGCGCACGGAATCCTTGAACACCAAACGTGTAAGACAATCCCGCTAAATGAAGAAGGAGTTGCGCCTCCCATCTTGATGATGGTACAGGGCAACTCCTATTCTTGTAGGTCTTCCTAAGGCTCATTCCCCGCCCGACAACAACTTCAGCAGCTTCTGCGGAATGTTGAACTTCTGGTTGTCGATGAGCAACTGGAACTCTTCGGAGGCTTCGACTTGGTGAGCGTGCTTGATTTCCTCCATTTCCTGCTGCAGCTGTTCCATTTTCAAGTCCAGCTCGTAGGCGGTGTCGGCGGCGTTCTTGAGATCCTGGAGCAGACGATCCGGTACGGACTCGTTGTATTTATAGAAAATTTTGTGCTCCAGACTGGCCCAGAAATCCATGGCAATGGTGCGGATCTGAATTTCGACGCACACCATTTCCTCGCCGTCTGACATGAACACCGGCACTTCGACCAGCATGTGCAGGCTTTTGTATCCGTTCGGCTTGGGGTTCTTGATGTAATCTTTGATCGTAAGGATCTTCAGGTCCTTCTGCGCCTGCAGCATTTCGCTGATCCGGTAAATGTCCGAGATAAACGAACAGGTGATGCGAATGCCGGCGATGTCGCGGATACTGCGCTTGATATCCTCTAAGGAGGAAGCGCCGCCTTTGCGGTACAGCTTCTTCATGATGCTTTCCGGAGACTTGATTCTAGACTTCGTATGCTCGATCGGATTGTAGTCGTGGAGAAGCTGAAACTCCTCCTGCAAAATTTCGATTTTTGTCTCCACCTCGTGGAGAGCAAATTTGTACATCATCATAAATCGGGTCAACGACTTCTGCAAGGCCTTCATTTGCTCTAAGGGGTTCACAAAAGAGTGATTTATCATTAGGGGCTCCGTCCTTTAACATTGTTCATCACATGATTTCCATTTCCATTATAGCTTAGGAGACAGGCCAGATGCCAGAAAGGGGGATATCATGAGCGAACGCCCCTGATTGATTGTACTTACGAGGTTTGCAGCAGGGGCAACGCGTCCGTCAATTGGATCTTATACGATTTGACCAGGGTCTCCCCATTGGTGGTATCAGCTTCGTAAGCCCGTTCGAATCCGAGGCTCTCATACAGCTTCACCGCAGCGGCCATCATGTCCGACGTATGTAGGTACAGCGTGCGGGCGCCCAGCTCCAGGGATCGGCGGGCGGCCTCACGAATAAGCTGCTTTGCAATTCCGCGTCTGCGGGCATAGGGGGATACGGCGAGCAGCCGGATGATGGGGGATTGGATGCCTAGGTCCGATCTCCCATAGGCCGCTTCCGAGTTCAGGAACAGCTGCACGCTGCCCACGATGTCTCCGTTAAGCTCGGCGACAAGGCGGGCATAAGGGCCGTTGCCGTAGACAGAGCTTCGGATGTTCTCGCGATATTCCTCCCACCGCTCACGGGGCATATCAAACGCATATTGCCGGTAAGCTTCCAGCATCACCTTGGCAATTTGTTCCCGTTCATCCTCCCGGGCATCCCGGATTAACACTTCCTGCTCTAAACGGCTCATCTCTCCAACACTCCTTATCGAAGTAATTCATTTAACATCCCAATCAGGTGAAGTGAAATCAGTATAGACTAAATACCGACTAACCGCATCGGAATATAAAAATATTTACACAGACATTAAAAAATTCTATATCGAACGATTGACAAAAAGTGGCGGGCTCCCTAAGATTAAGGATAATTTTAATAAAACCGCCTATATAGATTGGTATAGTAAGAAATATAGAGTAATTAGGGGAGGGATCTTTTTGAACATCGATCATATTGAGGCGTTTGTATACATCAATCACTACGGCAGCTTCAACAAAGCGGCGGAGGTGTTATTTCTTTCGCAGCCGACGGTGACCGCGCGGATTCAATCGCTGGAGCGGGAGCTGGATTGCCGATTGTTCGATCGCTTGGGGAAACAAATCCAGCTGACGGAGAAGGGAAAACAATTTCTGCCTTATGCCCAGCAAATCCTCCAGATCTACCAAAAGGGAAAACATCATCTCCATTCCCGGCCGGGTACCCCTGAGGAGCTTCGGATTGGCAGCACCGTTTCCGTGTCCAACTATTTAATGCCGCACCTGCTCGTGCTTCTGCATCAACGCTTTCCGCTGATCAACTTCAAGGTGACAACCGGTCCGACTGACGTTCTGGCAGGCAAGCTGGCGGCCAAGGAAATCGATGTAGCATTTGCACGCAAGCAGATGAGTCCGTCGTTCCAATCCTATCCTTTCTATGATGATCCGATCCGGCTATACGTGTATAAGGATCACCCGCTTGCCGCTGCCGGAAGTGCATCCATCCGCGACATCCGGCGGGAACCGCTGGTGTTCTTCGAATGCGGCTCCCTCGACTGGATGCGAATTCACCGCGCGTTCGAAAGCCTGGAGCAGCCGCCAAACATCGTGTTTCAAGTCGATAATGCCGAGACTGCGAAGAAGCTTGTGATCAGCCGGGCCGGCATCTGCTTTCTCCCTGGGTTGTCCGCCAGACAAGAAGTGCAGGAGGGAATCCTCGTGCCGGTAGACATCCTTGAGACGGCAGGCGTTTCTTTACAAACCCACCTTATCTCCTTCAGCGGTGAAAACAACGTGTTTTTGGACGCTTTGTTAGAGCTAGGCGCTTCTCCTATCGACGATTTGCATGTACCCATAGAAAAACTCGATTAGACGTGTAACAAAAATCACAGTAAAGTAGTGTCAACATAATCCTGACTAAACTTATAGGTATTGTAAAACAAAGATCACCGTGAATAAGGAAGGGGTTAGAGACATGAAGAGATGGTTAAGTGCAGCGGCCGTACTGGTGTTAGCGGGGGCGCTGGCAGGATGCGGAGCGGGAGCGTCCGGCGGGACGGAAGCGAAGGATACGGCGGCGAGTGCGGACACGGGGGAAGTGAAGAAAATCATCGTAGGGACGGGCACAGGCTTTCCGAAAGTATGCTTTATCGACGAGAACGGGAAATTAACCGGATTTGACGTTGAGCTGGTCCGCGAGATCGATCAGCGTCTTGAGGAATATGAATTCGAGTTCCAGACCCAGGAGTTTTCCAACCTGCTGCTGAGCTTGGAGACGAAGAAGATCGATTTTGTCGCTCATGAGATGGAGAAGAACCCGGAGCGGTCCGAGAAATACCTG
Source organism: Paenibacillus sp. MB22_1 (assembly GCF_047200555.1). Classification (NCBI taxonomy): domain Bacteria; kingdom Bacillati; phylum Bacillota; class Bacilli; order Caryophanales; family Paenibacillaceae; genus Paenibacillus; species Paenibacillus sp. MB22_1. The sequence continues at coordinate 2,333,996 of NZ_JBLADV010000002.1, forward strand.
TTTAACAAAGAGCCCTACGCGCACTGGAGAAATAAGATCATCGTCGCGAAAGACAACAATACGATTCATTCCTTGGATGATTTGAAGGGGAAGAAGGTGTTGACCTCACCAACCAGCGCGCAGGCACAAATTTTGGAGAACTACAACAAGGAAAATAACAATGCTATCGAGATCGTGTACCAGAGCGGTGCAGCCAACGATACGGTCAGCCAAATCACTTCCGGCCGCGTCGAAGCCACATTGGGAGCGGACTTCTCGCTGTCGCTGATCGATCCTCAAGGCAAGCTGAAGACGACCGGGGAGGAGCTGTCACAAGCCGATATTCTCTTCGTCTTCCGCAAAGACGATCCGGAGGGACAGAAGCTGGCGGATGCGATCGACGGGGTCATCAAGGAATTGAAGGCGGATGGAACCTTAAGCAAGCTGAGCAAGGAATGGCTTGGGGAAGACTTCACTAGCTAATCAACAAGGCGGGAAAGGAGGGAGATTTTCGTGGGGGCACCGTTTGATTTTTCTTTCGTGATCAGCGCCTTTTCGAAGCTGTGGTCGACGCTGGGCGTCACCTTGCTGATTGTGGGCGGGTCGCTGCTGACGGGAATGATCGTCGGGTTTGTGATCGCGTTCCCCCGGCTGTATCGGATTCCGGTGTTGCAGCAGTTTTCGAAGGTATATGTCTCTTTTTTCAGAGGGACGCCGATCTTGATCCAATTGTTCCTGTTCTACTATGGCTTGCCGGAGCTGTTGAAGCTGGTCCACCTGGATATCTCCCGAGCGCCCGTGTTGTTCTTCGTCATTTTGACCTACGGCCTGCATACCGGAGCCTTTATGTCGGAGATGATCCGCGCTTCGGTGACGGCCGTGGATCGGGGACAGGTCGAAGCAGCCTATGCGATTGGGATGAAGGGGCATCAAGCATTCACAAGAATTGTATTGCCGCAAGCGTTGGCGGTGGCGGTGCCGGTCTTCTCCAATATGGTGATTGCCTTGTTGAAGGATACTTCGCTGGCGTTTACCCTTGGCGTCATGGAACTCACCGGCAAAGCCCAGACGCTTGGCGCGCTTACTCAGCATTTTATTGAAGCGTATTTGGCTCTGGCGTTCATCTATTTGGTCGTGAGCTTCACATTAGAGAAGCTGCTGCGGGCCGCCGAACGGCGTTTGCTGAAGCATGAGCAGCCGGATGGAGCGGAGAGAAGGAGATTCCGGATCGAGCGGAAGCCGTCGCTGAGAGGCATGTTTGTTGGGCTCGGCGCAGAAAAAGGAGGCGCAAAACTATGAAAATCGACCCTTCTTTTGTCTGGACGGCCTTCGTTCAGCTGTTGTCGGCGATTCCCACCACCTTAATGATCACCGCCGTGTCCGTCTCGGTTGGGTTTGTCATTGGCGTGATCACGGCGCTGTTCCGGCTGTATCGGGTTCCTGTGCTGGGGCAAATCTCCACCGCTTATGTCACCTTTATTCGCGGGACGCCCATGCTGACGCACTTATTGCTGATTTACTTCGGGTTGCCGGTCATTATTGACGGCTTATCGGAGGGGTTCGGCTGGGGCTTTAAGTCCGCCTCCATTCCGATGATTGCTTTTGCCTATATTTCCTTTTCTATCACGGCCGGGGCTTATATGTCCGAGGTCGTCCGCTCGGGGCTGCTGGCGGTGAACCGCGGGCAGCTCGAAGCGGCCTATTCCATCGGGATGACGACGTTTCAGGCGCTGCGGCGGATCGTGTTCCCCCAGGCGCTGGCGTTCAGCCTGCCGAACCTGTCCAACTCGGCGATCGGGATGCTGCACGGGTCGACGCTGGCTTTTACCGTATCCGTCGTGGATATTAACGCGAAAGCGCAAATCGTTGCCTCGACCAACTGGAAGTTTTTTGAGGCCTATGTTGCGGCGGCGTTGATTTTCTGGGGGCTGACCGTCCTGATCGAACGGCTCACGGCGCGGCTCGAGAAACGAATCCAACTTTACAATCGGGGGGGAGTGGCATGATTCAGCTTCGTCAATTATCCAAGTCTTTTGGGCGCCAGCAGGTCTTAAAATCGATTGATCTGACGGTGAACCAAGGCGATGTCGTAGTCATTCTGGGACCAAGCGGCTCCGGCAAAACGACGCTGCTGCGATGCATCAACTATCTGGAGAAGCCCAGCGGCGGCGAGATTGCCATCGGCGATTACCGGGTGAACTGCAGCCGCGCGACCAAGAAAGACATTCATGCCCTCCGGCAAAAGACGGCGATGGTGTTTCAGCAATATAACTTGTTTCGGCACAAGACGGCGCTGGAGAACGTGATGGAAGGCTTGGTGATCGTCAAAAAAATACCCAAGGAAGAAGCCAAAGCCCGCAGCATCGCTTTGCTGGAGAAGGTGGGGCTGGCCGGTAAGCTGGACGCTTATCCAAGCCAGCTGTCCGGAGGCCAGCAGCAGCGGGTGGGCATTGCTCGAGCACTGGCGCTTGAGCCGGAGGTTATTTTATTTGACGAACCTACGTCGGCGCTGGACCCGGAGCTGGTTGGCGAAGTGCTGGAGGTCATTCGCAAGATTGCCAAGGAAGGGATCACGATGATCGTCGTGACCCATGAGATGGGGTTTGCCCGGGATGTGGCCAACCACGCCGTATTTATGGACGGCGGCGTCATCGTGGAAGAAGGGAGCCCGGCGGAGCTGCTGTATCATCCGCGTGAAGAGCGGACGAAGCAGTTTCTGAAACGGATTACCCCTGAGCCGAGCTATAGCATTTAAGCATTTAGGATTTAGGAGGCGACTGAGAGATGGGACTCACGATTAGCGTGTTGGATCAAAGCCCGGTTTACCCGGGGGAGAGTGCGGAGCAGGCGTTTAAGCATACCGTATCGCTGGCCCGCAAATCCGAGGAGCTGGGGTTCCGGCGGTTCTGGGTGTCTGAGCATCATGATTCGGAGCAGGTGGCCGGTTCCTCGCCCGAGGTGCTGATTTCCTACCTTCTGGCGAAAACGAGCACGATCCGGATCGGCTCCGGCGGCGTGATGCTCCAGCATTACAGCCCGTATAAGGTGGCGGAAAATTTCAACGTGCTGGCTTCTCTGGCGCCGGGGCGGGTCGACCTTGGCGTTGGCCGGGCTCCAGGAGGTTTGCCGAAGAGCACGCAGGCTTTGCAGCAAGGCGTAAGGGAATCGGCGACCTTGACAGACAAAATCGTGGAGCTGCGCAAATACGTGCAGAACCGCCTGGAGGCGGACCATCCGCTGGCCGGATTGCGCGCGGCCCCGCTCCCGGTGGAGGCTCCTGAGCCCTACGTGCTTGGGGCGAGCGTGGATAGTGCGCAAATCGCTGCAGGACTAGGCTTGCCTTATGTGTTTTCCTTGTTTATTAACGGGGATCCGGCGATTGCGCTCAAGGCGATCCAAACCTACCGGGAGAGCTTTGAGGCGTCCCACGGTACCGAGCCTCAAGTCATCCTGGCGTTGTCCGTCATCGTCGCCGAATCTGAAGCGGAAGCCGCCGAGCTTGCCGGCAATCAGAAGGTTGTGAAGGTGCGGCTCGCCAGCGGCAAATTGGTGACGCTTGGCACACGGGAGCAAGCGGAAGAGTTCGGCCGTCAGGCCGGAGAGCCCTATACGATCGAGGAGCAGGAGCCTTGGATTGTTAAAGGGACCAAGGCAACGGTCCGGGAGCAGCTGTTCGCGCTGCAGAAGGACACCGGCATCGAGGAAGTGATTGTCACCAGCAATATCACGCCTTTCGAGAAGCGAGTCCGCTCCTTTGAGCTGCTTCGCGAAGCATTAGTCGAAGTGACGGTGGAGGCGTAACATGTCTAACGATACTTATACGACTCAAGAGTTGTCCGGTACAGCGGCAGCGCGGTTCGTAGAGATTCGCCGGGAGTTGCACCGGTACCCGGAACTGTCAAACGAAGAGTTCGAGACGACCCGTCAAATTCGCGGCTGGCTGGAGGAAGCGGGCATCCGGATCCTGGACATTCCGCTGACAACGGGGCTGGTAGCCGAGGTTGGCGGGCTCCAGGGCGGGCCGGTCATCGCGCTTCGGGCGGATATCGACGCACTGCCGATTCAGGAGGAGACGGGACTCCCGTTTGCTTCGGCGAATCCCGGCAAGATGCACGCCTGCGGGCATGATTTCCATACTGCCGCCCTGATCGGTACGGCGTATGCGTTGAAAGCGCGGGAGGCAGAGCTGAAGGGCACGGTCCGGCTGATCTTCCAGCCAGCCGAAGAGAAGGCCAAAGGCGCGCGGCAAGTCATCGCCAGCGGGGCGCTCGACGGGGTGCAGGCGATCTTCGGCATGCACAATAAGCCCGATCTTCCCGTCGGGACGATCGGGATCAAGAGCGGCGCGCTCATGGCCGCCGCCGATGGCTTTGTTGTAGAGGTCGCCGGACGGGGGACCCACGCCGCCGTGCCGGAAGCCGGCAACGACCCGATCGTCACCGCCGCGCATCTCGTGACGGTGCTGCAATCGATTATCAGCCGGAACGTCGGCTCCCTGGAGAGTGCCGTCATCAGCGTCACGAAGCTCCACAGCGGCACGGCATGGAACGTCGTCCCTGAAACAGCGCTGCTGGAGGGCACGATCCGCACCTTTGATGAAGAGGTGCGGCGGCGGGTGCTACAGCGCTTCGAAGAGGTGGTTCAAGGAGTGGCGGCTGCATTTGGCACGACAGCTTCCGTCCGCTGGATCGAAGGGCCGCCGCCCGTGCTGAACGATCCCAAGCTGGCGGAGCTTGGGCTGGCGGCCGCAGAGGCGGCGGGGTATCAGGGCATCATGCCGGTTCCGTCGCCGGCAGGAGAGGATTTTTCGTGGTATCAACGGGAAGTTCCGGGGCTCTTCGTCTTTATGGGGACGGATGGGCCGCAGGAATGGCATCATCCAGCCTTTGATCTTGACGAGCGGGCGATTCCGGTAAGCATCGGCTTCTTCACGAAGCTGGCGGAGCTGGCATTGGAGGAGCTGGCACGGGATAACCGCCGGAAGGAAGGCGCGTCCCGATGAGCACGCCCGCCGTTTATGACGTCATCGTCGTTGGCGCAGGCTCCATGGGGATGAGCGCCGGGTACTATTTGGCCCGTAAGGGGCTGCGAACGCTGCTGATCGATGCTTTTGATCCGCCGCACCGGGAAGGCAGCCATCACGGCGAACCCCGGCTGATCCGGCATGCTTACAGCGGAGATCCCGTGTATACGGAATTGGCGGTTCGCGCCCACCGCTTATGGAATGAAGTGGAGGAGCTGACCGGAACTCGGCTGCTGGAGCCGTCCGGCGTGCTGAATATCGCGGATCGCACCATCTATTCCTTTAAGGAGCGAATTGCGCAATCGGAGGCGCTGGGCGTCCGTACGGAATGGCTGGATGCGGCAGAAATCCGCGCCCGCTGGCCAGAGCTGACGATCCCGGATTCGTTTGAGGCGATGTATGAGCCGGACGCCGGGTACTTGTACAGCGAGCGATGTGTGGAGGCGTATCGCAAGCTGGCGTTGGCGCAAGGCGCGGAGTTGCTGACGTACGCCATCGTGCGGGATTTGAAGGTACACAGCGGAGCAGGCGGCGTGACGGTTTATACCGCGGACGACAAGTTTCATGCCGGGGCCGTTCTGCTTACTGCCGGGGCATGGTTCAGCACGCTCGCCCCGTTCGTCAACCTTCCCATTCGCTCCGTGCGCAAGGTGGTCGGGTGGTTTGAAACCAGCGGGCCTGGCTTCGACGCGGGACGTTTTCCCGGGTTTACATTGGGAACGCCGGAGGGCGGGTTTTACGGGTTCCCGAATATCTGCGGAGCCGGACTGAAGATCGGTCGTCATGACGGCGGGGTCCCTTGGACTCCGGGGGAGACGTTGGCGCCTTTCGGAAGCCGGCCCGAGGATGAAGCAGATCTGCGCCGTGTGCTGTCGGCCTATATGCCGAAGGCAGCCGGCCGCTTAAAGCAAGGCGCGGTCTGCAAATACGAGATGTCGCCGGATGAGGACTTCATCATCGACCGACATCCCGAACACCCGCAGGTGTGGGTGGCGGGTGGCTTTTCCGGACATGGCTTCAAATTTGCCAGCGCGATTGGGGCACGGCTTGCAGACTTAATTGCAGAAGGGAAGAGAGATGACTCGCTGCGACCGTTTGCGCTGGATCGTTTTGGCCAGTTGGCGAAATAGCACGATGCGTGCTGGCCCGGATTGGGCTGCTCGCAGTGCAAGGAGACTGATAAGGGAAGAAGCTAACTTTGAATCGGAGGCGATGGCATGACGAAAGTAAATTTTGAAGCTTTTTTAAATACACATGGGCAGCTCGTTACGGCGATTGACGGCCTCAGCGAGGAGCAGACCACTTGGAAGCCGAAGCCGGAGAGCTGGAGCGTACTGGAGGTACTGACCCACTTGGTGGATCACAGCATCGTTGTCTCTTTTCGGATCCGGGATATTCTGGCGGGGACGGAGGCGCAACTGCCGGCCTTTAACCAAGATGCGTGGGTCAGCGGTCAATATGCCAACGCGGGGAAAGTCTCCGATGTGTTGCAGACCTTCCATGCGTTGCTGCTATACAACAGCCTGCTGTTAAGCCGTTTGGATGCGGAAGACTTAGAGAAGACTGGCGTGAATGCCAAGGGAGAAACGGTCTCCGTCAAGCAAATTGTCGAAGGCTTTACCAACCACGTTCAACGTCATTTGGGGCAAATCGATCGCATTAAACAAGCCGCCGGGTTTGCCCTAAGCAAGAGCTAAGGGCTAGGAAACGAACGATACCCAAACGATAAGGAGGAACGAGATCATGGCGAAACCAAGACAACTCAAATTAGGCGCATTATTACACGGGGTAGGCGGAGGAACTTCCCTGTGGCGCCATCCAGACGTGCAAGCGGATGCCAGTGTCAATTTTGACGTATATAAACGTTGGGTGCACAAGGCGGAGGCCGGCAAATTCGATCTGGTGTTTATTGCGGACGGCTTATATATTACGGAAAAATCGATCCCGCATTTCCTGAACCGGTTCGAGCCCTTAACGCTCCTCAGCGCCCTGGCGTCGGTCAGCAAGCATGTGGGGCTGGTTGGAACGTTGTCTACTTCGTACAGTGAGCCGTTTACCGTTGCTCGGCAGTTCGCCTCCTTGGACATGATCAGCGGCGGGCGCGCAGGCTGGAACGTCGTAACCTCCCCGTTGGAAGGCTCGGCGTTGAACTACGGGAAGAAGGAGCATCATCCGGATCATGCCAAGCGTTATCGGATTGCTACTGAGTTCTTGGAGGTGGTCCGCGGTCTGTGGGATTCGTGGGAGGATGACGCCTTTGTGCGGGATAAGGAGACGGGGGTATTTTTTGATCCGAATAAAATGCACACCCTGAACCACATCGGTGAATTCTTCTCGGTGAAGGGGCCGCTGAACATCGCGCGCTCCAAGCAAGGGCAACCCGTGATCTTCCAGGCGGGCGCCTCGGAGGTTGGCAAAAATTACGCCGCCAAGCATGCGGACTCCGTATTCACCGGACATGAAACCATCGAGGACGCGAGAATTTTCTACCAAGACGTGAAGTCCCGCGCAGCATCGTTTGGCCGGAAGCCGGAGGAAGTCCTGATCTTCCCGGGAATCAGCCCGATTCTGGGCCGCACGCCGGAAGAAGCGGAACGCAAGTATCAAGAGGTTGCCTGCCTGGTGACGATCGAGAATGCGCTGGACTATTTGGGCCGCTTCTTCGAACATCATGACTTCTCCCAATATCCGCTGGATGAACCGTTCCCGGATCTCGGGGACTTGGGCAAAAACAGCTTCCAAAGCAGCACAGATAAAATCAAACGAGACGCCAAGGAAAAAGGCTTAACGTTAAGACAAGTGGCGCTTCAAGTCGCAACGCCGCGCGGCGGTTTTATCGGGACGCCGGAGCAAGTTGCGGACCGAATTCAAGCCTGGTTCGAGGGAGGCGCCGCCGACGGATTCATGATTGCTGCTGCCGTTCCGAACGCATTGGAGGATTTCGTGGACCTGGTCGTACCGATTCTGCAGGAGCGCGGTCTGTTCCGGAAGGAATACGAAAGCGATACGCTGCGCGGCAACCTGGGCCTGCCGATTCCCGAGAACCTGTATACGCTGGAGCGGAAGGCGGTAGCAGCTAAGTCTTGAGGCGGGTAGTGGCCTGCTGAGGTGGGAAGATAGCTTAGCAAAATCAGAAGATCGATCATGATAGGAGGAGATCCAATTATGAGCAAAATCGTTATTCTCGCAGGGAGTCCTACACTAGGTTCACGGTTGTTCGGATTAACGGATTATGTACAGGAGAAGTTGAAGGAGGCGGGCCATTCTATCAGTTGGTTCTCGGCGGCGGAGCTGCCGGCAGAGGATTTGCTCCGGGCAAATTTCAACAGCGAGGTTGTGAAGGAACTGAACGCCGCGGTTGAAGCGGCTGATGCCGTCATCATCGCCAGCCCGGTCTATAAAGCCTCTTATTCCGGGGCGCTGAAGACGATCCTGGATTTGATTCCGCAAAAAGGGCTGCAAGGCAAAGTGGTGCTGCCGCTGTTCATTGGCGGGACGATCGCGCACTTGCTGGCAGTGGATTACGCGTTGAAGCCGGTGGTTGCGGCGCTTGGCGGAACTCATATTCTCAGCGGTGTATTTGCCGTCGATCAATGGGTTAGCCGGTTGGAGAACGGCGGGTTTGCGCTGGAAGAGCAGCTTCGGGTGCGGCTGAATGAGGCGGTTCGCGAATTAAATCGTGAATTGGCCGTAGTCCGCTACAGAAAAGAGGAACAGGAGCAAGTTGTGGAGCTGGGTTAGTTATTCTACTCGATTTTTCATATAGATTTCGGGGAATTGGCCTCAAAACGTGTTAATCTACATGAAATTTCATATACAATCCGCGAAAAAACGCCAAACCGCAGAAATATGATCGATTTTTCAAGTACATTTATGGCGCACGGCTCTCTTTAAATCAGAAAAAGCTTCCTGCATCCCTTCAGGCTGCGAGGAAGCTTTTTTGCTGTGCGTTCAGCCGCCCAGCTGCGATTTTACTTGCTGCACTTCTTGATCGTCCGCCATCATCGCCGGTTGGTAGAATCCCTTGGACCGAGCCAGTTGGAACAGCTCGTATTGCGATTTCTCGCAATTGTCCCGAATTTGCTGAATTGTCGATCTCAGCTGGGGATTTGCACATTCGGAAATGACGCTGGAATAGGTGGTCAAGCTGCTTTTGACCATGGACAACGCGTCGTTCACCATTTCTTTATCCTGCATCATCGTGTAAAGCTCCTCCTAATTCAGAAATGACATTAGCTGCTGCTTTGTATTTAATGCGTCCTGGGCTGATTTTTGAAAATACGCTTTGACTTGCGGATCCACGGATTGCTGCGCGTAGGCGAGCATTTTTTGATGTGCCGTTTCATGAGCGCCGATCAGGTGTCGCAAGCTTTGCAGCTCCTGTTGATTGATTTGGGCCATGCCATTTGCTCCTTTCAGGTGGTATTCGCTGGTTATTGTTTGCGAAACCTGCGCAAATATGCGGGGGAGTTGATTTTTTCATGGAAAAAAGAGGCGTGTCTGTGAAGAAAATGTGACGAACTTTAGGGAGAAATAGGCCATATGTGTCATGCGCGCTATCAAGTTTGTGACCAGAATCACAAATGCCGTGCCATGTGAACTATTAAAATAGTCACTGTGATTTTGTGGAAAATCGTTAAAAATAAAGATGTAAAGGCAGGCATTATTTAGATTAATTCCAATGAGGCCATTCGTGCACCAGGATATCAATCTATGAAAATATAATTCAAAGGTGGAATCATCATGTCTAGGCGAGGTAGTGCATTCCAATTATCTAAGAGATTCAGGTTCCATTCGCTAACCGGCAAAATGCTTGGAATGATCGTGCTGCTTATGACGATTTGTGCCGTTTCTTTCACACTGGTGTCCTATTACGAGGTCCAACGATCCATGACCAGTCAGATGAAGAGCGACGGGACTACCCTGGTGACGAATATTAAACGCGAAATTATCAGCAATGAAATGTTGGATATGGAGCAGCTGCAGAAGATGTTCCAAATCATCATGGAGGAAGGCAACGGGAACCTCGTTTATGTCTCTCTTTTTGATCCCCAAGGGAATTTGATCGTATCGGATAACAGTCAACTTCCAGGGAAGTCCGCAAAGGAAGTAGACGCTGTCACTTCTGCCTCGGTCACGAAGTCAGACGTGGATTTGACCACCATTGTTGCGAACCAAGAGACAACGGGCAAAATGCTAAAGATGGCCAGCGGTGAGAAGGTTTATAATATTTCGACCGAATTTACCTATAACCAGGAGCTTTCCGGCGCATTAAATGTGGGGATTTCGCTGGAAAGCATGAACGAGCAAATCCGCGACGCGTTGATCGAAACCATCGGCATTTCGCTTTTGATTATGCTGCTCGCGATTGTCTTGGGCCTATTTATGGGACATCGGATGATCCGTCCGATTACGATGATGTCCAAATGTATCAAACGATATGCCGCAGGGGATTTTACCGAAGAATTTCACCATCATAGTCAGGATGAAATCGGCAAAATGGCCGAGGATCTAGCCCATATGCGCAGCAAGCTGGGCGGGATGATGGAGAACATCCAGCTCCGTGCCGGCCAAGTCACCCATGGTTCGCAGCAGCTCTCGTTGATGATTGGGGAGAGCTCACAGGCGGCGAAGGAGATTTCAACGGCGACGAATGCGCTGGCGACAGGATCCAGCGATCTTGCGGTGAATGCGCAGGAGGGGTTTGAGCGATTGCATAGCTTGGCTGAAGAGATTCTTGCCCTGACCGCGCGGGCAGATCAGATGAAGGCAAGTATTGAAGAGACGCAGGAAGCCAACCAAACCACGCTGAACAGCATGAAACTATTGCAGAAGGCGATCCGTGAAAACGCCGAAGTCAGCGTGAACATCGAGGAGCAGGTGAACGACCTGAGCGACAAATCGCAGTCGATCACCCAGGTGACGACCGTGATTAAGGCGGTTGCCGAGCAAACACACTTATTGGCGCTGAACGCTATGATCGAAAGTGCAAGGGCTGGCGAACAAGGTCGGGGCTTTGCGGTAGTGGCGGAGCATATTCGCAAGCTGGCGGAACAAACGACAGGTTCGGTGCAGGGGATCGAGGAGATGGTGCGGGACGTGGCTGCTGCGGTTGAGAAGACCCGGGAGTATATGCACCAGGGGACCGAAGTCATTACTCGGACGAGCGAGGTGTCGCGGGAGACGGGACAAGCGTTCCGGCAAATCGATCAGACGATCCATCAGATGATTGCAGGCATGCAAGAGCTGATCGAAGGCATCACGCAAGTAAACAGCGACAAAAACGAAGTGATCGGCACCATCGAAAACATCTCCTCCATCGCCCAGGAATCTACGGCATCGACTGAGGAAATCTCGGCTTCTACCGAACAGCAACTCGCCAGCATGGAGCAGGTGTCCGCTTCGGCCGTCGAGATGAAAGAGATCGCCGACGATTTGCATCGGATGGTGGGACAATTTAAGTTCTAAGTTGATAGCCACCAAGAACACCCCGTTTCTCTCAATTTTTTCGGAGGAACGGGGTGTATTTTCTTCCGCTTCAGATATTTTGCTTTATAATAGAACCCAGGCAATGGCTTGAACGATGACATGAGAGGTGGAGGGTGCATGAAGACGACAGAGCTGGCTGTTCCCCGATTAGGGGTGGGCGCGGTCATTCGGAATGATCGGGGAGAGATTCTGATGGTGCTGCGTAATCGGGAGCCGGAAAAGGACACTTGGAGCATCCCCGGCGGCAAAATCGATATCTATGAGACGATGGAGCACGGCGTTGTGCGGGAAATCAAAGAAGAGGTGAACCTCGACATCGCAGTCATTGGGGTACTGTGTACGGCAGAGACGATCCGACCGGAAAAGGCAGAGCATTGGGTCTCGGTGATTTACGAAGCGGAGATTGTTGGCGGCGAGCTGCGGAATATGGAGGAAGGGGGCGCGATCGGGGCGATCGACTGGTTCCCGCTCCATCGCTTGCCGGACAAGCTGGCTAGTTTCACAACGGCTGCGGTTGCGGCGTTAAGGCAACAGAAGTAGGCGGGGAAAAAGAAAAAGGGGAGACCTGTTCCATCAACGTGGAATCAGATCTCCCCTTCCGTTTGGTGCGCGTTGTTATCCCCGCTTGGCCAATGACAGGCGAAGCTCGCGCCGCAGCCCGCGCACCTGCGCGTACACGGCGACGAGCTGCGTCAACAGGCCGGCGATGCATACACCGGTCCAGCCGAAATGCGCATAGCTGAACGAGCCGATCCCGGAGCCCAGAGCTCCGCCGATGAAATACGATACCATATAGATCGTATTGATACGGTTGCGGTACTCGTCGCTGATGGCGTGGATGCGGGCCTGGTTGGAGATCTGCGTCGACTGGACGCCAAGGTCGAGCAGAATGACGCCGACAACCAGGCCCGCCAAGGTGTAGCCGAAGCCGAGCATGCAGGCGTAGGCGAGGATCACCGCGCCCATGCCGATGGCGATGGTGAAGCGCGGACTGCGCCGATCGGCCATCCGCCCGGCGATCGGCGCAGCCAAGGCTCCGACGACGCCAATCAGGCTGAACAGACCGGCCGCGTCAGGGCCGAGGCCGTAGTGCGGTTCGGCCAGCAGGAACGACAGCGTCGTCCAGAACACGCTGAAGGCGGCGAACATCATGCCGCCGTTCAGCGACGCTTCGCGAAGCAGCGGCAGATCTTTAATGAGTGACGCCATCGAGCGGAACAAATCCCCATACCCGGCCGTTGCCACGGACGGGGACTTGGGCAGGCGGAACGCTAAGAAGAAGGCCAGAAGGATCATGAGTCCGGAGGCGATAAAATAAACGGTCGGCCAGCCGAGATATTCGCCAACGAGCCCGCTGAACGTCCGGGAGACGAGAATCCCGATCAACAGTCCGCTCATGACAGTGCCGATGATTCGACCGCGCTCCTTTGGGTCGGCCAGCTGTGCGGCGAGCGGCACGATCAGCTGCGGGACGATGGAAGTGAAGCCCACGGCGAAGGAGGCGACGCTCAGGATGATGCTGTTCCAGGCAAATGCCAGAAACAGCAGGGCGCCGGCGGAGCAGACGAGCATGAACAGAATCAGCGATTTTTTCTCACGGATATCGGCCAGCGGCAGGATCATCAGCATCCCCAGGGCATAGCCAACTTGCGTCAAAGTGGCAGCGTACCCGACCTGGGATTGCGTAACGCCAAACGAGGCGGCAATTTCCGCCAGCAGCGGTTGAATGTAATAGAGATTCGCCACGGCGATGCCGGCGGTGACCGCCATGGTCAACACGAGAAACCGACTCAGCCGAATCGGCGTGCTTTCCGTACTTTCGGTAGGCATGTTTTCTCCAGCCCCTCCTTTCGAGATTTTGGACAAAAAAACAACCTAAGTCCTGTGGAAACGGGGCTTAGGTTGTTTCGCGTAGGGACACTTAACTTACGGCAAAATGTTCCCCGCAGCACGGTAAATTTCGTACCATTCCTCGCGGGTCAAACGGATGTCGCTGGCTTTGATGCAGTCCTTCAAGCGGTCGATGTTCATCGTCCCGATGACCGGTTGCATTTGGGCCGGGTGACGCAGCAGCCACGCGATGGCGATGGTCGTATTCGTGACGCCGTATTTCGCGGCGATTTCGTCAATTTTCTGGTTCAGCTCAGGGAACTTCTCGTTGCCGAGGAAGACGCCTTCAAAGAAACCGTATTGGAACGGCGACCACGGCTGAATCGTGATATCGTTCAAGCGGCAGAAGTCCAGCACGCTGCCGTCACGGTTAATGGCGGCTTCGTTTTCCATATTTACGTTAATGCCGGCCGAAATCATCGTCGTGTTCGTGATGCTCAGCTGCAGCTGATTGGCGACGATCGGCTGTTTGACGTATTTTTGCAGCAGTTGAATTTGCATCGGGTTCTGGTTGGACACGCCGAAATGGCGTACTTTGCCCGCGGTATGCAACTGGTCGAACGCCTCCGCAACCTCTTCGGGTTCTACCAGGGCATCGGGACGATGCAGCAGCAGCACATCGAGATATTCGGTTTTCAGACGCTTCAGAATGCCGTCCACCGACGACAAAATATGCTCTTTCGAGAAGTCAAAGAACCCTTGGCGGATGCCGCATTTCGATTGCAGGATGATTTTCTCCCGAATTTCTGGATTCATGTGAATCGCATCGGCGAAAATCTCCTCACAGGAGCCGCCGCCGTAGATATCCGCGTGGTCAAAAAAGTTAGCGCCTTCTTCCAGCGCGGTTTGGACGAAACGTTCCGCTCCGGCTTTGTCCAGCGAGTTAATTCGCATACAGCCGACGGCAATGACAGGGACCTCCAGCGTGCTCGTACCAAGCTTGATCGTCTTCATTAATCGGATCCTCCTCTATGGTTAGGAATAGATGATTTATTCACCCGGGCCGGATATGTAAAAATATGAGATCGAATCCAGTTCCATCGATGGCGCCTGGATGCCCCCATCATTGTGACATAGAAAAACGGCGGATTCAAGAGCAGGGCAACGCGTTAAAGAAAAACAGCCCAAAAAGGCCGCCGGATCATAAATCCGGCAGCCGAAAGCGGAAAGGAAGGGAAGCCCCTGACCGTTAGCGGAGGGCTTCGCTGGTAGCAGCAACGCGTTTGTCTTTCAGCACGACGTTGTTGCTGTACAACATCGAGTCGCTGCTCAAACGGTAAGTTGGGTAATTCTCATGGGCAAACAAGCGTAAGACGTCATCAAACAAAATTTCTTGCTGGCGATCCACCAAAAAGGTGAAGCCGCCCGATTCAAATGCGATATCAGTAGGAAGCGGCTCGCTGACCAAATGCAGCGAATAAACGCCGGCTGCGCTGCACCCTTCCGATTCGCCAACCAGCTTGAAGTACCCCGGCTGGCCGCCTAGGCTTTGCGCAAGTTTTTTCTTTCGTCAGGTTCGTCATGTCTACTCTCATTCGACACACATCCTTTAGCCTCTATTTATATTTAGTAAAATTAAATTTCCTACAATTTATTTATAAACAATTTAATGAAAGATGTCAAGTGGGGGAAAGATCACTTGTACGCCGAAGACCTGAGCGAAAGTATGCAGCTGATGGAATGGGTTTGGCAACGGGATGACAGAGCACTGCGGAACCTTGGACGCTACGAATATTTTATTCGCGGCAGCGAGGCGCGGGCGGGAAAGGATTCGCTTTTTTAGAGAAAAAAGCAAAAAAATTTAGATAATAATGATTTTCATTCTCAATTAGATATGATACGATGGTTCCATCCAAGTAGATCATTTACTTTGTTTACGTGATAAAAAAGGAGAGGTAACGACGATGGAACCAACCGTATATGATGTCACGATTATCGGAGGCGGCCCTGCCGGGTTGTATTCGGCCTTTTATAGCGGCTTGCGCGAGATAAAGACGAAGCTGATCGAGTATCAGCCTTTTCTTGGAGGCAAAGTGAATGTGTATCCGGAGAAAATGATTTGGGACGTCGGCGGCCTGACGCCGGTCACTGGAGAACAGCTGATCCAGCAATTGATCGAGCAGGGAATGACGTTCCAACCGGAAGTTGTGCTAGGTGAAAAGGTGACTTCGATTTCTCGGGGCGAGGATCGCATTTTTACATTGCATACTGCATCGGGAGCCAAACACTACTCCAAAACGATCATCCTGGCCATCGGCGGCGGGATTCTGAAGCCCACGAAGCTCGACATCGAAGGGGCGGAACGATTCGAAGTGACGAATCTCCACTATACGGTGAAATCGCTGGGCCGGTTCAAAGGCAAAACCGTGCTGATCTCCGGCGGCGGGAATACCGCGATCGATTGGGCGAACGAGCTGGCTCCGATTGCGAAGAAGGTCTATCTGACGTACCGAAAAGAAACGCTGAAAGGCCACGAGGCTGAGGTGACGAAGCTGATGAAGAACGATGTGGCTTGCCTGTTGAACACGTCGATCGTGAAATTGACCGGCGCCAAGGGCGGAGATTCCATCCGCAGCGTATGGATTCAAAACCATGAGGACGGCTCCATCGTCGAGCTGGAAGTGGATGAGGTGGTGGTCAGCCACGGGTATGAACGGGATAAGGCGCTGCTGGAAAACAGTGAAGTCAAGATCGAAATGGCGAACGAGTACGGCGTAAAAGGAACGGCCATGAGTGAAACCACGGTGGAGGGGATTTTTGCTGCGGGGGATATTTTGTCTTATGAAGGCAAGCTGCATCTGATCGCTGGGGCTTTTCAGGATGCGGCGAACGCTGTGAACCGAGCCAAACAGTACATCAACCCGGAGGCAGAGGCATATGGAATGGTCTCCTCGCATAATGATCTGTTCATTGAAAAAAATCGGGAGCTGAAGAAGCAACTGTTTGCGACAATGGCAGAATAACCGAATCTACTACATATGGATGCGCTTACCTGAATTGGGTAGGCGTATTTTTTTACCCTTTTACTGCTTATGTGCCATAAAAGTGGGAATATATCGAAACCTCACCCAATAGATATAAAGTCAGCAGCTTGTATAGGCTCCTTGAAAACTATGAACGGTGAGGGAGATGAGAGTTTGAGCAAGAAAGTCGTTGCAGGAATCTTAAGCTTCCTCCTGGCATTTACGCTGCTTCTGCCGATGGCAGGAGCCGAAGGCGACGCTTTGGCGGGAGCCGATGCAAGGAGGGACGGCGTTCCTCGGCTGAATCAGGACGTCGTGACGCAGGAAGTGCTGCGTAAGCAAGTATCGGACGTTCAGCTGAAAGGCAGAGAGCAACGGGAGGTTTTGGGCCAAGCCTCTCCCGCAGGCAATAAGTTGCAGCTGGAACGCCAGAACGCCGAAGCGGCTGCGGTTCAACCGCAAAACTTCGTTCCGCTTACGGACGGCAGCGAGTTAACGACGGTAATCGTCGAGCTGCAGGAAGCGCCGTTAAAGGTGTTCGAGGCTAATGAAAACAAGCCAATCGCTGAGCTCCCATAGGAAAGCGATCGATTTGCAGCAGCAAACGTTTAAGACGCAAGCGATTGGTAAATTGAAGGCCAAAATTAAGCGCGAATACGAAAATATTTTTAACGGGTATTCGTTAACACTTCCGGCCAATGAGATCGAAAACCTGCTCAAGCTTCCGGGAGTGAAGGCCGTTTATCCTAACGAAACGGTCTATGCCACGGAGGAGAATGCGTCTCCAACTGCGCCGATGGACAGCGTGACGTTTATTGGCAGCGATAACTTCTGGGCCGAAGGAAATGAAGGTCAGGGGATTAAAGTGGGCGTTATCGATACCGGCGTAGCGAAGGACCATCCCGATTTGGCGGATGCGATTCCGGAAGGGTATTGGGGTTATGACTTTGTGAACGATGATAACGAGCCCTACGAAACAACGAAGCAGGATTATTTGGATGCACGTAAGCAGGATCCTTCGTTACCTGAGTTTGATGAAGATGGCAGAGCTTACTATACCTCGCACGGCAGCCACGTCTCGGGGATTGTCGCCGGTCGCGGCGTAGGCCTAGACGAACTCGCGGGGACCAAAGGGGTTGCACCTGAGGCTGAAGTTTATGCCTATAAAGTGTTAGGTCCATACGGCAGCGGTTCGACGGAGAATGTGATTGCCGGGATCGAGCGTGCGGTCGTGGATGGCATGGACGTCATCAACCTGTCGCTGGGCTCCAACACGAATAACCAGCGCTCCGCTGATTCCATTGCGGTGAACAATGCGGTGAAAGCCGGCGTTGTGGCGGTGGTATCCAGTGGTAACTCCGGACCGGGAGACGCCACTGTGACCGATCCGGGCAGCTCGGAGCTGGCGATTACAGTCGGCGCATCCAAGCCGCCGCTGATCACGCCGATCATGCGGATCCCAGAGATGGGCGGAGAAGGCTTCTTTATGGACACGTTTGATAAATCCGCCGGGATTGAGGATTTGACCGAGTCTTATCCGTTGGTGGATGTAGGACTTGGGAAAGCCGAAGATTATGTTGGTAAGGATTTGACCGGGAAAATTGCTTTTATCAAACGCGGTGACATTTCCTTTGCGGAAAAAGCGCTCAACGCCCAAGGCGCGGGTGCGGCGGCCGCGATTGTGTTCAATAATGCGCCGGAAGCATTGGAAAGCGGGACGTTGGGAGACGCCGACGTTCAAATCCCCGTATATGCCCTTTCTGGAGCATATGGGAACCGAATTCTTGACGCGCTGAAAGAACAGGAGCTGTCTGCAGAATTCAGTACGACAGTAGAAGAAGATATTATGGCGGGCTTTAGCTCGCGTGGACCAGCCAAACCGGGGTATGACCTCAAACCGGACATTTCCGCACCAGGGATGAGCGTTCGCTCCAGCGTGCCGGATTATGAAGGCTGGTATGCCGCTCAAAACGGCACCAGTATGGCCGCGCCGCACATTGCAGGTGCAGCAGCCCTCGTGCTGCAAAAATATCCAAACCTGACGCCTTATGAAGTAAAGTCCTTATTGATGAATAATACCGTTAAACTCAGCGATCGGAACGGTGACCGCTATACCCACATGGATCAAGGGGCCGGTCGGGTCGCGCTGGATCAGGTTCTGGAGGCCAAAGCGGTAGCGATGGCAGAGGATTCGACGCCTTATGTGGATGGGGATCTCCCGGAAACTTTTTATACGGGCAGCCTGTCGTTTGGATATGTTGGCAACGGCTTTTCTGCCAAACAACATGTGATCGTGAAGGACATCGTCGGGGAGTCCACGACCTACACGGTCAGTTCGCATTGGTATGGCAATGCATCGATTGACCTAACCTTGTCTGCGGCAGAGGTTGCGGTCAGCGCTGGCGGTGAAACCCGCTTTAACGTGACAGTTGCCGTACCGGAAGAAGCCGCCAACCAGTGGTGTGAAGGTGAAGTGATCTTAACTGAAACGGCAACCGGACATGTGATCAACTTGCCGGTATCGGTGTATGTGGGCGATACGCCGCAGATGGATGTAGTGACGGATGTTGGTATGACCAACAACCCGATTTCACCGAATAACGACAGACTTTATGATACCACTGACATCTCGTTTACAGTGAACGAATATGCCGATTATTTCTCGCTGGAAGTCCATGATCTGAACGGAAATTGGCTGGGCGTGATCATTGAAACCGATGAAGGCATTGATCCCGGCAGCTATTCTTTGAGAGGTTGGGACGGAATTATAACTAATGAATATGACGACGACGTGTTACTTCCTGATGGAGGCTACCTGCTGGTTCCTTATACTGGAACATCCTTATTTGACTCCGTACCATCGGAAGACTCGGCGTATGTCTTCTTCGTCGACACGACGGCACCGGTATCCCAGCTTAGTGATCCGCCTTTGAAAGTGAAAGCTTCCGGTCAAACGGGGGTCATCTCCGGCGAAGTGACGGAGGATATGCTGATTAATTATCTCGTGAACTTCGGCGGGCTGGATATGGAGCTTGTGATTGGTGTCGAGGCGTGGTTTGCAGATCCAGAGGGCAATGTAGATTATCGGTTTGGCACTATTGATAACCAAGGGAATTTCAAAATTGAGGTTCCCGTATATCCTGGCGACAACGAATATGAAGTGTACATCTATGACTTGGCCGGGAATGGGTTCTGGGATCCGGCACATGTGTTTAGCTACAACCACGCTACAGAACCGGAATTGATCGTTGACACTGAAAATCTGACGCTGCAAGCAGGAGATACCGAACAACTCACCGTAACGTATAAAGCGGCAAACGGTGAGGAGAGCGACGTCACAGTAGCAGCAGAATATTCCGTAGCTGACTCGACTATCGCAACAGTTGACCAAGGCGTCGTAACCGGGGTAGCAGAAGGAACGACCACGATTGAAGTTGCGTACGAAGGAATCTCGAAGACCGTTAATGTAACCGTAACCGCTGAAGGCAATGAAGAACAACCAGAGCTGCGGGTGAATCCGGAGAGCTTGGATCTTCAAGTAGATGAAGTTCAAGCGCTCACCGTAACGTATAAAGCGGCAAACGGTGAGGAGAGTGACGTCACAGCAGCAGCGGAATATACCGTGGCGGACTCCACGATCGCGACTGTCGATCAAGGTATCGTGACCGGGGGAGCGGAAGGAACGACAACGATTGAGGTTGTGCACGAAGGTCTCTCCCAAACTGTTCTTGTGACTGTTACTGCTGAAGGCGGCGAAGAACCAGAACCAGGGGAACCTTCGCTGATCGTTACACCACCTTCTCTGACTCTGAAAGTTGGAAAAAGCAACCAGTTAGCAGTGACTTATCGGGATGCGGATGGCAATGAAACCTCTGTGACAGATGCGGTATACGTATCGAGAGATCCGCTGATTGCTGCCGTTTCAAGTACGGGACTGGTTACGGCCTTGAAAGCAGGCTCTACCACGATCGACGTGACTTCCCAAGGTTTGTCGAAGTCCGTCCAGGTCACAGTCACCCCAGCTGACCCGCCTAACAATGGCGGCGGAGGCAATGGCGGAGGTAATGGCGGCGGCAACGGTGGCGGAGGCGGATCCAGCAGCGGCGGTTCCACTTCTACGCCAACCACGACACCAACAACGACGCCAACTAAACCAGCAATACCTAAGGATGCCGTAGCCATCAAGGCAGGCGAACCAACGGTGGTGAAGCTGCCAAATGGGTTTACGTTAACGATTCCGGAAGGCGCGATCACTTCCCCGGATGCCGCTTATGTCCAAGTCACGCCGGCAACCGAGGAAGAAACGAAGAAGCTGCTGGAAGGATTGAAGCTGCCAGCAGAAGTTCAACCGTTTGGAATCTATTATGATATCAACATTTTAGCGAAAGACGGGAAAGCGCTGGAAAATATCCAGCTCAGCAAGCCAGCCGAAGCCGCAATCCCGCTGACGGCATTGAATCCTGAAGCAATCCATGGCGGGAAGATCAGCCTGTTCAAGCTGGGGGACAACGGAGAATTAACTCAATTCTTCGGACGATTGAAGGACGATAAAGTGGTTGCGAACCTGTACGGCTCTAGCCGTTACATCTATCTGGCCAAGAACGTCACCTTTGCTGATGTCACCCCAGCGAAGTTCGCTTGGGCGGTGGATGCGATCGAAATTCTGGCATCGAAAGACATTCTCGCTGGATCCATCGACAGTAACTTCCATCCGACATCGCAAGTCACTCGGGCGGAATTCGTATCCATGCTGGTTCGGGCACTGGAATTGAAGGCTGATCCAAACGCAGCTAGCCAGATTTCCTTCCTTGACGTTCCTGCAGGAAGCTGGTACGAGGAGGCCGTGAAGTTTGCGACATCCAAGGGGCTGATCAGCGGTTATTCCAACGGTACTTTTGCGCCGGACCAACCGATTACTCGCGGTGAAATCGCAGTGGTTTTGGCGAAGGCGCTGGAGGTCCTGGGCCAATCCGCAGGGGAAGGCGGAGCGAATCACAGCTTTGCCGATCAAGCTCGCATTCCAGCTTGGGCCGCCGAGGCGGTAGCCAAAGTCACGAGCCTTGGCATCATGAACGGCAAGGCGGGGAACCGCTTCGAGGCCGAATCGCCAACGACCCGAGCTGAGGCAGCCGTCGTGGTGTACCGCATCTTCAAAGATTTTACCAAATAAGATTTGAACGTTCCGCCGTCGGTGCGCATGATGCCGGCGGCGGTTTTCATATACATGAGGTAAGGTTCGATCTCACCGAAGGAGCGTGGACAAGTGGAACAGAAAGTACGTCGTTATCATGAACTAAAACAGCTGCAGAAAGAAACGGAGCAAGAGCTGGCCGCATTACGTGGCGAAATTTTAGAACATTTTCAGGAACAAGGCATTTCGGAGCTGGACGTGGGGGAATACCGGGTTAGAACCATCCGCCAGGAACGGAAGGAGTACGATGATCGTAAGCTTTACGAAGCGCTTCCCGATCCTGGCGTGTGGCGTTTGGTTTCCAAAGCGGACGCCCAGAAGATCGCCGGACTCGTGAAGCTGAACGTAATCCCCGAGGAAAAGCTGGAAGGAACGTTCTCCATCAAACAAGTCACGCTGGTGCAGGTGGACAAGAAGTAGCGACGCAAAGCCGGAATTAGTCCGGCCGCCGCGTTGCCCCAGGACTGGCTGTCGACACAGGGATGGCTTGGCGATTCCGGCGCAAATCCAGCGGCGCTTGGTGGTACCATTTTTTGAATTGATGATAAAAATGGCTGACGTTCTCGAACCCGCACTCCAGGGCGATTTCCACCACGCGCAGCTCCGTCGTCAGCAGCAGGTTGCGGGCTGCGCTCAGCTTCAGCTGGTTCAAATATTCCGTTGGCGTCTGCTGCAGATATCGGCGGAAGGCGCGGTTCACGTGGCCGATGCTTCTTCCGGACAATTCATACAAGGCGGGAAGCCCGCGGTGGAGATTTTCTTTCAGCTGCATTTTGCTGAGTGCATGCTCCAGCCATAATGGAATCTCCTCCTGCTTGACCGGATTCGGGTTAAAAAAGTAACGGGTTAGCAGGTCGATCAGTCCGCTTTTGAGGACGAGGCGGGCCTTCTGTTTGTCGATGGAGGACAACAGCTTGATGCGTTCGAATAAGGCGACGAATTCGCCAACTTCGGTTGGCGACAGCAGGGCCACCTGGGGCAGATGCGATTGCAGCAGCCGCTCGGCGATCTCTTCCTCCCCCAAAAAAGCCATCGCTTCGTCCATCAAGCTATGCCGGCAGGGAACATTGTAAAACCGGCAGTCCTCCTCCCCGTTCCGCTCGTATCGATGGATATCCTCCGGCCGGATGAAGACCAGGCAACCCGCCTGTAGCAATTGGGTCTCCCCATTCACAACATGGCGGCAGCTCCCTGCTTCAATTACGAAAAATTCATAGAAATCATGGGTATGCTCCGGCGAAACCTGAGACAAGGCCTCCACCCGAAACGGGTTGACCGGCACCTCCGGATCAATGTAGTTTTCCTCGGTATATTTCAGCATGGAAGACACCTCTCCACAACAAGATGATGTTAAAATAGCACATGACTTAGGTGAAGACAATACAAGAAAATATCCAGCCTCTTTAGTACAATCAAACCATGGTCAGGATAAAAAAGTACATGAGGAGGCAAAACAATGCTGCTTGTCGACTTGGGCGGAGCTTGGCGGATGAAACGGCTGGACCAGACGGAATGGCTCCCGGGAACCGTGCCGGGTTCGGTTTATTATGATTTGTTGAATGCCGGACAAATGCCGGACCCGTATTACCGCGATCAGGAGTACGAGGTACTGGAGCTTTCGAAATACGATTATGAATATGAACGGACCTTTCAGGTGGACGAGCCCACGTTGGACCATGACCGGGTGGTGCTGCTTTGCGAGGGGTTGGATACCCTGGCTGAGGTGTACTTGAATGGGACGCTCATTCTGAACGCAGACAATATGCACCGGACGTACGAAGTTGACATCAAATCGCAGCTGATTCTCGGGGAAAATCACATTCACGTGATTTTGCGTTCGCCGGTTGAATACGTGCTGCGCAAGCAGGCGGAACGGCCGCTGATCGGCTGTGCTGACGCCGTGCCGGGGATTTCCCATCTGCGTAAGGCGCATTCGATGTTCGGCTGGGATTGGGGGCCGCAGCTGCCAGACCTCGGGATCTGGAGGGACATGACCATCCGCGGTTACGATCGTTCCCGGATCGAAGATGTGTACATCACGCAAACCCACGAGCCCGGCAAGGTCAGCTTGGATGTACGCGTGCGGACGGATAGCTGGGCGGAAGGGAACCGGGAGATCACGGTCCGCGTAACCAGTCCGTCGGGCCATGTGCTGGAAACCCAGGTTTCGGAGCAAAATGAGCAATCCACCGCTGGGGCAAATGGCACTCTCCGAGAGCGGCATATTCCGGTAGAGATCCTAAATCCGGAGCTGTGGTGGCCCAACGGGCTCGGCGAGCAGCCGCTATACGAAGTGGAGGTTGTGCTTAGCGAGCAAGGCCGGGAGCTGGACCGGCACGACCTGCGCATCGGCCTGCGCACCCTGACGGTGCTGCAGGAAGAAGACGAATGGGGCGAATCGTTCCAGTTTGTCGTGAACGGGATTCCGTTCTTTTCCATGGGGGCGGATTATGTTCCTGAGGACAACATCTTTCCGCGGCGCAGCCGAGAGCGGACAGAACACCTGATCCGCAGCTGTGCTGAAGCCAACTTTAATACGATCCGCGTCTGGGGCGGGGGACATTATCCGGAGGATTATTTTTACGATTTATGTGATGAATACGGGATCGTGGTGTGGCAGGACCATATGTACGCGTGTGGCGTCTATGAGTTGACCGAGGAATTCAAGGCGAACATCACGCAGGAGACGATCGACAATATGAAGCGGCTGCGCCATCACGCATCGCTGGGGCTTTGGTGCGGGAACAACGAGCAGGAGATGGCCTGGGATGAGTGGAATTGGGCGGAGCAAACCTCGCTGCAACTGCAAGCGGACTACATCAAGATGTATGAGGTGCTGCTGCCGGAGATCGCGAAGGAAATCGATCCGAATACGTTCTACTGGCGGGCCTCGCCGTCCTCGAAGGGGAGCTTCGACAAGCCGAATGACGAAAATTACGGGGACATGCATTACTGGGATGTGTGGCACGGCAAGAAGCCTTTCACCGCCTACCGCACCATCTACCCGCGTTACATGTCGGAGTTCGGGCTGCAGTCATTCCCGTCGCTGAAGACGGTGGAGACGTTTACGCTACCGGAGGACCGGAATATTTTCTCTTATGTAATGGAATCTCACCAGAAAAACGGGACGGGGAACGAAAAAATCCTCTACTACATCGGGGAAACGTACCGTTATCCCAAGGATTTCTCGTCCCTGCTGTATGCCTCCCAACTGGTTCAAGCCGAAGGCATGCGTTGCGGAGTCGAGCATTGGCGTCGCAACCGCGGCCGCTGCATGGGGGCATTGTACTGGCAGCTCAACGACATTTGGCCGGTAGCCTCTTGGTCGAGCATCGATTACTACGGCAGATGGAAGGCGCTGCAATATGAGGCCAAGCGCTTCTTTGCTCCCGTGTTGGCGTCGGCCTGCGAGGAAGGTACACGAGTCGCCTTGCACGTATCTAACGAAAGCAAGCAGACCGCGAAGGGCAAGCTGGTCTGGACGCTGCGGAATGCCTGCTCCGAAGTGCTTCGGCAGGGAGAACGGGCGGCGGAAGTCGCTCCGTTTACCAGCGTGGAGCTGGAGCAGCTTGATTTTGCCGGAGAGCTGGACACCAAAGCGAAGCTGCGGAGCACCTATCTCGAATATGCTTGGGAGGAAGACGGAGAGATCGTCAGCGGCGGCACGGTCCTGTTCGTCAAAGCGAAGCATTTCGAATTCGCCAATCCGAACATTCAAGCCGTGATCACGGAGGCGGAAGACCGCTTTACGATCACGCTGACCGCAGAAGCGTATGCTCGGTTCGTAGAGCTGGATTTTACGGGGCTGGACGCCATCTTTAGCGACAATTATTTCGATTTGTCCGGCGGATCGAAGAAGACGGTCACCATCGCCAAATCGACTCTGAGCCGTCCGGCGGCATTAACCGAGCTGCAAGAGCGGCTCACGGTTCGCAGCGTGTTTGATATCTAAACCGCAGAAGATAAACGGGGGTGTTCCTTAGGGGCCCCCCTTTTTTAAGCAGATGATCTTCAAAATGACATATCCGTCGTAAAAACAACATATTTACCCCTCATGCTGCAATCGCCTATCGTTAGGAGGAACAAGCATAGAGGGGGAATAGCGATGTTACCATGGTTTGAAGACGCCAAGCTGGGGATCTTTATCCATTACGGGATTTACGCGGTTGACGGTGTTTCCGAATCTTGGTCCTTTCATAACGGCGTGATCTCGTATGAGGATTACATGAAACAATTGGACGGGTTCACAGCTTCCCGGTTTGATGCCGACCACTGGGCGGAATTGATCGAGAAGTCCGGGGCGAAGTACGCGGTGTTGACGACGAAACATCATGACGGCGTAGCGCTGTTTGATACCCAGTACAGTGATTTGAGCGTGGTCAAGCGAACGCCGGCCAAACGTGACATCGTTAAAGAGTATGCCGAAGCGATAAAGAAACGGGGAATTCGACTAGGTTTGTACTATTCGTTAATCGACTGGTCCCATCCAGACTATCCTAGCGTGTATCCAGGCGGTGCTGTGCCTGAGGATCTAAGCCAGGTTAACCGTTTCTCGGAACCGCTGGACGGTAAACAGGACGAGGCGAAGTGGCAGAGGTTCTTGCAGTTTAATCGTCATCAGTTGAGCGAACTATTAACGAAATATGGCAAGGTTGATCGATCCGAGACAAGCTGTCATTTTGCTTGGGTTAGGCGATTGGATACGCGCGCATGAAGAAGCCGTGTATGGAACTGTCGAAGGGATCATGACCCGCTATTGGTTAGGCGGAAGCACGTTAACGAAAGATCGGAAGACGTTATATCTGTTCGTTTACGATGACCCGAAGGAAAGCGTCTGCCTCAAGGGCTTATGTAATCCGATTCAAAAAGTGACCGTGCTCCATTCGGGCAAAGAACTGAAACATGAAATTCATGGCGGTGTGCCCTGGTTTAATATCCCGGGAACGACGTGGATCTATTTAACGCCTGAGGATTGTCATGAGCATGTTACCGTTCTGAAGCTGGAGTTTGCTGAGCCAGTCGAAATGTACGGCGGTTCGGGTGCGGTTGTCACCCATAACTAGAGTAGGGAGAAGCATTGGGCGTACGTCGGTCGGCAGGTCCAGGCCTGTCGTCCGGGCCCGTTTTACAGGATTATCCCGTTTGATCAGAAGATAGGCAAAAGGTAAGATCGTACCCCTCCGACCAAAGCCGACGCAGGTTGTCCGCCCTTTCCTCAAGACCTCCAGGCAATCCTCCTCGTTAGCAAAATCGTCTGCAAAATGGTGGAAACCGATTCCACCGTTACCTCCAAAGTCCTTTCCTCTCTCGTGAGAAAAATAGGTACATATCGTTTGTCTGGACGATTTATCGCAAACATATGCTCATCTTTTTTACCTCATTGGGCCCCCTGACCAAAGGGGATAATCCTGCAAAGAAGGGGAAAAGAGGGGCCCGCATCTTTCCCCACTCATTGGAGCCATTTGACGATGCGGGTGGACAGCCATTGGCAGAGCAGGGCTATGAGATATTGCTCAGCCACAAGCCCAGACTCATCGGCAGGCGGCGGACATGCCAAAGATGCATTCTAGTCCATGTTTTGTTGTCAGAGAAAATTTGTTGTCAGAGAAAAAGGGTTTATAGAGAGATACATGGAATTAAAGTTTTATACATACTTTGTTTGTTCTGAAAAGCGGTCACCGAGAAGGATTTGTTCATCAGCTATGCACAAAACGAGCGGGTTATCCGAGTACCTAGCGATATCCAAGCCGGTTGGCGATAAGCAGGAGCCTACCAATCTCGAGGTGACTTTCTCCTACCAGGCGATTCTTTCGTTCGGCGGCACGGTGAGCGTGCAAAGCGCACCCGGAGCGGGGACGAAGTTTACGATTAGCTTGCCGATCTATAACTGTGAGGAAGAAGCAAAGGGGATGAATGAAGGATGAACAAATCCGTCGGAGAGCTTGCGGCCAAAATTGTGCTCTGTGTCCTGTTGTCTAGTGTGATTTTATTCTTAGGATTTTTTGCCGGTTTAATCGTGTCATTCTCCGGCGGAGCGGTGTTCTATACGCCTTTGGTGCTGGTTGCGGCGGCCGTGTTGGTCGTCTTTCTGGCTTTCTTTATGTTCTTGCCGGAGCGGCACCGTCGCAAGTTGTATTTCTCGCTGCTTGCCGTCGTGATCTTGGGCGGCTTGACAACAGGGGGATACGAGATTCGCAAAGCTTACCACAACAGCATTCCGGTCGTCAGCGACCAGGAGGTAGATATGAGGCCGTATCGGCCGTTTGCGGACACGGGGAAGCTGGCCGTGCTGCCGGAACCGTCCAAATTGACATTAACGGAGGATTTACCGCGGCTTGACGGAGCAACGGCACTTTATCCTCTGTATGCAGCGTTTGCGCAGACCGTATATCCGCGCCAGGATTATGATCTCTACGACAGCGAGGTCATGGTGAATACGACACCTGTGGCTTATAAGAATTTAATCGAAGGCCGGGCGGATATCATTTTCGCCGCCGCGCCGTCGGAGGGGCAAATAGCCGCCGCCCGCAAGGAAGGGAAGGAATTAAAGCTCACCCCGATCGGCCGTGAGGCGTTTGTCTTTTTCGTGAATGCGTCGAATCCGGTAACCGGGTTAACGACGGAGCAGATCCGTGGGATCTACTCGGGGGAAATTACCCGATGGAGTGAAGTGGGGGGCCGCGATGAGCGGATCCGCGCGTTTCAGCGCCCGGAGGACAGCGGAAGCCAGACGATGCTGATACGGGTGATGGACGGACGGGAGCTCGCCAAACCGCCCAAGGAGAATGTGGCCTCCGGGATGGGTGGCATCATTTCGCGGACCGCGGATTACCGCAACTACAAAAACGCGCTGGGCTATTCGTTCTTGTTTTATGCCACCGAGATGGTGAAAAACGGGAATATCCGCCTGTTGGCCATCGACGGCGTGAAGCCGGAACGAGCGACGATTGCCAGCGGCGAATATCCGTTTGCGGCCGAGTTTTACGCGGTAACGGCGGGCAGTGACAATCCGAACGTGGAGAAGCTGATCGAATGGATTCGCTCCCCGCAAGGGCAGTATTTAGTGGAGCAAACGGGCTATACGCCGCTCGCCCCCTAGGACGTATTGACACTCGAATTGGGGATCGATAAACTAAAAACTAGGAATTAGCACTCTTCCTTGTAGAGTGCTAATATGTTGTAAGACAAGTTCCCCCATGGGGTGAAAGGAAGGAGATCCGATTCATGGCGAAAAAGCAGTTTAAAGCAGAATCTAAACGACTGCTGGAAATGATGATCAACTCGATTTACACACAGCGGGAAATTTTTCTGCGTGAGCTGATTTCGAACGCCAGCGATGCCATTGATAAGATTTATTATCGGGCGTTAACGGATGACAAGCTGGTATTTAACAAGGACGACTATTTTATTAAGATTAAGCCGGATAAAGCAAACCGCACCTTGACGATTTCCGATACCGGGATCGGCATGACCAAGGAAGAGCTGGAGAAGCACCTGGGGACTATCGCCAACAGCGGTTCGTATGCGTTTAAGAACGAAAATGAACTGAAGGATGGTCATAACATTATCGGGCAGTTTGGTGTCGGCTTCTATTCCGCATTTATGGTCGCCGACGTGGTTACCGTGATCAGCCGGGCGCTGGGTTCGGACGAGGCCTACAAATGGGAGTCCAAAGGGGCGGACGGCTACACGATCGAACCGTGTGAGAAGGAAACGGTGGGTACGGATATTATTTTGAAGATCAAAGAAAACTCCGAAGACGACCAATATGACGAATACCTCGAGGAATACCGTCTGAAGTCGATTATCAAGAAATATTCGGATTTCATCCGTTATCCGATCAAGATGGACGTCACGAGCAGCCGGCCGAAGGAAGGCAGCGAAGGCGAATACGAGACGTACACCGAAGAGCAAACCATCAACAGCATGGTGCCGATCTGGCGCAAGAACAAATCCGAACTGACGGAAGAGGATTATGTCAACTTTTACATGGAGAAGCGCTACGGGTTCGATAAACCGGTATCGCATATCCATATCAAGGCTGACGGCGCGGTCGTGTACAATGCGATTTTGTATATTCCGGAGAAGACGCCGTTTGACTATTACACCAAGGAATACGAAAAAGGGCTGGAGCTCTACTCCAACGGCGTGCTGATCATGAATAAGTGCCCGGATCTGTTGCCGGACTATTTCAGCTTTGTCAAAGGGATGGTCGATTCCGAGGATCTGTCGCTCAACATTTCTCGGGAAATGCTGCAGCATGACCGCCAGTTGAAGTTGATTGCGAAGAACATCCAAAGCAAGATCAAGAGCCAGCTGCAAACGCTGCTGAAGGAAGACCGTGAGAAATACGAGAAGTTCTACGCTTCGTTTGGCCGCCAGCTGAAGTTTGGCGTGTACAACGACTACGGCATCAACAAGGACGTGCTGCAGGATCTGCTGCTGTTCACTTCGTCCAAGGAGAAGAAGCTTGTTACGCTGGATGAATACGTCTCCCGCATGCCGGAAGACCAGAAGTATATTTATTATGCTGCCGGTGAATCGGTAGAACGGCTGGAGAAGCTGCCGCAAACCGAGCTGGTGCTGGATAAAGGATACGAGATCCTGTATTTCACCGACGACATTGACGAGTTCGCGATCAAGATGATCATGAAATACAAGGATAAGGAATTCAAATCGGTATCGAGCGGTGATTTGGGCATCGAAGCCGAGAATTCCGAAGATAAGGCGAATACGGATGAGAACAAGGAATTGTTCGCCGCAATGAAGGACCTGCTGGCGGGCAAGGTGAAGGAAGTTAAAGCGTCCAAACGTCTGAAATCCCATCCGGTCTGCTTGTCGACGGAAGGTGAGCTGACGATCGAGATGGAAAAGGTACTGAACTCGATGCCAGGCTCGAACGGCCAGTCGGTTAAAGCCGAAAAAGTGCTGGAGATCAACGTGAACCACGACGTCTTCCAGTCGCTGAAGAAGGCTTACGAGAGCGACAAAGAGAAGCTGGCCTTGTACACGAACCTGCTGTACAATCAGGCGCTGCTGATTGAAGGGCTGCCAATCAACGATCCAGTTGAATTTACGAACGATATTTGCAAAGTGATGGTATAAGCGGAAGAACCACCTTCCTCCGAAAAATGCGGGAGGGTGGTTCTTTTATTTTTGGCCTGGAATATGCCATCATGAGGGTGGGGGCGATACAGGGTGTTTCATGAATTTAAGCTTGTGGCGGAAACGCCGGTTTACGTACAGGTGAAAAATTATATCAAACGGCTGATGATGCAAGGCGCTTTGCAGGCTGGGCAGAAGCTTCCCTCTACACGGGAGCTGTCGGAGTTGCTGGGCGTCAGCCGGGGCAGTATCATTGCTGCCTATGAAGCCTTGCAGGATGAGGGGCTAGTGTATGCTGTCACGGGGAAAGGGAACTTCGTCGCCGAGGTCTCTGCACCAAGCGGGCAGGCGGTCCCCACCTGGCGGATGGATTGGCGCGAGCGGATGAATCGGCAAGCCCGGCTGTCCGTGGAGCTCGACCATATGAAACGCAGCAGGCCCGGCCTGCGGGCGGCGAAAGGCGCCATTTTGTTTACGAGTATCGCCCCTGACGAGGAGCTGTTTGATCTGGAGAACGTCAAACGCGCATTCTTGGATCGGATGGCGGTGGAAGGCCGCGTCTTATTGAACTATGGATACGCAAAAGGATATAAACCACTTATCGATTATTTGCTGAACTATATGGAACGTAAAGGCGTGGATCTGCAAGGCAAGGATTTGCTGATCACCAGCGGCTTTACGGAAGGGCTGGACATCGTGTTGTCAGCCCTGGGGCGGGATGGCAGTGCGGGCGGACGCATGTTATGCGAAAACCCAACGCACCAAACCGCGATCAAAAATTTGCGGCGGCACGGGTTCGAGATCACCGGGATTCCGATGGAGCCGGACGGCCTGGACCTGGCAGCGCTGGAGCGCGAGCTGAAGACGCAGGCTTTTGACGGCGCGTTCCTCGTTCCTTCCTATCATAACCCAACCGGGATCGTGACGTCCGCTGAGAAACGGCTGGCGATACTAGAGCTGCTCGGCCGCTACCGGGTGCCGGTGATCGAGGATGGATTTAATGAGGAGCTGAGGTATTCCGGCTCCCACGTCGCGCCGTTGATTGCGATGGCAGGGCAGGGGAACGGCGTGGTGTATTTGGGAAGTTTCTCGAAGGTGCTGTTCCCGGGGATTCGTGTCGGCTGGATCTTAGCAGACTGGAAGCTGATCGAGGTGCTGGAAAGCGTCAAACGGGCGCGCAGCATTCATACCTCAACGTTGGACCAATCCCTGCTGTATCAATACTTGCTGAACGGGAATCTCGAAAAATATCTGAAACGGGCCAGGGCCGAATATCGGCGGAAGTACGAATGGACGAAGGCCTGCTGCGAGCAGTACGTGCCATTCTCCCGGTTGTCGGGCAGCGGCGGGTTACATTTGTTCCTGGAGTTTCCGGAGGAGTTCGATACGTGGAAGCTGCTCGAGCTTTGCGCGGATCAGGGCGTCCTCTTTACTCCGGGGGATATGTTCTACGTTGACGGCGGAGGACGGAACACGATGCGAATTGGTTTTTCGCGGGTATCCGAGGAAGACATCGAAAAGGGGATTCGCCTGATCGGTGATACGGCTACAAAGCTGTTAGGAGATCAGAGTTAGCAACGGGGTAGTTAGGTGCTGCATGGACTTAAACAACGGGTGAAGGAGAGAAACAGGATGAAGGTAGGCGTAATTATGGGCGGCGTCTCCTCGGAGCGCGAGGTCTCGCTGATGACGGGGAAGGAAATCGTGGGGAAGCTGGACTCCAATAAATATGAAGTGATACCGATTGAGCTAACGAAGCGCGAGGAGCTGATCGACCGGGTGAGGGGGATTGACTTCGCTTTACTGGCGCTGCATGGTGTTTTTGGCGAGGACGGTACCGTACAAGGCGTGCTGGAGACAATGGGCATCCCGTATTCGGGCAGCGGCGTGTTGTCCAGCAGCTTATGCATGGATAAGAATCTGACGAAGAGGCTGCTGCAGACTGAAGGGATTGCGACGCCGGACGGGGCCTATCTGGAGCGGGCCATGTTCGCGGACGGAACGTGGGAACCCAAGATGGCGGGGCTCGCGTATCCGCTGTTCGTCAAGCCGAATGCAGGAGGCTCCAGCATCGGCGTCCAGCGCGTCGACCGGCCGGAGTTGTTGCGCGGTGCGCTGGAGGAGGCGTTCCGCTGGGGCGAGTCTGTGCTCGTCGAGTCCATGGTGTCCGGCCAGGAAATCACCTGCCCGATCCTGGACGGGGAGCTGCTTCCGGTGCTGGGCATCCGGGCGGCCAATGGAGCGGAGTGGTTTGACTACGAAGCCAAATACAGCGACGGCGGGGCGGAGGAGAAGCCGATCACGCTGCCTCCCGACGAAGAGACGCGGGTACGGGCGGCAGCACTGGCGTGTTATCGGCTGCTGCAATGCCGCGTTTATGCCCGGGTCGATATGATTCTCAAGGACGGTGTCCCTTACGTGCTGGAGGTAAATACGCTGCCGGGGATGACGGCGAACAGCCTGCTGCCGCGCAGCGCCGCTGCTGCTGGCATCAGTTACAGCGAACTGCTCGACCGGATCATCGAGCTGTCGCTGGCCGAGCGAGGGAGCGGCGTTGCTGCCACATAAAATAAGAGACCCGCTGGTTGCGGATCTCTTGCTCTTGTTGAATGCGGCGAAATCGCCTAGTTAACTGGGGAACTGGGCAGCTCCAGCGCTTGCTCAACAGGCACATACTCGTAGTGAAGGTCCCGGGCAACAGAGGCGTACGTAATCGCACCAGCGGCGACGTTAACGCCTTTGCGCAGAGCTGCCCGTTCACTGAGCGCCGTGTAAAGGCCCTTCGAGGCGATCTCCAGCGCATAAGGCAGCGTAGCGTTGGCCAGCGCCAGCGTAGAGGTGCGCGGTACGGCGCCCGGCATGTTCGCCACGGCGTAATGCACGACGCCATGCTTCACATAGGTCGGATCGGAATGGGTCGTGATCCGGTCGACCGTTTCGAAGATGCCGCCCTGGTCGATGGCCACGTCCACGATGACCGAGCCGGGGCGCATCGCCTTCACCATGCTTTCGGTGACCAGCTTTGGCGCCTTGGCACCGGGGATCAGCACCGCGCCGATCACCAGGTCGGATTCAGCAACCGACTCGGCGATGTGCTGCGGATTCGACATCAGCGTCTGCACGCTGGCGCCAAAGATGTCCTCCAGCTGCCGCAGGCGATCCGGATTCAGATCGATGATCGTCACGTCGGCGCCTAGGCCGATCGCCACTCGGGCTGCGTTCGTGCCAACGACGCCTCCGCCGATGATCGTCACTTTGCCGCGCTTCACGCCAGGCACACCGCCGAGCAGGATGCCTTTGCCGCCGTGCGGCTTCTCCAGGAACTGCGCCCCGATTTGCACGGACATCCGACCGGCAACCTCGCTCATTGGCGTCAACAGCGGCAGCGTTTTGTTCACTTCAACCGTTTCATACGCGATGGCGGTCACACCTTGATCTTTTAACGCTTGCGTCAGTTCCGGTTCCGGCGCCAGATGCAAATACGTGAACAGGATCAGACCTAGACGGAAAAAGCCATACTCCGACGGCTGCGGCTCCTTCACCTTCATCACCAGATCGGCCGACCAGGCTTCGGCGGCGCTGCCGACCACCTTGGCCCCGGCGGCCGCATATTCCGTATCCTCAAAGCCGCTGCCAGCACCCGCCTGGGTCTCGATCCATACCGAGTGACCTGCTTTCACCAGCGAATAGGCGCCCGATGGGGTCAGGGCAACTCGATTCTCATTATTTTTGATTTCTTTGGGGACTCCAATGATCATGCTGTAACCTCCTCTGTCAAACGATCTGACATCAGTATAGGACAGGAGCTGTGATTTTTGTTTGTGGCGATATGAGAAAAAAGACAGCCCGCATTGTGAAATTTCACAATGCGTTGCTGCCGCCGAAACGTTCGGCTTTGAGTTCCAAATATAAGGTTACTTTCTGCTCCATGCTGGTTAAGTCGATCCGGCCGATTTCAGCGATTCGCTTCAGCCGGTAATTCAGGGTATTCGCATGAACATGCAGGGCTTCGGCGGCTGTCTTCGCATTGCTGTCATGCGCCAAAAACACCTCCAGCGTGTGCACCAGCTCGCTGTGATGCTCCTGATCGTAGGCCCGCAGCCGGGCCAGTTGGCTGCCCGCGCGGCCATGCCGCTGAAGCTCCTCCCAGATTCGGGGAAGATACCGGTAATACCCGAGATCGCTATATATCACGAGATCTCCGGTCTCCTTGGGAAACCGCTGCTTCACCTCAAGCAGGAGCAGCGCTTCGCGGTAGCTGTCTTCCAGCCGTCCGTATTCGCTGTAGAGACATCCGCTGGCCAATCCTAGGAAATGCGGCGAAAAATAGGTGCGCAAATTCTGCTGAAGCAGCCCCAGCTGGCTGGCGACTCCATCCTTAGTATCCGCCGTTATCGGCGCAAATAACAAAATCAGCTGATTTTTATTGATGGCGTGCAGCACGATCCGGCTATAAGCGGAGAGGGGAGCGCATTTCTCCAGCGCCTGCCGCTGCCACGATTCCTTCACTTCGGCGGCAAACTGCAGGACGACCACATGGAATTGCGGAGGGAGTGCGATCCCGATCCGCTGAGCCTTATCCCGGATTAGGGTTTCGTTGGACAGATGCCCGGTCAGCAGCTGCCAGAAAAAATCGCGATGCGCCTCTTCCTCCTTATGGCGCTGCAGCTGCCATTGGGCCATTTTGGTGCGGGCGGCTTGGGCCGCCTTGGCGAATAACGCCATTTCCCGTTCTGAAAAAGGCCTCTCCGCCTCCAGCACCCAAATAAAGCCGACAACCCGGGAGCCCGAACGGATCGCCGTTGCAACGCGGCCGCTAAGCCCCACCTCTTGAATCGGAGCGACGCGAATCGGCGCTTCGCTCTCCAATAGGCGAGGCATAACGCCGTCCCGCCAGAGACTGCCAATGATCTGATCGGGCACCCGGCGCCCGACGATGGTGGCCAGCCGCGCCGCGTCGGTCTCTGGCTCGTGCGAGCTGTAGGCAACCAGCCGATGGTTGGCGTCTTCGATCGTGACCGGACGGCCCAGCACGTCGCTGATCTTCTCCGCGAGCAATTCCAGATTGTCGGAGTATGGCTCGAAAATATCGTCTTGATCTTGGCTCATAGGCGAGCGTCACCTCCGATGCGGTATGGTTTGTGAAGCCGCACTAGGATCATGCCGTTTTTTTGGGGTAGGAAGACAAACCCCGGCAGGAGCGGCTCAATTATACTTAATTTCAAGATGCTTCATGCTGATTATTGATTAGGAAAGAGGTATTCCACGATGACAACGATGCAATCGAGGGTCTCCACCCCTACCGGCTATCGGGAAACTTGGGCGGAAGTGTCGCTGGACGCCATCGCCCACAATACGGGGCTCTTCCGTAAGCAAATCGCCGAGGGCTGCCGGCTGATGGCCGTAGTCAAAGCGAACGGCTACGGACACGGAGCGGTGCAAGCGGCGCAAGCCGCCATCCATGCCGGCGCCGATTGTCTCGGCGTTGCCCTTGTTGATGAGGCGCTGCAGCTGCGAGCGGCCGGTATATCACAACCTATTCTAGTGCTCGGCTACACGCCACCGTTTGGCGTCGAAGCGGCGGTTCGGCAGGGCATCACCTTGACGTTGGATACCCAGGAAGTCCTGCAGGAGACGATCGCTTGCGCCAAAAAGCAAGGGTGCGCGGCGCGCATCACAGCTGACGCATGAAAATGTTTGTAGGTCTTGCGAATGGCTAAAATGCCGTTTTTACGGGGTATCCTATGAACTTTTCCGGAAAATATCCGGCTGTACGGCTGCATCACCACCTTCTCGTGATGTACTTTCTTCTTTGAGCGTACTTTTTTTCCTTATAATGGACAGACGTGTTGCGTCGCACTCTTGGATTCTTTATGCACATTTGCAGGTCATGAAGCAAAACGCAGGTACCTCTTCTGTTCCTGAAGTTCCCGCATCCGTACGAGGTCTAACCACGGACTCGCAATCGTTTCCCGCAGCAGCCGAAGAAATCCGCGAATGCCGAACTGAGAAGTTAATGCCGCCACAACTTCAACCAGTCCGGCCAGTTCATTCATCAAATGGGCCAGATGCATAAGGTAGTGGTATCCTCTCATCGCGTTCCAATCATAGGCGAAAACATGCTCGTACTGGTACCCTTGCCGTTTCTCTTGCAGGATGTCGTTCTCCAGTCCCCAGCGGCTCCGGGCCATCACGTTGCAACGCACATGCAGGTTGCGCTCATGGAGCGGTTCGCTGGAAAGCCAGGCATGGCGGGAGGTTTTCGTGACGATCTTGGCCTGCTCATCTGCTTCTTCCCACGTTTCTTCACAGACGACGACGTGTACGGTCTGCTTCAACCGTTCATTGGAGCCATAAACGTATTCGATGTCATTCGTATACCGGAATGTCTGGGCTCTCCCCTTCCAAGTGCGGGTGACGGTCTGCTCCGGATGGAGCTTCATGAGCGCATGTGCTTCCTTCCATACGCTCAGCAGCGAATCGTTCTGCAGCACGATCATAAATTCCCACCGGTTTTTGCGGCAAAGCGCCATCACCGGACCGTTGGCATACAAGCCATCCAGCAGAAGCGTCACGGGCAAGCGGGGAAACGCCGCTTTCAGTCGTGCCGCCAGCCGGTAAAACGCCTTTAATTCACAATCCTGTTTGCTGCTCCCTTCATCGACCGTGTTATCCAGAAATTCGCTCATCAGCGGCAACACCAACCCGCTGGGAAACACCAGCTTCGCTTCCAGCAGATACACATAGTATTCCGGCTCTTCTTTGCCGCCCGGTTTCCGGTGCAGTTGCTCTTCGGACAAACACGTTTGCGTCACCAATTTTTGTGTGCCGTCTACCGCGATCAGATATCGTTTCTTCACCAGATCGTTTCGAAACTTTTTGCTTCGGATGAGCCGCCGAAGCAGCTTCAGGTGCGCCTGCTCAATCTCCTGTACTTCGATCCGCTCCAGCAACCGGCACAGCGTATCGTGATGCGGCAAACTTTCCAGTTCGGGAAACAACGCCTTTAGATTCTCGTACAGCACAGGACGGCTCATCTCGCGTCCGGCTTCCCGCCGCGACGCATATTGAAACACAAACGCCAGTATCCCGTACAGCATCAGCACGGTGAGCTTGTGCTTGACTTTGTTGGGATGGCGCGGATCCTCGATCTTCCCCAGGTCATGCAGCAGCCCCGGCAGCAGTTGCCGGAATACGTTCAGGGTTCCCTCCACCGCCTGCTGTCTTCCCGCCTTTTCCTCTTCCGGCGTCTTCCATATGCTGTTGCGATTCGGAAGCGTTGCTTTACGCGGCATGGCTATGCCCTGCTTCTGCTGACGGACTCGGAGCATCTTCTGGCTTCTTCTTTTGGCTTTGCGGCGTAACTGGGCTGCGGACACCGGTTTACTCATCCCGCTCACCCCCGGATACGGGCAGCGAACACAGCTGCGCTCGAAAATCCCGCCGCAGCGGATAGACAAAGATGCGTTTCCGGCTTAGCGCATGCTCGTGTGTTCGGTCCATGCGCCCCCGTCCGGCGGTAAGACCAAGATCGATCCAATTGGCCGCCCGGTAACACGTCCCTGCGTAATGCGCCGTGTCCACGAATGTCTCCAGCAGTACGGGTGCATAGCCGTATCGCTCCTGCCAATCGACGACGATTTGGCATGATGCTATCGCCAGCGCTTTGCTCGCCAGGTTCTTGATCTTCACCCATGGAAAGATGAGAAACCGAGTATTGTTCACGACCAGATGCAAACGCTGGCTGCGGTCTTCCCTGCTCCAGCCAATCCAGTTGTCGCGTTCAGCCAAGGCCCATGCCGACGCAGAAAACAGCAGACATCCGAGCCGACGCTTCGGTTCGGCGCTTGACCAGATAAAGTAGCGCTGATGGGCGCCAAACGGGCGTTTGTAGCCCAGCATGTGGTAACGTTCAATGAAACTGTTCCAAAGGCGAACATCGGCTTGGTCTTGAACGGGTTCCAAAGCGATTGGGGCATATTGAGATACAGTGCCGGAAAGAACTGCTTGCTCCTGAAGTTCATCACTTTGCGCGAAAGGAACATAAGGATTACGAACGACCGTCTTCCGCTTTGCCGGAAGAACAATCTCACCCTTGGCTTCCAACTTCTCAAGCAATGCCATACAGGCATCTCGCTTATACTTTCCGTTAGGAGCGAACCATTCAAGCCCCTCACAGATGGTATGTGCCAACTCTGTTCGGGTTAAGTGCTTGAACCGGCGTACGATGTACTTGATATCTTCCAACTCTTGCTTGGTAAATATCCGTCCAGCTAACAGCTCCGAGTCCTGAGTCATAAAGATTTCGCCCCCCCCCACAGGTTCCCACACTATTATCGCATAGTGTTTTTGCCTTGTCCAGCACGGGATTGCGAAAAAGTTTTTTCGACGATCTATGAAAACCCGCGTCAAATGTTACATCTCAGTTTCATGCGTCAGTACTGGGCGCGCATCCACTTGAAGGTGGATACCGGGATGTCCCGAATCGGCTTATCTACCACCCGGGCGGTGATTGAGCTCGCTGAACTTGCGGCAGCCGCTGCGCCCTTCGTCATCCTTGAAGGCGTGTTTACCCATTTCGCTGATGCGGATGGACCTGACCCGGCGTATACGTTGGAGCAATTCGCCCGGTTCCAGGCTTGCCTCGATGCCCTTGAGGCCCACGGCCTGCATGTGCCGATCAAGCACTGCTGCAATAGTGCCGCCACGATGCGGTTCCCGCAAATGCACCTGGATCTGGTTCGCATCGGGATCGCACTCTACGGGCTATATCCTTCGCCGCAGCTGCGTTTGCCGGAATATCCTTTGCAGCAGGCGATGCAGCTCAAGACGAAAATCGCTTCGCTGCGGCGGATCAAGCCGGGCCAAACCGTCGGCTACGGCCGGACGTACCGGGCAGCCGAGGAGCGGCTGATCGCCACCGTGCCCATCGGATACGCCGACGGGCTGTCGCGGACGCTCTCAAACCGAGGGTTTGCGCTCGTTCGCGGGCATCGGGTTCCGATCATCGGCCGAGTTTGCATGGACCAGACGATGTTGGATGTCACCGATGTAGAGAGCGTCCAAGCGGGAGAGGAGGTCATCCTCTTCGGCGGAACGGGCGAAGCGGCGTCGATATCGATTGACGAGGTCGCCGATTGGATTGGAACAATCAACTATGAGGTCGTTTGTCAGCTCGGAGTCCGAGTTCCGCGCGTTTACCCTCAAAACTTAAATATGTAAGATTAGGTATCATGCTTATGGCATCATAATCCAAGGTGCCGGTTTTCGTAAAGAGGGTTTTTGCGGTATTTTCCGTAAAAACCTCTTTTATGTCATATATCTTAACGTTGCGTGCGGGAAGGTTTCAAGTAGAGTGGGAATGATCCGGATTACTCCTTGCGCGGCTTACATGATCCGGTCTAGAATTGGGGCATGAGTTCCTTTATTTAAAATCCAAACATCGCAGGAGCGTGAGAGGATGAAGTACAGAAGGTACGGAACGACCGGCAAGCAGGTGTCGGAAATCGGCTTTGGCGCTTGGCAGCTCGGCAACAAGCAGGATTGGGCAGCGATGGAGGATGATGAGGCCATTCGCCTCGTACATGAGGCGTTGGACCTTGGCGTGAATTTTTTTGATACCGCTCCCAATTACGGTCAAGGCAAAAGCGAGGTCTTACTCGGCAAAGCGCTGGAACGAAAACGGGATAAAGCGGTCATCAATACGAAGTTCGGTCATTCCCCGGAAGGGACCGATTATTCCGCATCTCAGATCCGCAATTCGGTGGAACGCAGCCTGACGCGGCTGCAAACCGATTATTTGGACTCCGTATTGATCCACAACCCGCCGTTTGATGTTCTGGACGGCAAATACGGCCACTATCAGGTGCTGGAGGATCTGAAAGCGGAAGGGAAAATCCTGGCGTACGGCGTGTCCGTCGATTCCAGCCGTGAGATGTTGGAGGCGCTGGAGCATTCCCGGCTTGGCGTAATGGAAGTGATGTTTAACATCTTTTATCAGGAAACGGCGCAGGCGTTCCAGGCGGCGAAGGAGAAGGATGTCGCGCTCATTATTAAGGTGCCGCTGGATTCCGGCTGGTTGTCAGGCAAATACGACGGCAACAGCTTGTTCTCCGGCGTTCGCAGCCGCTGGTCTCCGGAAGTGATTCAGACCCGCGCGAAGCTGGTGGAGCAAATTCGCTTCCTGGAAGATGAGCAAACGACGATGACGATGGCGGCGCTGCGCTTTATTTTGGCGTATCCCGAGGTGACGACGGTGATTCCCGGTGTCCGAAACAGCGCCCAGCTCCGTGAAAATGTGGCTGCAAGTGACGCGGCCCTGCCGGACGAATCGCTGCGAAAACTGCAAGAGCTTTGGGAACGGGACATCCGGTATAAATCGCTGGGCTGGTAAGTACAAATGAAATTTATGGTGCAGGATAAGGCATTTTATCGCAGCTTCTTCAGACTGACTCTGGTAATTGCTTTGCAAAACATCATTTCCTTTGGCGTCAACTTATCGGACAATATCATGCTTGGCGGTTACAGCGAATCGGCCTTATCCGGAGTAGCTCTGGCCAACCAGATCCAGTTCCTGCTGCAAATGCTCGTGCTGGGCGTAGGGGAGGGCGTCGTCATCCTGTCGTCACGGGCATGGGGCGCGCGGGACATGGGGACCATCAAGCGGGTGGCCAGCATCGGGATGCGCCTGGCGCTGCTACTAGCGTTGCTGCTGTGGCTGGCGGTGTTCTTGTTCCCGCACGGATGCCTGTCTTTATTCACCAACGAGGACAGCGTCATCGCTGAAGGGGCCAAATATTTACGGATTATCGGCTTCTCCTATCTCTTTTTTGCGGCAACCAATCTGCTGCTGGCTTCCCTGCGCAGCGTGGAAACGGTCAGAGTTGGATTTATCCTCTCCGTATCGACATTACTGATCAACGTCTGCCTGAACTATTTGCTGATTTACGGGCATTTTGGCTTTCCGGCTTGGGGCGTGCGCGGCTCGGCCGCAGCGACGTTAACGGCCCGGATCATCGAGCTGGCCATCGTGGTGGGATATCTCAAGCGGGTGGATCGCAAAATCCGGTTCGCGCTGCGGGACTTCTTCCAATTTGACCGGGGCACGTTCAAGCAATACCTTAGCGTGGGCTCCCCAATCCTGATGTCTAATGCCCTCTGGGGGCTGGCCATGGCGGTACAGTCCGGGATCTTGGGGCATATGGGGGAAGCAGCGATCGCCGCGAACAGCATCGCCACGACGGTCTTCCAAATCGTGTCGGTCGTCACGTACGCTTCGGCCAGTGCAACGGCCGTCATCATCGGGAAGACGATTGGCGCCGGACATCCGGAGAAGATCAAGCCATACGCCCAAACGCTGCAGGTGCTTTATGTGATCATCGGTTTGGGGACGGGGGCGGTGCTCTTCTTGATCAAAGACATGGTACTGGGATTTTATGCCATATCCCCGGCATCGAAGGATCTGGCCCTGCAGTTTATGACGGTGCTCTCCATTACGGCGGTAGGCACGGCTTACCAAATGCCGGCGCTGACGGGAATTGTGCGCAGCGGGGGAGATACGAAATTTGTGTTGTACAACGATTTTATCTTCATGTGGCTGATCGTGTTGCCTTCCGCCTTTCTATGCGCTGCGGTGTTGGGGTTATCGCCGCTGCTGACGTTTATCTGTCTTAAATCCGATCAGATTCTGAAATGCTTGGTGGCGATCGTGAAGGTGAATCGCTATCGGTGGATTCGGACGTTTGGAAACCCGGAGCCTCGAGCATAAACTCCACATAACAAAGAAAGGACCGCGATCGTCCGGCTGCTGCCGGACCCATGCGGTCCTTTCTTTTTTCATATCATGCGGGTTATTTCGATTGGGCGCCCAGCACCGGCTGGTATCCGGCCGGAATGTACGTGACGGCCTTCACCTCGGAAATGACCTGAGGATAAAATTGTCCTGGCTGAGGCTCTACGACGCGATAGTCGATGATCGCCTTGCCGTCTTTAAAGGAGATATTCGACACTTCCAGGCCGTAGCCCGGATGCGGCGCCATCGCCGTGATCTTCACTTTCGTCACGTCACTGGTGATTTTGTCTGTGCTCACTCCAAAATCGTACAGGCCGGGAATCGGGTTCACAATCGGCTCATTGTCTTTGATAAATTGCAGCGTCCGGTCAAGCATGCCTGCGGCTTCACTGCGGGAGATCGGTTGCTTCGGTCCGAAGTTGCCCTTCTTATCCAGGGTGACGATTTTGGCTTTCAGAAGCGCTTGAATGCTGTTCATATAGTCTTTGTTGATTTGCTTCTCATCATTGATGGACAAATATTGCATCGTAAACGCGTATTCGCCCTTCGTGCTCAGCGCTTTGAACAGCCAGTGGCTGAATTGCTCCTTCGTCACTTTGGCGGCCGGGTTGATGTCCTTCGGAATGTCCAGCCCGTAGTAGTTCGCGATCACGAAGGCTTCGGAATACCAAGCGTTATCTTTCACCTTGGTGTAATAGTTGCTGGCTTTTGGCAATTGGATGAACCGGACCGTATCGAAGTTCAGGTCCAGCGTTTTCACGATCAGAGAGACGGCTGCAGCACCCGTCAGCTTCTGGGCCGGGTAGTAACGACCGTGAAGGCCGCCTTTAATGATCCCCAGCTTCTCCAGGCGTTCGATCGCCTTCTGCTCCTTGTCGCCTTTAATGTCGCTGAAAGCTGAGGCCGTACCGCCAAACATCATCGTGAACGCGATGACCATTAGCAGCGTCAGCTTTGAAAGTTTAGAGAAAGAGAAAGTTCTTTTCGGTTTCATTCGCAAAATCCCTCCTGGAAACAGTAGTGAGTTAAACGCATCCGATCCGCCGGCTGCTCTGCTCTTGCGCAGCGTCCGGCGAGGCTTTGGGTATCATTTCCCTCCTTCCGGATTCAGTTTGGTTTAACCCTTTGACGCAGGAAGGGCTGCAGATGTTTCAAAGAATCTCCCATTTTTTGCGAACAGTCTCAGTTAATCAGTCCCGCATAACGCAGCCCTTGACGGATACCGCCCTCATCCACG
This sequence comes from Paenibacillus sp. MB22_1, assembly GCF_047200555.1. Taxonomy (NCBI): domain Bacteria; kingdom Bacillati; phylum Bacillota; class Bacilli; order Caryophanales; family Paenibacillaceae; genus Paenibacillus; species Paenibacillus sp. MB22_1. The sequence continues at coordinate 2,377,664 of NZ_JBLADV010000002.1, forward strand.
GCAGCCGTGACATAATCGGCATAAGGCAGCAGCTCCGGATAGGAATTGCCCATGGCGATCCCCAAACCTACTTCCTGCAGCATTTCCTTATCATTCAAACCGTCCCCGAAGGCTACAGCAGCGGACAGGGGGATGCCGAGACGCTCCAGCATGGCTGCGATGCCTACCGCCTTGGAGCCGCCGCGGAGCGTCACATCCATCGCTTTCGGGTGCCAACGGATCAGACGCAAGTCCTCGAATTGCCCATCGTACAGCGCTTCGTCCTGCTCCTCACAATGCAGAAAGGCTTGATACACCGGGGATTTGCTCCAAAATTCCGGATCGAATCCCGGATGCTCGACCTTCAGGGAATTAATGGATTCCACGACAAAGGGGTGAGCCTCGGTATTGGCGCAGTAGCGTTCATGCCCCTGAAACACCAGCGGATGCTGATGACGTCCGGCCAGCTCGACGAGCTTCCGGAGACTTTGCGCGGGCAGGGGCCGCTGGAGCAGCGGCTCGCCCCGGTAGACGACGTAAGCGCCGTTCAGACTGACGAAGGATTCGATGCCCAGCAGCTTGGCGATCGGTTCAAAAAAATACGGCGCCCGCCCGGTCGCAATGACCGGCTCGATACCGTTTGCTTTTAATTCAGCGATGGCCTGGATTGTATCCTGAGGGACTTGCTTGTCCTCGTTCAGCAGCGTGCCGTCGAGATCAAAGAAGACGATTTTGTAGTTGTTGTTCATCTGTATGGCTCCTATCCGTTCGTTTTTTTTATCTTCATCTATAAAAATAGTGTACCATGGGCACGCAAACTGGTCATACTTCTCCTTCCTCTTGTATAGAAAGCGTTGTCAAGCTATACTGTGAGCGATGGCCCGGCAACTGCTACAGTTCAGCCGGACGGTAAAATTAGACCCTATTGTGGAGAGAGGAAGAGGTCAATGCCGGTTATCGACAAGCCTTTGGACGAGTTACGCAAGTACAAAGGAATGAACCCGAAGCTGCCGGATTTCGACGCTTATTGGGAGGTCGCGCTGCGGGAAATGCGCGCGGTTGATCCGCAGGTGCGATTGGAAAAGGCCGAATATCAGCTGCCGGGTGTGGAATGTTATCATCTTTATTTTACCGGGGTAAAGGGAGCCCGCATCCATGCGCAATACGTGCGTCCGGCTAAATCGGATGGCCCGGCGCCGGCCGTGATCCTGTTCCACGGTTATTCCGGGAATGCCGGGGACTGGACCGAGAAGCTGGGGTACGCCTCGCTGGGCTTCCATGTCTTTGCGATGGACTGCCGCGGCCAAGGCGGCAAATCGGAGGATGTCGGCGGAACGATCGGCAATACGCTGCAAGGCCACATCATCCGCGGGGTAGACGGGGATCCGCAAAATATGTTGTTCCGCCATATTTTCCTGGATGCCGTGCAATTGACGGGGATCGCGATGGATATGCCGGAGATCGACGAGAATCGCGTTGGCGTTACCGGTTGGTCGCAAGGCGGCGGGATCACGTTAGCTTGCGCAGCGCTGGAGCCGCGGGTTCGCCGGGCTGCTCCAGTTTATCCGTTCCTCTCCGATTACCGCCGGGTATGGGAGATGGATTTGGCCAAAAACGCATACGAGGAGCTGCGTTTGTATTTCCGCCGCTTCGATCCGCAGCATGAGCGGGAGGAGGAGCTGTTTGCCAAGCTAGGCTACATTGACGTGCACCATCTGGCCAGCCGCATTCAAGCCGAAGTGCTGATGGGCGTTGGATTGATGGACGAGATTTGCCCGCCGTCCACGCAATTTGCCGCATACAACGCGATTACTTCGCCGAAGAAGCTGGAAATCTACCCGGATTTCGGTCATGAAGGGCTGCCGGGAATGCACGATAAGATCGTTCAGTTTATGCTTGGGATGTAATGTAAGTCTGCCGTGAAAAAAAGCAGGCACACAGGCCGACGGATAGGCAGAAAGGAGCGGTGTTCGTGACAGGCACGTTATTTATCAACGGGAGAATCCAAACGTTGGAGCAGAGCGGACTCTCCGAGAAAGAAGCGGATGCGATATACGTGGAGAATGGGCGCATTCGCGCCATCGGGAGGACGGCAGAGCTCAAGCTGCAGCTGGCGGGCCGGGCGGTGCGTACCGTCGACTGGGAAGGGGCCGTGGTGCTCCCCGGCTTAACCGACTCGCATATGCACCTGTCCATGCACGGCATGAAGCTCGCCATGCTTGATTTCAGCGGCGTCACTTCGAAGGAGGAGATGCTGCGCCTCGTGCGGGAGCGCGCTGCCGTGACGCCGCCCGGCGAGTGGATTCTCGGCTTGAATTGGGACGAGAATCGGTTCGTGCCTGCCGCTGCGCCAACGCTGGAGGAGCTGGATGCGGCCAGCGACCGCCATCCGATCTTCCTGACGCGCACCTGCTTCCATGCGTATCTGGCCAACTCCGAGGCGTTTCGCCGCGCGGGGATTACGGCGGATACGCCGGATCCGGAAGCTGGCGCTTACGGCAGAGACGAGGACGGCCGCTTAAACGGCTGGGTGTATGAGGAGGCGTCGGTGCCGTTCACCCGGGCGCAGCCCGAACCGGACTACGCCGCGAAGAAGGACGCCATCCGCCGCGCCTGGCTCGACGCGCTGCGCCTTGGGCTCACAGCTGCCCATACCGAGGACCTGCGGTTTCTAGGCAGCATCGAGACGATGCGGCGGATTTGCCGCGAGCTGCGCGAGGAAGGGATCGCCTTCCGCACCCACCAGCTGCTGTACTATCCGTTCCTGGAGGAGGCGGAAGAGCTTGGGGTGCGGGCCGGCGACGGCGATGACTGGCTGCGTATCGGTGCGGTGAAGCTGTTCGCCGACGGAGCGATCGGCGGCCGCACCGCGCTGCTAAAGCAGCCGTACAGCGATGCGCCGCACACCCGGGGCATGGCGATCCATCCGGAGGAGCGGCTCGCCGAGATCGTGCGCGAGGCGCGGCGGCAGGGCTTCCCGATCGCCGTGCACGCGATCGGCGACGGCGGCGCCGATCTCACGCTGCGCGCGATGGAGGCGCAGCCGCTGATCTCCGGCAGCCGGCTCCCGGACCGGCTGATCCATGCGCAGGTGCTGGACGCCGGGCTCGTCCAGCGCATGGCCGCGCTGCCGCTCGCGGCGGATATCCAGCCGCGGTTCGTGGCCAGCGACTTCCCCTGGGTGCTGGAGCGGGTGGGGGAAGGGCGTACGGAGTACCTGTACGCCTGGAAGAAGCTGCTGGCGGCCGGAATCGCCTGCGCCGGCGGCAGCGACGCGCCAATTGAGCCGCTCAGCCCGTTCCTCGGGCTGCATGCGGCGGTGACCCGGCGGGCGCCGGGGGAGACGCACGAGGGCTATCTGCCCGAGGAGAAGCTCTCGACGGCGGAAGCCTTGGCGCTCTTTACCCGCGGCAGTGCACAGGCCGCCGGGGAAGCGGAGGAGCGCGGGGAGATCGCCGTGGGGAAAGCCGGGGATTTTACGGTCATCGACCGGGAGATCGAAGGCGATCCCGAGCAGCTTCTCCAAGTCCAGGTGCGGATGACCATCGTCAACGGGGAGATCGGTTACCGGGCGCCATAGACTTGCACGGTGAAGCCGGAGGTCATGTCCAGCAACTTGTTCCGCTGTTGAGCCTTCCCACTCCCCTCTCGCGCCTAACATATATGAAAAATCGAATACAATTTAACGATTTGGGCGGATTTAAGGGAATCTATATGATATTTCATATACATTTGCTCATTTCCGAGAGAAACAGCCTAAATCTATATGAAAAACCGAATAGATTCCCTTTTTTTCTTCGTTGGCACCATTTTATATATGAAATTTCGAATAGATTTCCGATATGACCTAAAGAAGCCGTCCCAGGGAGCTTGAACTCCCGGGACGGCTTTCTTTGTTGTGCTCGAGCATGGTGCCTGAACATCCTTACACCGTGAAGCCGGAGGTCATGTCCTGCAGCTTCTTCGCCATCGCGGCCAGCTGGTCGGCGGTGCCGTCGATTTCGTTCATCGTGGCGAGCTGCTGCTGGATGCTGCTACTAATCTGCTCCGTGCCTCCGGCGATCTCTTCGGTCGCGATCGCGATGCTGCTGATCGCTTTCTCCATCTCCCGGGTGCTCTGCGCCTGCCGATCGTTATCCTCATCGATGCGGGCGATCTGGCCGATGATTTCTTGCACGCTGCCCAGAATATGATCGATACTGCGCTTTGCCTCCGCCGCTTTTTCCACGCCTTCTTGCACCTTGCCGGCCGCTTCATTGGCCGAGGCTACGGCTTCCGCCGACTTCAACTGGTTGTCGGCAACCACATCGGCGATCTCTTGAGCGGCGATCCGACTCTCATCGGCCAGCTTGCGAATTTCATCGGCCACGACGGAAAATCCTCTGCCGGCTTCCCCGGCGCGGGCCGCTTCAATCGCGGCATTCAGCGCCAGCAGATTGGTTTGGGCAGAGATGCCGGCGATCAGCTCGGTCATGTTGGCGATGCGCTCGGATGAATCGTTAAGCTGGCGGATCGTTGACGTAACGAGGCGGGTTGACGACTCGATATCGGTAATGGCCTCTTCGATCTCTGTAATTTTCATCGCCCCGTTGGCTGCGGCTTCGCCGACGATTTTACTCTTCTCCGCTGTATGTTTGCTGGCGATGGCCGTGGATTCGGAGAACCGGGCCATATCGGTTAAGCTGGCGGACGTTTCCTCCGCGACAGCGGCATTCTCCGAGGTGCCGGAAGCGATCTGCTGTACCGTGGCGGAGATGTTTTCCAGTGAAGCGGTGGTTTCTCCCGTTGCCCGGCTCAGCAACTGACTGGCGGAATACATCGTGCCGCTGGAGGCGATGATTTCCCCGATGATCGTTTGCAGCTTGGCCATAAAGGCGTCAAAGCTTTGGCTGAGCACGCCGAGCTCATCCTTGCTGCGATAACCGATTCGCCCGGTTAAATCGCCGTTGCTGTCGGCAATCTCCTTCAGCTTGGCGGTTACTTTTTCAATCGGATGGACGACGGCGCGAATAATAAACAATGCCAGAACGACAGTGACGGCGGCGGAAATGGCCAGCAGGATCAACATGGTGATCCAGGTGGAACGGTAGACCGCTTTGCTGTCTTCATAGGTTTGCCGCGCTTCATTGATATGTTCATTGATCCAGCCGTCCATCGCGTCGATCAATTCGGCTTTCGCCGTATCCAAGGCGGTCATTTCTGCTGGAGGTCCGCCGGGTTCCCCTGCCGGTTCGGCGGCTGGGTCTGCCCCCGCCGCAACCCCTGTTGCATCCCCTGCTTCAGCACCCGCTTCAGCGGCCTCCTCCGTTGCAGGCGCGTTCGCCCCTGGGCCTCCTGGACCGGTCATGCCGTTCTGGTACGTCGTCAGGAAGTTGTCCAACGCCTCAGTATATGCTGCGTATGTAGTCAATACATTGCTTACAGTCGCTTGGTCAGTTTCATCGTTATATTCGGACAAGCTTGCCTCGATCTTCGTTAAGGTTGCGGTGATTTCCTCCTTCAGCGAAGCGCGTTCTTCGTCATCGGAGGCGTTCATGTAGCTGTTGGCCGAGGTGCTCGCCGCAATCATGCTCGATTTCAGCTCCTCCAGCTTCACGATCGGCACGAGCCGTTCGTTATTCAGTTCCTCCAGCTTGTCGTTAACGTTGGAAATTTCCCGAAGACCCACGACACCGATGATAAGGAGAAACGCAAACAGGCAATACGCCAGCAAGCGGATTTTTAGCGCAATCTTCATGTCTTGGATGAGTTTCACGTGATTGTCCCCCTAGGTATGTATTCGTATAATGGATATGTCCAGTGTATCTGGGGGGACTGAATCCAGCATGAATAACAACTGAATGGAGCATGAAAGACCGCTGAATTCACGATGAACGGATACTGAATTTTTACTGAAAAGAACATGAGGAGGTTTTTTCCGTTGTCGCTGGAAATTGAACGCAAGTTTCTGTTACCGGCGTATCCGGAGCAACTGATTCGAGAGGGAGCGCTGGTGGTTCGGTCGGAACATGCGATCGACCAGACGTATCTAGCTCTGCATGAGGATCAGGAGCTGCGGGTTCGCAGGATCGAGGATTTGCGTACCGGAGAGATTCAATATACGCATACCTTCAAAAGAGGGTTTGGCCTGTCCCGCGAAGAAGTGGAAGTGTCCATTTCGGAGGGGCTGTATGAGCAGATTATCGCGATTCATCAGGCGATCCCTTTGACCAAACGACGGGTGACTGCCGAATGGGACAAGCGTACAGTAGAGATCGACGTTTACGACCAGATCGATTTTATCGTGCTCGAAGTGGAGTTTAGCTCGGAGGAAGAGGCGCGGTCCTTTGAGCCGCCGGCCTGGTTTGGCCCGGACATCAGCACCAGCAAGGAATACAGCAACAAGAAGGTATGGCGCGATTTACAAGCCCGCAAAAAAGAGACCTGACATCCTCAGGTCTCTCGTTCTATGACAGTTCTCTATTCCAGCGCCAATCCGCCGCTTCCTTCCCGCAGCAAGAACCGGTAGTTATTGCGGACGAACTCCAGCACCTTATCGCAGATGATCCGGTGACCGTCTTCGTTCGGATGGATACCGTCTGAGCAGAGGAACTTCGTGTAATCGGGGTGCTCCAGAAATGCGCCGCGCACGTCGATCATTTTGGTCTTGGTCATTTCCGATACTTTCAGAATCGTTGAATTGTACCGTTCCTGCCACCAATAAATCTTTGTGACGCTCCCCAGCCATTTCAGGATGTTCTTCTCCGCTTCCGGGTCGTTGCGGCTGACCCATTTGAAGTAATTGTCGGCGTTGAGCGGCGGCAAGCTCATCAGGACCGGTATAATGTTCTGACTCTTAACGAATTGGATCGCTTCGGTCAGCATTTTTTCGAATAAGGAAAAGTCGGTTTTCGGGTGGTGTTCTGCATCGGGATGCTCAGCAATTTCGTTCCAGTTGAAATCACAGTCATTGCCTCCATACTCGATTAAGATGATGTGGGGTTTATCTTTCTCCACGTCCCTCTTGAGGTTCGTGAGCCCCTTCATTAACGTGTTGCCAAACCGCGCGGTATTATGAACCGCACCCTTCAGCTTCTGCTGCAGCAGTGAAACATAATTGTTCTCCAAGACGACGTACTTATGACGTTGTTCATCATAGATGACGCCTTTGGAAATGGAGTCTCCGCTGACCATATACTTGATTTCATTTTTGGAAAAAAACTTGCTGTCGTTGATCACAATATCACCCCTCTTAAACCCCGAAACCTTGTTCATTTCGTTATATCTATTGTAGATGAGTTCTCTTCGCCTGTGCAAGTAAACAGTTCGTATTGACAAGAAAACGGAAGCATGCGAAAGTGGACAAGTCTAACCGGGAATGAGAGAATACGAGTGAAGCAACCATGAACAAAGGGAGGAAATCAATGTGATACGTTTCGCCACGATTGGAACGAACTGGATTACGGAACGTTTTATTCAGGCAGCACTGGAAACGGAGCAATTTGCCTTAACGGCGGTTTACTCCCGGACCGAGGAGAAGGGCAGAGAGTTTGCTGCCAAGTTTGGCGATCCGCAGGTATATACGGATTTGAAAGCCTTAGCGGCCAGCTCTGACGTCGATGCCGTTTACATCGCCAGCCCGAATTCATTTCATGCGGAGCAGGCCATCTTGATGATGGACCACGGCAAGCATGTGTTATGCGAGAAGCCGATGGCGTCCAATGCGGCAGAGGTTCGCCGGATGATCGAAGCGGCTCGCCGCAATGACGTGCTGTTAATGGAGGCGCTGAAATCGACGCTGATGCCGAACTTCCGGGCCGTTCAGGATAATTTGTACAAAATCGGCCAGGTGCGGCGTTATTTTTCAAGCTACTGCCAGTATTCTTCGCGGTATGACGCCTTTAAGCAGGGCAAGGTGATGAATGCCTTTAATCCTGCGTTTTCCAGCGGGGCTTTGATGGACCTCGGCATTTATTGTATCTATCCGATGGTGACGTTGTTCGGGAAACCGGAATCCGTGCAGGCTTCGGCGATCATGCTGTCTTCAGGCGTAGACGGGGAAGGCAGTCTCGTTGTGCGTTATCCGGAGATGGACGGCGTGATTATGTATTCCAAAATTACCGACTCCTATTTGCCAACGGAAATCCAGGGGGAATACGGAACGATCGTGATCGATCGAATCAACCAGCCGTATGAGGTCAAAATCCTGTACCGTGACGGCACAACCGAGGAGCTGACCTGCTTCCAGCCGCAGGAGTCGATGTACTACGAGGCGCTGGAGTTCATTGAGCTGATTCTCAGCGGCAAGCGGGAGAGCCAGATCAATACGCATGCCCGTTCGCTGGCTGTCGCCGAGCTGATGGAGGAAGCCAGACGCCAGTTTGGCCTGCGGTTCGCAGCGGACGAGGCATAAAGGGCGGCAGTGTTGTCGCCCGCTTAAAATTATTTAAAGGTTTTAATTGTTAAAAATTGAAAAATACCACTGTATGTTGTATTCTATTAATGTAAATTTATCTCAAATTATCCTTAGAGAGGAAAGGTGGTATTTGTAATGAAGTTTTCGAAGTTTTCTGTCGTCCTGTCACTTGTGGGAAGTTTCCTGTCGTCCTGTCACTTGTGGTAAGTATGTTTGCATTCGCAGTTCCTTCGACTTTTGCTGAGAGTGGGAGTATAGGTTCAGAAGAGATTAAAGTAGTTAGAGCGATCTTAGTTGAAAATGGCGTGAAAAAAGAGTTAAGTGCAACAGAATACGAGGTACTTATGGAACAAAATAACCATAAAGTACAAGAGATTGAGAGACAAAAGAATATAAACCAGGCAAAACTAAACAAAAATGATGGTGTTGCTAATGAATTGAAACCAGACGAAATAACTCCTTTTGCATTAATAGACATGAGCATATATACTGAGGCTGGTTTTATTCAATCCGTGTATCGTAACGACTTAACTCGTAGGATTTCTGTTCCTGTATACAATGAAACAAGTCAGGAAGTGACCCGGACTATTTCTTTCACTGCTTCGCAATCTTATACAAGCAATGTATCCCTTACCTCCACGTATGCGAAAAACGCATTCACAGCAGGTGTAACAGTAGGCTCTTCTTGGAGTAATACTTACAGTGATAGCGATTCTGTTACACAAAAAATTCCACCCCACAAATATTCCTGGATGGAATATACCCCCAATATGAGTAATTCCTATGGAACTATGCATGAAGAAGTATGGAATTTTGATGGTTTTACTAATGTGAAAATTGTGGACAAAACCTATTTTCTTGATGTTTATATAGCCAAACCAGGAAATGCTGGATTACCCGACGGACTCTATACAGTAAAAGAGAGCAGCACTAAACCCAACTGAAATATAAGGTGACAAGTTATGAATAAACGAGGTACCGGTACAATCCTAATCGTGATCGCGGCAATGTTATTTATATTCCGTAATTCAACTCACTTACTAGTGGCTGCAATCATGGGGCAAAAGAATGGCAATTTTGCTGAAGGTACATTTAGCAATGCCATGGGGGCAACCTTTTCTTACTCGATGATTCCTGAAATTATTGCATTAATTGCGGGGCTGATCTATCTGATTTGGGCAGAAATCCAAAAGGAGAAATAATCAGCTAAAATAAATATTGTCCGATAGCTAGGCTGTTCATTCCATTCGAAGCTGTCGCGAGCTAATGGTGGACGTCAGAAGCCAATTTCGGCCTGCTGCACGCGGCAGACGCTTCGATTTCCGCAGAATAAATAGAAATCAAACCCAAACTGGTTGGCCAGTTTGGGCTTATTCGTGTGCGCCCGGCATGGGCGATAACTAGGCGGTGAAAGTCCGCTACAGGCTTGGCAGTAGGAACTGTTAGCCAAGGGCAAGGGTGTCCGTCGCGAGGCGGAATCTGAAGGAAGCCGGAGGCAAACCCTCGGTCTGACGAACAGAAATCACATACAAGGCATGGTGAGACGGACGAGCTTGCACGACAAAGTAAAGTCCAATACTGCCCGAATCTCATCATGTAAATGTGGCAGATAGATGAGGGGAAAGTTATCGCTCTTACCCGGGGAGGTCTCACAGACATGGAGCAGGAAAATCCGAAGCATGGAGTAAAGCTTGCTGTGAGAAGTCAGCAGAGGCCATAGTACGCGGAGCCGGGACAGCGGCGAGCGGAAGGGCTGAACAATCTAAACGAATTTGATCAGGAGATGGAAACCGAGGCGTGGAGGTGATCCGCTATGCCGATGACATCGTGGTGCTAGCAAAGAGTAAGCGAGCAGCCATACGACTGCTGGAATCCAGCCGGAAGTATCTGGAACAGAAGCTAAAGCTCCAAATGAATACGCAGAAGAGCAAGGTCGTTAGCGTCTTAGCGCAAAGGCACTTCAAATTCCTCGGATTTGCTTTGGGAAAGAACGGAGACGGCGTATACATACGCGTACATCGTTAATCCCTGGCCAAAGCGAAGAAGAAGCTAAAAGAGCTAACGAGTCGAAGCCAAGGCAGAAATGCACGGCAAGTCATGGAAAACGTAAAGGTCTACATTCGCGGCTGGATCGGCCATTTCTATGTAGCGGACATGAAGCGAATTCTGCAGAACTGGAATGAATGGCTGCGAAGACGGATGCGGATGTACATCTGGAAACAATGGAAGAAGCCGAAGACGAGGGTGCAAAACCTGCGAAAGCTGGGAATACCGGAGTGGCAGGCATACCCATGGGGAAACACTCGATTGGGCTATTGGCGTGTAGCCGGAAGCGCAATATTAAATCGCTCTGTAACAAACGAAAGGCTCGCACGAGCAGGGTATTATGACTTCCCTGCTCAATACGAGCGATTACGTCAATTGCACTCAAGCGGTTGAACCGCCGTATACCGAATGGTACGTACGGTGGTGTGGAAGGTCGGCTACTCCATTATTGGGTAGCCTCCTATCCGATTGAACCTACTTACGATAATTACACTCTTCTGATTGCTATCATCCCCCACTATCGCCCCCCGTATTTTCGGATATAAATCTTAAAGGGACAATCATTCTCTCCTTCACAATCATGTAATTGAGAAACGTAGAGGCTTGACAGGCCTGAGATCTGAATATTGAAAGGGCCCGCTGTTAGATAGCTTTTATCAAACCTAGTTGCAACCGTTTACATCCTGAGATAGGATTATCGGAAGAGGTGAACTGGTTCATGAAGGACAAGAAATGGCTGGCGGGCATCATGATCTGCATCGTGGTTTTGGTCTATTTGTTTATCGGCTTTGCCAGGTACTCGGGGAAAATCGGCAGCATTGTCAAGGAGCTGCAAGGGCAGCCCGCGAGCGGAGAGCCACGCTATCATATCGTGCTGATCGAGCAAGAGCGCTACCATCCCTATTGGGAAATGGTGGAGAAAGGTGCAGCGGAGGCGGCGGAGAAGTATGGAATCGACATCGAGTTCACGGGGCCGGTGCGCAACAACATGGAAGAGCAACTGAACCTGCTGGAAAAAGCGATCGCCGCCCGCGTCGACGCGATTATCGTGCAGGGGCTCAATGAAGAGCGGTTTACGCCGGTCATCGATAAGGCGGTACGCCGCGGCATCCCCGTCGTGACCATCGACACCGATGCGCCAAACAGCCAGCGGCTGACTTATGTCGGCACTGACAATTTAGCCGCGGGCGAGCGCCTGGGTCGCCTTGTCGTGGAGACGACTGGCGGGATAGGCAAGATCGGCGTGATCATCGGCAGCGATCAGGCCGCCAACCAGCTGCAGCGGCTGGACGGGCTGAAGAAAATCGTCGCCGAACACGAGGGGCTGGAGATCGTGGACGTTCGCAGCTCGAACATCTCCCACATGGAGGCGATTCAGCAGGCGGCCAACATGCTCCGGAACCATCCGGAGATCACCATTATGGTCGGCACCAGTGCAACCGATGCGCTTGGCATGCTGCAGGCGGCCAAAAACCGCGACGACCTGACGATTATCGGCTTCGACAATCAGAAGGAAACGCTGGAGGCGATTCGCAAGGGGGAGATCGAAGCGACGGTTGCGCAGCAGCCTTTTTTGATGGGGGAAACGGCCGTTCGGCTCCTTTATGAGCACTTTGGGGGACAACCGCTGAAGAAGGCTTACTTCACGGAAGTGAAGGTGCTGAATGCGCACAACGTGGAGGAGGGCGAGAGTTTATGAGCATCCGCCGCAAGTTGTTTCTGTTCATCCCGCTGTTCGTGCTGGTGATGAGTTCGGTATCGTTTTTCCTGTTCCAAAGCGGAAAGAGTGTTCAGGAGAGCTACCACTTGATGATGAAGCGCATCTTGCTGTACAAAGAGATCTCCTACGAGGTGGGAGAGAACATGCGGTCGATGAACCGATTCATTATGCAGTTGGATCAGGAGAGCTTGCCCGAAGTCGTAAAGCATTTGAATGCGGTCAAGTCCTTGCGATCGGATCTCGACGGGCTCCGGACGATTGGCGGAAGCGACCTGGCCCTCGCCAATTACCGCAACCTGATCGACACGTTCCTGGAGCAGGCCGAGGCGATGATCGAGCGGATCAGTTACGAGGATTCCGATACGATGGCCGGGGCTTATATCGAAGCCGAGCAGACGCAGCGCTTTATCCGCGAGGAGGCTCAGGAGCTGGTCGACTTGGAGCTGGAGCAATATAAGCCGATTTACGAAGAGATGATGGATGCGACCGGAAATCTGAACAAGCTGGGCATTCTGCTGGTGGTGACGGCAGCGGCCTTCAGCATTCTGCTGGCGATTTGGTTGTCGCGCAGCATTACCAATCCGATCCGCCGGCTGGTCGCGACTGCCAAGCAGATCTCCAAAGGGCGGATGGACACGAAAGCGCCGGAGAGCGACAGCAACGATGAGATTAGTATTTTGTGCCGGGCGTTTAATGGAATGATTGACAACATCCAGCAGCTGATGGCGGAGAATATCAACAACTTGGAGAAGGACCGGCTGGTGAAGGAGCTGGAGCTCAAGACGCTGCAAAGCCAGATCAATCCGCATTTTTTATTTAATACTTTAAACTCCATCTCCAAGCTGGCCTATCTCGAAGGGGCAACCAAGACAAGCGACCTGGCTGTTTCCGTGTCTCGTCTGCTGCGCTACAACTTGCAGAAGCTTGACCAGGCGGTCCCGCTGCGCGAGGAGGTGGCCCATGTTACGGAATACATGAACATCCAGAAGGCGCGGTTCCGCGATCGGATTGCCTTCAGGATGAACATCGACGAACGCGCACTGGACGGGAGAGTCCCTTGCTTAACCTTGCAGCCGATTCTGGAGAACGCTTTTGTACACGGCATTGAACAGATGGAGGAAGGGGCTGTGCTGGAGCTGGCGATTCGCCTTGGCGAGGGGGATCGGGTCGAGATTGAAATCCGCGATAACGGGGTTGGCATGAGCCGAGAGACGGTGGATCGGCTGCTGCAATCGGTACGCGGCGACGCTCCGCAGATGGGGGGTAAAAGGCATTCGACCGGCTTGGGTACGCATAATGTGTTCAAGCGGCTGCATTTATTTTTTGACGGAGAGGAACAAATCGAGATCGACAGCGAGGAAGGGGCTGGAACCGCCGTCCGGTTTACGCTGCCTCTTCGCGTAGGGATTTCATAGGACAGGGAAGGGGGAATCCGAATTGTACACTTTGCTGATTGCGGACGATGAAGCATTGGAACGGGAAGGTCTGGAAATGATGATCAGCCACGCGATGCCGGATACGTTCCGTTTTGTTCATGCGGAGAATGGGAGGCGGGCGATCCAGCTGGCGGAGGAGGAAAGGCCGGATTTTATTTTTATGGATATCAAAATGCCGGGGATACAGGGCTTAGAAGCGGTGCGGGAGATTATGGCCCGTCAGCCGGGGGCACGGGTGGTTATTATCACGGCCCATGATTATTTTGCCTATGCGAAGGAGGGGCTGGCGCTAGGCGTACGGGAATATTTGCTGAAGCCGGCTCGGCGGGAAGAGATCGTAGACGTACTGAAGCATCTAATCGCTGAGACCGAAGAGGCGAAGCGGGCCCGCGACGAGCAGCTCTCCCTGCAGGAGAAGCTCTCCCACCTGCTGCCGCTGGCGGAGAACGAACTGTCGCTGATGTTAATGCTGGAGTATGCGCAGGAGGTCGAGGCCGACCAACTGGCCCGAATGCTGAACCTCAAGTGGAGGAAAGGCTACGCGATGGTATTGTCATTTGTGAAGCACACCCCCAAGGAATGGGCCAGCTTCCAGGTGGTCAAGAAGGAGATTTACGATGCGGTCAAGCAATGGGCGAAGCCGGGCTTGTCCTGCATTGTCAGCCCGGTGGTGGGCCATCAGATCGCTTTGTTTATCCCGTTGCCGCCGGGACGGCCGGGGTATGAGCAGCGGGTGATGGCGTTGGAATGGGGCGAGCGGCTGCGCAGCCAGGTGGAGGAGCGGTTTGGGCTGCCGTTGTCCGTCGGGATCGGCGGGGTCCGCGAGGGCTGGGACGGGCTAAGCCGCTCGTACCGCGAAGCGGTTCGCGTCTGTGCGGAGGAGCAGGACATCGTCTGCGTCCGACATTATGACGATATCGCCGAAAGCTCGGGCGGCCCCGCGATTCCGCTGGATGAGGAGAAGAAGCTGCTGGATGCACTGCTGCGGCAGGACAAACCCGAAGCAGCCGAGCGCTTTGACCTGCTGTTCGAACGCCTGAAAGGGGGGCGGTCGGATTATTTTCCGCGTCTGCGCGGGGATGTAATTGGGTTGCTCCTCTATTTGAGCCGCGGCGTGGAGGCGGGGGACGGTCCCGAGTTAATCGAGGATCTGAGCGCCTGCGAGGATACGGCATCGCTGCGCGAGCGCGCGCTGCACCGGCTTGGCGGCTGGATCGACGGCCTGCGGGAACGGAAGGAACGCAGCCGTTCACATGTGCTTCAGCGGGCGATCCTATTCGTCAACCAGCGGTTCAAAGAAGAGATTTCGATGGAGCAGACGGCGGAATACGTGAATCTCAGTCCTTACTACTTCAGCAAATTGTTTAAGCTGCAGACCGGAGAGAATTTTAGCGATTATCTCACCCGACTGCGGATTGAGGAGGCGAAGCGGCTGATCGCCGGGCGCTCGTTAAGCCTGAAGGAAATCTGTTATGAGGTGGGCTACAAAGACCCGAATTATTTTAGCCGGGTATTTAAGAAATCCGTTGGCATCACCCCCAGTGAATATCGCCAGCAAATCGAAATCGAATAAGTCCGTCCGTTCGGTTAGCTTAGGTGAGTCCTTGTCCCAGACAAGGACTTTTTTGTTGTGATTGCACAAAAAAATCCAGTGAAAGCGTTCGGTTTGAAAGCATTTACATCCGATGGCAAAGGAATGCAGAACAAGCGCAAACAAGTGCAGGCTTTGACCGAACCGAAGCGCGAGGAGCGATGCTACGATATTTTTGTAAGCGGAATCATCAAACGATTATTTAAAAGAAGGGGCGTAGGCGTAGTGAAAAAACATAGTCATTTTGTACGGTTAAGCTTGGCAGCCATTTTGTTAGCTTCCACCCTGGCAGGCTGCGGGGTTGTTTCGGACGGCAGCGCCAACAGCGGGAACACAAAGAACAATGCAGAGAGCGCGGCTGGAGGCAAGGACGACGGGAAAATCGTCATCGGCATGTCGATGGACACCCTGAAGGAAGAACGGTGGCAGAAGGACCGGGATTTATTCACCGCCAAAGTCGAAGAGCTCGGGGGCGAAGTGAAGGTGCTTGCGGCGAACGGTGACGACGCAACGCAGTTGAGCCAGGCGGAGCAACTGATTTCGCAAGGCGTTGACGTGTTGGTGGTCATCGCACACAACGCCGAAGCAACCGCACCCATCGTGGAAAAAGCGCACAAAGAAGGCATCAAGGTCATCGCGTATGACCGTTTGATCAGAAACTCGGACGTTGACTATTACATCTCCTTCGATAACGTTCGGGTCGGCGAACTTCAAGCCCGCGCTGTAATTGAAGCGGCACCAAAGGGCAACATCGTTTACATCGGCGGTGCGGACACCGATAACAACGCGCACATGTTCAAGGAAGGCGCGATGAACGTGCTGAAGCCGCTGGAGGAGAAAGGCGACATCAAGATTGTATATGACCAGTTCTCCAAGGACTGGAAGCCGGAAGAAGCACTGAAGAATATGGAGAATGCGCTGACCGCCAATAACAATGACATTCAGGGCGTGGTCGCTGCAAATGACGGCACGGCCGGCGGGGTAATCCAAGCGTTAAACGCACAAGGTATGGCCGGCAAAATCCCGGTATCCGGGCAGGACGCGGACTTGGCCGCAGTCCAACGGATCGCCGAAGGTACGCAGCTGATGACCGTCTACAAACCGATTAAATCGATTGCCATCACCGCTGCGGAAATGGCAGTTGCGGCCGCCAAAGGCGAGGAAGTAAAAGCGGACAAAACCGTCAACAACGGCAAAATTGACGTGCCTTCCGTGCTGCTGGATCCAATTCCGGTCAACAAGGATAGCCTGAACGTCGTGATTGAAGACGGGTTCCACAAGCTGGAGGACGTGTACAAAAACGTACCAAAGGATCAATGGCCGAAGTAATGCGAACCGGACATCGGTAAGGGCGGAAGCGGCGAAAACCAGGGAGCGTTCGGCGCCTCCTTGGTTTCGCGCTTTTCGCCGATCCTTAGGCGAATGAAGGAGAGCTAAGCCTATGTATGTATTGGAAATGGTGAATATCAGCAAGGAGTTTCCCGGCGTGAAAGCCCTTGACCGCGTGAACTTCCAAGTGCGTAAAGGGGAAATCCACGCGCTCTGCGGCGAGAACGGAGCGGGTAAATCAACGCTGATGAAGGTGCTGAGCGGCTTGTACCCAGCCGGCACCTACAGCGGGGACATCGTCATCGGCGGCGAGAAGAAGCAGTTCCACAACATTGCCGATGCAGAAAAAGCCGGCATCGCCATCATTCACCAGGAGCTGGCGCTCGTGAAGGAGATGACGGTGGGCGAGAATATTTTCCTTGGGGCGGAACCAACCAAACGCGGCGTGATCCAGTGGGATGAGCTGTATCATAACGCGGCGCAGTGGCTGAAGCGGGTTGGGCTGAATATTTCTCCGGATACGAAAATCGGCAGTCTCGGCATCGGCCAGCAGCAGCTGGTGGAGATCGCCAAGGCGTTGTCCAAGCATACGCAGATTTTGATTCTGGATGAACCTACGGCCGCTTTAACGGAAAGTGAAGTGGCGATCCTGATGGACATCTTGAATCAGCTGCGCAGCGAAGGGGTGTCTTGCGTTTATATTTCGCACAAGATGCCGGAGGTGTTTGCTCTGGCCGACTCGATTACGGTGCTTCGCGACGGTCGCACGATAGCGACGCTGGATCGCAAGGAAACGAATGATGACCAGGTCGTGTCGATGATGGTCGGACGGGAGCTGACGGAACGGTACCCACGGGTGGAGCATCGCCCATCGGATACTGTGCTGGAGGTTCGGAACTATAACGTGTGGCATCCGGAGAAGCGGAATCAGAGGGTGATTAAGGATGTCAGCTTCCGGGTGCGCAAAGGGGAAATCCTCGGCATCGCGGGGTTGATGGGGGCCGGCCGGACCGAGCTGGTCAGCAGCCTGTTTGGCGCATACGGCGGTAAGGCGACGGGGGAGATCTTCGTAGAAGGCAATCCAGTGCGGATTCGCTCCGTCTCCGACGCCATCCGCGCCGGACTCGCCCTCGTCAGCGAGGATCGCAAGCGTCAAGGGCTCGTCATGGGGATGGACGTCAAGACGAATACAACGCTGGCGACGTTGGCTAAGGTCTCGAAGTTAAGCGTGATTAACGATAATGAGGAAATCCGCTGGGGTCTGAAATATGTGCAGGATTTAAAGACGAAAACCGCGTCGTTGGAAACCCCTGTCGGCACATTGTCCGGCGGGAACCAGCAGAAGGTTGTTATCGGCAAATGGCTGATGTCTGACCCGAAAATTCTCATCATGGACGAACCAACCCGCGGCATTGATGTCGGGGCGAAATACGAGATTTATCATCTTATGAATCAGCTGGTCGACCAGGGCGTGGCCATCATCATGATCTCTTCGGAGCTTCCAGAGGTGCTCGGGATGAGTGACCGAATTCTGGTGATGAGCGAAGGCAAATTTGTCCGGGAGTTCGACTGGCGCGAAGCGACCCAAGAAAATATCATGCAAGCCGCTACGGGAGGGAAATAAACATGGAGCTTCAAAAGGAACTAGGTAAACAAACGGATGGGGCCGCCTTAAAGCCGACGCTTTGGGGCAGCCTGTTCGGCAAAATGGACGTGCGGGCCTACACGATGGTGGGCGCACTGGTGTTGATCTGGGTGCTGTTTGGCCTGCTGGACCCGACTTTTTTGACGGCGCGGAACTTATCCAACCTGTTTACGCAAATGTCGGTGACGTCGATTTTGGCGATTGGGATGGTCTTGGTGATCGTCGCCGGGCATATTGACTTGTCGGTGGGTTCCATCGTGGGGTTGACCGGCGGGCTTGCCGCGATTTTCAGCAACTGGCTGGGGCTGCCGGCGATTGTGGTGATCCTCGCTACGCTGGCAGCTGGCGCGATCTTAGGCTTGCTGCAGGGCTGGTTGGTCGCCTACAAAATGATCCCCGCCTTTATCGTCACGCTGGGGGGCATGATGGTCTTTCGCGGCACGCTGATGGGCGTGACCAAATCGATGACGATCCCGGTCTCCGATAAAGTGCTGGCGCTGCTGGGTAACGCGTATTTTGCCTCGGGATTCGGCATCATCCTTGGGATATTGGCCATTGGCCTGATTGTGTGGAGCACGCTGCGCAAACGTCGTTCCCGGCAGAAATACGGCTTTGAGGTGGCGCCATTTGCAGTGGACGTGATCAAGATGGCCGCGCTCTCCCTGCTGGTCGTCGCTTTCGTGCTCGTGATGAATGCCTACAAGGGCATTCCGTTCCCGATCATCTTCGTTATCGCGCTGGCGGCCATTTTCTACTTCCTGTCCACCAAAACAACCTTCGGCCGGCACATTTATGCGATCGGCGGCAACCTGGAAGCGGCCCGGCTGTCCGGCATCAATATCCGCCGCAAGACGATGATCGTCTTCCTGCTCAGCGGGTTGCTGGCGTCCATCGCGTCGATTGTATTGACGTCGCGCCTCGCTTCGGCGACGATCACCGCCGGGAACATGGCGGAAATGGACGCGATCGCGGCTTGCGTCATCGGCGGGACATCGCTGATGGGCGGTGCGGGTACGGTGCTGGGCGCCTTAATTGGAGCGCTCGTCATGACCTCGCTCGACAATGGGATGTCGTTGATGGGGCTGGAGTCGTTCTGGCAATACGTGGTGAAGGGCTCGATCCTCGTCTTTGCGGTTTGGCTCGACATTTCGAATCGGCGTAAAGGGTTGAGATAAGAGGGTGATGTAAAAAGACGGCACTTCTTTGGAGCTTGTCCCTGCGGGGTGAACTCCTTGGAAGTGCCGTTTTGATTGTTGATGGTCTTACGTTGGTTGGTCGCTTCGTTGCTGTTGACTTTCTTGCTTATTGGTAGGTGACGATCAGCGCATTGCTGATTTTGCGGCCCGGTTGGGTCAGGTATTTCCCGTTATAATACAGGCCGCTGGAGGCGCCGCCGTCGAGGTTCATCGCTTGGTACGCGCCGGCTTGCTTCATGATTTCCGCGAGCTGCGGAATCGTGGCGCCGCCGGTGGTCAGCAGGATCAGCTTATGGTCGCGCGTGAGGCCTAAGGCGCTGCGGGCACCGCCGCCGGTGAGAATTTTCGGGTCCTTGAAGCCCTCCGCTTTGACGTCAACGGCTACTTTGCCATTGACCACAAGGCGCGGCCCGGCTTGAAGCGCTCCCTCCATCGTGCCTGCGTTAAAGGCATCGTTGAAGTCATCGCCGGGGATCAACCGCGCCAGCAGGTTGGAGTCATAGGTGAAGATGGTGCGCTTGTCGCCGGAAGCTTTCATCTTCAACTCGCCGCCGCTGACGATATAGCCTTAAGGAGCTTTGTAGGCGTTATCTGTATAAGCGTTGAAGAACGTGCCGTTGATGGCAACGACAGCCTTATGGCGCTTGGCGAGGCTGCTCAGTTCCTCGACCTTGCCGACCGCGTCGCCAGCGAGCGCCACCTTCAGGCGGACTTTGGGATCCATCAACGAGATGGTGACCATCTGCGTGGAGAAGGAACGTCCGCCCACTTTAAACGTCTTGCGCGCGCTGACGATCGCTTTTGAGGCGCCGGCGCTGGTGAGCGCGCTGCGGCTTGTATACGGCAGGGTCAAGCGGGCATCGCCTTGACCCAGGGTAACTGAGCCGGCGGTTTTGTCCCATTCCGCCGGCAAATTGAACGTGGCGCTGACGAATTGCAGCGGCACGTAGGTCGCGCCGGCCTGGGGGAACGGCGCGTCGGCTAGGGTGGTCGGCTCGCCGTTAACCTCGGCCTTGGCGGAGCCGACCTTCAGGATCGCGGACGTGGCTTCGCCCTGCGCGATCGTCAACTGCTGCCGGGCTGCATCCCACTGAACCTGGATACCGTTCAGTCCGTTTAAGGCCCGGCTGGGCACAAAGGCATGTCCGCTGGAAGCGTCCAGCAGGACGACGTTTTTGGCAGGCGCCGCCGTCGCCGTGCCTGCGGCGGAGGCGGGAGCGGGGGCAGAGGCCCAACTGATGCCGCCGGAGATGAGGCAGACCAGGGCGAACCCTAGAAGCAGCAGGCGTTTCGCAAAGGCGCGATAGAATATGCTCGTTTTGTTCATCAAGTTGGTTTCTCCTTTTATGTATATTGGGAATCGCTTCTTTAGGTAATATCGGAAATGTATTCGATTTTTCATATACAAAAGGGTGCCAACGACGAAAAAATTGGAATATATTCGGTTTTTCATATAGATTTCGATCAATTCTCTCGAAACTGGGCAAATATATATGAAATTTCATATACATTCCCTTAAAACCGCAGAAATCGTTAAATTGTATATGATTTTTCATATACATTGGGCGCGAGAGAGGGAGTGCGGCGAATAAACAGCGGTGTGAGGGAGAGTAGGACGGATATACAGGGGTAGAGAGCGTAGAGTGGATGAGCAACAGCGGTGATAGAGAGTAGAGTAGAGGGGTAATGGCAATGTGCGAGAGAGTAGAGAGCATGAGTATGGATTGTCAACAGTAAATCAGACAACTTTATTAAGGGCTTCTTGACGATACTGAACAGGTGTCAGGTATCCCAGTGTTCCGTGAATCCGATGCTTGTTGAACCAGTTGATGTAATCGTACAGTTCCACCTCTAGATGAAGAAGGCTGTGGAAGCTCATCTGGTTAATGAACTCCGTTTTCATAATTGAGCGTTTTGCAGTAATCTGAGGCCTTGATCTATAAGGATTTCCGGGTATAAAAAAGGGACTTCACCCCAACTTGGAGAAGTTTTCAAGTGACCTAACAAGAAAACCCAAAGGAAGTGAAGTCACAATGTATATTCTCCAAGAAAGCTTGTTTTCCTTCGAGGAATTGCTCGCCATGCAATCAAAAGATCGATTGCCGATCTTTTTTGGCTCGCTCGATCTAAGACCCTATGCCAAAGAGTTGAGAAGCCACTCACCCCGAGGCGCTGAAGGGCATTGCAGACAGGGCATTTTACGTGCGCTTCTGGCCGCCCCCCTTGAAGGCATCGATACCTTTACGACTTTGCATCATCGGTTGAGCACGGACCTTCGGTTTCGCTACCAGTGCGGGCTTTCGCTTGATCGGGAAGCTCCATCCATCTCCACACTCAGCCGCGTGTTTGCCGACATCACGAAAAAAGAACTGGCCAAGCTGCTGTTTGAGGATCTGATTGCCCACCTGAGGAAAGAAGGTATTCTGGACGGCAGCCACGTGGCGATTGACAGCACCGCCATCTGTGCTTACGAGAGAAAGCAACCCAAGCGAAAGAGCGAACAGACCGGCAATGCCAATTGGGGAGCGAAACTCGATTCGTTCGGCAACAAGATCACCTGGTTTGGGTACAAACTCCATCTAGCTGTCGATACGAAAAGCGAATTGCCGCTTGCCCTGGACGTTACGCCTGCGCACGTCAATGACGGAGATCGGGCGCAAAGCCTGATGGAACAAGCCGCATCCAGAGCCGCTCCGAGGTTTTTCATGCTGGACGCAGGCTATGATCAGTTGAAGGTTTACGAGGCCGCGCAAATCGTCAAGGCTCAAGCCATTATTCCGCTCAACCTCAGGCGCGAGAAGGAACCGCCAGCCAGCATGCTGTCCAATGGGACGCCATGCTGTTCCATGGGCTATGCCATGACGTACTGGGGAGCGGACGGCGACATCCTGAAGTTTCGCTGTCCGCACGCAACCGGCAAAGTCGACTGTCCACTCGGCATGGCCGCTTGCTCGTCCTCAAATTATGGTATGGTCGTCAAAGTGGACGTGAAGGAAGACCTTAGACGGTACTGTAATCCACATCGAGACACCAAACGCTGGAAGGCACTTTACAATGAGCGTACGAGCGTTGAGCGCTGCAATGCGCGGCTAAAGAGCCACTTGACAGCAGATGCCCTGCATGTGCGTGGGATCGAGAAAGTGACGACTCACCTATATCTGAACGCCATTGTTTTACTTGCATCTGCAATAGCCACATCTCGTTCAGCAAAAGCGGTCGCTTAAAAACGAGCGATTTCAAAAATTCTGCAGGTCTGCCTATTTTCTTATCCAATAAATTCCAACAGCCATACAATACAAGAACTCAGCAGATAAACGACCTGCTGCCGGTCGAAAATCCGCTATAACGCTAACTCCGATTCGGAATTATGCAAAAGTCTCAATTTTATAGGTAGCTTCAGCCACGGCATTGTCATAGGGACAACCTTTCATGCTGAGAGATCGACCGATTTTAAAGGTCTCCAATAGCTCGTCCATCTTTTCGTTTTTAAACTCACTACCGCGGTCCGTATGAAACCACTGGATTTGACGCAGATCACCTTGTACGGTAGAGAAGGCACGGGAAATCAGAGCCGCATCCTTGTTTGGGCCCGCACTATGCCCGATGATTTCTCGATTGAACAAGTCGATCAGCACACAAATGTAATGCCACTTGTTTTGAACCTTTACATACGTTAGATCGCTAACGACGAAGCGCTTTGCTTCTGTCTGCTCAAACTCACGAGCCAGCACATTTGCCGTCTTTGCTTCATTGGAGGCCGCTTTGTGGGGCTTATACTGAGCGATCGTGTAGGTGGAGACCAACCCCTGCTCCTTCATAATGCGGCCAATGCGACGTCTAGATACAACTATTCCTTGTTCCTTTAGCTTGGCTTTAATCTTGCGCGTGCCGTAGGCTTTGCGGTTCTTGTGGAAGATCTCCACAATCGTTTCTGTTAGTTCATCTTCCTTCGCTCGTTCCTTTGCTTCATAGTAGAACGTACTCTTTGCAATTTGTAGGACGTCGCACATTGCTGATACCGAGTATTTATCACGGTTGTTCTGGATGATAGCTACTTTCGTCCCATGATCAGCGCGGCTTGCTTTAAAATATCGTTCTCCATCTTAAGTCGTTGAATCTCTTTACGTAAAGTGATGAGTTCATTTTCTTCGAAAGAGCGATTGTCCTTCTCCTTGAAGGAGCCTGTGGTCTGGGCTTGCTTGATCCAGCGGTCTAAAGCAGACGCAGTGAGGTCATATTCCTCCACAATCGCTGCGCGGGATTTCCCGTTTTCATAGAGCTGCACCATTTGCTTTTTAAACTCGGTTGTAAACGTGCGTCGTGGTTGTTTAGGCATTGTTGAGATCCGCTCCTTAACATGATAGGTCTATTCTACAAGCCCTTATTTTTATTGTCCAACTAAGTGTAGCCGATCCAGAGCATGAGTAACAGTGGTGCGAAAGGGTAGAGTGGATGAGTAACAGTGATACGAGAGGGAGTAGTTGCGGATGAACATTAGTGGGGAGGGAACCAGGGCAAATAGCAACAATGCGAGGGGATAGTGCTGGCATTCAGACTACAAAAAAACGGTGCAAGGGGCAGTCCCTCACACCGCGCTATGGGCTTGATCTGCCACATTCGCCATTCACAGGGTCTGTCAAGATTTCTGTGTAAACTCATTCCAAGCAATCCCCCCGAGGGGGGATTTGGCGCTTCTAACGTAAATAGTTACTGACCCGATCCGGAAAGAAGACCGAAAGCTGAAGGAGCATCTGCCCCCAGTTTTGGATACGGCCTGTCCATTTTCGTGTCACATCCATCGTGGCCAGGTAGAGCATTTTCAGCAGGGCTTCATCGGTAGGGAAAATACTCTTCCCCTTGGTCACCTTGCGAAGCTGCCGATGGTAACTCTCAATCATATTTGTGGTGTAGATGAGTTTGCGGATCTCAGGCGGATACTTGAAGAAGGTGGAGAGCTCCTCCCAGTTGTTGCGCCAAGAGCGGACTATAAGCGGATACTTAGCGCCCCAGACTTCCTCGAAGCGCTCCATCTCTAGCAGCGCTCCTTCCTCGGTTGCGGCTTTGTAAATGGGCTTGAGGTCGGCAGTCACCTTCTTCAAATCCTTGTACGACACGTAACGAGTGGAGTTGCGGATCTGGTGAATGATGCACTTTTGAATCTCGGTCTTTGGATAGCAGGCCGCAATCGCTTCGGAGAAACCACTCAGATTGTCCACACAGATGATGAGAATGTCTTGGACACCACGATTTCGCAGGTCATTTAGCACGCTGAGCCAGAACTTACTGGATTCATTCTCCCCGATCCACATACCGAGTACATCCTTGTTCCCGTCCAGGTCGATGCCAATCACCATGTAGGCCGCTTTGTTAACTATGGCCCCGTCCTGCTTCACTTTAAAGTGAATCGCATCCATGTAGACGACCGCGTAGACGCCTTGAAGCGGCCGATTCTGCCATTCCTTAATGAGAGGCACGATTTTGTTGGTGACATTGGAAATGAGCGTAGGCGAGACTTCGATACCGTAAAGGTTTTGCAGATGGTCTTGAATCTCTCGTGTACTGACACCTTTGGCGTACAGGGCGATGATCTGATCTTCAATGCCAGTTACATTCTTCTGGTGATTCTGCAGAACAACGGGCTCGAACTCACCCATCCGATCCCGTGGAACTGCAATTTCCTGCTCTCCGTATTCGCTGACCACCGTCTTCTTGCTCTTGCCATTTCGGCTATTTGGCGTCATCTTGGCTTTGACCTCGTGCTTCTCGTAGCCTAAGTGCGTATCGAGCTCTGCTTCCAGCATTTCTTGAAGAGTTTCAGCAAACAGTTCTTTCAAAGCATTCTGCGCGTCTTGTGCTGTTACCAGCTTGTTCTCCTTAATGAAGGCTCGCAATTGCTCTTTCGTCCAAAGTCCCATGTATTCTCCCCAACCTTTCTATGTCTTCCATTTTACTGGGTTTAGGAGTTTACACAAACTATTTTACAGACTCCATTCACAGCTCATCTACCACTTTCGCCACCTGCATCCCCGCAGCCTCCGCCGCTCTCACCACGTTAGCGCATTTCATCCACCCGCAGCCTCCGCCGTTCTCGCCACGCTCACGCATCATTCACCCGCAGCATCTGCCCCTCTCGCCACGCTCACCACCGCGTTCGCCTTTCACCGCATATACAGCTTCTGGTAATACTCTTCCAGCATCCGCTTGGTGGAGAATGCCTCGCGGGTCGTTTCGATGCTGCGCCGCATCATCTGCACCCAGCGGGGGCGGTCCTTGTAGTAGGTTGGCACGACCCGGTTGAGCAGCGTGTCGTAGAGCGCCGCGCTGTCATGCCGGTCCAGCTCGTTCGGGTCGGCCGACTCGAAGCCGTCGCCGATCTGCCAGCCGTTCTCACCGTCCAAGCACGCCTCCGGCCACCAGCCGTCAAGGATCGAGCAGTTCAGCACGCCGTTGACGGCGGCTTTCATGCCCGAGGTGCCGCTCGCTTCCAGCGGCCGGCGCGGGTTGTTGAGCCAGACGTCCGCCCCGCGGGTCAGTTTGGCGCCGATCGTCATATCGTAGTTTTCCAGGAACACGACGCTGCCCGGATACCGTTTCATCATCGCCACCAGGTTGCTGACGATCCGCTTGCCCGTTTCGTCATTGGGATGGGCTTTGCCGGAGAAGACGAGCTGGATCCGTCCCGATTCAAGATAAGGAGAGATCAGGTCCGGCCGGGAAAAGATCAGGTCGCTGCGTTTATACGGCGCAGCCCGGCGCGAGAACCCGATCAGCAGCCGCTCCGGGTTCAGCTCCACTCCCGAGCGCTCGCGGATCAAATCGATCAGCTCGCGCTTTAACTCCATGTGGACGGCCCATAGATCGCCGCCCTCGTCATAAGCGCGGAGCATCCGCGGATCGGCCCACGTCGGCAGGTGGATCGCGTTCGTGATCCCGATGATCTCCGAGCGACCGGCCACGTCCTTCCACATGCGGTTTGCGGTCTCCGCATGCAAGGCGGCCACCGCATTGGAACGGCGTGCGAGCCGCAGACCAGCTACGGTCATGTTAAACGGGTTGCCGCCAATCCGCTCCATCTGGTCGCGGCTTAACCCGTTAAAGGCTGACATCGCCTCCAGCAGGTCCAGCCCATGAGCCTCATTACCTTCCTTAACCGGCGTATGCGTCGTAAAAACGACGGATTCACGGGTAGTCCGCCAAGCCGATTCGAAGGTGAATCCGGCTTGCATTTTTTCGCGGATCAGCTCTGTGGCGGCCAAGACCGCATGACCCTCGTTGAAATGGTACACCTCAACCGGAATGTTCAGTGCGCGAAGCGCCTTTACGCCTCCGATGCCCAGCACAATTTCCTGGGCAATTCTTTCCTCCCCGAAGCCGCCGCCATACAAGCGGGCGGTGATCCAGCCGTTCTCGCTGCCCGGGAGGTCGGTATCCAGTAAATAGAGCGGATTATTGCCAAACTGTTCGGTTTTCCATACTTTGCATGGAACTTCGGTATTTTTGATCGTCACCGTGACGGTAATGCCGGTGTCCTCCAGAAACTCATACTCATGATCAGTAAACGTATCGTAAGGCCGTCCATCCTCACCGATTCGCTGGTCGGTATATCCTTGCTTCCACTTAATACCAATGCCGACGAGGGGAGCGCCGATGTCCTTGGCCCCTTTGATGAAATCGCCGGCGAGGATGCCCAGCCCTCCCGCATACATTTTAAAATCGGAATGAAGACCGTACTCCATGCTGAAATAAGCAACGGTAGGGAGTTGCCTTTCGCCCATGGGAATACCTCCTTTGCTATGCAAACGTCGTGTTGCACTGAAAGCGATTTACGCTATTAGTGTAGTCTGGAGGCGGGCGGAAGGTGACTTTTATTGGGTAGTTTATAGTCTATTCAACGATAAATGAATATTTTTTTATGGGATATATTGGATGAATGTAGTATATTTAGCCTAGTGACATATTTCCCTGAATCCGTGACGCTTTGTATTGCTCGATTGAAAATCTGGTTGTTATTGTAAAATGTGCGATTTTTGACGCTGACAAACTGTTTAATGAGATCGCACTCTGATGGAGCGCATGATCAAACAGACCTTGGCTGACAAGGCCTTATTGACCCCTATAACATTCCATCCTGTCAGGTAAAGGCACAGTAAATACGACGGATAACGGGAAACCACGGACTGTTGCAGCCGAAATTGAATCGAATACCTCGCGCATGTCGAACCAATCTTGCCGCCATGTAAATAATATTCTGGATAACCGTACGAATACGGCGACGCTGCACGTTGTTTCGAATCGGCGAGTCATGCTCACGCAGACTCTCCTGGCCGATGATTCGAAGAAGGTTATAGGCAAACAAGCCGGCATGCAGTACGAGATCATTCGTTGCGAATTTTCCTGCAGGCAGACGCTCCAAATCCAAATCGGTTTTGATTTCGCTGTGGAATTGCTCACTTGTCCCATGATCGCGGTAAAGCTCAATCACTCGTGACGGGGCACAGCGAAGCGACGTCCAATAGACGCTCACTTCAATTTCCGGGAACAGCAACACTTGTCCATCCCGATCAATCGTTCGATGAATGACGTGGAACACTTGGCGAAGGGGGCGGTCGAATCCCTTTTCGCGAAATTCTATCGCGCCGATATATTCGACTTTTCCTTCGCGCTGCTGGCAGGCGATTCCCGTCGTTTCCGCAATGCGCAGCCACATTTCCTTCGGTTCTCTGCGGAGATTGGCCTTGATGATATAGTCGGCTTTCTCGCGATGACAAACATGCAAATTTTCGGCGCTGTCGTTTCCAGCGTCCATGCGAATGAGCAGCGGCAGGTCCGTTGCACGTTTGGCGTATGCGATGCTCTGTTCTAAAAATGCGGCTGTTCCCTTCTGGCAATGCACACTGCCCTCACGCAGTTCCACATTAACGCCATAGCCTTCTTGGCCCAGGTAGGCAAAGATGGGAGCATAGCCGTCAGTCCCTTTGTAAGTACGAGATACGCCTTCTTTCTTTGTGCCGGAATTGTCGAAAGGAGATACGTCGATATCCAGCGGCGCATAAGCCTTTTCACCTGCTGTCAGCCCTGTTAATGGAGCCTTTACCTTGCGAATGAGATCAGCGGATTCCTCAAGTAAAATCCGGTTCCATTCCGGCGTCTGTGCTGCGGCGTCAAGACGCTGGCGAAGAGTCGGGCTGGAGGGGACTTTTTGGAGCTGAAGGCAGATTGTGAATACATCGTCTTTTCGAAACGGCTCAATATGGTCAAAGTCGCTCTTGCCTTGGCAGAGCAGGCCCAGATAGCTCTTCATGACATCGGCGTGGGAATGAATCGGTGTTTTCATACTTTTGATCTTTGTATGATTCAGGCGCTTTCTAAGTCCAGTATGCGCAAGCAAAGCGCCAACGGTTGCAAGACCGGCGTGAGTAGAGAGAATTAACTCTTTCGAGCGGACAAATTGGATCTTCATAGAGCACCTCTCAGGTGAAATTGGAAAAGTTATGATTTTCTTTTAATTTCTTTACCGGAGGTGCTTTTTCCTTCAATTATCTTTAATTTTCAAAGAACCTTTATCACGGATTCAGGATTTCGATAATAAACCAAAAGTAGTATGCAAGGGAGGAATAGATTTGTTAATTTCGAAAAGATATCAACTTGTTACTGAAATATATAAGGCAGCTACGACAGAAATATGGAGTGCAATTGACATTAGAAACGATGAAGAAGAAGTTGTGATTAAGATACTTAGATTTGAGCGTTTTGCAGTAATCTGAGGCCTTGAGCCGTAAGGATTTTCGGACATAAAAAAGGGACTTCACCCCAACTTGGAGAAGTTTTCAAGTGACCGAACCCAAAAACCTCAAGGATGGAGGAAGTCACTTTGTATATTCTCCAAGAATGTCTGTTTTCCTTCGAAGAACTTTTAAACATTCAACCCAAGGAGAGATGGCCGATCTTCTTCAGCTCTCTCGATCTGAGACCGTATGCCAAGGAACTGAGAAGCCGTTCACCCCGAGGCGCTGAGGGATACTGCAGACAAGGGATTCTACGAGCACTCTTGGCTGCGCCGCTTGAAGGAATAAGTACCTTTTCAGGGTTGCATAAGCGTTTGGATACGGATCTCCGGTTTCGTTATCAGTGTGGTCTTCCGCTGGATCGAGAAGCTCCTTCCATATCCACATTAAGCCGAGTCTTCTCAGAACTGACGAGAAAGGACTTGGCAAAACGGCTTTTTGAGGATTTGGTCACACGCTGTCAGCAGGAAGGTATCATAGAAGGCAGTAACGTCGCCATAGACAGCGCCGCTCTCCGCGCTTACGAGAAAAAGCAGCCCAAACGCAAAAGCGAGCAAACGGGTAATGCGAACTGGGGCGCAAAAATTGATTCCTTCGGCAATAAAATCACATGGTTTGGTTACAAAATTCATCTGGCGGTCGATACGAAAAGTGAATTGCCGATCGCCTTGGAAGTAACGCCGGCGCATGTCAATGATGGAGAAATGGCGCCGGACCTGATCGAGAAAACAGCGTCCAGGACGAGCACACGATTTTTCATACTCGATGCGGGCTACGACCAAATGAAAGTTTATGAGGCCGCCCGCAACGTCAAGGCACAAGCCATCATTCCCCTTAATCTTCGGGGGGAGAAGGAACCGCCTGCTGGCATGACCTCGAACGGAACACCGTGCTGTTCCATGGGTTATGCGATGACATACTGGGGAGTTGACGGCGATATGCATAAATTTCGCTGCCCGCATGCCACGGGTAAAGTCGACTGTCCGCTTGGCATGGCTGCCTGCTCGTCTTCAAACTATGGAATGGTCGTCAAAGTAAATGCGAAGGATGATCTCCGGCGATACAGCATCCCTCATCGGGATACAAAGCGTTGGAAGGAACTTTACAATGAACGAACCAGCGTAGAACGCTGCAACTCCCGATTGAAAACCTATTTGACGGCAGACGCCGCACATGTCCGGGGCATTCAGAAAGTCACAACTCACCAGTATTTGAATGCCATTGTTCTGCTTGCATCTGCGCTCGCCGTTTCTCATCATTCAAAACGGGCTGCCGCTTAAAAAATGAGCTGTTCTAAAATTCTGCAAGTCTGCCCTTTTCTTCATCCATATAATACCATTTTCGAAAATTACCCCTTAACGACAGTGAATATGCTATCGCTTCTTCTCTGAAACGGAATTATGCAAAACACTCAGATTTAGTAATGCTGATGAACAACTTCTAGTAAAAGAGCTTTTTAGAAGGGAAGCCGAGTCTTTATCCCGTATTCGACATGAAAATATAATTACATATAAAGATTCAGGAGTTGAAAATAATTTATTCTATATTGTTACAGAATGGTTTGAGGCAGACAATTTATATCAATACATAAATAATAATCCTGATATTTCTTATGAAAAGAAAATAAAAATAATGTTAGACATACTTTCTGGATTATCTGAAGCCCATAAGAACAAGGTAGTACATCGAGATTTAAAACCAACCAATGTACTTGTTGATATTTTTGAGAATGTCAAAATTATTGATTTTGGAATCAGCAAAATTCTTGGTGTAACTTATAATAATAATCAAACTTTAAAGGACATGATGACGGTAGCATATGCTTCGCCGGAACAACTTTTACGAGGTAATATAAGCTTTACGAGTGATTTTTATTCCGTTGGTTGCCTATTTTATTATTTATTAACAGCCCAAGACCCACCAGAAGATAAAGGCTCATTACTAACGAAAATTGATCCGATTAATTGCTCTAATTCTATTAAAGAATTGCTTACTTTACTATTACAAAATGATTCTAGTAAGAGACCTGATAATATACATCAGATAATAAATGTAGTTAGGTCGGAGTACATGAATTTATTATCCAGAAGAACAAAGTTGTATTTAAAAATAAAAGGTCAAATATCAAAGGATTTGTACTCTTTAGGAAAAATTAGACAAATGAACATTGAGAGTGCAATTAGTTTCATTTCTAATGATTTAGAACAGTCTGTTATTTACAAAAATAATAACAACTACTATTTAATCGGAAATTCGTTGAAATATCATTGTAAGCTTTCACCAGACCAAAGTTGTTTTATTGTTGGTTTAATTAACAACTTAGATGATGATTTTAACTTAAAAGAGCAAGAATTACGGCGCGGCATCAGAGTTTATGCTAAGTGGTTTGTTGTAAAAAACATGCAAGAAATGGAAAGATCTGAGGCGCTCAGTCAGGTATTACTACATGTAAATGACGAGGAAAGGAAAAGAAAGGTAAGTAAGGCGAGGGAAGATGAGGAGAATAAGCTACTTAAAAAATGGGATGATTACCTACAAGATGAAAAATTAATAATTCAAGAAAAGAAAAGACTATGTAAATACTCAAATTTTATCTATGATGAAATGTCTGGAAAACTTGTAGTTACAGTTGATAATTCTGATGTTGGCCTAGAGAAAAATGATTTGATTCAACTAACTTCAAAAAATGGTACAAGCCAAATAACAGTGGGAGTGCTTGATAGCATTGAACAAGACAATGTTATTATAAATATTAAACCAAATGTAAATTTAGAGGAAATCTCCACAAGAGGAAAGCTTGGATTAGATTTAGTTCAAGCTGAGGCGAGTCTAAAAAGATTACAAAACGCTACCAGAGCTGTAACGGATGGTCGTACCGTTAATCCTAATTTGATTGAAATAATCCGCGACCCGGAGTTGGCCACGATGAATTCTATTATAGAGCGGAAAAATTTTATACAGACTCTTGATTTTTCTAATAAAGTAGCAGTTAATAAGGCACTATCAACAAAAGATGTATTTTTAATACAAGGGCCGCCAGGAACAGGGAAAACGACAGTAATTACTGAAATAATTTTAAAAATATTGGAAGAGGATCCTGAAGCGAGAATTTTACTTGCCTCACAATCACATGTTGCTGTCGATCATGCACTTGCTAATATTGTAAAACATATTGGCAAACACAAAGCAATTAGAGTGGGAAGATTAGAAAAGATCTCCGAAGAATCCGAATCGTTATTGATGACAAATCAAGTAAATAGATGGGTTGCGCAAGTTCGAGAGACCTCTAAAAAAAATTTCCAAATTTATTTAGAATCTAATTTTACTTTAAGCGAGGAACAAATTAGTGAAAAGATGAGTCAGATTGAAAAATTTAACGAAAATTTAGAGCAAGATCACAGTACACTTACATTAAATAAAAACGAGAAGAAATTATATGAGTTGACCAATATTACCAGAGAATGGCATAAACGCTTAGGGAATTTAGATGAATTTGATGAAATCTTTGCCCAGAATGCCTCAGTAGTTGCAGCAACATGTCTCGGAATAGCTTCTCGTCATATTTTAAACGAAATGGCATTTGATTGGGTTATTGTTGATGAAGCAGCAAGAGCTACTACTCCTGAACTACTTGTACCGTTAGTTAGAGGGAAAAAAATTATTTTAGTTGGAGATCACAAGCAGTTACCTCCTGTAGTCAATTCGAATATTGAACAATATAAGAAAGAAGAAAAGGGACTCAGAAAAAGCGATCTGGAAAAGAGTTTATTTGAAGAGCTTTTTGAAAGAATTTCAGATGAAGCAAAAATTGTCCTTACTTCACAGTTTAGGATGCACCCTACAATCGGACAATTAATTAATGATGTTTTTTATCCTACAGAAAATATAGTTTCAAAAAAATTACCTCAAGAGAGACAACATTTTTTAGATTGGTGGCCTAAAACTATTATATGGCTAAATACTCATGGTTTAGCTAATAACATTGAGCAAAATGTGGGTGTATCAAAGAGAAATGATGCTGAAGCCACTGTTATATCAAAATTGTTATCTGAGATCGAAAATATTTACGGTGAAAAGAATATTAAAGCATCTGTAGCGGTTATATCAGGTTATGATGCTCAAAGATCAATAATAACTAATTTGGTTCAACCAAATGATAATAAAAAATGGAAAAACCTGAAGATTCAAATCAATAACGTTGATGCGTTTCAGGGA
This sequence comes from Paenibacillus sp. MB22_1, assembly GCF_047200555.1. NCBI lineage: Bacteria > Bacillati > Bacillota > Bacilli > Caryophanales > Paenibacillaceae > Paenibacillus > Paenibacillus sp. MB22_1. Next base: position 2,411,001 of record NZ_JBLADV010000002.1, read on the forward strand.
TCGGAATCAGATATAGCTATATATAGTATTGTAAGGAACAACTCCAAGGGTAAAATTGGATTTTTGGATGATGCTAGACGTTTAAATGTTGCCCTTTCTAGAGGGAAAACATGTTTAATATTAGTCGGTGATGCGAAATTTGCGGAAAGAGCTCGAGTAATTGGTAGAAATCCATTTGTAGATGTCATTGATTTCATTCGAAACTATCCTAATAATTGCTTATTGGAGGACCTAAGATAATGTTCCTAGAGAAACATGTAAAAAATAATAGCTCGGAGTTTCCAGGATTTAAGCTTGTTGGATATTGCGAAATAGGTATACCAATGTTTAGGCGGAAATTATATTGCTCAATGGTATCAAAAAAACGATTAGCGGTTGTAGATGAGTTTGTACTTAGATATTCCACATTAAATTTATCTTTTGATGATATCAGTAGTGTAATGGGGCTTCCAAGGGAATTAATAGAACAGTCTTGGTATAACCTTCTGTCAAAGGAATTAATCGATAGATCTAATGTATTAACAAAGAAAGGGAGAGAGTATTTAGAAACTTATAAACTAGATAACTATGAAATATTAGAAGTGAATGTTGCAATAAATGGGTTGAACGGTAATATCGAAGTAGATAACTCAAATATGATGTCAAGTAGATCTCTTAGGGAGTTAGGACTTAAATCAGTTATGCCACTAATAGATATTCCTAACATTGAAAATATAGATCTGAGGAAACTAAAACAAACTATTAGAAAATTAAGAAAATTGAATAATGACGAAGATGAAATGGAGTTAATGGGACTACACAATGTTATTGCGAAAGCAACTAACTATAAGCGTCTATTCTTATTAATTTTTGCTGACTTCAGTGGAGACAAGAACTTTAGATATATGGTCTTTGATGGGTGGCAGAGAATGGAAAATTACGAAGATTGTATCTTAGAACTCGATAACTCAGGATCATCTGTAATTAAAATAAATATGAGTTCATACTTCGAAGATAATAAATCTCACCTTCTTAGTGAATTGTTACCTAATTTAGATGAATCTCAAGAAATGAATATAGGAGTATTATCAGAAGAGTGGGAAAAGTTGCTAAGTGAAGCGAGAACTAATGTTTGTATCTCGTTACCTCTGGTTGATATGGCTGAAATATCAGATTACTTTATTGAAACTTTAGCAAAATGCTCTAGCCGAGGAGTAAATGTGGAGGTTTTCATTACTGGTAGGGAATTTACAAATGGATATCAAAAGAGACAATGTGAAAAATTGTTAAATATCAACAAAATAACAGTTTCTAATTATCCATGCTTTGATTCAAAAATACTGATGATAGATGATACTACGGCGGTTGTTTCTGATTTCCGTAAAACTGAGTTGAATTTAGTTCATAGTAAGGCATGTTTTGCTGAGTATGGGTACAAAATACATTCTGAAGATGCTATTAGTCTTATAAAAAAGAGAATAAACGGCTTAAGAAGAGTACAAACGAATATCTCAAAAGATATAAATGAGAAATGGTATAGAGAGAAAATGCTGAGTATTATTAGTTTATATTACCAATTTGATGATACTATAAAACAGAAAAACAACATTGGGTGGCTAGAAGAAGATGCTATTCCGGATGTACAAAAACAATCATGGCTTTACGCCACATCCCCGGCATGAAAGCTAGGGGCTATGTTTCATTCCAGTACTAAACTCCAATACTGCTAATAACCGCTGTCGGAACAGGTACGCAGCTTTTTTTGGTGGTTCGACCCTGTAACAAAAACTGTAAGGCTTTCGATTTGTGCACAACCCCATGTTGGCCTGTTCCGCTGGAATGGTGACCACGGACAGAAAAATGTCCAGATCAATCGATTGCCTCCGACTGCGGCCAATATTCGAGGGAGTTGGTATGGATGGAAACGTTGTTAAATCATTGCGCAGGTATGGATGTCCATCAAGAAACGATCGTCGTTTGCACACTTGTAAGTGATGAACCAGAAGCTGAAGTGCTGTCGGAGACCAAGACATTCGGAACAACAACTCGCCAATTATTCGACATGCTCACATGGCTGGAATCCAAAGGGATTACTCACATTGCTATGGAGAGCACGGGAATTTATTGGCGTCCGGTGTACAACATCTTGGAAGGGTATTTCGACATCACCTTGGCGAATGCTTACCGAATCAAGAATGTTCCCGGCCGCAAGACAGATGTCTCTGATGCAGAATGGATCGCCAAGTTATTGCGTCACGGGCTGATCGAACGCAGTTTTGTTCCTTCGCAAGATCTGCGCGAACTCCGGGATATGGTGCGTCTGCGTAAGAAATGGGTCAGCAACCTTACAGCAGAAAAGAACCGCATTCAGAAGTATCTAGAATGCTCCAATGTGAAGCTGGGTGCCGTGATTTCCGATGTGTTTGGTGTTTCCGGTCGAAACTTATTGACACGACTAGTGGAACAGGGATACATCGATGCGGACGATATCGATCACCGTGTACACGGGAACATCAAGAAAAATGTAACCGCAGTTGCAGAATCCCTATTTGGCACCGTAACCGAGCATCAAATCTTTATGATCCGGGGTTCCTGGGATCACATTGTTTTCCTGGAAGAGTCCCTCAAAAAGTTGGAAGATCGAATTGAACAGTATTTGATTCCATACGAAGAAGAAGTAACTCGGTTGGACACGATTCCAGGTGTCAATCGTATTGTCGCTGCAACGCTCGTTGCAGAGATTGGCGTCGACATGGATCAGTTTCCAACAGCAGATCATCTTGCTTCTTGGGCAGGAGTCGCTCCAGGAAATCACGAAAGTGCTGGCAAAAAAAAAGTACAAAATCGGTGAAAGGCAACCCTCACTCCAAAACCGCACTATGTGAGGCTGCATGGGCCGCCTCGAAGACACGAAACTGTTCACTGTCCGTTAAGTTTTGGAAACTCGCTTCAAGAAGAGGGAAGAAAAAAGCGGTTGTAGCAGTGGCACATAAAATACTTACCATCGCTTATCACATGTTAAAGAATAAGCAAGATTACATTGATGGCGGCCCTCCGAAGCAAGCAGCCAGCTAAATTAGCATGATGTCCAGCAATTTAGACTCTTATACCTTGTAGACGAAATTTCGTTCTACCGGGCATCCTGTTGCCTTCTTTAGACTCAAGTGTTCTTGGCCCCCGCTTTGTTCCAGCGACAACGGTAATACGAGGAAATACGGCTTTCACAGAAAATTAGTTAGTTATGGACTCGTTAAAAATGAGGAGATGTATAAAGATTTTTTCAATCTTATTAATAAATCACTTGTTGAAAATGTTGAAAATTATTGGACTCGAAATAATCTAAAGGGTTATTTCTGGAATGGATTTAAAAATGAGTATCCTGACTTACAAAAGATTTTACATAAAATAAAGTTGTACAGACACTCTACCCATCATCTTGCATTGGATGATAAAAATAAGCCAACATACTACAAGTTTCTTGATGAAGATTTAGGTGGTAGTATGCCAATGTTTGTAAGAGGAGGATATCAAAGAATACAATTAAAAATAATTGAGTCCTTAGAATCTGAGTTAAAAAGGTTATGTAGCTAAAATTTTTATAAATTCATTATGAGAGCTCCCATTTTATCGATCGAATGGGGGCTTTTGTAACTTGAATGTGAAAATAATAATCAGTCAACATTTAGTAATAATCATTGAGAGCCGGGCCCAATTCATCCGGGCGGATGTCGCTGTCAACGTAAGCCCGCTCCTGTTCTTCGCTAGCGATTGCTTGAATTTCTTCGGAACCGATGTTGATGTAGACGTAACCGTCCTGGGCTTGCTTCTTTAAGGCACGTTCCTTAAAATATTTCGGGCTTGCCTCGCCCGACTCCTCGTCATAGACGAGCAGAATACCATCGGTCTTCCGGAATAGCAGCTCGTCCCGGCCCGTAAACTGCCAAGGACCAAGGTATCCCTCCTTACTTGCGGCTGCATAATGGTCGACCTGGCGAAGGATTTGCGAATAGTAGTCTTTTTTCTCATCGCTCCATTTCTCTTCTTGACGGCTGTAGGCGGTGATGATCGAGCATTTCAGCTGGGGGTACCGCTTCCTCAACTCAAACACAGCTTCGCAAGCCCACAGATCCACGCCGTATTGGCCGGGGGTAATGACCCACTCTAACCCTTCTTCCAACAAGGGGATGAGGCGATGGGTGATCGCTTGACGGATATAGGGAATGCCTGGGTGCTTCTGGTTGTAAATACCGAGCTCATGGGCGCGGTAACCGGTGACGAGCAGATTTTTCAAGTTGATAACTCCTTAGCTTCAGTTGTTCCTAGGGCCGATCGCGGCCACGTAACGTATTATACCTTGCTATCCCTTCCCGGCAAAAACAAAAACACCGCTTCGCGCAGGAGGAAGACCTCACCGGCTCGGCGGTAGATGTTTGACATTGATCATACGCGGGATCAGGCAGATCGCCCAAGCCCATGGCAGCGGTTACAAAAAACGCGACCCATTAACCGTGAATCGAGAGTAGGGTAAATACCGTGTAGAACACTGCGTAAAAAACACCCAGCCCAACAATCCATAGAAAAGCGTTGCCTTTCAATTTCTCCGGTTGCCACATGAGGACTCGCTCCTTTACGTTTCACTGGACTTACAAATGTGAACAAATTGTGTCTGACTTAATTATTGAACATTTTGTGTCAAAAATCAAACAATTTATTGAACGAATTCAAACTTTTTTTGAAATCAACAAAAAACCATGCCCCGTAAGGCATGGTCGGTCGCTCGAGTTTCAGTTATTATCCTTTAAATGGGGAAAAGCCTTCCTCCGCCAAATACTCTCCGGCTTCCTCGCGGGTTTCGAAGGCCATCTCCAGGCTTAATCCGGAGTAGATATACCACAAATCATCCTCGTATTTGAGCGTCAGCTTCTCGCCTTTGGCATTTGCCCACACACCCCCGGTTGAGGTGTTCTGCAGGGAAGCGTCTTTCGATCCGGAGTTCACAGAGGGTGAAACGCTGTCTTCGTCCTTCCGGACGGACAAAGCGGTAATTGACGCCTTGACCAGGCGGCGCAGCTCGGGCTCCGCCATGTCCCGAATATTCACGAATCCTTTGGCATCGGTCTCATAACCGTCCAGCAGCCCGGCGTAAACAAACCCGTTCCCGTTGGGGTGCAGGTGGTAGACGACGGTCTTTTTATCATAAACGCTGCCTTCATAGTGGAAATTTACCCGGCCCAGCGATACGTTTCTTTGTTCCAGCTCAGGGAATGATTTGAAGATTTCCAGTTTCTGCTCAAATGTCAGCATGCAGCCCAACCTCTCAAATGGCGAAATTGCGGGGGCTTGTCCTTCCCGCGTCTATTGATTATAGCATATCGGACGCTCCAATTCGTTCCGTTTCCCCATCGGCGGGTTAGCAGTTATAATGAATGGAAGATGAATCGAGCAAAGGAGGAAGGAACGAATGGGAGAGGCGACGATCAAGTGGGGAATTTTAGCGGCTGGGGGAATTGCCGAATCGTTTGCGGGGGATTTGGCGCATGCGAGCAACGGCGAAGCCTATGCCATCGGTTCGAGAAATCTGGAGAAGGCCAAGGCGTTTGCTGAGAAATTTGGGATTCCTAAAGCGTATGGAAGCTATGAGGAACTGGTCGCCGACCCGGAAGTCGATGCCGTCTATGTAGCTACACCGCATCCTTACCATAAGGAAAATGTGATGATGGCACTGCGTGCGGGAAAAGCTGTCTTATGCGAGAAGCCGTTTACGGTCAATGCCGCCGAATTGGAGGAACTGGTAGCCTATGCCCGCGAACACAAGCTGTTCCTGATGGAAGCGATGTGGACGCGGTTCCTGCCAGTCATCCGCCGGGTGCGGGAATGGCTGGCGGCCGGACGGATCGGCGAAGTGCGCATGGTGAAAGCGGACTTTGGTTTCCGCGCCGGCTGGGATCCGGCCGGGAGGCTGCTTAACCCCGAGCTTGGCGGCGGGGCGCTGCTGGACGCCGGCATCTACCCGGTTTCGTTTGCGTCGATGGTGCTGGGGCCGCACCCGCAAAGCATCCAAAGTACGGCGCATATCGGGGAAACCGGGGTCGATGAGCACTTCTCCGTATTGTTGACCTATGAAAATGGGGCTGTCGCTTCCTTAAACGGCGCCGTGCGGTTGGCGATCGGCAACGATGCTTATATTCATGGAACGAACGGCAAGATATACATTCCCGGGTTCCTTAACGCGACCACGGCCACGTTGTATATCGATGGGGAAGAGCCTGAGACCGTGACCGATGATCGGACCTTTAAAGGTTACACCTATGAGGCGGAAGCCGTCGGTCTGGCCCTGAACGCCGGGTTGACCGAAAGCAGCGACATTTCGCTCGATGAATCGCTGGCTATCCTGCGCTTGATGGATCAGATTCGCGGGCAATGGGGGCTGAAATATCCGTTTGAATGAAATGAAGAAGGAGTAGTTTTACATGACTGATCAGACGAACCAACTGCTAGAGGAGAACAATATTAAGCATGCAATGATTGGCGAGGTGATGCATCGGCTGTCGGACATCTTGCCCAGCCTGACCAAGACCAGGCTGGCGGCGTTAGCCGCCGTTTATAGCATCCCTGGCCGCTCCAAGATGAAGAAGGAGGAGCTGGCCGCCGCCGTTCAAGCAAGCATTGAGAATCCCGAATCGCTGGAGGTTGCTTTACGAAATAGCAGACCGAAGGAATGGGAGCTGTTCGCCTCGCTGCTTTACGGTTCCTATCAACCAAGCAACGCGACACCTTTCGGATACTACTATTATTTCCTGGATCGCGGCTTGCTGTTTACTTTTTTCACTGATAACCAGTTGCACCTGGTGATTCCGGACGAAGTGAAGGCAGCCTTCCGGAAGCTGGATCAACCGGCTTTCCGGCAAGCACTGGAACGAAGCCACCGGCTCTACAATTACTTGATGGCCGCGATTAATCTGTATGGAATCATCGCGCCAGCGAAGCTTACGGAAATCTATAACGCGCAGAACAGCCATGCATCCATCACAGAAGAGGAATTGCTGCAACAGCTGAACCAATTTTTACTCCGGACGGATCAGTATTTTGAGCTTCATCAGGGCTATATCGCCTCCTTGGACATGGAAGACAAAGAATTTGACGAGCTCAAGGGCAAAGTGCAAGGGAAACCTTACTACGTGCCGGAGGCGCAGGAACTGCTTAAATATGCGGATCAAGACTACTTTGAGATGACTCCGCAACTGACGGCGTTGCGGGAGTTTGTGACGAAGGAGTTTCATTTGGATGCGGAAAGCGCGGAGTATTTAGTAGACGACATTCAACTCGGCTGCTCGATGGAAGCTTCCTTGCAGGATCTGCTCTACGAATTCGAACGTCGGGACCTGAACTTCTCGTCGCAGAAGCAGGCACAGCAAGCGGTAGCCCTCATTGGCGACGTATACGATCACACCCGGATGTGGTCCAATGCCGGACACACGTTGGACGAGCTGCGCCGGATGCAGGACAATTCCGGAAGCTCGCAAGCGAGACCTTCCATTCGCGGGCATATCGTTAAGCAAGCCCGGTCGAACAAGATCGGCCGCAACGAACCTTGCCCTTGCGGAAGCGGTTTGAAGTACAAGAAATGCTGTGGAAAATAAACCAAAGCATCAATTCTAAAAGGCTGCCTAAGCACTCAAGCTTAGGCAGCCTTCTTCTCATTCTGGAACCACCGTCTTATCCGACATCGGCCGAGTCCGAAATCGGTGGATTGCTGGATTCCACCTGGGAGTACAGTTTGCGGTACTGGCCCGGAGTTAAACCGGTTTCCTTCTTAAACTTACGGATGAAGTTAGGCGTGTCGAGGTAGCCGACCCGCTGAATAATGTCCTTCAGTGGATCGTTGGTGGACGTCAGATCGTTCATCACCGCCATCATCCGTTTTTGCCAGATGTATTGAACGAAATTGATTCCCATCTGATCTTTGAAGGAGCGGCTGAAATGGGACACCGAAATCGAATATTTGCAGGAGATTGCTTCCAGACTTAACGAGTGATCCATATAATTGCTGTCGATGTAGGCGATAATTCGGTCCATCAGGGAATGCTCTTCCTTGCGTTCGTTATGCAGCGCCAACTCGCAGATCCGCGAAGCAAGGCCAAGGAAATGGCGCTCCAGCTCCTGCAGGGAATTAAACGCATCGGAACTTGGGATTTCGTAGGTCCAATCGCGAATATCCATCTCCATTCCCGTTCGCAGAATTGTATTCAAGATGTCAAAGCTAATGCAGCGCTTCATCTCGACGGATAGCTCCGGATTTTGCAACACCTTCATCGATTCGCCGATCGTTTGGGCGGCCACTTCGTAGCTGCCTTGCTTTAAGCTTTGGGACAGCTTCAGCAACTCGTTCTTAGGCACCCAGGACGTTTCTCCCGGCGCATGGGACAGCTTCTCGAAGAAGGTGATGCTGCCATGCCCGGTAAACATCCGCGATTCAAACGCCGAGCAAGCCTCAATAAACGATTGGTTCAGTTGATCAGGATCGCTGTAATAAGTACCTACACCGATAACCGGGTCGATCCGGAACTGCTCCAGCAGATTGTCGTGGATGCGTTGGACGATCCGGCGGAACTGGTCGGGTCCGGACCAGGAGTCGACCTTGTCAAAGCCAACGATCAGAGCGATTTGTCCGGGTTTAGGCAGCTCCACGCTGTAAAGGCACGCGCCATATTCAGGAATTTCCGCCGCGGCCAGCCGCCCGATCATCGCCTGCCAATCGTGGGTGTTCAGCCGGCTCTTCGCCGCTTCATCCCGGCCGATTACCATGGCGAAATAATGCGCTTTGTTCAGGTTGATCTCCAGCGAGCTTAACAGCTCTGGCATCAGGCTGCGGGCGTTTCCGTATTTCAGCAACATCAATAGAAAATGATTGCGTGCATACGGCTCCTGCAGATCGGCGCGCGAGCTGTATTCCTGCAGCGCCGTACGGATGCGGTCCAGCTCGTTGCCGGTTTTGTGCGGTTTGGCAGCCAGTACGCCGGGCTTCGATTTGGAATCGGCAAACTTGACGAGGTCAAGAATCGGATGAAGCTGACGCCGCGCCAAGATCAGAGCCGCCAAGGTTCCGACGACGGTCAGCACAGCCAGCAGCAGAATCATTAGGCTGCGCAGATGCATCACGCTGTCAAGGAACTGCGAGCTGGGCATCAAGGTGACGTATTCCCAGCCGTTGGTCTCTGACTTGACCGAAACCACGGAATGCGATACCCCGCCTATCTCGATGCTGTGGATTCCTGTTGAAAGCGCAACCAATTGTTGCAAGTCCGATCCCTGAAGCGATTGTTCTTGATTGTTCTTGGAAGCCATGACACGACCGTGGTTATCGAAAATATAAGAAGATCCTTCATAGTTGCCAAGAATTGTATCGATCAGTCGGGTCAATTCCGATTTTGGGATCAAGTACATTAATGTCCCGTGCGGGTTCGGGTTGTTCGGTGTAATCGGAACGAGATAAGCCAAGACCGAATGCTGTATCGTTCCGTTCTGGTTCAGCATCTCGGTGGAGTGAATGACAGGAAACTTGACGGAATTCAGTTCCTCAACCAGTGTAGAGCCTTCCCAGTTCAGAAAATGATAACGTTCGTGAAACACGTCCAGACTTGTCATCCCGGCGGTGGAATAAATCCTCTCATCGCCATGGAAGTAAAGGAACATTTCCCCGATGATCGGGCTGGTCGCCTTGTAATTTTTGAGCGCATTGATCGCCTCTAAGCTGTAATACGGATCATGCACGCGATAACGGGCCAGTTGATCGTCATAAGCAACCCGCGAAGCGATATCGCTGAGCTGCTTAACATGGCTGTCCACGATCGTCTTGGCCTGCGTTAACTGGTTCAAATGGGATTGTTCAATTTCGGAGCGGAGATTGCGGACCGCGCTGTTATAGATGAAGACCGATAACAATGCAAGTGGAACCAGTAGCATGAACAAGTAAGACCAGGTGTATTTTTGAAAAAGCTTAGACTTAAAGTAATTCAGCTTCACGTTACGTCTGCCCCCTCGCCCGCTCTATTTTATTTTTTTATATAAAATGTAAAGGAGTTTGCCGGATAACGCAAGGGAGGAAAGTAGCGGAAGCGGGTGGTAAAAACATGTTATTTTTGCTTGCCAGCGCTTGTTCTCTGGCTTTATTCGGCTTAGATCGCGGCATGAACCGTAAAAAAATACACATTTCCTCCATTTGTTCAGGACAACTAAGTGTTAAGTTTATTTACATGAAAAGATATGAAAATCAATCAATTTGTTAAAATTGCCACGGCGTTTTGTTATCTCGAAGCAAAATGACATATTTACGAAGGCCTGGCGGCCCCATTACACTTCAGAAAAAAAGGAGGAGTCGCCGATGCAGAAAAGCGCACCAACCGCGATCGACACCAGGCCTATAACCCAAATCGCTACCAAAAGTAAACATAGGACAAAAATCCTCCGGAATTGGCAATTGTACATTTTTATCGCACCTGCATCATTAAGTATTTTGATCTTTAGCTACGTGCCGATGTACGGGATTCAAATCGCTTTTAAAAACTTTATTCCCGTGAACGGAATTTTGGGCAGTCCATGGGTTGGCTTCGATCACTTTGTTCGTTTCTTTAATTCTTATTATTTCTGGGATCTGCTATGGAACACGCTGGGGATCAGCTTATACGGGCTGGCCGTAGGGTTCCCGCTCCCGATTATCCTGGCCTTGGCTTTCAACGAGGTGAAGGACGGCTTCTTTAAACGTACGGTTCAGACCGTAACCTATGCACCGCACTTTATTTCGATGGTCGTAATGGCGGGGATGATCATTACGTTCCTGACGCCTTCAACAGGGATGATCGTGAACTTGATTGAAGCGTTTGGCATCAAGGCTCCTGACTTCTTGTCCGATCCTCGCTGGTTCAAAACGGTGTATGTGCTGTCTGACGTATGGCAAGGAACCGGATGGGGCACGATCATTTATTTGGCCGCATTAACCGGGGTTGATCCGGGTCTTCATGAAGCGGCTATTTTGGATGGGGCCTCGCGTATGCAGCGGATTCGGTACATCAATATTCCGGCGATTCTGCCCACGATTACCATCCTGATGATTCTGAATATGGGCAGTCTGCTGGGCGTTGGGTTCGAGAAGATCCTGCTGCTGCAAAACCCGCTGAACATGGAATCCTCCGACGTCATCTCGACGTTCGTCTACCGGTCAGGCTTGCTGGATGCGCAGTATAGCTTCTCCACGGCGGTTGGCTTGTTCAACTCGGTTGTTAACGCGATATTGCTTGTCACCGTCAATCAGATCGTTCGGCGCGTCAGTGAAAACAGCCTATGGTAGAAGAAAGGAGTGGGGCATGTGGTATCGGCAATTAAGGAAACTCGGCGGGATCGCATTTTTCTAGCATGCAACTATGCGTTTTTGTTTCTGGCGCTGGTCATCGTCGCATATCCGATTATTTACATCATTAGCGCCTCTGTCAGTACCCCGAAATACGTCTCTTCCGGGGAAATGTGGTTATGGCCGATGGGCCTTACCTTCGAAGGGTATGAACGGGTGTTCCGGGATCCGCAAATCTGGACCGGCTACGGGAACACCATTCTCTATACCGTTGTAGGGACGCTGGTGAATCTGGCGGTGACAATCCCGGCCGCCTATGCGCTTAGCCGCAAAGACTTTGTTGGGCGGAACCTGTTTATGGGGATCTTTATGGTAACGATGTTCTTCAGCGGTGGTTTGGTCCCGACCTATTTGCTCATTAAGGATTTGGGCATGGTCAACACGATGTGGGCTTTGATCCTACCGGGGGCCACCTCCGTTTGGAATCTTATCGTTTGCCGGACGTTTTTTCAGTCCAACATCCCAAAGGAGCTCCAGGAGGCCGCAGAAATCGATGGCTGCAGCAACTTCCGGCTATTTTTCCAAATTGTGCTGCCCTTGTCGACTTCGATTATCGCGGTAATGGCTCTGTTCTTCGGGGTAGGTCACTGGAACAGCTACTTTTCAGCCATGATTTATCTGAATGACGATGCGAAATATCCGCTGCAGCTTGTGCTACGGCAAATTCTTGTCCTGCAGGAGATGTCGGCGCAAACCGGTTCGATCGACGCCGCTACCGCAACTGCCTTAAATAACCGGGCGGAAGTGGCCGCGCTGGTCAAATATGCGGTGATTATTGTAGCGACGCTGCCGGTCATTGTGGTGTATCCTTTCCTGCAACGTTATTTCGTGCAAGGTGTCATGATCGGTTCCGTTAAGGGATGATCTTGCCATACATTCAAAATATTCAAAAGGAGGATTCATTCATGCAGAAGCTGAAAAGACGGGGAGCATTAGCCTTAAGCTTGCTCCTGCTGGCCTCGTTGCTGGCAGCCTGCGGTTCGTCCGGCAATTCGGGCAACACGGCGGGAAATGGGGCGAATTCGGGAACGAACGCATCCAATTCCGAACAAGCTGGTGAAGTGAAGGGCGTTAAGAAAGAGGGATTCCCCATCGTCGATGAGCCGCTTACGCTGACGATTTTTGCGCCCGATGCCGGGATGGCTGATTGGAGCACGATGCCCGTAGTCCAAGAGATGGAGAAGCTGTCGGGGATCAAAGTGGAGTTCCAAACGGCTCCTATCGATAGCTTCAGTACGAAGAAAAACCTGGTGTTCGCCAGCGGTGACCTGCCAGATGCGCTGTACGCAGCGGACATTACCCCTGCTGAGCAAGTCACCTATGGCAGCCAAGGGATTCTGATTCCTCTGGAGGATCTGATTGACAACTACGCTCCTAACTTGAAGAAGATCCTCGACGAGAACCCAGATATTCGTAAGAACATCACGACGACGGATGGGCATATTTATGCCCTGCCGTTCATCGATACCGCAGCGGTATGGTATCGCGGTCCGATGTGGTATAACGGCAAGTTCTTGAAGGCGTTAAACGCCGAAGAGCCAAAGACCACGGAAGAGCTCTACACCTATCTGAAACGGGTGAAGGAAGAGGATCCGAACGGGAACGGCAAAGCCGACGAAATCCCGCTCTCGTCCGTGAAGCTGGACGATCTGCGGATGTTCTTCTTCGGGTTCTGGGGGATGTATGACACGACCATCTATGCCGATAAGGACGGCAAAGTGCATTATGCGCCGCAAGAAGAAGGTTATAAAGGGTATTTGACCTTTATGAACCGCCTGTGGAAGGAAGAGTTGCTGGATCACGAGACGTTCTCGCAAACCGATGACCAGAAGAAGGCAAAAGGGAAAAATAACCAAATCGCCTTGTTCAGCGATTATCATCCCTATTTCACGCTCGGCGGGGAACCAAGTGATGAGCATCCGCTGATGACGCCGGTAGCGAGTGAAATTGCCGGTACGCCGGTTTACGGCAAGCATCCGGGCATGTCGGCCAACGGGACCTTCGCCATTACGAAGAGCAACCCGAATCCGGCAGCGACGATGCGTTGGATCGATTATCAATACAGCTATGAAGGCGCAACCTTGTGGACGCAAGGTCCGGAAGGACTGTTGTGGCAGTACAAGGACAAAGAGAACAAAGTGAAGGAATGGCTGCCGGTGCCGGATGGCAAAGACCGTGAGGAGTATCGCGGAACGATTACACCAAACTACGGTATTTTGACGCCGGGGGTCAACCTGAGCGAATTGACGAACGGCTTGAAGACAGAATTTGACGAATGGATTGAACAGCAAACCCAAGAGAAGCTGGCTCCGATCGGCAAACCGCCGTTCCCGAACGCCTTCCTGACGACCGATGAGCAATCCGAGGTGTCTGCGTTGCTGTCTGACCTGAATACGTATGTGACGCAAATGGAAGCGAAGTTCGTTACCGGCCAGGAATCGCTTGATAACTGGGATAAATATGTCAGCCAGCTGAAGAAAATGGGCAGCGATCGCATTGCCGAAGTATACCAAGCCGCTTATGACCGTTGGAATCAAGGCAGCTAAGGCAGCTAAGGTAGCTAATACGAACAAATAAATCTATCGGACCGAGATAAGGAGGCATCCATGAGCGAGAAGGAAATCGCGTATCAGGAGCCGTCGGCCGAGCCGCAGAAGGCGCCCTCCGAGGCGCCTTTTGCAGCTGAACCGGCAGTGGAGCAAGGCGTGCACAATTACAGCAGTGAACGGAACTGGGTGAAACCGGAAGATCCGTTCATCCTCGAGCGGCTGGAATGGTTCCAGGATCAGAAGCTGGGCCTGATGATGCACTGGGGGCCATACTCCCAGCTTGGCCTGGTGGAGTCCTGGGCGCTGAGCGATGAGGACGGGGACTGGTCCCGGAACGACATTGACTGGATCGATGACATGGAACAGTTTAAGCAGGAATATTTTGATTTGAATCGTACGTTTCATCCGATCCGCTTCCAGCCCGAATTATGGGCGAAAGCTGCAGCTGATGGCGGGTTCAAGTATTTAACGTTTACGACCAAGCATCATGACGGATTTTGTATGTGGGATACCCATACCACCAACTACCGGATCACCGGGCCGGATTGTCCGTTCCATATGCACCGTTATGCGGATATTTGCCGGGTGCTGTTCGATGCGTTCCGCGCCGAAGGATTGGCGATCTCCGCCTATTTCTCCAAAGCGGACTGGCATACGCCGTATTACTGGGCGCCGGGCATGGAACGGGGCCGCAGAATGTGGCGCGGACCTTCGTACGATCCGAAGCAGTACCCTTGGCTGTGGGAGCAGTTTGTTCAGTTTACCCATGCGCAAATCATGGAGCTGATGACGCGGTATGGCCGCATCGATATGCTGTGGCTGGACGCCGGGTGGGTGAATGCCCGCCGCGGTCAGGACATTCGTCTCGGCGAAGTGGTGGAGAAGGCGCGGCAAATCCAACCTTGGTTGTTGACCGCGGACCGGACGGTCGGCGGGCCGTACGAGAACCTGATCACCCCCGAGCAAACTGTGCCGGAGCGGCCGCTCACCGTCCCTTGGGAGAGCTGCATCACCATGGGGCATTCGTTCTCGTTCAGCTATAACGACAGCTATAAGTCCGTCCGCGAGCTGGTGCATCTGCTCGTCGAAATCGTCGCCAAAGGCGGCAATCTTGCGTTAAACGTCGGGCCGCAGCCGGACGGGAGGCTGCCCAAGCCGGCGTTGGAGCGGATGAAAGGGTTAGGCGAGTGGCTGAAGGTGTACGGGGAAGCGATCTACGGGACACGAATCTGCGAGCCGTATGCTTCCGGGAACATTTACTTCACCCGCAAGGGAGAGACAAGATACGCCTTGATGCTGGTGCAAGAGGACGCCGAGGCAATTCCGGAGGAAGTGCTTCTGCCGCTATCCGCTTCCGGCATCATCCGGATCGACCTGGTCGGCGGCGCCGAAGCCTTGGACTTCCGACCGTCTTCCGAAGACGGGGTGGCGGTGCGCCTGCCCGACGCCGCGCGGCAAGGGGAGACGCCGATCGCGATCGTGCTGCGCATCCGCTAGGCAGTCTTTACTTAAGTCAGGAAGGGAGAGAGAACAACGGTGAATTACAGCGAGGTGCCTGAACCTTCAATCGAATATGCGCCCAAAACCTATGTCTGCAAGCGGGCCGCCGGGCCGCTTGTCCTGGACGGACGGATCGACAAGCCGTTCTGGGATGCTGCAGCATGGACCGATGACTTCGTGGATATCGAAGGCGATATACGCCCTAAGCCAAGCAAACGAACGCGGGCCAAAATGCTGTGGGATGACGAATATTTCTACGTGGCGGCCGAAATGGAAGAGGACGAAATTTGGGCGACGCTGACCGAACGGGATTCGGTGATTTTCCATGACAACGACTTTGAAATTTTTATCGATCCTGATGGCGACAGCCATCTGTACTATGAATTTGAAATCAACGCCCTGAATACGGTTTGGGATTTGCTGTTGGTCAAGCCGTATCGGGACGGCGGGCCGCCGGTGAATGGCTGGGATATTAACGGGCTGCGCACCGCGGTATATATCGATGGGAGGCTAAACGATCCAACGGCCCAAAACCGACGGTGGAGCGTGGAGGTGGCCCTCCCATGGGCGGCGCTGCGCGAATGCGCGCCGGAGGGACGTCCGCCGGTGCCGGGGGAGTTCTGGCGGGTGAATTTTTCCCGGGTAGAATGGCGGGTTGAGGTGCAAGACGGCAGATACGTCAAGCAAATCAACCCTGAGACCGGCAAGCCTTATCCCGAGGACAACTGGGTATGGTCGCCGCAAGGCATCATCAACATGCATTACCCCGAGCTGTGGGGTTATGTGGTCTTTGCGGACGAGGGGGCCGATATCAGCGGCGGGTCTGCCGGGTTCCCGTTGCCGCAGGACGAATATATCAAATGGGAGCTGCGCCGACTGTATTATCGCCAGCGGAACTATTATGCCCGTCATGGCCGATTTACGGCGGAGCTTACGGAGCTCGTCAGCGCGGAAGAAAGGGATCCGCTACGCATTCATCCGACGGTCGAGGCCGCGAGAAGAAGATTTGAGATTTCCGCGCCAGCTTCGGACGGCAAGGGAATCTATTATATCCGGGAAGACGGAAAACTGTGGAAGGAGTGAGCGTTGATGAGCGTGGAGACGCCGGTGTTTTCGTTAAGTGAACAGGAGCTGGAGCAGATTGAACGCAAGTTTGCGGACATCCGAAAGCTGGCACAGGGCCGGGAGAAGGAATTGTTTGACGTTTTTGACGGCCCTTTAACTGCCGAAGAGGCGTGGGCTTTAAAATTTCTATATGTGCATATGCCGCTAAATGATCTGGCCGATTATGACGGCACGTTTTTCTTGACCCATGTTCGTCAGGCGCTTGCCATCCGTAAGCAGGTACCTTGGGGCGCCCGGGTGCCGGACTACCTGTTCTTGCATTTTGTGCTGCCGGCCAGGGTGAACACCGAGAACCTCGAGGATTTCCGTGAGGTCATTTATGCGGAGTTGGGGCCGCGGACGGCGGGCTTATCGATGGCGGAGGCGATTCTCGAGGCGAATTACTGGTGCCATGAAAAAGCCACCTACATCGGCAGCGACTTGCGCACGCTGTCGCCGATCGGTATGATTCGCAACGCGCGCGGGCGCTGCGGCGAGGAGTCCACGCTGGCGGTTGCGGCGCTGCGCAGCATCGGCATTCCGGCGCGGCAGTGCTACACGCCGCGTTGGGCGCACTGCGACGATAATCACGCTTGGGTCGAGGCTTGGGCAGACGGCAAATGGCATTATATCGGCGCTTGCGAGCCGGAGGCGCGTCTGGACCAAGGTTGGTTCAGCGGTCCGGCACGACGGGCGATGCTGGTGCATACCCGCGTCCCGGCCACCTATACCGGGCCGGAGGAAATTACCGTCAAGAGCGGCCCGTATGCCGAGCTGAACCTGCTGGCGAATTACGCGCCAACCCGGACCATCGCCGTGGAGGTGCGGGAGACGGACGGCACGCCGGCGGTTGGGGCTAAGGTGCAGTTCCAACTGTACAACTATGCCGAGCTCTTCCCGCTGGCTGAGCTGATCACGGATGAGCATGGCGAAGTTCGGTTCACGACCGGTTACGGGGATCTGATCGTTCGGGCCGTGCGTGACGGGGCTTGGGGGCAGCGGAAGATCCGAATCGCGGACGGCGACCGGTTCGAGGTCGTATTAAGCAAAGCGGTTGGAGAGCAGCCGGTTGACAGCGAGGATTTCGAGCTGGTGCCTCCGCCGGAGCTGGACGGTCCGGAGTCCGAACCGCTCCCTGCGGAGCAGTTGCAGTGGCATGAAGAACGTGTGGCCGAAGGGGCTGCCTTGCGCCGGGCTTACGAGGAGACGTTCTTAACCGAGGAGGATGCCAAGCAACTTGCTGCCCAGCTTAAACTGCCGGCGGATCGGGTGTGGAAAGTGCTTGAGCCCGCCCGCGGCAACAGTCGGGAAATCGCCGCTTTCCTAGAAGAGCAAGTCCCGGAACATGGCGTATGGCCGCTCCTTCTGCTCGAAAGCTTGCGTGAGAAAGATTTGACCGATACGATGCGCGAGACGCTGGAAGACCATTTAACCGGATCGTTGCCGTGGAAGGATTCGTACGACCAGGAGCTGTTCGTGACGTACGTGATGTGCCCGCGCGTGTTGTTTGAGATGATTACTCCTTATCGGAAGGCGCTGCAGGCTCAATTTACCGAAGCGGAGATCGAATCCTATCAAGCCGACCCATCCCGGATGGCTGAGTTCCTGAATGAAGGTTGGAAGGTGCATGCGGGACCGGGGAATCTGCGCGGTAAAGCCGGACCGCTGGGCACATTCCAGCTGCGAATTGCGGATCAAGGGGCGTTGGACATTCTGTTCGTCGCGTTATGCCGGAGCCTTGGCATTCCGGCAAGGCTGCATCCAAGCGAGCTGAAGCCGCAGTATTACGCGGCTGGTGCCTGGGTGGATGCGGCAATCGGAAGCGCCGGAGAAGGACAGGAGGAAGCTGAGGTCCGCACCGGACAGTTACTGCTTCGCCGCGATGCCGATGGCGGAACCGACGCACCAACCGCCTCTTATATGGAGAACTTCACCATCGCCCGGCTGGAAAATGGGTTTTATAAAACGCTGCTATACCCGCACGGCAAAACCGATGTGTACGATACGACGTTTGAGGTTGAGCCGGGGGATTACCGGATTACCTCGGGCGTGCGGCTGAAGGACGGCACTGTGCTGGGACGGCTGACGTACTTCCGGGTGGCGGAGCAGGAGCAAACTGAGGTCACGCTGACCTTCCCATCTCCTTCACGGCATATCCCGGTATACGGGACACCTGATCTTAAGACGCCGCTGTGGCAAGACGACGGGACAGAGACAACGCTGGGGGCGCTGTGCCAAGGTCCGCGCGGCGCCATGATCGCTTGGTTGGAGCCGGAGCGGGAGCCATCGAAGCATCTGCTGCGTGAAACAGGAGAACTCGCGGAAACGTTTGACGCTTTGGGAATCCCGGTTGTTTTTGTCCTTGGGCGTGAGGAGGACTCACCGGCTCCTGCCATCCCTGAAGCTGCTGCAGGATTGCCGAATCGCGCGGTGTTTGCCGGCGATCCCGGTCACAGGGCGCTGCGCCGGTTCACGGATGCCGGCATCCGGTTAGGGAGCGGAGGGTTCCCGCACCTATTTGTCCTGGACCCAGAAGGGAACGTCCGTTACGTGCAATCGGGTTATAAGCCGGGAAGCGGCAAGGAAGCACTTCAAATTTTAAGCGATTTGTAACTGTGTACGACGACAACTCAGGTTTGCGCGAGTAGCCGCGCAAGCAAAGGGAGGAGCACCAAATGAGCCGGAACTATGTGGTGGCGGGATACGTTAGCGACCGCCACCTCCCTGAACTGACGAAGGAAGAGCTGAAGAAGCTGACCCATATCAATATCGCCTTTGGCCATGTGCGAGAGGACCGGATTCAAACGGGACATTTGCAAAACTTGGGCCTGCTGCCCGAACTCAAACGGGAGAATCCTGACTTGACGGTCCTGCTGTCCGTAGGCGGCTGGAGCGCCGGCGGCTTCTCGGAGGCCGCTTCAACGGAAGCCGGGCGGCAGGCAATGGCCGAGTCGGCGGTCCGCGCCGTCACGGAATATGCGCTTGACGGGGTCGACCTGGATTGGGAGTATCCCTGCTATGCCGAGGCGGGGATTGCTGCCAGCCCGGACGACAAGGCGAATTTCACGCTGCTGCTGCGGACGATGAGAGAGGCGCTGGATCGGCAAGGCGAACGGGATGGCCGCCATTATGGGCTGACAATCGCCGCTGGGGCGGACCAATATTACATTGACGGTACGGAGATGGCTGAGGTCCAGCGTTACCTTGATTTCGTCCAGCTGATGACGTACGACATGCGCGGCGGCTTCCAGACGTTGACCGGGCATCACACCAACCTGTACACCGGAACCGGGGACCTCTTCCGCATCAGCGTTGACGCCTCGGTGAACCTGTTTGTTCGGGCCGGGGTGCCTAAGGAGAAAATCGTCATCGGCGCAGCGTTTTATTCGCGCATGTGGAAGGACGTACCGAACGTGAACCGCGGGTTGTATCAAATGTCCCCCGGATCGGGCGGCTACGGTCCAGATTTTACGGAATTAGCCGCTGAGTATATCGATCGCAATGGATTTGTCCGTTACTGGGATGAGGAAGCGAAAGCGCCGTATCTGTTCGACGGCCAAACGTTTATCTCCTATGACGATGAAATGTCGATTCGCTGCAAATGCGATTATGTGAAGGCCCAAGATTTGGCCGGTGTGATGTTCTGGGAGTATGGCTGCGATCGGACGCACCGGCTGCTTGATGCCCTGTACCAAGGGTTACAATCATCGTAAGGGACAATCCTGAACGTTTCCAGCCCGCAAAAAGCCTCATGCTTCGTGAACCTTGAACCAAAAGGATCGCGAGCAGCATGGGGCTTTTTGTGATGACATCAAACGTTCTAACTTTGCCGGGCCCGTCATAGATATAAATAGGGGTGTTTTTACCCGCAACTGCGGTACAACCTTAGGCCTGAGGATTTTCACAGTTTCCTAGATTCTTTACTGCTAGAGGCTCCTGAGGTCTGTCGATCTTCGCCCAGAATATCATCCAGCCGCTATACTTCTTCGGAGAGAGCCTGCAAGGAAGCCTCGATGTTGCCCAATTTATCGCCAACGGTTTGCAGCACATATTTGATCAGGATGAAGCAAAGTGTGACAGGAAAGCCAACATTCGCAACCAACGACACAATATCTGCAACCTGCATCATGGGTACCTCCTTGAACTTTTTATTGGGCCCTTCACTATATGGGGAAAAAAAGTTCGTCTTAGTACAACCAAATTCTAGAAAAAATGTTATAATCATTACTACTTATATAATTATGGTTGTATAACCCCCTTGAAAATTTCCCTATACATAGAAGATGAAAATGAAAGGGGGAGGTAGTTTTGAAGGAACAACATACCGTGTACGAGCAATATCGGAAAGAAGTTTATCGTATTGCATGGAGGGTTCAATACAGAGCGAGAGTCGTCAGAAAACGGGAATGTTCATTCAATGGAGTCGAGCCGGCCGTAACCTGCTTCACCTCATCTTCTGATAACAAAATTGTTGTGAGACAGCTGATCAATGCGCTTCCTTCTACGACGGGAAAAACGATCATCTCCAAAATCTATTTACAGGACAAAACGGAGGGGGAAGTCGCCCGCGAGTTGAATATGAGTCAGCAAGGGGTGAACAAATGGAAACGAAAGATGATCAAAGAGTTATCCCGGATGATGAAGAGTTCCTGAGTTTGCTTCAAAAAGCAAGGGATAACGATCCCGATGCGACGTTAAAGTTAATCGAGCTGTTTAAAGGCGATATTGTGCATATAAGCAAGTATATTCATATGTCCGAAGAGGACGCCGTTTCCGACATCATTCTCGAGTTCCTGGAGATGATTAAGAGGCGGGAAGAGAAGTAATGAGTATACCTCAGAAAGTCGGTCAGGAAGTTCACTCCTGATCGACTTTTTATTTTTTTTGAGATCTGGTTGTGAATGCGGCATCCGATTTTCCCTTATAGATGAGTGTGTTTAGAAGGGCTTTATCAGATAAAAGCGTTGGGAGAAGGAAGCGTTAAACGGATAGAGTCTCGGTCTCATGGAAAAGCTCCTGGAACGCTCGCCACGCGTAATCCCGATCTGTCAGCTTGTTTTGCACCGCAGCTTGCCAAGCGACATGGTCGGTGGTTAAAGACGAAAACTGATCTACGCCGTACCAGTCTAGCAGTTCTTCACGCGTTACACGGTAGGCCGCCGAACCTTCGTTAAAAATCACGGCCTCCAGGTTATCGATATAAGCAAAAGCGGCCGTGGCGCTGTATAAATACGCTCGATCGCGATCGACATCCGCCATCGGCACCGAAGAATCCAGATTCACTTGCACGGTGAACACGTCCGGATCAAGGGCAAAAGAACGAATCGGTCCCAGGGGGAGCGAAAGGAAGAGGCCCGAAACTTTAGAAGCATTGCCCATGTAAGGTGTCGCAAAAGAGGCCGTACGGGTGATGTCATGGGTCAGCGGATTGTTTTGCGCTTCGTTGTAGAGCGCCCCCTGCTTATCCTGGCGCGGTAGCGCCACGCCTTCCACCACGCCCAAGCAGACGAATCCGGCAAGGAGCAGGGCGAAAATTCCGATGTTCCAACGTTTGAAGGTTTGTCTCGTCGTCATGCTTCCCAATCACCTACTTCATGTTTTGTCAGCAACGAAGCGCTCAGCTGGAACGCCAGCGGAATCCCAATCGTGAGAAACGGCTTGGCGTATTGGATGCCCAGTAGCGCAAACTGATAAGGACCGCCGATCTTCACTTGATAGCCAAACCAGATATTGCTCCCGAACCGGAGGGCCGTAATCGCGAGCAGGGTGACAAGAATGAACAGCCCCCACAGCAGCCACACGATCCGGCTTCGCCGCCGGGCCGCCGCGATATGTCGCGGAGCCGTTACTTCAAGCGCTTGGCCGCGCCACGTTAAATGCAGCACGAGATAAAAGAGGCCAAGAACCAGGACGAAGCCCAGAAGGAAGAAACTTAACGGCGTGCGTTCGATCAAACGTAATGGAATAGTGAAGATCCACAGAATGATGGCTAAAAACAGCATCTTTTGCATCCATTCCAAACGATAGCGGTTTACATAGATCAGCGGGTGTTCGTCGATCAGCCCGTCGATGCGGGTGAGGCTGGATGTTGCCGTTCGGACGGCTTGTTCGTAATCCATTCCGCCAGCCATGAGATCGGCGACTTTGGCTTCCAGATTACCGATGATTTCCTCTTTCATCTCACGGTTTCGTCCGGTTGCCGGGTAGCCGGCAAATAAACGATCCACGTGGTTTTGCAACGAATTCATGATGGGGATCCCTCCTGTTTCTCGATCAGAACGTCGATGATCTCGCGGGAAAATTTCCATGCCGCCAAATTGGCTTTGTAAACCTCGGCTCCCGCAGGGGTGACATGGTAATATTTGCGCCGCCCGCCCAAACTGCGATCTTCCCCCCAATAGGATTCGATCAGCTTCTGGGCCTCCAATCGCTTTAAGCTGGTGTAGAGCGACGGCTCTTTCAATTCGTAACGTCCTTGGCTAATGGAGGAGATGGATTTCATGATCTCATACCCGTAGTTATCTCCCTCCTCCAGCAGCACCCGAAGAATAATCGTATCGATGTGGCCGCGGATCAAATCCCGGCTGATGGCGCTGTCGTTCACTTTGTTCACCTCTTTTGAAACAATGTAATACATATTACTATGTGTGTCAATGTAGTTGATGCTTGGTTACTTTGTCACTAGATCGCTAAGTCAGTAAGTTACTAGATCACTAGATCCTATGGTCGCTTGTTATTGGCCGAAGAAGAAGTCTCATCGATTAGTTGTTGCGGCCCCCCTGGGAACTTGTTGTAAAATAGATAGACTGAAGAAGAGGAGGGGAGTCTTATGGATGGTAACCATCAACCTGCTTCTATGCCGCTCCATCATGCGATTCATCCGGGGGAACAGATGACCTTTGGCTCGTATCCCCATTTCGCCGATGGAACAGTTCAGCCGATCGTATGGCGGATTCTCCAAAATTCAGGCAACGAGTTGTTTCTGTTGAGTGAAGAGATTTTGGACTGCAAGCTTTTATCACGGGAAAAGCGCGGATGTTTCGTGGCGGGATGCCGTAGACATCATCTGGCGCGACTGCGATTTGCGGCAGTGGTTAAACGAGGAGTTTTTCGCTGCTGCCTTTAGCCCGGAAGAGCAAGCGTTGATCGAGCCGGCTTATTGCACAGATAACGGGGAAGGCTGCCCCGATACGGAGGACAACGTGTTTCTGCTGAGTGTAGCGGAGGTGAAGGCATTCACCGCAAGCCTTGGCAAGGACTGGATGACCGCCGTAGGGACGGATTATGCGAAATTGAAGAAGCCCGACGGCTGCAGCCTTTATGTCTATGACAAGGGCGAGGAAGTCAATTATGTGCTGCGAAACGGTCAGAAGATGGGCTGTTCCTGGTGGTGGCTGCGCACGCAGGGCAATTTACCTTCGCGCGCCCATTTTATCGGTACGGGATGCAGCATCCGCAGCTATCAACGTCAGTCTGGCAAGGGATGGCGTGCGGCCAGCAATTAAGTTGAGTTATGTTTAATGAATGGATTTAACGGAACGTACAGCCCTTATTTCGCATGGAAGCAGCTGGTCGGAACTTTTAACGGAATCAGATGACGTTATTTGGCTCGAATAGGCTAGAGCGAGGTTGATTTACGTCCAATAACGGCCTTACGTTCCGTTAGAACGGGAAATCTCGCGGGAAATGGACTTTAGCGTCATCTGGTTCCGTTAGAGCAAGAACGAGGTATATCGTCTGGCCCCCAGTCAGTCCGTTTACGCTGCATTTGAACTTCTTAGGTAGGGAAATGCCAATGGGGGAGCGCTTACGAGTAGCCGGACTCAAAGGGATAAAGGTGAGAAAGGGGGCGGACGGGCTAGGGTCACCCCTAGGATTGTAAGCGCTTCAAAAAAATCTTGTCATCGAAAAAATCCCTTGTTATAATCGCATTGAAAAGCTTTTCAAATCGAGGATACAAACGATGAACAAAAACAAAAGCAAACCAACGATCCGTGATGTTGCTAAAAAGGCGGGGGTCTCCATCAGTACGGTCTCGCGCGTCATGAACGCGCCGGGTACGGTGGTGGAGAGCAAGCGAAAGCGCGTGCTGGAGGCGATTCAGGAACTGAACTACCAGCCGAACGCGTTCGCCCGCGGACTGATTTACAAGAAGTCTTTTACCTTAGGATTGTTGATTCCCGATATTGAGAACATGTATTACGCGGGAATGATCCGGGGAATGCAGGATGCCTGCAACAAGCTGGGGTACAGCCTGATGATCTGCAACACGGACCGTGATAAGGAGCGGATGTTGTCGTATATCGATACGTTTCATGAGAAGCAGGTGGACGGGATCGTATTTGCGAGCGACAAAATGTTTCCGGAGTATTACGAGAAACTGATTGGTTGCCGCATCCCCTGTGTCATGGTGTCGTCCCATTCGGACGACTACGATATTCCGTGCGTCGAAGTCGACGACGAGGCGGCAGCTTATGACGCAGCCGTTTACCTGATCGAGCTTGGTCATCGCCAAATCGGTATGATTGGCTTCAATCACGACAATTCCATTTCAGGCCCGCCGCGATTCGCCGGGTTTGTTCGGGCCATGAAGGAATACGGACTGACATCGAATATCGAAAACGTGAAATTTGCCAGTCACTATTTTGAGCATGCGTATCAGGCGGCACATGAGCTGTTTACCGAGCATCCTGATTTGACCGCGGTGTTTTGCGTTGCCGACGAATTTGCCATGGGGACGATTTCGTATCTTCGGGATCGGCACATTCTTGTCCCGGGGCAGGTGTCCGTCATCGGCTTTGACAACCACCGCATGGCCAGCATGTATATTCCTAAGCTGACCACGATATCCCAACCCATCTATGATCTAGGCCACCGTGCTGCAGAGAAGCTGCATGAGCTGCTGACGACCGGGAGCGTGGCGGTGCCCAGAGAGATCCTCCAACACAAGCTGGTCGTAAGGGAATCCTCACGGGAAAGAACCACGGTGTAGCCAAGTAATAACACACACAACGCAATACAACACATACATCGCAATACAACACATACATCGCAATACAACATACACAACGTAACACACATCGTAACACAACACACGCAATGTAACACAACTCACACATTCCAACACTCACCACGAACCATTTGAATCGTATTCTGAAAAGCTTTTCAAAAAAGCGGAACATTCCGGCTGGGTAGGTCATACACTTATACCGAATTGAAAACGGATACAGGCCTATATTTATCGTCGCCTGCTGCTGAAAAGCTTGATTAAGGAGGTGATTCGCCGGAATCGAATAAAGGTCGTCTGACCTACAGATGGTTGTTCCTAAATCATATCGAAGGAGATGTAGGGTCAATGAAAAAAAGATCAAAATGGACTTCCTTATTGCTCGTTAGCGGGTTATCGTTCACACTTCTCCTCAGCGCCTGCGGCGGAGGGAACAATGCGGCAAATAATGAACCGGCGGCTCCGGCTAATACGGGAACCACGGAACAGAACACAAATGATACCGCCGCAACCAATGACACTTCCACCGGCTCTCCGCTGGAGTTGGCGTTGAAAGGTGAATATAAAGGGACGAAAGTTACGATGTTTGGTCCGTTCGTAGATGCTGACCAAGTGAAATTCGAAACCAGCATCAAAGAGTTCGAGGAGAAAACAGGCATCGACATTCAATACGAAGGCTCCAAAGAGTTCGAAGCGACCATTAACGTCCGTGTAGACGGCGGCAACGCCCCCGACATCGCGGACTTCCCGCAACCGGGTCTGCTGGCTGCCGTTGCCAAGACCGGTAAGGTCATCGATCTGACCAACATACTCGACCAGGAGAAGCTGAAGGCGAACTACAACCAAAGCTGGCTTGACATGGCGACGATGGAAGATAAGGACGGCAATAAAATTATGGCGGGCATTTGGAACCGCAGTAACGTAAAGAGCTTGGTATGGTATCCGAAGAAGCAATTTGAGGAAGCGGGTTATACCATTCCGCAAACTTGGGATGAGCTGATGGCGCTGACGGAGCAAATCGCCAAGGACGGCGACACGGCTTGGGGGATCGGTATCGAAAGCGGCGCGGCAACAGGCTGGCCGGCTACCGACTGGGTAGAAGACATCATGCTCCGCACGACCTCGCCGGAAAACTATGATAAATGGGTTAGCGGTGAACTGCCGTTCACTTCCCCTGAAGTGAAGCATGCTGTTGAAGTAATGTCGGAAATCTGGATGAATCCGGATTACGTGTATGGCGGAACGAAATCGATCGTAACGACAGCATTTGGGGATTCGGCGTTACCGATGTTCGACAACCCGCCGAAGATTTGGCTGCATCGTCAAGCGAACTTTATCACCAGCTTCTTCCCGGAAACGGCGAAGATCGACGAAGACTACGACTGGTTCTATCTGCCGCCGATCGACGAGCAATATGGGAAACCGGTGCTGGTAGCCGGCGATATCTATGCCATGTTCAACGATCGTCCTGAAGTTCGTGCGGTTATGGAATTCTTTACGACAGGCGAATCGATCAAATCGTGGGTACAATCCGGCGGCGTGATCGCTCCGATGAACGATGCTTCGCTTGACTGGTATACTTCTGAGGCCGATCGTCGTATGGCTCAGCTCGTGCAGGATGCGACCACGCTGCGGTTTGACGGCTCTGACCTGATGCCGGGTAAAGTAGGTGCCGGTACCTTCTGGAAAGGCATGACCGACTACGTGAGCGGTACGTCCACACTGGATGAAGCGTTGGCGCAAATTCAGGAAGGCTGGAATAACTAAGCCCGATTCTGGATCTGCGGCATAAACGATAACTAAAGCACCGCGGAGGGGCGCGCGAGCCGAAACGTGGGTTCCGGCACACACGCCCCTTCCTTTTTCATCAATCCAACCGGTTCAGGAAGTAACGCTCACAAAACATTTAGGAGGGGTCATGATGAGTTCAGAGGCCAAGCGAATCGTCAGCCTGAGGGCCGTGCTCTTCACCCTGATCGTCCTGGTCGCAAATGCCGCCGGACACGGCCTGATCTTCCGATTTTTCCGCGACTCGACGCTGAATCCGCTGCTGACTGCGATCTTCGCCGTTTTATGGGGCGTACTCGGCGTGTACTTACTTTTCTATACCTTTAACTGGGCGGTGGAGCAGTATCCGGAGCAGGTGCGGCGGAAGGTGTTGCCGTATATTTTCATCGGTCCGGCCGTGATTTTGCTGGGATGGCTGCTGGTGCTGCCTGCCGTACGGACGTTGTACTTGAGCTTCTTTAACGCCTCGTCGGAGAAATTCGTTGGGCTCGCCAACTATGCGGCGATCTTCACCGATAAGCTGATGGGAACGGCGCTGCGCAACAACCTGCTGTGGGTGTTCCTAGGCACGCTTGCTTGCGTCACGCTTGGGCTGCTGATTGCCATCCTCGCCGACCGCAGCAGCTACGAGAAAATCGCCAAGTCGATTATCTTTATGCCGATGGCGATCTCGTTTGTGGCGGCGGGCGTCATCTGGAAGTTTGTTTATTATTATCAGCCCGGCGACCAGCAAATCGGTCTGTTTAATGCCATCGTCACCGCTCTAGGCGGTGAAGCGCAAGCCTGGACCAGCATGCTGCAGCCGTGGAACAACCTGTTTCTGATCTTAATTCTGATCTGGATGCAAACCGGGTTCGCCATGGTCATTTTCTCCGCGGCGATCAAAGGGGTTCCAGAGGATATTTTGGAAGCGGCACGTGTGGACGGGGCCGGTGAGATCAAAATCTTCTTCCGCATTATCATCCCGTATATCTCGGTGACAATCCTGACGGTGACGACGACGATCATTGTGTTTACGCTCAAAATTTTCGACGTGGTCATGGTCATGACTGGCGGACAATACGGGACGGAAGTGGTGGCCACGCAGTTCTATCGGCAATTCTTCATGTACCGTAATTTCGGGTACGGGTCCACGCTGGCGATCGTCTTGCTGATTGCCGTAACGCCGGTCATCTTCTTTAATCTGCGGCAGATCCGCAAGCAGGGGGGATTCTAATGGCGGGCACGAAATTGCATAAACGCAAACGCGGCAAAACGGTAGTTAACCTCGTTCTCGGTCTCATCTGCTTATTGTGGCTCATCCCGACACTGGGGCTGCTGATCTCTTCTTTCCGGCCGGCGGCAGACATTTTGCAAACCGGTTGGTGGAACGTGTTCCCGCACCGGGAATGGACGAATGCGGAAACGATTCAGCTCTCCAAGGATATCGACCTGCGCGAACCGATTGAAGTGAACGGAGAAACCTACAGTGACGACGAGCTGAAAGCCGGGGTAGTAAAAGACGGACAGCGGCTGATCTGGGAAAATCGCCGGGCCCGCACGATCCACGTCCAGGAGCAGGGCTGGGAGTTCAAGCCGGCGCTGACGCTGGAGAATTATAAGAACGTGCTGTCCGGTAAGGAATATAAGCTGAAGCTCGCCGATGGCAGCGAATCGATTCAGAAAGGGACCGGGTTGTCTCAGGCGTTCTGGAACACGCTAACGATCGCCGTTCCGGCAACGGTGATTCCGGTGCTGATCGCTTCGTTTGCCGCTTATGCCTTCGCCTGGCTGCGGTTCCCTGGCCGCAAAACGCTGTTTGTGGTGATCATCGCGATGCTGGTCATTCCGCTACAGGTTGCGCTCATCCCGGTGTTGAAGGACTATACGGCGCTGGGTCTGAACGGCAGCTATCTGGGGATCTGGTTGGCGCATACGGCCTTTGGTTTGCCGCTCGTCACGTACTTTATGTATAACTTCATCAGCCAGCTGCCCAAGGATTTGTTTGAGTCGGCCTTTATCGATGGGGCGAGCCATTTTACGATTTTCTCCCGGCTGATCCTGCCGTTGTCGGTGCCGGCGCTCGCTTCGATCAGTATCTTCCAGTTCCTGTGGGTCTGGAACGATTACCTGGTATCGCTGATCTTCATCGGCAACCAGCCAAGCGTACAGGTGATGTCGATGAAAATCGCCGATCTCGTGGGTTCGAGAGGCAACGACTGGCATTTGCTGACGTCCGCCGCGTTTATTTCGATGCTGATGCCGCTCGCGATCTTCTTCCTCCTGCAGAAGTACTTTGTTAGAGGGCTGATGGGAGGCTCGGTGAAAGGATGAACGAGCAGCCTTATGAGCATTCGGCGGACCTGTCGCTGAGCAAATTCATTAGCGTTCATACGACCCGGGATACCCGGGAGGAAGAGCTGCGGATGCGAAGCGAAGAAGTGCTGCGCTTGACCGAAAGCCGCGGCTTTGACGGGCTGGCTGAGGAGCAGCACGCTTACCTGGACGCGTTCTGGAGCCGCGCCGACGTGGAAATTGCCAGCGATCCCGCGCTCCAGCAGGGGCTGCGGTTTAATGCGTTTGGCCTGCTGCAGTCGGCTGGACGCGACGGCATGACCAGCATGGCCGCGAAGGGGCTCACCGGCGAAGGGTACGAAGGGCATTATTTCTGGGATACCGAAATGTACGTGCTGCCCTTCTTTACCTTTACGACGCCGGAGATCGGCCGAGCCTTGCTGGAGTTCCGCTACCGCACGCTGGAGCAAGCGCGGCAGCGGGCGAAGAGAACTCCGCCTATTTCCCGGCGGGCACCTGGTCAGCTAACGTAGCGTCAACTCTACCGATTGGATTCGCCATTTTTATCTATAAAGCCGCTGGCGTGTGGAACGCCGTGAACAAAAGCGACCCCTTTGCATAAAACAAAGGTGGCCGCTTTTATTTTGTGAGGAAGAAGGGAGGAAAAAAGAACTTAAGGTGTTTTGTACCCTTACGCGGCTGCAACTGCGGCGTTATGATAGGGAAGGATCAAGCAGGAAGTGTTTATCCAATTATGGAGATCTTTAACTAATGACGAAAAGGAGGTGGAGCACGATGTATCTGAACGACTTGGACGTTGCCAAACAGTATATTCGGGATCTTCGCCAGGAGCTGGACCGGTGTTTGCTGGCTGAGCAAATCCGGCGCAGGGAGCGGGAGAAGTCAAAGCGTGAGCGGTCTAAAGTACCCATAGGCTTCAACTCGGTACTGGTTACCATCCTCACCAGGATGAGAAAACGGCTGTAACCTCGGCCATCCCCTCTGGTATGTTCCCCGATACAAGAAAGACCGCCCCTCGTAAGGAACGGTCCTTCGCTTCGCAACGATTTTCCATTTTCCGTTTGTTTATGTCGTAAGTTCCCGGTTCTCAGTATCTAGTGTTTATATGGATTTCCGCGTCCGAGAGGATTGATACAACTCATCGATGAGCCGCAGCGTTTTGAGGCCTTCTTCGCCGTCAATCGCAAAGCGAGTTCCTGTTCGGACGCGGTCATAAAAGTCGGCGATTAACAACTGATGGCTGGAGCCCCAGTAGGATTTGCCGATGATTTGTCCTGCGTCGTTAAGGTTCGCCGGCGGTTCGCAGACCAGGCTTTCCTGACCGTCCCGGGTCAAATACAGGCAATCGTCCCGCTGACGCAGCGTGCCGCCTTCAAACACCAGCTCCAGTTCAACTGGGGTGTTGGTGAGGTACGCATTGGTGGCGTAAAACAACCCGTGAACGCCGTCCGCAAACCGGAGGCTGGCATGCGCCGTATCCTCCACCTCGATCACGTCGCCAAGGGCGTCGGCAGTGACGCTCCCCTGGACGGAGAGGACTTCGCCGCCGAACCATTGGAGCAGGTCAAGCGTATGGATCGCTTGATTGATCAGCACGCCGCCGCCTTCCGTCGACCAGCGGCCCCGCCATGGGCTGTCGGTATAATAAGCTTCGTCCCGGTGCCAGGTGACGATGCCTTTCAGGCAGATGAGCCGGCCCAGCGTTTTCGATTCCAGGAATTCGCGGATTTTTCGGGATGAGTCGTTATACCGATTCTGAAAAACAACCCCCAGCTGTGCCTCGCTGCGCCGAGCTTCTGCCACCAGGTTCTCCGCCGCTTTGAGGTCATGTGCGAGCGGTTTTTCCGTCAGCACATGTTTGCCGGCACGGAGCAGCTGCGTCGCCATCTCCGCATGCAGGTGATGGGGCGTACAGAGGTGGACGACTTGAATATCGTCACGATCCAGCAAGGTCAGGTAATCGCTGGCCGCTTCGCAGGAATACGCCGCTGCGGCCTGCTCTGCCTTGGCGGCATCGCTGTCGACGACCACTTTCAGCTTCACGCCGTCCAGTTGCTGCACAGCCCCGGCATGCAGCGGAAAAATCGCTCCGCAGCCGATAATCGCCGCGCCGATCGGTTCTTGCATCGTCATCGTAAGGTCCCTTCCTGTCCTAGTAAGTTGGGGTGACGCGAAGTGCCTGCTGCTGAGCTTTTAGACACAGCTCTGCGGCTTTGAAGGCGTGCTCCTGGGTCATGGCGTTTTCCGTGCGGTTCAGGCAATCCAGAATCAGCTCGCCAAAGAACGGATAGCCCACCTGCCCGCGTACGGCAAAATGCTGCTCCCCGTCCTGATTCACCAGGTAGACATGGTCGCCCTCCGCATCCCGGGCGAGGTCGACGTATTTGCGCAGCTCAATATACCCTTCGGTGCCCAAAATGAACGTCCGTCCGTCTCCCCAGGTGCTGAGTCCGTCCGGCGTAAACCAGTCCACGCGGAAATATTGCGTCGCCCCGTTATCTCCAACCAACGTCGCGTCGCCGAAGTCCTCCAGCTCGGGGTATTCGGGATGATGATAGTTGGCTACCTTGCTGTGCAGCACTTGGGCATCCTTGCACCCAGTATAGAACAGAAACTGCTCGATTTGATGACTGCCGATGTCGCAGAGAATACCGCCGTATTTTTCCTTCTGAAAAAACCACTCCGGCCGCGAACCCGCATTCAGCCGGTGCGGACCAAACCCGGTCACCTGCAGCACGCGCCCGATCGCCCCTTGCTGAACGAGCTGACCGGCATACACGGCGGATTCCACGTGCAGGCGTTCGCTGTAATAGACCATATATTTGCGTCCGGTTTCGCGTACCTTCTGACGCGCAGCTTCCAGTTGGTCCAGGCGGGTGAACGGCGTCTTGTCGGTAAAATAATCCTTCCCGGCGTCCATCACCCTAAGCCCCAGCGGACCGCGCTCCGACGGCACCGCCGCTGCAGCGACGAGCCGCACCTCGGGGTCGGAGAGCACTTGATCCAGGCTGTCTGCCCGGGCGGCTTGCGGGTACTGCTCCACGAACGCCTGGACTTTGGCCGGGTCGGGATCATACACCCACTTCAAGGTCGCTCCGGCTTCGACCAGGCCGCCGGTCATGCCGTAAATATGCCCGTGGTCGAGGTGCACCGCAGCAAATATAAATTCGCCGGGTTTCACGACGGCATGGGGACGTCCCTTCGGCGCATAGTTCATTCCGTCCTTCGCTTGAAAAGAGGGGTTCTGTTGTTGTGCATCCATCGTATCGCCTTACATCCTTTCGTGGATAAACTCGGCAAATTGGCGGAGCATTTCTTTCGAGCCGTAGTGGCCGCTGAAATCCTCGATCCCCAGGTAGCCGTCGTAGCCGACGGATTTCAGGTCCCGGAGCAGGCGGCTGTAATCGATCACGCCGTCCGCCAGAGGCGACCACTCGCAGCGCCAGGCTGCGGTGCCGTCCTCGCGCGTACCGGTCTGCGACCAGGCGGCGTTTTTGACGTGGACATGTGCGAGATAGGGGCCCAGCAGCTCAAGTCCCATTTTGAATTGCTCATACCCTTCGTGCACCATGTTGCCCGGATCGTACAGGACGCCGATCTGATCGGGATCGCAGTGGCTGACGAGCCGATGGGCCAGGCTGGCGCTGGGCGCGATCGTCAGATGATGCGTTTCCACGACCCCTTTGACGCCGTATTGCTTGGCCAGGCGCTCTGCTTCCTTCAGATAGCGCACCGTTTTGTCGTACAGCTCAGGATAGGGGGTGGTGCCGTCATATCCGGCCGCGCCGACGCGGATCATTTTGGCGCCGAGCAGGCGGGCGACGGAGAATACGCGCTCCGTTTCCTCCAGATCCAGCGAGTTCAAATAAGGCGTGATGCTGGTGACCTCAAGCCCTTCGGCTTCGGTGATGCGTTTGAAGCGGAGCAGCTGCTCTTCAGAGGAAGACGGGTCGATCGAGCACAGATTGTTGCGCCAGTACGATGGCTTTTCACCAGCGACTTCGGCGGGAACTTCCTTGAAACGCCACTCCACGCCGTGGAGCCCGGCTTCGCGAGCGGCCTGCACCAACTCCTCCGGCGTCAAATCCGGGGTGGATACGGTAAATACGGACAATTTCATGGGCTATCGCTCCTCTTTGAAATCCTTAATGCTTACTCGTGTGCTAGACTAACGGCTCAATTTTCAATAAAGGTAAAAAATGGCCTTATTTTGCAAGGTTTGAGCGGATACGGAGAAATAAGGGACTTTTTTGTCCTTATTTTGAATGGGAAGCGTGCGAAGCGGGCGAAACTTGCGTGTTTCCGGAAAATAAGGCCCAAATTTACCCTTATTTCGGCTCAACGGGCTGATTTGGAGCAAATAGAGGAAAAAAAGTCCGCTATTTGCTCGGAAGGCAGCCTGTGGGCAGGTCACCCGCCGCTAGAGTGCGTGCCGGCCACGTCCCATGGCGCTCCTGTGCCGCTAGAGCGCGTGCCGGCCACGTCCCATGGCGCTCCTGTGCCGCTAGAGTGCGTGCCGGCCACGTCTCATGGCGCTCCTGTGCCGCAGAGTGCGTGCCAGCCACGTCCCATCGCACGCTCTAGCGCCACTTCACTGCGCACCCGTCACGCCCATCTCTCTCCCGCACCGCTTTAATGCGTACCCGACACGTCCAGCACCTTGCCGCTGTCGGCTTCCTTGCGGAACGAGGAGGTGCGGATCTTCTCCTGCAGCTTGGCATAGAACAGCTCCTCGTCCAGCGGCAGTTCCACCCAGTCGTCGGTCCAGGCGGACAGGTGCATGGCGTTGGAGAGCGTCAGGCCGAGGATGCCTTCCTCGCCGGGGGCGAGCAGCTTCTCGCCGTGCAGCAACGCGTTCGTGAAGTTTTGCAGAATCCCTTTATGCTGCGGGCCGTCGCCGCCGCTCACCGGGATTTCGCATCTCCAGCATTCCGGCTGTCCAAAGCCACCGGTATACTCCGCGTTAAACTTCGGCTCGGGCACGCGCAGCCGCCAGAACGTGAGCTTGCCGTCTTCCACGACGATTTTGCCGTTGTCGCCGGTCAACTCGAAACGGTTCGTGCCCGGCGCTTCGCCAGTCGTGGTGACGAACAGCCCGGTGGCGCCGTTTTCGTATTCCACGTAGGTGGTCACGTCGTCCTCGACCTCGATGTTGCGGTATTTGCCAAAGTGGCAAAACGCGCGCACCCGCTTGGGCATCATACCGGTCGTCCACTGCCATAGGTCGAGTTGGTGCGGGTCCTGGTTCAGCAGCACGCCGCCGCCTTCTCCGGCCCAAGTGGCGCGCCAACCGCCGGAGTCGTAGTAGCTTTGCGAGCGGTACCAGTTCGTGATGATCCAATTCGTGCGGCGGATCCTCCCCAGCTCCCCGGACAACACAAGGTCGCGCAGCTTGGCGTACAGCGGATTCGTCCGCTGATTGTACATGATGCCGAACTGCTTCCCGGACTTCGCCGCCGCTTCATTCATCTCGCGAACCGCTTTGGTGAACACGCCGGCTGGCTTCTCTACCAGCACATGGTAACCGCTCTCAAAAGCTTGCATCGCCAGCGTCGGATGATCATAGTGCGGCGTGGCGACCAGCACCGCATCCATCGCGTCCGAAGCAAACAACGCTTCCGGGGTATCAAAAGTCAGCACCGTCTCCGGCAGATGCTCCTTCGCCCACTTCAAGCGGTCGGGGTTCGTGTCGCATACGGCGGTCAGCTCCGC
This sequence comes from Paenibacillus sp. MB22_1, assembly GCF_047200555.1. Taxonomy (NCBI): domain Bacteria; kingdom Bacillati; phylum Bacillota; class Bacilli; order Caryophanales; family Paenibacillaceae; genus Paenibacillus; species Paenibacillus sp. MB22_1. The sequence goes on from NZ_JBLADV010000002.1 coordinate 2,446,339, forward strand.
GCCCCGGATCTCGCCGCTGCTGAGGTTTAATGCGTGTGACGTTCCCATATTGCCAATCCCGATGATGGCGAAACGTACTTTGTCCATATAATCGCTCCCTGCCTCCTATATAAGTAGTACCATAATTGATATGAACGTCCTGTCAGCTTCTATATAGTCCTGTCGCTCTTAGCTTAGCTTGAATCGGAAGGGTTGAGAATGGCACGAATTAAGACGGTTTTGCACAAAATTAAGGTGTATTCGATAAATAAGACTGATACAATGGGATAAGAATCCTTCGGTATGAAAAGGTTTACAGCGAGACATAGGGAAGGGTGAAGAAGCCGATGAATGAGATGGACCAACTTGCCGGGCGTTTGCCCGAGAGCTTAACCGTCACCGTGACGCATGCACAGCTGAGAAGCGGCTTTCCCGGATGGAACCGGACGGAGCTGGCCCCCAGCTTTAATCGGCTGTATTTTATCGCGGAGGGGGAAGGGGCGGTCATCATCAACGGGGAGACGTATTATCCCCGGCCGGGTCAGCTGATGATCATGCCGGCGGGGAGCAGTCAAACGACGTTTACGAATCCGGAAAATCCCTATACCCGGTATTTCTGCCATTTCGACGCTCAGGTGGGGGAATGGCCGCTGTTTCATGCGAGGAGCAAGCTGTACATCAGCGATGCCGGCAATCCCGAGGACGTCCGAGCGACCTTCGAGGAGCTGATCCGTCAGTTTCAGTCCGGGGGACCCTTTGCCGGGTTACGCATGCAGGCTTGTCTGCTGAATCTGCTGGCCTGCTGTCTGGAGGAAGGCGGCTACCACGATTATTTGAAGGACTATATGCAGTTTACGGAACGGAACAAGCTGAACGGCGTGTTGAGATATATCCAGGAGCATCTGCACGAGCCGATCGAAATCGAGACGTTGGCCGACCTGGTGCATTTGCATCCGAACTATTTTATTCCCTATTTTAAAAAAATCATGGGAGTCACCCCGATGCATTACGTGCAGCGCAAACGGATGGAGGAGGCCAAACGGCTGTTGACCTATACGGACGACAGCATCGCGGACATCGCCGACCGGTTGGGCATGCAGCTGGCGCATTTCTCCCGCCAGTTTAAAAGTCATGCCGGGATTTCGCCGACCGCGTACCGCGCCTGCACGCGGTAATCTGCTCCGTGTTGAACCCAACTGAACTTAACCGCCCGCTCTCCGCGCTTTGATGCGCAGGGGGCGGGCTTTTTTTATGCTCACCTTGGATGTAAGGCGTTTTCCTGCATGAATCATTACATTGCGGTATAGCTGCGGGACAGGGGGGTTTTTAGAATGGGGGTAGAAAAAACATCCAGTTCTGGCATCGCAAACCGAAGTTCCACCATTTCACGATTGAAGGAGGCGTAAAGGTGAGAAGACGTTTACGGACAAGGAAAATGGCGCACGCATTCATCCTGCTGTTCGTCGGTGCATTGGCTTTCTCCGGACCCTTGGGATCCGCGCAAGCCGTACAGGCGGAGGAAGAAGCCGGGGCTTATGCCCGAAACGGCAACATCGTGCAGGCGTCAAACGGAAGGGTTTCGCTGGTTTACGATTTAGCGGAAGGAATCGGCAGCTTGTCGTGGAACGGACAATCGGTCGTGCAGCAGTTCGAGTCAAGCTTTCGCGAGAAAGGCGGCGAAACGCGTTCAACCCAGGAGGCGGTGGAAAGCACGGCGGAGTGGAGCAAGCTGAAACCGGACAAGTACGGCAAAAACGGCCGCAAGCTGACGATTCACAGCCAGCTGGCAAGCGGTGAGCAAATCGATTTGAACTTTTACTTGTACCCGAAGGTTTCGTACGTGTTGACCGACATGCAGGTGCAGCGGGCGGACGGTCTGAACGTGGAGGAGCTGACCCCAATTGCCGCACAGCGGATCGAGATCGGGGCGGGCAATGCGAAGAAAATTTTTACGACGCCGTATTCCAACAACTTCGATTTCGGGGTTGCGCCGGTGGACGATTTCGGGAAAAGCCAAAACGGAGCCGACCGTTTTGCTGGCGAGCAGCTGACCTGGGACGACTTCAACGGGATCAGCCATTGGGTTGCAGCGGTGTTTGACAACGAGAACAAGCACGGCTTTGTTGGCGGGGCGGCGACCGTCCAGAATTGGAAAAGCAGCCAAAAGCTCGGCGAAGCGGAGCTTCCTAACGGGTCGCTGACCGCATTTTCCCTGTATAACTGGGGTGGGAGTCATAGCGGTACGACGGTGTCTTCGGATCTGTTTTTCCTCGGGTATTACGACGATTATCAACATGGCCTTGAGGAATACGGCACCGTTTATAACCTCGGAGAGCCTCATATGGAGTGGGACGGCGACGTACCGATGGGTTACAATACGTTCTACTCGCATGACCGTTATGCCACCGCGGAGGCTATGTATGCGATGGTCGACTACGTGGCAGAGCATTTGAAGCCGCTGGGATATAATTATTTTAATCTGGACGGCGGTTTTCAACCGGAAAGCGGCCTGCCTTTTGAACAATCGATCACCAAGTTCATCAACTATGTGCATGCCAAAGGGCTGAAAGCGGGCGGATATTCGACGCCGTTTACGATTTATGAGGAGTGGATCGACCTGCCGATCGAGGGGACGGGATTAACCCATCGTGACATCTGCCTGAAGGACGAGCAGGGGAACTTGATCAAAACCTATCTGAACACGTACGCGCTGGACCTCAGCCATCCGGTAGCTCAGCAGATTGTGAAGCGGAATATCGACGATTATATCCGCTGGGGCTACGATTACATTAAGCTGGATTTTATCGATATGGGGATGTACGAGGGACAACATTACGATCCTTCGGTGAACGGAATGCAAAACTACCGAATCGGGATGGGCATTATTCGCGACGTCGTACTAGCGGCGGACCGCCCGATTTACATCAACGAGTCGATTGCCCCGCTGCTGCCGGCTGCGTTTGCCCATGGCCGTCGGACGGCTTGCGACACGTCGCTTGGCGTAGCGAGCTACTCCGGCATTGAGCGGCAGGCGTTTAATACTGCGGCTTCCTGGTGGACGAACGGAACGCTCTACGAATACAACGATCCGGATATGATCATTCCGCAGTACGTGATCCAAGGGTTCTGGTACAAGTTCAGCCAGCAGGACGCGAAGCTGCTGAACACGGCGGTGACGCTGGGCGGAGGGCATTATCTGATCGGCGACAATCTGCCTTTTATCGACGAGGATCGGTTGGCTTGGCTGCATAACGAGGAACTGCTGGATCTGGTGAAAAAAGGGCAGGCCGCCAAACCGCTGCAGATGACCGATTTTTACCATCATGAGGCGCATTCCCCTGCGGTCACCGTGCTGTCGGAAGGGAAGGACAACCGCGTGGTCGGGTTATCCAATTGGACCAACCAGGCGCAGGACATCCAGGTTGATTTGGTTGATCTCGGCCTCAAACCCAACAAAAAATACCGGCTGACCGAGCTGTACAGCGGGCGGTCGCTGGGCACGGTGCAGGGCACGTTAACGTACTCGCTGGAAGCGAAGGGCTCGGCCGTTATTCAAATCGCGGGTTCGGGAAAAACGGAGCCTGCGGACCCGCTGCCAACGAATTTGGCGTTAGGCAAGCCAGTCAACGTCTCCTCGACCTGGGGCGATCCCGGCTACGAGGCCGATAAGCTGACCGACGGCGATCTTACAACGCGCTGGAACGCTGCGGATGGGCAGCTGAACGACCAATGGGCGGAAATTGATTTTGGCACAGCAACGAAGGTCAATCAGGTTGTCGTGAAGGAGTTCCGGGATACGTATTTCAAAACGGCCAACTATACGCTCCAATATTGGGACGGTTCGGCTTACCGGAACATTACAAAAGGATTTACGCTAGGCGATAACCGGACGCTGACGTTCCCAGAGGTTACCACCACCAAGCTGAGACTTTACCTGAATACGAACTACGGGGTGCCTTCGATCTACGAACTGGAAGCCTACTATGTTCCTGGGGTGAGCGGCAGCCGCATCGATCAGGACGACAGTGATATCCGGTATGATTATTACTCCGACGTGCGGGCGGGAATTCAGCGGATGCAGACCTTCACGTTAGAGCATACGGATTTGCCTAAACTGGATGTTTACATTTACGAGAGCTATCGGAATGAGGTGCCAAAGGACGCTTATTATTTCGAGCTGGTCGTGTTGGACCAACAGGGTCAACCGGCGGAGAAGCTGTTTACGGCTTCGCTTCCGGCGTACAACATCCCGGGCTCGATCTCGCCTTATTCGATTTACCCACAGTTAAAGGGACTGGATACGAGCAAAACCTATGGTTTGATCCTAAAATCGCCCGGTTCGGACTATACGCCAAGTACGGACAACAACTACGGATTTGCCTACAGCGACGAGAACCCTTATGCGGGCGGGGAAGCCAAGCTGTCCACGGACGGAGGGTTAACCTGGTCCGCGGAAACGAATCGGGACCTGATCTTCACGTTATATACATCCGCAGATTGGGTGGACGAGGAGCTGGGCCCAACGGTCGAAAGTTTGACAGGGGAAACGCCATAAGTCATACGGAAAAGCAGAGGGGGAAGGCCGTGGGGCCTTTCCCCTGTTTTTTGAAGATATCAGAAAGTATAAACTACGGGGATTGGCATCCTGATATCGCAAGAAAAACTTCCGCTAAACGCGGTCTGTCTACTTTGAATGTACGTCGATAGACGTTTTTCTTATTTGGTGACTACTCCCTGATCCGATATACTGATACCAAACTCATTTCGCCGGCCAGTCCAGACTCCCTGCAAAGTTGGTGCGCGGAAAGTCGGAAGGGGCAGGAGAACTCCTAGTATGATGGGAACCAGAGGAGGTGCAAACGATGGATGTGCTAAAAAATATGAACGAAGCGCTAAACTACATCGAGCGGAATTTGACGGAGGAGATCGATTATGGGGAAGTCGCCCGGATCGCCGTTTGTTCGGAGTACCATTTTAAACGGATGTTTTCGTTCCTGGCCGGGATTTCGCTGACGGAATACATCCGCCGCCGCCGATTAACGCTGGCTGCTTTCGGGTACCGGTTCAATTTCACGGAGTAAATCCGCATATCGCAGAAATGGCGCAGCAGTTAACCCCGGAGAAGATCGCTCAGCTGAAGGGGTTGTCCAATCTCGAACCGGCCGGGATCATCAGCGCGTCGATTAATTTCCCGGAAGGGCGCATGGAGGAGCAGGGGGAGCTGGACCATTATCTTGGCGTGGCGACAACGCAGGTTTGCCCGGACGGCTATGCATCGCTTGCGGTGGCCGCTTCGACATGGGCGGTGTTCACTGCCGTCGGCCCATTCCCGGATGCGCTGCAGAACGTTTGGGGACGGATTTATTCCGAGTGGTTCCCGTCCGCTCATTACGAGCTGGCCGAAGGACCGGAGCTCCTATGGAACGAGAGCCCGGACACCTCCCTGCCCAACTATCGAAGTGAAATCTGGATTCCGGTGGTGCGCAAAGGCTGAAGCTTCGACTGAGCTATGGTTGTTCTCCGGCTTAACCTATAGTACTATCTGCTAAGAGAGAGTGTTGAGCAGATAGGTGACAGGAAGGAAGAAGGAGAACCATGGAAAACGAGAAGCGCAAAGTGGGAGTGTTGTTTGTATGCCTGGGGAACATTTGCCGTTCGCCCATGGCGGAAGCCGTCTTTCGGCATCTGGTGAACGAAGCTGGATTCAGCGAACGGTTTGTGATCGATTCGGCGGGAACCGGCAACTGGCATACAGGCAATCCGCCGCATCACGGCACGCGCCGCATTTTGGATCAGTACGGCATTTCCTATGAAGGGCTGAAAGCGCGGCAGGTGGCGCAGGACGATTTTGCCAAGTTTGACTATATCATTGCGATGGATAACCAGAACGAACGTGATTTGAAGGCGTTGGCCCGCAAGACCAATGCCCGGATCGTGAAACTCTTGGATCTGGTGCCGGAATCGCAGCTAAAGGAAGTTCCCGATCCGTATTACACCGGGAATTTCGAAGAGGTCTACGGCCTGGTGCAGCAGGGCTGCCGCGCTTTACTGGAATTGATCCGGCAGGAGCACGCCTTTGGCTAAGCCCAGATCAGCCTAAACAAGAGCCAACCACAAACACAGAACCCGTCCGGCAATCGCCGCGACGGGTTTCTTAATTGTTAGCTTTTGATCGCGCCCATCATGATCCCTTTGACGAAATATTTTTGCACGAACGGGTACACCATGATGATCGGCAGCGTCGCCACCATCGTGACCGCCATCCGAATGCTTTCGCTGGAGACCGGGATGCGCTTGGCGTTTTGCGCCAGCTGCTGGGCATCGGTCATCATCGCGCCGGTCTGGAATTGGTTAAGGATCTTGACCAGAACGGCCTGCAGCGTCTTAAGCTCCGGTTTATACGTGTAAATATAGGAATCGTACCAAGCATTCCAGTGGCCGATGGCCAGGAACAAGCCAATCGTCGCCAGCACCGGTACACACAGCGGAAGAACGATGCGGACGAAAACCTGCAAATCGTTGGCGCCGTCGATTTTGGCCGATTCCTCGATTTCGCCGGGCAACTGCTCGATGAAGGTGCGAACGAGGATCATCAGAAACACTCCGATCAGCCCCGGGAAAATAAACACCCAGAACGAGTCAATTAACCCCAACGCCTTGATCACCATATACGTTGGAATCAAGCCGCCCCCGAAATACATCGTAAACACAAAGAAGAACGAAAAATACTTCCAGCCGAGCAAATACCGTTTGCTTAAGGAGTAAGCCAGCATGGAGATACAGATAATCGACACCGCGGTCCCGATCACTGTCCGCAGCGCCGTCACCTGCAGCGCACTCCAGATTTCCGGGTTGCGGAAGATGGTAATATAGCTGGCTGTCGTAAACTCTCGCGGCCAGAAATACAGGTTGCCGCGCAGCGAGTCCGTCGCATCGTTCAGCGAGATGATCAGGATGTTCCAGAACGGATAAAACGTGACGAGAAAGATGCACGTCAGGAACAGGTACAAGGCCGCATCAAACAGATGCTCGGTCATCGTTTTTTGATTTTTCATGCAGTTCCCTCCATGCCAGGTTTAGAATAAGGACTGGCCGTTGATTTTTTTCGCGATTTGGTTGACGATCACCACGATGATAAAGGCGACCACCGAGCTGAACATGCCGACAGCGGAAGCGTAAGAGAACATCCCGTTCTGGATCCCGTAGCGGAACGAGTAGGTTGAGAGCACGTCGGAGTAATCCTTCGTCAAATCGTTCCCGAGCAGGAAGTGCTGGTCGAACCCGGCGTTCAGAATGCCGCCCATGGCCAGAATCAGCAGGATGACGATCGTCGGCTTTAGATGCGGGAACGTGATATAACGGATTTGCTTAAACCGGTTGGCCCCATCCACCTTGGCCGCTTCGTACAATTCCGGGTTGATGGAAGAGATCGCCGCCAAATACATGATCGAGCTGTAGCCCATATCCTTCCACGTATTGCCCAAGGCGACAATCCACCAGAAGTACTTGCCGTTTTGCAGGAACAGGATGCTCTCATTGGTAATATGGAGAAACTTCAGCAACGCGTTCACCGCACCATCCGAGGACAGCAGCGTAACGATAATGTTGGCCGCGATAACCCAGGAGATGAAATACGGCAAATAGGAGGACGTTTGCACGATTTTTTTGAATTGGACGTTTTTGATTTCGTTAATGGCCAGCGCGATCAGGATTGGCATCGGAAACGAGAACAGGAGTGTAATCAACGTCGAAGCCAACGTGTTGCGCAGGATGATCAGGAAATCGCCGTTATTAAAAAAATAACGAAACCACTGCAATCCCACGAATTCGCTGTGGAACAGACTGTACCAGAAACGGCCGAGCGTGGGCTGGTAGTTCACGAACGACATATACAATCCGGCCATTGGAGCATAGGCGAACAGGATCGCCCAGATGAGCGCCGGCAGCATCAAGAGGAACAGGTATTTTTGTTGTTTGAAGACGGGCCAAACTTTCCGGCGCGGGAGGTTCAGGTCCGTGCCTTCACGTAGCTTCAAGTCGGTTTGCATAGCGGCACCTCGCATTGGTTTTCTAGTTCAAGTTCAAGTCAGGACGTCCAGCCTATGGCTTAAAAAAATTATAAGACCCCCGAAAAATCCGTGTCGATAAAGCAAAACATCGAATCATGCTTGAAAATAACTTTCATGCGAAAGGAGGATTCAGCTCCCGAAGATGTAAGCGCTATAATTAAAGTGGACGCAGGAAGTCGTAAGTTGAAAGGACCGTCCTCCCAGGACGGTGATCAGGCATAGAAAGACATACGAAGGGGGCTTGCGGCATGTACAGCATTTTTCTGGTGGACGACGAGCAATTGGAATTGGAGATGATGCGGGACTTCATCCGTTGGGAGGAGATGGGGATATACGTCGCCGGCGTCGGCATCAACGGGAAGGATGCCCAAGAGAAGATCCAAGCCATTCAGCCTGACATTGTGCTGACAGACGTCCAGATGCCCTTCATGGACGGCCTGGAGTTGGCAAGGTGGGTCAGGGAGCAGTATGACTGGATGCAGATTGTATTTCTGACCGGTCATGACGAGTTTAGTTATGTGAAATCAGCCTTGCACGTCGGAGCGGTCGGTTATTTGCTTAAGCCGCTGGATCTGGAGGAAATCTCCGGAGTAATGGCGCGGGTGAAGCAAAAGTGCGAAGAGGTACGTTTAAAATATAAATCGGTTCAGATGACGAAAGCCAAGTTGTTGAAAGAGCTACTCCACGAAAAATCACCGGTTCGGCAGGAGCAGCTCACCGCCGAGCTTCGCAAGCTGGAACGGGGAGGAGCCTCCGGCCCTTCCTATTCGCTGGCGCTTTGCAGCGCGGACCGCAGCGCAAGCGGCATCAACGGCGGAGAGCCCGACGGCACAGGGGAGGCGGGTTCGTTGGAAGCCGCGATCTCCCGTCTGCCCGAGGTGACGGAGGAATATTTCCACGCCGTCCGTAAGGACGCGGTGGTTGCTGTGCTGCAGGAAGGGGAGCTGGCGATCTTTATCGCGGCTGAACCCGAAAGCGGAAGCCAGCCCGCCATGACGCGAGAGCAGTGGGGGACGCTGCAGCAGACGGTCCGGGGATTGTTGGGGCTGTCAGTCACGCTCGCCATCGGCAACGAAGCGGTCGAACCGGCCGGCATCGCCCAACTGTATGAACGGGTGCGCAGCTTGCGAGACGAGCGTTTTTTCCTTGGGCCGGGGCAGATTTTGGTCGCAGGTGACGTCAAACCGGGATACCGCTACGGCACGCTGCCGCCCTTCCCGGAGCAGGCGTGGCTGGAGGCGCTGCAGCAGCTGCGCAGCGAAGAGGCGGAAGCGATGTTGCATGATTATCTCATAAACGTTCGCCAGCTGCGGATCGATAAATCGCTTGTGTACGAGTGGGCGATCGACCTGCTGGACCGCTTGGAGGAACAGATTCACAGTCCGAGCTTAAACGGCCAGGCCGAACCGGTCAAACGTGCCGCCCTGTATCAATCGGTTTACGATTGTCAGACGCTGCAGGAGATCGAAGCGGCGATTTGGCGGGCGGCAGCGCATTATTTGGAGCTGCTGATGGAGCGGGCCACGGACAAGAACGCCAAGCTGGTGCATCAGGTCTGCCAGATCATCGATAATACGTATCATGAGCCGATCACCATTCAAAGCTTGTCCAGCCAAGTGTATTTGTCGCCGAACTATCTGCGCTCGATCTTCCGGGACAAAACCGGGATGACGATTCACGACTATCTGACTCGCATCCGCCTGGAGAAAGCGAAGGAGATGCTGGCGGATCCATCGCTGAAGGTACAGGATATCGCCCAGAAAATCGGTTACGAGAGCACGTCCTATTTCATTTCCTTATTCGTGAAAAACCAAGGAGTCACGCCAAATGAATATCGAAAAAATCTTTAAAGGGACGGAAGGAATGAACCCGATCGCTCGGCGGTTGTCCTTGTTCAGGCATCATTGGTTCGCCAATCTTCGGCTGCGCAACAAGCTGTTTATTATTTTCCTTCTCGTGTCTTTTATCCCGTGCTCCGTGCTGATTTATTATTCCTATACCTCCACGCGGAACACGATTACGGAGCAGACGTACGCTTCGTTAAGCGGGACGCTCAATCAGATCAATACGAACCTTGAAAACCGGCTGGGGTATTATGAGCAGCTGACCAATATTTTGTATATGGATGCGCAGCTGCGGAACTTTTTGTCCAACGATTACGAACAGGCCTATTATTATCTCGATGCGTTCCGCTACATCAATCGGACGATGTCCTCCATGATGATTTCCAACGCGAATATTCAGGGCATCACCATTTACATCGATAACAAGACGTTGTATTCCGATAAGCAGTACATCCGATATACCGAGGAGCTGCCGGAAACGGTGAAGCAGCAAGCGCTGAATGCGGCCGGGAGTCCGGTTTACACCCATATCGAAGATCCGCAAACCGGCACGTCCTATGTCACGCTGGCCCGTTCGCTCAGTTACTTTAGCTTGTCGCACCCTTACGGCATTCTAACGATCAATATCGACGACAAGGAAATCTATTCCCTGATCGAAAAAGAGAACGTTAATAAGAGCGTCTACATCATCGACGAGACCGGCCGCGTGATCAGCTCCGGTGATGCGGCGATGAAGGGGAATCAGCTGTTTGACCTTTATCCCATTCAAGCGGATTTAACGTTGTCCAGCGGGAAATTTGATAAGCGGATTGGCGGACAGGAGTTGTTTTTTACCTACAAAAAGCTACGCAACGGATGGACGACGGTAATTACCGTCCCTTATGACGAACTGCTCGCCAATACGAATAAAGCGACTAAACGGATTGTCTGGATTTCGGTCACTGTGATCGCGGTTGCCGCCCTGCTCATTTTCGTGACGGCGAAGGTGATCACGAAACGGATTGAGGGGCTGCTGCAGCAAATTCGCAAGGTGGAGCGGGGGAATTTCCAGGTTCAACGCATGCCGATGGGAAACGATGAGATCGGGCAGCTGTCGTACGCGTTCCAGAAGATGGCGGCGCGTATTCAGGAACTGATTAATGAGGTATACGTTAAGGAAATCGCCGTAAAGGATTCGGAGCTGACGACGCTGCAGGCGCAGATCAATCCGCATTTTCTATACAATACGTTGTCCTCGATCTCCTCGCTGGCTTTGAAGGAAGGCAGCATGCAGGTCTATCAGATGGTTAACCATTTATCGAAGTATTATCGAATCTCGCTGAACAAGGGCAAACGGGTGGTGTTGCTGGAACAGGAAATCCAGTTAGTCAAAAACTACGTTTCTATTCAGGCCATCCGGTTCCGCGGGATGCTGCATATGCACTACGATTTGGACGAGTCGTTGTTTAACCGGACGGTGATCAAGTTGATATTGCAGCCATTTATCGAGAACTGCATCCATCACGCGATCTGGAGTGAGACCGGCATCAACATTATCGTCAAGCTCAAGGCGGAAGGAGAGGATCTGTTGCTGCAGGTTATCGACGACGGACAGGGCATGACCCGCCAGCGGCTGGAGGAGGCGTTTAATAAATCAAGCAATCAATCCGGCTATGGTATCAAAAATGTCGACGACCGAATCAAACTGGCTTACGGGGAACGATATGGGGTGGAAATCTTCAGCCGGCTTGGCATCGGGACGAATGTGACGATCCGCCTGCCGCTGAATCCGAACGCGTCCGAGCTGGAAACGCGGCTGAATACGGGGTGATAACGAGCTATAGCAGGGGCTCAAACTGAGGGGAGCCGATGAAAGTCGTTTTCCATTATGAATAGTAACATTGCGTTATGGATATACATGGGGGCGCTTTTTACAATTGAGTTGAGCTTGAGGTCCAAGCGCAAATGTACAAGAGAGGGGTTTACGCAAATGAAGAAGAAGCTGCTATTCATGGTATCCTCTATGATGATCCTTGCCCTGCTCGCTGGCTGCGGGTCCGGGAACGCCCCGTCGGCGGGAGGAAATTCTCCTGCGGCGAACGGAGGGACAAACGGAGAGGCGGCAGATGATAAGTCGCCGATCACGTTGACGTTGTTTGACCAGAACACCGGGGATCCGTTTACGAACCCTGTGGCGAAAGCGATTACAGAAAAAACCGGCGTGACCGTAGAAATCCAGCAGCCCACCGGGAATCCAGCGGAGAAGCTGAACCTGATGCTGGCAAGTAACGATTTGCCGGACATCGTGCTAATGAGCCGCGGAAGCGACATCATGAACAAGTATATCTCCTCGGGAGCCGTGATCCCGCTGGACGATCTGATCGAGAAATACGGACCGAACATCAAGAAAATGTACGGGGATACGCTGAAGAAAACGCGCAGTGCGGACGGGAAGAACTACTATCTGGCCAACTGGTACGGCCTGGAGCAGTACCCGGTGTTTGGCTTCCTGATGCGGATGGACTTGATGAAGGAGCTGGGCGTTGGGGATAAGGTGAACAACGGCGAGCCGTTTACAGCCGAAGAGTTCGAGAACCTGTTAAAGGCGTTTAAGGAGAAGTACCCAACGATTGACGGCAAGGAAACCATTCCGATGACGTTAAATGGCGACAACATGAGTGGAGTTACCGGTACGTTCAAAGGAATGTATGGCATTATGCCGTATTACGAGAAGGACGGCAAGCTGCTGAAGGATATCCGCGATCCGCGGTATTTGGAAATGATGAAATTTATGAACTCCTTGTATCGCCAAGGCCTGCTCGACAAAGAGTGGGTGACGATGAAGACGAAGCAGTATGAGCAGAAGCTGGCGGCGGGGAACGTATTTGCTACGGCGGATGCCAGCTGGAACGTGGGCGGAGCGAACGGTTTGCTGAAGGCGGATGCTCCGGACCCAGCTAAGGCGGAGGAAAGACAGTTCTATCAATATAAGGTGCTGGCACCGGGGATTGGACCGGACCAAACGACGTATGGGCCGAAGAGCTCGTTGGGTTGGGACGGTATCTCCATCACCAAGACGAACAAGGATCCGGTCCGTACGATCAAGTTCTTGGATTTCCTTGCCAGCGAGGAAGGGCAGTATTTGATGATGTGGGGCGTGGAAGGCGTGCATTGGGACATGAAGGACGGCAAGCACGTGCCGCGTCAAGAAGTGCTGGACGCCTTCAAGAAGGATTGGGCGGAAGCTTCCCGCACGACCGGGATCCGCAAATGGACCTGGACGATCAAGAACGGACCAGGCTCCGACGGCACGCCGTATGACCTGATCGGCCGCGGGATGAGCGATCCGACGACGGACCTGGCGATCAAGAACCTCGCGGATACGTCGTTTGATACGGCGCCTTATGACAGCCTTGGCCCGGACGGCGGTACACCGGAAGCGATTATGGAGACGAAGGTCAACGAGACGATTAACGAGTACTTCCTGAAGATGGCCCTGGCTCCTAGCGAGCAAGACGTGGTAACCTTGTACAACACCATGATGAAGCAAGTAGAGGCTGCAGGCTTATCGAAACTGGAAGAAGTGTATAACAAGAAGTATCAAGAACGTATGGAATTGTGGAAATAAGACGCTGTGACTGAAGCGGCGGGGGAATGGGTTCCTCCGCTGCTTTGTTTTTTTGAACGAAGCTGCTAATCAAAAAAGGCATATCCCGTTATCAATCGGAACATCGTTGCATAGAACCCCGCAAGGTTCGACCTTATAATGGGGGCGAATAAGCGGAGAAGGGGTGGAGTTGAATGACCATAAACGGACCTATCACGGAAAAAGTTCGCTTCTGGGCGGAATCAGATACGCATAGGCATTTGGATAACGGGCTTGGCCGCTTAAGCTTTGATCTGGCCGGCGGCACCTTTGCCTGGACCTGCCGCGAAGCGCTGGTTTGGCAAGAGATTCGCAGCGCGTATCGGTGGCAGGGGAGGGAATACCATACCGGTCAGTATGAACGCCATGAAGTGATCGGGGAGCCGAAGGAGCTGAACGATGCTTTTGGGTATGGCCTGCAGGTGGGGATTCGTCATGAAAAACCGGGGTTACCGAAGTTGGAGCAGTATTTTTACCTTTATGAGCAGCAGCCTTTCTTCTTGATTCGAGTCGTTGTGGCAGGGGAGGCGGGGCTGAAGCTAAACCGCATTGCGGTGCTGCAGTCCGCCAAGCTGGATTTCGAAAAAGCCGATGGCAACGGGGAGGACCAACTGCATGCCCTGCGCATCCCCTACGACAACGATAAATGGGTGCGTTACATCGCGAAGCCGCTGCCTTGGGAGACGGAAAGCTATGAAGCGGCAGCGTTGTTTTATCCGGGCAGCCGGCAGGGCTTCGTTACAGGCTCGGTGTCCCATGATGTTTGGAAATCGGGCATCCGCATCCGAAGCGAACGGGCTGGCAAGCTGGACGAGTTCGAGCTTTATGCCGGAGCGGCGGGCGAAATGACGCGGGATACACAACCGCATGGGTATGTGCATGGGCCGCGGGTCAGCTCCCCGCTGGTGTTTGCGGGATACTACGACGATTACCGCGAGGGGCTGGAGGCATATGGCCGTGCTAACGCGGCGGTGGAGCCGCCGCTGAAGTGGGAAGGCGGCGTGCCGTTTGGCTGGAACAGCTGGTCGGCGGCGATGAGTACGCTGGATTACGAGTTGTATACGTCAACTAGTGATTTTCTGAAACGCGAGGTGCAGCCGCTGGGCTTTGAGAGCGGGGAGACGCTCTATATCAACTTCGACGCCTTCTGGGACCGGCTGACGGCGGAAGAGATGGCGGATGCGCTGCGCCGGGTGCGGGAGAACGGGCACAAGCCGGGCACGTATTGGACGCCGTTTGCGTTCTGGGGCAGTCCGGAGCAATTCAGCCGGGAAGTGGAGGGCACAAACGGCAAGTATACGTACGGCGAGATCCTGCTTCGCGATGCAGAAGGGGAGATCGTAGCCGACATTGCCGGCGGTTTGGCGATTGATCCAACGCATCCGGGGGCGCTGCAGCGGATCGATTGGTTTACGGAGAAGATCATTCGCGAAGGCTTCGAATACGTGAAGCTCGACTTCATGGCGCACGGGGCGCTGGAAGGGAAGCATTATGACCCTTCGATCACAACCGGCATCGCTGCTTACCGCCACGGCTTATCTTATCTGGCGTCGAAGCTGTCGCCGGAGGCGGTCGGACGGCCGTTTTTTATCAATCTGTCAATTGCACCGCTGTTTCCGTACGCTTTTGCCCATAGCCGCCGCATTTCCTGCGATGTATTTGGGCAGATCGGGGATACGGAATATTTGCTGAATTCATTGACTTATGGCTGGTGGATGAATGACCGCTTGTACCGATTTAACGACCCGGACCATACGGTACTGTACAAAAGCTTCAATCAGGAAGAGACAGCCTGGCACGAAGGGCGCAGCCGGCTGACGGCGTCGGTCATCGCCGGAACGCTGCTGCTGCTTGGCGACGACTTCCGCAAGGAAGGAGCGGCAGAACGCGCCAAAGCATGGCTTGGCAACCGCGCGGTGATGGACGTCGCTCGTTTGGGGCAAACCTTCCGCCCGTTGGAGTGGGGCTTTGGTGATCGGGCAGCCGATGTATTCGTGCTGGAAGCTCTCGCTTCAGAGACAACCGGCGGCAATGCGCTGTATGTGGCGGTGTTTAACTTCGACGGGACGAGGGGAGCCCGAAAGACGGTATCTCTGGCGCGTGCGGGTCTCGATCCGAAGGTGCTGTACAAGGTTGATGATTTGTGGGAAGGCACGGAACATGAAACCGCAGGTGAGTTGGTCGTTGACCTGAAACCGGCGGAAGCGAAACTATTTAAACTCAGCGGACGGTGATCTGAACATGGCAATTTGGGTGGATGAACAAAATCGATTATTTGCGTTGCAAACCAACGGCAGCTCCTACGTGTTTGGCCTGAATGAGAAGGGCCGGCTACAGCATTTGTATTGGGGAGCGCCGATCGATCCGGCAGAGGCATTGCCGCTGCTGGGGACGCGGGGGCATAGCTCCTTCGACGCGGAGATCGAACGGGAAGCGGAGGAGTACAGCTTCTGGGGCGGTGTCGGGTATGTTGAGCCGTCGCTGAAAGTGACTTGGCCGGATGGGGTGCGTGATTTTTGCCCGAAATATATCGGGTGCCGGGTCGATCAGCAAAATGGGAAAGATACGCTAACGCTGACGTTTCAAGATGAGGTGTATCCGTTTGAGGGTCTCTTGAGCTATGCGGCTATTGCCGAGCACGACGTGCTGGAGCGGTCCGCCAGCTTCGTGAATTTGGGAAGCGAGCCGGTGCTCCTGGAGACGACACAATCGGCTGCCTGGACGATGCCGGCGCTGCGGAACTATCGGTTTACGCATGTCACCGGGAAGTGGGCGGGTGAGTTCCAGCTGCGACGTACTTTCTTATCCGAAGGCAAAAAGGTCCTGGAATCGCGGCGCGGCTTCACCGACGGCCATGCCAATCCGTGGTTTGCCGTCGATGACGGGACGGCGGCGGAGGACCGCGGCGACGTCTGGTTCGGGGCGCTGGCGTGGAGCGGTAACTGGAAGATCGTCGCCGAACAAACCGCGTTTGGTCACGTTCGCGTCACTGGCGGCATCCACGACTTCGATAGCACGTGGCTGCTTGGCCCCGGCGAGACGTTTGCCGCGCCGATGTTTGTCGGCGGTTATAGCGCCGCCGGGTTCGGCGGGATGAGCCGGAAGCTGCATCGCTATCAGCACGATTACGTGCTGCCGAGCCGGGAGCCGCGCAAGGTGCTGTACAACTCCTGGGAAGCGACGTATTTCGATGTGAACGCCCAGGATCAAATGGCGTTAGCGGAGCGTGCGGCCAAGCTCGGCGTTGAGCTGTTCGTCGTTGACGACGGCTGGTTTGGGGCGCGCAATCACGATCGGGCCGGGTTGGGCGACTGGGTCGTCAACCGGGAAAAGTTCCCGAACGGGCTTGGCGAGCTGATCGATCGGGTGCAGGAGCTTGGCATGGAGTTCGGAATCTGGGTGGAGCCCGAGGCGGTGAACCCGGACAGCGACCTGTACCGGAGTCATCCGGATTGGGTGTACCATTTCCCGACGCGGGGACGGACGGAGCTGCGCAACCAGCTGCTCTTAAACATCTCCAAGCCGGAGGTCAAAAACTACATCCTGGAGTTCATGACCGATCTGCTTAGCCAGCATCAAATCAAGTTCATTAAATGGGACATGAACCGGACGGTGACGGAGCCGGGGATGAAGGATCATCCGCTGAACCGCCAGAAGGAGATTTGGATTCGGCACGTGCAAAGCCTGTATGAGATCTGGGCCGAGCTGCGCCGGCGTTTCCCGCACGTGGAATTTGAGACTTGTGCGGGCGGGGGATCGCGCATCGACCTCGGCATTTTCCGCTATGCCGACCAGGCTTGGCCCAGCGATAATACCGATGCCTTCGACCGGCTGAGCATTCAGGAGGGCTTCTCCTATGTGTATGCGCCGAAGATGATGACCTGCTGGGTGACGGAGTCCCCTACCGGGATGAACCGCCGCGTCCTGTCGCTGCCGTACCGGTTCCACAGTGCGATGATGGGGACGCTGGGCATCGGTGCGAACCTGAACCATTGGAGCGACGCGGAGCTTGAGGAGGCCGCCGGGTTCGTCCGGCAATACAAAGCGATCCGTCCGCTGGTGCAGTTCGGCGATCAGTACCGGCTGGATGCGCTGAGCCACCTGGGCGTGACGGCGGTCCAATACGTGGATAAGGCCCGCGGGGACAGCGTGCTGCTGGCGTTCCTGCATTCGCAGCGGCTGGGCGATCGCCTGCCTCGCTTGCGCCTGCAAGGCCTCGCGCCGGACAAAGCCTACGCGATCGAAGGGCTGCCCGGCACCTGGAGCGGCCGCAGCCTGATGCAAATCGGCATCGAGCTCCCGCTGCGCGGCGACTTCGACAGCGTGCTGTACCGGATTCGCGAAGCGTAGTGCGCGACCGAAACCCCAGCCGATAGAGGTTGGGGTTTCTTTACGTTGCCTGTTTAGCGGTAAAAATGTCCCTTATTTTCCACTCTACCTTGGAAATCGAGGAAATAAGGGACTTTTATGGTGCTATTTTGCAGAGAGAGCGACGAAATGGCGGAATTTCGACCAGCATCCGGAGAATAACGCCCTTTTTGGTCGTTATTTTTTGATATCTAGCCGATGAAGCCGCAATAACGGTAAAAAGTTCCGCTATTTCCGCTGAAAGGAAAATTTTTCTTGCCATACTCCCCAATTTAAGCCGGTGTTCGAAGAGGTGATCCGCAGCTTCTCGGCTTCATAAACTGATGTGGTTGTTCTTTTGAAGCACGATAAGCTATTTTAGAGGTAACTTATCAGATGAATCGGTGGACAAGGAGGGATGGATGATGCGGCAGGTGGATCTATCGGAAATGATTCGCCCGGCAAGCCGACGGAAGCAAAAGGAGATCATCCGTACTTCGGTATCTTTAAAGCCTGTACGATTGGAGGCCGAAATCAAGCTGTTAGCACGAAGCGTGAGAAGCCGATTTTTGAAGAGTCTTTCGGAAGGACGCATTCAAATCAACAGCGAGCGAGAATGGACCTTACGCTAAAAACCGGGGAGGGACGTTAGTGTCTACCATATGGGAAAGTGAAGGGTTTCGGGAAAAATTGATCGAGGTAAAAAAATCAGCCCCAAGCGGCATAAACCACTTGGGGCCGATCTTTTTTTTGGGTCGTGTCCGAGACTTACCGGATCACGATTTTGTGAACCACGCTGTTCACCGCGCCGGCGTCATCGGTCACCGTCAAGGTGACGGTGTACGATCCAGCAGCGGAGAAGCGGTGTTTGACTTTGGGGCCGAGCTCGGTGCCGCCGTCGCTGAATGACCAGCTGTAGCGGACGATGCGGCCGTCGGCATCCGAGGAGGCGGAACCGTCAAAGTCAATTTGCTTATTCTTGGCCGCACGCTCCACGGCATGAATGACGGCTACCGGCAGGACGTTTGGCGTATTTCCGGGATCCTCGCCCGGATTTTCACCCGGCGCGCTGACGAACAAACGGCCCGGCGCTTGGAAATCGCCGCTGTTTCCAGCCGCATCGCGAACTGTAACCACGATCACGCCGCCTTCCAAGACAAGCGAGGCAGGTGTCGTGTACGTTCCTTCATAGTGCCCTGGTTCAGTTTCCGTCATCGAAATTCCGTTGCTCGAACCGCCCGATAACGATAACGGCAGTTCGATGCGGAACGAAGCCGTCAGCCCTGGAACGCTGTCAAAGGATACCGTCACCGCTTCACCTGCTGTTAAATGAACATCCTCTGCCGGTGTCAGATTAGTGATCTCCGGCAGCTCGGTATCCACGTAGACCGTCCGAGTGACCGTGGTTTCGTTTCCGGCGTGGTCCGTCGCGGTTACGGTGATCAGATTCTCACCGGCATTAATCAACATACGGTACGCGAACGCGCCGCTGCCTTCCAGCGGAACTTCTTGTCCGTTTACGGTCAGCTTGTTGATGAACTCATCAAGCGCAGAACCCGTCACGTTCAGCACTTCCGAATTGGTTCGGAAGCCGTCCACCGGTGAAACTACTTCGAGTTCCGGAGCGGTGGTGTCCAGTGTAATTGTGACTGACAGTGAACGATCTGTTGCTTTTCCGTTCACGATGACTTCGGCGGACAACGCGTTGGCTCCGTCATGAAGCTCGATCGGCAGACTGAATTGTCCGTTTTCAACCGTAGTTTCACCCGCCAGCTCGGTGCCGTTGTACACCTTCACCTCAGCGTCGTTGGCTGGAGAGGTTCCGGTCACGGTAAAGGTAGATTGATTCGTATAAGAGCCGTCCTCCGGCGACGTAATGACCGGCGCGTCCACCGGATAACGCACGATGGCACGAATCATGAAGTTGCCTTGTGCTTGTTCCGCCAAGCTCCACGCCCCATTGATTCGATTCCAGCTGCGACGGGCGTTCGGGCTGGATTCGTCGGCTGCAAGCCCCGGAGCGTTTGTTCCGGCCAAGGTTTGAATGTACACGATGTAGAAGTCGCCTTCGACAGTGACCGGTTCCGGCAGCTCGAGCACGGTCCATTGGTCATTACGCAATGCGGTACCGTCAAAAGGACCGGCTACTTGCCGACCTGGCGCTCCGTCAGGGCCGGATGCGTCGTAAACGGCGTATTGGAACTCGGTTCCGCCCGGAACAGGCCATTCGGTATTCCAGAATCGGATCGATGCGCCGGTGACTTGCACCGCGCCGGCTTCCGGCGTCATGCGTACCGCCCAGGCGTTGTTTGCCGCGTTGAAGGCCCAAGCATTTTCCGGCGTGCCATCATCGTAGGCGATTTCGCCCGGCAAGCCCACAAACGGCCTGAGCGCCAACGAGCCGTCGGCTGTACCGTTCGGCGGTACCGTAACGGTTAACGTATTCGCGTAATAATCGGCCGCTCTTGCCGACAAGGTATAGGTGCCTTCCAGAAGCTCTAATGAGAAGCTGCCATCAGCCCCGGTGATTTGCGGTGCAACCATCGCATCTTCATGCACCATTACCGTTGCGCCTTCAATCGGCTCCCCAGTACGTTTATCGGTAATCGTTCCGGTGAGCGTACCTTTCGGAATCGGCTGCAGGGTGAAGTTGACCTTGGCGTTTACCTGATCGGCGATGGTCACATTGGCCGTTTGCGGATAATAGCCGTAGGCTTCCGCTTTCAGCGTGTAATCCCCAGCAACATGATTCAAGCTGTAGCGTCCGGTGGCTGGATCGGTTTTTACAGAGCGCCCGGTTTCCACCACCGTCACGGTTGCGCTGGCCGGCAGGCTGCTGATGCCGATGTCACCGGCTGGCTTCGCTTGTTTCACCTGCTGCTCGAATTCGGCCTTGCTTGTGCGGGTCAGCTTGTAGGCCGGCCCGGATTTTACGGCCTTGTCCGTTTTTGCTCCGGCTTCGCCAAGCACGTTTTGCGTCACCTGATCTTCCGGTGTATTTACGCTAAGCACCTGAACGTTGTCGATGTACCAGCCGGCTTTCACAACGCTGCCGTCCGTCGTTAAACGGAACCGCACCTGAACTTGCTCTCCGACATAATCTTCGAGATCGTAATAAGCGGTGCTCCAAACCTTGCCATTGGTGCTATGTGAAAATTTGCCCAGCTCGTTCCATGTCGTTCCGCCGTCGGAGCTGATTTCCACATAACCGTTATCATAATTGGTTTCAATTTCAAACCAATGATCAAACACAAGGGTAGCATTATCGACGGTGCTCAAATCGATCGTCGGGGAGATGAGCGAAGCATTTGTTCCATTCTCATAGTTGCTGTCGAGATCGGTTCCCCATACGTTTGGCTCGGAGACAGCGCTAGCCGGACCGGGTACCACCGGGGTGCCGCGTTCCCATTCGTCCCGCGTGCCGCTGTGCGTCCAGCCGTTATCGCTGCTGCCGTCGAAGTTATCACTGAATACCGTCACCGGACGTACAACTGTCAGCTCCAGCTCATTGGATTTAGGGCCTTCGTTGTCACTGTAATCCGTAGCGGTGACCGCATAATAATAGGTATGATCCGTTTCAGTTGTTGTGTCGGTAAATTCCGTTTGGCCGCTTGTACCGATCACCTCATAACCGGAGCCCGAAGTGGTCGAGCGGTACACCGTGTACAATTTCACGTCCTCATCGGCGGACGGAGACCAGGACAACTCGGCACTGCCGGCAAAGTTCACGGAGCCGGTCAGATCGGCAGGTGCTTCAGGTGCGGTGGCGTCAGGTACTTGCAGGGACAGATCGTCCAGGTACCAACCGGCCTTATGCACGGAGCCGTCGCTGGTCAGTCCAAACTGCAGGTAAACTTGCTCACCGGCATAGTCGCGCAGGTCCAGGTATTGTGTTTTCCAGCCGTCGCTTGTGCCAGTGAATTCCGCTACCGGTACGAACGCGTAATCGGTGTCTAAAGAAGCGATATACACCGTGCCGATATCGTAGCCCTCCTCAAGGTCATACCAATGCTTAAAAGAGAGCAATGCCCCTTGCGGACTATCGGTCAAATTGATCGGCGGCATAAGCAGATACGAATTGCTGTTGGGGGCGTAGGTGCCGGTCAGATTGCTGGCGTACACCTTCTCACCGGAGTAGGCGCTGCCCGGTCCGCTGACTGGCGTTCCCCAAGCCCAAGTGTTGCCGGCTCCGCCAGACTGGAATCCGATGGGTTCCGACTCGAAATCTTGCAAATATCCGGGCTCGATCCCGGCTGACACCGTCACAGAATAGTGCTCGCTGTCAAATCCGTTATTGCCGTAATCATTCACGTGGATATAATATTCAAGGCCGGCTGTTCCGATCAGGAAAGCGGGGATGGTGGCTTCATATACGCCATCCTTCTCGTTTCCGGATACCCGTGTGGCCGGAATATATAAATAATGGCTGGTTCCAGCTTCTTTCGCATAAAAATCGACCGACGTGACCGCCACCTCGTCGCTGACACGGGCGGATAATGTCAAATCAAAGCCTTCATATATTAAGGTAGGCGGCGTATGCTCTAGGACCGGTTCGTCCAAGTCTTCTCCGCCGGTCACCACGCGACCGGAGACGCTGCCGATCCCTTGGAGAACAGAGCCTACGGCGTTCAACGCATTTACAATGCCGTATCCATACCCGTTATTAGGGACTGTCTCATACTCGGCGTCTGTCCGCGGTGTGGCCGTGCTGGTCAGGATTTCCTCCAGCTGGTCTACCGTGAGGGAATGGTTGGCCTGCAGCAGCAAGGCAGCGATGGCTGTCGTATGCGGGCCTGCCATCGAGGTGCCGTCCCAGCCGCCTTCATAGGCACCACCGGGAACGGAGGACCGAATGTTGACCCCTGGTGCGGAAACTTCCGGTTTAATTTCACCGTAAGGCGAAGGTCCACGCAAAGAGAAATCCGCCAAATTCCCGTTGATGTCCGTAGCACCGGTGGCAAACGCTTCAGGATAGTTAGCTGGCGCAGCTACCGAACCGGGACCGCCGGGGTTGAAGATATCGGTGTTGCCCGCCGAGAACTCAGGGAAGATTTGCGCGCTTCTCCAAGCTTGTACGATCGGGCGGAACCATTCATCAATACCGGGGCCTCCTCCCCAGGAATTGTTCACCACGTCCGGAGCCAGCTCCGGATGCAGATTCCCTTCGGCATCCACCGGGGCGAGCAACCATTGGCCGCCGTCCAGAATGATGGCATCCGTGGTGGAGGGGTTAAAGATACGGACTGCGATCCATTTCGCCCCAGGCGCAACGCCGATCTGGTTCGAGCCGTCCGGCTCCGAACCAACCATCGTTCCCATGGTGTGCGTGCCGTGGCCGTGGCTATCGGTAGGCAGCGAAGCATGGCTGTGCGGATCATACCAGCTGAGTTCGGGATTCACGATATTGCCCGAAGCATCAAGGGCCCGCCATTTGCTCCGTAGAGCCGGGTGGTTGTAATCTACCCCGGTATCGAGGTTAGCTACAACGATGCCGGTGCCGTCGATGCCCATATTCCACACCTCGGGGGCATTGACCTGGGCGATGTTCCACTCGACGCTGCTTGGAGTAACGTCGGAGGGAGCTTGACTTGTACCGCCCAGCGAAGAAGAAATTTCGTCGGCCGGTTTCACGGCAGGCTCTGCAGCCGCATCTTTGTGGATTTCAACCTTTTGCAGATGTCGTTCTTCATTCGGCAGAATTTTCTCCACTTCGGGGAAAAGGGCGATTTGCTCCAGTACTTCTTTCGAGCTTGTCACCGCCATGGCATTTACGATAAAGTAGCTTTTGTAGTCTTTCACCTCTCCGGATTGCTGGGCTTTCCGCAAGTATTCCTCCAGCGCATATTGGGTGCGGGAGGCCGTTTCGCGCAGGGCGCTGACAACGGAAGTCCGTACGGACAGCTTCGCGGCGGAAGGAGTGGATTTCTCCAGCTGGGCTTTCTGAAGAGCCAGCTTGGCGACCGAAGTTGTATCGGTCTGCTCCTTGAGTTTGACCAGGTAGGTGACGAAGTCGTCTTGCTTAAACTGGGTCTGCAATTTAGCGTCGATCTTGGCTTCGGCCACTTGGGGCGCGCTCGATCTCAGGCTGCTTTGTCCCGATACGCTGCTGCTGCTGGCGGAGGCGACGGGAACGAGAGTTAACGCAAGAAGGATCGACATGCCAAGCGAGAAAGGTTTGCGAAATCTCTTGAGACTTATCAACT
Source organism: Paenibacillus sp. MB22_1 (assembly GCF_047200555.1). Taxonomy (NCBI): domain Bacteria; kingdom Bacillati; phylum Bacillota; class Bacilli; order Caryophanales; family Paenibacillaceae; genus Paenibacillus; species Paenibacillus sp. MB22_1. The sequence continues at coordinate 2,470,406 of NZ_JBLADV010000002.1, forward strand.
TCTTCACTCCCTTTGATTAAGTTTTAAGCCCAACATCCATCCTGTGACGGCCGCCCGGAGAAACGAATAGCTGAGTCCGGACGCATTACGCCTGACAAAAATTGAAGCAAGTGCCTCTTGGGTACATCACCTCCTTCATGTAAAATAGTGGAAGCGGGTGTAAGTAAGTCATGGTGGATGTGGATGTGAGTTGAAGCCAATGCTGTGGAGAGAATCGTTTTAGTTTAGCAGGGGTCATAGAGTGAAGATAAGTTAACACGGAGCGCACCTTATTTTTCAACAATTCATAAAATAAGGTAAAATCTGGGGTTGTTACGGACAGTATATATCTGTAAAATCAGGTATACAAGTGGGTGGATGAGTAAAATATACATATTTTCTTATAAAAATAGGAAAAAATAACTAGAATTCAACGTGAACCACCGGAATTTATGTAAGATATCTTGACATCTTGCTAGCTTCGGTTTACATTAAGCACAAATTCATATCGGCGAATGAGGATGATGGGAGAGTCCGCGGGCTGATCCGAAAAGGGACGCCAGCTTAGCGGCACCGAAGGAGCAAGGGCCGGTCCTGCAGCCGGCAGCCGAATCTCTCAGGTACAAGGACCATGATCGGACGCCACTCTGGAGAGAGCGAACAGCCACCCAAGAGGTACATGGACCCGGATGTTAAGTTGAACCGGGAACATTAAACTTTCAGGTAACGGGGACAGAGCGAAAGGCAGCAGCCTTTTTGCTCTGTCTCTTTTTCGTCATAGAAAAAATGAGGGGAAGATGTAGCGATGCGATTTAAAAGCGTATTTTCTATTATCGGTCCGGCGATGATTGGGCCTTCCAGCTCACATACGGCCGGGGCTGTACGGATTGGACGATTTGCCCGTCAGCTGCTCGGAACCGCGCCGGTCAAGGCGGAGATTTGTTTCTACGGCTCCTTTGCCGAAACGTACAGCGGGCACGGTACCGATCTGGCCATCGTTGGCGGCATTCTGGATTACCGTACGGACGACGAGCGAATCCGCCAGTCGATGCAGGACGCTGAAAAGCAGGGGATTGAGGTGGTGTTTGCCACCGGAGTCCTGCCTGGGGCCCATCCGAATACGGTAAAAATAAAACTAACCCGCCAAGACGGAAGTCATATCGAGGTCATGGGGGCATCCATTGGCGGAGGGACGATCGTCATTCGCAACATCGACGGTTTTGAGGTGAAATGCTCAGGCGAGCTGCCGACGCTGGTCATCTCCCACGCAGACCGGCAAGGGGTACTGGCAGGGATTACGGCCTTGTTCAGCCGGGAGAACGTCAATATCGGCTACATTATTACCGATCGGAAAGGGCGGACCGCTGAGGCACTGACTGTTGTGGAAGCCGATTCGTCCATTCCGCCGGAATTAGTGGAGGCGATCCGTGCGTTGGAGCATGTCAGCCAAGTGTCCTATATTGATCTGACGAAGTAAAGCGAGGAGGGAGCACGATGCGTTTTAAAAATTTACGTGAGCTGGCCCAGCTCTGTGAGCGGGAATCTCGCACGATTTCCAGCATTATGATTCAGGACCAGGTGGAAGAGAGCGGGCAATCGGAGGAAGAAATTTTGGCCGCCATGAACGAATACTACCAAATCATGAAAACGGCGGTGCATAAGGGGCTGACGGAGGATATCGTCTCCACAAGCGGGCTGACCGGCGGCGATGCCAAAAGGGTGGAGGCTTACCGCAATCGCAGTGAGACCTCGGTTGGTGACATCGCATGTCAGGCCATGGCTTATGCGCTGGCCGTGTCCGAGGTGAACGCTTCGATGGGCCGGATCGTCGCCACGCCGACGGCGGGCTCGTGCGGCATCATCCCCGGCGTGTTCGTCAGCGCCCAAGAGCGCTTCGGCTGGGAGGATGAGCATCTTGTGCGCGGGTTGTTTTGCGCGGGGGCCATCGGGTACGTGATCGCCAACAACTCGTTTATTTCCGGTGCAGAAGGGGGCTGCCAAGCAGAAATCGGATCGGCGATTGGGATGGCGGCCGGTGCAATGGTTGAGCTACGCGGCGGGACGCCGGAGCAGGCGGTGCACGCCGTTGGCCTCGCGTTAAAGAACACGCTGGGGTTGATCTGTGATCCCGTTGGCGGTCTCGTCGAAATTCCTTGTATCGTGCGTAACGGCTTTGGGGCGGTGAATGCGCTGGCTGCCGCCGATATGGCCTTGGCCGGTGTGCGCAGTGCGATCCCGTCGGACGAAGTCATCGACGTGATGCTGGAGGTGGGCTCGGCGATGCCCAGCCGCCATCGCGAAACCGCGCAGGGCGGGCTGGCACAAACGCCTACCGGCCGCAAAATCATGAAGGAGCTGCGAAGCCGGAAGAAGTAGAAGGAGTTGCTCCAAAGGTTTTCTTTTTTCAGAGGTAGGGTATGGATTCGGTTTATTCCGGTTGGGCTTCCATGGTGTTGCATTGCTTCTTGTTGACTGCAATGCAACAACAACGCTGCGCAAATAAACGAACGACGAGACTAGTGCAAGCAGCTTCCCGTGACGGTCGATGACCGAACCCACTTTGCGGGAAGCGACCATCGCGAGGATCGAGCCCGGGAAGATGACCAGTCCGGCATGGCTGGCGGTTAATCCGAAGCGATGCACTAAAATTTGCGGCAGCAAAAACAAGGTGGCAAAGCTGCCAGCGATACGGCCGACATGATCAAGGCCATCGCTTTGCCGCGCCGCTGGATCGGAACGTAACGGGATAACGTAACCATCGACAACGAAACGACCGCTCCGGCACCGGATGCTTGCACGACGCGAACGGCGAGCAGAATCCAGAAGCTCGGGCTAAACAACCCGGCGACGGCGGCGAGGCCTAGTGTTGTTCGAAAATTATCGAACGATTGAAATATATCATGCCTTACCTTATGATATAAATAGGGGAGAATGAATTCATCACGAAATTTAGATATAAAGGAGTTTTCCTTATGAAGGTTCTATATCACCCCGAACGGGATGAAATCCAATTGTCTTCCGTGTTGTACGCTTTAAGTGACCCGATTCGGCTTAGCGTTGTGGCGGAAATGCGCCGCTGCGGCGAACAGCCTTGCAATCATTTCGAGGTTCCCATCGCCAAATCGACGTTGTCGCACCATATCCGGACGCTGCGGGAAGCCGGCGTCATATCGACTCGGATCCAAGGCACGCAGCGGTTTATTTCGTTGCGGGAAGTGGATTTGGAGTCCCGCTTCCCAGGTTTGCTGACCTCGATCTTGGAGGCTTATGAGAAAACAGAACATAAAGAGCTAAACGTCAAATCGAAGTAAGATGATAAGCTGATCGTTAAAATAATACGAATATCCGATTAGGTAGAGACTTGAGCTATAAATCGGAGCCAAGGGGGAGCGTACCCGTGTTGAATATTGATCTCTCAGGACAAATCGCGCTGATTACCGGAGCAACCGGCCAGTTAGGCCGGGTAATCACCCGGACGTTGTCCGCTTGCGGAGCGAAAGTGGCGATTCACTACGTGAATAATGAAGCCAAAGCCCAGGAATTGCTGCAGGAGATTACCGAAGCCGGCAGAGAAGCGATGATCGTGCGAGGCGATATCACGAAGGAAGCGGATATCCAAGCGATGAAAGCGAAGGTAGCGGCCGAGCTTGGCGATCCGGATATCGTCGTCGCCAATGCCGTGGTGCAGTATAACTGGACCTCGGTTCTGGAGCAGCCGGCAGAGGATTATGTGAGCCAATTTGAATCCTGCGTTCTGCAGAGCGTGTTTCTGGCCAAGGCGTTTATTCCGGCGATGATGGGCAAAAGAAAAGGTCGCTTCATCGGAATTAATACCGAGTGCGCCATGCAGAATTTCCCCAACCAGTCGGCGTATACGGCAGGAAAAAGAGGCATGGACGGCGTTTACCGCGTCCTGGCCAAGGAGGTTGGGGAGTACGGGATTACCGTTAATCAGGTCGCCCCGGGCTGGACGATCAGCGATCGCGACCGCGAGCTTGCGGATCGGAATGATGCCGCTTATATCGCTGGAGTTCCGCTGAAGCGGCGGGGGGAAGATCAGGATATTGCCAATGCGGTTGCGTTCCTGGCTTCCGAGTTAGCCGGTTTTATCACGGGGGCGTACCTCCCGGTGACCGGTGGAAATGTCATGCCGGCCATCTAGGCCCATGACGACGACCAAGCTCTCGGGCAAGCAAGCCACCCCGAAGGCATACCTATCGGTACTCGGCCTGTGCTGGCTTGCGCTTGGATCGAGCGCTGCGGTACACCGCCGCCTTTGGGGATAGAGCTGCTGGTTGAAGCTGCATTGCCGGACTTAGACAGCGGGCTTCAGGAGGAGATCGGCCTGCTGCTGGCGCGTAAGCGGAGCGGAGCCTGAGCCGTGTCTTCTGCGAGTAGACAGCTATTTGTCCGACCGGATAGAAAAATTTGAGCAACTCGCATCGACCTGGGAATCCCAAAGCCCAAATACGGCCCCGGCTTTGTCATGTTGGATGAAGTGTTCATTTCTGTCCTGCAGGAAGTGTGGAACATGAGATTAGGGTAAGAACCGCTAAGGGAGTCTTGGCGGTTCTTTCTTTTTTCTCTTTTATAATAAACTTGAAAAATTAGTGACACAGATGCATAAATGGTCTATAATCAACGGAAGAAAGCATAATGTAACAGAATGATCAAATAAGTAATACAGTCGCCGGAGTGAGAGGAGGGACGCTTATCATCACGTTGGAGCATGTCAGCAAGACGTACAGCTTGCGAAACGGGCGATTTGAAGCGTTGCGCAATGTCTCCCTGCAGATCCCGGAAGGCACCATCCACGGCATTATCGGGCCCAGTGGGGCAGGAAAATCAACGCTGCTGCGAATGATGAACGCTCTGGAGCTGCCGGATCAAGGGAAAGTGACGGTTCTGGGCCAGGAGCTCACTGCGCTCCCTGAAACTGCGCGGCGCGAGGTGCGGCGCTCGATCGGCATGATCTTTCAGCAGTTCCACCTGCTGAATAACCGGACGGTCAGTGGGAACGTGTCGGTACCGCTGGAGCTCGCCCGCTTGCCCAAGAAGGAGCGCGCCGAACGCGTGCGGGAATGTTTGCGTTTCGTCGGCCTGGAGGACAAGGCCGGCCAATATCCGGCTTCCCTCAGCGGGGGGCAGAAGCAGCGGGTGGCGATTGCACGGGCGCTGGCGAGCCGGCCAAGCATCCTGCTGTGCGATGAGCCGACCTCCTCGCTGGACCCGAAAACCACGGCAGAGATTCTCGAGGTGCTGCTGCATATCCACCGGACATTAGGGATGACGATCGTGATCGTCACGCATGAAATGGACGTGGTGCGCAGCATTTGCCAAGGGGTTTCGGTGATGGAAGAGGGCCGGATCACCGATGCGTTTACGCTCCAGCGGAACGATGCGGAAGTGGGCACCGCCGCAATGGCTGGTTACCACGCTTCGTATCGGGAGCAGTTGCTTGGCGGGATGGAGGTGTAAGGGCGTTGGATTTTCTCATGATGATGTGGGATGGTTTCGTCCAGTATCGCAGTCAAATTGGCGAAGCGATCGGCGAGACCTTCGTGATGGTTGGGATCGCGCTGCTGGCGGCCTTACTGATTGGCTTGCCCCTAGGTACAGCCTTGTATCTGACCGGTAAAGGCCAGCTATATGAGCACTCCCTGAGGTACGGCCTGCTAAACGGGATCGTGAACGTCGTTCGCTCTTTTCCGTTCCTGCTGTTGGTGGTGTTTATGATTCCGCTCACCCGCCTGATCGTTGGCACGGCGATCGGGACGCTGGCCGCCTCGATTCCGCTGGCCGTTGTGGCAATCGCTATTTATGCGCGGTTTGTCGAGCAATCGCTGCTGGAGGTGCCGCGCGGCGTAATTGAATCGGCACGGTCCATGGGGGCGTCCAAGCTGCAGATCATCACGAAATTTTTGTATGTAGAAGCCCGTCCCGGCCTGGTGTTGGGGTTAACTTCCTCGACGATCAGCTTCATTTCCTTTTCGACGGTCATGGGTGTGGTCGGCGGCGGAGGGGTTGGCGATTTTGCCATCCGTTACGGTTATCAGCGGTTCGAAACCGAGCTGATGGCTGTGGTGATTGTGCTGATGGTAATTTTGGTGCAAGGAATTCAATTTATAGGAAATGCGTTGTCCCGATGGTTGGATAAACGCTAACAATGGAGGGAGAAACCATGCTGAAAACAGGAAAATGGATCATGTCGCTCGTACTGCTGATGTTGGTGCTGAGCGCTTGCGGTAATAACAGCAACACCTCAAATAACGGGACAGGTGTGGGAGCACCGGCAGCGGCGGATACGGAGACGACAGAGAACGGAACCACGGAAACTACACTGAAGGTGGCTTCGTTGATTCCGCCGATGACGGACATCCTGGAGCTGATCAAACCGCAGCTGAAGGAAGAGGGCATCAACCTGGAAGTTGTGATCTTGTCCGACAATGTGCAGCCAAATGATGCGCTGGCGAACAAGGAAGTGGATGCGAACTTCTTCCAGCACGTCCCTTGGATGGAGGAGTACAATAAAAACAAAAACGCCAACCTCGTTCCGGTTCAGCCGGTGTATCATGCGGTATACGGCGCTTACTCCAAACGTTATAAATCCATGGAAGAGCTCCCGGACGGAGCAACGATCGTGATCGCAAACGACGCGTCTAACGGAGGACGCTCCCTTGACATGCTGGACAAAGCCGGCGTGATCAAGCTGAAGGAAGGCGTAGGGATTAACGGGACTCTTGCGGATATCGTAGAGAACAAGCATAACTATAAATTCGAGGAAGTTGACCTGCTCATGCTGGCCCGGATGCTGGACGATGCCGATTTGGTGCTGATGACCCCGGCTTATGCCAGCCCGCTGGGACTTACGCCGAAGAAGGATGCCTTGCTGACGGAAACCGTCGAATCGGCATTTGCAATCACTTTGGTGGCTCGTGAGGACAACCGTGATTCCGAGCCGATTCAGAAGCTGGCAAAGGCGATTTCCAGTCCGGAGGTCAAGAAGTTTCTCGAGGACAATTACGACGAGATTGCGATTCCGGCGTTCTAATTCAGTGTCCTGACACGAAATCTCGACACGGCGCCTTGCTGATCGGAATAGGTCAAACTTCCCTCTTCATAGGATGATGTTAGCATATGATCCATATGGAGGAGGGGAGTCGATGCAGGTTCATATCGTCCAGCCAGGCCAAACGACGTATAGTATCGCACAAGCCTATGGCGTACCTTATGAGGATATCGTTGAAGCCAATGAATTGCCGAATCCGGAACAGCTCGTGGTTGGACAAACCTTGGTCATCCCGATTGTCGGCAGCTATTATTGGGTTCGGCCTGGGGACAGCTTATGGTCGATCGCCCAGCGATTTGGATTAAGTTATCAAGAGTTAGCCCGCGTTAACGCCATTAGCGTAGAGCGCCCCCTTTCGATCGGGTTTCGGCTGTACATTCCGCCGCGGCCGCGAAGAAGCGCTGAATTTAACGCTTATGTAGAACCGCGCGGCGGAACGGTTTCTCCGGCGCTGGAGGAAAGTGCGCGGGAAGCAGCGCAGCACCTGACATACCTGGCTCCGTTTAGCTTCTTAGCGCAACGGGACGGATCGCTTCGAGAGCCTCCGCTAAATCAATTTCCGGAAATTGCCCGGGCGAACCGGGTCGTGCTGATGATGGTGATCACGAATCAGGAGAATGATCAGTTCAGCGACGAGCTTGGCCGGATCTTACTCAACGATATCCCGATTCAAGATCGTTTTTTGGACAACATCGTCACGACAGCAAACAAATACGGATTTCGCGACATCCACTTTGATTTCGAGTATTTGCGGCCCGAAGACCGGGAGGCATACAACGCTTTTTTGCGTAAAGCCAAAGCGCGGTTCGCGGAGCAGGGCTGGCTGATGTCGACGGCTTTGGCGCCCAAGACCAGTGCCGGTCAGCAAGGCAAATGGTATGAAGGACATGATTACCGGGCCCACGGTGAAATTGCCGATTTTGTCGTGATCATGACCTATGAATGGGGCTACAGCGGTGGACCGGCCCAGGCGGTGTCGCCTATTGGTCCAGTCCGCCGGGTTCTTGAATATGCGCTGACGGAAATGCCAGGCTCCAAAATCATGATGGGGCAAAACTTATATGGGTACGACTGGACGTTGCCATTTGTGCCGGGAAGCACCGCACGGGCGATTAGTCCGCAGCAGGCGATCCAAATTGCCGCGCGGCATGGAGTCGCCATTCAATACAGCGAGCGGGATCAGGCACCGTTCTTCCATTATTGGGATGCGGAAGGAAGGGAACATGAAGTCTGGTTCGAGGACGCCCGCTCGATCCAAGCCAAGTTTAACCTGATCAAGGAGCTGGGGCTGCGCGGGATGAGTTATTGGAAGCTGGGTTTAAGTTTTCCGCAAAATTGGCTGCTGCTCGAAGACAATTTCGAGGTGGTCAAGCGGGGATAAAGATGAATTGTTGGGACATGATCAGGCTTTGTGATTTTTGCAACAGAGTCGCTTGACAACCTGCGTTATGATAGAAACAACTTAAGTAATCCAAAATTAAATGAATAGAGATCTTCGGGGTAGGGTGAAATTCCCGACCGGCGGTGAGGTTTCGGCAAGAGGGAACCGCAGCCCGCGACTCGCAGATGGCCTTCACGGCCCGAAGCGACTGACTTGGTGAGAATCCAAGGCCGACGGTAAAGTCCGGATGGGAGGAGATCAATGAAGCTGAAGTTTGAATCAGGGACCTGCCATGGTCGCCTGCCAAGCTTATTTGGTCAGCCCCCGCAAAGCCTTTAGGAAGGTCGATGCGGGGGTTTTCTACGTAGACCCTCTATTCAAGAAGGGGACAGACACCATGGAGAAAGTCAAAGTAAGCAGTGGTATCCAAATTTCTGCTGGATTGAATGCAGGGGCACTTACGGGCGCATCCGGTCAGATTCAGCACTCGCCCAGAACGGCTCAAGCACGCAAATCGCGCAGCGGTTTCTGGCTTGTCGTGTTGGGTGCAGCATTGTGGGGCGTAGACCCGTTGTTTCGGGTGATCCTGCTGAAGTCGCTGACCTCGGCGCAAATCGTATTGATTGAGCATCTGATTATCGCGCTTTTTGCCATACCGGTCTTATGGAAAAACCGCACCGAGCTTAAAGGGCTTGGTTGGCGTCAAGGGGGCGCGCTGCTATTTATTTCGTGGGGCGGTTCGGCCATCGCCACGATTCTGTTTACGTTGGCCTTGTCAAGCGGTGACCTGAATGCAGTCCTGCTGCTGCAAAAAATGCAGCCGCTGTTTGCCATCCTGCTGGCCGGATTGCTGCTTAAAGAGAAGCTGCCGCGCCACTTTTTCGGATATCTGCTGATCGCGTTGCTTGGAACGTATTTGCTGACCTTCGGGTTTACGATGCCGATTGGGCATTGGAGCGATTTTGTGCAGATCGGCAGCCTGTTGTCGCTAGGCGCTGCCGCATTGTGGGGCGGATCCACGGTGATGGGCCGGTTGATGGTAGGGACGATGAAATATGAGACGGTGACATCGTTGCGGTTTATTTTGGCACTGCCGCTGCTGCTGGCTATCACTTGGAATGAAGGGGCCGCCTGGAGCCTGCCGACCGGCACCTCGCAAATCGCCGCATTTTCCCTCAATATGCTTGGACAAGCGTTGTTGCCGGGGCTGCTAAGCCTGCTCGTCTATTATAAAGGGCTGACAACAACCAAAGCGTCGGTCGCCACTCTGGCGGAGCTGAGCTTCCCAATGGTTGGCGTTCTGATCAACTGGATTGCGTTCCAGCAGTTGATTACAGTAGCCCAGGCATGTGGATTCGTGCTGATTTGGGGCACGTTATTCCTGATCTCCCGTCAGGGAGATACCAACCAATAATCCAGCAAGTCGATGAAAAAGCGGGATTTCCTCCTGTCCCACAGGATGGAAATCCTCGCTTTTTTTTCATTCTCCACACCCCTCTTTGGTAAAATTTGTTATGTGATAATAAAAAGTATCAAAAAAGGATGAAGATCATTTGGCGGGATGGAGACGGTGGAAAGTTTCATGTTGGATTTCCAAAGAATCGGCGGGCCTTCATGCACCATACGCGGGAGACATTGCGGCAATGCTGGAAGGAGGGGATTCCCGCCTCGTTTATTTTGATCGATGTCGACCACTGTAAGACGATTAACGACTCCTTTGGCCATCATATCGGAAACGAGCTGCTGCAGGAATTCGCCGGGAAGGTCCATCCTCGACTGCGGGAGGGGGATTTGTTTGGCGCTAGAGTGAAAGGCTGGGCGGGGCCCAGCCCCTCCTCATCAAACCGTACGTGAGGTTTTCCCTCATACGGCTTTCCGATGTTCGTCATCATGAGCATGCAGATTACAAGAGCGTTTTAAGTCCATATTGAATAGACAAAGACTTCACTTCGCGCAGCGAACTCAACCATCGTCTGCGTTTGTGTTTCTTAGCATACCACTTCGCAAACCGCTGCCGGATATACCAATCCAACTTCGCCATCTTCCTCTGGCTGTAAGCTGTGTAGTAGTAATTGCGCCAGCCTTGAATCTTTGGATTCAGGTACTCCACGTGCTCTTCGAAACTCAGGCGTCGCATACCTGGCGGAGCTAATCGCTCTTTTACCCCTTCCCGTATTCGCTCTTCCGCCTTCCGGCACAACCACTGCTGGGTTGTGTAGTACACTTGGCCTTTGGATGTTTCGGCCTTCGTCTTTCGATGATGCATGCCCAGAAAATCGAAGCCTTCTTCCCCAGTCCAAAGTCCAACGATGCGCGTTTTCGTGGGGTGCAGGGTTAATTCCAGGCGTTCCATAATCGCTCGTATGAGTTCATAGGCCCGCTGTGCGTCCTTCTTCGTCTTGCAGATGATCACCAGATCATCTGCATAACGCGTCAGTTCCCCAAGCTTACCGCCATGTCGTTCCCACAGAAGATCAAAGTAATTCAGGTAGATGTTCGCCAGCAGTGGTGAGATCACTCCCCCTTGCGGTGTACCCAAGTCTGAGCGTCGGATGTTTCCTTCTTCCATCACTCCCGCACCTAACCACTTCCTCACCAACTTCAAGATTCGCCTGTCACTGATCCGCATTTCGATCAGCTTCATCAGTTTCTCCTGATTGATGTTGTCGAAGTAGCCTTGGATGTCGACGTCGACCACCCAATTTCCTTTGCGGTTGCATGCTTTCCGGATTCGCTCCAACGCCTGTTTCGCGCTCCGCTTAGGCCGAAAACCGAAAGACGTGTCCTGAAAATCCGCCTCGAAAATGGGTTCCATGACGAGTTTGGTCGCCATCTGGATGACGCGGTCTCTCACCGTCGGGATCCCCAGCGGTCGCAGTTTGCCATCTTTCTTCGGGATGTAGTGGCGTCTAACGGGTTGTGGATGGTACTTCCCTTCTTTCAGTAGCCGTTGACATTCAAGCACAAAACGCATTTCTCCCTGTTTCTCGATGTCTGCCAACGTCTCTCCATCCACTCCTGCCGAGCCCTCGTTGGCTCGTACCCTTCGCCACGCTTCCCATAAGATGTCTACCCGATAGACCTTGTCGTACAGCGCGTGAAATCTTCGCTTCTTGTTCTCCTTGGCCGCATGACCGAGTTTCCCTTGGAGTTCTTGAACGTTTTCCTCTGGTGTTGTTAGCCGTTTGGCATTCACTGACTCGTACCTCCTCAAGAAACTTGAACAAAGCAGGGCTCCTTCCCTCCCGCAGGTTGTGTTGTCCTGCGTTCCACGGTACTATGAGCCCCTCGGACTCCCTTCCTGCAGACCGTTCACTTCACCTCTGGGGCTTATAGAAGGCCTCTTTACGGTTTCTGCAACCGTGCAGGGGAGGGCCTCCCCAGTTCACTGCATCCTCTTTCATACCATGCCGTTCCCTCTACGCCGGAGGATTCTTCACTGCCGCTCCAAGTTCTAGGCAGCTTCCATGGCCTTCGTCCATGTACGCGGGACTCGGCTTCCTCTTTTCCCTCTTGCGAGGCCTTTTTGACGACGCGGCAGGATTCACTTTCATGTTACGGCCTGGTATGTTGCTCGCCCTGCCTCTGACAGGTACTTTCGTCGATACGCTTCTACGTACAGATTTCGCCATACGTAGGTATCCTAGCTACGCGGGGGCTTGGCCCTTCCCGCGACCGGACTTTCACCGGCTAGAAGATGCGTGCTTAGCTGGGCACGCCATAACAGCGAAAGGCCGGGCCCATTAGGGCCCGGCTTTTGAAGATTTCAGAAAGTATAAACTTCGGGGCACTGGCATCCTGATATCGCAAGAAAAACTTCCGCTAAACGCGGTCTGTCTACTTTGAATGTACGTCGACAGACGTTTTTCTTAAGATTTCAGAAAGTATAAACTTCGGGGCACTGGCATCCTGATATCGCAAGAAAAACTTCCGCTAAACGCGGTCTGTCTACTTTGAATGTACGTCGACAGACGTTTTTCTTATGTTGCAGGCGGGTTTATTTCTCGTCCAGCCACAAAATCGCTGTTACACCGCGCGGATAATACCGGCTGCCGCAGATCACGCCGGCCATCATCTGGTCGCTCCAGCTCCAGTAGGCGTTCTTCTCGGAAGTCAACCAGGCCACATGCGCCGCATCGGCTGCTTGCCCTCGTTCGTCCCAAGGGAGGCCGAGGATCCGGCGGGCGATGAACTGGCAGAGATAAATTTTGCTGAGCCAGGAGTTGTTGCTCGTCGAGGACAGCTTCCAGCCACCGTCCTCGAACAGGCAGATCCCCGGCTGCAGCACCGTGTTCAGATGCGTGGAGAGCGCTGCGATATATGCGCCGAACCGACCGTTTGGATCCAGCGCTTCCTCGCAGCCGGTGTAAAGCGGGAAGATGAGCCCCTCGATCGCAGGAATGATCTTGGAGTCATTGTTCTCTTGAATGACGGCCGGAATGTAACCGCCTGGCAACAGGTGCGAGGTAATCGTGCCTGCGCACAGCTCGGCTTGTTGTCCGGCCAGCGCAGCCGCCGTTTCGCGGCTGTTGTCGCGAAGCAGCTTCTCCATTGCGACGTACGCCGCCCAGCTCTTGCCGGCCAAATAGATGTTGTTCCGCGCTTGCCCCAGCGAGACATCCAGGCTGTCATAGGTGGTAATCTCCGCTCCGCCCATCGTTCGGGAGCTGTCGAGGCCCATGATGCCGGTACGCTGGGACGGGTCAGGATGGTCGCGGTTCACCATGCTTTCCAGACATTGCTCTAGGATCGGCAGGTTGCGGTCCAACCATTCGCGGTCGTTCGTTTGATGCACGTAAACGGTGGCGCTTAGCACCCAGTTGACGAGCTGCTCATGAGTCATGTGAGAGAAGCAGTCATCGATCGCATGCAGCTCATAAGACGAATAGCCGGGACGGGAGAACGAGTTAGCCACGCCCATGTCATGCGTGAAGCTGATGCCGCCAGGATATTCGGTCGGATCCCCGGGAATCCGCACCGTATCCCGATAGCTGTAGCGGCTGGTGTAAAGGTCGAGTTCGTTTTTGACCGTCCATGGATTCATTTTTAGCTCGTAAAACAACTGGTCAACCAGCAAATCAAACGTATTCATCATCCGGTATTCGCCTTCATTGACGATCCAGAGCGGTTTGCCGTCATGCTCCAGCAGCTCAGTGGAACCGTAATAGCTGCGGATGGCATGCGCGAGCATAAACTTCTGGTCCTCGCTTAACTTGGCGTCGTTAACGAGCGCGTCCGCTTGGCGGGCGACCTCCAGCTTGCGGTCGAATTGTGCTAACGCATATTCAGCCACTTCTTCGATGTTCGCGAAATACCGCGTATAGTAGTAGGACGCATCCATCCCGGTCGTGACGTAACCGGCACGGTAGAAGCAAAGCGCAAAGCGGTAGGTGGCTTTCTCGCCGGCCGGGGTATCCATAAGCAGCGCGCCCACCGGCCCAAGGCCAAACCGGAGGTTTTCCGGAACCTTTGGCTTAAGAATCGATTCCATCTTAAAAAATCCGGCGCTGGTAATCCGCGGATCGCTCGCCGCAATAGCGGTATGGCGGCCTTGGCCAATGCCGCAAATACGTCCGCCCGTCACGTCCTCCAAGCGGCGGATGGCGCTGACAGGGTCGTTGTTTTGCAGACCAAAGAAGGCTTTGCGCGTCGACGTTCCCCGGGTGTTGTCCACCGTGATCTCTGCAAGCACGGCCGGCATCAGCGCGAAACGCAGCTGCTCTTCCGTTGCCGTCTCGGGGTCAGGCACGCCTTCAAACGGAGAGATCAGGCGGAACGTCAAATCGCCGGCTTGCCATTCGTCAATCGCCGCACCAAACCGGCGGTCGATTTCGCTCCGGTTGTACGGGGTGATGAGATCGCTTTCTTTTTGCTGAACGGAATGCTGCTGGCTGGAGCCTGAACCGCTCTCCTCGGTCGTATAACGATCCCGCTCGTCCAGACCTTCGCCGAAGAACGGTAAAGCCCGGTAACGCTCTTGCCCATCATCCTGCAGTCCAATGTAGATGTTCTGTTTTGGCGGGCTGCCCAGCTCAAGGTCGAAGCCGCCGCTTTGGCCGGGATAACCTAGCGTAAAGCTGGCGAACGCTCCCATCGGGGAGTGATGCGCGTTAAAAAATATATTTTTACCCAAGTTAATTACCTCCTGTTCAATTCACAGCGGTTATGCTAGTTTGATTATAACAAGGCTTTGGAGGAACGCCCATGTCCAAACCGCCAATTGATTTATCCAAAACGTTCACGGTGGCGAGGCGGGGGAAAGCGATCATAGAAAAGCGGAGGGATAAGGGTGGCTAGAGAGCATCAGGTTACCGAGTATATGCTGCCAAATATGGATTCGACGTTTAAGCTCTTTGCCGCGCATTTGCGTACGGTAACGCCGGAGTGGTCGTATCCGCGCCACAGCCACCCGCTGTTTGAGGTGAACTTGCTGCTGGCAGGCAGCCAGGAGATGATCGTCGGCGGCAAACGTTATGTGCAGCAGCCCGGCGATTTCCTGCTGCTTCGCCCTGAAGACGTGCATGAAAGCCGGGCGCTGGGGACGGAGCCAATGACGTATTATTGCTTGCATTTTAACGTCGACGAGCCCGTGCTTCGCGAGCTGTTGTGCCGAGGCGAGACACCGCTTCACACCGCAGACGGGCCGCTGGCCCAAGTCATTCGGCCGAGCTTGGACAAGCTGATCGCGCTTACCTCGGACGGGTCAGGTGCGAAGCTGGCGGACAAGATGCGGGCGATGGCTGCGGTGTTCGAGCTGTTTGCCGGCCTGAGCGAAGGGCTGGCAGAGCAGGAGTCCGGCGCGCCGAGCAGCCGGATGAACCGGATCGCGGCGGAGATCGCCGCCGCGCTGGAGCGCAGCGTCGAGGAGCCGGAGACGGCCTGGAGCGCGTCAACGTTGGGGAACGCAAGCTCCGGCAGCAATGGCGCCGGCGGGGATGGCTCCCATGGCAGCATCACCGGCGGAAGGAGTTCCGGCAGTAGCGTCTCCCGTGGTAACGGCTCCCACGGTCGTCGATCCGTCGACGTTCTGGACGGGGACCGGTCGCGTGAGACCGTTGCGGCGGTTACCGCTGGACTTGGGTACAGCGCGTCCTCCTGCAATCGGATCTTCCGCAGCGTGTACGGGATGTCGCCGCGCCAGTATTTATCGGCGCTGAAGCTAAAGAAGGCCAAGCTGTTGCTGATGGAGCCGGAGCTATCGGTCGAAGCCGTCTCGATACGACTTGGCTACAAGGATATTGCCCATTTCAGCCGGCAGTTCAAACGCTGGACCGGCGAATCGCCCGGCAAATTCCGGAGCCGGTTTCATATTTAACTTTATATAGAAAGGGGTTGGCTGCTTTGACCATGGAAATTGAAAGCGCTGACTTACTCGCGTTGCCGCTCCGCAAGCGGATCGCCTTTTTTGGCGACAGCATCACGGAGAATGGGACGTATATCCGTAATTTGGAGGCTTTTTTCCTGAAGCATCTGCCGGAACGCCGGTTGGAGTGGATCAATTTGGGGGTAAGCAGCGAAACCGCGGCGGGAACCAGCGAAGCGGATCATCCGTTTCCCCGTCCCTGCGTGCACGAGCGTTTGGAGCGCGCCTTGGCGGAAGTGCAGCCGGATTGGGCGTTCATTTGCTACGGAATGAACGACGGCATCTACCATCCGTTTGGGGAGCAGCGTTTCGAGGCTTATCGCGACGGGGTGCGCCGGGCCGTTGAGCGGGTGCGCGGCGCGGGAGCCCGCGTCATCCTGATGACGCCGCCGCCGTTCGACGTTGCCTCGATCGGCGGGGAGGCAGTGCCGGAAGGCATGGACGACTACTCGTTTGAGCTTCCTTACATCGATTATAACGCTGTGTTGGATCGTTATGCGGCTTGGGTGCGCGAGTACGGCGAGGCGGAAGGGCTGACGGTGGTGGATCTCCGCGGGCCGCTTGGCGATTTGATTCGCGCGCGCCGCGAAGCGGACCCCGGCTATCGTTACGGGGACGGCATCCATCCGAACGAAGACGGACATTGGGTGATCGCACGGACGATCCTGAGCCGCGTCTTCCATCTGGAGCTGGAGCGGATGCCGTCTTGGGCGGACGGCGGCGACAGCGCGTTCATCCGGCTCGTCGGCGAGCGCCGGGCCGTGCTGAACGCGGCATGGCGGGAGCATGTCGGGCACACGAACCCGAACAAGATGGAGACGCCGCCGCTGGCGGAAGCGCTGCAGCAAGCCGAGGCGCTGCTGCCGGCGATCAGTCGGGCGGCCGCGGCGGAAGGCGGCGCGGAGAGCAAGGAGGTGCGCGAATGGGAAGGATTCACGCGCACCGACTTTTACTTCGGTGGCCGCGAATGCGTGGCGGTCGCTCCTCGGGAGGCCGCGCCCGGTCGGCCGTGGGTGTGGCGGAGCGAGTTCTTCGGCGCGTTCGCGGACGCCGATCTGGCCCTGCTCGAGCAAGGCTGGCATGTCGCCTATTGCCGACTGAGCCACCTCTACGGCTGCCCGTTCGCCGCCGGGCAGATGGAAGCCTTTCGCGCCGAGTTGGCCGCGAAATACGGGCTCGCCCCGAAGCCGGTGCTGTTCGGCTTCAGCCGGGGCGGCCTGTACGCGCTGCGTTACGCCGCGCTGTACCCGGATCGCGTCGCAGCGTTGTACCTCGACGCGCCGGTGGTGGACATCCGCAGCTGGCCGGGGGGCCAGGGTGCGGGTCGGGGCGCGCCGGAGGAGTGGCGCGACTGTCTGGCGGCGTACGGCATCGCCCAAGCCGCGTCTTCTCCGGCAGACGTCGCCCGCCTTGCCGGCGAGGAGACGGAGCGCCTGCTGGCGGGGCTGGACGCACCGGCCCGTGCCGGCGTGCCGGTGCTGCTCGTCTCCGGCGACGCCGACGTCGACGTGCCGTTCGACGAGAACGGCGCGGTGCTGGAGCGCGCCTACCAAGCCTATGGCGGCACGGTGACGACGATCCTCAAGCCGGGTGGGGGCCATCATCCCCACAGCTTGCCCGACGTCACGCCGATCGTGCAGTTTGCCCTTGCCGCGGTTACGAACCGCTAGCAGCAGCAACCGAGAACCGTCCGATGCGAATCGGGCGGTTTTTGCATACGAGGGACAGGAGGGGAGAAGGGCTTGCTTGCGCAAGTTGATCGACGGGGTAGGCGACGGGTTATTTGGTATGGAAGAAGAACCTATCGATTCCCGATACCGCCCGCCGCTTAAGGCACAAGTCATGAACTTCTACATTTGACCGTCAAACAAGCGATTATACTCGAAATTTCATACATATCTATGGCGTTAGGCGCCTATACAGACTAATTAGTTTCCCCTGAAAAAGTCAGGGTGTTTTGAGCATAATTAAAAGGAATTCAGCACCTCAAAATGGAAATTGTTATTGACGAGATAACAAAGTTCCACACCCCGAGGGAAGAATTCCTTTGCTATAGGAGTTCAACAGAAGCCCTCGGGAATCCTTCCAAGAGGTGAAGAAAATGTTGAAACTTCGAGACGAGCAATTGACCATCTGGGATGCCATTCTCCCGGAATCTGTTAGAAAGTTGCCGGTCGAGCTTGCAATCATAGATCAATTACTGGACGACGACCGTTTTCTTCAACCGTTTACTGAGTTGCACCCGAAAGGCAAGAAAAGCGGCCGTCCTACGCTTGCAATTGAAAAGTACATCCGTCTTATGGTCCTGAAGCATAAATACAATTTGGGCTACGAGTCACTCGTGAAGGAAGTCGGTGACAGCATCACATGGCGAATGTTCTGCCGGTTTGCCATCGACGAACCGATGCCCGACCCGTCTACGCTCATCTATGCCCGCAAACGCTACGGCGACAAGATCGTCGAAGACATCAATGCCGCACTCGTAAAGCAGTGTGAGGAAAAAGCCGTTCTGAAAACCCGCAAATTGCGCACGGATACGACGGTTGTGGAATCCGACATCCATCACCCGACAGACGCTACGCTGTTGCAAGATGGCGTAAAAGTCATCACTCGAACGATTCAGAAAATCCGGAAAGTCGCCTCCCACACTGTTCAAGGCTTTGAAGATCGTACGGCAGAAATCAAGGAAAAGATTCTGTCCATCGCGAAAGTTCTACGTCGCCGCACCCGTGAATCTTGGGAAGAAGTTGACCGGATCACTGGGAGCGTAATCGAAGTAGCCGAGAACGTTGTGAACAAGGCGCAAGCCGTTATCGAGAAACTGCAAGACAAGGGCAAAGCTGCTCTTCGACAAAGTAAAACCAAACTGACCGAGGCGGTCACGCTAACCGGCAAGTTGTTGGAACAAGCCAAACAGGTCGTTTCCGGCAATCGAATCATCGCAGATCGGATCGTCAGTTTCTTTGACCCGGAAGCAAGACCGATTAAGAAAGGTAAGCTGGCCAAAGGAACTGAGTTCGGCTACAAGGTGCGAATCGACGAGACGGAAAGCGGCTTTGTGACCGGCTACGCTGTCTACGAGGGGAACCCCTCGGATGATGAACTGCTCGTTCCCGCTGTACAGGCGCATATCAAGCAATTCGGCAAAGCGCCGCAAGCTGTAGCGACCGACCGCGGTTTCTCAAGCAAGAAGAACGAAACGGCCATTACCGAACTTGGTGTGAAGCGAGCTAGCTTGCCGCGAAAGGGCAAAAAAGGCATTGCCCGATCCGAGTACGAAAACGAATTATGGTTCAAAGACTTGCAGCGTTACCGTGCAGCTGGAGAAGCGAAGATTAGTCTTCTCAAGCGGAAGTACGGTTTGAACCGCAGCAGGTATCGGGGCTTTGTCGGCTCAAAATGCTGGGTCGGCTTCGGGATTCTGACCCACAACCTGCAAAGAGCGGCAAAAATGCTCCAAAACTAACATGGAAACCGATCATTAGGGAAAGTTCCCCCTCACAACCCAGCCAGCAACCCGAAACTATTTTTGAAAATCGACTTTTTCAGGAGCAACTAATTAGTGTGAAATTTCATATACAATTCCTCGTTTTGACGATAATCAAGCGTATGCTCGAAATTTCATACATATCCTTGGCGTTTGGCGTCATCACGGCCTAATGAGAATGAAATTTCATATAGATCGCCCGGGCTAGGCGCGGCCACGAACGCGGAGCCATGAATAACGCCTGCGGGGACACCGCAGACAACCGAGCCAAACAAACAAAGGACGCACGCAGGCGCAAGCGCTGCGGCGTCCTTTGAAGTGAAAGGTTACTTCACAAACTGAGATACGGCGAATACGGCCGGCGAGTTCCAGTAAATCGTCACTTCGTTGCCGGCGTAGCTTAACTCATGGTCGACGAAGCACTTTGCCGGCGGTTGGCCCTGCAGATGCTCCATCATATAGTCATCGTTGAGGTTGCGGTTCGGGCCCCCGGACACCAGGCCGGGAACGGCCGCCTCGACCCCGTCCGCTACGGACGGGCGATGGTGCAGGCGATTGACCGGACGGTCGCCGAATCCGGACACGTAGCTGAGATCCAGCACGTTGCGGCCCAGGAGATAATGGATATGCTCCAGCGCCAGCTCCCGGTAACGTTCCTCTCCGCCAATGCGGCCGGCGAGGATGAGGAGCATCGCGTTATTCATGAGCACCATGTTGCTGCCCCAAATGTAATCCTCCGGGCGCAAGGAGGTTAGATAGCCATCTTCCGCGCAACGACGGGCCAATCGCTCGGCTTCTTCGAGCAGCCCCTGCCGCAGCGCGGCGAGCAGTGCGGCATCCGTGTCTGCTCCCGCTTCTGCGCCGAGCAGGTAAGCGATCGTCCCGTAGCCGCTCATATTGGTCCAGCCCAGCTCGTATTTGGCGAAGGGTTGGGCTGCCAGCCCCCGGAAGGCTTCGTGATATTTCGCTTCACCGGTCGTGCGGAATAGCTCAGCCGCTGCCCAATACCGCTCGTCCAGGTCGCTGGCATCGCCGTATTCTCCCGTGCCGACGTCGGCCGGATTCTTGAAACCGGGCCCGTCCGGGTGAGGCGGCGTACGGTCCAGCCAGGACCAGGCGCGTTCAGCCGCTTGCAGGCAGCGGGTTGCGAAGGCGTCGTCGAACGAGCGGTAAACCCGCGCCGCCATCGCCATCACGCCGGCCAGACAAGCGGTAGCGGTGGCGGAGACCGGCAGGAAATACAGGTCTGCCCGGTCGTCCTCCGGCATGATGTCCAGCGCCGGGAATTGCTTCGTCGTCAGTTTGTGAAAGGCGCCGCCCGACCGGGGATCCTGCATCTTAAACAGCCAATCCAGCTCATAACGGCATTCGTGCAGCACATCCGGCATCCGGCCGTCGCTCTCCGGCAGCGGGATCGGCCGTTCGAACGCCAGGGGATTCCCTTCGTAAGCCAATAGCAAATCGGTAATCGCTTTGGCTCCCGGCCCGGTGTATTTGCCGTAATCGCCGGCATCGTGCCAGCCGCCCCGGCTGTCCAGACGGAGGGTAGGATCATCGTACACGATGCCTTCGGAAGCATGGCAGGCGTGATGCTTCCACGGGCCGGCGAAGGACTCCTCCAACTCCATGCCGCAGCGCAAATAATAAAAAGCCTTCAGCAGGCCCTGCTGCAAATCGGCATAGGGATTGCTGCCGATCGCAAACGTCGCCGAGCTCTCGCCGTTCAGGAAAATCCGGTAGGTTCCCGGCGTTCTCAGATCGCCGAAATCGCCCCGGCAGACCCTTGTTCCCGACGCTTCGTCCGGCTGCGTAGGGCCGGTGATCCCCCGGTAAACCACATCTCCCGAAGCGGTATCCACAATTTCGTACTCGCCCCCCTGTCCGGCGCAAACAAATGATTTGGCGGCTTCGGACGGATAACCGAGCTGGTTGACGGCGATGTTCCGGCACGGCAATGCAGGGGTATTGGATTGATTCATGACATTTCCCTCTTTTCGATCAGTAAAGTAAACGTTTACAAAAATACGGCATATCCTTTGGCCGACAGTCGTGTTGTCTCTACCTACTCTTCTATCCTTGCATGTTCCGACCCGAATAACAAGACTCGAAATTTAGGGATCGATCGTCATAATTTTAACGTTGTTGGAACGTTCGAAGTATTGTCACAATAACCGGGAGATTCTGACAAACGCTATACATCCTATCGACTCTTTCTTGGTAGTATGGTATCATGATAGTCTGATAACGTATTAGCGAACTAAAGCAAACGAAAGGCCTACTTGTAGAAGCAAGCACAAGAAAAAGCAGCATGATCGAAGCGTGCACGCGAAAGAAACATGCACAAGGTTAAAGGTGCACGATACAAGTGTGCGTGGAAGCATGTGCAGGATGAACCAGCACAGGAAGCAGCACAAGGTAAAGGTACATGATAAGAAGCGCGCTAAAATATGCTTGCACACATAGTGGCTAACTTCAGGGGGAGAGAGACAGGATGAAAACAAACAAAAAGATGGCAATGTTGGGCCTTGTGATGGCGCTGGTATTGACGATGCTGGCCGGCTGTTCGGGCTCGGGCTCCGGGAAGGACGACAACAAGCTGGTCATCGGGATCGACGATAAATTCGCACCGATGGGGTTCCGCGACGAAAATAACGAAATTGTCGGCTTCGACATTGATTACGCCAAAGCGGCGGCGGCGAAAATGGGGATGGAGGCCACCTTCCAGCCGATCGACTGGTCGGCTAAGGAATCTGAGCTGAACAGCGGACGGATCGATCTGATCTGGAACGGATATACGATTACGGAGGAGCGTAAGGGCAAGGTCCTGTTTACGAAGCCTTACTTGAAAAATAGCCAGGTGGTCGTAACGCTGGCCGATTCGGAAATCACCCAGCTCAGCGATCTAGCTGGCAAGACGGTGGGCTTGCAGGCGTTGTCTTCCGCAGCGGATGCGCTGGACGCGGCTCCGATCAAGAGCGAGATCAAAACCATCTCGGAATTCCCGGATAACGTACTTGCGCTTACGGATCTCAAAACGAAACGGCTTGATGCGGTCGTGATCGACGAAGTTGTGGCGAGATACTATATGGCGAAGGAAGAAGGTACGTTTAAGCTGCTGGATGAGTCGCTGGCGCCTGAAGAATACGGCATCGGCGTGAAGAAGGGGAACGAGGAGCTGCTGAACAAGCTGCAGAAGGCGCTCGACGAGCTGAACCAGGACGGTACCGCGTCGGAAATTTCGAAGAAATGGTTTGGCGAAGACAAAGTGCTGAAGTAGAAACGAAACGCGTAAAAACCGGATTGCTTCGGAATCCGGTTTTTTGCTGGTTGTGTTAAAATCCAAGATGTTCCGAGGAGAGCGATCATGAGTCTGGAGTATTTGTTAAGTATCCTGGGGCCGATGCTGGAAGGGACGAAAACCACGATTTGGCTGTTTCTTCTGGCCATCGTGACATCGATTCCGCTGGGCTTCGCCTTTACCTTTATGGTTCGCAGCCGGATCAAGCCAGTCGCTTGGTTTGCCGGGGCTTATATTTATGTCATGCGCGGTACGCCGTTGCTGCTGCAAATGCTGTTCGTTTGCTTCGGGCTGCCGGTCATCCCGGTGATCGGCGAGTATCTCGTGATGGATCGGTTCGTCGCCGCTTGCGTTGCTTTTACGCTGAATTACGCGGCGTACTTCGCTGAGATCTTCCGCGGCGGCCTGCTGGCGATCGATAAGGGTCAATATGAAGCCGCGAAGGTGCTGGGGCTCAGCCGCTGGCAGACGACAACGCGGATCGTGCTGCCACAGATGCTGCGCATCGCGCTGCCCGCTGTCTCCAATGAGTCGATTACGCTGGTCAAGGATACAGCGCTGCTTTATGCAGTGGCCGTTCCCGAGCTGCTGCATTTTGCGCAAACGGCGGTCAACCGGGATTTTACGATCGTACCGTTTGTGCTTGCGGGCGTGCTGTACCTGTTGATGACGTTGGTACTGACCGTGCTGTTTAAGGCGCTGGAACGGAAGTTCAAATTTGAGTAAAGGGCTGGAATCATGGATCAAGCAATCGTTCAAGTCGAGCATTTACGAAAATCGTTTGGCCAGCTGGAGGTGCTGAAAAACGTCTCCTTTAACGTCGCTACGAGCGAGGTGCTGGCGGTGATCGGGCCGTCCGGTTCGGGCAAGAGCACCATGCTGCGTGCCTTGGCCCATCTTGAGGAAATCGACGGGGGGACGATCCGGATTGGAGGCGAGTCGCTGGTGGACAATGGGCGGTATGCCGGCAGTGCCAAGCTCAAGGAAATTACCGCCCGTATGGGCATGGTGTTCCAGCATTTCAATCTGTTCCCGCACCTCACGGTGCGCGGGAACCTGGAGCTCGCACCCAAGCTGGTGAAAAGGCAGCCGGCTGCAGACATCCGCGCCAAGGCCACGGAGCTGCTGGAGAAGGTCGGGCTCTCCGATAAAGCGGAGGTTTATCCGGCTAACCTGTCCGGGGGGCAAAAGCAGCGGGTCGCCATTGCCCGGGCGCTGATGATGAATCCGGAGATTCTGCTGTTCGACGAGCCGACCTCTGCGCTGGATCCCGAGCTAACGGGCGAGGTGCTGCAGGTGATGAAGCAGCTCGCCGAAGAGCGGATGACGATGATCGTCGTCACGCATGAGATGGGCTTTGCGCGGGAGGTGGCCGACCGCGTGATGTTTATGGCGGACGGGGAGATGATCGAATCCGGCCGGCCGGAGCAGCTGTTTAGTGCGCCGCAGCATGAGCGGACGCGGTCTTTTTTGCAGCGGGTACTGTGACGTACAAATTCAAACGGCGGCAGCCTCAAACTTCGTAGTTGAAGTTCCGAGGCTGCCGCCGTTTTTTTGCCACCCTATTTTATTTCACCGAGTAAACCCCTTCTTTGTAAACCAACGTATAGATCATGCCAGAGTCGGTCAGAACGTATTGGTCCACTGCATCCTTGGACAAGCGGCGCTGTTTGCCGTCGACAGCAATATGGTATATGCCGGGCTCGTAGCCATGGGATACATAGTAGCCGCCGGACTTGTTGACCTCGAAGGTCGTATCAGCAGTAGCTCCGGGCGCCAGGGCAGCCAGCTTCTTCTCCTGGCCGGTGGACCGCCAGCGTATCCGGGTGTCACCGATTCGCCGTTAACAAGCATGGTCGTGCTATTCACCTTGAACTTGACCGTTCGCTACCTATGGCCAGCATCATGTTTGGCATACCCATCCGCTGGATTTTGCCGTCGCCACACCGATGGGAATGATGAATGGGCTGGCCAATACCGGCACGCAACTGCTGGAGCCCATTTTGCATGGCCGTATCGTTGTTC
This sequence comes from Paenibacillus sp. MB22_1, assembly GCF_047200555.1. Lineage (NCBI taxonomy): Bacteria > Bacillati > Bacillota > Bacilli > Caryophanales > Paenibacillaceae > Paenibacillus > Paenibacillus sp. MB22_1. Next base: position 2,495,008 of record NZ_JBLADV010000002.1, read on the forward strand.
CTGAAGAGAATGCCGGCCGGGTGATGAACGACCTCGTGCAGATGCGCGGCCGTTTCGAGCCGCCGCAGCGGCAAGGGGAACGCGTATTGATTGAGGGACATGTGCCGCTCTCGACTTCGCTCGATTACCCGATTGAACTTAGTTCGTATACCAAAAATGTTAGGGTCGCGCATAAAGGTATCCAAATACTGCCAGAATCCGCGGCGGGCTAACGCTTTGCCGATCAATATAAAGCATGGATACCTTCGATTTGAAAACTTCGCCGACTTCGGATTGTTCGACTTTCAGCCTGCGACGGATAATGGACAGATTGGTCCCTATTGATTCATTAAAGGCGTCATGCGGTCCGACGATCACGGTCTCCGCAAAAAAAGAATGCTGCCCTTTGCTCGCAGCATTCTGTGCGTGATCGTCTTTACATGGATTCGCTCAATAATAGCCGGGATAATTCGGCATAACTGGCAACCGGGGTATGGGGGAGATGCGGATCGGATTCGGGCGGGATTCCGCGGTGATTGAACCAAATGGAGTGCCAGCCGGCGCCGGCCGCCCCTACGACATCGTTGCGCCAGGAATCTCCGATATACCAGCACTGATCCGGTGCTATGCCCAGTTTCCCTGCAATCAGGTTGAACAAGCGTGCATCCGGTTTCGTCAAGCCAACCGCACCCGAGATGAACACCAGCTCGGCGGGAATCAGCCGATCGACCCCCAGTGCCCGGATCTTTCGCCATTGGTGGTCCGGCGGTCCGTTCGTAATGATTCCGACGACGGCGCCCCGCGCCTGGAGTTCGCCGATCAGCTCCAGCGCTCCGGGAAACGGCCGAATGTCAAATTGACGGCCTAGGTAAGCGGCCTGTACCGCCGCGGCTTGTTCGGTTGTCAGCGAGAGCCCAAACTCCCCTAGAGAACGCACGAAACGTTCGGTGCGCATCGATTCCAGCACCTGCCCGTAGGTGGGCGTACCCCCGGCTTGGGCGGAAAGATAATCGCTGTAATAGCGCATCCGGTGATACGCCGATTCATAGGGGAAGTTCGGCCCGGTGTGCAGGATCTCTTCCAGTGCCTCGCGAAAAGGCTGCAGGTGGTCGTATAACGTATCATCCACGTCAAAAAAGACCGCGTGGTTTGGCGTAATTGTGTTCATTGTGATGATCCCCTTCTCTTTACCAGCCGCAGTAGAAAACCTTGGCTTTTTCCTATAAAATGCTTATGTATTGTACTGGCTACGGGAGCCGTCGCCTTCCCATTATACGTGACAATTTCGAAAAATCCATAGTTCACCCGGTCCTTTTCGGATATGATGGGATCGGATTGTATACTTTGGGTGGAAAGGTTTGGAGCGGACGTGAAAAAGCCGAAACGATGGTTTACCTTAAGAAATCAAATCTTCATCAGTTTTATGCTGCTGATGATTTTTGTCCTGGGAATCGCCAGCGTACTCACTTATTATCGGATGTCCGCACTGCTGGAAACCAATGCTGAGAAGCATATCAGTCAAACCGCGATGCAGGCCAACGGCCGATTGGATGCGCTGATTGCCCAGATCAATACGCTGACCACGCAGGTCGCCACCGATGATTACGTCCAGAAGCTGCTGCTCGCTGAGGTGCAAGGGAAGGAGACGCCCTTTAGCTCGCGCCAATCGCTGCTGCCGCTGTTTAGTGACTATCAGGCCTATGTGACCGGCATCAAGTCGCTTGAGTTATATACTAACGATTATCGCCGATTGTTCCCGCTGAACGAAACCGAGTTGATCGACACGATCGATTCGGAATGGATTAACGCCGCGAATTGGGGCAAAGGTGCGCTCGTCTGGATTGGCATCGATCCGCGCGATCCGTCTACCGTGCTGGCGCTGCGCCGGGTGAGCTTGCTGGACCGCTGGTTTTCGTCCGGGGGATATTTAATGGTGCGGCTCGATCGGACTTATTTTCAAATCCATGAGCAGATCGACGAAGAGGTTGGGGAGTATATCCTGCTGGTTGACGGGAATCAGCGTCCCGTGGCATCCAATTTCAGCTTTCCTGCGGAAGAATTAAATTTGAAGGAGCTGCTGAGCAACGAAGGAAAAAATATCACCATCGGCGGGCAGAGGTTTATTGAGGTCAAACAAGCCTCCAAAGCTACGGGGTGGACGCTGGTCTTCTTCACGCCCATGAGCTACGTCACCAGCGGGATCTCCGCGCTGCGAACAGCTGTCCTCGCTTCGGGAGCCATAGGGGTGCTGCTGTTCCTGATCATGTCGCTGTCGCTGTCCACGATGATCACCCGGCCCATCTTCCGGTTGATCAAGGCGATGCGCGGGGCGAGATTCGGGGTGCTGCAGCGGAACCCGATGTTCTCGAGCACGATGGAAATCAACGAGCTGAACAATTCCTACAACCAAATGGTCGACAATATGAACGAATTGATCCGTGTCGTTTACGAGAAGGAGCTCCTGCAAAGCCGGACCGAATTAAAGGCGTTGCAAGCTCAAATCAACCCTCATTTTCTGTTTAATACGCTGGAGGCCTTCTATTGGTCGCTGGAGGACAAGGGGGAGGAGGAGCTGGCCAACCTGGTCGTCGGCATGTCCAACTTGTTCCGGTACATTATCAGCAGCCCCAACCAGGACGAGTGGGTGACGATCGAGGACGAGCTGGAGCATGTGGAACGATACCTGCAGCTGATGACTATCCGACTTGCGGAACGGTTAACCTGGTCCATTGATGCCGGCGAATTCCGCCATGTTAAAATTCCAAAGCTTCTGATTCAGCCGCTGGTGGAAAACGCAATTTTGCACGGGGTTGAAAAGCAACTCGGCCAGGGCAAAGTAAGCGTATGCGTCGAATCCTCAGACAAGGAAGGTTACGTGAAAATCACCGTGCGGGACAACGGTCCCGGCATGGATGAGGAAACGTTAAACGGCCTACTGCAGGCGATGGAAGGCGGACCTTCCATTTCCTCGAAGGGGACAGGCGTCGGGATTGTAAATGTACAACGGCGACTTCGCCTGTATTATGATGAGGAGCAAGGGAAGAAGCACGGTTTGCAAGTGACCAGCCGCCCGGGCGAAGGAACGTCCGTAAGCTTTGAAATACCTAGTGATTACGGGGGAACGGTATGAAGCAGACAAAAACCATACTTGTGGTGGAAGATGAACCGAGAACAAGACAGGGCTTTACGAAAACATTGGAAGCCTGGTCTGCCGGCCGGTACCGGATCGAGGCGGCGGACAGCGGGCAGGCGGCGCTGGCTTGGCTGGAGAATCATGTCGCTCATCTGCTGATCACGGACATCCGCATGCCCGGCATCAGCGGGCTGGAGCTGATCGAAATGCAGCAGCGCCATAAGCAGTTCAAGCCGGTGGCGATTATCATTTCGGGTTATGCGGAATTCGAATACGCGCAAAAAGCGATGCAGCTCGGCGTCGTCAATTACTTGCTGAAGCCGGTGGACAAGCACAAGCTGGTTCAGGCCGTAGAGCAGGCGTTGCGGGTGGAGGACGACCGGCATCGAATCGAAACGATGGAGAAGCTGGTTGACCCGCGGCTGCTGGAGACAAAGGATACGGATACGCAATATACGCCCCAGGTGCGGGAGGCACTGAATTACCTGGACGAGCATTTGCACGAGCCGATTACGATGCGCCAGGTGGCCGACCATCTGCATCTGAATCCGAGTTACTTCAGCGTGCTATTCAAAGAGCAGACCGACCTTACCTTCAGCGAATATATCACCCGATTGCGGGTGCTCCGCGCTAAGGAGCTGCTGCTGCGGACGACGTTGTCCGTTGGGGAGATCGCTGAGCGTGTAGGTTATCAAAGCGACAAATATTTTATCAAGGTGTTCAAAAACTATGAAGGGATGAGTCCCAGCAAATACCGCAGCCGGACGAAAGAGACGGAAGATGACGCCTAAGCCTTAGCCGTTCAATCACGGATATTTGCGGCGAACGGTTTGTTGCCCTCTGCTTGCTATGGAAGCGGAATCATCAACGTGATAAACTTGGGTTGAAGCGGTTACACGAATAGCCGGGATAACTAGGGGGCTAAAGCATGTCCAACCAGAAAACAGCATCTACCCTGTGGATTGCGCTTCTCCTGCTGCTGGGACTTTCCGGCTGCGTCGGCGACAAGGCGGCGGGGGGCGGCGGGGCGGATGACCAAGAAGCATCGGCGGCCAGCGAGAAGGTAACGATTCAATTTATGCATTTGTGGCCGGCAGGTGCCTCTCCGCAGCAAAATAGACTGGTGAACGAGATCATCGACCAATATCAATCCGAGCATCCGAATATCACAATTCAGCAAGAAGTGATGGAAAATGAGCAATACAAAAATAAATTAAAAATTTTGTCCGCGGCGAACGAGCTTCCTGACGTTGGCGTCACCTGGGCTGCCGGCTTCATGGACCCCTACGTGAAGGGTGACCTGTTCGCCCCGCTTGACGATTTGCTGGAACGCGGCTTGAAGGACCAGTTCGTCCCGGGGGCGACCGATGCTTATGCGGTGCAGGGCAAAACGTACGGCTTGCCGATCGAACTGAACATCTCGCCGATTTATTATAATAAGGCGATTTTTGACAAATACGATTTGGAAGTGCCGCAAACCTATGATCAGTTCCTGGACGTGATCCGCACGCTGAACAGCAAGGGGGTAACCCCGATCGCGCTGGGGAACCGGGACCGGTGGACGGGCTCGATCTGGTATATGTACCTGGCCGACCGGATCGGCGGACCGGAAACGATGAAGCAGGCGATCGACCGCTCCCGCAGCTTCGAGGACCCGGCGCTGATTCAGGCGGCGGCGGAAATCCAGAAGCTGGTGGATATGAACGCTTTTAATAAAGGCTTTAACGGCTTGTCCAATGAGGAAGGCAAAATGGTATTCATGAAAGAACAAGCTGCCATGTTCCTGGCTGGGACCTGGGAGGTGCCTAACTTTACGAGTAACCCGGACGTGCCTCAGCAATTTAAAGACAATGTCGGGTTCTTCAAATTCCCAACCTTTACCGGCGGTAAAGGGGACATTAACAGCTGGGTAGGCGGACCGGGGGTCGGCTTGTTCGTTGCGGAGAACTCCAAAGTCAAAGACGAAGCGAAGAAGTTTGTGGAATATTTCATCAGCAAGTGGGGGGCCGAATCGGTCAGTACGGCCGGGGTGATTCCGGCAACCAAGGTGGATACGGCGGCTTCGGATTTGCCTCAGCTCTACATCGATTTGCTGGATGAGCTGAACAATGCCAGCAACCTGACCTTATTTGCCGACGTGCAAATGAAATGGAATGCGGCCCAGACGCACTTAAATATGATTCAAGCCTTGTTCGGTAAGGCGGTGACGCCGGAGCAATTCGTGAAGGAGCATGAAGCCGCGCTGCAGCAAGACGAATAAAGCATCCGAGCATAAAGCAAGAACCTTCCGCCCTAATGGCGCAAGGTTCTTTATTTTTGGGGACTATCCGACGTATTTGGATAAGGAAATCAGGGCAGTCATCGTAATGATGTTCAGCAGCGTGGAGATCAGCACGGTTTGCGAGGCAAAATCCGGTTCGTTGTCGTACTCCTCCGCAAGGATGGTGCTGTTGACGCCGGTGGGCATGCCGGAAGCGATCAGCAGCGCTTGGGCTGGAATTCCTTTGAGGCCCAGCGCCCATACCAAAATGAACCCGATCACCGGGCCAATTAGCAGACGCAGCGCGACGCTGACGTAGACGTCAATCCGATCGAGCCGCAGCGGATATTTTACAATTTGTGCGCCAAGCGTTAGTAAGGCGATCGCCACCATCGAGTCGGCGATGTACCCAAGCGGCTTGGACACAAAGTAAGGGATTGGCCATTGAAGCAAATGCAGCGCCATCCCAAGCACCAAGGCGTAAGGGACGGGCATCTTAAGAAACCCGATCAACGCGGCCTTCAGCGTGCCGCCGGACTTGGCCCGTTGCACGGACATCACGCCATAGGTGAACGTGACCAGGCTCTGGAACGTCATTACCAGCGCTTGAACGGAAGCAGCCAATGGATCGCCTTTAAAGGCCAGCTGATTAATCGGCAGCCCGTAATTGCCGGAGTTGTCGAGGATCAGACTGTTAGTGAAGGCGGCCCGCATGCCGGGTCCAAACTTCAGAGGCCAGCTGACAAGCCGGCTGACCCCATAGAGCAGCAGGACGTACAAAATATAAAACCCCGTAACGCTTCCCAGAAGATCCGCGGACATCTCCGATTCGTACATGCTGACGAAGACGACGGCAGGCGTCACGAAGTAGAAGTTGATTTTGGCCAGCGTATACAAATCAAGCTTAAAGGCTCGCTGCATCAAGGCGCCTAATCCGATGAGGATAAAAATGGGCAAAACGACATCCAATACAATATCGCCGATCATCTCTTGCTGTTCACTTCTTTCTTATGCGCTAATATGGAATTAGACGCTTATATGGAATCGAATACCGTTTAATGGCAGTCGCTAGTTATTATATCACGCCTGCCGCTGCGTAGAAGATGCAAATTGATCTACTGCTGCTGAATTGCGCGAGAACCTGAAAAGGAGTAAACGCCTATGATGACCCTCTCCAGACAGTCCCATCCCGTCCTTCGCGACGTGGAACGATTGGTTCAGTTGGAGACGGAGCTGACGAAGTTTAATAACGAACGCTCGCTGATCGAGCAGTCGCGCGGCGGGGACGGTTCTGCGTTGGACGAGGGAATGGTGAAGCGGAAGATCCGGTACTACTACCGGGACGATTTTCAAAATTTCGTCGCTTATCTTGGCGGGGAGCCTGCAGGAATGGGTTCTTTATTTATGCGCGGCGATACCGGGTATTTGGCCAACGATTTTACGTTCCCAGCGTACCGGAAGCGCGGCATCCAAACGGCGCTGATCCGGCACCGGCTGCAAACGGCAAGGGAGCTCGGACTGAAGCGGGTTTACACCGATGTGGAGTTTGCATCGGCCAGCCATGCGAACATGCTGAAATGCGGTTTTGAGCTGGTGTATGTCAATACGTTTTGGATGAAAACGGCGCTGCCGCGATAAGCGGTTAGCGCTTGTTTATGGTTTGGCTGTTCGCTTGCGAAGCCGCTGCGGGATCCGCCGGATCAAGAGCTGGCCGAGCACCTCGGACAAGACGAGCCCCATCGCGATCGAACCGGATAGGAGGAAGGCTTTAGCGGCAAGCTCCACAGCCAAATTGTATTCGTTCTCCACGAACCGCCGCATCGCGTCATACGCCAGCCCGCCCGGAACCAACGGGATAATCCCGGCCACGCTGAATATAATGACAGGCTTCTTGTAAACGCGGGCAAACAGCTGGCTAAGGACGCCAACCAAGAACGTAGCCGCAACGGTCGAAAATACACTCTCCATCCTTGGCTCCAGCAGGATGTAGACGAGCCAGCCAAGCATGCCGGACAGGCCGCATTGGAGCAGGGTTCGTTTAGGAGCGTTAAAGAGGATGCCAAAAGCCCCTGAAGCAATAAAACTAATAAGCAGATGAACGAGTATATACATCGGACGGTAGGTCCCCTTTACATACGAATTAAATCAAAGTAAATACGACGGCGATCCCGGCTCCGATGGCAAAGGCGGTGAGAAAGGCCTCCGCTCCGCGGGACAACCCGGATACGAGATGTCCGGCCATCAGGTCCCGGACCGCATTGGTAATGAGCAGTCCCGGCACGAGCGGCATCACCGAACCGATAATGATCTTATCCAAGTCCCGGCCTAGCGATAATTGCACAAAACCCGTGGCCAACAGGCCGATGATCAGTGCAGCGGTAAACTCGGCGAAAAATTTTACCTTCACCAACCGATGGAACAGCAGATACGCGGCAAACCCCACACCGCCGCACAATATGCCCGGCAGGAAATCTTCCGCCTGGCCGCGGAACATTAAGGTGAAGCAGCCGCTGGACAAGGCTGCAGCCGCCATTTGCAGCGGCATCGGATAGGCGTGCTTCTCCGACTCGATCTCGCGCAGCAAGGCATGCGCTTCTGCTACCGTGATATCCCCGTTGTGCAGCTTCCGGGAGATGTCGTTCACCGCGGACACCTTCTGCAGATCGGTTGTCCGCTCCACGATGCGGATCAGCTTGGCGGATTCCGCTTCTCCGGATTGAAAGACGATCCCCGTCGGCGTCACATAACTATGCGAGCCCGAGAGTCCCAGCGCATTGGCCATCCGGGTCATCGTATCCTCCACGCGGTATGTTTCTGCTCCGCTTTGAAGCATGATTTTTCCCGCCAATAGACACACCTGTACAGGCTCCTGTCCTTGTACCGCAGCCATGTCGTTCATCACCGTCACCCTTTCAACAATCTGACGCCATTATATCATGACCAGGAGAGCAGAAAAACGGATTCGACAGAACCTGTCTAAATGTGTCGAATATAATCGAAAATTAGTAAAAATATCTTATTTTTGTCGCATTTATATGTTATGCTAGCACTACTTACATAATGCTTTATCCATCTGAGAGGAACATTTGGGCAGGTGATGCTGTGCTGCTGCAAATCGCTGATGTGATGCGGGAGACGTTCTCGCCGCGGGATCATATTGCCCGCAAGGGCGGCGAGGAATTTGTGATTTTGGTCGATCGTTGCGATGCCGAGCAAATTAAAGTGATCGCCGAACGGTTGCGCCGCAATGTGGAGAACCATCGTTTTATTTTACCGGATGGAGGGGAATTAAAGCTAACGATCTCGGGAGGGAGTGCGACCTACCCGAATGTTGATGAGGTGGAGTTGTTCGTCAAGGCGGATCAGGCACTTTATCAAGCGAAGGAGGATGGACGAAACCGGGTGTACGTGACCTAGATCTCGCGCTAAGAATTACCTGTTCAAGACGGATTCCAATGACTATTGAAGCGATTTTAGGAGGCATATCATCGTGAGTCGACAGATTTCATTATCATTCGTCAAAATCGGGAGCGGCAGGGTCGATGGGACTGTCCTTCTGGATCGCGTCCGCATCGGGCACATCGGGAAGCGGATCATCCTCGCTGACGAACGCATCGTTAGGTTCACTGATGCCTTGGACAATTCGCGTATCATGCGGGAGCAGGTCATCGCCGGGAATATCATTCTCCGGGCGATACTCCTTGAGCAGCTTGTAACGCTCATATTCGAAGTCCGCGGAGTTTTTGTTGATATTGGGGTCCACGTCAGATCAGCGCCTTTCTTTTTTAAATTGCGATTCCCCCAAAAGTTTACCCCAAAATAAAGAGTATTACTTTGAGGAAGATTTTACCGAAAGAACCGATCGGCGGCTTCCTTGACGGTCCTCAGGAGGAATCTGCGTTCCAGATGCTGACTGGCGGCGGACGCTTCCGGAAATATTCTATGTCGGGCCATCATGCCATAGGCATCACCGTAAAACGAAACCCAATCGCAAGGTTCAGGAAATTCCCGGGCCTTGCGATTTTTTCCTGACCGAAGGATTCATGCGCTTGACATAGACTGGTTGACTTCCGACCAAGCTGCGGCTACAATGGCCTGTGAATCCCGGTTTCGAGCTGGCTTGGATCCGGGCAGAGGAGATGAGAAATGTGATAACCATTTATGATATCGCACAAAGGACCGGTTTTTCGCCTACGACCGTATCCAAGGTGTTTAACGGATATTCCGACGTCAGTGAGAAGACGCGCCGCAAAATTCTGGACGCTGCGGATGAGCTCGGCTATGTGCCCAATGCTCACGCCCGTTCGCTGACCACCAAACGCTCTTGGACGATTGGCGTGCTGTTTATTGAGCCTTCCGGCGCGGGCATCCTGCATCCGTTTTTTGGCGGTGTGATCGAAGGCTTCAAGCGGGTGGCTACCTCCAAGGGTTATGATCTGATGTTTCTTTCCAAGGATATCGGCGGCAAGAAAAGCAGCTATCTGGAGCACTGTAAAATCCGCGGTATCGACGGCGTGGTCGTGGTGTTGCCGGATGCAACCGATCCGTATTTTCAGGAGCTGTTGGAGTCCGACATTCCTTGCGTGCTGTTGGATCAGGAATCTTCCGACAAGAGTACGGTGTATTCGGACAATATGGAAGGCGCCCGGCAGGCCGTGGCTTATTTGCATTCCTTGGGCCACCGGAAAATCGCGCATATCGGCGGTGGTCCAACCTTCGCTGGCGAGCAGCGGTTAAACGGGTTTCGGCAAGCGATGCAAGAGCTTGGGCTGACGATCCATCCCCAGCATATCGTACAAGGAAGCTACGATTATACCGTAGAGAGCGGCAGCAAAGCGATGGAGGAGCTGTTGCAGGCGGACGAACGGCCTACCGCCGTGTTTGCAGCCGGCGACAATTTGGCGGTTGGGGCCATGATGGCGATGAAGCGGCATGGCTTGCGCGTGCCTGAAGACATTTCGCTGGTAGGCTTCGACGACATCGAAATGGCGAAATATTTAACACCTGCGTTAACGACGGTACGACAAAACACAGATGTACTTGGCAGCAGGGCAGCCGACATGTTAATCTATTCGATAGAAGGCGGGGAAGACGTGCAACAAGGCGTAATCCCGGTGGAGCTGATTATTCGCGATTCTTGCCGATCGCTGTAGACAGCTTGGCCTCTATTTTTTTACAAGAGATCGAAACCGGTTTCGTCCCGCGTATTTCTTCAATTTGTTGAAGATTGGGTGCGTTTTGCCGGCGCTGCTCTTGTATGTTTTGTAATCGATTACAGAAACACCAATTTCGGAAACCAAGGAGAGGATTAACGATGGCAAAATGGGTGAAGGTGCTCACTTCGCGTGATTCGGCGGACCGTCTGCAGCCGCAAGGGGAAGTGGCGGTTCAATCTAGCGCAGCAGCTGGCGCGGGACAGAAGCTGAAGGTCCTGCCGGAGCAGACTTACCAAACGGTGATGGGGTTTGGCGGTGCGTTCACCGAAGCGGCCGCTTATACGTTGTCCCGGATCAGCCCGCAGAAGCGGGAAGAAGTGATTCGCCGGTATTTCGATCCGGAGGAGGGGCTGGGGTATACGCTGGGTCGCGTGCACATCCACAGCTGCGACTTCGCGCTGGAGAACTACACGTATATCGAGGACGGCGACGTGGAGCTGAAAACGTTCGATATTTCCCGCGATCACAAATGGGTGATCCCGCTCGTTCACGATGCGGCAAAAACAGCCGGGAAGAACATTACCATGCTGGCCTCTCCTTGGAGCCCTCCGGCTTGGATGAAAACGAATGGCGATATGAACCACGGCGGCCAGCTGAAGCCGGAATATCGCGAGGTGTGGGCGCTGTATTATACGAAGTTCATCAAAGCTTACCGTGAAGCAGGCATCCCGATCTGGGGGATCACGGTACAGAATGAACCGGCGGCGGTGCAAACCTGGGATTCCTGTATTTACAGCGGCGAGGAAGAACGCGATTTCGTACGCGATTACCTGGGGCCGGTGATGCATCGGGAAGGCCTGGCGGACGTCCAAATTCTCATTTGGGACCACAACCGGGATATTATCGTCGAGCGGGCCTCCGCCGTGCTGAGCGATCCCGAAGCGGCTAAATACGTGTGGGGTACCGGCTTCCACTGGTACGTCAGCGAAGCGTTCGAGAACGTCGGCAAAGTGCATGAGCTGTTCCCTGACAAGCATCTCTTGTTCACGGAAGGCTGCCAGGAAGGCGGCGTGAAGCTTGGCAAATGGTTCACCGGCGAGCGTTATGGCCGGAACATCATCGGCGACTTGAACAATTGGAACGAAGGATTCCTGGATTGGAACCTGGTGCTGGACGAAACGGGCGGTCCGAACCATGTGGGCAACCTGTGTGATGCGCCGATCATCGCGGATACCACAACCGATACGCTCCACTACAACAGCTCGTACTTCTACATCGGACATTTCAGCAAATACATCAAACCGGGGGCGGTACGCATCGGTTTAGAAGCCCACGCTCCGGCGCTGCTGGCTACCTCATTCCGCAATCCGGACGGCAGCATTGCGGTTGTCGTGCAGAACGAAAGCGATGAGGCACAGCCGTTTGCCCTGGAACTGGGCGGCGAGGCTGCAAGCGAAACGTTGCCGGCGCATTCGATTGCGACCTATATCATCCAAGGTTAGTTACATCCTTATTTAATGAACGGAGGGATAGTCCTTATGTCGAATTATTCTTTTGAGGGAAAGGCGTTCGTGATCGAGCAGTTTGACCGGGCCAAGCCGTTCTCCAGCTTCCTTCCCGGCCTTGCCGGCTTGAAGGGGATTCCAATGTGGACGTTTTATGTGAACCGGGGGCAGGCGGTCTGCAGCTTCGGGATCCGGGACAAAAACAGCCCGATCATGGAATTCTCCCCGGCCAGCATTACGTATCAATCGGTTGCGATGAAAGGCTTCCGGACGTTTATCAAAACCGCAGGGAAAGCGGGGATCTATGAGCCGTTCCAAAGTGCCTTCCCTGATGCGTCAGCCGTTCGCCGTATGCACATTTTGACCAATGAGCTGACGATTGAGGAAACCCATGAAGCGCAGGGGCTGCGGGTGAAGGTGAGTTATTTTCAGGTTCCTAATGATGATTATGCGGCACTGGCCCGTCAGGTAGAGGTTACGAATATTTCCGGAACGCCGGTGCAGCTGGAAATGCTGGATGGGATGCCGGAGATTCTTCCGTACGGGGTAGAGAACGCCGGCTACAAGGAAATCGGGAATTTGTTACGCAGCTGGATGGAGGTCGACAATATCGAGAATGGGATTCCGTTCTATCGGGTCCGTTCCAGCATCCATGATGAGGCCGAAGTGAGCGAGGTGCAAAGCGGACATTTCTACCTCACCTTTGGAGAAGACGGGAAGCTGCTGCAGACGATAGCCGACTTTGCGGTGATTTTCGGCGATAATACGTCGCTGGCGTATCCCGACCGTTTTGCCGAGCAGCCGCTGGCCGCATTAACGGCGGCACCGCAGTATTGTACCAATAAGGTACCTTGCGGATTTTCGGCATTTGCTGCCGAGCTTGCCCCCGGCGAAAGCCGCCACATTTACACGTTGATCGGGCATATCGAAAGCGTGGAACGGTTAAATCGCAAAGCGGCCGAGATTGCCAACCCGGCTTACATTGCCCACAAGCATGCGGAGGCAAGCCAGTTAACCGAGGATTTGACCGCAGACATCGCCACGAAAACAGCTCTGCCGCTGTTTGATGCTTACTGCCGGCAGAGCTATCTGGACAATTTTCTGCGCGGCGGGTATCCGTTTATTTTCGAGAATGGCCGGGAAGGGTTCGTGGTTCACTTGTATTCCCGGAAGCACGGGGATCTGGAGCGGGACTACAACTTCTTCTCGATCGCGCCGGAATATTATTCGCAGGGCAACGGCAATTTCCGCGATGCCAACCAAAACCGGCGCAACGATGTCTATTTTAATCCTCGGGTTGGAACGTTTAATATCCGCACGTTCTTCAGCCTGATACAGGCAGATGGTTATAATCCGCTGGGCGTGGAAGGCACTACCTTCCGGGTTCCGGCTGAACGGGCGGCAGAGCTATCCGCCTTCCTGGAGAAGGCGGCGGCCGATCATCGAGAGGAGCTGGCTGCTCTGTGCTTGGGATCGTTTACTCCGGGCAAGCTGATTTCGCTCGTGAATCATCGTGGCGTAAGGCTGTTTGTACAGGAGAATGAGCTGTTGACCGGCGTGCTGTCGCTCGCTGAACAGCAAATTGAAGCCTCTTTTGGAGAAGGCTACTGGACGGACCATTGGACTTACAATATGGACTTGATTGACAGTTATCTTGATATTTTTCCAGATCGTAAAGAACAGCTGCTGTTTGGAGAACGGGAGTATACGTACTTCGACAGTCCGGCCCGCGTCCTGCCGCGCAGTGAGAAATATGTCATCAGCGGTGGTAAAGTACGCCAATACGGCTCGCTGGTGCACGATGAAGAGAAGATGGCCCAATTCGGCCTGACACTCAAGAGCACCAACTGGCTAAAAACCGAACACGGCCGCGGTGAAATTTACCGAACGACCTTGTTCGTCAAGCTGTTGTCGCTGGGACTGGTCAAATTTGCCACCTTAGATCCGTTTGGCATGGGCGTGGAGATGGAAGCGAACAAGCCGGGATGGAACGATGCGATGAACGGCTTGCCTGGGCTGTTTGGCTCGGGGATGAGCGAAACCTTTGAGTTAAAGCGGCTGCTGAAGTTCGTTCAGGAAGTTTGTACTGAAGCTGTAGCCGCTGGCAACGACCTAGTCGTGCAAGTGCCCGAGGAAGTTGCTGCGCTGCTCAGCGAAGTGGAAAGGCTGCTGGAAGCGCGTTTGGCAGGGAGCCTGGAGGCGTTTGACTATTGGGATCAGGTGACGACGGCGCGTGAGAAATACCGGGATGCTATTCGTTTCGGGATCAGCGGGACGGAATCTCCGCTGGAGCTTCAGGCGATCGGCCGGCTGGCGGATCGCATGCTGGAGCAGATCGAGCGCGGCATCCGGGAGGCGATCCGACTGGGCGGCGGCGTGACACCTACGTATTTCGCCTACGAAGCAGCGGAATTTGAGCCGGTGACCGATGCCCAAGGAAACCCGGTGATCAGCGGATACGGTCTGCCGAAGGCGGTCGTGAAGAAATTTACAGTGCGCCCGCTGCCGCATTTCCTGGAAGGTCCTGCTCGATGGTTGAAGACGGTTGAGGACCCTAACGAAGCCAAGCGGACTTATGAGCAAATTCGCCGCAGCGACTTGTTCGACACCCAGCTTCAAATGTATAAAACCTCCGTCAGCCTGGATACGGAGACCCATGAGATTGGCCGCATTCGCGCCTTTACGCCGGGGTGGCTGGAACGGGAATCGGTGTTCCTGCATATGAGCTATAAGTACTTACTGGCGCTGCTTAAGAGCGGTTTGACCGAGGAGTTCTTCTCCGAGCTTCGCACCTCGTTAATTCCGTTCCTCGATCCGGCAGTGTATGGCCGCAGCACGCTGGAGAACTCCTCCTTTATCGCGACGAGCGTAAATCCGGATCCGGATACCCATGGCCGCGGGTATGTCGCCCGGCTTAGCGGATCCACCGCCGAGTTCCTCAGCATGTGGATGACGATGATGGCGGGGAAACGGATCTTCCGCCTGCATGAAGGCAAGCTCCGGCTTGCGCTGAATCCGCGCCTGCCCGGTTGGCTCTTTGATGCGCAAGGCGAGGTGTCGTTCCGCTTCCTGGGTACGACGGAGGTCATCTACCGGAACCCGCAGAAGAAGGACACTTATGGCCCGAATGCTGCAGTGATTCGCCGGTTGATGGTGCAGAAGCACGATGGATCGGAGCTTGCGGTAGACGGTGCTGTCATCGATGGCGAGTTGGCCGAGGAGATCCGCACCGGCAAGGTGCGGCGGATTGAAGCGGAGTTGGCTTAACAGAACGGATAACAGCGTCATGAATAAATACTCCGGATAGGTAATGGACAGCAATGCCTGCTACCTTCCGGAGTTTTTTTAATAGAAAATGAAAACTATTCATAGAGTGTTTTGCATAATTCCGTTTCAGAGAAGAAGCGATAGCATATTCACTGTCGTTAAGGGGTAATTTTCGAAAATGGTATTATATGGATGAAGAAAAGGGCAGACTTGCAGAATTTTAGAACAGCTCGTTTTTTTAAGCGGCAGCCCGTTTTGAATGATGAGAAACGGCGAGCGCAGATGCAAGCAGAACAATGGCATTCAAATACTGGTGAGTTGTGACTTTCTGAATGCCCCGGACATGTGCGGCGTCTGCCGTCAAATAGGTTTTCAATCGGGAGTTGCAGCGTTCTACGCTGGTTCGTTCATTGTAAAGTTCCTTCCAACGCTTTGTATCCCGATGAGGGATGCTGTATCGCCGGAGATCATCCTTCGCATTTACTTTGACGACCATTCCATAGTTTGAAGACGAGCAGGCAGCCATGCCAAGCGGACAGTCGACTTTACCCGTGGCATGCGGGCAGCGAAATTTATGCATATCGCCGTCAACTCCCCAGTATGTCATCGCATAACCCATGGAACAGCACGGTGTTCCGTTCGAGGTCATCCCAGCAGGCGGTTCCTTCTCCCCCCGAAGATTAAGGGGAATGATGGCTTGTGCCTTGACGTTGCGGGCGGCCTCATAAACTTTCATTTGGTCATAGCCCGCATCGAGTATGAAAAATCGTGTGCTCGTCCTGGACGCTGTTTTCTCGATCAGGCCCGGCGCCATTTCTCCATCATTGACATGCGCCGGCGTTACTTCCAAGGCGATCGGCAATTCACTTTTCGTATCGACCGCCAGATGAATTTTGTAACCAAACCATGTGATTTTATTGCCGAAGGAATCAATTTTTGCGCCCCAGTTCGCATTACCCGTTTGCTCGCTTTTGCGTTTGGGCTGCTTTTTCTCGTAAGCGCGGAGAGCGGCGCTGTCTATGGCGACGTTACTGCCTTCTATGATACCTTCCTGCTGACAGCGTGTGACCAAATCCTCAAAAAGCCGTTTTGCCAAGTCCTTTCTCGTCAGTTCTGAGAAAACTCGGCTTAATGTGGATATGGAAGGAGCTTCTCGATCCAGCGGAAGACCACACTGATAACGAAACCGGAGATCCGTATCCAAACGCTTATGCAACCCTGAAAAGGTACTTATTCCTTCAAGCGGCGCAGCCAAGAGTGCTCGTAGAATACCTTGTCTGCAGTATCCCTCAGCGCCTCGGGGTGAACGGCTTCTCAGTTCCTTGGCATACGGTCTCAGATCGAGAGAGCTGAAGAAGATCGGCAATCTCTCCTTGGGTTGAATTTTTAAAAGTTCTTCGAAGGAAAACAGACATTCTTGGAGAATATACAAAGTGACTTCCTCCATCCTTGAGGTTTTTGGGTTTGGTCACTTGAAAACTTCTCCAAGTTGGGGTGAAGTCCCTTTTTTATGTTCGAAAATCCTTACGGCTCAAGGCCTCAGATTACTGCAAAACGCTCTAATAGAAAATGAAAACTATTCATAGATAAAACCACTTATCCAAGGTAAAATAACTGTGGCACGTTTCTTCTAAAAAAAATTATCACTATTTCCATAAATTGAAGGTTATTGCGAGATTTTAATCGAATGGTTTAAAGTAGCCCTACTCAGATCCTTTCGAACTGAGGCGCGTCAACCGGGTTAACCCTTTATAATATCTCCAGAGGTGCTCTAATGAAGTCTTTGATCAAAGGATTTGTCGTCTTGTTTGTCATATTCATTGCTGCTTTTTACGGCATCATTTTTAGAAATTCGGGTGCAGCGGGCTCGGAGGTACAGCAAATCAGAAACTGGCAGGTCACTTGGACGGACCGGCTGGATCCTAATCCGAGCAAGGGATGGCTTGAGGGACTGGACGGCTGGACGAGTGTAAGCGCGGGAGAAGAGAGCCCGGTGAAGCCGGATAAGGGTATGGTTCAGTGGATCAAAATCACGCTTCCCCAAATAACGGAAAATTCCCAGGTCGTATTGATCGATAAAATATATGGTAAACACATTACGGTAAGTTTGGATGGAGCCAAAGTCTTCGAATCCCAGCGCAAATTTAACTTTAGCATCAACAGCGTGCTGGTGCCGGTGTCTTCGCACAATTCGGGTCAAACGCTGTATATCGGCGTATCCTCGACGACAAATACGATCGGGATCTTTGACCCGATTCGAATCGGAAATAACCAGGAATTGATCAAGAGCTTTGTGCGCGGCAACATCACCGACTTAATTTTGGGCAGCACGCTGATCTTCATCGCGGTGATTATGCTGTTCTGTTCTGTTTTTCTGAAGTATGTGAATATGCCGATGTGGTTCTCGCTGTGTGCGGTCATTTTTTCCAGCGGCTTGCTTGTGCTGACGTATTCTCCGTTTGTATTTTGGCTGTTTGACTATACGACGGCGGGCAGAATACTGGTGGTGATGTTTGACCTGGCTTTGTTCATCCTGCTTCCTTCGTTTATCTTTTTCTTTGAAAAAATCTTTGGTCCCGGATATTTTGCTTTAATCCGGCGTTCGCGCAAAGTGTTTGTGGTCTTCTCCGCGCTCTGTATGCTATTGCTGTTAGCGAACGAGTTGTCCGGTAATCGCTACTATGATGTCTATAAGCTCATTACGACTCAATTTGCAGGTTATCTGATTATTGCGCAATTTCTGATCTTGGCTGGCATTTTAACCGTTTATGTAGCGAAAGGGAACAAAGAGGCGCTGATCTTTCTGGCCGGGGTACTCTCGTTCACGCTGCTATCCGCAGGCGAATTGATTTGGTATTACTATTACGACGGATACTATAAGCTGTTTTTGTGGAAATTAGGCATCGTTTGCTTCCTGACCTCGTTGATTATCATCTTGGGCCGAAGATTTGCGGAGAATCACCGGCAAGTCGTGGAATACTCCAAGCAGTTGGAGATGTTTAATAACGAGCTGCAGCGTTCGGAGAAAATGGAGATCATCAGCGAATTAGCCGCTTCGGTCGCCCACGAGGTCCGCAACCCGCTGCAGGTGACCCGAGGCTTTCTGCAACTGCTCGTTGAGAAGCAGCAGAATTCGGACAAGGTGTATTTAAGCATGGCGTTGGAAGAGCTTGATCGCGCTTCGGCGATTATTACGGACTTCCTCACTTTCGCCAAGCCGGAAGGCGGCAAGGTGACGACGCTGAACGTGCTGGAAGAATTTATTCATATCGAAGGGATCCTGATTCCTCTAGCGAATTTGCAGGGGGGTAAAATCACGGTTCATATTCCTAAAAACCTTTATGTGCGCGGCAATTCTTCCAAATTCAAGCAAGCATTTATCAATATCATCAAGAATAGTATTGAAGCACTTCGGGGCGAAGGCGACATCCAAATTTGGAGCTATGAAGAAAACGACGATGTGGTGATCCATATCAAGGACAACGGCGAGGGGATGGACGAAGAAGTGCTGGCCCGCTTGGGTGAGCCTTATTTCTCCAACAAAACGAAGGGGACGGGGCTAGGTTTGATGGTGACGTTCCGGATTATTGAGGTGATGAACGGTCAAATTCATTTTACGAGCAAAAAAGGAGCAGGGACCGAAGTCGTTATCCGCTTCCCCTCCGTTCAAGTTGAGGAGTATGCGATGGGATAAGTTCGTTCGGTCCCTGCCTGAGTGCTAGCGAAGATCGGTAGGGGTTATTCGCCCCAGATTCCTGCTGGTTTGATTTTGCTCATAACAACTTTCTCCGGTTGAGGCGGCAGTACGACGTAAAATTCGTCCGTGCTCTCCTCTACTGCTTTGATTTTGATGTGATCCGGGAGAACTACACCGAGTGCCTCCTGGATCGCAGCTTTCGGGTCGGCAAGTAGCTTCGCTTTGAAGCTAGGATCTTGCCAAGCTTTTTCAACAACTTGCGTTTGAAGGAGCGCTCCTGATGTCATAAGATCACCCTTTCTCAGAAAAAATAGTTATATTTTCCTTATTACTATAACATGGAATTCGATAGAACGCTAGGATAGGATCTTCTGATTTGCCAACCAATAGGCTAAACCGCCTTGGGCTAGCAAACTCCGCTCATCTCTTAAACTTTCTGCTCCCTGCCGAAGATTGGTTCTGAGATAGTCGTGGAACTCGTGTAAGTGCGTCAGACCCGGGGCATTCACCTCTAAAATTGCTGCATTCTGATCCGTTCGTTCGGCAAAAATGAACAGGATGTCCCGCACATGCAAGGCGTGTTTGACTTCATCCGGTGTAGGTCTGCGATCCGATGGAATTTGCAGTTCGTGCTGCACGACGGAAATCAGAGAATTATAGCTTCCTTCTCGTAAATCTTTCTCCCAATCCTCCCAATCATCCAGCATCTGGAGCGTCACCAATACGGCATCAACGGCGGCTTCGAAAGGAGCAATCAGCCGGTCGTGTTCGGTCAGGAGCAGCATGCCAGCCACGGACAGCTTTACAGGGGAAGCTTTATGCGCAATGCGAACCGGGTTGTCTTGGAAGAAATCATGTTGATTTTCTAACAAGACCGCTTCCGCCCATTCTGCAGCATATTTCCGGTAATAACTCCAAAACGGGGAATCGGAAGCGTACAAAGCGGCGTAAATGCGAGTAAATTCAAGTTGAAGCAAATTCGCCAGCGGCAGCTTCCACTTGTCCCCCGCCTCTGGATTGTCCATCACTTCATCGATTAAATGGTAATGCAGCATGACCAAGATCATGGCTACGGTTAACTCGCGGCTGAGCTCCGGCTTGGCGCCGGCAGCCTCCTGCATCCAGAATGGCAGTAAATAGCATATGTAGTTCTGGGAGCCAGATTTTTTCAACGCGTGGAATTTCCCCAAGTAATTGAGGCCATGTCCTCGAAATTCCTCCGGCAGCCCGGAAAGAATCGTCTCGGCCTGATTGAAAGCCGCCGCTAAATCCTTTTCATAGCTATGAAACCAATTCCAGTTCATAAATCGAACCTCCCTTATTAGGAACCATCCTCTTCATTATATAGGAAAATTTGTAGACAAGGTAGTTTGCTAGAAACTCAGCAAAGCCCCTTAGGATAAAAGGGGCTTCGCTAATCGTGTGCGATGTTTAAAAGAGTTGATGAATGCCAATGAGGATTAACAGCAGGCCGGAAATGACAGTGGCCCGGTTACCGAATTTCTCCGCGGCGACCTTCTCGGCAAAGCCGGCGCATGCGGCCAGCAACAGGTAGCTGAACAAACCAACGGACAGCGAAGTATACCAGATGTTCAGTTGGGTGATACCGGCATTAAAGCCGCCGGCCAGCGCATTCATGGCCAAGGCGATCCCCAGGACAATCGATTCGCCAAGACTGATGGATTTGGAGCTGTCCTTGTCTGCTTCTTCAGGATTGCGCAGCAAGCGGGTCAGCGGATTGACGTCATCCTCTTCCTGAATCGAAATGTTCTTCTTCTCCAGAAATGGCTGCAACAGCACCCATACACCAACCCCAACGATCACAATCGTTCCGAGCAACTGTCCGATCCAGGGATGGACCCACGAGGATAACCAGCTTCCGAAATAACCCGACACCAGAGTGGCCAAAAAGGAAATGGCGGCGATGGCCAGATTGGAATACCAAGGAATGCGGATTTTTCGTACTCCGTAGGCGATACCGACTCCCGCATTATCCAAGTTGGACGCGAGTCCAATGGCGATGACGGCCAACAGACTGTAAGAACCCATGATGTTCGCTCCTTTGCAATACATGATGACACAGCATATGCCCAGAAGAGGGAAATGGTTTATGGCCTAGCGTCGTCTTGTTTGCAGGGACAGCCGGAACTGATGATAAAGGGTTTCCATTGTATTCAATAAAGTAGTATAATGTCCACAAGGATACTCGATGGGAGTGATAAATGTGCTTGAAAACTTGTTGCGTCCGTCTCATTTGCTGCTTCTAGTTATCGCAGCATTGTTGTTATTTGGTCCCAGCAAGCTGCCGGAATTAGGGCGCAGCTTTGGCACGATGCTCAAGGAGTTTAAGAGAGGCGCACGTGGGGACATTCTCGAAGACGAGCAGCCGCAGAAAGCGGAAGTTCAACCCGCTGCAGATACGAATAAATCATCCTGATGCCATTAACAAAGACCCTGTTTGGGGTCTTTTTTTGTGGGGGATTCCGTACAATACAAAGCGCGTGCTACCGGGAAGAAACCGGGCACGCGCTTTTGGATTGGAACGACTAGAAGGCCGTTCGCTTTCATTTCGTTTCGTTAGACTTGCAACAGCAGCAGAATGATGGACGACAGTCCCAGACAGGTGCTGATTAGGTACAGGAACATAACCACCT
Organism: Paenibacillus sp. MB22_1; assembly: GCF_047200555.1. NCBI lineage: Bacteria > Bacillati > Bacillota > Bacilli > Caryophanales > Paenibacillaceae > Paenibacillus > Paenibacillus sp. MB22_1. The sequence continues at coordinate 2,516,659 of NZ_JBLADV010000002.1, forward strand.
GCTTCTGATTTAATCCGGCCCGAAGCAACCGATAATGGACTTGGCTGGCATCGGCGACGTAAGGTGATTTTCCTTGCAGCATCCGCTTGATCACGACAAACAGATTATCGAAAATCGGTACGCCGAGGGCAAGCACCGGAATAAACAGGGACAGGACCGTAGCTTGCTTGAAGGCGCCGTCCAGTGCGATCACCGCCAGCATAAACCCAAGGAACGTAGCTCCGGCATCGCCCATAAAGACTTTGGCCGGCGGTTTATTGTACCGCAGGTAGGCCAGCGTCACCCCGATCAAGGCAACCGAGAGCATCGCGGAGTTGGTTTGCCCTTTGGTTAAGGCCACCACAAACAGCGTCACGGCCGAGATCGCGGATAATCCTCCGGCCAAGCCGTCCAATCCGTCCGAGAAATTGATGACGGTGGTGACGCCAAAGATCCAGAGAATCGTTAAAATGAACTGAAGCCAGGCCGGCAACAGGACATAATCGCCGCTAAACGGATTTACAAAGCCACTGAAGGTGATGCCGGATGCATAAACCAGCACTGCAGCGGACACTTGGACGATCAGTTTAGGCAGCGCCGGAAAGTCTTTGCCTTTCGTTTTGTACCAGTCGTCGACGGTCCCAATGGCCAGCAATAGCACTCCGCCTGCAAACAATGCTCCCGTCTCCCAGGAGAAGTTGCGCGTAAACAGCAGGTATGCAACAAAGAATCCGGCAAATATCGCATAGCTGGCTGTAAGCGGAATTGGCTGACGATGGATCTTCCGTTCGACGTCCGCTCGGGGTTTGTCCACGAAATCCAGACGGAAGGCCAACTTACCGAGCGGGGGAATCAGAAAATACACGATCAGAAACGATAACAGAAAAGTACATAAGTATAAAATCGCTACTCACCACCAGATGTTAGACTCAGGCTATTGACTATTATAAAAAGAAAACGGGACAATGTCGAATACTTGTATCACCCGCATCCTAACGTGGAGATGAACGAAAGGGCAATAATGTGGTACATTAGAGTAGATACGACTGCTTTTGCAGATTAACTGCGCTGGATAACCTTTTAGGCAGGTACGGAGGGATTTGGAATGCAAGACGATTACGCGCGCAAGCTGGAAGACCAGAAAAGCTTGTTTCGACAATTAGGAATCAAGCTGGATGCGCTCTCCATTCACGAAAAAGATTTTGACGCCAAAATGCGGGGCTACGATAAGGAGGAAGTCGATCGCTTCCTGGATGACATTATCGTTGATTATGAACGCTTCTACGATATTATTACCGATCTGCTGGACAAATATAAAGAAATCCAGCGCCGGCAAGCGTATTGGGAAGAGGAGAAGAAGGCTCTGGCCCGCAGGCCTTCCTTTGATTTGGAAAATGCGGTGGATCGCAGATTGGTGGAGGACGGCATTCGCCAAGTGGAGCGAAGCCTGGAGCAATTTAAGCTGCATCTGCGCGGCGAGCGGTAAATGGAGTAGAACCGAACCGGAGGAGTGTACCGGTTCGGTTCTTTTGTATATGAAGGGCGGAAGAGGTGCAGAATAAACCTGATGCTTGTTGGAATTTCATGCAATATTCATGAAAATGATGGTTGCATATCTAAAAGTGGAGTGGTATGATATAAACAAGATTTAGATTTAGTCTAAATTTAAGTTAGTTCAAGTTTTAGGTATTTGTCACAATGGCTTATCAAATAACTGATATGTTGAATGGAGGAATTCACTATGGCAAACCAAACCTTAACTCAAGCAAATCAAGAACTGCAGAAACAACTGAACCTGCAAATCGCGAACTGGACGGTCCTGTACACGAAGCTGCACAATTTCCACTGGTTCGTGAAAGGTCCAAACTTCTTTACGCTTCATGAGAAATTCGAAGCCCTTTATAACGAAGCGGCTGGTTATATCGATGATATTGCCGAACGTCTGCTGGCCATTGGCGGCACACCGATCGCAACCCTGCGCGAAGCCCTTGCGACGGCCAGCATCTCCGAAGCCAGCGGCAAGGAAAGCGCTGATGAAATGGTAGCAGCCATCGTAGCGGATTTTGCGAAATTGGACAGCGAGCTGAAGGAAGGCATGGAAGCGGCAGAAAGAGCGGAAGATGAAGCCACGAGCGATCTGCTGCTCGGCATCGTCTCCTCGCTGGAGAAACACCGCTGGATGCTGAACGCCTACCTTGGCAAATAAGTCCTTGGTGGATACATGAAAGACCTTGCCCAGCAAGCCTTCTTGCTGGGCAAGGTCTTTTTAGCAACTTACATCACTTTAAAGCGTTCGATCATCGTATGAAGCCGTTCGGCTAGACCGGACAGGAAGCTGGCGGAAGCATCAACCTCCTCCATAGCAGCCAACTGTTGCTGGGAGAATGAGGACATGTCCTGTGCGCCGACCGCCGTATGGCCCGCAAACCGCACGATTTCGTCAATCGACTGCACCAGTCTTTGCGAGTTGTCGGACAGGAGCCGAACCGCTTCACTGATATCAGCGATCGATGCAGCGGTAATTTCCGACGAGGCTGCGATGTCGGTAAAAGAAGCTCCGGCGCTGCGCACCAGCTCGACGCCTCGCTTCGTTTCACGGACGGTCTCGTCCATTGCGCTGCCGGTGAGCTCTACCTGCCCAACGATGTGGGTGATCAGCTCGCTAATTTGCTTCGCCGAGGCTGCGGAACGTTCCGCCAGCTTGCGGACCGAGGAGGCGACTACGGCAAACCCGCTGCCGTATTCTCCGGCGCGGGCCGCTTCAATTGAAGCATTTAACGCGAGCAGGTTGGTTTCGGCGGCGATGTCGGTCATGATGTCCAGGATGCTCTGCACTTCTTTGGAGCGGCTGCCCAGCTCCTCAATGATCGCAGAGAGCTGAACGATTTTGGCTTCCATGGTGGACATTTGCTCTACGCTGGACTGGATGGCTTGTTCCCCTTGGTTTGATGCGGCGGAGACCTGCTGCGCCGATGTTAAGACGCCTTCGGCATGGCGAGCGATCTGCCCAATCCGATCGGACATGTCACGCAGCATGGTCGCCCCGGTTTCCAGGTTCGTAAGTTGTCGCTCCGCACCTTCGGCAAGGGATTGGGTAATTTCAGCCGCTTGCTCACCCGCTTTTCCGGTTTGCTGTGCACTCGCGGATAGCTGCTCCGAGGACGAGGCCACCTGCATCGAAGTGACGTTCACCTCGGTGATCAACTGCCGCAAGCTGCCCACCATCTTCGCAAAATTTTGCGTTAATTTGCCGATTTCATCCTGACCTTGAAGCACGTTCGTCTGTACGGTCAAATCGCCCTCGGCAACCCGCTCCACCTGCCGGGACAACGTTTCCAGCGGCCGAATCATCCGGTGGATAAAGAAGTACACGAAAACAACTGCGGCGAGCAGGACAACGATGCCGATGATAAAAGGCAGGAGCAGGATGTCGCGAGTTCTCTCCCCGATGATCGAGGCGTCGAAGTTAATGACCATTAGACCGATGATCTCTTGGTCGGGGTCATGATTTATGTAGATCGGGCCGTAACCGCTGAGCAGCTTCACGCCGTCATAAGAATAGACCTTGGTATACACAGGATGCTTCATCTCAAGAATCATGTCCCGGTCCTGATCATTGAAATAAAAAGCGTCTCCCGCTTGATATCCCCGGCTTTTGAGGTTCTGGTCAGCCGCAAGAATGGTGCCGTCCAGCGACATCAAAAACACTTCCTTAAACAACGACTTATGCTCTACCGTCCAGTTTAATCGTTTCTCCAGCTCCGCAAGGCCGGTACGGTCTCCGGAGGCAAGACGGGCAACCGCTTCCGGATCTACAAGCCCGGTGGTAATATTGGCACAGCCCACCGTTTCAATACCGACGGATGTCTCGACCTCACGATACGTTGTTTGATAAGCAAATATCCCGATCAGCAAACCAACTAGAAGCAGTAGTCCGATCAGAACAGAGGTAATTTTTTGAGCAAAACTCATATTCCATCTCCAATCCCCATAGGCTTGAAGACTGTATATGCCAGCAACACTAAGACACATTATATAGAGAATCGATGCGCTGGATGTAACTAATCGCACTTCTAATTGTCGAAACAAGTGAAAAAAGTGAGAAAAATATCACAAAAGGTGACGAGTCATGTCAGTAAATGAAGAAAAATGGAGATTATTTATCGCCATCCCTCTTCCGCAAGAGGTCAAGTATAAGCTGGAGGAGTGGTGCAGCGAGCAAAAAACGAGATTGGATTTCAAAAAATGGGTACATGCCGAAGACTACCATATTACCGTGCAGTTTCTGGGAGATACGGCTCCGGGGCGTTTGGACGAGCTGCTGGCTTCATTATCGCGGGCAGCAACGGGGATGGGCCCGCTGGAATTGGAAGCGGCGGGGATTGGTACCTTTGGACGTCCGGCAAGTCCCAGCGTGTTATGGGCTGGCGTCCGCGGTGAGGTGGCCGGGCTGGAGAGCCTGCACAGCCGGGTGACGTCGGAGAACCGGGCACTCGGCTTTGTGCCGGAGGAACGGCGCTTCAGCCCGCATATTACGTTGGCCCGGAAATATCGAGAAGGGGCCAGATTAGATCCTGCAGCGCTGCAGACCCAACCGGAATTCGGCAGCTGGAGGGCCGATCGTCTGGTCATCTATCGGACGCATATGCACAAGCGTCCGATGTATGAGGTGGTTGGATCTGCGCTGTTGACTTAGTTGGCCTGCTGCTCGGCAGGGCTGGCCGTCTGCAGGCGTACGCGGACCGGAGCGGCTGCCTGATACAGCAGATGAAGGACAGCTTCTGCACAGCGGTCAGGCTGATAGCTGGGTTGCAGCAAGGCAGGCTCCGGTCCGGGTTGAAGATCCGAAGCGTGCCGATTGCGGATTTGTTCAAACCATACGTCCAGCACGTCCGGTGAAGTCAGCTCAGCCCCATAGCCGTGCTGAACGAAATATTCGCGATTCTTCTCCTCCTGACCTGGGATCGACTCAAAGAACAACATCGGGATGCTTTTGGCCATTCCCTCGGTGCAGGTCATTCCGCCGGGTTTGGTAATCAGAAGGTCGGAGGCATCCATCCATTTGCCGATTTGCCGCGTGAACCCGATCACCTTCATGTTTGGATGCTGAAGGGCCGGATGCGCACGTAGTCGAGCAGCAAGCTTCTCGTTGCTGCCGGTGCAGCAGACGACTTGGATCTCCTCTCGCCAAGCCGCCAGTTTGTCCAGCAGCTCCTCACGAAGCAGCAATCCCCAGCCGCCGCCCATGACAAGGGCAGTGGGCATATTCTTTAACCCCAATTCCTCCCGGGCGGACGCCTTCTCTTGCTTGCTCCAGAAATCCGGGTGCACGGGAATGCCTGTCACCTGCACCTTGGAGGGGGCTACCCCGCGCTGCACGAGCAGAGCTTTGACCTCAGGGGCGGAGACGAGGTACCGATCCACACCGGGACTCATCCAGGAACCGTGGGCATCGTAATCCGTGATGAGCGTGCACAGCGGCACGTTCAGATCTGAAGTGAGCTTCAGGTAGGACATGATGGCGCTGGGAATCGGATGCGTGCAGACGATCAGATCGGGCTGAAGCTGCGCGATGACTTCGGCCGCGTGGGTATAGAACATTTTGTGCAAGGCCAAACGGGCAAACTTGCCTACCGGCTTCTCGTACTTGTGCTTATAAAAAAGGCCTACCAACGCAGGGCTCGTATTTACCGTCATCCGATACGCGGATAGGATTAGGGGCGCCACCGTCGGATTCAGAAACGAGCCCAGCTCCAGCACCTTCGTCTGGATTTGCGGGTTTTTCCGCTTCAGTCCGGCCGCCAGCGCATGTCCGGCCTGCGTATGTCCACTTCCAAAGCCTTCCGATAGGATCAACACTCTTCTTTTTCGCATGAGGATATCACCTGCTTCTATTAGATCGTTCCGATTCATTGCTTCCTAATACTAAGTTTATGTTGTTTATATTCCGGTTTAAAGGGGCTGGGGACGGGTCGACCCACTGGACCTAGGTCGGGGAGAATCAAGGGAAAAGGGCCTTGGAACAAGCTGGTGAAAGTGAATGAAAAATTCTGAAAAAAACATCTTGCATTTCTGAAGCGAGAGGAGTAAAGTATGAATTGACCAAATGACCGAAAATGAATTTTAGTCATTTTTGGCCGGGAAATGTTTTTCCGTTATTCCAAGCGCAGGGAGGTGACATGGATGGCTGTGGTAGATCGCCGTAAACTCGTCATCGAAGCAGCAGAAAAGTCCTTTGCTTTATTTGGCTACAAAGCGACGACGATGGACCAAGTGGCGAAAATAGCAAATGTGGCAAAGGGAACCATCTACACCTTCTTCACGAACAAAGAGGAGTTGTTCGATGAAATTCTGCGTTCCGTCATTATGGAGATGAAGCGGGTCATCGAGCCGGAGATTGACGAGGAGAAGCCCTTCTTTGAGAACTTGCATCGGGCGATGGATGCGCTGCTGGAATTCCGCCGTGAGCATGAGCTCCTCATCAAGTTGTCCCAAGAGGTTCGCGACTTCGGCACTCCGAAAGCGAAGGAGGGATTGGAGCAGATCGAACACGCGATTCTGGAATATCTGGAGCGCCATCTGTCCCGGGCGGCCGAGCGGCAAGAGATCCGCTCGTATGATCCCAAGCTGCTCGCTTTCGTTGTGTTTAAGCTCTATATCGCGTTAACCTCGGACTGGAACAAGAATAATCCGCCTTTGAGCAAAGAACAAATCAAGGAGTTTATCCGCGATTTTCTGGCTGGAGGCCTGCTTCTGCCAAGGGAAGTTTAAAGGAACTACATTCAACAATTTAGAGAAAGAAGCCACCAAGGGGAGAGAAAGCAAAAATGAAATCATTAAGTGTATTTTTCAAGGATATGGGAGCCACCTTTAAAAATCCTAAAGTGTTCATCCCGATTCTTGTTGTGCTGTTCATTCCCGTACTGTACAGCGGCATGTTCCTGACGGCCTTCTGGGATCCGTACGGGAAGATGAACGAGCTGCCGGTAGCGGTGGTGAACGAGGATCAGGGCGCGCAATACGAGGGGAAGGAACTGAAGGTCGGCGAGGACCTCGTTGCCGAACTGAAGAAGAGCGACGACTTCCAATGGAAGTTCGTCACCCGCGAGCAAGCGGAAACCGGGATGAAGAATAATGAGTATTACATGACGATCATCATTCCGGACAATTTCTCTTCACAAGCGACCACATTGATGGATGAAAATCCGTCGCCGGCTCAGTTGATCTTTGAGCCAAACGAAGGTTACAACTTCCTGGCCGCGCAAATCGGCGGTACGGCTGTGAAAGAGATCAAATCGAAAGTGTCCGCCAAAGTGACGGAAGCCTATACGGAAACCTTGTTTGACCAAGTGGAGAAAATCTCCGGCGGCCTCAGTGAGGCGGGCGACGGGGCCAGCACCCTCAACGAAGGGGCGGTGAAGCTCGATGATGGAACCAAGAAGCTGAAAGAAAATCTGGCGAAGCTCGTCGCCGGCACGATGAAACTCGAAGACGGCGTAGCGCCTCTGGAGAAAGGTACGCAGTCGTTATATCAAGGCATCAATGAAGTGAAGGACGGTGCTGGCAGCCTCGCCAGCGGCTTGAAGCAACTGGAAGCGGCCAGCCAACAGCTGGAAGCTGGCGCAAAGCAAGCGCATCAAGGCGGTACCAAGCTGCAGGCAGGCCTTCAATCGTCGCTGGAAGGCGCGAAGAAGCTGGAAGCTGGCTTGTCCGCATCTGAACAAGGCAGCGCCCAACTGCAATCCGGCCTGGAAGCGTCGGTGCAAGGAAGCGAGAAGGTAGCCGCAGGGGCGAACAGCGTGGCGCAAGGCTTGGAACAGCTGGCCCAAGCGAATCCGGAACTGGCGAAGAACGCGGCGGTTCAGCAGTTGATCGCGGCCAGCAAGCAGGTCGCCCAAGGCAGCGAGCAGCTGCACCAAGGGAATCAGCAGCTGCTGAAAGGCAGCCAAGACCTACACAGCGCCCAGCAGCAGTTGGTTCAAGGCGGGCAGCAATTAACGGCGGGCCAAGAGCAGCTGTTGCAAGGCATGACCGAGCTGAACGCCGGACAAGAGAAGCTGGCGAGCGGCCTGGAGCAATTTAGCGGCAAGCTGTCGGAAGCGGCGGCTGGCGGCAAGAAGCTGGCAAGCGGTGCCGGACAGCTGAGCGCAGGTGCCAAACAACTGCTCGGCGGTGTTGAGCAATTGTCTGGCGGCGTAGGCACGCTGGCGGACGGCTCGAAGCAGCTGGATGCAGGTGCGGGTGAACTGAAGGACGGCATGGATCAACTGACAGAAGGCTCGGGCGAGCTGGCTTCGAAGCTGACCGATGCCGCAGAACAAACCTCCGGCGTGAAGAAAACCGATGCGCTTGTGAACATGTATGCTCAGCCGATTGAGATCAACGAGCAGAAGGTTAATGAAGTACCTAACTACGGCACCGGCTTTGCACCATACTTCTTGTCGCTGGGCCTGTTCGTTGGGGCGCTGATCTCGACGCTGGTTGTGCCGGTCAGAGGCACTTCGGTGGCGGAAGCCAGCGGCTGGAGCCGCTTCGTAAGCCGTACGCTGACTTTTGCCGGCATGAGTCTGATACAGTCCTTGCTGGCGTCTGCACTGGTTCTTTACGGATTGGGGCTTGAGGTCAAGAGCGTTCCGCTCTTCTATCTCTTCGCCTTTGTCACCAGCTTGTGCTACATGTTGATCATTCAAGCACTTGTAACCTGGATGGAGAACCCGGGACGGTTCTTGGCGATCCTGATGCTGATTTTCCAACTGACGACCAGCGCAGGAACGTTCCCGCTCGAACTGATTCCGAACTGGATGAAAGCCTTCAACCCGATCCTGCCGATGACGTACAGCGTCAAAGGCTTCAAGGCGGTCATCTCCACCGGCGATATGCCGATGGCTTGGGAAAACATCGGATGGTTGGTTGCGTTTGGCGTTGTATTTCTGGCGTTTACGCTGGTGTACTTCCTGCGCCACGAACGCAGTACAGAACGCAGTCCTGAAGCCAACCTGAGCGTACAGTCGCACTAATCAAATCATGATTACAGAAGATCCGCTCTCTGGAATTCCGGAGGGCGGATCTTTTTTGTAGGTGGGTAGATATCCCTGAGCCGAGCCTTTTGCAGGATGATCCCGAATCATCAGTCGAGTTTGGCCGGGACACATTCTTTACCGGGACATAAACTCTATAGTAACAAAGTTCCCGTCGGGTTACGGACCTTATGAGCAACGGGCAACAGGTTCGCTCCTACCCCTTAAAAAAAGGGATAATGGTGCAAATAGACACGCAGAGACAACCACACGTCTTCATATGGTGACGCTTTCGTGGCAAAACCGCCCTGTCACGGCCTAAAAGTTCTAATCAATAGTGCAAAATAAAGAGAATATAATGCAAAAACAGATGTGACATTTTCCGTTAGAATAAAAAGAAAGATTGAACCGGGCTTATCCGGCGTAGTCGCAGGACATAGGGACTGATCCATTCTATTCGCTAATGATGTTTGAACTACCTCTAAATAGAAAGGTTGCGTCAGATGATGAAACATACCGTTATACCTCCCAAGCAGGGACTCTATGATCCCGCTTTCGAAAAAGACGCTTGCGGCATGGGCTTCGTGGCTCATATCAAAGGGAAAGCCTCCCATGATATCGTCAGCCAAGCGCTGACCATGCTGGCGAATATGGAACACCGGGGCGGCCAAGGCAGCGAACCGAATTCGGGGGATGGCGCAGGTATTTTACTGCAAATCCCGCACCGTTTTTTTGCCGCTGAAGCAGCAAAGCTTGGATTTACACTGCCGGAGGCAGGACAATATGGCGTTGGGATGCTGTTCCTGCCTCATGACGAAGCGGTTCGGGCTAAGCAGGAGGAAGAGCTCGTGCGTATCGCCGAGGAGGAAGGACAACGCGTCCTTGGCTTCCGTACGGTGCCAACTCGCGACGATATGCTGGGCCAATCGGCCAAAGCGGCTAAACCGTTCGTCCGCCAGATTTTTATCGAGCGTTCCGCAGATCTGAAGGAGGATCTGGACTTTGAGCGCAAGCTGTACGTGATCCGGCGCCGGGCTGAACGCGCGATCCGCTATAGCGGCGCCGAGCAAGGGGATGCTTTTTACGTACCCAGCTTATCGTGCCGGAAAGTAGTCTACAAAGGGATGCTGACCACGGAGCAGGTTGGGCAATTCTACCTCGACTTGCGGGACGAGAGACTGGAATCGGCCATCGCGATGGTGCACTCGCGCTTCAGTACGAATACGTTCCCAAGCTGGGAGCGGGCGCATCCGTACCGCTTTATGATTCACAACGGCGAGATTAATACGCTGCGCGGCAACGTGAACTGGATGCATGCCCGTCAGTCGATGTTCAAGAGCGAGAAATTTGGCGACGATTTGGAAAAGGTAAAACCGATCATCAATCCGGACGGCTCGGATACGGCGATGTTCGACAATACGTTTGAATTCCTGTACTTGAGCGGACGCTCCCTGCCTCACGTAGCGATGATGATGGTGCCTGAGCCTTGGGTTGGCCGGGACGACATGGACCCGGACAAAAAGGCGTTCTACGAATACCACAGCACGATGATGGAGCCATGGGACGGGCCTGCGGCGATGGGCTTTACCGACGGGATCCAGATTGGGGCGATTTTGGACCGGAACGGCTTGCGTCCATCGCGTTATTACGTAACGAAGGACGACTTGATCGTCCTCTCCTCGGAGGTTGGCGTGCTTGATATCCCGGCGGAGAATGTGCTCTATAAGGACCGGCTGCGTCCGGGCCGGATGCTGCTGGTCGACACGCAGGTAGGCCGGATCATTTCCGACGAGGAAGTGAAATCCGCCATCGCGAAGGAGCATCCGTACCGTGAATGGCTGAACGAGCATCTCGTTGAGCTGGAAGATCTGCCGGAAGCGAAAGAGCTGCCGCCGGAGAGTCATGAAGACATTGCGCGCCGTCAAATGGCGTTTGGCTATACGTATGAAGACCTGCGGAAGGTGCTTGAGCCGATGGCCTTAACCGGTCAGGAAAATATCGCTTCGATGGGTTACGACGCGCCGCTCGCCGTCTTGTCCGAACATCCGCAGCGATTGTACAACTACTTCAAGCAGATGTTTGCGCAGGTTACCAACCCGCCGATCGATGCGATCCGCGAGGAGCTCGTTACCTCGACCGCAACGACGATTGGGCCGGAGCGCAACCTGCTTCAGCCGGAGCCGGAGAGCTGCCGTCAAATCCGGTTGGATTCGCCGATTCTGTCCAATGAGGACTTTGCGAAAATCCGCCATCTGCACCGGCCAGGGTTTAAAGCGATCACGATTCCAATCCTGTTCCCGGCTGCCGAAGGAGCGGAGGGGCTGCGCAAGGCGTTGGATACGTTATGCGAAGCAGCAGATCGGGTCATCGCCAAGGGCCATAATATCCTGATCTTGTCCGACCGCGATATGGATGCGGAGAACGCGGCTATCCCGGCGTTGCTGGCAGTATCCTGCTTGCATCACCATCTGATCCGTGAAGAGACGCGGACCAAGGTCAGCCTGCTGCTGGAGTCGGGCGAGCCGCGTGAAGTACACCATTTTGCGTTGCTGCTTGGTTACGGCGTCAGCGCAGTGAATCCATATCTTGCGTTCGAATCGTTAAAGGATATGATTGCTCAAGGGATGCTGCAGGGCATTTCGCATGAAAAAGCGGTGTACAACTTCATTAAAGCTGCGACCAAAGGGGTCGTTAAAACGTTGTCCAAAATGGGCATCTCGACGATTCAATCGTACCGCGGGGCGCAAATTTTCGAAGCGGTTGGCCTGGAGCCTTCCTTCGTAGACCGTTACTTTACGTGGACGCCGTCGCGGATCGGGGGCATTGGCTTGAAAGAAGTGGCCGCCGAAACGCTCGCCCATCATTTCCGTGCCTTTACCGATAAGGATGGCAATGACAAGGTGCTGGATTCCATCGGGGAATACCAGTGGCGCAGCGGCGGGGAAGAGCATCTGTTCAACCCGCAAACGGTGCATTTGCTGCAGCAGGCGGTCCGTACGGGCGATTATAAACTGTATAAGAAATTCGCCGAGCTGGTGCAAGGCGAGAACAATAAACATTTGACGCTGCGCTCTTTGCTGGAGCTGAAGCCGGTCGGGCCGAAGGTGCCGCTGGAGGAAGTGGAATCGGCTGCTTCGATCATGCGCCGCTTCAAGACCGGGGCGATGTCGTTTGGCTCGATCAGTAAAGAAGCGCATGAGACGATTGCGATCGCGATGAACCGCATCGGAGGCAAGAGCAACACCGGCGAAGGCGGCGAGGATCCGGCGCGTTATGTGCCGGACGCTAACGGCGATCTGCGCCGCAGCGCGATCAAGCAGGTGGCGTCGGGACGGTTTGGTGTTACATCGCACTACTTGGTGAACGCCGACGAAATCCAGATTAAGATGGCGCAAGGGGCGAAACCGGGTGAAGGCGGTCAGCTGCCGGGCCGTAAGGTGTATCCTTGGGTAGCGGAAGTACGCGGCTCCACGCCGGGGGTTGGCTTGATTTCGCCGCCGCCGCACCATGATATCTATTCGATCGAGGATTTGGCGGAGTTGATTTACGATCTGAAGAACGCCAATCCGAAAGCGCGTATCAACGTGAAGCTGGTTGCAGAGGCCGGCGTCGGAACGATTGCTGCCGGCGTTGCTAAAGGCCGCGCGGACGTCATTCTGATCAGCGGTTATGACGGGGGCACTGGTGCTTCGCCGCAAAGCTCGATCCGCCATGCGGGCTTGCCGTGGGAGCTGGGGCTGGCTGAAACGCATCAGACCCTAATCCTAAACAACCTGCGCGACCGCGTCGTACTGGAAACCGACGGCAAGATGCTGAACGGCCGCGACCTCGCTGTTGCCGCACTGCTTGGGGCTGAGGAGTTTGGCTTCTCGACTGCACCTCTGGTGGCGGTTGGCTGTATCATGATGCGGGTATGCCAGCTGGATACATGCCCAGTAGGGGTTGCCACGCAAAATCCGGAGCTGCGCAAAAACTTCACCGGAGATCCGCAGCACGTTGTCAACTTTATGACCTTCGTGGCAGAGGATCTGCGCGAATGGATGTCCGAGCTGGGCTTCCGCACACTGGAAGAAATGATCGGACGCACCGACTGCCTGGATGCGGTGAAGGCGGTGGATCATTGGAAGAAGAAAGGCGTTGATCTCAGCTCGTTGCTGCATATGCCGGAGCTTCCGGAAGGAAGCAGCCGCTATTGCACGAAACAGCAAAACCATGGGCTGGAAGAGACGTTGGATATGACGAAGCTGCTGCCGCTGGCTCTGCCTGCGCTGGAGCGCGGCGAAGCCGTCAGCGCCCGGCTGCCGATCTGCAACGTGAACCGGGCGACCGGGACGATTGTAGGCTACGAAGTTACCCGCCGTTATGGACAGCAAGGGCTGCCTGAGGATACGATCACGTTCCATTTTGAAGGTTCTGCGGGCCAAAGCTTTGGGGCGTTTATCCCGAAAGGCATGACCCTCACCGTCGAAGGCGATGCCAACGACTACACCGGCAAAGGGCTGTCCGGCGGCAAGGTGATTGTGAAGCCGTCGCCGCGTGCAACGTTTGTCCCAGAGGAGAACATCATCATTGGCAATACGTCGTTCTATGGTGCAACGAGCGGGGAGGCTTACATCCGCGGGATTGCCGGGGAACGGTTTGCGGTGCGGAACTCCGGGGCCAACGTCGTCGTTGAAGGCGTCGGTGACCATGGCTGCGAATATATGACCGGCGGACGGGTTGTCATCTTGGGTGAAACCGGCCGGAACTTTGCAGCCGGGATGTCCGGCGGGATCGCATACGTGCTTGATGAGAGCGGAGATTTTGCGGGCCGCTGCAACCTGGAAATGGTGCTGCTCGAGTCGGTGGAGGATCCGGCGGAAATCGATCAGCTGCGGACGTTAATCAGCCGTCACATCCTGTACACGGATAGTACGGTTGGACGCCGCGTGCTGGATCGTTGGAACGAGTACCTGCCGAAATTCGTCCGCGTCATTCCGAAGGACTACAAACGGATGTTGGAGCAAATCCGTAAAGTTGAAAATGAAGGGCTGAAGGGTGAAGCCGCGCTGCTCGCTGCATTTGAAGCGAATGCGCGCGAGCTGGCCCGTGCCGGCAACAACTAATAGATTTTAGCGATAGCAATGAGGAAGTTGACCGCCCCGGTTGTCTGAACAAGACTGCGGGGCGGTTTTGTTAGGTAAAAATAAACCGATTGTGCGAACATACGTTTTTCGTGTAATATGATTTGGAGAATATTAGGAAGTGAATGGGAAAGGGGGAGCGGCCTTTGGCTGAACAAACTGTTGCATCGCAAGGCGGCAAACGAAGGACGAGACCTCTAGGGCATTATCTCGAAATGCTGGAGAAATACGTGTTCACGCAACGCAAGCTGCTGTTCAGTATGGCTGCGTTGCTGTTGATCTCGATCGCTTTGCAGCTGATTAATCCGCAAGTCATTCGTTATTTTATCGATACCGCGCAGGGGGATGGAAGTTTAAAGCCTTTATATATCGCGGCGGGACTCTTCATCGGCTTCTCTCTGATCCAACAGCTCGTATCGGTGTGCGCGTCCTACTTCAGCGAGAACCTGGGCTGGACGACAACAAACAAGCTGCGCGCGGACCTCGTCAGACATTGCCTGTCGCTGGATATGTCGTTCCACAAGTCGAACACTTCCGGTTCTTTGATTGAACGGGTGGACGGCGACGTCAACGCGCTGGCCAACTTCTTCTCCAGCTTCCTGATCCATATGCTGGGCAATTTGCTGCTGATGACGGGCATCCTGTTGCTGCTGTTCCGTGAAAGCATCTGGATTGGTGCAGCGATGAGCTTATTTGTCGTTGGTGCCATCTTTATGATTCGGAAAATTCGTGAGTTTACGGTTCCGGTGTGGACCAAGTGGCGTGCCCAAAATGCCGAGCTTTACGGGTTTATCGGTGAACAGCTGGAAGGCACCGAGGATACCCGGGCGAACGGGGCGGCCGGTTACGTGCTGGAACGCTTCTATGCCATGGCCCGGCGGATGCTGCCGGTACGCGTTCGCGCCTCGGTGGGCTTCGGTATGATGTGGGGGACAACGATTCTCGTGTTCGCTCTGGGCAATGCCGCCGCCTTTCTGGTTTGCGCCTGGTTGTGGAGACGGGGCGAGCTGACGATCGGTTCGATCTACCTTGTGTTTTATTACACGGAGCTGCTGGCTCAGCCGATTGAGAAGATCCGTACCCAGCTGGATGATCTGCAAAAAGCCGACGCCAGTCTAATCCGCGTCCGGGATCTGCTGAATACGAAATCGCGGATTACCGACGGTCCAGGCGCACCGCTGCCGAAGGGGCCGTTATCCGTGAAAATCGACCGCCTGACGTTCTCGTACGAGGAAGACGGAGAGCCGACACTGCATGAGGTGGATTTGATGCTGAAGCCGGGAGAAACGCTCGGCTTGCTAGGCCGCACTGGCAGCGGAAAATCTACATTGGCGCGGCTGCTGCTGCGCTTCTACGATCCCCAACAGGGCAAGATCGAGCTGTCGGGCATCGACATCCGCGAGTGCAAGCTGCACGAGCTGCGGAGCGGGGTGGCGATGGTGACGCAAAACATCGAGATTATGGAAGGCACCGTTCGCGATAATCTGGCTCTGTTTGATGAAAGCATACGGGATGAGGACATCATCGCGGTGTTAAATGAGTTGGGATTGCAGGAGTGGTATGCTGCTTTGCCTGATGGACTGGATACAGTGCTCTCCTCCGGAGGGGGAAGTCTGTCGGCTGGGGAAGCGCAGCTGCTGGCGTTTGCTCGGGTATTCCTGACGAACCCGGGGCTGGTTATCCTGGACGAAGCCAGCTCCCGTCTCGACCCGCTGACCGAAAACCGGATCGAGACGGCGATCACCCGGCTGCTGGAGTCGCGGACGTGCATGATCATCGCGCACCGTTTATCAACCGTGCAGCGAGCCGATCAGATCCTTATTTTGGAGAATGGCCGAATCGTGGAATATGGACCACGCAAAGAGCTGGCGGCTGACCCCGGTTCTCGGTTTAGCCGGATGCTGTCCGTTGGCCTGGAGGAGGTGTTGGCATGAGCACGCGGCATTTTTTCTGGAGATTGCTGCTGAATCGTCCGGCTTTTTATATCGCGAACCTGCTCTCCTGGACGATCATTCATATGATCCCGCTGCTTCCGGGCCTGATTACGAAGGCGTTCTTCGATGATTTGGAAGGCAGCGCCAACCTCCCATTCGGAGTTGAGGGACTAACGGCGTTGCTTATCGGCGTGGCGCTGGCGCGCATCGCGATGATCGCTGTAGGCTGCTGGACAGATGGCAGCTACCGATTCCGGATCAGCATGCTGCTGCGGCGAAATATGCTGGCCCATGTGCTTCGGGAGCCCGGCGCCAAAGCGATCCCTTGCGCACCGGGGGAGGCGATCAGCAATTTCCGCGATGACGTGGATCAAGCGGAGGAAGCGATGAGCTGGTCGGTGGATATGCTTGGCCTGATGGGCTTTGTTGTGATCTCCAGTTATATTCTGATTTCAATCGATGCGCAGTTGACGTTCTTCGTCTTTGTACCGCTCATTCTGGTCGTGACAGCCGCGCAAATCGCCACGGCGCGCATTCAGAAGTACCGGGCTGCCAGCCGCGCTGCCACAGCGAATGTAACCAGCTCAATCAGCGAGATGTTCGCGAACGTACAGGCGATTCAAGTCGCGGGAGCGGAAGAGCGGATCGTCCGGCGGTTCGAACGTCTGAGCGACGAGCGCCGGAAGATGATGGTCAAAGATAAGCTGATCACCGAATCGCTGTCCTCTGTGTTTACGAACTCCGTCAACCTCGGAACCGGACTGATTCTGGTGCTGGCCGGTTACAAGATGCGCAGCGGATCGTTTTCCGTCGGTGACTTGTCGCTGTTCATCTATTACTTAACCTTTGTCACCCAATTGATTTCGAACGTCGGGAACTTTATGACGTTTTATAAGCAAATGGCGATCAGCTTCTCCCGCCTGAAGCACATGCTTCAAGGCGCTCCGGCCAAGCTGCTGACGGTTCCGGCGTACATCGGAATCGGCAAGCGGCGGGAGTCGGACACCGATCACGGGATGAAGGGCGCAGCAACTGCGTTAAGCGTCTCGGGATTGGGGACGTATCCGGCTGGATCTCCGTTAGAGCAGGACGACCGGAATGTACTTGCAGCCGATCTGCCGGCGGAGCCGCTGCAGCTGCTGGAAGTGAGCGGACTGACGTATCGCTATCCGGAGACCGGCCGGGGCATCGAGAACGTCAGTCTGCGCCTGCCACGCGGATCGTTTACGGTCGTCACCGGCATGATCGGCTCCGGCAAAACCACGCTGCTGCGGGCGTTGCTTGGCCTGCTGCCGGCGGAAGCCGGGGAGATCCGCTGGAACGGCCGCATCGTCCGTACGCCGGCTGACTTTTTTGTTCCGCCGCAAAGCGCGTATACGGCGCAAATCCCGCGCCTGTACAGCGACAAGCTGCGGAACAACATCCTGCTCGGGCTGCCCGAGGACGAGGGCAGCCTGACGCAGGCGCTGCACGTCGCCGTGCTGGAGGACGACGTGGCGCAGCTCGCGCATGGCCTCGACACGATGGTCGGACCGCGCGGCGTCAAGCTCTCCGGCGGCCAGGTCCAACGGACCGCGGCCGCCCGGATGCTCGTGCGCGAGGCACAGCTGTACGTGTTCGACGACCTGTCGAGCGCGCTCGACGTCGAAACCGAACGTAAGCTGTGGGAGCGGTTGTTCCAATCCCGAGGCGAGGCAACCTGCCTCGTGGTGTCGCACCGCAAGGCCGCGCTCTCGCACGCGGACCATATCATCGTGCTGAAGGACGGCACGATTGAAGCCGAAGGCACGGCGGAGCAGCTGCTCGCCACCAGCGCCAGCTTCCGCCAGCTCTGGTACGGCGAGGAGCCGCAGGCCGACGGGGCATAAGACTGCAAATCCCAGCCCAAAGCGCCAACAGGAGGTCTGAAGGGGGCGGCTGATGGCATTATGGCCCGGGTCAATCTCTGGTAGATCGCCTGGGTAAATCGTCCGGGTGAATCACCCGGGTAGATTGACCTATGTCAGCCCTCTGTCAGTCCCTCATCACTGCCCGGAGCTTTAGCTGACGGAAGCCTTATGGTAGAATAGGGGAAATTATCCTGATTTAACGGGATACAGTTCGAAAAGAGAGTGGGGAGTATCCTATGGAGATGACGCAGGAACCCGTCGTACGCATGCGGGACGTCACCAAGCGCATCGGCAGCAAGACGCTGATCGACCGATTAACGCTGGATATCCCGAGAGGACAAGTATACGGCTTCCTGGGTCCCAACGGAGCCGGGAAAACGACCACGATCCGGATGATGGTCGGACTGATGTCGATATCGGAAGGTGATATCCTGATCGAAGGGGCCAGCATTAAGGATCGTTTCGAAGAGGCGATATCGCATGTCGGCGCCATTGTGGAGAATCCGGAGATGTACAAGTTCCTGACCGGGTACCAGAATTTGCTACATTACGCCCGCATGTCTCCGGGGGTCACGAAACAGCGGATCTGGGAGGCGGTCGAGCGGGTTGGCATGCAGAACCGCATCCATGACAAAGTCAAGACGTATTCGCTGGGCATGCGCCAGCGGCTTGGGGTTGCGCAGGCCATCCTGCATCGGCCGAAGCTGCTGGTGCTGGACGAGCCCACCAACGGGCTCGACCCGCAGGGCATCCGCGAGCTCCGCGATTATCTGCGGGCGCTGGCGCGGGAGGAAGGGACGACCGTGTTTGTCTCCAGCCATTTGCTGTCGGAAATGGAGCTGATGTGCGACACGGTCGCGGTTATCCAGCAGGGACGGCTGGTGGACGTCAAGTCCCTGCACCCGGAAGCCGTCGAAGGCCGGGCGCAGGAGACGGCCTTCGACGTAAGCGATCCGCAGCGCGCGGTAGGGCTGATCGCAGGCGCTCGCCTCGAAGGCGGCCGGCTGATCGTGTCCGCCGACCGGAAGGCTGCGGCGGAGATCAACGCGAAGCTGGTCTTGGCGGGCATTGACGTGTACGCCATCCAGGCGGTGACGCGTTCGCTGGAGGATCAATTCCTGGAGCTGACGGGAGGGAAGGACATTGAATAATTTTCTCGCGCTGGTCCAAAACGAAAACATGAAGATTTACCGGCGGGTTCGCACCTGGATTATGTTTGGGCTGCTTGTCCTGCTGACGATCCTGTTTGGGGTGCTGTTCTCGTTGGACGGCGGCAGCCAGCGGCTGAGCGCCTGGGACGCTTTGGACCAACTCAGTTTCCTGTATTATCTCGTCAGCATCTATGCCGCCGTTATTGCCGCTGACATCGTAGCCGGTGAGTTCACCTGGGGAACGATCAAGCTGCTGCTGATCCGTCCTTGGACGCGGACGAAGGTCCTGCTGTCCAAGCTGCTGGCCGTGCTGCTATTTACGCTGGCGATGAGCGCGGTATTTTTCGCCATCGCCCTGGCCGTTTCGTTCCTGATTTTCCCGAATGAGCCATCGCAATACCTAGGGGCAAGCCCGCTGAGCCGGATTCTGGAAAGTCTGCTGTACAGCTATATCGATTTGCTGGTAATTGCAGCATTTTCGTTTATGCTGTCGACGGTCTTTCGCTCTAGCGGCATTGCCATCGGACTGTCGCTCTTCATCTTGTTTGCGGGCAACATCTTTACGTTGTTGTTCCACCCGTCGCGTTATGCTTGGGCCAAATATCTGCTGTTTACCAATATGGATCTAGGCCAATATCGCGGGGGGCAGGTCGGACCGGCCGGGATGACGCTGGGCTTCTCCATCACGGTGCTGGCGGTCTACGTCCTGCTGTTCCTGGCGGTGGCCTGGCTCGTATTCAAGAAGCGTGACGTTGCTGCATAAGCTTGTTCCCTTGCAAAAAATAAGAAGCTCCTGCCTGACTCAATGGGCGGGAGCTTCTTGTCATCTTTGATTGGTCTACCCTGCTTCGGGGCGCGCGGCTTTCTTGACCTTGCCTTTGCCGCTAGAAGCCGATGGGGTGGGGGCGGGGGCCACCCGTTCCATTTTGCTCGATCCGTTCAGCAGTCCACCTTCAACGATGATCAGCTTGGCCACATCCACGTTGCCGTCGACTTGACCGCTTGCGGTGATTGTGAGTTTCCCTGTAGTGGTGACATCTCCGATGACTTTGCCGGCGACGATCACATCGGCGCCTTTAATGTTGGACATGGCCTCGCCGGTTTCGCCGATGATGATCTGTCCCTGGCAGTCGATCTCCCCATGGATTTGACCCTCCACACGCAGATTGGACTTGCACTCCAGCTTGCCTTCTACCAGGCTGCCTTGGCCGATCAGGGTATCGGTCAGACGGGGGGCTTTCTTGTCTTTGAACATAGCGCTTCATCAACTTCCTTTCCACATGCGGATTACTTCAAATAAGGCATCGGATCAACGGCTTTGCCGCCCTTGACGATCTCAAAATGCAAATGGGGTCCGGTACTGCGTCCGGTGCTGCCCAGATTGCCGATGCTGTCCCCTTTCTTCACTTCATCCCCGACGGAAACATCGATGTCGCTCAGATGCATGTACCAGGTTTGCAGACCGCCCGGGTGCTCAATCACGATGTATTTGCCGTGGGATCCGTCCCTGGTGGCGGTAACGACCTTGCCTGCAGCCGCGGCATACACGGGGTCCCCGACTTTACCGGCAATGTCGATGCCCGCATGGAAAGCTGCTCGGCCGGTAAACGGATCGGTGCGGTAACCAAAATTAGAGGTTAGCCGCGTGGACAACGTGGGCCATTCCGAGGGTGTGCCGGAGAGGGAGTATTGGGTCTGCTTCGCTTTTTTCAAGGTGAGCGGCACGTGCTTCTCCATCTCGTCCAGCATTTCGTTCATCGCGGCAAATTCGTCTCGCGTATTCGCTGCAAGTCTCTCGATCTCGTTGTCATGTACGGCAATGAACTCGCCGCCAACCCCGCTGTCCCCAAGAGCGTCCAGCGTCTCATCCCAGGACAACGAAGACAGCTTGCCGAGATTCTTCGCATCCCCCTCTCCGTATTTATCGATAAATTTCTGAAGCTCTGCTTCGAGCTCGGCTACCCGCTCCATCCGGTCCATCATTTCCTTGGACTGGCTCGATAAAGAGATCACTTCGTTCTGCAAGCGCTGAATCGCTTCGTCTTTGTTGGTCACCACCGCTTCAAAGGCTAGGGTTTGCTGCTCCAGCTGATGTTCCAGGCGGGAAACGGTCTGTTCCGAATGAACCTGCAGGCTGACGATCAGCCCGGAAATGGACAGCAGCGCCAGCAAAGGCACGGCAACGACAAGCGGCTTGGAGACTTGCATCTGTTTGACGGGCCGGCTGGCATCCCGAAGGACAAGCAGCGTCATCCGGTTGGGATTCGGTACGCTTACGCTCCTCATGGCATCCCCTCCCTACGCTTCGTTGGTTCTATAACTTATCTATTCCTATGATTCTTAAATCATGTCAAAAAAACAGGTCCTGTCTAATATAAGTGCGGCGGGATCCGTTATTTTCGAAATCTGTCATGAATAAACCGCAGCCCGGATGGTTAATGATGATGGCAGGGGAGGGTGGAAGGCATGCTCTGGCTGATTGGCATTTTACTGCTTTTTATCGTACACGTCGCACTGATCCTGCTGCTTGAATTCCGCAATCCCGCCAAGGCGGTTGCCTGGTTGTTTATCTTGTTTTTGTGCCCTCCCTTGGGTCCGGTCCTCTACTATTTCATGGCCCGGGACTATAGGAAGCGCAAAAAACTGCTGCACCGGGGCCCCGTCCCGTTCCATAGCTTACGGATGCTGCTGCGCGACCAGTTGGCAAGCCCGGTTCGCTTGGAGGAGATGAGCAACCCGGAAATGCTTCATCAGGAACGGCTATATCAGCTGCTGACGCATCATGCGGCAAACCCGATCACAGGCGGAAACCAAACGGAAGTGTATTCCGCCGGGGAAACGGCGTTTGGGGCCATGCTGGAGCGGATGGAGCAAGCGCGAGATCATATCCATCTTGAATTTTATATTTTCCGCAGCGACATGATCGGCTCGGCCTTTGCAGAAGTGATGGTCCGGAAAGCCCAGGAAGGGGTCAAGGTCCGGATGATCTGCGATGGGCTGGGGAGCTTTAAGCTGGAGCATGCGTTTATTGAGCGGCTGAGGGCTGCAGGGGTGGAGGTCTACTTCTTTCTGCCAGCGCGGGTTGCCGTGCGGAACCGCCGGGTCAATTACCGCAATCATCGCAAAATCCTCGTGGTGGACGGAAAGTTCGGGTTCGTGGGCGGACTTAATGTGGGTGACGACTATTTAGGCCTTTATGAAAAAATGGGGTACTGGCGCGATACGCATCTGCAGCTGGAAGGAGATTCGGTTTATTATTTGCAGCTCACCTTCCTGGAGGATTGGCTGCTGGCTTCGGGTCAGGATCTCGGGGACCCTGCTCTGTTTCCGCCCCATGAAGGGCCTGGGCAGGAGCAAGTGCAGATCCTGACCAGCGGCCCGAATTTGCCGCGTAACCCGATTCATGAAATGTGCTTTAATTCGATTGCGGTGGCGAAGCGCCGGATCTGGATCGCTTCGCCCTATTTCATTCCCGACCCCAGCGTATATTCCGCACTGAAAACGGCGGCATTAAGCGGAGTCGAAGTGAACATCATCATGCCTTACCATCCGGACAGCCGCTTGGTGAAGCTGGCTTCCTTGTCTTACGTGGAGGAGCTGCTGGGGGCCGGGGTAAAGTTCTTTCAATATACGAAGGGCTTTATTCATGCCAAAGTGATGCTCATCGACGACCTGCTCGCTTCGGTGGGGACGGCGAACATGGATATGCGCAGCTTTTTTTATAACTTTGAAATGACGGCGTTGTTGTTTGATCCGGGGACGATCACCCGGCTGGAGAGCGACTTCAAGCAGGATCTGGCCGATTCGATCCCGATTCGGTTTGAGGAATTCGCTCGGCGGCCGAAAGGGCAGAAGCTGCTTGAGCTGCTGGCGCGGCTGTTGTCGCCGTTGCTGTAGCGGAGGTTGCCAGCCGTTGTCGTTGTGCAGCGAAGGCTTCCCTTGTTTAAGACCGGCCGGGGGATTTTAAATGCTGCAAGATCAGCTTGAGGGACTGGGGAGGGATGGTCTCGAGCAAATCTCCCCGTTCCTTCAGTCGTTGACCGATATTCAGCAGGTTAAAATCCGCAGGCTTGGGGTTCCGCCGTACCTCATCCCAGGTCAGCGGGGTCGACACGCTGGCGGCTGCCCGGGCGCGCGGGGTATAGGGGGCGGCCAGCGTCTTGCCGCCGTAATGCTGCAAGTAGTCGAAGTAGATTTTGTCGCCGCGGTCTTTTTTTAGCCGTTCGATGGTAAATAGGTTGGGGTGTTTTTCGGTGACGTAACGGGCGACGAAATGTCCAACCATCCGCAGCTCGTCGAAGGTGATGCCGTATTCGATTGGCACGATGATTTGCACGCCGGTAGCGCCGGACGTCTTCGGCACGGATTGCAAGCCGAGCGAGGCCAAAATCTCCCCGACCAAAGCGGCCGCCTCCATAATTCGCGGCTCGTCCTCCAGCGTGGGGTCCAGGTCAATCATCCATTCGCACGGCAACTCCTCTCCGGCATAATGCAGAGACGGATGGAATTCGATGCAAGCCAGGTTGCCGAGCCACAGCAGCACCGGCAGCCGGTCAAGCACGACATAATTGATGTTCTCGTGAACGGCGGTGCGGACGAAGGGCGGCAGCGGTTCGGGGGCATTTTTCTGGTAAAAAAACTTGCCGTGAATCCCGCCGGGATAACGAATCGTGGTCAGCAGCCGGTTGCGGCAATATTTCAGCAGGTAAGGCGACAGCTCGGCCAGCTTCTCCAAATACATCCGCTTGGTGATGCCGGCTTCGGGCCATAACAGCTTATCCGGGTTGGAGACGGAAATCTCTTCACCTTCGACGGTGATCGTTCCTTTAATTGTTCGGGGCATGACGGTTCCTCCTTGCTGAAATCGGATGAAAATCGGATGAAAGATGTTCGCCCTGCTTAGGGTTGTTGGTTCTAGGCTTGCCTGGGGACGGGGAAACTATGAGCGAACTAACGCCCGGAATGGTTCAAGAGAGGCAGGGGCAAACTGGGGAACAAGCGGAGGTTCGGGGTTGGAGAAGGTAAAGACAAGGATTGTGCACATTGGAGCTGGGGAGGTGGAGAGCGCCGCATGGAATGGAAACCGATCACACCGTTTGAACCGATTCGCAGCGATACGATTCCGCAAGGCGAAGAATGGGTGGCCCAGGTCAAGTGGGACGGGGTGCGGATGTTAACTTATCATGACGGCCGCGAGGTCAAGCTGATTAACCGCAAGGGCAACGATCGTAGTTTGCAGTACCCGGAGTTTCTCGATACGCATGAGTTTTGCCGGGCGCATTCGGTGATTCTTGACGGCGAGATGATTGCCCTCTCGGGCGGCAAGCCGTCGTTTCACGAGATTATGCGGCGGGACAGCTTGCGGCGGGAGCAGGAAATTCGCTTTGCAGCCCAGCGGATTCCTGCGATCTATATGATCTTTGACATCTTGCACTATGATGGCAAGTGGGTGAACGGAGAGCCGTTAGCGAATCGCCAGCAGCTGTTGCAGGAGCTGGTGATCCCCTCCGAGCGGGTGCAGATTGTCCCCAATGTGGCGGACGGAGAACTGTTATTCGACTTGATGAAGCAACGGGGCTGGGAAGGGATTGTCTCGAAGCGGCTCGACAGCACCTATGCGTTTGGAGGCAAGGATGCCCGCTGGGTTAAGAAGAAGCTGGCCCGCGACCTGTATGCCGCCATCGGCGGGGTGACATATCGCGATGGTGGGGTGAACGCCATTTTACTGGGCTTGTACGACCCGGAGGGTCGGTTTATCTACATCGGCCATGCCGGCAGTGGCAAATGGAAGGTGGCGGACTGGCGCGACCTGACCGAAAACGTGAAGCCGCTGATCATCCCGGACCGTCCGTTTGCCAACGTCCCTGAACGCATCGAAGGGGCCGTCTGGATTCAGCCGGCCCTGACTGTAAAGGTGCAGTTCATGGAGTGGACGCCCGGCGGCACGATGCGCCACCCGATCATCCAAGGGTGGGCGAATGTCCCGCCCGAGGCTTGTAATATGGAGCAAAGCATGTAGCGTCTGGCCGGTGAACCAACAGGTGGTGACGGTGACGGCCTTCGGTCTATTTCGCCTCCGGCTTGGTGGTGGTGCGGCGTTTGGGCTTCGGCTTCACCGCCACGGTTGGCGTTACGGTTTCGTTGTCTGTGCCGGCCTTTTTGGCCTTTCCTGCGGCAGGCTTGGTTTCCGGCTCGGTCTTTGCTTTTTTGGCGGCCGGCTTGCGTGTGCGCTTTGCCGGAGCAGCGGCGGCGGGACCCGGATCGGTCGCGACCGGCCTCACCGCCTCGATGCTTGCCTGCAGCGCCGCCATCAGGTCGATGACGTTGGTCTCCGGTTTGGCCGGTGCCAGACTGATTTCCTCGCCGGCCACTTTTTGCTCGATCAGATGCAGTAACCCCTCGCGGTAGTCGTCGGTGTATTTCTCCGGCTCAAACGGGGTGGACAGCTGCTCGATCAGCATTTTTGCCATCGTCAGCTCTTTGTCGTTCACTTGAATGTTCTCCGGTAAGTTAGGCACTTGGGAGATCGGACGGATCTCGTCCGGATAAAAGATCGTTTCGATGGCCAAGCATCCCTCCATTACGCGGATGGCGGCCAAGCTGCTTTTGGAGCGGATGGCGATTTTGGCGATTCCGATTTTTCCTGTTTCACGCATCGCTTCAAGCAGCAGCTGATAGGCGTTCCCTCCGGCTTGGTCCGGCGCCAGATAATACGTCTTCTGAAAATAAATCGGATCAATCTCCTTCAAATCCACGAAATCGATGATGTTGATCGTTTTTTCAGCGTGGGCGGACAGCTGCTCCAGTTCCTCTTTTTCAAAAAGGACGTACTTGCCCTTCTCGTATTCGTAACCGCGCGAAATGTCTTCCCAATTCACGTCAACGTCGCACGCCGGACAACGCCGTACATACGAAATCGGGCTGCCGCACACTTTATGAATGTATTTCATGGAGATGTCCTTGTCTTCGGTGGCCGAAAACATTTTGACCGGCACATGGACCAGCCCGAAGCTGATCGCTCCTTTCCAGACGGTATGCATGGTGTAAACCCCTTTCTATGCGCTTCCTTCAAATCCTCGCTTACGAAATTGCTGTTATTCCGTAGTATGGTTTGAAATCTATTTTCTATTTACGCAGGGTTAGTGAATCTTTCGTTCCGGTGCTCTGCGGTTGCGGGGGGTGCGGCGGACCGATATAATGAGGACAGGCCTAGCAAGGATTTGAGACATGAACTGTAACGGACACCAATGACGCTATTTGCCTGCAGGACGGAATTCTGGAATTTAACGGACAAGAAAGACCTTATTTACCGGATTTGGGCTGCTTATTCTTCCAAAACGTTGGAATAACGTCTCCTGAGTCCGTTAACACGGGAAATGTCCGGGAAATCAGTGGTTAAGGTCATCTCGGTCCGTTAGCGGAGCTGGGGTGAGCTTGGGGCAGCTCTTGGGTCAGCTTAGGCAGCTTAGGTGCTCGAAGGAATGGCGATTTCGTTGGAACGTGATAAAGGTGGTAAGCTAAGGTGAGCATGGATCAAAACAATGGCAGCACCTCAGCGCGGTGGGTATACGAAGCCGAGGATCTGAAGGGGACGGAGCGGCTGGCGGAGGCGTTGGCGAAGCTGGCACAGCCGGGAACGGTGATCGCCCTGGACGGGGATCTTGGCGCGGGCAAAACGGCGTTTTCCCAGCTGTTCGCGAAGCACCTCGGCGTGAAGGACACCGTGAACAGTCCGACCTTTACTTTAATTAAGGAGTATGAGGGCAGGCTGCCTTTTTATCATATGGACGTCTATCGGCTGTCGCTGGATGAGGCGGATGAGCTGGGGCTGGACGAGTATTTCTACGGCAATGGCGTGACGCTGGTGGAGTGGGCCAGCTTGATTGAGGAACTGCTCCCGGAGGACGTGCTGCGGATGTACATCGAGACGGTGTCGGCCACGGGGCGGCGTATGCATATCAACGTGCAGGGGGCAACCTATGAGCAATGGGGGCCAGCCCTGAAAGAGATTGGAGTATCCGAGCCATGAACGAACATGAAAATATACGGCCATCGCAGCGGCTGTTAGCGTTGGACACCGCCACTTCTTCGCTGGCGGTGGCGGTGATGGAGGGCGGCCGCGTGCTGGCCGAGCGAACGATCCATGCCGAACGGAACCATTCGGCATATTTGGTCACGGCGATCGGAGATTGCCTGAAGGCGGCGGGGCTCGCCAAGCAGGATCTGGACGGGATCGCCGTCGGGGTGGGGCCAGGCTCCTACACCGGGATCCGGATTGCCGTCACGACCGCCAAAACCTTGGCGTGGTCGTTACGGCTGCCGGTCTACGGCGTCTCGAGCCTGGCCGCCTTGGCGCTGGGCGGTTGGGCCAGCGCCAGCGGGCAAGACGCCGCGCTGGGCGAGCTCGCCGCGCGGCGGGGCGCGCCGGCCGGCCCAGCACGGCCGGCGCTGGCTGCCGGCGGCGATGCCGGGGGCGAATCCGCCCCCACCGCCGCCGGCAGCCACTGGATCGCGCCGCTGATCGACGCGCGGCGCGGCCAGGCCTATTCGGCGCTGTTCGCTGCACCAGCGCCGGGCGGTCTGCCGGAGCGTCTCGAACCCGACGCGATCCGGCTCATGGACGGGTGGGCCGACGAGCTGAAGCGGCAGCTGGAGCAGCTGCCCGCAGAGGAACGGCCGGCCCGCCTCTGGTTCGTGGGCGAGACCGAGAAGCATGAGGCGGCGATCGCGCCGCTGATCGCCGCCTTCGGCGAGCTCGTCCAGCTCGTGCCCTACGAGCTGGAGGGCGCATGGGTCGGCATCGCCGGCGTGGCGCGCACCGCGCTGCCGGCGGACGACGTACATGCGCTGGAGCCGAACTATACGCAGCTGGCCGAAGCCGAAGCCAAACGGCTGCGGAACGCTTAAGGCGAGGGGGCGGCGAAGCTGGAACAAGATATCGTATTTCGCAACATGACGCTGGCGGATCTGCCGGCCGTCATGGTGATCGAGCATGAATCGTTTACGCTCCCGTGGAGTGAGGAAGCGTTCCGCAACGAGTTAACACATAACCATTTTGCACGGTATCAAATCATGGAATATCGCGGCGAAACGATTGGGTATGCCGGGATGTGGACGATCCTCGATGAGGCCCATGTCACGAACATTGCTGTTCGTACCGCTTATCGCGGCCGTCATCTCGGGGAGAAGCTGCTGCGTCGGATGATGGACTGGGCCATTGAGCTGGGGATGGTCCGGATGACGCTGGAGGTGCGGGTGTCCAATATCGTTGCCCGCACGCTTTATGAGAAAATGGGCTTTACCCCGGCAGGCGTGCGAAAAGGGTATTATTCCGATAATCATGAAGATGCAATCATAATGTGGTGCGAGCTGCCAAGGTCGCAGTCGGAAACCGGGGAAGGAAGCGAAGGTTCGTGGTAAAGCAAGAGCAAGATGTGTATATTTTGGCGGTGGAAACGAGTTGTGACGAAACCTCGGCCGCCGTGGTGAAGAACGGGACGGAGGTTCTGTCCAACCTCATCGCCAGCCAGATCGAAACGCACCGGGCGTTTGGCGGCGTGGTGCCGGAGGTCGCTTCGCGCAAGCATGTCGAGAGCATTACGCGGATGCTGGAGGAAGCGGTGCAGGAGGCGGGAATTGCGCCGGAATCGCTGTCAGCGATCGCCGTGACGGAAGGGCCCGGCTTGGTTGGCGCGCTGCTCGTCGGCATTATGGCGGCCAAGAGCCTTGCTTTCGCATTGGACAAGCCGCTGATTGGCGTTCATCATATCGCCGGTCACATCTACGCCAATCGCTTGGAGGCGGAGATGTTGTATCCGTCCATGGCGCTGGTTGTCTCGGGCGGTCATACGGAGCTGGTGCTGATGGAGCGGGAAGGAAGCTTCCGCCTGCTCGGACGGACGCGCGATGATGCCGTTGGCGAGGCTTATGACAAGGTGGCCCGGGCGTTGGGCTTCCCCTATCCCGGAGGCCCCTTCGTGGACAAGCTCGCTGCAGAGGCGGAGGAAGCAGAGGAGCTGCCTCGGGCTTGGCTGGAGCCGGACTCTTACGACTTCAGCTTAAGCGGACTCAAATCGGCTGTACTAAACGCGGTGAACCAGCACAAGATGCGCGGCGAGGACGGCTACCAAGCGGCGATTGCCCGCGGATTCCAAGAGTCGGTGATCGAAGTGCTGGTGGAAAAAGCGGTCCGCGCCGTCAAGGCAACCGGCTCCCGCCAGCTGTTGCTTTGCGGGGGCGTCGCTGCCAATCGCGGGCTGCGCGCGGCGTTGACCGAGCGCTGTGAGCGCGAAGGCATCGCCTTGTTGATTCCTTCGCTGAAGTATTGCACCGACAACGCCGCGATGATTGGCGCAGCCGCCTATTTGAAATGGCGCAGCGGTGAATTTTCCGACCTGGAGCTGAAAGCCGAGCCTTCCCTTTCGCTGGAGGGCTGGTCTGTCGGCCAGGGTTAAGGTTCAAATCGGGCCCATCGCCCAAAACAAAAGGCCGGACAAACTGTCCGGCCTTTTTTCTTAGTGTGCCACGCATGGCGATTAACTAGGTGGTGAAAGTCCACTGTGGGGGTTTGTAGTTACCAACCACTAGCCAAGAGCAAGGGTGTCCACCGCGAGGTGGAATCCAAAGGAAGCTGGAGGCAAACTTCCGGCCCAAGGAACACGAACATCATCAGGCATAGGATACGGGATGAGTCTGCTAAACAAGACGAAGTCCAATTAACTACACGGACGTACCAATGTAAATGATGTGGGTATATGGAAGGAAAGTGAATCGTCTTACCGTGGGAGGTCTCATGGACGTGAGGAGATGCACTTCGAATCACGGTTGAAACAAGATTTATCATGAGAAGTCAGCAGACGCCATAGTACCGCGAACAGTCGACGGTTCGAGGGAAGGGCTGAACCTTAGGAGGTGAAGTCAATGAAAGTTACCGAAACAGGAGCCAAGGGCAGCCAACTTCCAACGGAAGACTCTCTGCAAAAGAATAGTGCGGAACACGAAGGATATGCGGGAGTGCACAGTCCTGCGAGGATAACCGAAACCGACGACACCAACGCAACCGAGTCGAAGGACCGGTTGCTTGAGAAAATCGTTAGCAGGGACAACTTGAACGAAGCATTCAAGAGAGTCAAAGCGAACAAGGGATCGCACGGAATCGACGGGATGGGAGTAGAAGAACTTCTACAATATCTCAGAGACAACGGCGAGACCATCAAGCAACTGATCTTGGGCGGCAAGTACCGCCCGAATCCCGTTCGAAGGGTAGAGATTCCCAAAGAGAACGGAAAGAAGAGAAACCTTGGCATTCCAACAGTGGTTGACCGAGTCATCCAGCAGGCAATCGCCCAAGTGCTTACGCCAATTTATGAGAGGCAGTTTTCAGACAACAGCTACGGATTCCGACCCAAACGGAGCGCACACCACGCGATGAAACGAAGCCAACAATACGTGCAAGAGGGATATCGTTACGTGGTAGATATGGACTTGGAGAAATACTTTGACACCGTCAACCAAAGCAAGCTCATCGAGGTGCTTTCAAGAACGATCAAAGACGGACGAGTGATCTCGCTCATCCATAAGTATCTCCGGGCGGAAATCGGCGTACCGCAGGGAGGGAACCTAAGTCCGATTCTCAGCAATATCATGCTGAATGAATTGGACAAGGAACTGGAAGCAAGAGGACATCGATTCGTGCGATACGCAGACGATATGCTCATATTCTGCCGGAGCAGGAGGAGTGCGGAGCGTACCCTGACGAAAATTCTCCCTTACATCGAGAAGAAGTTGTTTCTCAAGGTAAACCGGGAGAAAACGATTGTGGACGATGCGACAAAAGTTAAATTTCTTGGCTTCTCATTCTACCAGAGCAAAGGGGAAACGCGGGTCAGAATCCATCCCAAATCCGTATCCAAGATGAAAGCTAAAGTGAAAGAGCTAACGTCGAGAAGCAACGGAATGGGCAACACCGACCGGGCGCTGAAGCTTAGGCGTTACATCATGGGATGGGTAAATTATTTCAAGCTTGCTGACATGAAACAACTACTCCAAACCACTGATAAATGGATGAGAAGGCGTATCCGAATGGTCTTCTGGAAGCAATGGAAACGAGTGAGGACGAAACTCGAAAGGCTTATATCGCTCGGAATTCATGAACAGAAGGCGTGGGAATACGCAAACACAAGAAAGGGCTATTGGAGAATCTCCAATAGCCCAATCCTCTCGAAGTCCCTCGGTAACAATAGGCTGAAGAACCTCGGATTCCTTTTCTTTTCTGATTATTATCGACAAGTTACTGCGCATTCCTAATGGAACCGCCGTATACCGAACGGTACGTACGGTGGTGTGGGAGGTCGGCTGCCCAATTAATGGGTAGCCTCCTACCCGATTTCGATTCCTGGTATCACCAGGTTTTATAAACGTTGTCGTTTTCCTGCTTGGCGTTATTTTTGGCAGGAGGGGTTATGTCGGAAGCAGCAACTGCAGCCGCAGTTTCTTTCAATGCCTCGTTGTCGACCTTGTCCGCTCCGCCCATTTTACTGGTCCCTTCAAACACGCTGCCTTCTTCAATGGAAAGGGAAGAGGCGACCATGTTCCCGAACAGCTTGCCTTTGGATGTGATCGATAGCTTGTTTTTCGCATGAACGTTGCCGTTGACGGTGCCGGCGATGATGATATTGCGGGCCAAAATATTAGAATGGACCACGCCCTTCTCCCCAACCGTCACATCGCCTTCGCATTCGATGTCGCCGGTGATTTGCCCTTCGATGCGCACGCCGGCGTCCGAGCGGATTTTTCCTTCAAAAATGCTGCCTTCCCCGATCAAAGTATCTGTCGTGTTCGGGTCCAGCTTCACGGATTTTGCATTATTCCTTAATTTCATGGATCACTCTTCCTCTCCGGGTTTTCTAAGGTAATTGGCCGGATCGACCGTACTGCCGTTCTTGACGACCTCAAAGTGCAGATGGGGTCCGGTGCTGCGGCCGGTGGAGCCTAGCTCCGCAATGATCTCGCCTTGTTTGACGGTGGCGCCAACCTTGGTCAAAATTTTGCTCAAATGCATATAGTTCGTTTTCAATCCCGAGGGATGGGAAATCGTGACATAGTTGCCGCGAGCGCTGGTGCGTCCGGTTTCGATGACCTTGCCGTTGGCTGCAGCATAAATGGGGTCGCCGATGCTCCCCCCGATATCCATTCCGGCATGCTTCGTTAACCGCCCGGTAAATGGATCTTCCCGTTCACCGTAATCGGAGGTGACCCGGGTGGAATCTGTAGGCCAATAGGTTGGCAAGATCGCCATCAGCGCCTTGTATTCCTCGACGGCCACTTTGGTCTGCTCCAGCCGCTGCTGTAAACCGGGCATCTCCTTCAGCGAGGTAGTAATGCTCTCCTTCGTCTCCTGAACCCAATTCGCGATGTCCTGATCGGTCAGCGGAATCGATTCTCCGCCAACTCCGCCTTCGTCAGCGAGGGAGGCCTTCGCCGGAGTGCTGGTAGCGGCTGCTGTTTTGTCCTTCGCTTTGCCGGCCCCACCGTTCGTTAGCGATTGAAGCTCGGCTTCCAATTGCTCCAGTTCGCTCATTTTCGATTCGATCGTTTTCGATTTTTCCGACAGTTCCATCAGCTCATTTAACAGCCGGTCAATCTCCTGCTCCTTGTTGACGACGGTGTTCCTGAACTGGTTCGACGAATCCGACAGCTGGGCTTCAAGCGTCCCAATCCGGTTCGTGTGGGTGCGGTTCATCGCATATAGGACCAATACCGAAGTGAGCAGCGCAGCTGCAGCGACCAGAATGGCCAATAAGTAGAAAAAGCGAAATTTTAAACGGAACACGGGGCTGGTACCTTCCGGTACAATGAGCAGTGTGTAGCGCCGGTTCACGTTTTTTTTGAATCGAAACTTCATTTCTTCCTCCTGATCATCTTGAGTTGAGCCTGTCATTATGTAGGACCAAGATCATATCTTTCTAATGCCAATACAACTATTTCGGCAAATTGTGGCAAATCCCTTTTTCATTTAAAAAAATTTTGTAACTATTTTCACGGGTAAAGCAGGAATTTGTCGAAGGGAAGCGAAATGAGAAATGATTGGAAATGTCTTATTTCCTAGATGTGAGGAGGTAATTATGATCAGAATTGCCGGAATCGACGTTGGCAATGACAGCGTTAAGGTAGTAGTTGACGGTTCGCAACGACCGATCATTATTCCGAGTATCGTTTCTCCCGGATATGATAGACATGTGCTGCAAGAAGAGGACTCTCCGCTGAAGGCGCTGGATGTTCGAGTCTATAGCCCTAAATTAAAGAGAAATAACCAGCGGTATTTCGTAGGCCTATTAGCGATGGAGGACCAGGACAACTCCGAACTGGAGGAAACGGACAACAAAGCGACCAGCGATCAGTCTCTGGTCGTGGCGCTGACGGCGTTAGCCTATGCGGCCCTTGCCGGACAAACCTATCCGACCACGGGAACCGGGATCGAAGAGGTGGAATACATTCTTGGTACCGGGTTGCCGGTACGCACTTATGTGGCCTTTCACAAAGCGTTCGAGGAGCGGTTAACCGGGGAGCACGAAGTGACGTTCCTGTCCACGCCGGAGCTGCGCGGGCGTACGGTGCGCATTAACATCCGCCGTACGATCGTTTCGGTCGAGGGGGCGGCTGCCCTGTTCCATTTGGCCACAAACGATACGCTACAAGTACGGAACGAAGAACTGCATAACGGCTGCATCGGGATTTGCGAGATCGGCGCCTTGACCACCGATTTCCCGGTGGTGAAGCGGATGAATATCGATAATCAGTTCAGTACCGGTGAGCAGTTTGGCCTCGCTACATATCTGGATTCGATTATCCGCGATGTTGAGGATCAGTTCGGTTATCGCTTCCCGAGCCGTACGAAGCTGATCGGGCGCATCCGCAACCGTGAGTTCATCATCCAAAGAGTAGGGGAAGGACAAGCGGACATCCGGCCAATTGTTGACATGTATTTTAGCCGGGCGGCCCAGAAGCTGGTCGATCTGATCCGCAAGCGGTGGAAGAAATACCCCGATATCGAATGCTTCTACGTGCTTGGCGGCGGCGCGGCAGCGCTGAAATCGTAACTGATCGAAGCGGCTGGCCCGATGCGTTTGCGGTTTGAAGAGAATAGCGAGATTCTGAACGTGCAGGGTTACTTGAAGCTGGCCAAGAACAAGGCAGGGCAACAACATAACCCGGCGTAAAACTCCTAGTCATTGTCCCGGCGGTGTGTGTACCGCCGGATTTTTTTTGGTTTTGAAGCTCCTGGAACCGGTGATATTCTTTAAATTTAATCCTTCAGGTATAATAAGGAAAAACCGAAGGAGGCTGGGAGCCGTGAGCTACTAAAATACCTTTATTCGCGTGTCGGCTGATTGCCCCGTGGACGCGGGATCGTCCCGATGTCGACGAGAGCTGCGAAACCAGCCCATCTCATTCAATATGAGCTGCAAGCTGGTTTGGATATACACAAGAGTCCTGATGGAGGGATCACAATGGGGAAAATGTTTGATTCGTTGTTGCCGGAGCATGAAGCGTTTTATTCGCCGGCAGCATCTCTTTTTTGTGGTCTCAGCACCGCTAAGTGCCGAGGGGCATGTTAATCTGTCGCCCAAAGGGGAAGATGCGCTTCGGATTCTGTTGCCTAACGAGGTTGCTTACTTGGATTTGACAGGCAGCGCGAACGAAACGGCAGCCCGTCAGCCTGGACGGCTTGCCGTCGTCGTTCGCTGAGTAGAGCAATATAGGAGAGATGAAACATGATGGAGGAAATTCAAGGGGAATTGTACACGGTGGAGACGATGCAGGCGGATTTGAGGGCTCTAGGCGTGAAGGAAGGAGTTACGCTGCTCGTCCATTCCTCGTTTAAAGCGTTAGGAAAGTGGGTGTGCGGCGGTCCTGCGGCGGTCGTCCTTGCTTTGGAGGCGGCGCTGGGCGAGCAAGGCACCTTGGTGATGCCAACCCATTCGAGCGACCTTGGGGATCCGGCCCGCTGGCAGAATCCGCCGGTGCCTCAGGCGTGGTGGGATACGATTCGCGAGCAGATGCCGGCCTACGATCCTGACCTGACCCCGCTATGGTATATGGGCGTCATCCCAGACACGTTTCGCCGGCAGAAGGGCACGATTCGCAGCGGTCATCCGCAGGTGTCGTTTGCAGCCAGAGGCCGAGAGGCCCTGAAGATCACGGCAGATCACGGCTTGGAGTTCGGGCTGGGTGAGCGCTCGCCGCTCGCGCGGATTTACGAGCTGCGCGGAGAGGTTTTGCTGCTTGGAGTAGGGCACGAGAACAATACGTCGATCCATTTGGCGGAGTGCCGGGCGAACTATCCAGGGAAGCAGACCTACACGGCCAAGGCGCCGTTGCTGGTGAATGGGGAAAGACGTTGGGTAGAATTTACCGAGCTGGAGTACGATTCAGAGGATTTTGAGCGGCTGGGCGCCGACTTTGCGCGGGACACCGGGTTGGTGAAGCAGGGACAAGTAGCCGGGGCCACCGCGCTGCTGATGCCCCAACGGGAATTGGTAGATTATGCGGTAGGATGGTTGGAGCGTCACCGGGTTTCATAGGATACCGGATTGTGTTCCAGTTCCCATTTTATTGGTATAGCTGCCCACCTCTGCTGAAGAAGTGGTTTGACGATGTCCTGACTTTCGGCTTTCGTTGCTTACAGTGTCAAACATGCGAGTGAGGCGGATCTGGCACATGAAGCAGAAAAGGATGTGGAATTTATCCGGTCGCCAAGAGCCGTACTCGTCCATTGATTCTAAAATAAAGGGACAGCCTCGTAGAGCTTGGAAGCTCTCTCGGGACTGTCCCTATTGTATTGCTCGATGATGATGTTCCGCTGGATTCTGCGGTTAACGTGCTGCATCCTCGTCGAATCCGTACTCGACCTCAAGGTCCCAACCAAGCATCCCGCCCAGAAAATTGTGAACACGTTCAAAGCCCTGCGCCTGCAAGTAACGAGCTACCTCGTAGCTGCGTGAACCGCTGCGGCACACAAACACATATTCCTGCTTCGGATCGAGCTCATCCAGCCGGTCCGGAATTTCACCCATTGGGATTAATGGAATCCCGGGAATATGACCGGCTTCGTATTCAAACGGCTCGCGCACGTCGATTACGATCGTTTCGTTGGCGGGATCCTGAAGCAAGGCGTGCAGTTCGTCCTTATCGATATGGGAGATGCCTCCGATCATTTGGGGCATGGTATCAGTCCTCTTTTCCATAGAGTAGGATAGTAGATTACTTCTTTCGTTTAACCTTCGGCGCCTGTCGGCTCGTTAAAAATCCCCATGCTCAAGTATCTCTCCCCGGTATCCGGTGCGATGCATAATACGCGTTTGCCAGGGCCTAACCGTCTGGCTAATTGGATTCCTGCCCACACCGAAGCTCCGGACGACGGCCCAACTAAGATGCCCTCGCGAGCGGCCAAGCGCCGCGTCGTCTCCAGTGCATCTTCATCGCTGACTTGGACGATCTCGTCATAGATGGCGGTATTCAGCACCGGCGGGATAAACCCGGGGCTGGTTCCCACCAGCTTGTGCGGCCCCGGCTCTCCGCCGGACAGCACTGGCGAGCCTTGCGGCTCAACAACGGTGATATGGAGGTTTGGGATCTTACTTCGCAAATATTCCCCGGTCCCGGTAATCGTGCCGCCCGTGCCAGTCGTTGCGACAAACCCGTCGAGCCGGCCTTCCATTTGCTGCACGATCTCCGGCCCGGTGGTAAGCCGGTGAATTTCCGGATTCGCAGGGTTCTGGAACTGCTGCGGCATAAAGCTGCCGGGGATTTGGGCCAGCAGTTCTTTGGCTTTGGCGATCGCACCGGGCATCCGCTGCGCTGCAGGCGTCAACACGACTTCAGCTCCGTAAGCCTGCAGCAGGCGAATCCGTTCCTTCGTCATGTTGTCCGGCATGACCAGAATGATCCGATACCCTTTGGCTGCGGCGTTCATAGCCAGCCCAATGCCCGTATTCCCGCTGGTCGGCTCGATGATCGTGGCGCCGGGAGTGAGCAGACCTGCTTGTTCGGCCGTCCTGAGCATGTGGGCAGCCGCCCGGTCCTTGACGCTTCCGCTTGGATTGGCAAACTCCAGCTTGACGTATACGTCCGCATCCTGCGGTGAGACGAGCCGGTTTAATTTGACGACCGGAGTCTCGCCGATCAAGTCGGTGACGTTACGGACCGTTTTACGAGTCATGGCGGTTTGGCCCCTCTCTCTTAAATTTAAAGTTATTTTATCCTGAATTTCGAAAGTATCGCTTCTTGAAAATATGAAAAGGGCTCCGAATCTTTGGTAGAATGGTGTTTACTTGGAACACTACACCCAAAGAGAGGAGCACCTTATAGGTGAAGTCTACCACAACGATCAGCAAAATTAAAACAGAATTTTCACTACAAAACGCAACGAGCTGCGGCGGCATCAAAATCTTCCTGGCCTTTCTCGAAAAAATCAAACTGCCGGAGGCGATGTGCAGCCTCTCCGGCGGCAAAGCGCGCAACTCCCTCTTCCCCGTTTACCGTATTCTGCTCTATCTCATCGTTGGCTGGATGCTTGGCTGCGAACGGATTTTTCATTTCCGTCGTTTGCAAAGCGACGTGCTGCTGAGGCGCTTTCTCGGCGGCCGCTGCCCGCATCACAGTCTGTTGTACAAGGAATTGATCCGGCTTGGTCGTTTCTGTCCCTCTCTGGTTAACGAACTGCGGAGGCTGAATCAAGAGATCATTCGACCCTGCTTGCCACCTGAGCTGATTCTCGATCTGGATTCCACGGTAGAGACCGTGTATGGCGATCAGTCCGGCGCGGCCAAAGGCACAAATCCACACAAGCCCGGGCGTAAGAGCTATCATCCCCTGCTTGCCTTTGAAGGCCAGAGCCGACTAAACTTGAACGCCGTGCTTCGACCGGGCAATACGCACTCTTCCACCGATGCGGCCGACTTCCTGCGGCAAACCTTTAGACTGCTCGACGAACACAAAGTGAAGTACGCAAGGTTCGACAAAGGCTTTGGCGGTGAAGATTTTTACAGCTTGTGGGAGCAGCACCACATCGGCTATGTCGGCAAGCTGAAATGGACCCAGCGGCTGGCCAAGGAAGTTGGGGCTTGTCGTTACTGGACGCGATATGTCGACGAAGAGTGGATCATCGAAGGTATTTGCTTGATCTACCAAGCGACCTCCTGGAACAAGGCGCGTCGTGTAGCGATCATCCGTAAGGCGCAAGTGTTCGAGGAGGGCCAAGGCCGCATTGTATTCGATTCGGACTGGCAGTACGAAGCCATGGTGACTAATCTGGAATGGGAACCGATCGATTTGTGGCGATTCTACAATCAGCGCTGCTGCATGGAAAATTACATTAAGGAAGCCAAGAACGGGTTTTCCATCGATCGCATTGCGACAGGCGATTTTAAAGCCAACGAACTGGATCTGTTGATCAAGCTGCTCGCCTACAATTTGTTCGAGCGCTTCAAACGCGACTGCTGTGAGCCAGTGCATCAAGGTTATACGATTGCCCGGTTCCGCTTGGAATTCTTTCATTGCGCCGCGACGCTCATTCGGCATGGCCGCTCTATCCTACTCAAGCTTGCGAGGGACTTTCCCAGCCGTTATGTCTGGAAACGAATCGAGGTTCGAGTGGCGCAGTTAGAATAATGATAAGCAAAATTTTACATGGAAATCAGGACTGCCTCTTCATTGGGGAGGGGGAAAGACCATCCGCTACAAGCTCCCGTCTCCATTGGGCATGGAAAATTCCTGCATTTTTACATCACAAGTCGTCATTGCTTCAGCATCTTGCATTGATCTTATGCGCTTTCGAAATTCAGGTTTATTATTCTACTCGGGAACCTCTTATGGTTTCAAGCAAGCGCCCCTTGGAGAGCAGAATAAAGCCGGGCAACCCAACGCGTGGGGCCCGGCAGAATAGGATCGAGCTGGATTTTCAGACCTTTGCGTTACCAAGTGGATAAAGCGGTCCGTTTCCAGGTGTCTTTCGCAACGCAGACGTAAATATAGTTCTCATCCCAGGCGATATCTCCGGGGTTCCCTGGAGCCTTGGAGGAAGCCGGCGTGCGGGACTCGCGAATACGGATGCCGTCCCCCTGGATATCCAGTGCACTTTGCGGATCCTCTGTGCCGATACCAACTTGGCCGTTCTCGCGTTTGACCGTAAGCGCACTGTCGATCGCTTCTCCTTTATCCGAATAACGGATCAGGTTAAAATCCGCTCCGGCGTTGTTGCCGCTGAGCTCAGCGCTGTTGGCGCGCAGGCTCCAGAGCGGAGCCGTGGCATTATCCTTGCCGGTGACGGCGAATTGTACATCCCGATTACCTTCGCCAGCTACCCGCAAAATGCCGTCCATGACGTTGAAGTTGGACGAATGGGTGCGAATCTCTGCGACGTCGGTATCATAAGGGATTTCCAGGCGGGTAAACAGCTGATCCTTATATTCCCCAGTCGGCGACATCGTGGTTTCGATCGAAATATGCTTATGATCATGTTGTTCCGGATTGTTCGCTTTATCATGCGAGATAATCGCCGTTTTGTCTTTGCCTTCCTCATCGGCCCAAGCGATTGCCGGTTTGGCGCGGTCTCCTGTCCATTGCAGACGGATCAGGTCGGACAGATGGCCTTCACTTTCGATCCATTGCTTATTCGTTGACAGATGGAGCCGTTCGTTTTCCGGAAGGGCCAGACCTCCGCCAGGCAGCTTGGATTCCGTAAAAGGGGAAGTCGTGGAAGAAGCGCCTTTGGATGTGCCAAGCATTTGGCATCCTCCCACAAAGATGAGGCTGACGCCCAGTGCGGCGATTGAAGCGCATTTGACAAATTTCATTCCATTCTCTCCTCGTATAGTATCTTTTGAAAGCTCTTTTCTTTCAGCTTCCAGCCCCGTAGGGGCTGGAGAGATTCCTTGAAATTTTCCAGCAAATCGTTCTTTGAAAATTGAATGGGGACTGGACTTTCTGGAATGTCTCTGGACAATGGAACTTAGGGTCCATTCGGGGAAATTCGTATCCCTCCTGTAGCCACGTCTACATTAAAAGTCTGTTTCTCCGGTACACGTCTGAACTTCTTACCCGCTGGCTGTTCCCTTCGGCAACCCATGCCCGGCTATAGCAGTGCCGGGGCAGCTCATGGACTGAAGTGTGTTCTCATAGGCGAGGGTGATTGATCTGCGTGTGCGCCGGAGGCATCCCGGAGCGTCCATTCCCTGAATCCCTCAACAGAAAGGAGGAACTCCATTTGAAGTTATTTGTCGGTATTGACGTCAGCTCACAAGAACTGGAAGCGTGCTTTATGAATCCCGACGGAGACAAGCTGGAAACGCTCACCGTCAAGAATAATCTCGACGGCGCTTCTCATCTGAGAGATCGCATCGTCGCTGTAGCGGACAAGCATTCGTCTTCCGAGATTCACATTGGCCTTGAAGCGACTTCGGTCTACAGCTGGCATCCTGCCATGTTCATGCATGAGGATCCGGCGCTCAAAGCCCGTAAAGCCAAAGTGTTCACCATCAACCCGAAGCTGGTCAGCAAATTCAGAGAAGCCTACCCGGATATGGACAAGACCGACCGTCTTGATGCCTGGGTGATTGCGGATCGCTTGCGCTTTGGACGATTGACCACCACCATCGTCATGCAAGAGCAATATGTTGCGCTCCAGCGCCTCACGCGCATGCGATTCCACCTGATCCACAACCTGGCGCGTGAGAAGCAATATTTTTTGCAGAACCTGTTCTACAAGTGCAACGCCTTTACGACCGAAGTAGACAGCTCGGTATTCGGTCACGCGCTCATGGAGATGCTCTCCGAGAAGTACAGCCTTGACGACATTGCCACGATGGATGTCGCCGAATTGGCCGACTATTTAAGGGACAAGGGACGCAATCGCTTCCCTGATCCGGAGAACGTCGCACGCTGCATTCAGAAGGCTGCCAGAGCCTCTTATCGACTTTCCAAAGTGGTTGAGGACTCCATCGACCTGGTGCTTGGCACATCCATTCAAGTGATTCGAAGCATCCAGGCACAGCTCAAAGATTTGGACAAAGCCATAGAGCGCATTCTCGAAGGCCTGCCTGAATCCAAATGCTTGCGCTCCATCCCTGGGATTGACCGGGTGTATGCCGCCGGTATCCTCGCGGAGATTGGAGACATCGATCGCTTCAGTGATCAAGCGGCTGTGGCCAAGTATGCCGGCCTTTCCTGGCGTAAACATCAGTCTGGCCCTTTTGAAGCCGAAGATACCAAACGCATTAAATCCGGCAACCGATTCCTTCGCTATTACCTGGTTGAAGCTGCCAACTCGGTGAAAAACCGCGATGAGGAATTCGGTGAGTATTACCGGAAGAAGTACAAAGAAGTTCCTAAGCACCAACACAAACGCGCCCTCGTCTTAACGGCAAGAAAACTTGTGCGTCTGGTCGATGTGCTGCTACGCAACGGCCAACTCTATACGCCACGGAAGAAGGTAACGACTGCGAAGGATTGACGCCCCCTTTGCCAAAGTCCTTACTCATTCCCAGTAAAAATCTGGAATTATCCTTGATTTGGGCTGGGATTAGTTTGATATTGTCATTTTTCTAGACTCAAAGCACTTTTCACATAGAAAATTTCCAATTTACTCGAATCTAGGACTTGACATCATACCGCTGGACTTTTCGGTGAATATTTGACGGCGAATGTGTTTTTTCGGCCGCAACTCTACTAGAGATCATAAAGATTTTAAAATACGCAGGGCAATAGGCATTTCGAATGGTTTCAAGAGGCGCAGCTGAGAGATCATCACGAAATGGAAGAAAAATGGGAAGGAAGCATCAGAAGCTTGGGATGGTTGTGAAGCAAAACATCAGCTTGGAGAAAGTTGAGGAGATAGACCTAAGACGAAAGTTTTGTCAAGTTGTGGACAAGCTTATCCACAACTTGTTAGCTATCTTTGTGAAAAAAGGATGAAAGCTTGGTGTACCAGTGAATTGAGCAGGTTTCAGAAAATGATTTGTTGTGTTTTCAGAAAACTGTGGATATTGTGAATAATTTAGTGGATAAAACTAGCATGCGACAAAAAACGACGATATCCCCGCGAAAAAACGGCCCAGCGGGCCGTCTTGAAGTTTTGTTGATTCTGCATAATGGGGATAAAGTTGTGAATAACTTGAACGAGAAAAAATGAACAATTGTTTAAAAAATTGTGACCTTACCCCTCGGCCAGCGCTTCCCATTCTTCATAGGCGGAGGAGAGCTGTTCTTTCCTACGGTCGATCCCGTCTTGCCGTTCTTGAACCGCCGTATAATCCTGATACACCTCGGGGAGGGCCAGTTCGTTTTCGAGCTCGGCGATTTCTTCCTCCAGCTTGGAGATCAGCGCCTCCAGCTGCTCGATGCGGCGTTGGCGGTTTCGCTCCTCCCGTTTGGCCTGCTTATCGGCTTCATAGGAAGCGGCGCCGGACTTGGCGGCAGGTGCCTCCGGCTCGGCTTGTTTTTGAGCGGAATTTACGGATGCTTTCGCGGTCCCGGCGTTCGTCTGATCGGCGGCGAGTTCGGCAAGCTCCTGTTTTTTTGCCAAATAATCATCATAATTACCCAAGAAATGTTCTGCACCGTTCGGATGCAGTTCGACAATCCGCTCGGCCATCTTGTTCAGGAAGTAACGGTCATGGGAAATGAACAGCAGCGTCCCGTCGTATTCGATTAATGCGGACTCCAGCACTTCCTTACTGAATAGGTCCAAATGGTTGGTCGGTTCGTCCAGGATCAGCACGTTGGCCTTTAACAGCATCAGCTTGGCCAGCGCAACCCGAGCTTTCTCACCGCCGCTTAACGCCGCTACCTTCTTGAGCACGTCGTCGCCGCTGAACAGGAAATTGCCCAGTACGCTGCGAATCCGGGCTTCTTCGATGTGGGGAAATGCGCCCCACACTTCCTCCAGCACGGTGTTGGCCGGGTTCAGATGCGTTTGTTCCTGGTCGTAATAACCGATCTTGACCTTAGCTCCCCAGGTGATGGTCCCATCCGTTGGCTGCAACTCGCCGGTCAGGATTTTCAGTAAAGTCGACTTCCCGATCCCGTTAGGTCCGATCAAGGCAACCGTTTCACCGCGGTACAGGTCGAAGTTAACGTTTTGGAATAACGGTTTGGATTTGTCCGCAAACGCGTAGGACAGGCTGTTGACGTGCAGCACTTCCTTGCCGGTCATCACTTCGGCCTCGAAGGAGAAGCTTGCGCGTTTCGGATCGCCGAGCGGTCGGTCCAGGATTTCCATCTTCTCCAACGCTTTGCGCCGGCTTTGCGCCCGCTTCGTTGTGGAAGCCCGAACGATGTTCTTCTGAATAAATGCCTCCATCCGGGCGATTTCATCCTGCTGTTTCTCATATTGCTTCAGCTGGCTTTCGTATTCCGCCGCCTTCAGCTCGATATACCGGCTGTAGTTGCCCGTGTAGCGGCGCGATTGATGGCGTTCAATCTCTACGATAGCCGTGACAAGCCGGTCTAAGAAATAGCGGTCATGCGAAACGACCAGCAGGGCGCCGGAATAATTGCGCAAATAATCCTCGAGCCAGGTTAACGTTTCGATATCGAGATGGTTGGTTGGTTCGTCCAGCATTAGCAGGTCAGGAGCTTGGAGCAAAATCCGGGCAAGAGCGAGCCGGGTCTTCTGCCCGCCGCTTAACGTTGCGATAGGGGTGTCCGGCGCAAAATC
Organism: Paenibacillus sp. MB22_1; assembly: GCF_047200555.1. Classification (NCBI taxonomy): domain Bacteria; kingdom Bacillati; phylum Bacillota; class Bacilli; order Caryophanales; family Paenibacillaceae; genus Paenibacillus; species Paenibacillus sp. MB22_1. The sequence continues at coordinate 2,560,467 of NZ_JBLADV010000002.1, forward strand.
GCCAAATCCCATGCCGTGCAGCACCATCCGGATGCGGGTTTCCATTTCATAGCCGCCGTGGTCTTTGAACCAATCGGATTTCAGCGCATAGCGGTCGAGCAATTCCTGGTGCGCTTTCTCATCCCGGGCCAGTTCCGGATCGGCAATCTGCTCCTCCATCCGGCGCAGCTCGCGTTCCGTTTCGATCAGCGGGGCGAACACGGCCAGCATCTCTTCCCAGATGGTGCGGTCCGATTGCAATCCGCTGTTTTGCGCCAAGTACCCGATCGTTGTCTCTTTGGCTTTGAAAATTTGTCCTCCGTCATAAGAGAGTTCGCCCGCCAAAATTTGCAGAAACGTCGATTTGCCCGCGCCGTTGACGCCTACGAGACCGATCCGGTCCCGTTCGAGCACCTGCAGGTTAATGCCTTCCAGCACGGGGGTCACGCCGTACAATTTCGTAATGTTCGAAGCTTGAAGCAGCATAACGGTTTCGATCCTCCAAAAAAAGATTTGCAGTCTGTGCATGATAAATAGAACAGATTCGGTGAAACACGTACCTTCAGTGTACATGAAACCAACGCGAAATGCATCGCTGATTGCTTGAAAGTTCAGCTTTTGCAAAGTGGATGCTTTAGTTTTCATTTTGATATAACAATGATACACTAAGGAAGAGATCAGCCGGGTTCGTCCAAGCCTCTTGAACGAGGGCCGGCTAACGTGAGCCGGGAACGGAAAGGGAGGTTACACATGGAGCCAGCGGATGCCAAAAAGGAGCTGCGCCAGCAAATGCTGGCGGTTCGCGCTCAAATCCCGGACGCTTCCCGGTCAGAACAATCACTGGCTGCCAGCCGGATCGCGGAGCTGGAGGTGCTAAAGCCCTTGCGGGCACGGCGCGGCGGGAAGCTGAACGTGTTCTGCTATGTTTCTTTCCGGGACGAGCCGGATACTCGGCCTTTACTGGCCAGCTGCCAGGCCCAAGGGGACCGGTTGCTTGTGCCGAAGATTGGTGCACAGCGGAGCCTAACCTTGCATGAGTTGACGGGGATGGCTGACTTAGTACCTGGCACCTGGGGAATTCCGGAGCCGGCAGCGCATACGGCCATTTGGCCTCCCGAGCGCTACCCCGAGATCGACGTCATTGTGGTTCCGGGGCTGGCTTTTGACCCGAAGGGGGGGCGCATTGGATTTGGCGGCGGGTATTACGATCGCCTGATCGACGAATTGTCCCGTCGCAGCGGCGGCTTAAGTCAGGTCGTCCTAGGCGCCCTCGCCTTGGAGGAGCTGATCCTGCCGGAGGCGATTCCGATGGAATCGCATGACTTCCGTTTGGATCTGCTGTTTACGGCAAAAGGAACGATATATATGAAGGAAAGTAGTGATAAGCTTGGCAAACTCGGAATCAGGGCAAGGCATGACGCATTTTAATGAACAAGGACGCGCCCGCATGGTGGACATTTCCGGGAAATCGGCGACCGTCCGCGAAGCCGTGGCGGAGACGAAAATCTCCATGCTTCCATCAACCCTCGAGGCAATTAAGGAAGGGCGGATCGGCAAAGGGGATGTGCTGGCCGTAGCCCAGGTCGCGGGGATTCAAGGGGCCAAGCGGACGTCCGATTGGATTCCGATGTGTCACCCGCTTGCGCTCACCGGCGTCAACATTACGTTTGACGATAACGGCCGGGACGAGCTGTATATTGAAGCCACGGTGAAGACGGAAGGTAAAACCGGCGTGGAGATGGAGGCGCTCACCGCAGTGTCTGCCGCGGCGCTGACCGTGTATGACATGTGCAAAGCGATGCAAAAGGACATGGTCATCGGTCCGACGCTGCTGCGCTCGAAGTCAGGCGGCAAAAGCGGGGATTACGTGCGTTCGTAATATTTGCGGCGGCTGCTGGATTTTGATATAGATAAAGAAGATAGTTTACAGTTGGAAATCAGCATGAATCGACATGATCCGGCATTACGTTGGACTTCAAAGGGAGTTCCTATATGGATGAGGAGGGTGACTTCATGGTTTGGAAAACAGCGATCCTTACCGCCAGCGACAAAGGAGCAAGGGGAGAACGTGAAGATACGAGCGCCCAAGTAATCCGTGAGCTGGTGGAGGAGGAATTGGGCGGCGAGATCGTGGAATATCGGATCGTCCCCGATGAACCGGATGAAATTATCGCCGCACTGATTGAAATGACCGATTATTTTCACGCTGATTTGGTGCTGACAACGGGGGGGACGGAGCTGGCGATTCGGGACGTGACGCCGGAAGCCACAAGGCGGGTGATCGAACGTGAAGTGCCCGGGATGGCGGAGGCCATGAGGTACCGGTTGATGCAGAAGAACCCTGCGGCGATGCTGTTTCGGGGAATCGTCGGCATTCGCGGACGGACGCTGATCGTGAATTTGCCGGGAACGCCCAAAGGCGTGCACGAAAATTTGGCAGCGATCATGGATCAACTGCCGGAAGCGCTGCTGATGGTGACGGGGCAATTCCGTTTATAATTCGATTTTCGTTTACACATTTACGGGCTTTATTTTTCTACTACTTCGCGAAGTTGTTAAAGAAATAGACTGTAACTGTGATATTCGTTATGGTATGATGTGGGCGAGTGATTTTATCGGAAGACCTTGTCGATTTCTATGCCGTAACGAAAGGAGAATTACCCATGAGCGCAGGCGGATTTTTGTTGATTGTGATCGCGGCGTTGCTGCTATTTGGTCCAAATAAATTACCTGATCTGGGGCGGGCGGTTGGACGCACGTTCCGTGAATTCAAAGAGGCGACCCGAGATATTGTGGATGATCAGCAGGAAGCCAGAAGAGCGGAACCCGCACCGCAACCGCAGGCAGAGGGCCCCAAACCGGACGACCGCCGTCTTCCCGAATAACCGGGAGCAGCAAGTCAGTTGCATAGGCGTAACCTTGATCCCTTCCTTAGCGGAGGGATTTTGCTTGAGATGGGACGGGAAGCCCGGCGGGGAAAGGAGAACCTGAGATGTCGGAGAAAGACAAAGCGCAAAGTCTCGTAGATCATTTGACAGAACTGCGGCGGCGATTGGTAGCGGTTTGCATCGTGTTTGTCGTGGTGCTGGTGGCGGCATTTTTCGTCGTCGATCCGATCTACCACTTTTTGACGAGAAACGCCATATCCGGCGTGACCATCGAATTAAACGCTTTTTCGTTCTGGGACGGCGTTGGCGTGTATATGAAAATTGCGATGCTGGTTGCATTTGGGATCACGCTGCCCTTTACGTTATACCAGGTGTGGGCGTTTGTCAGCCCTGGCCTGAAGCCCCAGGAACGCAGAGCGACCGCGAAGTACATCCCTTATGTGTTCGTCTTTTTCCTGGCGGGCCTAGCCTTTGGTTATTACGTGGTGTTCCCGCTGGCGATGACGTTTACCGGTTCGCTGAACAAGGAGCTGGGACTCGTCGAGACCTACGGAATGGCTGACTATTTCAAATTTCTGACCAACATCGTGTTGCCGATTTCGTTGTTGTTCGAGCTGCCGTTGATCATTTTGTTTCTAACGCAGCTGCGAATCTTAACGCCGCTTCGGCTGAAGAAGATGCGCCGGGTCGCGTATTTCGCGCTGGTGGTCATCTCGGTGATGATCACGCCGGCGGACTTGTTCTCCGCCTTCCTGGTGCTGATCCCGCTCATTCTGCTTTACGAGCTGAGCGTGCTCTTGTCCAAGCGGGTTTATGCGAAGCAGCAGGCGGTGGATGCGGTACGGGCGGAAATCTATAAATGAGAGAACGCGCCTTCGCGTAAGCGGGGCGCGTTTTTCTTTTGCCCGCTGGGGGCTTTGGCGCTGGGGTTCGTGTGGGCCGCAGTAGTGGAGGGGAGTCGCCGCTCAGCCGCTGTTGTCCGCTCTTTGCCTTGATTGGAGCGAAGAGAAGGTGGTAGCAAATGGCTCCCAAAGCACTAGCGTTGCAATAAAACGCGTTACAAAGTCATGTCAGTCCCGGTGCGGGTTTGCTGTTGCGGTGAGCGAGTGCTGTCACGTGAGCAAGCCACTGTAACCTGAGCGAGCCACTGCCATGTGAGCGAGTCGATCTCGCGGTGAGGGGGTCGCTGACTCGGTGAGGGAACTTGTGTGCGTTGATGGGCTCCGGCGAACACCGTTGAGGCGAGCCTGCGCTCTAACGCTTGCCAGCAACGCTATTGGGCCCAAAACGGCAGCGTAGAGAATCTAACGCTTATGAGAGAGCTTATTTGCCCGTTTCGCCCTCGAAACGGGGCCCTTTGGCGCAAATAAGCTCGCTGACAAGCGTTAGAATTGAAATCCCCCTCATTTGGTCCAAATAAGCGCTGTGGCAAACGTTAGCCGGAACGGATCACGGCGCCCGGCGGGTAGGAGCAGGTAAGCGCAGTTAGGCGCAGTGGCGAAGCTGCGCGCTAACGCTTGCCAGCAACGCTATTGGGCCCAAAACGGGGGCGATGAGAATCTAACGCTTATGAGCGAGCTTATTTGCCTGTTTCACCCTCGAAACGGGGTTCTTTGGAGTAAATAAGCTCGCTGGCAAGCGTTAGAAAAGAAATCCCCCTCATTTGGCCCGAATAAGCGCTGTGGCAAGCGTTAGCCGGAACAGATCACGGCGCCCGGCGGGTGCGGGTAAGCGCAGTTAGGCGCAACTAGAACAGTAAAAGTAACTTGCGCGACGGCAGCGTCAATAGTTGGCAACAGGGAACTCGCGGAGTAACTAAATTAGCGACCCCAGAGTCACTTGCGGAACAACAACAGAAGAACTGCAGGAATAGTGACAGAAGTGACTGTGGCAGTGGCAGTGAGTATTGGCAGTGACAGTGACTATGACTGTGACAATAACAGCAACAACAGTAGCAACAGTAGTAACAGCAACAAATAGCAGCGACAGCCGAGACACCTGCAGCAACAGCGAACCTGCGCTCTAACGCTTGCCAGCAACGCTATTGGGCCCAAAACGGGGGCGTTGTGAATCTAACGCTTATGGGGGCTACAAACTCGACCTTTTCGCCGCCCAAACTCCCAAAGGCGGACGTAAACGCTGCTCGGCGACTTCCCCACTTTTTATGCGGCCCCAAGCCCCGGCACCAGGCCGCCGTAATCCTGCGGGCCATGCTCGTCCATTCCTTCGGAATATTTATCCAAGCTCAAGGATACAATGAGGAAGGCGCGCACTTCATCCCATGAAACAAAGAAAAAAATTTGTACAAAGGAACTTGAAATCTATTCGCAACTTGAGTAATATAAAAGTGGTTGTTAGCACTTAGGATGATTGAGTGCTAACATATATAACAATATCTACACATAACACCACATATTTAAAAGGAGGCTGTTTTTTCATGATCAAACCTTTAGGTGAACGCGTTCTCGTGCAACCGATCGAGCAAGAGGAGACAACGGCATTTGGCATCGTGCTTCCAGACACAGCCAAAGAAAAACCGCAGGAAGGTAAAGTCATCGCCGTTGGCAGCGGAACTTTGAAAGATGGCGTCCGCGTTCCGTTGGAAGTTAAAGAAGGTGACCGCGTTATTTTCTCCAAATATGCTGGCACTGAAGTGAAATATGAAGGCAAAGAATATTTGATTATGAAAGAAAGCGACATCCACGCGATCATCGGCTAATCCGCCGATTCGTATCCGAACGAATATCTACACAACTATATGGGAGGTAATTGAACAATGGCAAAAGAGATTAAATTCAGTGAAGACGCCCGCCACGCGATGCTCCGTGGGGTTGACGCTTTGGCAAACGCAGTAAAAGTAACGCTCGGTCCGAAAGGCCGCAACGTTGTGCTGGAAAAGAAATTCGGCAGCCCGCTCATCACCAATGACGGCGTAACGATCGCAAAAGAAATCGAACTGGACAACGCCTTCGAAAACATGGGCGCTCAGCTCGTCAAAGAAGTTGCGACGAAAACAAATGACGTAGCCGGTGACGGTACGACAACGGCAACGGTTCTGGCGCAAGCGCTGATCCGTGAAGGTCTGAAGAACGTTACTGCCGGCGCTAGCCCAATCGGCCTGCGTAAAGGGATCGACAAAGCGGTTCGCGCTGCAGTCGAAGAACTGAAGAAGATCTCCAAAACGATCGAAGGCAAACAATCGATCGCTCAAGTTGCTGCAATCTCCGCTGCTGACGAAGAAGTTGGCGAACTGATCGCTGAAGCAATGGAGAAAGTAGGTAAAGACGGCGTAATCACGGTTGAAGAATCCCGTGGGTTCGCAACCGAGCTTGAAGTGGTTGAAGGGATGCAATTTGACCGCGGTTATGTATCTCCTTACATGATTACGGATACGGACAAAATGGAAGCCGTACTTGAAAATCCATACATCCTGATCACCGACAAGAAGATCAGCAGCACGCAAGAAATCTTGCCAATTCTGGAGAAAATCGTACAACAATCCAGACCGCTGCTCATCATTGCCGAGGACATCGAAGGCGAAGCTCAAGCCATGCTGATCGTGAACAAACTGCGCGGTACGTTCAACGCGGTAGCTGTTAAAGCTCCTGGCTTCGGCGACCGTCGCGAAGCGATGCTGCAAGATATCGCTGCTCTGACTGGTGCCCAAGTGATCACTGAGAAACTGGGTCTGGATCTGAAGAGCACGACGATTGAGCAACTGGGTAACGCACGTCAAGTTATCGTTACGAAAGAAAATACGACGATCGTGGACGGCAGCGGCGACAAAGCCGACATCCAAGCTCGCGTCAACCAAATCCGTGCGCAACTGGAAGAAACCACTTCCGAGTTCGACAAAGAAAAACTGCAAGAACGTCTGGCTAAACTGGCTGGCGGCGTAGCCGTTATCAAAGTTGGTGCAGCTACGGAAACTGAACTGAAAGAACGCAAACTGCGCATCGAAGACGCACTGAACGCTACGCGTGCAGCTGTTGAAGAAGGTATCGTATCCGGCGGCGGTGTTGCCCTCGTGAACGTATACAACGCAGTAGCTGCGGTTGAAGCAACTGGCGACGAAAAAACGGGTGTCAACATCGTGCTTCGCGCTCTGGAAGAGCCGGTTCGTACGATCGCTGCAAACGCTGGCGAAGAAGGCTCCGTTATCGTGGATCGCCTGAAGAAAGAACCAGTCGGCATCGGCTACAACGCGGCTACTGGCGAATGGGTGAACATGATCGAAGCAGGTATCGTTGACCCTGCGAAAGTTACTCGTTCCGCATTGCAACACGCAGCTTCCGTTGCAGGCCTGTTCCTGACAACTGAAGCGGTGATCGCTGACAAACCAGAACCAGAAAAACCAGCTGGTCCAGACATGGGCGGAATGGGCGGCATGATGTAAGATAGGCTGTAAAGCCTAACCTATAGAGGTCTCTCTTTTGGGAGGCCTCTTTTCTTTTTTCATTATTATATGCAAATGAACACTCAGTGTAGATTAGAGCAGGAGCGAATCCACCAATATCCTCATGTCGTCAATTTGTAGTTCAAATGGCACGAAAGCTCATTATAATGGCTATAAAAGTTGTGTAATCTGTGTATGTTGTCGTATATTTTAAGTCAAATACCAAGGAGGCTTACTACCGAATGATTCGCATTGGCAAAATCAGCTATTGGCACGTTCATGCAGAAGATTACACGAAGCAGGCACTAGAGCATCCCGAGACGGAGCTGGCCGCGATCTGGGATGAACTTCCCGAACGCGGGCAGGCCAAAGCGGCGCAGTACGGAGTACCGTATTATGCCTCGCTGGATGAGATGCTCGCGCAGGACGACATCGATGCGGTCATCGTGGATGCACCAACGAATATGCATCGCGAGGTCATGGTGAAGGCGGCGGAGGCGGGCAAGCATATTTTCACGGAGAAAGTGATCGCTCCTACGGCGAAGGAAGTATCGGACATTCTTGCTGCGGTTCGAAAAGCAGGGGTGAAGCTGATGGTTTCCCTGCCGCGCCTGTACGACGGCTATACGCAGACGATTGACCGCGTGCTTCAAGGCGGCAAGCTCGGCAAGCTAACCATGGCGCGAGTGCGGCTGTCGCATAACGGCGCGACCGCGAACTGGCTGCCCGAGCACTTCTTCTCGAAGGAGCAGTGCGGCGGCGGCGCCCTCATTGACTTGGGTTGCCATCCGATGTACCTGGTACGGCGTTTTTTGGGTATGCCCGAAAGTGTAAGTGCGAATTTCGGTTATGTGACGGGCAAGGAAGTCGAAGACAATGCCGTAGCCATCCTGCGTTATGCGGAAGGCGCGCTTGGCATCGCCGAAGCGGGCTTCGTGAACAGCCACTCGCCGTTCTCCATCGAGCTTCACGGAACGGAAGGCACGCTGCTGTACGGGTTCCCGGATGAGGTTCCTGTCGTTCGTTACAACGGCGGGAGCGGACAATGGGAGAAGCTGGCGCTGGAGGACCGATTACCTTATGCGTTCAGCCAATGGGTGGAACATATCAAGCAAGGCACCGAGGCGACGGAAAACATCGCAGCGGCTGTCGATCTGACCAAACTCATGGAAGCTGCGAATCGCTCAGTGGCGGAAGGCCGCCCGATCCGGATCGACGAGCTGGCGGAATAATAACGGATTATCATCGAAGGAAAAGAGGGATCAAGATGCGGGCAGATCATCGCGAATCGACAGGGAAGAAGCCGGTTGACCGTAAAGCGGCGGGGAGCGCAAGTCCTTTTCCGTACGCCAGAATGGCGGAAAGGCAGGATGCACTCGACCGGCTGGAGCTGCAATTCCGCTGGGGTGGTTACGGAATTCGCGTGCTGCGCTGCCATCTGGCCTCGTTTCCTCCTGGACATATCATTCAATTTCATAAGCACTCGGGCTATGAATTCCATTATATTCCGAAAGGCAAGGGCAAAGTGATTCTCGTTGACCAGACTTATGATCTCCACGAGGGGCTATTCTATTTGACCGGACCGGATCTGGTGCATTACCAGGAATCGGACCCGGAAGATCCGATGTATGAGCTTTGTCTTCATTTGGAGATCGAGCCGCTGGAGGCGGACGCCCAGCCCGGCGGCTGGGGAGACGAGTTGGAGGCAGCGGAGGCGGAGGAGTGCATCACCTCGTTGGATCGTTTGCCCATCGCACCGGTCGTTGACCGGTTCCATGCGATGAGCGGTTTTCTGGAGGCGTACCGTATTTTGGAGGAGCAGCCGATCGGCTTCTACACGCTGCTGAAGCAGGAAATCGTGCAGATTTTGCTGCGCACCGTTCGCGTGCTGGACCGGGCCGACGACAGAAGGGGAATTCCAGAACGGGATATGAGCTTCCATCGCTACAAGTTGGCCACGCAATACATTCAGGACAACGAGAGCATGCCGATCTCGCTGGAGCAGGTTGCGGAGGCAATCGGGATCAGTCCCCGGCAGCTTCAGCGGATCTTCCGCAGTGAAGGGAGAACGACGTTCCGCGATTATTTGGAGCATACGCGGCTGACCGCGATCTGTTCGGACCTGCTCCTGACAGACAAAGCGATTGAGGAGATCGCCATCGCCCACGGTTTTGCGAATCCAAACTATCTGTATCCGGTGTTCAAGAGCAAGTATGAAGTAACGCCAAGCGCGTACCGCAAAATGCATGCGGGCGAGCATTCGGCGCCCCATTCCAAACGAGAGAAGGAAGCGAGCATATGAGTAAACAATTGCGTATCGGCATTATTGGAAGCGGCGGAATTGCCAAAGCCCACGTAGCGGCTTACCGGAAGCTTCCGTTCGTAGAGATCGTGGCAGTCGCCGACGTGATTCCGGGCAAAGCCGCGGATTTCGTGGAGGCGCTGCAATTGGTTGGCGCAGCAGCCTATGACGGCCATCGCAAGCTGCTCGAGCAAGAGTTGGATGCCGTCAGCATCTGTACGCCAAACGTCTCGCACCATGAGACAACGGTCGATTCGCTGAAGGCGGGCAAGCAAGTGCTGCTGGAGAAGCCGATGTCCGTCACGTTGGCGGAGGCGCTGGAAATGACCCAGGTTGCGCGCGACACCGGCAACATGTTGTCCATCGGGTTCCAGCCCCGCTATGACCCGAATATGAAGCTGCTGCAGGAAATTGTGCAATCCGGGCGTTTAGGCAAGGTCTACTACGCCGAGACGGGCGGCGGCCGTCGGCGTGGCATGCCGGGAGGCACGTTTATCAGCAAGAAGCTGGCGGGAGCCGGGGCGATGGCAGACATCGGCTGCTATTCGCTGGACATGGCGCTGAATACGCTGGGGTATCCTCGTCCGCTTTCGGTATCTGCTTTTACGTCGAACCATTTTGGCCGTAACCCGCTCTATCATCCTGAAGCGTCCAGATTCGAGGTAGAGGACTTTGGCGTGGCGATGGTTCGCTTCGAGAACGATCTTGTGTTGCAGTTCAAAATCTCTTGGGCGATGCACATGGACACGTTAGGCGCAACGATGTTCCTTGGTACCGATGCGGGGCTCAAAATCACGCCGGCAGGCAGCGGTCCATGGTCCGGCGTATGGGACGGCTCGGTAGGTTCAGTTACGCTGTACCACGACGAATACGGCCGTAACACCCAGACCCCGATTCCACTCATCGAGCACAAATTGAACCTGTTCGACGAGAAGGTCCGAGACTTCGCAGAAGCGGTTCGCGACGGTCGTCCTGCGCCGATCCCCGGCGAGCAAATTTTGATCCAACAGGCGATTATCGACGGCGTGCTGCGTTCCGCTGAATTGGGCCGCGAGGTGTCTGTAGAACTGCCGCGAAATGATTAATCTATCATCGATATAAAGCATATCTCAACAGTCCCTGCGCTTCTTGGCAGGGGCTGTTTATGTTATGTCCCAGAAATGAGGGGGAGGCAGGATTCAAGAGACTTCTTGTCGAACTATAGAACTATATAAGGGATTTTATGGAAAAGGAGGGATATATATGATTGCAAATCGATCTTTTATCTAACATATCGTGAAAACTATGAAAATTTAACATTCGATTTACAATGATATAAGCCATCTTTCATTTCATCTATGTTAGAATAAGTGACAAATTAGGGGTTCAGGAGGATGCGGATGTGGACTTATCTGATTCGCCGTGCCATTTATTCGGTGATTGTGTTATTTATCGTCATGAGCGTATGTTTTTGTGCGATGCGTTTTATGCCAGGGAACATCTGGTCCCTAAGCATTGGGATGACCGAAGAGCAGCTCCAATTCGCAAACGAACAGAAAGCTCTCTATGGTCTGGACTTGCCCATTTACCAGCAATATCTCCGGTGGATCAATGACCTGCTGCATGGGAACTTTGGTCTGGATTATAACCAGATCCCAATTAATCTGTACATCTGGAGATATGTCTGGAACAGCTTCACCTTGTTAGGCACGTCCATGATCATTGCTTTGATGATCGCTATTCCGTGGGGAATCTATAACAGCAGACGGCAGGATGGGCTATCGGATAAACTTGGCCTGATCCTAAGCCTGGTTGGGTACAGCATTCCCGCGTTTGTGCTGGGGCATTGGCTGCAGGAGATTTTTGCCTTCAAATTGTTTTGGTTCCCGCCAAGCAGTATGCATACCCCGAACAAAAAAGGAGAGCTGGACGACCTCATCACCACATGGTACTCCCGGTTGCTACAGTCACGATCGGATTGATTGCTTATTATATGAAAATGGTCCGCACCAGCCTGATCGAGGTGCTGCCTTCTGAATTTCTGAATCTGGCTCGCGCCAAAGGGGCTTCGGAACGAAGAGTCACCTATCGACATGCGTTAAGAGTTGGTTTAATCCCCGTCATTACCATCATCATGCTGGATTTGCCGACCCTGATATCGGGTGCCGCGGTGGTCGAGAATGTTTTTAACTGGGGAGGTATAGGAAGCTTGGCGGTATTTTCCGCGCAATCCCGGAACTATCCCGTGTTGCTCATGATCATCTTAATCATCTCTGCATTTGTGGTGGTTGCCAACTTTCTGGCTGACCTGCTCTATACAATTGTCGATCCTCGGGTGAAGATTCATCGAAAAAGCGTTCTGCGGCGTTGATCAGCTGGAAGGCAGCGAGCTGTTCATGCGCTGAATAAATTCCCGCGGCGATATGCCTTCTACTTTTTTGAACACTTTGCTGAAATAAAACGCACTTTCATACCCCAGCTTCTGCGAAATTTCATAAATGCGGCCTTCACCGCGAACCATCATTTCCTTAGCGGCTGCGATTTTAGTCTCCGTGACGTATTCCACGAAATTGATTTTGGCCGTTTTGGAGAAGAGATGGCTTAAGTAATTGGGGCTGAAGTTAAAAACATCCGCCACCTGATTTAAGGACAGCTTACTGTTCAAGTTCCGCTTCACATAGTCCTGCACGTTCCGCACGATTTGCTCCTTGTAACTTTGCTTGCGGGAAGACAGGATTTCGCAGCAACCGTCCCGGAATTGCACGAGCCAATCGATCACGCCTTGGGTTGTTTGCTTTTTATAGATCGCGCGATACCCCTCCGGCTCATTCTCGAAAATTTGCTCAACCACGTTCTCGCCGTCTGCCAGCAAAGAGGTGGCCATATATAAAATATTGCAAGCCGCATCGGTAGCGGGTACAACTAACTCCGGCCGGCCATTAAACCGATCAATGAGATTCGTGATCATGGTGTGCAATGCGTGGGTATCCAGTTCTTCAAAGGCGCGGCGGATCTCCGAACGGGAGACGATGGCATCGACTCCTGGGGAAGCGAGATTCTCCGCTTCGCTCTGGGTGAAGAAGACAAACGATTGCTGATCGAGGGCAAACGGCAACGCCCGCCGGGCAGCCAGGTAGCTTTCATGCAGCAGGTACGGGTCCTCCACGGCTTTCCCAACCGCGCCGATGATTTTTACATTGAAATAGGAATGGAGCACCTCCGCCATATGGTGCAGGAGCTCCTCCACTTCCGGCATCCAGTGGGTCGGATCTGGATCTGACAGGGGCAGCACAATTGCAAAGTTCCGCAAATCCAGGCTGGTTACGAAGCAGGGGCGCGACGAGGCGAGTGTATCCTTAGCCATCTGCACCGTGCTGGAGCACAAAGCGACCAGCTTATCCCCGCGCGGAGGGACGCTCTCCGGTCCCTGAATCCGGCAGGAGCAGACGAGGTGGGCAGGAGCGGATAAATCCAGCTCAAGATCGTCTCGTTGCAACAGGAACTGATTTTTGTTCTCGAACAGCTGATTAAACAGCCGGATAAAAAATTTATCGCGCAGCGCATGTAAATTGCTGCGGTACAGCATACTCGGGTAACTCTCCACGGTTTGGTATTCCCCCAACATGGCAACGGCCTTCTGGACGGATTCGGCCAGGATCTGCGGGGTTAGCTCCAGCTTGACTAAATAATCCGCTGCCTGAAGATGAATGGCGCGACGTGCGTATTCAAATTCCTCATAGCTCGTTAAGAAGATGAAGAGCGGTATCCGGCCATATTTGTCGCGTACGGATTCAGCGACCTGCAGACCGGTTTTGACCGGCATCTTAATGTCGGAAATGACCAGGTCAGGACGCAACGATTCGATCATTTCCTCTGCCTGAGCACCGTTGTGGGCGATGCCCACGATTTCGATCTGATAATCTTCCCATTTGAGCATGGACTGCAGGCCGATACAGACGAGTGCCTCATCATCGGCAATCAGCATTTTAATCATACGATCACTTCCTCCCGTGGTTTACGATAGCGACAAGTTGTCAAAGTTGGAGGTCAAGACTTCCGGCAGGGCAACAGCAAATGCATTCTCGTAAATTCGTTCAACTTGCTTTCGATCGAGAGGCCGTATCGATCCCCAAAGGTCAGACGCAGCCGATCGTGTACGCTGCGGAGCCCGATATTTTCGAACAGGCCTTTGGAGCCGGGTTCTTCTTGCTTGGACAAAATCGCCTCAATTTGGGCTTCACTCATTCCCACGCCGTTATCCTCAATCGTAATCCGCATGTCATACCCGCTCTTGGCCACAGACACCGTGATGTTGCCGCGCCCCTTCGGTTCGATTCCATGAAAAATCGCATTCTCCACCAGCGGCTGCAGTGTAAAGCGGGGAACCAGACTGGAAAGGAGCTCCTCGTTATCAATGATTTGATCCATCGTAATCGTGCCGCCGTAGCGATATTTCTGAATGAGGAAATAGTCATTCATCAGGCTAAGCTCTTCCTGCAGCGGAACCAACTTGCGTTGATCTTTGGCGATGCTGCGCAGCAGCCGCGATAAGGAGGTGACCATATCTGCGATACCCGTAGCGTTCTGAATCGTAGCCATCCATCTTATCGAGTTCAGGGTATTATAGAGAAAATGAGGACTGATCTGGCTTTGCAGCATGCGATATTCCAGTTCCTGCTTCTGCTTCTCGTCCGCGACACGAGATTCCATCAGCGTCAAAATATCCTGGGACAACCGATTGATGCCGCGTCCCACATCCCCGAGCTCGCTGTTCCATTCAATATTCCGGTCGATAAAGAAATTACCTTGCGCGATCTTATCGATCCGTTTGCGCAGCTTCTCTACGGGCAGGCTGATGGTGCGGGTTAAATACAACATAATAAATCCGCTTAATGCCAGCACCAGCACAGAAACGCCAATCATTAGCAGCAGCCAAGCGTTGAGCTGTGGAGCAAATTGCTTCTTGTCCAGCGTCTGGGCGAGTCTGACGCCTTCCCGCACCGGATAGGACACCGAGATGAGGCGTTCCCCGTCCTGCTCCATCCATTCGAGCTTGGTGAGCGCCCCGGTGGCTTCACTTTGATCATACGGCAACAATGTGTAAGGGCTTTCGATTTCCTGCACTTTGTCCCCTTCGATCCGGTACGTTTGGCTGCCAAGGGAGAGCAGCAATTCCGAGCCCTCCGGCAGACTGTAGCCTTTAAGCTTATCGGTGATCACGGAGGTGTTCGCCAGAAGATAGACCGTCCCAATGCGTGCAGCCCGTTCACCGTAAATTGGCAGAACGATGGGGATGCCGCTGGAGCGGGAGAACGGGTCCTGGATCACGCGCTCCCAAGCTTCCTTCGCATCTGGGACCAGACCGGGAAGCTGGGTTATATTATGAATATTCAACGGAACTGAAGCGCTTCCAGAATTGTCGACCTGAATGAACTTATCTTGGTGATCCGTGATGATCAGGCGTCGCACGTAGCTGTTGGACCGGTTCACCCGGAAGTCCTCCTGCATTGACAAGAAGGCATTCAGCCGATCTTTGGCGCTGGCTTCCGGTGAGATAAAATAGTCCTGAATCAGCTGATTGGTAGGCGAGTTCGTACTGCTGGTCAAAGCCAAAGTATACAAGTTATTTAAATCTTGATCGATGATATGAGAGACGAGCTGCAGGTTAAATTCTGTCGCCTGAATGGTGGTTTTGCGTTGAAAATACGAGATCAGCTCGTAGCTGAAAAAAGACAGAATTCCTGCGATCAGCAAGGCAAACACGGTCATGATCAGGATAATCCGGCTTTTGATAGTGGCTTTTCTTGCGCGCGTGTCGATCACCTCATCCGGTGTAAGATCAATGCGAGTTTTAACCGATATAGATAACAATAACATGAGTTGACATCATCGGTAGCGGTAAGGTTCATAAACAACCATTTTTACATCTTTTGAGTATGATTTTACAGCTTTTCATCCGTTTCTTGAAGAAGCGAATAGAAAAGTGTAGGAAATGAACGCAAAAATGTATGCCCTTACATTTCGGATTTCGATACCATGTACCTAAGGATTCGGCGTTGCCGATCTGGAAAACAGGAGGAAAAGGGGTTTGAAGATGAGACGAAAGAAAGTATTCGGTATTACCTTGGCGGCCGTTCTCCTTATGGGTCTGCTGGCAGGCTGTTCCGGCAACAACGGAAACTCGGGCAAAGCGAATACCACAGAGCCTCAAACGAACAATTCTGCAAGCGTTTCCAATGAGACGGGCGATAAGCCGGTCACGCTGAAATGGGCGCTGTGGGACTGGGAGGCAACCGCTTACTACCAGCCTTTGATCGACGCTTATAAGAAAGACCATCCGAACGTAACGATCGAATATGTTGACCTTGGCTCTACCGACTACATGACGATGCTCAGCACACAGCTCTCTGGCGGTGCAGCCCTGGATATTCTGACCATCAAGGACATACCGGGCTACGTCAACCTGGTGAAGCAGAACCACCTAGAGCCGCTCAAGAGCTTCATTGACACCCAAGGCATTGATACTTCCCTCTACGGCGGAACGGTTGAGCAA
The DNA here is from genome assembly GCF_047200555.1 of Paenibacillus sp. MB22_1. Taxonomy (NCBI): domain Bacteria; kingdom Bacillati; phylum Bacillota; class Bacilli; order Caryophanales; family Paenibacillaceae; genus Paenibacillus; species Paenibacillus sp. MB22_1. Next base: position 2,576,564 of record NZ_JBLADV010000002.1, read on the forward strand.
ATTCAAATGAACGGCGATGTGTACGCGCTGCCTTTCCGCAGTGACTTCTGGGTCGTTTATTATAACAAGGACCTGTTTGATAAAGCCGGAGTTCCTTATCCAACCAACGATATGACGCTGGATCAATACGACGAGTTGGCCCGTAAATTGACGTCCGGCAGCGGCTCGGAAAAAGTATACGGCGCGCATTACCACACTTGGCGCAGTGCAGTTCAGTTGTTTGGCATCCTGGACGGAAAGAACACCATCGTGGATGGCAACTATCAATTCTTGAAACCGATTTACGAACGGATTCTGAAACAGCAAGACGACGGCATCGTGATGGACTACGCTACGTTAAAGACCTCCAGCACTCACTATTCCGGCGTATTCTACAATAATTCCGTTGCGATGATGAACATGGGCAGCTGGTTTATCGCTACGCAAATCGACAAGGTGAAGAGCGGTGAATCCCAGGCTACAAACTGGGGGATCGTGAAATATCCGCATCCGGACGGCGTACCCGCCGGGACAACGCTGGGAACGATTACTTCCCTGGCCGTGAACCAAAAGTCCGCCAACAAAGAAGCGGCTTTAGAATTCCTGAAATTCGTCACCGGTGAAGAAGGCGCAGCGGTGATCGCATCCACGGGTACGATTCCGGCGATCAAAAACGATGAAGTGGTCAACTCCATCGCTTCCATGGACGGCTTCCCGACGGACGAGAACAGCAAAGAAGCTTTGACGACCGAAAGAACCTATCTGGAAATGCCGCTGCATGAGAAGAGTGCGGACATCGATGTCGTCCTGAACGAAGCACACGACAACATCATGACGAAAAATGCGACCATCGACGAAGGATTGGCAGATATGGAGAAACGGGTGCAAGAGGTACTTAATAACTAATCTGATCTCGCATGAGATTTCGATGCTGCCAGGGGCGGGCCTTATGAGCCCGTCTTTTTTTCCCAATGCTCTAGCACAAGTTGGTTTGGAGGAGAAATCATGCAGAATGAACCCGTGTTAGGAACCAAAGCAGTTAAAAGAAGCGCGTTGTCTAAGAACGTTAAAGATCATTTGGTGGCGTACAGCTTCATTGCCCCCAACTTCATCGGCTTTGCCGTGTTTACGCTGGTGCCGATGGTTTATGCGTTTGTACTCGCTTTTGTGAAATGGGACGGGGCTAACCCGATGGAGTACGTGGGATTGCGTAACTTCTCTCGTCTGTTGCAGGACAGCACCTTTCACAAAGCGTTCTGGAACACCATTATTTATACGATTGGCGTGGTGCCGTTAACGATGGTTTGTGCGCTGGCGCTGGCGATCCTGCTCAATCAGAAGCTGTTTGGCCGCAACTTTATGCGGACCGTGTTCTTCTTCCCCTATGTCGCTTCACTGGTTGCCGTGGCAGCCGTTTGGAATTTCGTGTTCAGCCCCACGATGGGGCCGGTGAACAATCTGCTGCACTCGATTACCGGCATCCCCATTGAGGATTTGCCTCGCTGGGCGGCAGATAAAGATTGGGCAATGTTTACGGTCATTCTTTTTACAGTATGGAAAAATATGGGTTATTACATGGTCATTTATTTGGCAGGTTTGCAGGGAGTAAATCCCGAGCTGTATGAAGCTGCCGAGCTGGACGGGGCGGGGCCATGGAAAAGATTCGTCAACGTGACGATCCCGCAGCTGGCACCTACCACGTTCTTTGTACTGATGATCCTGATCATCAATTCGTTTAAAGTGTACGACATCTTTATCAACCTGTTTGCCGGTGCTGATAATCAGCTGAACAACTCGACCCGGGTACTTGTCTATCAAATCTATAATACCGCGTTCCGCTCGCTGGATTACGGGTACGCCAGCGCTATGGCGATCGTGCTGTTCCTGCTCGTTCTGGGGATCACCTTGATTCAATTTCAGGGCGAGAAGAAGTACGGACAATAGGAGGATGCAAAAATGACAGGAGCTAACAAACAAGTCAAAGTCGTTGCCAAGATTTTTGCGTACCTGGTGCTCGCGGTCGTTGTGCTGTGCATGCTTGTTCCCTATGCGTGGATGCTGTCTTCCTCGCTTAAATTAAATAAGGATGTGTTCTCGTTCCCGATGCAGTGGATCCCGGATGCTCCAAGGTGGCAGAACTACGTGGAAATCTGGACGCGGATCCCGCTCGGCCGGTTTATATACAACACGGCGAAGCTGTCGGTGATCGTCACTTTGCTTCAGCTGCTGACTTCCAGCTTTGCGGCGTATGCTTTCTCGAAGCTGCGGTTCAAAGGGAGACATGCGCTGTTTCTTGGCTATATTGCCACCATCGCCATTCCGTGGCAGGCCTACATGGTTCCGCAGTTTATCATGATGCGCTCCATGGGGTTAAACAACACCCATCTTGCGATTATTTTTCTGCAGGCGTTCTCGGCCTTTGGCGTGTTCTTGATGCGCCAGTTCTATCAAGGCATCCCGGATGAGCTCTGCGAAGCGGCGCGCATTGACGGATTAAACGAATACGGGATCTGGGCGAAAATCATGCTTCCGCTCTCGAAGCCGGCGCTGTCCACGCTGACGATCTTCACGTTCGTCAATACGTGGAACGATTTCCTCGGGCCGATGATTTACCTGACCAAGACGGAACTCAAAACGATCCAAATCGGGCTGCGGATGTTCATTACGCAGTATTCCGCTGAATATGGCTTAATTATGGCCGCCAGCGTCATTTCTATCATTCCGGTGCTGATCGTCTTCCTGGCGCTGCAAAAATATTTCGTGCAGGGCGTGGCCTCGTCCGGTATTAAGGGGTAATAGATCATGGTCCCGGATAAAAAGGAGTTGAGGAAATGAAAGTAACGGTTAATGCTCCGCTCCAAACGCGCAGCGATATGGTGAACGTTTTGGAAGAGCTGGTGCGTCCCCTTCGGCCGTTCTATAGCGAAGGCGGCGCCCGGCTTGTGCTTGGCAAGAGCGGGGTGTCCTACCCGGCGGCTGTAGCGGAGATGGAAGGGTTCTCCCGGGTGCTGTGGGGATTGGTGCCGCTGCTTGCCGGCGGCGGCAGCAGTGAGTTATGGGACGTCGTCCTGGACGGCATTCGCTGCGGCACGAACCCGGAGCATCAGGAGTATTGGGGCGAGGTTGGCGATTATGATCAACGGCTCGTGGAGATGGCGGTTTTTGGATTTGCACTGGCGTTGATCCCGGAACACTTCTGGGAACCGCTTCGCCCGGAAGAGCGTGACCGGCTGTACAGCTGGCTGAATCAGATGAACCAGCATCCTTGTTACGATTGCAATTGGTTGTTCTTTAACGTACTGGTGAATGTGGGCTTCCGCAAAGCCGGCTTGCCTTACGATACGGAGCAGCTGGAGCGGAATTTGGACCGGCTGGACGCGTTTTATCTGGAGGACGGCTGGTACAGCGACGGTGTCGGGGGACACAGCGACTATTACGTCCCGTTTGCCTTTCACTATTACGGGCTGCTCTATGCGCGTATCATGGAAGAGGAAGATCCGCAGCGTTCGCAAGTGTATAAAGAGCGGGCCGCGTTGTTCGCAGACGATTTTCTCGCTTGGTTCGCCCCAGACGGGGCAGCGCTGCCGTACGGACGCAGCTTAACCTACCGTTTCGCCCAATCCGCCTTCTGGAGCGCACTGGCTTATGCCGGTGTGGACGTGTTGCCAATGGGGGTATTAAAGGGGCTGGTGCTGCGCAATTTGCGCTGGTGGTTAAGCCGGCCCATTCGCAGTTCCGAGGGGCTGCTTACGGTGGGTTACGCTTATCCAAACCTGGTGATGGCGGAGAACTACAATTCGCCCGGTTCGCCGTATTGGGCGCTGAAAGCGTTTCTGCCGCTGGCATTGCCGGAGGACCATCCGTTCTGGACGGCGGAGGAGCTGCCGCTGCCGGAGCTGCCGGCGCTGAAGGTCCAGCGCCCGGCGCATCTTGTGCTGGCCCGCGATCCTGCGACCGGTCATGTAGCGGCCTTCAACACCGGCCATCGCGGCACGAACGAGCACACCCATACCTCGGCCAAATACGAGAAACTTGTGTATTCCACCGGGTTCGGGTTTAGTGTGCCGCGCGCGGAGTGGGGCTTGTCCCAAGGCGCGTTTGACTCCATACTGGCGCTCAGCGAAAAGGGAGATAACCTGTACCGGGTAAGACGCCGGAACTTGGACACGTCAATTCAGGATAACGTGCTGTATGCGTTATGGAAACCTTGGTCTGACGTAGAGGTGCGCTCCTGGATCGTTGCCGGACTCCCCTGGCATGTGCGGATTCATCACATCGAGACGAAACGACCGCTCGACATCGCGGAGGGAGGATTCGCGCTGGGGGTGGAAACGGAGTTGACGGAGTGGATCGAGGGGACGGAACGGACAGGGCTGGTGGAGCTAAAAGAGAAGAGTGGAGAGGGCCGGATCGCTGCGGGAGCAGCAAGCCCCTTTGGAGCCAGCGGGGTGCAAAGCTTGCTTGGCTTCGAATCGGTCGAGCTGATTCGCCCGAACGCCAATACCAATGTTCTGTATCCTCGCACCGTTCTTCCCACGCTCCTCGCTTCCCTGGAACCGGGGGTACACCTGCTCGCGTCGGCGGTTTACGGCGATCCGTCGCCGGGAGCCTCATGGCAACCAATTACGCTTGATGCGTTAAACCTCGCGATAGGAGAGCGGGAGATCGTGATAACGACCTGCTCGGGGAACGAAATCCATATTGAGCTGGCTTAGTCAACGCCGCTGTTTTGGGCTGCGGTGGAAGGAGGAATGCTGATGAACGTTCGCGAGGGCTGGGAGCAGCTGGCTGAAAGCCTGATCCCTTTGAAGGCTGATGATTACTATCCGCACGGCAGCGGGCTGGCGTTTTGGGAATCGCTGCGCGAGGCGCCGGAGGCCCGGGCCGAGCTTGAAGTGATCCGGAGCGAGGGGGAGCGGCTGCTGAAGTCCCCAGCGGAAGAGCTGACCTATTCGTTGTTTTCTTTATTTGCCGTTCAGGGTTCGCGGCTGGAGTATGAGCGGGTGTATTTTGAGAAGCGGCGGCGGCTGAACACCTTCGCCTTTCTGTCGCTGCTTGAACCGGAGTCGGCGGCGTACGAAGCGGCGCTGCGGGATGCCATCTGGGCGATCTGCAGCGAGTTTACCTGGTGCTTGCCCGCGCATGTGGATGCGAAGCGTCCGGTCTCGGAGACCATCGACCTGTTCTCGGCGGAGACGGGGTTTGCGCTAGCCGAGTTATCTTTGCTGCTAGGCACGCGTCTACCGGAGCTGCTGCGGGTGCGGATCGCCGAACTGGTGGATGAACGGTTGTTCCGGCCATTCCTTGAGAAAGGCCCTTACCATTGGGAGGAGCTGACGAACAACTGGTCGGCGGTTTGCGCTGGCTCGATTGGTTCGGCTGCGCTGCTGCTGATGACAGAACAGCGCGACTACGCCCGGCTGGCTCAGATTTTGGAGAAAACCGAGCGCAGCATGGGCTTCTATTTGCAAGGCTTCGGCGAGGATGGCGGTTGTCCGGAAGGGCTGGGATACTGGAACTACGGGTTTGGCTACTTTGTGTATTATGCCGACCTGCTGCTTAAGCGAAGCCGGGGGCAACGGGATTGGTTCAACGAGGACAAGGTACGGCGAATTGCCGAGTTCCAGCAAAAATGCTTTCTGGGCGGCCGGCTGGTCGCTAACTTCTCCGACGCGCAGCCATATGGGAGCGTCCAGCCCGGGCTGTCGCATTACCTTGCGAAGCGGTACGCGGAGGTGGAAGCTCCGCCTGCCTTGCTCCATGCGGATTACCGCGAGGATCACTGCAGCCGCTGGGCGCCGGCGCTGCGCAACCTGATTTGGCGGGACTGCAAGGCGGCAGGCACGGCGGAGTGGAGAGACGGCGACTTTGTGTTTGAGGACGCCGGCTGGTTGATCTCGCGCTTTACAACCGCAGGGGATACGTTTGGTTTTGCCGCAAAAGGCGGGCACAACGGGGAATCGCATAATCACAACGACTTGGGCCATTTCATGTTGGCGGGCGGAGGCGCGTTTTTTCTGTCCGATCTCGGGTGCGGGGAATATACGTGGGATTATTTTGGCGAGGCCCGGTATGAATATGACTGTAACGGCTCGCAAGGGCATTCCGTCCCGATCATCAACGGTCGTATGCAGCAGGAGGGACGGGAAAGAGCAGCTTCGATGATTCGCTGCGACACGTCTGCGGAAGCGTGCGAGTTCACCTTGGAGCTGTCCGGCGCCTATGAGGACGAAAATCTGCAGTCCTTCAACCGAAGTTGGGTTTGGAACAAGACGGAGCTGCCTAGCTTGGCGCTTCGGGATGACTTCCGGTTTACGGAAGCGCCGGACAGTCTGACAGAGCGGTTTGTGAGCCCGATTCAGCCGGAGATGGCCAGCCCGGGGCTGCTTCGTTTCGTTCGAGGCCGGCTGGCGCTGGAGCTGTATTACGACCCGAATCAGCTGGAGGCGGAGATTAAGGCACGAACCTACCGGGATCATTATGGGAAGGATTCGATATGGTACGCGTTGGATTTTCGGGTTAAGCAGCCGGAAGCGGGATTTGGCGTTAACTTTCTTTTTCAATTCGCCCGGCAATAAGGAGAATGGAGGAACGAGGTCATATGCATATGGGAAACGAAAGGGCATGGGTGGAAGAGGCCTGGACGAAGTCGCTGGACAAAACGCTGCGGAACACGGCGAGAATTGGCTCCGGGTTTCCGCACGCCAGCAAAGGCGGGGTTTATGATCTGGCTGAGCCGGCCTGGTGGACAGCGGGCTTCTGGCCGGGTTTGCTGTGGCTGCTGTATGAGGGAAGCGGCCGGGAGGAATTGAAAGCGCTGGCACAAGAATGCGAGACCAAGCTGGATGAGGTGCTGGACGGCTACGTGCGGCTTGATCACGATCTGGGGTTTATGTGGACGCTGACCAGCATCGCTTCCTATAAGCTGACGGGGAGTGAAATCTCGCGCATTCGGGCGCTGAAGGCTGCGAACTATTTGGCGGCCCGCTTTAATCTGAAGGGGCGCTATATTCGGGCCTGGAATCCGTGGAAGGAAGGGGAGCGGAATGAAGGCTGGGCGATCATCGATTGCTGCATGAACCTGCCGCTGTTGTTCTGGGCGTCCCGGGAGAGCGGCGATCCCCGATTCGCGCATGTCGCTGAAGCGCATTTGGACACCGTGCTCCATCATTTTGTTCGCGACGACGGCTCGGTCTATCATATCGTGGTCTTTGACCCGGTCACAGGCGAGCGGGTTGGGCCGCAAGGCGGCCAAGGCTACGCGCCGGAGTCGGCCTGGTCGCGCGGGGCTGCCTGGGCGATTTACGGCTTGACGCTGGGCTTCCACCATACCGGCAAGCCGGAGTATCTGTCCGCTGCGCAGCGGGTCGCGGATTTCTTCCTTGATCAACTGCCGGATGATCAGGTGCCGGCTTGGGATTTCCGCGCACCGGAAGAGCTGCGTGAGCTGCGGGACTCGTCAGCCGGTGCTTGTGCGGCCAGCGGGCTGTTGCTGCTGGCAGAGAAGCTTGGCGGTGAAGGAACAGCTGCCGCAAAGTATCGTGAAGCCGGTGAACGCATCCTGAAGTCGCTGTACGAAAATTACGGCGCATGGGACGACCCGGGGGAAGAAGGGTTGATCCTGCACGGGACGAGCAACTATCCGCAAGGGACAAACATCGATGTTCCGCTGATCTACGGCGATTATTTCTTTGTGGAAGGGCTCGCCCGGCTGAAGAGCGGCGGGTCGACGTATTGGGAATGAGGCGGACGCAGATATGAAAACAGGGTTGCTATACAATCGCATCTGATAGCGATTGGAGCAACCCTGTTTATTTTTTCTATGCCTATTTCTCCACATAAAACACTTCCGCGCTTGGATGCTCACCATAGTTCCCGAAGCCCTTGCCGAATAACGTCAAACCGCCTGGATAACGGGCGTCCGGCTCCACGGATAGACGCAGCGTCCATTGCTTCTGCCGAATGTCAATGTCGTGAAGGGTGACGTCGGACATCTTCAAGCCGTCCATATACGTCCCGTCCAACGTAATTCGTAGACGTTTCAGCAGGCCATATTGATTCGCCTGTCTTGGCCACCACTCAGGGGTATATTTTCCAGGCAGCTCTCCGTAATCGCCAGGGCTCGTCCAGATGCCCAAAACCTTGCCGTTTAAGGTAAACGTAATATCCGATGGATAATCGTCCTTCGTTCCCGGGGCTTCGGACGCGATTTCCATCGTAAAGACCAGCTCCTCGGGCTTCTGGGAGGACAGCAAGTAATTGGGGGTTTTGTATTCGATATATCCCGTACCAAACCATAGAATCGCAGCATGAATCCGTTCCGGGTCCCAGAAGTACCGGGGATCGTCAAAGCTTCCGATGATCTTGTCGGTCGTTGCGATGCCACAGGTTGGCTCGATGTGAAAATCGGAGTAATGGCCTACCGGAATTTCAACCCGGTAGCTCTTGCGCTCGGCTGCCGCCTGCGCCGGAAACTGGATTTCTGCGCCGGAGACAGCAAGCGAGCAAATCTTCTGCAGGCCGCTCTTGCCGGGTGCCATATGGGTGGCGACTAGTCCGCATTCAGACAGCTTGCGCACATGCATGGTCATAATCGCGCTGGATAGCCCTACGGCTGCGGCTAACTCCTTAATGTTCATCGGGCGGTTGGCTAACAGACGCAGAATATGCAGACGAACTGGACTTGCCAGTGCCTCATACACGGGCAGCGATTGTTCAGATAAATCAAGCTTCAAGATGCCTTCACCTCACCCGAATTTTAGTTAGGGCTTGCTGAACAAGATCAATTTAAGCTGCTCGCAACGCATGAGCCTAGACCGTGATTTTCTTTGCAGTTTTCATGCAAAAAATCGGACGGAACGCAATGAATCTGAAAAAAGAGAAAAAAAGAACCCGCAGTCGCCGTTCCAGGTTCATAACCAGAAACTGGATAGCGATGACAGTTAAACTTGTATGAGCACCGCGGGCGCAAATTCGGCCCAAACCCAACTTGCGTTTGCCTTCGCCGAACTTTCCTTCGATCGCATTGCGCTGTGCAGCGTCTTGCTTCTCTTGCTTTCGATCATCGGCGTCACGTTGTTCTTTGGATGGCCTGCCAAGCTTCGGTCCGCTAAGACGAATCCCACGTTCCTTGCAGTAGTTCAGGTTATCGCGATTGCGGTAGATCTTGTCGGCCAGAATGACGGCGGGAAAATATCCGAACCGCTGTTTGTACGCTTCCACCGAATCCTGCAGCGTGGTCGCCTCGTTGAAGCTGTCCCACCCAGCCGTTTCGATCCAGGCGTAGCCATCAACCAGACTGGCGGCGATTTTAGCGCCGAATTCCACGTTAGCGCCGGCTTTGCCGCGGACGATCGGACGAACATGCGGCTGTTCGATGCTCACAATGCGATCCGGTACGGTATGCGTCTTGTTCTCCATCATGTCACGCTGCTGCCGGTATAGCTCCGAGATCACGAGAAGCAAGCGATATTGTCTTTTGCACAGTACCGCAAGCGGCGTGTGCTTTATGAGTTCTTCAATGATTCGCAAATCTCTGCCCACATAGCCGAGTTGCTTCTTAACGGCTTTTCGAATCACTTTGCCTGACGCTTTGCGTTGTTTGGAGACGCCCAGGAACGCTTTTCGGGCTTGCTTGCGGTAGGTTCGCGGTTTTTCCATCTGTCCGATATGGGGATGGTGCAACACATCGATGATATCTTCGAGGATTTCTCGGGCATGATTCAAGAGCCCCAGATCCGTTGGATATTTGATGTCCGCAGGTGCGCATGTAGCGTCCAGCATGAGGGTTCCCTTATTCATGGCGTTTGCTGTCGGCTCGCACGCGGGCGGCAAATCATGGAACCGTTTTGTCGCGTTGCGGTGATTCTTAGCCGGGGCATGAACTTCCTCGGGAATGGTGAGAGCTTTCTCTGACTCCATCATGGTCAACTGAGAACCGCCGGTGTCGTCGTCATCGTTGTCTCGTCTCGATGGTTTCTTGGATTTAGATGTTGCAGCTTCTTCTTGTTCCGCTTTCAATGCCGCTTGTGCAATCCAATCATTGACCTCCGCAAGGATCTCGATGCTGAGTCGTTCCCGAAAATGCGTCATAAGCGAATGATGAAACGGCTCTGCGTCCACGTACTCCTTGTAGCCGAGAAAAAACTGCAAATACGGATTTTCCTGGATCTGCAGCGTGGTCTCCCGATCACTTAAACCAAGGCGCTCCTTGATGATGAGGGCACCGAGTGCAATGCGAACCGAATATGCTTTTTGACCGATGCCGATCGATGAGAAGGATTGGAAGTATTTCTCTTCCACTTTATCCCAAGGGATGAGTGCGGCAAGCTGTACCCAGCGATTCCCAGGATTAAGCTTCCCGCCAAAGGGTAAGTAGAAATTTTCCAACAGATCTGCCATATCCCGATTCGGCACGAACACGTTCGCTCACTCCATCTGCAAGGTTTTTTGCCAATTTTCTATGTTTTCCTTGCAGATAAATTCGACAAAAGTAGCTCAAATCCCTTGTGGAATAAGGATTTTTTGTTCGTTCAGCAAGCCCTAGTTAATCATTATATTAACGAAAAGTTATAAGTTTGACAAGCATCTTCCATGTCCTTGATTAATTTGGAAGTTTCATTGACGAGTTTGCGGTCAGACGCCTATAATATTAGTCGAATAGTTATTTAATTAATATTTATATTAACTAAGGAGTGAAATGACGGATGCCACTGCAAGGAGTGTTAAACGCCGATTCCGGCAAAGGAACGATTAACCGCAATATTTACGGTCATTTCTCTGAACATTTAGGCCGCTGTATTTACGAGGGGATTTGGGTTGGCGAGGATTCCCCGATTCCAAATACCCATGGCATTCGCAACGATGTTGTGGAAGCGCTTAAGCAAATCCGGATTCCGGTGTTGCGCTGGCCGGGCGGCTGCTTTGCCGATGAATATCACTGGAAGGACGGCATCGGTCCGAAGGAAGCACGTAAGCGGATGGTCAATACCCATTGGGGCGGTGTGGTGGAAAATAACCATTTCGGGACCCACGAGTTTATGGAGCTCTGCCGGCAGCTGGGCTGCGAGCCCTACATCAACGGCAACCTTGGCAGCGGAACGGTCCAGGAAATGTCGGAGTGGGTAGAATATCTGACCTTTGACGGCGTATCGCCGATGGCGGAGCTGCGGGCGCAAAACGGACGCAAGGAGCCGTGGAAGGTGACTTATTTTGGCGTTGGCAACGAGAACTGGGGCTGCGGCGGCAATATGCGCCCGGAATATTATGCTGACGAGTATCGCCGGTATCAGACGTACGTCCGCAACTATGGGGATAACCGGATTCACCGGATCGCTTGCGGTCCAAACTCAGACGATTATAACTGGATGGACGTGCTGATGCGGGAAGCCGGACGGTTTATGGATTCCATCACGCTGCACTACTATACGCTGCCAACCGATAATTGGCAGGATAAAGGGCCGGCGACCGGGTTCGACGAGTCCGCCTGGTTTGCCACGCTGCAAAAAGCGCTTCGCATGGATGAGCTGATTACCCGCCACCGCACGATCATGGATAAATACGATCCGGAAGGCCGGGTCGGATTGATTGTGGATGAATGGGGCACCTGGTACAATGTGGAGCCGGGGACCAATCCGGGATTTTTGTATCAGCAAAATACGATGCGTGATGCGCTTGTCGCCGGGCTTACGCTGAACATTTTCCACAAACATAACGAGCGCGTGCGGATGGCAAATATCGCCCAGACCGTCAACGTGCTTCAGGCCGTCATCCTGACGGAAGGCGAGAAAATGATCTTGACCCCAACGTACCATGTATTCGATATGTATAAGGTTCACCAGGACGCCGAGCTGCTGGATCTGTCGCTGGAAACAGGCAGCTACAAGCTGGAGGGCAGCGAGATTCCGGCGGTGACCGCCACTGCGTCGCGGGATGCCGAAGGGAAGATCCATCTCAGCTTCTGTAACCTGCAGCCTCATGCGAATACACAGGTGACGATCGACATTCGGGGCTTGGCAGGCAGCAGCTTGGCGGTGACCGGCACCACGTTGACCGGCGATTCGATCGATGCCCATAATACGTTTGCGCAGCCGGAGGCCGTAAAGCCGCAGCCGTTTGAGTCGTTTCAACTGGATGGCGGCAAGCTGACGGTTGATTTGCCGGCTAAATCGGTGACGACGCTAGAACTGGCGGCGAGGGATTAACGTCGGATGGCGGATACGTCATGCAGAGTGTGCCGGGACGATTTCCGGGTGACGGAGGAGCAGATCCAACGTTTGTTGAAGACGACGGCGTTTGCGCCCGAGCGCAGGGTAAGCGAGGAGCAGTATCAGGATAGGCTGCGCGTTTGCGAAGCGTGTCCAAAGCTGATGGACGGGATGACCTGCACGGTCTGCGGTTGTATCATCCCGGTGGTCGCCTGGCTGAAGGAGCGGCATTGCCCGCTGCCGGGCGGCGGATTGTGGGCGAGCATCGAGGCATAACATGAAAGAGGCTTCGACTTTATGGCAGCAGGGTAGAACCTTGCTTGCGCGCAAAGGCGAAGCCCTTTTTTCGGATGGAGAGATTTCGGTATGGGGGAGTTCAGGTCAGGCTATTTCGCCTCCTCCAACAGTTCCTTCGTATTGTTGCGCACGTTCCCAACGGCTGGGGATACGGGGTAAGCCCGCATTTTTGCGGCATCGTAAGGTTGAAGCAGCTTTAGCAGCGATCCCGTATCCGTGTTGTCCCGGGCCAGCCACTCGGCTTCATGTTCAGGTTGCAGGATCACGGGCATCCGGTTATGGATCTCAGCCATCAGCGAGTTGGGCTCCGTGGTGATGATCGTGCAGGTTGCCAGCTTGTTTCCTTGCGGATCGCTCCAGATGTCGTACAGGCCGGCAAAGGCGAAGGGGCTCCCGTCCTTCATGACGATCCGATAGGGCTGCTTGCCTCCGGCCCGCTGTTGCCATTCGTAGAATCCGTCAGCGGGGATGAGGCAGCGCCGGGTTGTCAGCAGCTTCCGAAACGCCGGTTTGTCCGGGAGCGACTCGGCGCGGGCGTTGATCATGCTGGCGCCGATCTTATCCTCCTTCGCCCAGAACGGCACCAGGCCCCAGCGCAGCTCGCCCAGCCGATTGCCCTGCTTGCCCGCAATGACGGCGGGGATGAATTGCATCGGCGCTACATTATAGTTCGGGGCGAATTTCGCCAGCCGGTTTTCCATGATGAGATACCGGACTATCAGTTCGTCCAGAGGAAGCGTAATCGTAAAACGGCCGCACATGGGGAGACCTCCATTGTATGGATCTATTCGTGGTATTCGTGATTCGTGGATTCACATTTTGTTGTATCCATTGTAATCGATTTGCTTACAGGCCTGCCAGCCCCGGGTCGATGTCTCTATCGATTCGGGGCTGCTTTGTTTAGCCGGAAGGAACTTCCGCCTAAGCTAAAGAATATGTATTTTTAGTAAAAAGACGACAAGCGGGGAGATCATCCATGGAACAAGTAGGTTTGGTGTTAGGCGGCGGGGCCGTACGGGGACTCGCTCATTTGGGCGTGTTGAAGGCGTTCGAACGGCACGGAATCCCGGTGGACGCGATCGTTGGTACAAGCATGGGCGGTGCGATCGGAGGCTTGTATGCTGCAGGCATTCCGGCAGAGGACATCGAGGACTTGCTGTATCACACGCCAAAATACCGGCTGATGGATCTAGGAATTCGCCAACGCGGGCTGATCGGCGGGAACAAAATCTACCAAACCGTCAACGATCTCTTGAGGCAACATGGGAAGGATGGGCTGAAGATTGAGGATTTCCCCATTCGGTTTAAGGCGGTTGCCGTGGATTTGATGCAAGGCAAACAGGTGATTTTGGATAAGGGCGATTTGGGAACGGCGCTGCGGGCAACGACGGCGTTTCCGGGGGTATTTGCTCCGCTGGTACGGGACGATCAGGTGCTGGTCGACGGCGGGGTGCTAAACAACTTGCCCGTCCAGGAGCTGAAGCGGAAGGATGTGGGACTGATAATTGCGGTGGATGTGACGCGCGAGCATGAGAAGAAGCCGCCCCGCAATATGATTGAGGTCGTTTACCGCTCTTACAGTTTGATGACCGCCGAACGGAAGCATACCAGCCTGCGGTTAGCGGATATCGTCATCCGACCGGATGTCGGTCATGTGTCCGCGTTTGATTTTTCCAAAATGGCCGATTGCATCAAGGCAGGAGAAGAAGCGGCCGAGGGCATGATGGATGAGCTCAAGGCAGAGGTAAAGCGGGTGAAGCCGGATTTCCTCTGAAGGAAGCTGGTGAATTCCGAATATTTGTTTTGACCGATTTAGAAGAACAAAAATGGGGGAGTTCCATGCGCTGCATCCGATACGACAACCATGGGCGACGCTGATTGCGATTGGGGCCAAACGGTTGGAAACGAGGAGCTGGAGAATTTTTAAGCTGATCTTCAGGTTTCTGTAATGTTCCTTTAAGAAACCGATGCTATTCTTTAGATACTCCCTCTTCTTTAATTGATATAGATATGAAGAAGCCACTCCGTACCAGGGGTGGCTTCTTCCATTTCCTTAGGCGTAAAAAAGCTAACGGAACGAGGAGACCTTATTTCTATTCCTACCAGGCTTAAAACAGATGTAACGGAACCAGATGACCTTATTTGGGCTATAGGCAGCGAATTCGCTGGTATTAGCATCAAATAAGGTCTTTAAGTTCCGTTACAGCGGGAAATCACCGGGAAATAGTACAATAAGGTCTCTAAGTTCCGTTACGGGTAAAGGTGATTACTTCAAATCCTCGATCGAGTTAATGTCCATGTAAACTGGAACGACCAGGCCGGTTTTGACCCCAGTCATGTTCGCGCCGAGATCCTCAACTTGTTCGCCGTATTTATCCCAATAATCCGCATGGGTGAGCGGCAGCCATGCGGCTGCAGTTGCATCAACGTCACCGCTGGCGACACCGGTCCACATTGGACCCGCTTCGACTTGGAGGGACTCGACGTCATAACCCAGCTTGCTTTCGAGTACATATTCCAGCAGGTTGGTGCTGGCGATTTCCGAATCCCATGCCACATAGCTCAGCTTGAGTTTGTCGCCGTTCACCGGTGTCAAGCCTTCGGTCCAGCTGTCCACGCGGTCGGCATGGCTGTCTGCCCAGGCTTTGGCGGCTTCCGCCGGGTCCTGACCTTCCTGAATCGCTGTCATAATCTCGCCCATTTCATCCGAAGTCCACTCGAAGCGGTTGAGGAACTCATAGGCGGTCGGATGGTCTTCCTTCAAGCCTTTCCGCGCCAGCGTGTGAATTTCTTCGGCTTCCCCGTAAACCTTCTGCGGATCCTCCAAATATTTCAGATCGTATTTGGAGAACATCCAGTGCGGGGTCCAGCCGGTAACAATGATCGGTTTTTCGGATTTCACCGCTTTGTCCAGCATCGCCGTCATGGCTGCGCCGGAGCCCTCAATCAGCTTCCAGCCGTCCAAGCCGTAGGTTTCGATCGCTTGACTTGTCGCCTTCATAATTCCAGCACCAGGGTCAATCCCGATGATTTCGTAGTTGACTTGCTCGCCGACGGCTCCGGCTGAGGTGTTGCCCCCGTTCGCCGAAGCATCCGGCGTGTTGTTGGCACCGCCGGCCGAAGGATTGTTCGCTTGCCCGCAGGCGGACAACGCCAACATGCTCACTAATCCTGCCAGTACCATCAACTTCCTCGTCTTCTTCAATTTCATCTCAATCTCCCCTTTGTGTTTTGGATTTAAACAGGTTTTGCGTAAAGCGGTCGAGCACGATGGCTAGGACAACCACGGCCAAACCGGCTTCAAAGCCTTGCCCGATCTTCAGTTGGGTGACCGCCCGGTAGACGGTGGCCCCGATGCCCTGCGCGCCGATCATGGAGGCGATGACGACCATCGAGAGCGACAGCATGATCGTTTGGTTAACCCCGGCCATCAACGTTGGCATGGCGAGCGGAAGCTCGACTTTAAACAGCTTCTGCCAGACCGTGGAGCCAAAGGCGTTCGCCGCTTCCGTCAACTCGCCGTTCACCTGCTTGATCCCAAGATAGGTGAGCCGGATCGTCGGCGGGATCGCGAAGATCACCGATGCGATAACCCCAGGGACAACCCCGAGGCTAAAGAAGGTTACCGCTGGCAGCAGATAAACGAACGCCGGCATCGTCTGCATAAAATCCAACAACGGTGAGATGATCCGATGGACCATTTTGCTATAGGCGCACCAGATCCCGATCGGAATGCCAAACAGAATCGAGATCAAGCCGGAAGTGATCACCAGGCCTAAGGTGTTCATGGTCTCGGTCCAATAGCCAAGGTTGTCGATTAGCAGGAACCCGATCACGGTGAACAAGGCCAACTGCCATTTTCCGATGAAATAAGCGATGATTCCAACGATGGCAATAAACAGCAGCGGATGCGGCAGCAGGAACAATCCGGCGAAAAAGTTAACGATCGTTTCGATCGTTGTGGACAATCCGTCGAAAAATCCTCCAAGCGTCCGCTCCATGGCATCCACCAGCGATTCAATCCATTCGGCCAGCGGCAATTTCGGGATGAATTCCATCTGGGCTCACCTCCTCCTTCAGTTCATGATGTTCTCCGGCGAGGGCACCGAGCACGGCACCGCGTACGATAACGCCCAGCAAACGATCCTGTTCGTCAACGACGGCCAGCGGTACCTTGGAAGAGCTTGTAACTTCAAATAGGTCACTTAGCACGGTATCCGGAGCCACGCGAGGGGCGTCTGAAATCAGAATTTCTTCCAGGCCAATCCCGGACTTAGCAGCACGGGAGGCGTCTTCGGCTGTAATGACGCCGAGCAGGCGTTTGCCCCGGCCGATGACGAACAGGTTGGAGATGCCTCGTTCACGCATCAGTTCAAGCGCGACGCGGGGCCCTTTATCCAACGTAACGGTTTCCGGTCGACGCATGACGCGGGCTGCGGTCAGCACCTTGGACAGGTCGACGTCCTCAATGAAACGTTCCACATATTGGTTAGCCGGGTTCATCAGCATTTCTTCCGGCGTGCCAATTTGGACGAGCGCGCCATCCTTCATCAGGGCGATCCGGTCACCAAGACGCAGGGCCTCATCCAAATCATGCGTAATGAAGACGATCGTCTTCTTCATCTTCTCCTGCAGCTCAAGCAGCTCATCTTGCATGTCACGACGAATGAGCGGGTCGAGCGCACTGAACGCTTCGTCCATCAACAGGATTTCCGGGTCATTGGCCAACGCCCGGGCCAGGCCAACCCGCTGCTGCATACCGCCGCTCAGCTGATCCGGCATCTTCTGCTCCCAGCCTTGTAAGCCGACGAGCTCGAGGGCCTGCATCGCTTTGTCGCGGCGTTCTTTTTTGGCAACTTTCTGAATTTCCAGTCCGTATTCCACATTTTGCAGGACCGTGCGATGCGGGAATAAAGCAAACTTCTGGAACACCATGCTGATCGATTTACGCCGCACTTCGCGCAGTTCAGCTTTGTTCATTTTGCGGAGATCCCGTCCATGCAGCAGAATTTCCCCCGCAGTAGGTTCGATCAAACGATTCAACATCCGAACCAGTGTCGATTTACCGCTCCCCGACAAACCCATAATGACGAAAATTTCACCTTCATGGATGTCCAAGCTGACTTGGCCAACGCCGACAGTTACGCCTTTTTCCTTGAGCAGACGTTCTTTGGTATAGCCCTGCTTCAGCAATGGAATGGCCTGCTCAGCGTGGGGACCAAATAACTTGCTAACATCTCGGACTTGTAATATTGGTTGATTCATAGATTCACTCCTTTTCTATAGCTTGAAGTTCCCCCTTCGATCTCGGCTTCGCTAACAAAATTGCCCAGCGAGGCAGTATCGCATCAATCCGTGAGGTAAGTGTAACAAATGGAATGAAAATAACGCAAAGATGAAAACTGTACGTAAGGAACGTACAGAAAAAACTGAACGTAATGAATCGGCGGATAACTCCGATATCCTCCCAAATGCTCCCTAGGCTGCGTCTTTACTTTTGGGCTTGACTTACTTAAGATAGAATAAGCGTTGAGCCGTATGGGGATTTAAGCCGTGCGGGTGGATGCGTTACAGCGGAGGTTTTTTTGCATATGAATAGGAGGTTGCAAGCATGAGCTTGGACCAGCTCACCGATGAGCAACAGGCTTTATTAATGAAGGTACGTAAACGCGTGATCGAGGCCATTGGCAGAAATATGGACTTGTATGGGGTCTCGTTATCAACAGGGCACTTATACGGTCTTTTGTTCTTTGCCGACAAGCCGATGACTTTGGACGAGATGGGCAAGGAAATGAAGATGAGCAAAACCAGCATGAGTACGGGCGTCCGCACCCTGCTGGATCTCAAAATGGTCAATAAAGTGTGGGAGAAAGGCTCCCGCAAGGACTTATATGAAGTGGAATATGACTGGTACCAGACGTTTACGGACTTCTTCGCAATTAAATGGAGAAAAGCGGTGGAGAGCAACATCCTGGTGCTGCGTCGCTCCATTGATGAATTAACCAAAGCGATGGTGGTAGAGGAGGAAGGACCGCTCCGTAAGGTATTGGAAGAAGACGTACGTAAGATGAAAGAATCGGTGAAATATTACGAATGGCTGGACCGCCTGATCGACGCGATGGAAAGCGGAGAGATCTATAAGCTGGTCCCCAAGGAAACCGAATCCTGACTTTCTTGTATAAATAATATAACGCTTATTCCCGATCACACTGTCATTGCGCAGCGCGGGGAATAAGCGTTTTTTTTTTTGGCGTATCAATAGACTCCGATGTCATCCAGCATCAGCTTGGCGGCGCCGCCGCTGAGAAGGAAGGTCAGCCGCTGGATTCCGGTGTCCGAATTGAAGCTGGGGTTGGCGGTCGCAAAGTCTGCCAAAGCTAGACGATACGTCTGATATACCGCTTCCGTCGGATGCTTGTATTTGCCGCCCGACAGGTGGCGTTCCAGCCAGGGGTGGATCGTAAACGAGGTGACGGGCAGCGGTTCGACCTCCATAAACCTCGTGAGCGGCAGACGGACGGAGGTACCGTTGCCGTCGGTAAGCTCTACCTCAACTGTGACGGAACCCGCAGCCAAAGCCGCATCGGGCGTATTGTCATCCTGCAGCTCGAAGCTGCGGTCCGTGAGCGAAAAGGCGAGCTCCTCCAGCTGGCCGCTGGACGGGAGGGGAGCACCTTGCTCCCAGCTTAACGTATAAGTGGACGGCTCATTGCCGCTAGGCTTACGCTCCAGCACGATTCCCCGGGACGGCTTGGTGCCGTTTTGCCGGTTCTTTGCCTCTTCCTCCTTCCAGGTGAGGTTGCTGCCCGCTGCTTTCCCTCCCCCGGGGAGACTCAACCGGTTCAAATCTTCATCGTAGCGGGCCCAAGCGGTAAATGTGCTGCGCTCGAACCGGTTGTAATATGCGGTGTCCGGGAGCCAGGCTAAGCCGGTGCGGTAATCCTGCAGCAGCGGGAGATAGCGGCCGAGCTTGGCGCTGGTGTTCGTTACCGAAGCGGAGCCGGACACAGCGTGGAGAGTGGTTGTTGCTCCGTTATTCCCCGCTCCCGCACCATGCAGCGTTTCCTCAAAGAAAGCCGAGATGTACACCTTCGCGATGCTCCGTTGTTCGGAAGGCGACAGCATCCCGTTCCGGCTGAGCAGGATGCCCTTCGGATAACTGACGTCCCGACCGCCCCAGCTGCTATTGAACTGGCTATGGTTGGCGTCTCCGATGTACAGCGAGGCTTTGAACCGATCTTTGCCTGACGAAAAACTTGTGCGCATGTACTGGCGGTCGCCTTCGAAGTCGCTGACGTCGCCATCCCGCGCGCCTTGCAGTGTCAAATAGCTGACATCCTTAAGCTGTGTGTATTTTCCGTCCACCTTTTTGTCGGTGGGGGCGATGGCGGCAACGGCTTGGATCTTGTAGTCTTCTAAGCTCGACATGAGCTCCGCGTCGTCCGCGAACCAATCCTTGTAACCCGCGGCCATCGCTACTGCTTGCCCGCCGCGGGAATGACCAACCAGTCCGATGCGGGTAAAGTCGATTTTTTCGTATAACGGATTATCCGGTTCTGCGGCAAATGTGCCGATCTGTTGCAAATGCTTCAGCAAAATCCAGGCTCGAACCTTCATATCGTTATCGGGAATTCCCGTCCATAGAGAGTAATTCAAGAAATTCTCATCGACGGATACGGCGGTGAATCCACGGCTGGCCAGCAGCTCTCCAAGATAAGCGTATCCGTCATCGGAGAAATCCTCCATCAGGTGGTTGCCGTGAACGATCAGCACGAGCGGGTAGCGGGTTTGGCTTTCGTTAGTGCTGTCCCCCGGGGCAGCACTAACCTCCTCCGCTGCGACGGGCATCCAGACTCTTCCGTTCAGCGGAAGTGCCCGCTGATTAAATCCCCAATAGGCGGTCCGGTAGACGGACCACTTTTTAATATAGGCGGAGGCATCCACCGTTTCGGAGGTGATGTCGACCGCTTCCCCGTATTCGGGCTGCCAAGCGTCGTTCCCGCTGCCGTAGGTGAAGGTCGACACCTCATACGGCCCGGGTTCGGCGGGGCTGTCCAGCAGATCGGCCAAGCTTGGCACGGCCGCTGAACCGACGGCGGCGTCGCTGCTTGCGCCATCGCGCGCCTTGTCATCTTCGGCTTCGCCGGCTTTCCATATCCCGGCGCTTTGCACGCCTTGATAGGCCGGTACGGCGGAGCCGCCCCCTGGTCCCGCCGCGAACGGCCAGATCGCGGCGGCGGCCACCAGCAGCGCCGTCATCAGGGCGGCTGCCGCTTTATGGCGCAGCCGCAGCCTCCGGCTGGCGAGCGCCCCATAAAGCAGCCCGGCGGCGATTCCCGCCAGGCTGATCACCGCGGCCACGACCGCAGCCGCGGGCATCGCTACTTCGTTATAGTAGAAAATAACGAAGGCTGCGGCAAAATCGAACAAGACCGCCCCCGTAAACAGGCGGGGGATCGGCACGCCGATCAAAGCCAGCAGCAGCGCGGCGGTGTGGGCGGTCAGGTACAGGCCCAGCGTTCCCGCGAGCAGGAACAGCAGCAGGTCGACCGGTCTCCCCAGCCCGGTCGGCATGCCCAGCGCCAGCAGGCCAAACGCGAACATGCCGGCCCCCCAGGGGCCGGCAATGGCGGATCGCCAAAAGGCGGTATCGTATCGGTAAGCATTCCGGATGCGGCGAGCGATCCGGTAACGCAGCGTCGGCTTGCTCATCAAAAGTTCAGTAACCACCTGAAGTTCCATGGCTTCCCCCAAAATCGTAGTCTCTCCTCTTCCCTTATTGTAACATGGGCCAAGGACCGGGAGAAACAGGGGAATACAGGGGCCGACCCAGCTGACCGAACGGGATAATCATGTAAAAGCGTCTGCTGCAGCACCATCAGCCGGCTGAGTCAGCGGGATAATCCCGTAAAAGCCAGCTCCAACACCTCTACCGACTCTGGCCGGGGCGCGGGCGGAAACGGACCCACGACCAGACGATCAGCAGGAGCAGCACGGCCAGGCAGGTCCCGATACTGATGCGGTTCTGCGCGTCGAACAAGAACAGCAGCGCAATGACAACGAGGCTGATCACGGTCAGCACCGTAATATACGGGAAGCCCCAGACTTTAAAGCTAGGTGCCGCCGGATAACGCTGGCGCAGCTTTAACTGGGACAAGCAGATGGTGATCCAGACGAGCAGCACGACAAAGCCGGGTACCGCCATCAATAGACGGAACAAGCCTGCCTGATTAAAGACGGCCAACATGGAGCCGAGGATCAGAACAACCCCGCAAAGAATTAAGCTGTTGACCGGAACGCCCTTGGCGGAGATCCGCGCCAGCTTCGCTGGGGCTTCCCCGCCGGCGGCCATCGAGTGGAGCATCCGGGTCGCGCCATAGATGCCGGAATTGGCAGCGGACAAGACCGCCGTAATCAGAATGAAGTTCATCAGATGCGCCGCCCCCTGCAAACCAACCGAGGACAGCACCTGCACGAACGGGCTGGTCTGCTCATTGAGACTGTTCCACGGTATCAGCCCGCAAATGATCAGAATCGGTAACGTGTAAAACAGCACCACGCGCAAAATAAAGCTTTTGACCACCCGAGGCAACACTTTTTCCGCATCCTTGGCCTCCGACAAGGTCAGTCCGATCAGCTCGGAGCCGCCGTAGGAGAACATGACGACCAGCAGCGCCGAGAAGATTGCCGTCCATCCGTTCGGGAACAAGCCGCCGTAATCCCGGTAATTGTGCGGGAACGGAGCGCTCGCCCCAGGGATCAGGCCAAACAGCATGGCCGCGCCCAGGAGAATAAAGACAATGATCATCGCGATTTTAATCCCGGCCAGCCAAAACTCAAACTCGCCGTAACCGGCTACGCTCATTCGATTGATGGCCAAGATAAAGGCGGCACTGGCTAGGCTAAGCACCCAGAGCGGCACGTCCGGCAACCAGAACTGCAGGAAACTGCCGGCTGCAATCACCTCAATGACGCATACGGCCAGCCACATGAAGCAGTACATCCACCCCAGAATGAAGGAGATGCGCTCGCCAAACGCCTCCCGGATGAAGTCCTTCATGTTGCGGCCAGGATACACTGTCGCCATCTCGGCAATAGCGCCCATGACGACCAGCAGCAGCAATCCGGCAAAGGCATAAGAAAAAATCACGCCAGGCCCGGCCAGGCTGACGGTCTCGGAGCTCCCTTTGAAGATCCCGGTGCCGATAACGCCGCCCATGGCCATGAAGCTGATGTGGCGGGGCAGCAATTTTTTCTGCAAAGTTGAGGAATCGGATTTCACGTAAATAAAGCCCCCTAAATCTGAGTTGTATCCATTGGAAGTTGGATAAGCAATACGGACTTTATCTTACACTAATTCGCCCGCGGGAGGAAATGAAATCATACCCGGTTGATTAGTATCACATTTCGTTGATTGGTCAGATAGGCAAGGGCCCGGCGGCCAATATACAATAACTTTCAAGATCAAAAAAGCGTAAAGGGGAGAAGCGTTTATGGCCCGATTATCCACGGATCGGGAAATGCAACCCGAACCCTCCATGCCGCACATGCCTTATAAAAGAAGGAAGAGCGGGATCGAGCGTTTTTTTCGGCAAATCGACCTGCAGTTGATGGTTCTCCCGGCGCTTGCCCTCATCTTCGTGTTTAGTTATATCCCGATGTATGGTGTCTTGATCGCCTTTCAGGACTACAAGATCGGGCACAGCTTTACGGGAAGTCCGTGGGTGGGCTGGAAGCATTTTGCTTACTTCTTTAACTCCCCGGATTTTTACACGGTTATGCGTAATACGATCGTCATCAGCCTGCTGAAGTTTGTCATCGGGTTTCCGGCGCCGATTCTGCTGGCTTTAATGCTCAACGAAGTGCGGAAAATGGTGTTCAAGCGAGTCGTTCAGACGATTACGTATTTACCGCATTTTATGTCCTGGGTCATTCTCGGCGGCTTGGTCGCTTCGCTGCTCGCCACGGATAACGGCAGCTTAAACATGCTGCTGGAACGGCTGAATCTGATTCAGGAGCCGATTAATTTTCTGTCGCTCCCGGAATACTTCTGGACCATTCTGATCACGACCAACGTCTGGAAGGAAATCGGCTTTGGCTCGATCGTCTACCTGGCGGCGATCGCCGGGGTGGATCCCCATACGTATGAGGCCGCTTCGATTGACGGGGCCAGCCGTTTTAAGCAGATTTATTTGATAACGCTTCCATCAATTATGCCGGTGATTTCGATTTTTATGATTCTGGCCATCGGCAATTTGCTGAGCGCCGGCTTCGAGGATATCCTCGTGTTGGCCGTGAACCCGGCGCTGCGCGATGTATCCGACGTCATCGATACGTACGTGATCCGGGTCGGGATCAACAATTACCGCTATTCCTACGCTACCTCCGTCGGGTTGTTTAAAGCGGTTGTAAGTGTCGGACTGTTGACCCTCGCTAACTATGTAGCCCGCCGATCCGGCAACAGCTTATGGTAATCAGGAGGAGGTGCTCGCGATGTATAGCAGCAGAGGCGACCGGGTCATGGTTGCTTTCATCTACGTCTTCTTAACCGTTTTTTCCCTCTCCACGTTATATCCGTTCCTGAATGCCATTGCGATCTCGCTAAACGAGGGGCTGGATACCGCAAAAGGCGGAATTACCCTCTGGCCGCGCGCCTTCACCCTGGAAAATTACGAGGTCGTCTTCCAGGATGAACGGCTGATGTCGGGCTTCATCATCTCCGTCCTTCGGACCGTCGTCGGAACGGTCAGCGCCATCTTGGCCACGGCGATCTTCGCTTATGGGATGACCAAGCGCGAGCTGATGGGGCGTAAGGTTTACATGCTGATGTGTATTTTTACGATGTATTTTTCCGGCGGATTGATTCCAACGTTTCTGCTGATCCGTAATCTGGGGATGTTTAACTCCTTCTGGGTTTATATCATTCCTTCGCTTATCGGGGTCTGGAACATGATCATCTTCCGTACCTTCTTCCAGGGGCTGCCCCAAGGGCTGGAGGAATCGGCCAAAATCGACGGCTGCGGCAATTGGGGCACCTTGTTCCGCATCGTGCTGCCGCTGTCGGGACCGGTTATCGCAACGTTGTCGCTGTTTACCGCGGTTGGGCACTGGAACGAGTGGTTCATCGCCAGCATCTACATTTCGAAGGAGGAGCTGCTGCCGATTCAGACCATTCTGAAGCAGATTCTCGCGTCCAATATCGTCTCCGAGCAGACGGCTAACCTGGATGCAGCGGCGCAAGCCCATATGGCGCAGGCCAAAACCGTCACCAGCAAATCGCTGTCGATGGCCACCATGATGGTCGCAACGATCCCGATCGTCCTGGTGTATCCGTTTGTGCAGAAGTATTTTGTCAAAGGGGTGCTGGTCGGGTCCTTGAAGGAGTAGTTGAAGGAACAACTGGCGGCGTTTAAGGCAGATCGTTCTGCTTTGAACATAAAAATGAAAGGCGAAAGGGGATAACAGTCGTATGAAAAAGCGGGGAACACGGTTAAGCCAACTGTTGATCATCATCATGGCGATTGCCGTCATCCTGGCCGGATGCTCCGGCGGCGGGGGCAACAGCGCGAGTGGCGGTAATCCTGCCGAAGCGCCGAAGGAGAACGGCAGCAATGCGGAGACGAACCAGGCGGAGTCTGCGGAACCGCAGCTTTTCGAGCTGGGGAAGGAGCCGCTGGAATTCACGCTTTACGGCAACTATGACTGGTACACCATGCCCAAATGGGGCGCCGACGAAACGACAGCTTGGGTGAAAGAGAACAAGAAGGTGAACATCACAGAAATTCCAAACGGCGGAAATACGGTGCAAAAGCTAAACACGATGATTGCCTCCGGCGATCTGCCGGACGTCATTTGGGGGGAGCGGGGTGCGGACGTCGAACGGCTGCGCGAAGCAGGCTTGCTGGTGCCATTGGACGATTATATCGAGAAGTATCCGAATTTGAAAAAATGGCTGGATCCGAAGGCAATGAACATGCTGCGATCCCCTGACGGCAAGCTGTATCAATTCCCGAACTGGTACACGAACCGTCCGAACGGCAATGCCGGATGGGTGGTCAACAAGAAGATTTATAAAGAGCTCGGTTCGCCTAAACTGGAAACAACCGATGATTTGTATGCTTACCTGAAGCTGGTGAAGGAGAAATATCCGGACGTCATCCCGCTGGAGACGGATTTGGCCAGCGAAGGTCACGGTCTTGATCAGATTTACTCCGCGTTTAAGGAGAACAATTTAAGTTTTCCGCGTTATTTTGCCGTACCCAACGGGGATAAAATGACTTCGATTTACAAGGACGAACCGTTCCGGGAATCGGTGGTCTACGCGGCGAAGCTGTTCCGCGAGAAGTTGATGACGCAGGACGCCATGACGCAGACCAGAGACCAGGTGCAGGAAAAGCTGATGAACGGCCGGGTGGCGGTGTACACTTCCTCCAATCCGACCTTGTATGCGATGCAGGCCCACGCAGCCTTGACCCAAAAGGATCCGGACGCCGGATATTTCATGATCTGGCCGATTCACAAGGAAGGGCTGGACAAAAACAAAATTTATCCCGGCACTTATAACATGCTCGGTTGGAACGCAGCGGTCATTACGACCAGCGCCAAGAATCCGGAAGCAGTCTTCGCTTTCTTGGATTGGTGGACCGGTCCTGAGGGGATGACCCTGCAGATGTGGGGGGTTGAAGGCGAGTTCTGGCAAGGACGGGAAGCGGACGGCATCACGCCGAAGTTCACGGAGAAATATACGAAGGAAAAAGAAAAGCTCGCCGATTATCAAGCGAAGATGGACCCGTTGATGTGGGTTGGTAATACCGTGTACGTTGACGATATTAAAGGGAGATTCGAAGCAACGCTGCCGGAGAGCGAACGGAACTGGTCAACCTATTGGCAGTACGAAATTACATGGAAAACGCAGGGCGACGCTACGGAATTCATCAATTTGTTCCCGCTGCCGGATACCGAGG
Organism: Paenibacillus sp. MB22_1; assembly: GCF_047200555.1. NCBI lineage: Bacteria > Bacillati > Bacillota > Bacilli > Caryophanales > Paenibacillaceae > Paenibacillus > Paenibacillus sp. MB22_1. The sequence goes on from NZ_JBLADV010000002.1 coordinate 2,603,010, forward strand.
AGGGCATCACCTTCCAAAGCGGCAAGGACATTTGGCAGAAAGCGAGAGCGCAAGCGCTGTATGCGAAGACGGACGAGGAAGCGTTGGCGATCCTCGACAAAGCGCATGAGGACACGATGGCCATTGGGTTCGAGAAGCTGCTGGATTACTATACTCAGCGCTGGCATGAGAATTTGAAGATGATCCAAGGCAATTAACCGAGACAGGCAAGCTACTTGGCAAGGGGGCCCGATTCATTAGGCTCCCTTTTCCTGTAGCGCAGGGCGGGGAGGATTAGAGGATTTTCTCCGTTCTCAACGAACAGGGAGGCCGGGTATACTTAGGGGAAACGGAGCTGAAACCGAACTTCCGCAAGGAAAAAAGGGGGCTGACACGATCGTGTACAAGGTACTGCTTGCTGATGACGAGCATCTTGACCTGGAGGGCATGAGGACGTTTATTCCCTGGTCCGAGCTGGGGATGGAGGTGGTGGGCGCCGTTAGCAACGGCTTCTCGGCCTGCGAGCTGATGGAACGGCAGGCGATCGACATTCTGGTCACGGACGTCAATATGCCGCATATGTCCGGGCTGGAGCTGGCACGCCGGGCGATGGACCGGAAGCCGGACGTCCGCGTCGTGTTTGTCAGCGGACACCAGGATTTTCATTATGTGAAGCAGGCGCTCTCGCTCAAAGCCTGCAGCTATGTGCTGAAGCCGATGGACGACGACGAGTTGGTCGCCTCGCTCCGGCAAATTACGCTGGAGCTGGAACATGAAGCGAATCGGAAGCGGACGGAGGAGCAGTATCTGAAAATGATGCAGGCGTTGCAAGCGCAAGGCGTTGAGAAGCTGGAGGACGAGCAGGAGCGGCAAGCTGCGGCGCGGTTGACCGAGGCGCGCCCTGCGCCGGGTTGCAGCCGGCTGATCCGGGAAATCATCGCGACGATGCAGGCGCGCCTCCACGAGAATCTCACCTTAAAGAACATCGCTCAGCAATTCGCCTTTTCGCCGAACTATCTAGGGCATCTTTTTAAGGAGGAAACCGGCCAAGGCTTCAGCGAAATGCTGACTGAACTGCGAATGGAACGGGCACGTAAGCTGCTCAAAGACCCGAAGGTGAAAATTTACGAGGTCGCCGGTCAAGTAGGTTACCGCTATATCCCTTACTTTAGCCGGCAATTTAAGGAGACCTTCGGGATGACGCCGATGGAATTCCGCAAACGGGAGTGAGGCCGACTTGATGAAAATCCACCGCGTGACGCCGCCCCGAGCGCTGCGTTACCTTCCGTTTGGCTACAAGCTGATGTTGACCTACCTCGTATTTATTTTGATTCCGGTGCTGGCGATCGGCTATTTTTCCCATTCTCTCTATCAGGAATCCATACGCAATCAAACCCGCAGTAATATCCAGGGGACGCTGCTGCAAATCCGGGACAACGTCGAATACAAACTGGCGGATGTCGAGCGCGTCTCCTCGATGCTCTATCACGATTACATGTTGATCACGCAGCTGCGCAGCTATGAGGAGGGCTGGAGCAGTTATGAACGGACGACGATGGTGCTTCAGCCCAAGCTGCATATTGCGATGAATGCGACCGGTCTGAAGCTCGCCATGTACGTTTTTCTGGAGAATGATACGCTGCCCGAGATTTATCACGGTTCCTTTGTGAATGAGAATCCGGATGCGCTTGAAGGCAACTATAATATCTATCATTTAAGCAGGCTTCAGGATAAAGCGTGGTACATAGATTTTCCTGAGGAGCGATACGGAGAGACGCTCGTTTGGCAGCAGGTGGAGAAGGACCGGGAACAGGGCAGAATCTCGCTGCTGCGCCGGTTGGTCGACAGCAACAAGCCGCTGGATTTGCGGGAAATCGGCTTCTTGCGGCTCAGCGTTCGGATCGGCGAGCTGTTCGGGGCGCTGGATTACCGCAAAATCGGCGAAGGCAGCCAGTTGCTCATCCAGGATGGGACGGGGGAGACGTTATACGAGTCCGGTGGGTTTGCAGCATCCTCTGGAACAACCGAGTATTTGACGATCCAAGAGGAGCTTGAAGGCCCAGGATGGGTGCTGACGGCCCGGGTTCCGCTTACGATCATGGAACGGGACTCGGCGAAGGTGCGCTGGTTTGTGATCTTGATCTGCCTGTTGTGCCTGATTGTGTTTACGTTTGCCGGCATGTTTATCTCCCGTTATTTCTCGATCCGGGTGACGAAAATCGTCTCGGTCTTAAACGCCTTCCGTGAGGGGGATTTGCATAAACGGATGCGCTATCGGGGGAAAGACGAGTTCTCGCAGATCGCTTCCGCCCTGAATGAGATGGGGCACAATATCAAGCAGTTGATTGAGCAGGTCTATCTGACCCGGCTTGAGAAAAAAGAGGCCGAGCTGGAGACGCTGCAGGCGCAGATTAATCCGCATTTCCTCTATAATACGTTGTCCTCGATCAGCCGGCTGGCCAAATTCGGGGAGATTGACAAGCTGCAGCGCATGGTGCTGGATTTGGCGAAGTTTTACCGCTTGTCGCTCAGCGATGGACGCACGATCATCCCGATCCATAGCGAGCTGGCGCAGGCCGAAGCTTATATTAACATTCAGCGTACGAAGTTCGGAGAGGCGGTGTCCTTCGACTTTGAGGTTGATCCTGCCATCCTGTCTTTGGCTACGGTGAAGCTTGTGTTGCAGCCGTTTATCGAGAATGCGCTGGAGCATGCCTGGTTTGGCGACCCGATCCACGTTCGGATTCAAGGATATACGGAAGGGCGGGAGGTGTGCTTCAAGATTATCGACGACGGGATTGGCATGACGCAGGAACGGCAGCGGCAAGTGTTCAACCCGGCCCCCGGAGCAGATGGCGGCTTTGGCATTCGGAATGTCCATAGCCGCATTCAACTGCATTTTGGGTCGGAGTACGGGGTGAAGCTGTATAGCCGCCCCGGCATCGGCACGACGGTGCTGATCCGGTTCCCGGCCGTCCCTGCCGGTGGAGAAACGCCGGGCTCCTCCCGAACCTCTGCCAAAACGTCAAGCATTAGTCCTTCTGACAAGTCTTGACAACTATTGGATTCGCGGTTTTAATAGGGAGATAGTTTTGAACATCTTGTGAACAAAGAAGGCGAAACCAAATGAACGCACAACTCAAGAGCATTCATCCCTTGTCGTGGACCATTATTATTGGGACGATTTTTGGACGTATGGCTTCGTCCATGAGTATTCCGTTCTTATCTATTTACTTGATCAAATCGCTGGGAGCATCTCCCTCCGAAACCGGGATCGTCATTGCGGTCAGTTCGCTGATTGGGGTGTTCGCCAGCTTCTATGGCGGCTACATCTCGGACGTCATCGGACGCAAGCGGGTACTGTACATTTCGATCTTCGGTTGGGTGCTGGTGTTTATCGGCTTTGGGCTGGCGAACCAAGTGTGGCTTTTCTTTATCATGAACGCCCTAAACGGATTATGCCGGGCGCTGTTCGAGCCAACCTCCCGGGCGCTGCTGGCCGATATCACCCCGCAGGAAAGCAAAATGCTGGTATTTAATTTGCGTTACGCCGCGATCAATCTCGGCGTTGTAATTGGGCCGATCCTTGGATTGCAAGTGGGTGCTTCCGAGACGGGACTGGCCTTCTATTTCGCGGGTCTCGTGTATTTGGTGTACGGGTTGGTTCTGGTCTTCCAGTTTATGCTGCACAAGGAAATCGGGATCGCGGGTCATGGAGCAGGCGAGCGTTTGACGTTGAAGGGCGCCATGCAGGTGACCGGCAGGGACCGCACCTTTTTGTACGTGCTGATAGGCATGATTTTCTGCGTGCTCGGGTACGGCCATTTCAGCTCAACGCTGGCACAGTACCTGGAGATGACGCCGGGCATCCAGGACGGGGCCACGCTGTTTGGTTACATGCTGTCGCTGAACGCCATTGTTGTGTTGGCGGTGCAGTTCCCGATCGTCAAGTTTGCCGGTCGCTTCTCGCCGATTGTGCCGCTGGTTGCGGGCAATCTCTTCGTGTCCGGCAGCCTGCTGCTGTTCGGCTCGGTGCATGCGGTCTGGGCGTTCCTGGTGGGCGTAGTGATCTTTACGATCGGCGAAGTGCTGATGTTTACGATGACGGACGTGCTGGTTGACCGGATCGCGAAGCCGGAACTGCGCGGAACTTATTTCGGCGTCTTCGGCTTCATCAATTTGGGCAACGTACTCGCGCCGCTGCTCGGCGGCTTTTTGCTGGACGCTTTGGGCGCCGGCTCGGCGTTGCTTATTTTTGCGATCATCGCGCTGACGACCGCCTTCGGCGTCCCGTTCCTGCTCATCGCAAACCGCCATTTGTCGGCCGCGCAGCCGGCCGAGCTTGCGAATGGAGCAGAGGCAAAGCTGAGTTAGAGTTAACCTCATAAAAGCGCAGCAAAAAGGAGATGCCGGCTGCAAGAGCCAAGGCATCTCCTTTTGATTGGAAGCTAAAGTTCGTGATGCTATTGCTGCACGATATCCTGTACGGATTTATCCAGTTTCTCCAAGAGCTGATCGCGGGAAATTTGCGCCCCTAAATATTCTTGCATGGCCGCTCCGAAGCCTTGGGTTACACCGTCCGGGAACAAATCCCAAAACCAGCCGACGGCAGTATCCGATTTTTCCTGAACGGCCACCGCGATTTGCCCGATGTCTTCCGAAGTAGCTTCTATACTCGACAAGGCCGGAATAAATTTAAACTCCTTGGTCACAAACTTCTTGCCGGTCTCGGAAGTCACGAGCCAGTTCAAGAAAGCCTTTGCTTCTTCCGGATGTGCGGATTTGCTGTTCACGACATAGTTGTTCGGAACGCCAATCAACACTTTGCCCTCTTGATCGTTGATCGGCACCGGGAGCACGCCGAGCTGTAAATCGGGATCGATTTTGTCGATGTCGCCTTGCGTCCAGTTGCCCTGCAGCATCATCGCCGCTTTGCCGGCCGCGAAGTTGGCGATCTGGGAAGCGTAGTCGGTCGTCATTTTGTCCTTTTGCGCGTTGTTGAAAATCAGGTCGACCAGATCGAGCCATTGTTTAAACACTTCGTTGTCCTTGAAGGAGGCTTTGCCTGCTTTGACATCCTCGATAAATTGCCGCGGGTCCGGCTGGTTAGCCAGCCCTACGTTGACCAAATGGATGCCGAGCGACCACCATTCATTGGTGGCCATAAACGGCGTGATGCCGGCCGCCTTCAATTTTTCTACGGCTTCCTTCAATTGCGGAAGCGTTTTTGGTTCTTCGGTAATGCCCGCTTGTTCAAACAGTTTCTTGTTGTACACAAGGCCGTAACCTTCGATATTCATCGGCATGCCGTACAGCTTGCCGTCCACCGTCATCGGCATTTTGGACGTTTCGATCAAATCTTTGACCCAAGCTTCGCCGGTCAGTTCGGTCGCCCGGTCCATATAAGGCTCCAGTGCGACATAGCCGCCGTTATTGAAAATTTCCGGCTCGGAGCCGGAGGCCAGCTCGGCTTTCAGAAGCGCGCCGTAGTCTTCACCGCCGCCGTGCGTTTCCACTTCCAATTTGACGCCGGTCTCTTGTTCATACGCTTCGGTCAGCTTGTCAAGCGCTTCGGCGATCTCCACCTTGAAGTTGAACATTTTGATCGTGACGTCTTTTTTTGCCGTCTCTTGCGCCGCTGAGCTATTCTCTGTCTGCTTGTTTTCCGCCCCCGTCGCTGCATTGCCCCCATTGCCACAGCCTGCAATCATCAGTGTGCAAACGATTACAAAAATGAGAATGGCCTTCCAGTTTTTCATGCAATGAACCTCCTTATTAATTTGTGTTACAAACCCATTCTAGTAAAAACGAGGAAGGGTTTACACTTAATATGTTGCTTGAAAAAGTGGATATTGTTGCTTCTATCCTTTGACAGAGCCAGCCGTAACTCCTTCCACAATATATTTCTGCAAGGTGAGGAAGAAGATGAGAATCGGCGTGACCGCCATGACGAGGCCGGCCAAAGCCATATCCCATTTTTTCGTATATTGGCCGAAAAACTTGGTCACCGCCAGAGGAATGGTTGTCAGCTCCTTGTTGCCGCCAATGACGAGCACCGGCAGCAGGTAGTCGTTCCAAATCCACAGCGTGTTCAAAATAATGACCGTCACGACGATCGGCATCAGCAGCGGGAAGACGATGCGGAAGTAGATGCCGTAAGGGTTCGAGCCGTCCACCTTGGCCGCTTCCTCCAGTTCAATGGGGACGGTCTTAATAAATCCGTGGAACAGGAACACGGACAGCGGCATGCCGAATCCGAGATAGCAGGCGATCACCCCGTACAATTCGCCGCGCAGCTCCAGCAGGCTTGTGACACGCACGAGCTGCAGCATCAAGGACTGAAAGGGTATGATCATGGCCGAAATGAGCAGCAGGAACACAAACGAGTTAAAGCGCGTCGGCCGGCGCACGATCTGATAGGCGGCCATGGAGCTGAACAGCACGATCAGAACGACGCTCAGCACGGTGATCAGAAACGAATTCCAGAACGCCCCGGGGAAGTTGATGGCGCTCCAGACGTTCCGGTAATTTTCCAAGTGGAACAGGCGCGGGAAAGAGGCCGCGTCGACCAAAATTTCCTTTAAGCTTTTCAGCGAATTGATCAGAACGAGATAAAAAGGCGATATAAAAATTAGTCCGAGCACCACCGCCGCAATTTCAAGAATCAGTGTGCGCCCCCGGTATTTTTCGCTATTTTTGCGCATCAGGCGGAAACCTCCTTGCGTTTCGTAATCCACACTTGTGTGATCGTAATGATCGACACGGCGAGGAAGAACAGCAGCGCTTTGGCTGTCCCTAGGCCGTAGCGGTTGTTGACCAGGGCTTCGGCATAGATGTTGTAGGCGAGGGATTGCGTTGACGTTCCCGGGCCTCCTTTCGTAAGCGACAGGTTCAGGTCGAACATTTTGAACGCATTCGATGTCGTCAAGAAGAGGCAGATCGTAATCGCCGGCATGATGAGCGGAATATAGATCTTCCGCAGCAGTTGGTTCGGACGGGCGCCGTCGATTTGGGCCGCCTCGATCAGGTCTTTTGGCGTGCCGGCCAGGGCGGCGATATAAATGACCATCATATATCCGGAGGTCTGCCAGACAAAGACGATAACGAGGCCCCAAAATCCGGTGGAAGGCGTCCCGAGCCAAGGCAGTTCAAAGAACGGAATGCCGGTCCATTCTCCGATGGTGGCGAAGCCTTTCGTGAAGATGAATTGCCAAATGTACCCGAGTAATATGCCGCCGATGATGTTGGGCATGAAGAAGACCGTGCGCAGTATTTTTTGGCTCTTCAGCGGTTTCATCAGCAGCAGCGCGAGAAATAAGGCCAATACATTGGTAATCAGGACGGATATCGCCGTAAATTTGAGGGTAAACAGCATGGATTCCCAGAACTTGTCGTCACTTAGAAAAATCCGCTTCCAGTTGGCCGCGCCGGTCCAGACCGCTTTATCCAGATCCAGACCGTTCCAATCCGTGCAGGAGTAATAGAAGCCGAGCGCGAACGGAATGATGACGATGGTTGTGAAAAAAAGCAGGCATGGCCCGAGAAACACGATTTGCTGGCCCCATCCTCTGCGGAAGCGAAGCGTTTTTTTCATAACGGCTCTCCTTTCTGTATCTGTAAGTTTATAAGTTCATTTTAGGAGGAAGCTTTGGCTTGCAACACTCACATTCATGTCGATAAAAGTGGAATATTTTGCAGCGCTTTGTTAAGATGTGGGGGAATGGGAGGGGGAATTTGGATGCTGTTTCGGAAAAGCATACGGGCGAAATTGATGGCGCTGCTCGTGCTTACGACTCTGCTGCCGACGGGGATCTCCATTACCGTCTCTTATTTCTACACGAAAAATTCCGTGACCGAAAAGTCCATTCAAGAGAATACCAATTTGCTCACACTGGGGGCATCGAATCTTAAAAATTATTTTACGGGAATCAACCAGCTTGCCTTATCGATCTACAGCGGAATCAATATCCCCGACACGTTATATACCGCGATTTTATCGGTGAAAGCGCGGGATGATGCGGAATCGGGCCTCGATATAAGCAATCACCGGGATGTAATATCCAGCCAACTGCGCAATTTGTTCCAATCAAACAAGGACATTTATCAGATTCATTTGTATATTTGCGCAAATCGCCAGTCCAACACGCTGCTTAAAGGTTTCTTTCGCAGGGAAATCAACGATAGCTTTGTGCCGCCTGCGCCGCCTTCCGGCGAGATGCGCCCCTTCATCGAAGCGACGCACCTCGATCACCGGTACGGCACGAAAACGGCCATCCCTAATTTGAAAGCGGGTACAACCGAGGTGTTCAGCGCGCATTTTCCGATTTACCGGGCGCCAAGCGATGAAGTGATGGCCTATCTCTCGATGGATTTGCGTTTGAGCGAGCTTGAGGAAATCACAAGGTCGATGTATAGACCGGGCACGGAACAGCTCTATCTTGTAAGCCGGGAGGGCGAAGTTCTGTATTCTTCCGATCCTAAGCGGCTAGGACAGCGGATCGCGGAAGGGTGGAGCCGCCCGCCGGCAGGGGAAGACAGCGGCTATTTTTCGTGGAAGGGTGCGGACATTGAGGGGATCGTCTTTTACAAACGGGCGGATAGCCCGCCCTTTGACGGTTACATTATGAAGCTCGTACCCTATGACGATTTGTACGCCGACGCCAGATCGATCACCGGCATCAATACGGGTATCGGCCTGATGTTTCTGATTATCGCGATGATTGCCGCCGTGCTAATCTCCATCCGTTTTACGACGCCGATCAAGCGGCTGATTTCCTTTACGCAAAAGATTCAGACCGGGCAGCTTGACGCCCGGATCGAAGCGACGACCGAGGACGAGTTCGGCATTCTGACCCGGAAAATCAACGGGATGACGCAGACGATCAACAATCTGATTCTGAAGGAATACCGGCTGGAAATCGCCAACAAGACGAATCAGCTTAAGGCGCTTCAAGCTCAGATCAACCCGCATTTTTTGTATAATGCGCTGCAGTCGATCGCCTCGCTGTCCCTGCACTATCATGCGCCCAAGGTGTATGAACTCATATACTCGCTCGGGAGCATGATGCGCTACACGATGACGACGGACAAGTCGGTCGTCTCCTTGCAGGAAGAAATCGAACATGTCCAGAACTATCTCATGATGCAAAAAGAGCGGTTTGGCGAAGAGCATCTGCACGTCGAATTTCGCATCGAGGAAGCGGTGCAGACGAAATTTGTGCCGAAGATGATTCTCCAGCCGCTGGTGGAAAATATATTTAAACATGCTTTCAAGGACGGGATCGAAGACGGGCGCATCGTGATCGCCAGCAGGCTGGAAGAGCCGGATCTTCTCGTGATCGAGGTGTCGGACAACGGCACCGGCATCCCCAAGGAGCAAATGAACCGGATGATCGCGAAGATCAACGCTAAGCATTGGGAAGGCGAGGAGCAGATCGGGCTTCGCAATGTGCTTGCAAGGCTGCGCCTGTATTTCGGCGAGGAAGCAAATCTTACGATGTCAGGACATGAAAGAGGGCTGACGGTGACGTTAACTCTTCCCGCCGGAACGTCCGGATTGAACGAAGAGGAGGAAGGCAGATGAAAGCGTTGATCGTCGATGACGAGAAGCATGTGCGGGAGGCGGTGCGCTATTTTGTTCCCTGGGAAGAATACGGAATTGAAGCCGTATATGAAGCGGCGAACGGCAAGGAAGCCGTCGAACTGATTAAGGCCGAGTCTCCGGCGATTATTTTTACCGATATGCGTATGCCCCTGATGGATGGGGCCGAACTGCTGGAATGGATTCATGAGCATTCGCCGCGCTCCAAAGTGATTGTAATCAGCGGCTACCAGGATTACAGCTACGTTCAGCCTGCCATCGTCTACGGCGGGATGGATTATTTGCTAAAACCGCTCAACAGCAAGCAATTGGTGCTGGCAGCGGAACGTGCGGTGCAAAAGTGGAAGTCGGAAGAACAGGAACGCTTCAGGGCGCTTCATCAGAACATTCAGCTGAACATGCTGCAGCCGCTCTATTGGGACAAGGTGTTCTCGGAGCTTGTCTCCGGCAGCAGGCCTTACAGAGAACTCAAGCGGCCGCTGGAGGAACAGTTCGGCTTAAGCCCTGAAGTGCAAAGCTGCCGGATCGCCGTCTTCTCCTTGATGAACCGGAGGCTGCTGCAGCGGTTTAACCAGGACGCGCAGCTAAGCGCGTTTGTGGCCGTCAATGTGTGCAACGAGATTATAGCGGATTGCTGCGGCAAGCGCGGATATGCGTTTCGTTACTGGAATACAGGGATGGATATCGTGATTGCGTTTTGGGGAGACGCCGGCGGTGTGGAGGAATGCCTGAGCAGAATCAACGAGTCGATGCGGCAAGCGTATCAGGTTCAGTTCCATATCGGGGCCGGGGAGGTTAGCCGCTTCCCGGAAGGCTTGACCGTATCGTTCGAGCAGGCGAAGCAGGCGATAAGACAACGGAGTTTGCTTCCCGGCAGCGGCCATATTCATTTCTATCAAGGCGCCGCTAACGGGTTTAAAGAAGAATCCCCTTTTCAACACTATATCGAGCCTTTTAAACTGGCCGCTCTGTCGGGGCAGCCGGATCGGATCGCCGAAGTGCTGGAGAAGTGGTATGAACAAGTTGCGGCGATGCCGGCGATCAGGCAGGAGCAATTGGAGAAATGGCAGAAAGAGCTTGAATCGGCCATGCTGCGCTGGAGGCAGGAAATATGGGGAGGGGAGCCCGGAGCAACCGTGAACCTGGACCTTGAACAGTTTTTGGACGAGGAAGGGTATATTTCGCTGGACCGCTGGAAGCAAACGATCGCGGACGCTTTGCAAAACTTCTCGCAGGAACGCATACTCAATCAGAAGCTCGATTGCCAACTGGTGAATGATATTAAGCGGTACATTAACGACCATTATCACCAGGAGATCACCCTGCAGCATATCGCCGAACGGTTCTTTATCAGCCGGGAAAATATTTCGAGAAAATTCAAGCAGATCGCCAATGAGAACTTGTCCGACTATTTGACGAGATTAAGAATTGATAAAGCCAAGGCCTTGCTGGCGAATTCGGATATGAGATTAACGCAGATCGCCGAATTGGTCGGATTTCAGGATGAGAAATATTTTAGCCGCGTGTTCAAGAAAACGACCGGCCAGACTCCCCGCGAGTACCGGAAAACTTTTTTCTTGGGACGGCGCGCGGAGGACCGCTGATCTTATTCCCGTATTCTTTTGTAATACTCGGTTGGCGGAATGCCGACGTACTTCTTGAACACTTTGCTGAAATAATAGGGATCGTCCAGTCCCGTCAAATAGCCGATTTCGCTGAAGCTGAGGTGGGTCGCCTCGATCAGTTCCTTAGCATGGCTGATCCGCACCAGATTGACGTACCGCATGATACTGTAGCCGGTCAGTTTGCTGAACACCCGGTTGATATAGTCGTAATTGCAGTCGAATTCCTGCTCGATGTCCGCGCTCGTAATTTTGCTGGCATAGTTTTCATGGATGTAATCGAGCAGGGCATGCACTTTAATGAACGATTTGGTCATCGCATGAAACGATAGCGTCAGCAGATCGGGGATCTCGACGGATCGGAAGTGAAATAATGGAGGAAACCGGGCCGAGCGGTTTTATGCTTGACCCGGTTTATTTTTTCGTCTGCTGGATAAGGCAAAGATCACGCGCGCGCTTCAACATCATTTGGATTCGATAACTTCCGAGAGCCGTTGAACGCGATTTTAAGCGGCTGTTCGCTATGCTTGGGCTCGTCAAACCTGTCTGCATAATCGGCCAAGTTCCCTCATAGACATGTATCAGTTTAGGAAATCAAACTGCAGAGGGGATGATCTCATGCGCCGTTTCACGTGGATGCTGACCATCGTGATAGCCTTAAGCTTCGTGCTGGCTGCATGCGGGAAAAAGGACGCCGACGGCGTCGTCAAGGATTTGGACAAATTGGTTGCCCAGTTGGAGAGTTATCAGGGCTCCGGCACGATGACGCTTTATACGGGTGACAAGCCTCAGGAGTACAAGGTGGAGGTCTGGTACCAAAATCCGTCGTTCTACCGGATCGCGCTCACCAATGCTCAAAAGGACGTTACGCAAATCGTGCTCCGCAACGAACAAGGCGTATTCGTACTGACGCCAAGCCTGAACAAGAGCTTCCGCTTCCAAAGCGACTGGCCGGAGAACCAAGGTCAAGTGTATCTGTATCAAACGCTGGCTCGCAGTATCTTAAGCGACAGCTCGCGGCAATTTGAAAGCGACAAGGATAGCTACATCTTCGATGTTGCGGCTAATTACAACACCCATGCCTTAGTCCGGCAAAAAATCTGGCTGGCCAAGGACAACTATGCGCCGAAGCAAGTTCAGGTATCCGATGCCGAAGCGAAAGTTGTTGTCGAAGTGAAATTCGATAAATTCGACTTTGGCACCAAGTTCGACAAGAACTCGTTTGACATGCAGCATAACCTCGATACAGCTGCCCAGAATTCCCAAGGCACGTTGCTGGAAGTTGACGAGAACGGCATGCTTGTGGAGAAGACGCCAACCGATGAGGCAGCGGGCGCAAACGGCGATGCAGCAACCGATGAAGCCAGTGGCAACACATCTTCGGCTGCACCGGCGTTGACGGAACCCTTTGGCGTAATTATCCCAACATATTTGCCGGATGGGGTCTTGTACCAGGATGACAAAGCCGTGGAAGGTACCGATCGTACGACTGTACTGCTGCGGTATGACGGTACATATCAATTTACGCTGACGGAGACGCGTTCGCCGGACCGCACTGCATCGCTCGTACCGGGTGAATTCATCGATATGGGCTTTACGTGGGGGCTGCTGACCGGCGATACTCTGCGGACACTCACCTGGACAGTGGACGGATTGGAATTCCGGATTACGAGCGAGAATCTGCCGGTGACCGAAATGGTCAAAATTGCCGCTTCGATGCAGGACCAAACCGGTAAGTAACACAAGGAACAGGCGGATTGCGGCTGTGCCGGAGGGGAGGAGCGTTCCCCAGGCCCCGTGGATTCGCCTCTTTCTTCTATAAGGGTGTATTAAGCGCCTCCTCAGGAATTGGGTTCTTTTGCAGAATTGACAGCCGCATTCATGAACATTACCATTAGGATATTGCTCAGATATTTGAACTCTCAATCTTTGGAGAAGGTGACCCGAAAGTGCAAGTGATGTATCGACCAACCCATGCGGAAATTGATTTGGACGCGCTGCGCAGCAATTTCGAAGAATTGCGGAGAAGACAACCGAAGGACATGAAAATGCTGGCATGTGTAAAAGCTAACGCGTATGGGCATGGTGCTGTACCTGTGGCGAAGGAGTTGGAACAGATCGGCGCGGATTATCTCAGCGTCGCCTTTCTGGACGAAGCGCTGGAGCTTCGGAAAGCCGGCATTCAGCTGCCGATTCTCGTGCTAGGATATACGCCGCCACACGGGGTTCGCACCGCTTGGGAGCATGATGTCACGCTAAATGTCTTCAGCAACGAAGTGCTGGAGGCGATTGAAGCGCTGAATCCTGCTGAATTCCCGCATAAGCTGAAAGTCCATATCAAGATCGATTCCGGCATGGGCCGCGTCGGACTGCTGCCTGGAGATGAGGCGGTCGCCTTCGTACGCAAGGCTATGCAAGTGCCGCATGTGGAAGTAGAAGGCTTGTTCACCCACTATGCCACGGCGGACGAGGAAGACAAAAGCTATACATTGGAACAATATCGCCGGTTTCAGGGCGTGGTGGAAGCGCTGCGGGAGCATAATATTCGCATCCCGATCATACATACGGGAAATAGCGCAATCGCCATTGATATGCCGGAACTGTCGGTGCAAATGGTCCGCATTGGCATCGCACTGTACGGCTTGTATCCATCCGACGAGGTGAGACGCGATCAAGTGAAGCTCACCCCGGTTCTCTCGCTGAAAACGGAAACGGTACGGGTGAAGACGTTGCCTGCCCATTCCGCCATTAGTTATGGAGCGAGATACATCACCGAGCAGGAAGAGCGGATTGCCACGCTTCCGATCGGGTATGCCGACGGATATTCACGGATGTTAAACGGCAAGGCGCAGGTACTAATACGCGGCCGCCGTGTCCCTGTAACAGGCGTCATATGCATGGACCAATGTATGGTATCGCTTCAAGCTTTGGCTGAGGAAGCCGAAGAAATTCAAGCCGGCGAAGAGGTTGTGCTCATCGGCCGGCAAGCCGGCGAGGAAATTACCGCCGGGGAGCTGGCTTCCGCCATGGGAACGATCCATTACGAGTTGATTTGCATGCTGGCCCACCGAGTGCCCCGGGTATACAAACGAAAGGGCGAATCGGTCTTATTGCTGAACCCGCTGCTGTGACGGAATTGGCGCAGCAGACAAAATTCAACAAAACTGTCCCTGCGTGAAGGAATTTATGCCAGGTCTATCGAATACTAAACATGGAAATGATCAGGTATGTACGGCACCACTGTTTTTGTTTATAATGAAATGCAGCATACTTGATATACGCTCGGCATATATTTCTTTTGTATAAATTTCCTTGAATAATGCTATACTGATTATCAGGAAACAGGGGCGAGTAGGTTTTGGGGGTGGAAGTTTTAAGATGGCTAATATGCACAACACCAAAAGAATCATGATCAGTTTGCCGGATCAGCTATTGCAGGAAGTTGATGGAATCGTGGCGATGGAGAACTCCAATCGCAGCGAGTTGATCAGGCAGGCCATGAAGCTGTATCTGAACGAGCGGAAGAAACGTTTCATCCGCGAATCGATGCAGCGCGGCTATATGGAGATGGCCAAAATTAATTTGTCCATGGCCTCCGAAGCGTTCCATGCGGAAGAAGATGCAGACATCACTCTGGACCGCCTAGTAAGCGGGGTGTAAACATTGATCGTAAAGCGCGGCGACGTTTTTTTTGCAGATCTCTCCCCTGTGGTAGGTTCTGAGCAGGGCGGGGTCAGACCGGTGCTTATCATCCAGAATGATATCGGAAACCGATTTAGCCCAACGGCCATTGTTGCTGCTATTACGGCACAAATCCAAAAGGCGAAATTGCCGACCCATGTTGAGATTGACGCGGCAACTCACGGATTTGACCGGGATTCCGTCATCTTGCTGGAGCAAATTCGAACGATCGATAAACAAAGACTAACGGATAAAATTACGCATTTGGATGAGGAGACGATGAAGAAAGTGAACGATTCGCTGCTCATCAGTCTCGGTTTAATTGATTTTTGAACATTTATCACTCATGTGTGCGTTTTTAGAATGACTTTTTACGCTCCGGACGTTGTTCCGGGGCGTTGTTTATTATGCGATAAAATTCATAAAGGATCTTATAATTTTCCTATTTGTCGCGAGGGCAATTCGAGTACGATGAGAGTAATCACGGATAAAGGAGAGGTTGCCGTTTGAGCGCTCAATATGAAATCTATGACGATCCCTTCAAAATGTTGATTTTGCTGGCGACGTTCGTGGCCGAGCAGCAAGGCAGCGAGCTGGATTACGAGAACATCGTGCCCTTCGAGAACGACAAATTTTCACTGACGAACGGCCGGTTCCTGTACAAAAAAGATCAGGTCGAGATCACCTGGTACCAGTTCCTTGGACGCGATATCCATTGCAATAAGGATCTGACCCGCCAGGAATACAACCGGATGTTCGTCGATTGCATGGCATCGGTTTACGGAGTGAGCTAGGCTAGCGAAACGAGCAAAAGTGCAAGCGCAAGGGAGTTCCTTGGCGGCTTGCACTTTTTTATTGTTGCTTGGACGGTTGGGTGGTAGGGGGCAGTCTGGTACGGTGGTGCGGCTCGGCTCGGCGGAATGTATTCGATTTTTCATATAGAATTGTGTTGATTTTGGGGATTAGGGCGGATTCTATTCGATTTTTCATATAAAAAAACGGATTCCGGCACCCGCAGGGCACATTCTGTATGAAATTTCATATATAATTCGCTAAAACCGGTGAATCTGGTGAATTGTATTCGATTTTTCGAACACAATGGTTGACTTAATCGGTCCGCAGCGCGTAAATCGGGCGTAGCTTGGCTGCCTTGTTCGCTGGAATCATCCCAAAGATGATGCCGATGAACAAGGAGAAGCCAAAGGCGATCAGGACGATCAGGAGCGATACGGTGGTCGTTAGCGACGAATAGTGGCCGATCAACGCGCTGGCGCCGTAGCCCAGCCCGATGCCAATCAAGCCGCCGAAGCCGCTAAGTGCCGTCGATTCGACCATGAATTGCATCAGGATGTCACGCTTTTTGGCCCCGATCGCTTTGCGAACGCCGATTTCCCGGGTGCGCTCGCTGACGGAGACGAGCATGATGTTCATGATCCCAATGCCGCCGACGAGCAGCGAAATGCCGGCAATGCCGCCGAGCGCCAGCGACAGTATTTGGGTTGTCGAATTTAGCGTGTCCAGCATCTCCTGGGAGTTAAAGATACTGTAGGCGTTGTCGGCATTTTGGAACTTTTTATCCAAGGTAGCTTCCAGCAACGCTTTGACGGTTTCAATCTGCTTGGTGTCCTCAACCTGTACCGTAATCGAACGCACGCCGCGGCTTTGCAGAAAGCGCTCGGCCGTAGCGATTGGGATCAGCAGCTTATTATCGTTGGAGGCGGTCAGGCTGGAACCTTTCGATTCCAACAAGCCAACGATTTTGAAGCTGCTGCCGTTAAGCTGAATCGTTTGTCCAATCGGGTTATCTGTGCCAAAAAAAGTCTCGGCAGCTTCGGTCCCGATCAACGCCACCTTCATGCGGAACTCATTGTCCATGTCGATGATGTAACGTCCGGCTTGGACGTGGAAATCCTGGACCTCCTCGTAGGAAGGCGCGATGCCTTCTACCGAAAGACTGTCATTTACCGTTCCTTTCTTGGCCGTTACAGAGCCGTTGATCACGGGGGATACGGCCTTCACCCCTTCGATCTTCCCCAGAGCCATCGCTTCCTCAAAGGAGAGTGAGGTGGAGCTGCCCCGGCCCATGATGTTCACCGTAAGCAGGTCGGTTCCCAAGCCTTCGAGTTGGTCCGTAATCTGCGATGTGGTGCCTTGCCCCACAGATACGAGCGTAATCACCGAGGAGACGCCGATAATGATGCCTAGCATCGTAAGAAAAGAGCGGATCTTCGCTCCGGCGATGCTTTTCCAGGCCATTTTGATGCTTTGCAGAAGATTCATGCCCGGTTCCCCCGATCTTCAACAATTCGTCCGTCCTGGATTCGGATGACCCGTTTGGCTTGCTCAGCGATGGACAGATCGTGGGTGATAATAATGATCGTGTGGCCGAGTGCATTCAGTTCCTTCATCTTATCCATCACTTCGATGCCGGTCTTGCTGTCCAGCGCGCCGGTCGGTTCGTCCGCGAGCAGGAGCGGCGGGGAGCCGGCGATTGCACGGGCGATGGCCACCCGCTGCTGCTGCCCGCCTGACAACTCGGAAGGACGATGGTGCATCCGGTCTTCCAAACCAACGAGACGGAGCGACTCTTCGACTGATTTTTTTCGCTCCTTGTGCGGGACGTTGCGGTAGATGAGCGGCAGCTCAACATTTTCGTAGGCGGTTAATTTGGGCAACAGATTAAACTGTTGAAAAATAAACCCAATCTTCTCATTGCGAATCGTGGCCAGCTTGTTATCGGACAGCTTGCGTATGTCCTGCCCGGCAAGCAAATACGTCCCTTCGTTGGCGACGTCCAGACAGCCCAGCATGTTCATCAGCGTCGACTTCCCGGAGCCGGACGGGCCGATGATGGCGACGAATTCGCCATGCCGGACCTGAAAGCTGATATCGCTGAGCACGGTCATCATCTCTCCGGCCATACGGTAGCCGTGTCCGAGGTTCTGCACGTCGATCAGTGGGGGAGATATTGCCGCCATTATCGGCCACCTCCGCCGCTGAACCCGCCTCTTCCGGATGGAGCCGCACCGCCCCCGCCAGGAGCGGCGCCTCCGGCTCCGCCAAATCCGGCACTGCCTCCGCCGAACCCTCCCTGCATTCTCATTTGCTGTTGGGTGGAGGAACTCGAAGAGTTGCTGATGATCGTCGGGATCACAACCTCCTGGCCTTCGGTTAGTCCGCTGACAATCTCGATATATGATTCGTTATGCACGCCAACCTCAACGACCTGGATACGGCCGTTCATGCCGCTGGTGCCTCCGGCAGCACCAGCTGCGGCATCGGGCTGTGCAGTGCGGCCTGTGCTGGGCGTGCTGCCTTCGGCCGGTGCGCTGCCCGTGGTCGGCGCACTGTCAGCGGCCGGTGCGCTGCCCGTGGTCGGCGCACTGTCAGCGGCCGGTGCGCTGCCCGTGGTCGGCGCACTGTCAGCGGCCGGTGCGCTGCCTGTAGCCGGCCCGCTGCCCGACCCTTGCGGACTGGCTGCGCCACCTGCCGCACTTGTTCCGTCGCTCCCCGTTTCGGGCAGCATGACGAAATACCGGCCGGCCCGCTGCTGAACCGCCTCGATCGGCAGGGTTAAGATATCCTTTTTCTCCTCGGTGATGATCGTTGCTTCCGCTGACATACCTACCCGCACGCCTTCAGAATTGTTCAGGGCGATCGTGACATCAAATAACGACACACCGCCCGAGGCAACCCCTTCATTCGCGATGTCAGAGACAACACCTTCAAAAGTCTGATCCGGAAAAGCGTCAACTTGAACGTTCGCCTTCATGCCCTCTGTGACGCTGGGGATATCCAGCTCGTCAACCTGAATTTTGACGCTGAGCTTCTGGTAATCGTTAATGACAAACAGCTCGCTACCGCTTTTGGCCTGTTCCCCGGCGGTGATGTTGACTGCGGTGACCGTGCCGTCAATCGGGGAGGTTAACGGATCGGGAGGAACCATTGCCTCCTGCAGCTTAGCGATTTCCGCTTCCGTATTGCTGATGTTTAGCTCTTGCTTGGCAATTGATTTTTTCGTGGCGTTTAGTGTTTGCTCGTCGGCGCCTTCTTGCACTTGACGTTTAAACTGATTTTGCAAATCAACCAGGTCCAGTTTCTGCATTTCCAGGGAGGATTGCTGTTCCTTGATGTTGTCGGTATTATCCGTGCCCTCAAATGTCAGCAGCACCTGGCCTTCTTCCACGACGTCTCCCGTCTTTACAAGAACTTCGCTTACTTTCCCCTCGTCCTTCGTACGTACGCTTTCGCTCTCGGTTGAGACGATCGTACCTGATCCGGACACGCTAACGGTAATGTCGCCCTTGCTGACCCGGGTCGTATTCTGAACGGGCGCCGCCGTCTGATTCTGCTTGTCCGGCAGCTTTAGAACAAGGATGAGGGCAATGGCGATCAGAACCAAGGCTCCGCCCCCAATCCACAACCATTTCTTCTTCATCGAATCCCTCCAACGATGATGTATTCTACCGGCAGACGGCAGTGCTTGTACCGGTTCTCTGCAAATCAAAACCATTTTAGAAGATGAAGATGAGGCGAACCTTAAGTGAAGCTGAAAGTTTTCTGAATGATTTTTCATAAAAAGACCAATTCACGGGAAATAGCCATGGCGCCATTCACAACGATCAAGTACAATGGATGTAACATATTTTGGGGAGGACTTTTTTTTCATGGATCAACGTCCGTCTGAAACATCTTATTCGTATTCCACGTTTAACCAATTTCCGCCGCCACCACCGCCGACGCCGCCCAAAACAAACGGCAAATCCATCGCATCGTTGGTGCTGGGCATTCTCTCGATCGTCATTCCGTATGTCGGCTTTATTTTGGGGATCGTTGCGATTGTGTTCGCCAGCTTGTCGTTTAAGGAGATCAAACGGAAGGGCGAGCAGGGCAAGGGACTTAGCATCGCGGGTCTCGTTTGCGGTATCATCGGTACGGCACTGTACGGTATCATTATTGTGATTGCCATTATTGCGGTATTGGTCTTTGCTTCATCGCCAGACATCTACGGCACGTTTTAAAGAACTGAATGAAAGCACCGTTGCCTTGGGCGCGGTGTTTTTTTTTCGTCAACTCTGACTTCGATGGGTTTGGACATGCTGGAAAAGGCGCGCAAAGTTTGTGATAATAGAAACAATCGCAATTTTTAGAATGAAAGAGGGATTTGGCCATGACGCAAACGGAGACGAACGGAACAGAGGTGCAAAGTATGGCCGATGCGGGGGAACAGGAGCGGATCTTCGCCCAGATCGCGAAGGAGCTGGGACTCTCCCTGAAGCAGGTGCGAACAACGATCGGGCTGCTGGATGAGGGCAATACAATTCCGTTTATCGCCCGTTACCGGAAGGAAATGACCGGGGAGCTGGATGAAAACCAGCTGCGCAATATTGAAGAGCGGACGCAATACCTCCGCAACCTGGAGGAACGGAAACGGGAAGTCGTCCGGATCATCGACGAGCAGGGCAAGCTGACGGACGAGTTGGCGGCCGCGATCGCGAAGGCGGTGAAGCTGCAGGAAGTAGAGGACTTGTATCGACCCTTCCGGCAAAAACGCAAAACCCGCGCGAGCGTAGCGAAGGAAAAGGGTCTGGAGCCGCTGGCGGAGTGGCTGTTGTCGCAGCCGAAGCAAGGCGATCCACTCACGGAAGCCGCGAAGTTCACCCAGGCTGCCGGGATGGAAGGAGGCGTAGAAACGGCCGAGGAGGCGCTGCAAGGGGCGATGGATATCGTCGCCGAGCAGGTGGCGGATGAAGCGCCGACCCGGGCTTGGGTCCGGAAATATACGATGGACCACGGAATGATGGTGTCCGAAGCGAAGTCACCGGAAGAGGAATCCGTCTACGAAATGTACTACAACTATCGGGAACCGGCCAAAAAAATGCCGCCCCACCGCATCCTCGCCATGAACCGCGGCGAGCGGGAGAACGTGCTGAAGGTGTCGCTGGAGGTGGACGCCGAGGCGATCTGCCGCCACATCGCCGGCCAGGTGATCCGCGGACGTTCCGCAACGGAGGACGTGCTGCGCGCGGCGATCGAGGATGCTTATAAACGCTTGATCGCCCCGTCGATCGAGCGGGAGGTGCGCGGCGAGTTGACGGAAAAAGCCGAAGCCCAGGCGATTTCGATCTTCGCCGGCAATTTGCGCAGCTTGCTGCTGCAGCCGCCGGTACGCGGCAAAACGGTGCTTGGCGTTGACCCGGCCTACCGCACCGGCTGCAAGCTCGCCGTTGTTGACGACACCGGCAAGCTGCTGGAGGTGGCGGTCACCTACCCGACGCCGCCAAACAACAAGAAAAAGGAAGCGGCAATCAAGTTCCACGAGCTGATCGACAAATACGGGATCGAGCTGATCGTGATCGGCAACGGTACGGCCTCGCGGGAGACGGAGCAATTTGTCGCCGAGGTCATCGCCGAGCGCAAGGGCAAGGACCGCGAGCTGGCGTATCTGATCGTCAACGAGGCGGGCGCCAGCGTGTATTCGGCCTCCAAGCTGGCGCAGGAGGAATTTCCGGATTTGGACGTGGCGGAGCGAAGCGCCGTATCCATTGCACGGCGGGTGCAGGACCCGTTGGCGGAGCTGGTTAAAATCGAGCCGAAGGCGATTGGCGTTGGTCAATACCAGCACGACGTGTCGCAGAAGCATCTCGACGAAAGTTTAAAGAACGTGGTAGAGTCGGCGGTAAACCATGTTGGTGTGGACGTCAATACCGCTTCGCCGGCGCTCTTGTCCTACGTATCTGGGGTTAATACGACGATTGCGAAGAATATCGTTAAGTTCCGCGAGGAGAACGGACGCTTCAAGAGCCGCAAGCAGCTGCAAAAAGTACCGCGACTTGGCGCCAAAACTTTCGAGCAGTGCGTAGGCTTCCTGCGGATCGACGGCGGCGAGAATCCGCTGGACAAGACGCCGATCCACCCGGAATCTTATGACGTGGTGCACCGATTGTTTGCCGAGCTGGGGGTATCGATGGATCAGCTGGGCTCCAAAGAGCTGAATGAGAAGCTGGCTGCGTTGAATCCGGACGAACTGGCGCCTCGCCTCGAGGTGGGCGTTCCAACGCTGCGCGACATTCTCGAAAGTCTGCAGCGCCCGGGGCGTGACCCTCGCGAGGAGCTGCCGCCGCCAATCTTCCGCACCGATGTACTGAAGATCGAGGACTTGGTGCCCGGCATGGAACTGCAGGGGACGGTGCGCAACGTCATCGATTTTGGGGCTTTTGTTGATATTGGCATCAAAAACGACGGGCTCGTACACATCTCCCAACTGAGCAACGGGTACGTCAAGCATCCGATGGACGTCGTCTCGGTCGGCGACAATGTCACCGTCTGGGTGCTGAACGTGGACGTGAAGAAAGGCCGGGTTGGTTTGACGATGCGGGGGCCTTCTGAGGTAAAGGCACAGTAAAACTCATAGAGAGCCGGTGATACGGGTGGGCCGTGTAACCCGGCTCTTTTTTACGAGAGCGAGGGCCGTTCTCCAAGCAGATTTGCTGCTGTGGAGCCGGCCCCTTTTTTTGATCAAGTGCTATTGCATGTGGTTGGTGGTTTCGGTCTGTTTTTTTTGGCGGCTATAATAAAAAAACCAACAATCGTTTAACAGCCGAATTTGACGGCGATCTCTCTTGTTAAAGGCATGCATGATCTGATTGCTAAGCCAGTTTGGCAAGCGTATCCCCTCCTCCGGAAACCCATTGGTATGGTTAGGGTATGGGGAATTCACCCAATCCGTGCAAGTCCCCTGCAAATCGCCGGTAAATTCTGGCTTTTGAACACGGTGGGGGAATGGAGAGGCAGGGGTGCGGTTTGGCCTTAACTGACCGGGTGGGGTCTGCCGGGGCTGACGCCACTCCAATGGAAGTCAGAAAAGGTTGGTGCCGCCTCTGCGCTGTTGGGTCTATTCTAACGGAACTCAGAGACGTTATTTGCTCGAAAACGGGCATGATCCGTTTCTAACGGAACCAGGAGACCTTATTTGGAGCGTGGACAGCGAAATGGCCGCAAAAACCGTGCAATAAGGTCTTTCAGTTCCGTTACAGCGGGAAATAGCCGGGAAATAGGCAAATAAGGTCTCTACGTTCCGTTAGAGCAGCACGGCGGGGGTGTGACGACGAGCTATACCCGGAAGAGCGCCGCTGCGGGGTGTACTAGGCTCCTCCGACCAAAGTGAAAAAGCCGACCAATTCCCTCTACCTTACGGAAAGGGATAATCCTGGCCGGCTTCATTGCTTCCTTGGCAGCAGCCTTAGAGTTACGCGCCTTCTTCTTCGTACCATTGCTCCAGCTGAGCCTGGAGGGCACGGATTTCGGTGAGCAGTGAAATCAGGGGATAATTTTCCTCACGGATCGCGGAGAAAGCGGACTCCAGTCCGTTAATATAATCCAGCCCGCTCGTGATCTGCAGCGATTCCTGCAAGAGCTCGAGCTGGTCGCATTCGGCAATCGCACGCGGCAAGGTCGGAACCTCGGCAGCCGTCAGTTTATCGATTTCCTTGTTCAGCCGCAAATTCAAAGCGCTAAGCTGGTAGGCGTAGTCACGGGGCATTTCAACGAAGATCAGATCCTGGTCCTGCTGTAAAATGACGTATCTCATTAGGGACATGCTTAACGATTCTCCTTTTCTATCCATCCTACTTGACAGTGTAGCGTAAGGAGAAGTTAAAATTCAAGTAACGAATCTAGCAGATTTTCATGCGCTTCTACGAACAGGAAGGGGAGAGACGATGACGGATGAGCAGCTGCAAGCCTGGATCGAGCAAATCTCGCTGCGTTCCTTCGGCGTGCCTTTCCGGCATAGGGCCCGTTTTAACAGCAGGTTAAGAACAACCGGAGGGCGTTATTTTATGAAAACCCATCATATCGAGATCAATCCCGCCCAACTGGCCGCCTATGGGGAAGAGGAAGTCGAGCGTATCATCAAACATGAATTGTGTCACTATCATCTTCATCTGGCGGGACGAGGATACCGGCATCGCGACGCGGACTTTAAGGCCCTGCTCCAAAAAGTTGGCGGCAGCCGCTATTGCAACGCCTTGCCCGGGGCAAAACAGCGCAAAACCTTGCCGCAACGCTATAAGCTGGTATGCGCCGATTGCGGGATGACGTATCTGCGTAAACGTCGAGTAGACCCAAGCCGCTACCGCTGCGGCCGATGTGCGGGGAAGCTGCGGCTCTATGCATTATCCGGCGGTTAAGGTGTGCTATACTTAAATCAAACAACCTAAGGAGTGATGTCAGATGGCCCAATCTCAAGCCAAGAAGCATCGGCAAAAGCTCATCCGAGAAGGCAAACGTAGCCCAGAGCTCAGCCGCAGTCCATTTGCGTTCCAAGATCTGCGAACCCGCAAGACGAAAACAAAGCAGGAACAACTTCATCGGCAAAAATATAAGAACCACGCTTCCATGTATGGAGACGATGGTTCTTATTATTTTAATCCTCGGAATCTATGCTTTTCGATACGGTTAAAAAGATCTCGTACATCGTACTTTCCTCCGACGTTTTGGTCTGGTGCTGCTTGAGAAACGCCGTGACCCAGTCCTGAAATTCCTTCGCCTCCTGCGGGGTCAGATACACGTGATCGGTGGTCAATTGCCCGGAAGACGTTTGCGAGCGGGATGCTTTCAAAAACCGCTTTTTGCTTTCATCATATAAATTGCTTAGCAGCTTCTCGGTTTCTGTCAAAGCAACCTGCCTCATGGAATCATCAAAATAACTCTTCTTAATCTGAATAGCCCCCTCATAGGGCTCATAGTACTTCGCCGTAATGCCGTTGATGATCTTCGTGTCCACGAGCTGCAGCAGGCCGATGCTCTCCAGTTTTTTGGCGTGATAATAGACCTTGGCTGGAACTTCCCCCATCTTATCTGCCACTTCCTTCATCGTTGCCGGACGATTTAATTGCTTAAATGTATCCAGGATTTGAAGGCGATACGGGTCAGAATAGATCCGAATGTCCTCCAGGGTTTTTAATTCCTTCACATTGTCCACCAGTAAGCCCCCCACCCGAACCTTAAACGGTTGTCGTCATTGTTTTTAGTATAGCCTGGGTCTATCAAATGCGCAAAGCAGAGGAAGGCGTCAAATTTCCATAAAGCTTCGCTGCTTCAACAAGAGCAGTATCGGGATGAGCAGGAGGCACCCAAAGCTCACATACAGGAGATGGACGGGCATCCATTCCCCTATCACCCCGGCCAGCGCACTGCCCGCAGGGATCGCGCAGGTGCAGACCATGGAGTATAACGCTCCGACGCGGCCAAGCAGTTCCTTGGGGACACTTTCCATAAAGTAGGTCGTGGATGGGGTGTTGCACAATGAGACGGAAAGTCCCATGCCAAAGGAAAATAACGCAGCCAAAACAAGCGGTTGAACCGGAATGACTGCAGGCAGGTACATCAGCGCATAGTTGGCTCCAAGCAGCAGGTAACCGGTGAGGATGAGCCGGCTTTTTTTGTAGGCGGAGCCTTTCTTGCCAATCCATAATCCGCTGACAATAGTCCCGCAGATTAAGCTAAACCCCATCAAGCTTAGGCCGGCAGGACCTGAACCTAAAATTTCATCAACATAGACGGCGTTTAGGACGTTAAACGGGGATAAGCAGAAGTTCACGAATGCCGCAGCCATCACGATGGTTATCAGTAGCTTATTGGATACGAGATATTTTAACCCTGCTTTAAGTTCTTGAACAAAGGAGTTATCTGGTTGTGCAGCTTTGAGGTGAGGTGCGGGCGAAGTTGGGTTGGCGTTTGGGCTGGTGTTACGGATCAGCAGGATGAAGCCGGCCGCAAGGGTGAACGTAATTCCGTCAATCAAAATTGCAGCGGAGATGCCCAAAGTTGCAATAATGCCGCCGACGGTGGCCATGCCCGCTAATTCAGCCGCCCGCGAAGCGGAGGTGCTGAAGGAATTGCCGCTGAGCAGCTTTTCCTTGGGCAGCAGTTGGGGAACCAAAGCCAGTTCGGCAGGAGAGGCAAAGCATTCCAGCGTGGAGGTCAGAAAGGTCAGCATATAGAGATGCCAGGGGGCGAGCCAGCCTTGCCAATAGAGGAAGGCCGTGAAGCAGACGATGAGGCCGCGTCCCAGATAGGTGAACGCCGCGACCTTTTTCTTGGACCAGCGATCCACCAGTGTTCCCGCGAAAAAGCTGAAGGCGATGTTAGGGATGAAATTGAGTGCAAACAAGGTGCCCATCATCAGTGTGGAGCCGGTCAGTCTGTATACCATCCAGCTATAAGCAATCGAGTCAATGGAATCGCCAAAACGGGAAATTACACGAGCGAGCAAAAGGTACATAAACGGTTTATAAGCTGCCAGCTCACCGAACCGGATCAACGGCTGGCTTTTGACGCGCACTTCTTGAGACATGAACACTCCTCCTACACAATAAAAATGTTAATACGTTAAAAATATTTTTACGTCAAGTTTATTTTATCGTTTTTTTGATGGAATGCAAATCTTTTTTTGGCGGGCTTGTCCGACGGGAAGCGGCGGCAAATTCCTCTACCCGTTGTTCCGGTGCGAAACCAGGCAGGAGAAAGAAGGAAGGGCTTACAAAGTGCTTTGATTCTTGACTTTGCTGCGTAACCGTGATAAATTAAATGGTGTTCTCACTAATTTCGTTCCCCGATAGCTCAGTCGGTAGAGCACTCGACTGTTAATCGAGTTGTCACAGGTTCGAGTCCTGTTCGGGGAGCCATTTATATGGAGAGATACCCAAGTGGCTATAAGGGGACCCTCTGCTAAGGGGTTAGACTGCGTAAGCGGTGCGAGGGTTCGAATCCCTCTCTCTCCGTTTTGAGATACATCATAATAAGAGCCTCCGGCGATCCGGAGGCTCTTTGTTGTAAGAGGGATGAGAACTCTCGGATGAATTTTGTTAAATTAGGGCTTGCAAGCCGAAAATCTTTTTGCTATACTCAATTTTGTCGCCGCTTCTAGTGGTGATTAAGCTGTGGCCCGTTGGTCAAGGGGTTAAGACACCTCCCTTTCACGGAGGTAACAGGGGTTCGAATCCCCTACGGGTCACCATCCTATTTCTTTGATTCATCAATTTCATATGCGGTAGTGGTGGAATGGCAGACACGCTATCTTGAGGGGGTAGTGGGCGTACGCCCGTGGAGGTTCGAGTCCTCTCTACCGCATCCTAAGAAAGTGAAGAACCTTGCGTTTAGCAAGGTTCTTTCTTCATATGCCCGAAGGCATAGGCAAGGGCTAGATTTCGAGTAAGGTACGAATCGCATAAGCCACTCCATGTTCGTCATTGGTTCGGGTGACCGATGTGGCCAGGCGCTTGATTTCATCTACGGCATTTCCCATGGCAATTTTGGTTCCTGCGACTTGAAACATGGATATATCATTGTAGCTGTCGCCAATCACGACGGTATTGGTCAAATCCACTCCCAAATGACCGGCGAGAAATTGCAAAGCGTTACCTTTGTCGGTTTCCTTCGCGATGACCTCTACGATATGCTTGGCAGAGGAGGTCGTTTGCACCTGCGGCTGGCCGTTAAAATGCTGCGTGATTTCGTCGAGTTTGTCTTCGTTATAGGTAAACACCAAAAGCTTATACACAGGCCGCTCTTGCTCTATTAGCTGCAGCGGATGGTCGATTCCCTTGAAACCAAATTGAACGAATTGGATTTTGGCGCTCTCCCACAACCGGTCCCGATCGACCTCTGGATTTGCGCTGACCAGCATATCCATTTCAGCCAGCAGCTTTTGCTCGCCGTTTGAAGGGGAATAGATGGCTTCCGGACAAAAGATTTCGAAATAGACGTCCTGTTTCAGCAAATAACGAACGGCTTCCGCGGCAGCGTCCGGGTGAATTGGCGTTTCCCGCAGCAGCTTTCCTTCCCGGTCGAAAACCTCCGCGCCATTGGATGCGATAATGGGGATGGACAGCTCCCCGGTTAAATGTCTGGCGTCAAAGCTTGCTCTACCGGTACAAAGCGTTACGGTATGCCCCTGGTCCACGGCATGTGAAATGGCGTCCAAGCCTTGGGAGCTCGGGCGGCTGTTCGAGGTAAGCAGCGTTCCGTCCAGATCTACAGCGATCAGTTTCATTGTTTGTTTCCTCCTATCCTTCCATCATTGGTGAGGGTTATCTTTTGGTTATGAGTATAAATTATGAAATGCATTTCAGGTCAAGGAGAGATCAAAACGTGGCAACTCAGCTTTGGATAATTGTTCTGATTGGAGCAGGAACCTATTTATTACGGGCAGGTTCCTTGGTATTAGGCAGCCGGATCCGATGGTCCGATTCTACGAAGGAATGGCTGGCGTACGTGTCGCCTGCCGTGCTTGGCGCGCTGATCGGGCCGCTGCTGCTGCTCGAAGATGGAAAGTGGATTCCGCTCTCGGATAACCTGATGCTGTTTGCCGCTATTCCTACGATGATCATCGCCTGGTGGTCACGCCGTCTTCTGTTAACAGTAACCGCCGGCGTGCTGTTTTATGCTGGTTTTCACGCTTGGATTGGCTAAACAGGATAGAAAGATAGATAGAGGGAGAGGAAGCAGTCATGAACCGGTCGAAACGAAGTGAAGAGATTCAAATGGCGCTGCAGGATGCGTTTCCGATTATGCTGGCTTATTTTCCATTGTCCATGACTTATGGTGTGCTTGCTGCGGCGGGAGGATTGCCCGGGGGAATGGCCGTATTCAGTTCGGTATGGATCTTCTCGGGAGGGGCCCAGTTTATGCTGCTAGGCATGTTAGCATCCGCTGCGGCTCCCGTGACGATCGTAACGACACTGCTGCTGTTAAACATGCGTCATGTCCTTTATGGGGCAACGATGGGGCCTTACCTGGCGACATGGCGGGAGTCCCCGAAATGGCTGGCAGCGATCGGCCTAACCGACGAAGGGTTCGCGGTCACTTCCAGCCGGGCAGCCCAAGGGGAGCCCATTTCGCCTTCTTATTATATAACTTTTGCGCTGGCGATTTATGGATCGTGGATTGCCGGTACAGCGGCAGGCACCGGATTGGGGAGTTTCGTCACCGCAGAGCTGGCTGAAGTCTTAACTTTTGCGCTGCCGGCGCTCTTCATCGCCTTGCTTGCCGGGGGCGAGCGTACTTTGCCATTCCTGGCCGCAGCCGGCTGCGGGGCAGTGCTCGCCACTTTGGCAGGGATGCTTCAGCTTGGGGGGATCGGCCTGATCGCCGGAGGTTTGGCCGGCGCTACACTTGGGCAGCAGCTCAGCCGAATCCTATCACGGCGTTCGAAGGCCGCCCGGGACAAAGCTGAACGTGCGATTCGCTAATGCTAAGCGTTTTGTGTAATTATTCTTGCTTGGGCGGCAAGTCCAGATTTGAGGAATATTTGGGATATAATGCCCGGATGCAATCAGGACAAATGTCGTGCGTAAATTCCGCGTGCGTATGCTTGATCAAGTAAGCTTCGGTGGTGCACCACATGTTGTCTTCATCCTTGATCTTCTTACATACGGCACAAATGGGAAGCAGTCCCCGGAGCGTGCGGATATGTGCGAGTTCATGCTGGATTTGAAGTTGCAGACGCTTCAGCCGGGTGATGTTGGTACAGGTGATCACGATGCCTTGAGGCGAAAAGGGGTTTTCTTCCGCATATGGGGTTAATTCGGCAAGAAACCATAACTCAGCATCTTTGGTAGGGGCCTTGAATTCAAATTCAAACCTCTCGGTTTCCCCGCTTAAGATTTTCGAAAATTGCTCCAACAGCAGATGGGGGTTAAAATAAGTATGATCATGCGGCCCATGCTGAAAAAACTGAAAAACATTTAATCCGGGCCGTGCCCAGCCCGGAGCAACGCCCAAAAAGGCGGCTCGGTTGGCCCAAGTTCGGTTGACAGAGATGATCGTTCCATTTGGTTCTATGATTGCAACGCTCTGATTCAAAGAATGATAGGGTGCCTTCCATTGGGGATTGTCATTCATGGCGGGTACGCTCCTGTCATGAAACTGAGGGCAGTCTTCCGACCTATTAAGTACTTGCCGGCGCTGTGTTAAGATATAGACATAGTTCCAGCATTTCACTTTATTATAAACGTATTTAAGTCGTTTCACAACTTTTAAATTACTTAAAAACGTCATCAAAGCTGTTGAGGAAGGTTGGAGAGAAGTTGTCAATCTACGAACGTATTGAACTGCTGATCAAAAACGCCGGAATGACGAAAAAGGCGTTTTGCCTCGAATTGGGGATCAGTACCGGGAACTTCGGGGATTGGAAGCGGGGAAAGTCCACGCCAAGTACAAATAAATTGATTGAGATCGCTGCTTTCTTCGATGTCAGCCTGGACTGGCTCATGACTGGAAAAGAGAAACAGGCGGAATACGTGCAGGACCAAAGAACGGAATATATCTCCACCGATAAAGACTGGATTTCGTTCATCGGCACGTTAACCGAAGCCGAGCGAGCTTTCGTTCGGGAATATATCGAGTTTGTTCGTTACCGGAGGCGAAAGTCCGGCCGGATGGACAAATAATTCCACTTTACTTTTGAATACTGCGAAGCTATAATAACCATGTTCGTCTGAACCTAGACTTAACATGAGCGGTAGTGGTGGAATGGCAGACACGCTATCTTGAGGGGGTAGTGGGCGTACGCCCGTGGAGGTTCGAGTCCTCTCTACCGCATTACAGAAGAACTTCTCGGAGGGATCCGGGAAGTTCTTTTTTTGCTTCTCATCGATTGGGGTGGGCGTGCGGCGTATGGGATGGTGATTTTTTGCACATTCTAATAAAATCTTGCGCAAAGTGCGTCAAATCAGGCCGTTTGGGCAGGTTTTCAAGTTGACACGCCGATAAAAATTCATTAATATGTCTAAGTACTAAAAGAGCTGCGCTCTGGAACGAAATTTGATAATACGGGTGATAACATGGCTTACAGACCGAATGTTGTAAATGTAACCAAGGCCGGCAGCAACGAAAATGACGGATTGTACGAGTTTATCGTGAATCTG
This sequence comes from Paenibacillus sp. MB22_1, assembly GCF_047200555.1. Classification (NCBI taxonomy): domain Bacteria; kingdom Bacillati; phylum Bacillota; class Bacilli; order Caryophanales; family Paenibacillaceae; genus Paenibacillus; species Paenibacillus sp. MB22_1. The sequence continues at coordinate 2,633,825 of NZ_JBLADV010000002.1, forward strand.
GCCGATGGTACGGCGTGCCGCGTGTTTTACCACCGTAATCCCGAATGGCGGTTAACCAACGTCAGCAGGCTGCAAAAGACACCTTGCCCGGTCTGCCGTAAAGACTTCATTTGCGGATGTATGGAGAAGTTTACGGATGAAATCAACCGTCAGATGGTAGAGGGACAGTGGCTCGACAAGCTTACGTCCTAGTAAGAACGCTATGGCCAGCTGGCGACAGCAAGCACGGGAAATGTCCCGTGCTTTTTTCATATCCTTCTATAGATGAGATTTGCGTTACCCGCAAACAGGAGAGGGGGCCAAGAGCATGTCAGGTCAACCGGATGAACGGAATGAGCATGTGATCTTATTTGACGGCGTCTGCCATTTATGCCAGGGAGCGGTCAAGTTTATCATTAAGCGTGACCCGGCTGGGCGGTTCCGCTTTGCCTCTTTGCAGTCACAGGCCGGGAGCCGGCTGCTGCAAGCTGCAGGAGCGCATGAGGAATCATTGGACAGCGTCGTGTTGATTGAACGCGGAACCTATTATATCCGCTCAGATGCGGCTCTGCGCATTGCTAGAGGCTTACGGTACCCCTGGCCCCTGCTGTACGCGCTGATCGTCGTCCCGAAGGGGCTTCGGGATGCAGTCTATCAATTCATCGCCAAACATCGTTACCGTTGGTTTGGGAAGGACGAAACCTGCCTCGTGCCGACCCGGGAGCTGAAGGAGCGGTTTTTGGAGGATGGGTAGGGTTAAACGGAAACTATGAAAAAGCTCTTGTCTATCATCCATAATTGTGATATTCTTACTGTAAAATTTAGGAATATAGAAACGGAACGGTAGCACCGTCCATTACTCGATTGTTGAATCGGGTTATTGGGCGGTGCTTTTTTTGTTCTCGTTTTCCTTGAAGGAGGGGATTAAGATTCCAATCAAATTGGTGCTGGCCGTGCAAGAGGAGGAGTATATCGAACCATTTTTACAGTATGTACATGCGAGCGAGTTCGATCGGCGTTTGGTGGTGATCGCGTTTAGCCGGAAGGAGGCGTTTGCCCAATATATGCTGGAATCCGGCGGAGAGATCGATGCGGTGTTGGGTGACCCGGCATTCCTTGAGGCGGCGGAAGCCATGAAGCGCCCCGGGCTTTACTTCATTGAACTGGGTGAAGGCGGCGGATCACAGCATTCCGGTAGCTTACGCGTCGACAAGTATCAATCGTTGCATCAGCTGCTTTCTGCGGTGATCGAGCTCGTTCAGGGAGGCTCGGGCAAGGAGGTGCGCATCGGCGGGAAGCCTTTGGTCATTGGGGTTTATTCGACCGTAGGAGGCTGCGGCAAGACAACGGTGGCCCTGCATTTAGCCCGACAGCTGGCGACTGAAGGGGGAAAGGTGTTTTACCTGAACCTGGAGACGATTGGCAGCGAACCGCCGTTTGCCGGGCAGAGCTCAAAGGAGGGGAAGCCTGGATTGGCCCGGCTGCTGTACGACTTGAAGGCCGCGGAGGATCGGCGGGAACCGCCCCGTTTCCCGATTTCTGCGTATGCCTACAGGCATCCCGTACTGCAAGGGGATACGCTGGCTCCGCCGGATAATCTGAATGAGCTGCTGGAAATGGAGCGCAAAGATACGATGGAGTTAATCGAGTACATCGCCGGCAGCGGCTTGTACGATTCGGTGATCGTGGATATGGACTCCTTTCCGGATGGCCGTACGGAAGCGGTGCTGGAGCGGGCGGACCGCGTCGTTTGGATCGTTACGGATGACTGGGGAGTGATGCGTAAAACCGGGGGATGGCTGACCCATCTGGAACGAACTCGGCCGGATTTTTACCGGTCGCTTCTGAAGAAAACTCGCTTTACGCTGAATCGGCATACAGGCAAGCAGTTGACTGATTTGCCGCGGCCGGAGATGAAATTAAAGGCCACGTTATCGTATATTCCGGCCTGGAGTCAGGGCAGCCGCCAAGGGGAATTGCTGCATTCGCCGCTGTATCAACGCGATATGATTCGGCTTTGCCGCGAGCTCCAGGGCGAGGAACCGTCATTCGCTGGTGCGGGAGGGATCCATGATGGAGGAAGCGGACTTCACGGCCCTGCGTAATGAAATTCGCCAGGGGCTGGATGTCACCTCCGTTCTGAACGATGACCAGCTGATGGATTATATTGAGCGGCGCGTGTTGGAGGACCGGAGATTAAGCGGGGCGACGGCGGCTGAGAAGCGCAAATGGGTGCGCAGGCTGTACGATTCGTTTCGCGGGCTGGATGTCCTTCAACCCCTGGTTGAGGATCGCAGCGTCACAGAAATAATGATCAACAGCCATGAGGAAATCTTCGTTGAACGGGAGGGGCAGGTCCAGCGGATTCCCGTCCGCTTCGAGTCTCGGGAGCGCTTGGAGGACATTATCCAGATGATTGTATCCGGCGTTAACCGGGTAGTGAACGAATCGTCGCCCATCGTTGATGCACGCCTGCGGGACGGGTCGCGGGTAAATATCGTGCTGCCACCCATCGCTTTAAAGGGCCCAACGATGACGATTCGCAAATTCCCGGAACGGCCGTTGACCATGGAGCAGTTGGTTGCGATTGGCTCCCTGAGTGAGGAAGCGGCAGAGCTGCTGCAACGGCTCGTGCGAAGCAAATACAACATCTTTATCAGCGGCGGAACAGGCTCGGGGAAAACGACGTTTTTAAACGCCCTGTCCCAGTTCATCCCATCCGATGAGCGGGTGATTACGATCGAGGATTCCGCCGAGCTGCAAATCGTTACGGTCCCTAATCTCGTCTCGCTCGAAACCCGAAATGCGAATACGGAAGGGAAAGGCGAAATTACTGTGCGCGAGCTGATCCGATCCTCGCTGCGTATGCGGCCCAATCGGATTATCGTCGGTGAGGTGCGCGGGGCGGAAGCGCTGGATATGCTGCAGGCGATGAATACCGGCCATGATGGCTCCCCATCATGGGTATTGTGGAGGTCAATATAATCAAGAAGATGATATACACAATATCAATGATAGGAGTCCATCGTGGGTATTGTGGTAGTGAATTAGACATGGAGTCGTTAGTTGAACGAGATCTCTTGGATGTAAGCATCAAAAAACTTGTTTTTCACACCTTTAATTTTTCGTAAGTCGGTGTTTACTACAATCTTATCAAAGACAGTATGAATAATTTCTTTTTTCTCTTGATCATCGAAATACGCCCAGCCTTCTGCTAGTCCAACCAGTTCCTCAATTCGAGGTATGCCAGAAAAAGCCTTTTGTTCTTGTGCAATCCGTTGGCGAATCTCCTTCTCACGCTCATCCTCTTCAGCCATTCTCTTACGAATTTCCTGCTTCCCAATCAAGCCTTCAACAAACATGTACTGCCACTTTTCCCGACGTTCAGCTACTTTTGAAAGTTCGCGTTTGGCGCTGTCAATTGCACTTTTCTTTTTTCCTTCATCAGCAAATATTTTCATAGCCTCTTCATTAAGTTTTTCCATATCTTCTTGAATTTGATTAATGTACTGGAACACCAAATGTTCGATGTGTGTCTGGCGAAAGATAGGGAGATCACACGTCTTACTGTGATGACGGTTAGAGCAAATATAGTATTGAGTACGGACAATCCCTTTGGTTGTTGTTCTTTTTGTTGTCAATCGTCCAAACATAGCTGCTCCACAACGACCACAACGTAAAACGCCACTAAACCAGTATTCACCAACTTTGCTGAATCCGCCTTGAGATTTCCGTTTCATGTATTTCTTGAGTTCTTCATACTCCTCTTGAGTAAAAATAGGTTCATGTGATCCTTTACCATATACGCACTTTACCCTCTCATCTCGTTTGCTGTTAACGTATGTACCAGCAGGGGTCTTTGAACCAATCCTAATGATACCTGCGTAATATGGGTTCTCTAATGTGTAGGCAACGGTAGCATCAGTCCACTCTCGCCCTCTTCGAAGCTTACCCGAGCGATTCATAATCATAGCCACAGATTTATAACCTTTACCACTCATATACAAATCTCTGACTTCACGAATCAGTGCAGCCTCTTCAGGAATGAGTTGCTCGTCCTGCGTGTATCCATAGGGCACTACGCCACCTGGACGTCGCCCCTCCGCAACCATTTGCTCGACTCCGAAGCGTACACGCTCTGAGATCGTCCCACGCTCCCACTCAGCCATTGCACCGACAAGGGTGATAAAGAACCTCCCCATTGCTGTCGTCGTCTCAAAAATCTCTGTAGCGCTCTTAAACTTCACGCCATAAAGATCAAATGTTTTAAGTAGGGAGTGTAGGTCGCCTACGGAACGAGTAAGGCGGTCGAGTTTGTAAACGAGAACAACATCAAACAGTTTCTTCTCCATATCTTCCAACATACGCTGCATATCTGGGCGTTTTAAGTCTTTTGCTGAATAGCCATCATCAACGTAAAAGTCGTGTATGACCCAATCCTGTGATTCTGCAAAGCTGATTAAACGACTACGTTGCCCCTCAATGCTAAAACCTTCTTCTGCTTGCATGTCTGTTGATACACGAATATAGATAGCAACACGCATTTATACATCGCTTCCTTAAGCATTAATGTTTTGTGCATTCCAGGCTTCCCATCTATTTTTGGCTAAGTCGAGTGGAACGACAAATTCTTCAGCAATCCAGCGAATACCTTCATCAAGGTAATTGATGTGTGCAATATCGTCATGATTGATCATGTGAAGGGGTACAAGCAGATACTCTGCGAAATGTGCTGCTTGTATTTCGTGGCGCTGGATATGTAAGTTCGATATTTCTAAGTGGGAGGCTACATGTAGAACATGATGACACAACTCATGGGCTACGGTCTGTCGCCATTCAGGCAGAGATAACTGATCGTTGATATATAAACCGCTCCATCCTATTTTTGTGGGATGGGCGATACAATGACTGCGGATTGAAGTTGGAAAGACTTCGGCTTTACAAGCATAAGCGATGGCTTCGATGTCGATTTCGTGTGGGTAGTGGATATTGAGATAATTCAAGAGTTTATTCACTTGCTGCTCTAAGTTTAAGTTCATGAAACATCGTCCTTTTTCTTGGTGATTATGGTGTTCTAAGCTTTGAAAACACGTTTAAACGGAACGTATGTTCTGTTTAAACTGTAAAAGAAAAGCCCTAAAGGGCTATAGAATTATTTATCTTTCAAATCCCAAGCGGATTCGTCAGTGTCTTTTTCTGTAGGAGGTACTTTCTTTTTCTTTTTGATTTCTTCATGCCAGTAGCGAATAATTTCTTCCTTTTCTTCGTTTGAAGCCTCTAAAAAACCATCGAAAAAAATTTGTTCAAGAAGTGGTGGCTTTGGAGAATTAGTGATTGAATTCTTCAAGACTTGTCCGGAAATAATGGGTGAATCAACAGAACGTACATCTGATTTTCCTACGAGATAATCGATAGACACATTAAAGACGTTTGATATTTTTATGAGGGTGTCCATGTCAGGAGTTCTATTTCCATTTTCATAACCTGAAATGGAAACTTTAGTTAGGTTCAGTTTTGCACCTAGCTCTTCTTGTGTCCACTTATGCTCTTTTCTAAGTTGCTTTAAACGATAGGGAAAAGACAATTTAATCACTCCAGAACAAGTTCAATTAACTTAATAATAAGTTAACGAGCGGCTAACTTCAATGTAGTTAACTAAATAGAAATTATTCATTGACAATTCACTAAACGCTAACATATACTGGGTATAGTTCACTAATGGTTTATTCAAGGAGGTGCTGCATAGTGCTCTTGACTTTAAAGCAAATAAGAAAAAATAATAATAAAACTTGTCAGGAAGTCGCTGATGCTGTAGGGATAAGTAAGGTTTACTACTGGCAAATCGAGAACGGTAAAAGGAAACTTTACTATGATCTTGCAGTAAAAATAGCAGCATTTTTTAATATGTATCCTGATGATATTTTTTTACCTCAAAAGTAAACTAAATGAAAACATAATTTCAAAAAAGTATTCTTTATAGAAACTTTGTTGGAGGCGATTATTAGAATGCAAATCTCAAAACCATATAACCCTGGTTTATCTGAAAAAGCTTGGAATAAGCTGCACAAAATGCTGGCAGCTTTAAATATCAAATACGCTGCTGAGATTCAAGCTAGCCGAAAAGCAAAGCAAGAAAAAGCTATGTAGTAAGTAAAACGATGAAGGAGGTACTCTGATGGGAGCTGCGTTTGCAATACAGGTTATGACTGGTAAAGAGAACAATGTTAAAAAGCTGATGGAGTGGGCGTTTGCTCGAAATGAATCCGCTCAAAATTGGATCAAGGCAGTACATACATTTACAACAACTACTCGACGATTGCTCGGTCAGGGAAAGCTTGGAAAAGAGATTAAACGTGCTATTATGCCCGGTTATATTTTTATTGAAATGAATTACTCAGTCGATGAAAATAATTGCTCGGCGCATTTACCTGTCGATGTGTGGCATCTCATCAAGAGTATCCCCGGAGTAATAAAACAATTTACTGGCTCTGGACAAGTTATCGGAGCTGATGAGTTTCAAAAAATGCTCGGGCTGGAACCAGAAGAACAACAAGTTGAGATAGCAGTCCCTGTTGAAGAAACATCGGCATCTAATGAAGTCGATGAAGTTGAGAAAAATATGAAGAATGCTCTGCATGAAGTCAATATGGCCAAGACTAAGGAAGAGCGCGCGCAAGCACTAAAAGCTTTGGATGTTGCTGAACAACAGATGAATGTATTGGTTGAAAAGGTTTATGAAGAGCCGGTTGGAGTAGTAGCGAAGGAACTGAGTGGTATTCAGCAGCTTAAGAATCGTATGGCTGAAAGGGTACGAGCATTTGTAAGAAATAACAAAGAAATTGTGAGTTTTCCAAGAACCTTTTTGGACAAAATTATATACTCTGTTGATCTTCAAAGCAAATGGCTGCAATCACCGCGATCATTGATAACTTTATTGTTTAAATATCTTCGTGAGCCAGGTGTTAGCTGATGGAAGCACCATTACTAGAAACGAGCACAGGCCATGTGGTGTACTTCATCCATCCACGTAACGGTAGTTTGAGTGAGGAGGATACCTTTGGTGTAGCGCGTTGGCAGCCGGAAAACGGCGGTGAACCCTTTGCCATTAAAGGCAATCTTTACGGAGTAAACAAAGGGGAGCGGATTACTGTTCATGGTAAGTGGGAGACTCACCCCAAATATGGACTACAGTTTGCTGTAGATCACTGGGAGCGGCCTTTGCCTAAAACCAAGGACCAGATTATTTCCTTCCTCAGTTCTAAATTCGTCAAAGGGTGCGGAGTGAAAACTGCTGAATTGATCGTTCAAAAGCTCGGTGATCGGGCACTGGAACGAATTATGCATGAGGGTGCCGCTTGTCTAATGGGTATTAAGGGGATTGGCACGAAAAGTGCAGTTAAAATTGCAGATAGCATTAAAAGCAATTTTGAAATTCAGCAGATTATGATGACGTTGTTGCCCTACGGAATTTCTGCGGATATTGTCACCAAGATGTACAAGCAGTGGGGTAAAGAGTGCGTAGATATAGTGCGGCGCAATCCCTACCGGCTAACTGAGATTCGGCTAATTGGGTTTCTTAAGGCCGATGAGATTGCTATGGCAATTGGTATTAGTATGGACTCACCGTATCGTCTGAACGCAGCGTTGCAACATGTTCTTGGTGAAATGTGCTATGGAGGCGGTCACTGCTTTGTCTTTGAGCGTGATCTGATTGAGCGTACTAAGGAGCTTTTAAGGGGAGTTTCAGAGCAGGACATTGAAAGAGAACTGCAACTGATGGCTGCCCATGAACAAGTGGTTTGGGAAGAAGATAGGATTTATCCGAAGCACCTGTATATCTATGAAAATAAACTTGCTCATAAGCTGGCTTGCATGGCAACCCGGAGTGGCAGAGCTATGCCTTTTTTAGAACCGATGATTCGCGAGTATCAGCTGCAACACGGAATTGTACTGGCTGAAAAGCAACGTGAGGCAGTTCGAGAACTGTTCAGGCAACAATTGTTGATCATTACCGGCAATCCAGGCACAGGTAAAACCACTGTGGTAAAGGCCATGATTGACATCTATAAAAAGCACTATCCAGAAGCAACCATTGGGCTATGTGCGCCTACAGGCCGTGCGGCTCGTAAACTTGGAGAGCTAACAGGCATGGACTCTTCCACTATTCATATGATGCTTGGATTCCGTCTTGGTGCTGAGCCGGAGTATGGCGAGAATATGCCTCTGCCCTTTGATCTGATATTTATTGACGAAGTGTCAATGAAGGATTTGCAGCTTGCATATAACTTGTTTCAAGCCATCGGGCCAAATACAAAAGTGGTTCTTATAGGAGACAGCGACCAACTTCCATCTGTGGGGCCTGGAAATGTGCTGCATGACATGATCGCTGCTTGTATTCCTCATGTACGTCTAACAGAAATCTTTCGTCAAGCCCAAGAAAGCCAAATTATAATGAACGCTCATCGTATAAATCATGGTGAGCAGGTCGTCATTGATAAAACCAAAGATGATTTCTTTTTCATCGAGCAGCCCGAGCCGGAACGAATTGCTCATCTGGTCGTACTTAGTGTGCTAAGATTCTTGGACAAGGGGTATAGGTTGGAAGACATTCTTGTGCTTTCACCGATGAAAAAAGGGGTTATTGGTACGGAAGAATTAAATAATGCACTCCAAGCGGCGGTGAATCCACCGGCATTAGATAAAGCCGAGATAAAGACCGCTGGGCGCATCTATCGTCAAGGAGATAAGGTTATCCAGACTAAGAATGATTATGATAAACAGGTATTAAACGGTGATATAGGGACGGTAATTGGTACGATATCCATCAAAAATGAAAGTGGTGAGTTGACGGATGAAATAGGGCTTGCTTGTGATTTTCACGGGAAAGTAGTGGTCTATAGTAAGCACGAACTAAAGGACTTGCTCTTGGCCTATGCCATTACCATACACAAGGCTCAAGGTGGACAAGCCCCTGTAGTTATTATGCCTGTCTCTACCAGCCATTACGTTATGTTGGCTCGAAATCTGATCTATACTGGCCTGACGAGAGCAGAGAGGGTTTGTGTCATGATAGGGACTCGCAAGGCACTTAGTATGGCTATAAGCAACAACAAGATGGTGCAGCGTAATACAGCACTAAGTGAGCGGATTGAGAGTAATATGCTGAGTATTCCTACAGGGCAGAGGAAGGTATATGGATAAGATTGGGACGTTAAAGCAGACACTTCAACAGGCAGAATTGAAGGTGAAAAGGCGAACTGAGATTGATCTAAGTAAGGTCAATGATGAAGAAGCCAAGGCTAATGAACAAGGGTTCATGATTGTACGCAAAAGGCAGAGAGCAGTAAATCAAACAAGGTTCTCTCAAACCATTGATGAAAATATAGCTTATCTATGTCAGATTCAATATTTAACCAGTGCTGAGTTTAGCTTTATCTTTACGCTTGCCCCAATGCTCAAAATGAACGTTAATGCTATTGTCGATCCTACATCCGGGCAATATTGTTCCGTGTCGGAGATTGCAACATATCTGAAGCGAAGTCGGCAAAAGACAAGTGAAATGATATCTGCATTAATTGAAAAAGGGATTATGTATGAATTCGCCAATGTTCATGAACTAAAAATTTACGGACGTCATGTCACTCGGCGTCCGTTTTTCTTGAATCCAGAGATTATATGCTGTGGGGATAAAAATAGGCTTCAAAGTGGGATTGTCCAACTGATGATTCATTACAACATCTTGGAAAGGTCTGGAGTGAAACTGCCGATCAAAGCCATTGTTGAACCACATAGTCAGTATGGAAAGTTGGTTAAGAGAAAGAAGTTTTTGGAAGTTGTAAAAAAGCAGAAGGGAAAATAATACAGTTCAAAAAAATACAGGTTTTTTGCGAGCAGGGGGTGTCACCAAAAGGGGACACATGTGTCACGAAAAGGTGACACCCAAAAATGCGGAAAAATGCTTATGTATCAAGGGTTTCGCGATTTTAGCGGGTGGTCTTCTTTCTTAATCTATATAAAATACAGAGTCCATGGAATTCAGGAGGAGATGAAATGATTGAGGATAACAAAAAACGTGCGTATTCAATTTAACTTTGGTGAAGATGATGAAGATACATACGATATTGATCTTCAAATTTCATGGGAAGCATCAAACGAAACAGAGGTCAAAAAGTCGTTGGATGAAGCGGTACGAAAATGGATCAGAGAAAATGTGAGTTATACATGGGAAGAGGTTGAAGTTGAGGAGGATGATCCTTAAAACTCAGGGCATGCGCGTGCGCACCATGAACAGTCTTTGAAGCGCCGGCTGTGGTGGGTGTCACTTTGGCGAATGGGCTGAGGGGCACTGGAGGGAGGAACAGGGAGCGCTAAGCAGGCATGTAGTTCGAAATTTAATGCAACGCAATAGATAGCCTTTGACTGCTTATCAGGTCAGAGGCTTTTTGTATTTTATAGAGAGTGAGACAACTCTTAAAAAGTAAAAACGGAGGAATTCGATATGTCTGAAAATGTATTTAAAGTATCTTCAAAATCTTCGGTAAACGCACTAGCTGGTGCTGTGGCTGGCGTTATCCGCGATGGACGCGATGGAAAGGTGAAGCTGGAGTTACAAGCCGTTGGTGCAGCAGCTGTCAACCAGGCGCTTAAAGCTGTAGCTGTAGCTAGGGGGTATGTATCATCCCAAGGTATCAACCTGACTTGTATCCCTGCTTTTGTGGATGTTGTGATCGAGGGGAAACAGAGAACAGCTATGAAACTGATTGTCGAGTCTGGTAGCAACTGATAGAGACAATTTCCTGTGAGGGGGTGAAAAAATGTTCTTTGCTGATGAACAACACAAGACTAACTTTCAGCGGATTGCAGTAAAGTTCCCAGAAGTGAAGAAAGCAAGAGATTATTGCGCTGCTTGTTATATTGGGTCATATCCAGAGATATATAAGTGTTTCTCATTGGAGAAGCAGAAGCATGGGCCTTTTGATTGGTATTTTGATTACCTGGATGATCCAGAAGATTTTGTGCAAAGAAGGGATCGTGGGGAAACGTCAGGTGATACGGCTCCACTTACTGGACAGACGAGACGATTGGTCGAACTTGGCTTGAACCTTTGGAACGGTCGTGATTTCGACTTATCTGATGGATTGAATTCATGGGATCATGAATTATATCTTGTAGCGCTCCAGGCCATTGATTTACGCCGTAATTCCCCTGTCTTGTCATTAGCTAAATAGAATGGAGGAATCGTTCATATGAGCACATTAACAAAGCCTGAACGAATTCGTAGTAGAGAAAACATCCAGAACATACGTGAAGAATCTGGACATACCTGTGAGTACATTGACCCTGTTACTGGAGAACGTTGTAGTCATCCAGCAGAAGGTGAACCTCATCATATTCGTACTCGTGGGGCTGGCGGGGATGATCGAAGGGAAAATCTAATTCATTTGTGTGGTTGGCATCATAGACTGTTTCATGATGGCAATTTGGACAGAAATGAATTAATAGCTGTCGTTGCCAAGCGTGAAAGGCTAACACCAGAGGAAGTGGCGGATATTTTGAAACTGAGCTATCAGCCTCCTCCAGCCCAGCCAGCCCCTCAGCCCAAGGTTGAGGAACTGCTGCAAGCGTATATCCAGATTGATGAACAAGAGCAAGAAACAAGGTTCGTTAAAGGGCAGTTGCTGGATGCAATGTTGGCTGCCGGAGCCAAGCAAAAATTCCTGTCCTCGCAGATTGGAATCAGCCCGGCGCAAATTCGGGAGCTGGTGCATGTCTATCGGACGTTCCCTACACCTGAATCGCGACATCCTGCATTGAGCTGGTATCACCATCGAGTAGCTAGCCATTCAAATGAACCGGCTGCTATGTTGATTAAAGCTGGCGATGAATCCATGAGCACTAGAGAATTGCGCAAGGCCATTCTGAAACAAGAGGGGGCGGAACAACTTGTTAAGCAAGATGAAGATCAGGAGCAAAAGAAGGCTCAACGATTATTGGTATCTGTACAAAAGATGCTGGCTACCGGAGGCGAGGCCTCCAAGTGGCTTTTAAATGAATTAAAGCAGTTGCTTAAGGAGGAGCAAAAGTGATTTTAGAAAATGTGCTAAATATACTTGATCATAATCATGCTAGGCGAGTCAGTAAACTTTCAATGTCATTAGCGCGTCAGTTGGGACTAAGTGAGCATGAGATTCATCTAATAGGTCAGGGAGCCTTGTATCATGACATTGGTAAGATAGCTATTCCTACGTCATTGACTTCAAAAGAAAAATTTAATGAAGAGGATCGTAGGTTGATGCAACGACATGTTGAGTACGGCCTATCCATCTTGTCTGTACATACAGGTGAAGAGATGGAAGCGGCGAGGGCGATTATTGCTTCACATCACGAGCGTTGGAACGGACAAGGATATCCCCATGGTCTCATGGGTGAAGCCATTCCACTGTATGGTCGCATTGTTGCTGTATGTGATGTGTTTGATGCTCTATGTTCTGATAGACCGTACAAGGCGGCTTGGCCTGCAAGTAAAGCGCTAGACTATATTAAAGGTCAAAGTGGTGAGGCATTCGATCCAAGAGTGGTCGAAGCATTCTTGCAGATGATGGCAGAAGGTGTCGCAGTATGAATGGGGCATCTCATTTAGTAGGTGGAGTGACCGCCGCAGTTGTGCTTGGCATCCACTCTCCAGCCCAGCTTGCGGTTGTAGCAGTTTCATCCTTACTGGCTGATATAGATCGTAATAATAGCTTGCTAGGGCGTTTTATTCCTGTTTTGCCGAGTATGCTGGAGTCTACTCTTGGAAAGCGGACATTGACACATAGCATCCTATTTGGATTTTGTATATGGTTATTGCTTAGCGTTCATTCAAGCTGGCAATGGCCTTTTTTGATTGGTTATGTTTCGCATCTGCTGTTGGATGTCATTACAGGTAGAGTTGCTTTACTGTGGCCGATTCCATGGAAATTCGGCATACCGCTCTTTGGTATACCTCCGGTATTTGTGGAGACAGCAGCAATGGCAGCTTGGGGAGCATGGATGGTACTTGGCGGCTATAATTATTTCTATATCACTTAATCAACCAACATTGAGGCTCCTGCATATTGCGGGAGCTTTTTTGCTTTTATCGAGAACATATGAAAGGAGGAAACCAAGATGTTTGCAGGTTGGATTAGCAAAAAGTATGGCATTGCGTGGTCAGTAAGTGAGTATCGGAAAGACAAACGAGTAGGAGTATGCAAATGAAGGAGGGTATCCAGTTGAAAAGATTTAAGCAAATTATTCTAGTCATGATGACGGCGTTGTTATTTATGTTCAGTGTTGTCCCTGTTCAGAATTCTGTACATGCGGATAGCATTAAAGAGAGAATCCAAGGCAGCCAAGGCAGCGAAGTATCTAATTTGGAGAAAAAGGTAGATGAATCAACCACTGCGGGTGTTGATATGGCACGCCGGATTTTTGTAACGCTCACAATTATCTTTGGGTTGTGGCTTGCTATCAGTTATTTTCGGGCAGGTTTTTCCCCAGACACTTTAAGAGAGACGAAAGGGAAAATTGTGTTTTTCCTTGCTTTCTTAATTTTGTCGTTTTGGACAGAAGATATCTTGGGCGCGGTCTTCGGATTATTTGGTATAGATCTGTCGAAACTGTGAGGAATTACTATGTGGGGAGAATATCATCCGATACCGTACAAAAGCGCGATCAAAGAAAAGTTCATTACGGTCTTTGGCATTGGCCTAAGTCTTAGTCAAGCGGCATGGTGGACAGTTGGGGGGTATTTGTCTGTTCAGATGTCCAAGGTGGTTCCGCGCATTGGGACAGACTGGTTTTATTCAAGGCTCCACTATTCCATACCGTTCTTAATCTGCATGTATCTTTGCTATTTCAAACATACCGGGACTAACCTCCCGGTATGGAAATATTACTACTTGATGATAAAGCTGAGGCTTCGTAAGAGACAGTTTCTTTACAAGAAGGGAGGGGCATGAAATGGCTCTGCTGATTATTGTTGCCTTAATCGCCGTGGCATTATATTTACTGAAGTATCGAAAAAAGGAACAGCCGCTTACTGTTCAGGAACTAATCGCGAATAAATCCAATATCACATGGGATGGGCTTGCTCAAAACGGTAATGTATATCGTTTAGTGGTTGAAGTTGAACCTATCAACTTGGATAACGCATCCATTGAGGAGAATAAAGCGGTGTGGCTTAACTTCCTTGGACTCATTAACACAATCTCGTTGCCGGTTACATTCATCGTACAATCCCAACTGTTTGAGATGAAGGATTATACGGATGCCTACGGACAATCGGTTCAGGAACTTCCTGACGAATATCCGGACTTGAAAAAGTCTGGTGACATGGTAAGGCAGTATTTGATAGAGAGTTTAGATCAAGGCACGATCCGAAATTATCACGGCTATATTATTTTTGAATACGACCCTTTGAAGGCGGAAACAGGAGTGGCAGGGGCAGGGAGAATGAATGCGATTTTAGACAAAGCCGCTCCTAAGAAAAATAATTTGTCGGAAGAAGAAAAGTCTGATTTGGCATTGCAAGTATTGGAAGAAGCAGAGAACATTTTATATGGTTTCTGTGAACAAGTAGGAATGCGATATCAGCGTCTGGATAAGGCAGGAGTATGGAATTATACCTATCAAACTTTACAGCGTGAGCTGGCTCCACAAGTGCGGATGATCGATGCAATACGATCAGATTCATTCAAAAGATTAAAGCACTCTTTAACACAGGAAGAGTTGCAAAATGCGTAAAGGAACCTGGTCAGATGCAGTTAAAAGGGTCAGGAAGAATGAAATTGATCAAGTTCCATATAGGCCCGGAGTTTGTCCTTGTGGGAGTGTAAGATTTTCATTGAGTTATTTAGGCGGTCAGCTTATTCGTACATGTAAAGCTTGTGGAGATAAATTAGCGGTATAAGAAGGTGGAATAGAGGTGTTCAGTTTTTTAAAAAGGAATAAAGAGGGGCTAAGAAATGAAACCCAGCTCCTTCTTAATACAGGGAAGGCAAGCGGAGTTGATTTTGCCGCCCCATCATTTATTCGAGAAACAATACCGAGAGATATAAGCGCTAACCAAATTAAGCTTGATGACTATGCAGTAGAAGTCGGTGGTACGATTACGCCAACTCGATATTTCCGTAGTTTTTATGCTGAGATTTCTTCGGGCAACACTTGGGCAGGTATGTTGGATTCTCTAATTCGTGGTGATCATGGTAAAGGGGATGTGGATTTAGCGATCCACGTTCACCCTTCATCAAACGACCGGGAACTGGATGAAATCGGCAGACGGATAGCGGGATTGATATCGGATTTGGCTGACGAAAAGGACGTTCGCAAAATTGATGCCATGAGAGACGAAATTGCCGACCTCAAGGAACGACAAAAACGTATTCGTTTAAACGTGGAACGCAGTTTCCGGGTCTCTATTCAAGTGATCGTCAGCGCCCCTGAGTGGAAAGAACTCATGAAGTTGTGCCGTTCACTTGTTCAGCGGTTTGCAGGGAAGTCGATCTATCTACGTTCGGCTGATGGAAGGCAACTTGCAGCTTTGCAATCTGTCATGCCTACAGCCCCCGAAATACAGGTATCTAAGGAACACTATCTATCACTGGAAAGCTCCAACGTGGCTGATCTTTTTCCGTGGGGGGGAGGCAGCTTAAATCATCGTAGTGGCGTGGTAATTGGTAAAGATCGTATGGGACGTCCGGTGTGGCTGGACAACTGGCATCCAGAACTAGCGAATTATAATATGTGCATCATTGGACGTTCTGGTGCCGGGAAAACGTTTGTGACCATGTTAGTTACACATCGTTCCTCACATCTAAGAAGGCAAATTGGAATTATTGATTGGAAGGGAGAGTACGGCGACTTTCTTCGTGCTTTGGGCTGCCCATTTATTGAACTCCACGAGCATTCTAAGCATCGTATCAATCCATATGATGTTGACATTACAGAACTTGCAGACGGGACAAGATTTGTTGATATCGAAGAAGCGGCGAATTCTGTACAGGCATTAGTCTTTAAAATGATTTCTGTTTATGACCGAAGTGTATTAACCGGCGAAGTGAAAGTATTTATTGGTCGAGCTATAAGACAGCAGTATGCGGAGTACGAGATAACTACAGACCCTGAGAGTCTGTACACGACGGATCAGATTGTACAAGATGGCATTTTTCGGACTGGGAAAGTAAGAAAAGCAATGCCTGAACTAGTTGGGCTGTATGATAAGATGAGCAATCATAAAAGCGAAGCCATTAGAAAGGCGAGTGAGTTATTACAACCATTTACCCGCAAGGGTGAAATGAGTTCATACGCTATTTTTGATGGTCCTTCTACAGTAGAACTGAAGAATGCACCAATCTTTGGTTTTGCGATTAATCGCCTTGATCCGGAAATCATGCGTCCTATCGGTTTATTTGTTACTGAACGCTGGATGATGGAACGCTGGGCGAAGAAACATCCAGAGGTTAAGAAACTCCTCATCATTGAAGAATGCCAGAATATATTTCTTGACGAAGATTTTGGAGCTGTTTGGGCAGAAAGTGCGTTTCGTGAAGGACGCGCCACTAATACAGGGATTGTTCCTGTTACTCAGGGGTTGGAGGTGTTTACTCGCTCTCAAGCTGGAATGGCTGCCATTAAAAACAGCCCGATTAAGATTATCGGCATTCAGGAGGCGCTGGATATTGATGCTGTGCGCGGAAAACTAGCGTTAACTGAAGGAGAAGCCGACTTCCTTGTTTATCAAGCTCGCAAGGGAGATATGCTCGTCAAAGTTGATAATCAATCGGCTATCGTACATGTAGATGCATCCCCATATGAGCATATGTTGTTTACCACAGACCCGAACGATCCGTTATACGCGGAGCGTAAACGATATATCAAGGAAAGAACTAGGGCTGAGGGAACAGCATAGGAAGGGAGGGAATAAGCTTGCGCCGCATTACGATCATTTCGTGTTTATTTCTAATGCTGGTTCACAGTTTTGCTCTTGCAACTCCTGCCTTTGCAGCCGAAGAAAAGGGTATTATAGGTAAGCAAGTCGAGGAATATTATTCGGACGAGGATAACAAGCCGGGATTGATGGAGCGAACCCTTTCTGATGTCCTCATTGGAGCGGCTAATTTTTTGATAAAAAAATTTAATATGAAAGATGTAACTTTGCTGGTATTCGGCAAAAATCCCGAAACATCCAATGATGGGTTCTTGCAGGGGGGTACGGAAGACCTTCGATCAAGTTTATACCTTGGAGTATTTTCCGAGGGAATGATGGATGCGATAGACGCGATCTATACTGCTTTGGAACGTTTTATACCGTATCCTATTTTTATTGCTCTTATACTGATGGCTTTTTTACTTCTCTGGCACGGATACACTGGAGAAGGCAGAACAAAGGCCAAAGATTATGCAACAGCCTTTGTTGTTGGACTAATATCTTTAAGATTTGGTGTGTATTTGTGGAAGTTCGTTGCTACGATTGTTAGCTGGTTTACGGATTTAATCTGGGCGGTTATGGTCGATTACGGACTTCAGCCAGGACTCTTCCTCAATACGATTTGGGGGACAGGTGAAGCTGGGTATGATGATATGGTTAGCTATCGGGGATTTATCGTTTCCATTTTGGTTCTGCTGGCTGCGCTTATGACAGCAAAACTAAACTATGACTATACCATGCGATCTATTAATCTAATGATCCTACTAGTAACGTTTGTTGCATGCTGTATGTTGACCTTGTTTCCTCGTTATCGCAACGCTTTGCAAACATGGTGGGATCAATTTGTTGCCAATATGATATTGCCCGTTGCCCATGCTTTGGCATTAGGGCTATTTTTTTTCTTGCTCTATTTTAGTAGCGATGGTGTATCTAATTGGGTGATTGTGGCGTACTTATTTGGCTTTTCCTCCATACAAAATCTTGTTCAACGTCTCTTGGGAACAGAGCAACCAGATACCAAAATGGGTCGAGCATTAGGTTTTGGTACGTTACTTGCAATGGGTAAAATGTTTTCTGGAAAGAAATCGGGAAAAGCACAGTCGGCTGGTGGCGGCTCATCTGAATTGATGGGCGATACGTCTTCTGGTGATGTTGCGTCCGCTGGTACAGCAGGAGCTGTTTCTAGCGGCTCATCATCTAGGGTAATGTCTGGTGCAAAGCCGAGTTTCAGAAATAGGGCGACGAATATAAGTAAGAAGGCTGCTGGATTTGCTCTAAATCAAGGAGCAAAAGGCGTTGGGGCCGCTTTAGGAGCCACAGTTGGATTAATGGCAGGTAAGCCATTAGAAGGAGCATTTGTAGGTGGGGCTGTTGGAGGAGGAATTGGAAAAAGTGCTCAGTTGGTAGGAAAAGGCGGTATGTGGTTAGGTAAGAAAACTTACTCCGGTGCACAGAAGGTCGCAGATTGGGTTAACAGCGGTAGAAGCGGTAGAGAGGAAGCTATAGAAGAACCGACACTTGTAACCGATCACGATCAACCGTATGAAGAAAAGCCTATGCAACGTTCGACAACTGTTGTAACTGAACAGACCTTTAGAACAAAAGCAAAAGGTGGAGGTGTTATCAACGAGGGTGTAGCTATAAATGGCGGGAAGTTTGATGGGGATATAACGGCAATTAATACTGACAAAGGAACAAAGACACAGGGTAAGTCCAACTTTGCTGAGACTGGGCCGGCTCGTGCTCGTGGATCCGGAAGTGCTTCTGGAAATGCTGCCGTAAACCGGGGAGTTAGAACCAACGGTGGAAATTTTAAAGGTGACATTATTTCAGATGGTGGAGAAGTCACAGGAGGGGTCATGGATGCCAATAAAATCAAGAATGCGAATGGTGAAACTGTAAATTCATCTTCAAGAGAAAATATTCCGTCTCCAAAATCAGGGCCTGATAAGTCTCCATCAACTGGAGGTAAGCACTATAATTATTATGTTTAGGGGGAAAGAATGGATATTGAAAAAATACTAAAGCAAGGAGGACGAGTACTCCTTAACAAAGCATTAAAGCCGATATTGAAAGCTATTCTTCCTTATGTACTGGCTATTGGAGGGATTGCACTACTGCTGTTTTTGCTCTATTTTATGATCTTTGAGCTTCCGAAGCAGTCAGTGATAGGGACGTTCGATACAATCAAGGATCGTACATCTGGTTTTTTCTATGGTACCAAAGAAGACTCAGATGAACAGTTGTTTGATGAGTATCAGGCTATTGCTGACCGCTGGCATGAAGAGTTAACAGCAGAGCAAGAATCTCAAGTCCAAACCTATGCATTGAATTGGCAGTGGCTGGCTCAGGTGGATCGTTCACTCAACGATCCATCTTTTTTTAACGCATTTTTAGATGAAAACGTCAAGGAAGTAGTGCTGAAACCAGAGGAGACTTTTAAAGAAGTACGCCCCAAGTTCACATGGAAAAGTTCTGAGATTGTTACGGTGAAAGAGGTTTGTCTTCGAAATGAAGATGAGGATGGTGAGGTTACGTACGAAAAGTCAACAGTGACTGAACGTCAGCCCGTTCTTCTTCTGAAAAAGGCAGAGACGATTCAAAATGATTATGTCTATACTTATGATTCAGAAACAACAACTGAAACTTCCCCATCTCCATGCGGTGATCTGACGACAACTGTAACCCAAGACAAATTACAACGGATTGAACCGATGTACAGTGAAGATTGGGAGCCATTAAGAGAAATCCTTAATGCTCATGGTGCCAAGAGAGTAGAAGATCAGGATTTTCTTCTGGAATACTGGCTTTCATATCTTTCAGATGGTGACGGGGAAGGTGATTCCTTAATTGGATTTAATCCAGTTGGAGGAGAATTAGTTTGGCCGACAGAGGGGAGCAAGATTACATCCACTTTTGGCAGCCGAGTCCATCCAATTACGGGAATTATTAAACTGCATGCAGGCGTGGATATTGGGGTTCCAATAGGTACACCTGTCTATGCTGCGAAGTCGGGAAAAGTGATCTTTGCGGATTACATGGGGAATGCAGGTAATGCAATCATGATTCAGCATGATGGTATAGAAACAAGGTATTATCATCTTGATAAAATTAAGGTGGAATCGGGTCAAGAGGTTGAAGCAGGGGAAGAAATTGCTGAATCAGGGAATACTGGCGGTTCAACAGGCCCGCATTTACACTTTGAAGTGCGCGTAAATGGAGAGCCTGTGAATCCGCTGGTTTATTTCGGTTACGATGAATCATCCGATATATTGACTTACCGCCCTTTGGATATTCCTGTATTACTTGAATGGTTAGGCAAACGAAATTCAATGTTGGCTACAAAAGAGATATTAACCATGATTGACGATGCGGCAAAAGCTCAAGGAGTTGATCCTTATTTGCTAATTGCCATAACTGGAGCAGAACAATCCTTTGTTCCAAAAAGCAATAAGTATGCGGATAAGATAGTGAAGAATCCATGGAATGTCTTTGGAAGCTGGCAAGAGGGGAGGGGGGCTGAATTAACAACCAAGGATGCCGCTATAATTGCGGCTAAGACGATAGTAAAGCTTTCTAAGGGAAAGCCCAGTACAGTTAGTCCTATTGCTTGGTTAAGTGATCCTGAAAATCCAAACGGGGTATATGCAACAGGAACAAATTGGGTTAAAAACGTAACTAGTATTTATGAACAATTATCTCAATTAGGGGATTGACGGGTGTCCAAAGTCGAGATACAATAGTATTGCCCTTAGCGAAGCTATGGACTTTTAACTGTAAAAATATACCAAAACAACAACCTCTATTTTAGGGGTTGTTTTTGTTATGCCATAAAAGGGAGGATGTACATTGATTTCAAAAATTCAGGCGATAGTATTCACAGTTCTTATACTAGTTAGTTTTGTCCCCTTTACTGCCCATGCAGCTTCTAGTGAAGCATCTTCAATAACTCAGGAGATTGTAGAAGGGTCTAAGGGATTTAATCCCGAGGAAGTAGGAAGCCGCTTAAACAAGAAAGGAGAAGAACTTTTCGAAGCAGCACGATCGGGAAGTAACTTTTATATCTATCTTGCACTAGCTGTTTTCCTCATTTTACTTATCGGCGGGTTGTTCTATAAGAAGTTACTTTCAATTGCTTTTCTACTCTTGTTTCTATCGATTATTGGATATCTGATCATCAATTTCTGGCCTCAGATATTTGATACGGTTGTGTCTATATTAGATTGGCTGTTCGATAAGGGAGGAAGTAACGTTGAAGCTGCACTTGGTATTTGATTTATCAATACTGACTCCGCTCGCTGGAGCCTTGGAAAAACAGGGACACTCAATTACTGGTACGGATGTAACGCTTGAGCAGTTTGCAGTTGCTGCATCAGCAGGGCAGGTGGATGCAGAGATTGCGATTGTTGACGGTGGTCTGGGGGTCATACGTAGACAGGATTGCGTAACCCATCTTAAAGAGGTGCGCATGCGCGTACCCGATATGCGGCTAATTGTCATCTTGCCTGAATTAGATAGCGAGTGGCAACGGAGTTTAGGAATGTATGGTATATATGATGTTTATGCCGCTGAACAATTCGGGATAGAGGATGTACAAAGATGGATTCAAACGAAAAAAACATTGGCTGATATTCCTGGCTTTAATCCTGAATTACCTTCTCAAAAGAAAGTTGAGAGGAAAGTTGGGTTCTCTTTAGAGAAGAATAAGGGAAAGGTCCAGACGCTGTTGTCTGACTGGACAAGGGGATTTAAACGGGCTGAAAAAAATACTGCACCGGTAAATGATGAAAGTAAAGAGAGAGAAGCCCGGGAGTTAACAGATCATGTAAAGAGTCCTGTGACTATAGAAGAAAAACAGGAATATGTAAACGTGGATAAGCAAAAGAAAACCGATTCTCAACCGGAGAAACTGCCGATCCATGTATCCCAGCCCTACATCGTTGCAGTTGGGGGACTGGCACGTAGGAGTGGTAATACACACACAGCCCTCCAGATTGCCTATGAGACAGCGAGTAAGGGATTGAAAACGGCTTTTGTTGAATATAGGAATAAGCCCAGACCATCAGACATCGTGAGTTTTGCTACAGATTTTGACGGTTTAAAGTTCAAGCGACACGGTATTGATTTCTTCCCTAATCGTTCACCATTTGATGTAGCTGAAGTTTATACGCTCGAGTATGACTCAGTTATTCTTGACCTTGGCGTATTGGTGGATGAGAACGAAGGAAGATTAGAAATGAATTCGGCTGCGCAAGAATTTTTGCGTTGCCCATATCAACTCATTACGCTCTCAGCTGCACCATGGGATTTGCACTATATCGTCCAACATCTGAACGAACTCTCTGTTCTCTTGAGAAAATCATCATTCATCATTAACTATGCCGATGAAGATATGATCAAGGAATTTAGAGAGATGTTCCCATCTATAACCTCTATTATGAATCTTCTAGAGGCTAATCCATTTACGGATGCAGGGGAACTTGCTTATTGGCTGGAGCAGCCCAAGGCAAAAAGAAAACGATGGTTTGTACATTGAACTACTCCACCTTAATTTCTTACGAAATTTGAAGATGGAGATTCCTAAGAACACCTTCGTAACCGAAAGTTTTTTATTAGGCTATCCCCGCAGTTCCTGCGGTTAGAAGTCTTATGGCTTCATTTTTAAGATTCCTACTTGCGTTAATATCCCTGTCGTGATGTGTACCACATTCTTTGCATTCCCACTCACGCAATGCGAGATTCTTAACGTCTTTGTTGCGGTAGCCACAACTAGAACATAGTTGACTGGAAGGGAAGGTTTTCGCAACTGTTATAACCTGTTTTCCGTACCATTTTGCCTTGTATTCAAGCATGGTGCGAAACTCTGACCAACTTACTTCACTAATAGCTTTTGCTAATTTGTAGTTCTTTAACAGATTGGATACTTGCAAATCTTCAATCCCGATGACATCGTGGTTTTTGATGATTTCGGTAGAGATTTTATGCAGGTAATCCTTTCTTGCGTTCGTCATTTTTTCATGTAACCTTGCAACCTTGATTCGTTGTTTATGCCAATTCGAAGAACCTTTTTTTCGTCTTGACAGTATACGTTGTGCTTTTGCTAATTTTTTCTCCAATGTACGGAAGAATTTAGGATTCTTATATACTGTTTCGTCTGACAAGATCGCAAAGTCTTTTAACCCAACATCAATACCAATAGCAGAATCTGTTTTTGGTAATGGATTCACTTCTGTTTCGACAAGAATGGATACTGAGTATTTGCCACTTGGATGACGTCTAACTGTAACGTTAAGAATTCGACCTTCAAGTTCGCGACTTTTTGCAAAACGAACAAGACCCAGTTTCGGTAATTTGATTTTGTTACCAACAATGGCGATATTATTGTTTGTGTGCTTTGTCGTGTAAGATTGTACCTTATTCTTCTTAGACTTGAAACGTGGTGCTTTATTCTGTTTCTTGAAGAAACGAGAAAACGAATCAGCGAGGTTTTTGAGTGAGGATTGAATCGCAATGCTATCGACTTCTTTTAACCATGCGAATTCTTTCTTGAGGTGGGGAAGTCTGGCGGAACAAGCATGGTAGGTTAAGCCTTTGCCGTTTTCTTTGTATGCTTGATTCCACTTGTCCAAAAAATAATTAAACACAAATCGACTGCAACCAATCGTTTTGGCAATTAGAATTTCTTGTTCTTTATTCGGATAGATGCGAAACTTATATGCTTTATTGACTAGCATGATACTCACCTCTTTTCACAGGAACATTTGTTTCTATTATAGTATACATTCATGTGAAAGTATCCCCATTATTTGAAAAATACTAGTTAGTTTCCCCTGAAAAAGTCAGGGTGTTTTGAGCATAATTAAAAGGAATTCAGCACCTCAAAATGGAAATTGTTATTGACGAGATAACAAAGTTCCACACCCCGAGGGAAGAATTCCTTTGCTATAGGAGTTCAACAGAAGCCCTCGGGAATCCTTCCAAGAGGTGAAGAAAATGTTGAAACTTCGAGACGAGCAATTGACCATCTGGGATGCCATTCTCCCGGAATCTGTTAGAAAGTTGCCGGTCGAGCTTGCAATCATAGATCAATTACTGGACGACGACCGTTTTCTTCAACCGTTTACTGAGTTGCACCCGAAAGGCAAGAAAAGCGGCCGTCCTACGCTTGCAATTGAAAAGTACATCCGTCTTATGGTCCTGAAGCATAAATACAATTTGGGCTACGAGTCACTCGTGAAGGAAGTCGGTGACAGCATCACATGGCGAATGTTCTGCCGGTTTGCCATCGACGAACCGATGCCCGACCCGTCTACGCTCATCTATGCCCGCAAACGCTACGGCGACAAGATCGTCGAAGACATCAATGCCGCACTCGTAAAGCAGTGTGAGGAAAAAGCCGTTCTGAAAACCCGCAAATTGCGCACGGATACGACGGTTGTGGAATCCGACATCCATCACCCGACAGACGCTACGCTGTTGCAAGATGGCGTAAAAGTCATCACTCGAACGATTCAGAAAATCCGGAAAGTCGCCTCCCACACTGTTCAAGGCTTTGAAGATCGTACGGCAGAAATCAAGGAAAAGATTCTGTCCATCGCGAAAGTTCTACGTCGCCGCACCCGTGAATCTTGGGAAGAAGTTGACCGGATCACTGGGAGCGTAATCGAAGTAGCCGAGAACGTTGTGAACAAGGCGCAAGCCGTTATCGAGAAACTGCAAGACAAGGGCAAAGCTGCTCTTCGACAAAGTAAAACCAAACTGACCGAGGCGGTCACGCTAACCGGCAAGTTGTTGGAACAAGCCAAACAGGTCGTTTCCGGCAATCGAATCATCGCAGATCGGATCGTCAGTTTCTTTGACCCGGAAGCAAGACCGATTAAGAAAGGTAAGCTGGCCAAAGGAACTGAGTTCGGCTACAAGGTGCGAATCGACGAGACGGAAAGCGGCTTTGTGACCGGCTACGCTGTCTACGAGGGGAACCCCTCGGATGATGAACTGCTCGTTCCCGCTGTACAGGCGCATATCAAGCAATTCGGCAAAGCGCCGCAAGCTGTAGCGACCGACCGCGGTTTCTCAAGCAAGAAGAACGAAACGGCCATTACCGAACTTGGTGTGAAGCGAGCTAGCTTGCCGCGAAAGGGCAAAAAAGGCATTGCCCGATCCGAGTACGAAAACGAATTATGGTTCAAAGACTTGCAGCGTTACCGTGCAGCTGGAGAAGCGAAGATTAGTCTTCTCAAGCGGAAGTACGGTTTGAACCGCAGCAGGTATCGGGGCTTTGTCGGCTCAAAATGCTGGGTCGGCTTCGGGATTCTGACCCACAACCTGCAAAGAGCGGCAAAAATGCTCCAAAACTAACATGGAAACCGATCATTAGGGAAAGTTCCCCCTCACAACCCAGCCAGCAACCCGAAACTATTTTTGAAAATCGACTTTTTCAGGAGCAACTAGTTAGATTGTTGAGGGTTATCCCTTGTCCG
Organism: Paenibacillus sp. MB22_1; assembly: GCF_047200555.1. Lineage (NCBI taxonomy): Bacteria > Bacillati > Bacillota > Bacilli > Caryophanales > Paenibacillaceae > Paenibacillus > Paenibacillus sp. MB22_1. Next base: position 2,659,232 of record NZ_JBLADV010000002.1, read on the forward strand.
AAGGCGATTCATCTCCACCCTGCTTCGCTGAGGATGGAGTCTTCTCGCCTAAATACAATAAAGTAAGCCTCTACTCTATTTTTGAGTGGAGGCTTTTTTTATTTAAGAATGAGGGGAACATCTAATCCCCGTGATTTTTATTCGGAAAGGAGACACGAAATGCTTAGATGGAAGAAAGAAAAAGAACCACCGCGCTCACCGACAGGCGTTATGGTTGCACTATGGAACCCAGCGGGTACAGATTCTTCACTTCTCTTAGAGAAGCTGTTGAATCTGGTAAAAAAACGGGAAGAAACGGCCGTGGTTGTTGAGTTTCCATGTTTGGGTTTGCCGCGCGTGGCTTACCGCATGGGGGTGTCGGAGCTGGAGCATGCACAGTCGGTGGATCAGTTGCTGATTGACTATGATAGGGGGATGCTACAGGGGATTCACCAGTATTTACATCACTTTGATGGGTTTGATGGATTACTGATTCAGCCCAAGAGCAAGCCTGACAGCCCTACGCTGATTAAGCTACAGCAAGAAAAGACGCTGAGTGAATTGCCCGCGTATTTGAAAGTCCATTTGTCTGGATATCACTACGTCTTTACGGTCCTGCAGGGGCAACTGATTCATCCAATGACCTTTTTCTCGTTAAAAGAAGCAGATCAAGTCGTGCTAAATATGAATGAGCCGGTTGAAATTATTCGTACTTATGCAGCCTACAAAACGCTAAAACAGGACTACGATGTGCAGAATGTAAGCTTATTTAGTAACGAGTTTAGAAATAGTGACTTTAAGGAAGAACCTATTCTAAGCCGTCCAGAACAATTATTTGCATTATGGGAGGGAGAAAAGGATGGCTATCGGATTGATCAATCCGGCAGAGTTCGTACAGTACCGTCGGCCTGAAATTAAGGCAACCAGTACTCGCAGCAAGACGGACGACGAAAACCTAAAGACTTTGCTGGAGCGGACGCAGCAATACCTTATCACAAACTACAATGATGAGTTTGTCCGGGCAATCATTGATGAGCAAGCACGGAACAGGGTCAAATACCATATCTCAGACTTCATCCGGGATCAGCGAGACTTGAAATTTAGCATGGATATTAGCGAAGTTATTGACTATATCCGTACTGAAATTACGGAGATGGGCGTGTTGCAGCCGGCACTGGATGATCCAGCAATTAGCAGTATTGAGATTAACGCTCCTGCGGAAGTGATTGTTGAGCGCAATGGGTTTCCTGTGCATATGACCGAAATTCGTTTTCGCGACAACGATCATATTTATCAGACCATTGATAAAATGCTTATGCCAATTGGTAAGACACTTACTGCAAATGAGCCTGTTATTGACGCGAATTATCGCGGGTTCCGTATCAATGTAATCATGGATGTGACTAGGGGAGGGGTCAGTACCCACAGCCCGATCATCTCCATTCGCAAATTTCCGCCGGATGTATTTTCGGATGAGGAATGTATTTCTTACGGAAACATTTCAAAGGAAATATCCGAATTTCTTAAGGATGTTCTACCTTATGGGGTAAACTGCATCATCGCGGGGGGAACGAATAGCGGAAAAACCACGCAACTCATACGCTTTCCTCAGTACTACGATCCATTGACCCGATTTTTCTGTATTGAGGATTCCGAGGAAATGTTGCTCAAAGCTAAGCTTAGCTATCAGGATTATCCCAATATCGCTTCCGTAATTGTAAAGGAGCATGAGGATGATCGAAAAGCTTATCCCATTCCGAAACTTGTGAAAACGAGCCTTCGACAGAATCCTGATGTTATTTTGATCGGTGAGGTACGGGATGAATTTGCTGCCAGCCAAGCCCTTGTGGCTGCGAACACAGGACATATTGTCCACCTAACGATACATGCTAATGGAACAGAAGAGGCTGCTGTGCGGTTTTTACAACTTTCAGGAAATAATCCTATGACTGCATCACAGATCGTCATGTCCTTTGACCTGATTTTGTTTCAGAAATATGAAGCGAGTACTGGGAAAAGGGTGGTCTTTGAAATTGGTGAATTGATTGGTTTTGAAGGTGATAAGCCGATTATTCAACCAATATTTCAATATGATCCAGTTCGTCGTCGATTTAATCAGACGGGAAAGCTGACAAAGCTAAAACGAAAACTGATTGCCGAAGGCGCTCCTGAAGAAACAATATCTCGTTGGTGTGAGGAGGAGTGAGTAATGTCATTATGGGTCAGTTTCATTTACTTTTTTGCTTTGTCTCTTGTAACATTGCTGCTGGTCGTTCCTAATGCCAATGCAGGTAAGGGATTCACACTCTCCAAGTTTCTTGGTTATGAGCAAGTGCGTAAGGAAGCGGAGACGGTTGGGTGGTCACTCACCTTTCGGGAGTTCGCTTTCCTGGTTATGTTTTCCGTTGGTTTGATCGGCTTGATTGCCTTGTTCACAGGAAACTACTTTTTTATTGCCTTGGGAGCCGTATTGTCTTTTACATTGCCAAGAACGATTGTCCTGAAAGTGAAACGAAAAATCAGACAAAACGTCCTGTTCGATCTTCCTTCAAACTTGCGTCTTTTTATCAGCAAGTTAACTGATTTTCCGAACGTCCAGAAAGCATTAGAAAATGCAGTGCTTGATATGGACGGTGTGACTAAGCCGATCTTCGAAAAAGCATCCAATCAATTACGCGTGGGGCTTCCGATTGATCGAGTTTTTGAAGAGATGTTAAGTGAACTGAAGATCAGAAAGATGGAAGACTTCTTGGATAAGCTCAGAATGGCTCAGATGGAAGGATTTCATCCTCAGTCATTGGATAGTTTGAAGGAAACCGTGGATGAGATTGGAGAGGATATCACTCAGATTCAGGAACTGGACATTGAAGCTAAAAGCAAACGAAAACAGCTTTTTACTGTCATCGGTATGGCGTGGATGATGCCAGTCATGATGTCCTTTATGAACAATGGCAATGCAAATGTCTTTTTAAATACTTTGCATGGTCAGATTTATATAGTTTCCTTTGCAGCCGCAACGCTGTTTTCTATAGGAAAAGGCGACGATTACCTGTCGCTTAATCTCGACAAAGTTTAAAAAGGGGGGATGTCCATTGATTGTATCTAATATCTTGCTGTTTCTGTCCGTCATGATTATTTCCGGACTGGCATTAAAAGTTTTGTTGCCCAGTTTCGATATGGAAAAGCGCTATGCGAATCAGGCAGCGTTACTTCAGAAAAATCACAGAGAGTTACGGCAACTGAAAATGGACCCAATCACGGTTATGTTTGCAGAAAGGCTCATGCCGAAGTTACTCAATCTTCGGCTGCCAATTTTTAATGGGAAGCTTCGTCGGATGTACAATCTGCTTGGAAAAGAAAACACCTTTGAGGAAGAGCTTGCTGACAAAGCGGTTAAATCGCTTGCCGGGAGCCTTCCTTTTTTAGTGCTTCCTTTTCTGCTCGATCTTCCAGTTCTGTTTTTAGCCATACCGTTGGCAGTAGCTGTGTTCTTTTTTGCGCAACTTGGTGAAATAACCAAGGCCTATAAGCGCAGGCAGGAAGAGATCACAAGGGATTTGCCGCAGCTCATAAGCAAAATGATGATCGCTCTCGAAACAGGTAAGTCATTCATGACGACAATTCAGAGGCTGGAGGAAACGAGTGGTCCCCGGATGAAGAAAATGCTGGCACGGCTCAATGCCAACATCCGCATTATGAAACTCACCGATGCCGTAGATTTGTTTGCAGCTGAAACCGATGTTCCCGTCATGCGGGACTTTGCTGCTGCGGTAAAGATTGGGATTAATAGCGGTTATGGAGAAGCAAAGAAGTACTTCGACAGCATTAAGGGTGATCTCCGGAAACTCCGGCTTGCTGCGCTAAAGGAAGTCACCCGTAGCCAGCCAGAGAAGATTAAGATGCTATATATTCTGGTGGCTCTTCACGCCTTTGCAGCCGTCATTATTGCTTTTATTGATATTTTTTCACAAATACAAAACTTATAAAATTTCAGGAGGTAATTGGAATGAAAAGATTTTTGAACAAAGTGGTAACTTGGAAAAATGGTGTGGCTGAGAAGTTGGTAGTTCGTACTGAAACAGTTGTACTCAGATTGGCAAGACCTTTACAAAATCAACAGGGGGCTTCAATCGTAGAAATTTTGGGTTACGCACTGTTAGCTGTACTTGCTATTGTGGTTGTATGGGGCTTGATCAAAGGCTGGCTCCCTACTTTCTGGCAATCCATCACAGGTAAACTTGACAACCTTTCTTAATGATTAATACCAAAAAAAGCCACGGGAGGGGAGAGAAGTTCGGTGCTTAAAACATGGCTAGCTCCGCTCAGGAATAACCGTGGAGCTGTAGGTTCCATTCCACTCATGTTTTTCACGCTGGTCGCAGCCATTTTTCTCTATCTTGGTATCGACCTGTACGGTTACATCGTACAGCAGCAGAAATTGACTGTTGCTACAAATGAGTTGCTTGAAGTTATCAAGGCCGAGAATGGTTACGATAGTGCGAATCGCGAGCAGTTCAATAGGCTTATTCAAAAGACTGGTATTGATCCGGCTAGAGTAACTCTCACAGCCACTCCAAAACTTGTGGAAAGAGGAAATACCGTTGAGATTGAAGCTAGTATGGAATATGAATGTATCGGCCTAAAACCGCTGGGAAAGACGGTAAAGCTCCCAATACGCGTAAAGCAAGATGGTTTAGCTCGTACATTCTTCCGATGAGGAAGTGATCTAATATGTTCCGAAATCTGGCGCTGATATTATTCGGCGCCTTTGCTTTGTTTTTTCTTGCTGATTTTCTGGTAGTCTACAACGCCCATATCAAAATTGAGAAGGCTGTGGAACAAGCGCTTGATGGAGCGATTATTGCTGGTGTTCAGAAAGCAGAGAACCAGAGAGGACGCTTGGAATTAAGTGAACCTATAGCGAAGGACACGGTTTACAGCATTGTTAAATCAAATTTGAAACTAAATACAGACCTCACTAATGATTACTTTACTAATAGTAATTTGAAGACGACGGTTTCTTATTTGAATACAACTTCAAAAGCGCCAAGAATTGAAGCTCAGTTTGATACTCGTGTGAAGCTCGTTGCAGGTAAGATTTTCGGATTGGAATCTTACCCATTGACAGTTAAGCGCCATACGCCATATCTTGGAGAATTTAAGTAACAGGGAGTGAAATGTATTTTGAAAAAATTATGGAATAAGGCCACACGACGATTGCTCATCGTATTTGTCGCCTTAATTTTGGCTGGAGTAGCCGTTGCTATTCAGAGCAGCATCGTCAATAAGCAGGTGACAACGGAATTGGTTTATGTGGCAGCAGATAATTTAACTCCGTATAGTCTGGTGGAAGGTAAGCTCGTACAACGCAAGGTTGTGAAGAGTGAAGTTCCAGATGATGCTATCCGGGATTTGAAGGAGTTGGAAGGCGAATCTTGGGTAACAACTGAGGTTGGGATTCTTAAAGGAATACCAGTTTCCAAGTCGATGCTTATCCCGGCTAAGGAAAGCAAATTTGGAGAAAGTCTTGAATTAAAAGACGGAGCGATGTTTGTTGGTGTCAAGACGGACCAGGTTAAGAGTGCCGGGGACATGATTAAGCCGGGAACCATTGTTGATGCTTATGTGTACATCAAGGGGCAAGACCGACAGCCATCCGAGTTGGTTACTCCTGCTGATGATCCTTTGCTTAAAGGTCTACTCATTAAAGATAGACAGAACCAGAACGGTTATGAACCTCAGAGGGAAGGATCGGGGAATCAGAATCCGATCCCAGCCATTGCCGTCGTAGAGACTACTAATCCAGATGTGGCAGCAGCACTGATTAAGTATCAACAAGAAGGAGAGGTTTACTTCACACCGACTGGTGTGAACGTAGATGTGATTTCCCTAGAAAAAGAAGTGAATGCTGCCCAAAGCCCTGATGAAGTTTACTCATCCCCATCTGGTACGGAGTCCCCTGATCAGTGATTAGGGGACTTATTCTATAACAGGAGGTTAGATAATGTTTAGAAAGTCACTTATATTCTTGATATCCGTAGCATTGTTTACATCTACACTGCTTGGACAAGGCCCACGTGCATTTGCTGATGAAAAAGTTCAGATCAGCATTAAGGCTGATCCTAAGATTGATATTGCACTGGCAGCAGGAAGCACGAATTTAGAATTGTCTAATTTCGAGCAGGATTTAAAGGCTAAATTAGCTGCTAAAGGTGTGGATGCTAATCAGTTACAAGTACAAGCTTTAGAAATGAAGTCTATGACAGCAGAAGATACATTTGATTGGCAAATATATGACCATATTAATTATCCAGAACCGTATGGTAACTCACTTTATCGGCATATTATCGTGAGTAATAAGGATATAAGTTTCTATGGTTATACTGATAAAGCTCATAAAGATTTTATGTTCATGCCAGATTCCTCTGCGGAGAAAAAAACTTTCACGTTCGAGGTTTTAGAGCAAAAAATGGACTGGCATACACTTGAAGGGGCTGGATTCTTATTTAATGCAACCATTAACAATGGATATGTTTCAGGATATGTTATTTTATTCGGTCAAACGGAAATCAAATTATTTGAGCTAAATCAGGTAAATGTAGAACTGCTTCGAAATGGCACTTATAATTCATTAGCCAATGCAGGAAGGCTGGTTTCTACATTTCCAAGACTTGCGGTGACTTCACATCAAGTCAAAATTGAGGTAACTCCAACTAGTATTAATATGTGGGATAACAATCAAGTGTTAATAAATAACTACACTTTAACAAGCAAGTATGGGAATGGGTTTGGTCCATTTGCAAGCTACACAAGCCATGGTTGCTCTTCTGTATCTTCCTTTACGTTTAAAAATATAAAAATGGAAACGAAAAAGCCAAAGCAATACAGAGAAGTATTATTGCAACCAATCTGGAGGGAAGGGTCAGATCGCTTTATTGTCAATGTTGATAATCATGTGATTTCCGATTTAAACAGCACAACGGCTTCTGGAGAAATTTTAACACGTATGATTAATAACGCTGTTGATTACGTAGCTATAGGCTCTTCAACTAACCAAGAACAGGCCAATGCCTTTATTACACGTAACAATGGTAACGGAGTATTTATTAATGGGAGTAGCTATTCAACTGCGATCGATCAGTTAGCAAACTATATCTTCACTAAAATCAGATCGAATGGCAGTTCACAATACATGATCCTCGATGAGGATAATCATCTTGAGGTTAATCCATCTTCATTCATGAAAAATACCCAAACACCAGAATTTCCAAATGGCCGTTGGAAAATTGAGCATGATAGTACGTATTATGAGAACAGTACTGGTCAAGCTCAATGGAGCGGAAGATGGCAAAAGGATTTACCGCTGAAATTTGATAAACCAGGGCGCTATGAAATCTGGTTTGGCGAAGACCATCCTACACCACAATACCTCTATGTGCATCGTAGACCAGTAGCAGATTTTACATTAAAAGTTACTAAAGGGACTAGCAATTACACGATTACAGTTAACAATCAGTCCTATGATCTCGACATGGAGTCCACACCAACAAAGGGGATTGCACAAACGGAGTGGAAATGGCGCGAGACAACAGCCACCACATGGACAGATGGCATGATTCCTGGCAACCTTCCTTTGGGTAAGGACTATTTAGTGCAACTTAGAGTATTGGATTATCAAGGAGCATGGAGCCAACCAATGGTACGTTATGTTTCTACCGGTTCCACTGCATTGAAGCCTATTGCAGATTTTCGAGTTCCAGATCAAGTGACCAAGTATAAAACGCTTGAAATACAAGATCATTCGTATGACCCGGCTGGCAGAAACATTACACAAAGGGTTTGGAGTATTAAGAGAGAGGGTACTGAAATATACTCTGGTTCAACCATGATAAGTAACTTTTTAGCTTACGGTGCAGGGGAGTATACAATCTCATTAAAAGTTTTAAATGATGCCAATTTGTGGTCGGATGTATTTCAGCGTCATATTACAGTGACGGAGGATTTATCGGCACCTAAAATCTCATTTAGTCCTTCTGATGCAACTTGGACAAGCGATCCTGTATCTGTCACTATTCATTATTTTGATGATAGTGGATTGAGCAATAAATACTACAAAGTGACTCAATCTAACCAAACTCCGTCTTCATGGGATACGGCAAAAGATATTGAAAATATTACACTTACCAATGAAGGTCAGTGGTATATTCACGCTAAAGCACAGGATATTGCAGGGAAAGAGACCACGATCTCAGCGGGGCCATACCAACTTCAACTGTCCCCGGATATTCCTGTTTTAAAACTCAATTCTATTGGTGAGAACTGGTCCGAGATCGGATGGTCACTGCCAAACCACTCTTTAGGGGATGGATATCAGTATAAAGTTGAGAATATTACAACAGGACGCTCATGGTTAGTGAACCATCCAACGGATCATATCAGGGAAGAAGGATTGGCTGCTGGATCGATTTATCAATACCGCATAAAGGCGGTGAATCACGTAGGAGAAAGTGAATGGAGTGAACAGTTTGAAGTGCTCACTCTTCCGGCTCCTGTTGATGGTTTGAAGGTATCATTTGTGCCAAATAACAGTGGGACGGTCAATGTCTCGTTTGATGATGTTGAGTCTGCTGTAAGCTACCAACTCACTATCAAGGAGGGATCTGATATTGTTTATGAGGAGGAGCTTAACACCGCTGGAACACATCAAGTAACAGGACTAGAGGGAGGCAAGCAGTATACTGTAATTGTAACTGCTCATAATGCAAGTGGCGCTGGTCAAAGTAGTGTACTTGGCTTTTTATCTCTTCCAGCAGCTCCGGGCGAATTCCAATCCGTTCAGATCAGAGAAACAGAAGTGGAGTTGTCATGGACGGCATCGCCAACCGCAGCGCTGTATGAAGTGCTGCGTGATGCAGTAAGTCGATATAGCGGGTCTGATCTATCCTTTACTGACACCGGTCTGAAAAGCGGAACAGAGTATGATTACTCGATTTCAGCTAAGAATGAATCTGGGTTCGGTGATATCGCTTATCTTAATGGGGTTTTGACGCTTCCGGGCAAGACGAAGATTACTGTCGATGAGATTGGTAAAGATGTGGTCAACTTTTCAATTGATACGGTTCGTGGTGCTGAGAAATATGTGGTGCTGGTGAACGGAGTGAAGGAAAAGGAATTGGCTCCTGAAACAAAGCAATTTGAAATCGATTCTCTTAATTCAGGCACTGAATACACATTTGAAGTCTACGCTGAAAACCGGAGCGGTACTGGCGTAGCCAACAGAGTAACAGTCCGCACTTTGCCTGACAAACCGGGCGAATTATTGATTACAGACATTTCCGATACAACGGCGAAGCTTAGTTGGCAGCCAGTAATAGGAGCGGACAAATACAAAGTTACAGTAACGGATGACGTGTATTTTGAGACATCTGGAACTGACATTTCGCTCAGCGACTTACGGGCTGGGGGAAAATATCAGTTGAAAGTGCAGGCTGGAAATGCATCGGGATATGGTGAGGCTGCTGCTAAGACATTATTAACATTGCCAGCCAGCCCCGATGTGCGGATAGACAATGTTCAAGCCACTCAGTTTACCTTGGCTTGGAACGAGGTCATTAGCGCAACGAAGTATGTAGTTCACAACGAGCAGGGTGAGATTATTGGAGAAACAAAAGAAACCAGTTACACTATCAAAAATCTGAAGCCTGGCTCCACTCATACTGTTTACGTATCCGCCGTGAATGAGACTGGCGAAGGTAAAAAATCCAGCTTCACTCAACGCACTCTTCCGGGTGAATGGGGCATCGATCCGAATGATCCTCAATCCAGTCAACCAATCACTGTTGGAGACCGAGACGAGCATTCTGTAGTGATCGTTATCGATCCGGTTGAGGGAGCGGATCAGTACAAGATTGTTGACGACGCTGGTAACGTCGTAGGCATCATTACTGCCCCTGAAACGGCTAAGGAAATTGGTGGGTTGGAGAGTGCCAAGGAATACGACAATTGGTCGATCATCCCGATCAATGACGTCGGAGAAGGTCAAGCGGCCCCGGTTCCACCATTTGTGACACTGCCGTCGTCTAACTTTGCGGTGTCTGTTGGTAATCCGACTACATCTTCGCTGACAATCACCGTGGATAGTCAGTTAACGAACGAAGTTATTGTTTATGCAATGAATGGAAAGGAATTACACCGTGGTAAAGAGAAATCCTTCACCGCGAGCAATTTACTAGCGAATAAGAGCCATACATTTACTGTCTGGACAGAGAACAGCGCTGGAGATAAAACTGAACCTAAATTAGCAACTGGTCAGACGCTACCTGTACCGTCATCTGGTGGATCAGGTGGTGGAAGCAGCCCATTGCAACCGAAACCACCTGTAGATGAGAATGAATCCACACCTCCGAATACGGACGAGTCTCAAACTGGCACGGATAAGGCCGGGTTTGAGGACATAGACCGCAGCTTTGCTAAGGAAGAAATTCTTGCTCTTTTCGACATGGGTATCGTCAAAGGCGTGTCCGATTCCAAATTTGAACCGGACCGCCAAGTGACTCGCGTAGAGTTTGCTTCATTGCTCGTACGAGCAATGGAGCTTCAAGAAGCTTCTGACGCAGCCCTTACCTTTGAGGACGTACAACGGACGGCGTGGTATGCGCCAGAACTATCCGCCGCTGTGCTAAATGGCGTCGCCAAAGGGATCAGCGCGAAGGAGTTCCGACCACTAGATCCAATCACACGGGAGCAAGCGGCTAAGATGACCGCTAATGCGGTATATAAAGGCAATGTCCCCGCAGCTCAAGCCAACTATAAAGACGCTAAGCTAATTGCTTGGTGGGCGAAACCGGAGGTAGCTGCTCTATCTACTGAGCGAGTTATAAACGGTTATCCAGATCAGACATTTAAGCCAAAGCGTGACATGACACGGGCTGAGTGTGCCGCTCTAATTTATCGGTCCTTAGGACTTATCAAGTAATAAAATTATGCAACAAGGCACTTATCAAATGATTCTTCTAGAATTTGATAAGTGCCTTTTTTCTGTTATGTATGTTTATTAAAACCTAGAATTGTTGTTACATGTACAATTTCATTCAATGGTATCCAAACAACCTTATCCGGCGATTTTATTTTTACCCTACTGTGATCCTCTCCCCAGCTTGGTAGTCCCGAAATTTTGGAATTGTCTTTGAGTGTAAGGATAACCTCTTTGTTCTCCTTTATTGCCTTAGCTATGTAAGTCAACATTATCTCACCTCCCCACATTTTAATTCCATATATTTACATGAAATCCTTCTTTTTTTGGATGTTTTATTGATTATCTTTCTATCATCTCACTGAGATAGTTCCGAGGTCTGAAAATAGGTATATAGATTCATTAAAACAGCAGGAAAATGATTCCTTATGGCGAAAATACATACTGAGCGTCAGATAATGTTGATTTTTGGTAGGATATGTTTTCTTGGTGAGCATACATGAACTGGAGTAGATACTGAAATGAGTAATTCTCTTTTATCTAAGGACAAATTATCAGAGGCATATAAGAGAGAACTGAAAGAAATCAGGAATATCGTTGGGAAATCCCTAGAGCAACGAAGGTATACCATTGTTGCTGAGGTTAAGTTCATTAATGAGGGTAGGTATGGGACAAGCTTTGTTACTGTTTTTGATGAAGATGGTACAGAGATTCAAATGAAGGTGGCAGAACAACTTGCTAATGAACTTGAGCGTGAGAAAACCTACATATTCTCCGGTCACTTTGAAATTGGCTACTCAGAGAAGTTTGGTGCTCTTCAATTTAAACCACAGCAAATTGAAGTGTTTGGGAGCAGCTTCAGGACAATGCAACAGCAGATTGCTTCAAGAGAACTTATTGAAAGTCAATACCTGAATAAATACAAAGATGATTTTTCTTCTTTTATGGGAATGCAGGAATGTCATGTGGCCCTGGTTACCTCAGCCCAATCAAAGGCAATTCATGATGTAGAGGAAGTATTTAAAAGGCGGCAAGGTATTGTGTACAGCCTATATGAGGTGAAACTTAACAATCCTAAGAGTATTGCTACAGGAATATTTGAAGCATCAGAATCTGGTTGTGATGTGGTAATGATCGTTCGCGGCGGAGGTAAGGATACTGACTTTCTTGTGTTTGATAGCATTGAGGTCTTACAGGAAATTTATAATTCCCCAATACCAGTAATTACCGGCTTAGGACATACGAGCAATTTTACACTTGCTGACCAGGTAGCGGATCGCTGTGAAACAACTCCGACTAAGGCAGCACAGTTTCTAGTTGATAAGTTGGGGCAATACAGGAATGAGAGCAAATATGTATTTCATGAGGAAAGAGCCTCCTATGTAATCAGTTGGAATACTAAATCGAATAATTCAAGAAAAGGGAGAAATATTTTATTAACTATAGTTTCTCTTATCCTTTTTGTTGCAATTATTATTTTATTTACAAGATATTTTTAGAACAGATTAAAAAGCACTAACAATTTCAAATACAGAAGCAAGAACTGGAGGGAACTCGATGGAAATCATAAATAGTTCGGTCAGAATTATTGATTACGAAGCTCAAGAAATCTTATTGAGGGATATTCCTGATTCATTTGAAAGTTTTGTTAGAGAACTAATATCTCATATTCATACCAATGCATCTGTTAGAGAATACAAAACTCGTTCTGTCGCAACTGAGGTGATAGGTAGTATTTTACAAATTATTGAAAGAAAAGAAGATGCTGATTTTGTACTCAATAGAGTCAATGGAATAGCAACAAGGCTATTAAGCAAGGAAATTGAAGCACAAAAACGTGTAGCTAGAATGAACACAAACGTTCAAAAGGGGAGTCTTGTACAAGCGTTGCTATTCGATGAAGAAGACAACTCTTATTTGTATTTACTTGCAAAGGTGGAGCATACTGATTTTGTTGATGATTATGATTTTAGTTTTAAGACAGGATTTTCAAAAGATAAAAAGACTATTTGGAAATCTTGCATTATAGAAATAGCTGATGTTGACTCGTCTGTGTTTTATGCGAAAATATATACAAATACTGTTGCTAATTATTGGGGAAATGACTTCTTAGAGCTTGACCAGGTACATAGTGATGAAGTAAATACCTCTAATGCATTTCGTGCTATCGATGGAACATTAAATCGAAACATGAGAGGACAGTTTCAAAGAGATCACACAATAATTAGAAACGCGTTTATTTCATATTTTAAAAATAATGAACATATAGATTTTCCAACAATGGTTGAATCAATTTTAGGTAATTATGACCCTGTAGACTTACCCGTAGAGAAATTAAACAGCATCAAGGAAAAAATGTTAACATTACCTCAAACTAAGAATTTCGACAGTCAATTTAATACGGTTAAAAGTGCAATTAATGCTCGAATCAAAAGAGTTTATCCGGTGAATGATGGAATTGAATTGAAAATCACCGATGGTATCGAAGACTTAGCTAATACGATTAAAGCCTTTCGTGATGATGACGGTACTCGTTATATTCAAATAAAAACAAATAATGAAGAAACATTTCAAAAATTTAAGACACAATGAATATTACTAAAGTAGAGGTGTGAAGAATGAATCTCTTAAAGAAAATTGAATCCATCTTCCATCTCAATAACTTGAACGTATCAGAAAGAATGAGGATTGTAGAGGGGCGGTTTGATGTTGAGTTCCCCAATTTACCTAGTTATGAAGAATTAAAGAGCCTTTTGGAGGGGATAGTCGATAGAGATACCTTAAAGGTAACGATGATTTCCGATAGCGATGATTCGATAAGATTAGTAAGTCGAGCTTCATTTGAACAAAGTCAATATGATGAGTTTAAAGCAATGCTAGTAGATGGTGATAACATCTCTGTAAGTATAACAATTGAAAAGACAATAGAAGGAAATATGTTTTCAGTATATCACTTTGATTCCTTCACTAAGGATCTTTTGGGATTGAGTACTCTTGAAGCAATGGCTTCGTTTTCATATTTGTTAGAAGATACTGATCATTTAACTTTTGAACTGTTTGACAAGGATTATTTTTTTTGCACAAGCACAATGGCCTTTATAGCTGCTTCGGACAGAGAATTAAATCGTACTAGTTATTCTAGAACTTCACGACTTAGTACTTGTCGTGAAACGTCTTATTTCTTCAATGCAAATGAATATAGATTACTTCCAGAAGATTTTGATATAGAAATTAATTTCAATAATAATCCGCTGACTGAACTTTTTCAGAGGATTTGTACATTGTTATCTTTAGTATATATTTCCTCTACTGCAACCATTGATGGTTCTAATTTAAAAATTCAAATAGCAGGACAGCGAAGTGTTGACTTTAGTTATCGAATAGACGATCTTGCAGGCAATAAGGAGTTGTATAAGATTTATCAGTGGATCTATACCGAGGGGAGTGCCATTGATAAAGCGATAATTGCAAGAAACATTATCAGTTTGCATTGCAGATATGCGGACCTACTTGATACAGATGGAAAAACATTTGCATCAATTCAATCAAATTTCAACTTGTATTTAAAAAGTAATGTTACTCAATACCTGGATTTGAAAAATAAATTGGCTCAGTTTATATGCGATGTTGTTGCTAAAACGGGGGAACATGCAAACCAGTTATTAAAAAACTTCAAATCAAATTTGTTTGCAATTTGCATTTTTTTATTCACTGTTGTACTTACTAATATTGTATCTGATCAACCATTACAGAATATATTCACCAAAGATATAACACTAATTCTTGAACTGGTAATATTCGGTTCTATGGTATATTTAATCATTTGTTTAATGGAAACAAAATATAATTTAAGGAAGACTAAGGAAAGTTATACAGCTCTTAAAATTAACTATGACTCTGTATTGTCTCAAGATGAACTTAAAGAAATTTTCGATGATGATCGGTTATTAAAGGATACTGTTAGATCAATTAATCGAGGAATATGGTTATATTCCATCCTGTGGGTAGTATTTTTGCTTTTGTTATTAGTGATATTAGAATATAACAGTGTTAGTCCCATTATTAAGCCATATCTTCGTAAAGGAATTGAGCTCATTGACCGGCTGATTTCTTAAATTTCTTCTACTGAGGTTGAAGTAGTATAGGAACAAATGATCTTGCATTTTCTCCTCATAAGGTATATAATGGAATTAACTTAATGGCGAAGCTGTAAATTAAAATATGGAATTATTTTACAGTTCGGATATCCTCTTTTAAGAGGGTATTTTCTTTTTAGCGACCATATGGTAATAAAAGAAGCGAGATGTTAAGTAATGACAGGAATAGACTTCGGCGGCTCATATAGAGGATTTGTACAAAATTGATCATCTGAATGAGCGAGATCAGAACACTGCATAGTACCTAATTGACTATTCATAGAGATTTTTTGCTGTCACGCGGCTTTATTTATAAATGAAAAGTTTTTAGCTCCATCGACCTCAGTCGGTGGAGCTTTTTGCATTTTATAGAGGCAAAGTAAAGGGAGGGTAGAATCAATTGAGTGAAAAGGATGATTGGATTATAATGGAACTTATGTTGTGAACCGGATTTCTAGTGTACAAAAAGGGTATGCGGATGCCTAAATGTGAAAGGGAGATGATGATTTTGAAAAAGAGAGTATCTTTAATATTGATGAGTGTTCTTATGGTATTTAGTTTTGCTGTATCCTCTGTATCAGCAGCTAAAGTAAATGTAACCGTGCAGGTTGACGGGAAGACAGTAAAGTTTCCGGACGAAAAGCCTTATTTTGAAAATAATCGAGTGCTGATTCCAATCCGTTTTGTATCTGAGGCATTAGGTGCAAAAGTTGACTACAAAAAGGAGACGACAGGTAGTCGGGTAGAGCGAGTGGTTTACGTTGAACTCAATGGAAAGATGATTCGCATGCCGGTTAATTCCGATACCGTATTGGTTGGAGACACAATCGTTAAATTGGATGTACCAGCTCGACTTCAAGGTTCCCGGGTGTTTGTACCGCTTCGCTTTGTCAGTGAAGCACTTGGTGCCACGGTTAATTGGAATCAAAGTAATAAGTTGGTTAGCATTAGTACAGGAAAAGAAGTGACCGATCCAGATCCGGTTCCGAGTGATGATAACATGTACAGCACGGACTTTAAGTGGAAGGCCGGATATACAGAGCTAGCAAAAGAGTTATTTATTGATAATATGAAGGTCGAGAATGGAAAGCTGACTTTTACCCTTCCACAAGGAGCGCAAGGATATGCGGGGACTACTAAATTTGTTCCTGGGAAAACGTATTCCTTTGATATTGGAAAAGGGAAGGGATACATCATGCTTACAAAAATATATCCGGGCAGAGATGAAAAAGAAGGATATATGATAAGTTTAGATAGTAGTGGAAACGAAGATTTGGAGGCATTGTTCAGTAATGTCAACGATGCCATTGTAGTAAATACTGGTGATGGTTCTGCGGCGCCATTGACCGAAGTACAGAAGCTTGCACAGAAATTAGAATAAGCTAAACGAATCAAATTACATTTTGAGTCTGCGATTAAAGGTCGTAGGCTCTTTTTCTTTTCAGTTTTTGGTAGGGGAGAATGTGAATGAAGAAAAAAGTAAGCATTGTAATACTACTAATAAGTACGCTGATATCAACAGTAGTCTACGCTGCTGGAATCCCAATGTTACAAAAGCATGTAAATGACGCCTTTGGAATATGGGAATACGGTAAAACCGGAGATAGTTTTGTGGGGTTTGTTCCGGCATTGGGTAGAGATGCAAAAGATAACCTTTGGAAACTTTATCAATGGCAAGCTGTTTTTAGTTTTGCAAACGGTCAAAAGAAAACTATAGATAATTACGATGTATTCGCGGTAAAAGAAAAACCGGGAGATCCTGAGTTCTCGGATAAAAACGGCTTTGGCCTAACATACAAAAGTAAGGCTGCTGTAGGTGAACTATTCGATGCTGTCTGGTCAGGTCACATGAATGTATCTCAGAAGCAACAACAGTATTTTCGAGAAACTTTTACTGTGCGCGGAACGGATTATGATTCTGATCATGATTACTACTATGTTTTGGAATGGAATTACAGGTTCCTGCGCACCTCCGGTATCGTCAGCCGAATGGGTGTCCAGTTTGACCGCACCCAAAAAGTTGATGGAAAAGGTCATGCCTATTTCAACGTTACTGCTTGGCCGACCTTGAAAGTCACGCAAGGTGAGGAACTTACAGTGAGCTTTACAACTGCTGGGGTTAATAACAGCTTGCGTCAAGTGGATGTCTATGCGTTACCCAAAGGTGCATTCCCTGACATGACTAAGCGTGTTAAGCTTACCTCAATCACTACAACCGATACAGAATACAGCAATACCGTTAAGATCGCTAGTAAAGAGCTGTCACGTGTACTTGGAAAAGAGGTAGACATTATCGTAGACGATGGCTACGGACGTACTCAGATAGAGAGTGTGACATTAGCAGATGATCTGAATATGGATTACGTCCCAACAAAACTGACGCTAACTGAAGGTGGTCAGCTTTGGGTTAAGTTCCGTTATGACGGTGATGAAGACATTATCTCCAGTGACTATGCAAGTGAACGCGGAATGCCGATGATAGCAAAGGTTACAATCGGCGGTGCGGTTTCTACTAGCTTTAACCTCTCATCCATGTACAAGGATCTGCCAAAGCAGTTTACTGTGGGTAAAGAGTACAGTTACATGCTTGGCGAGATTGAAATCAGTGATGATCCAGGCACGTATTACATCAAAGCAGATGTCACGATAAACAATCCTAATCATCCAGATAGGGCGCTGGAATCACCGAATGAAGCATACTATAATAACGAGATCAAAGGTGGCTGGACAATCGAGCGTAAGGGGGCAGAGAACGATCTGATCGCCCAATCCATTACCGCCAGCCCAGCGGCGCTGACTGTAGGTCAATCGTCTACGGTTACAGCAAAAGTGAAGAACGTTGGGGCTACGGATGTTTCCAATGTCCTGATCCGCTTCATGGCTGATGGTAAGAAGACCATCTATGAAACCAGAAAGAACATGCCTGCTAATACGCCGATTACTGTAGGCGGCTTCAAGTGGACAGGAAATACGGGTATCCATACCTTAAGCGTTCATGTAGACCCCGAGAAGGAAAAACAAGATAAAGATCGTTCAAACAACGTAGCCGTTACGGGTTGCACTGTAACCAAAAATGGCGGCGATGCTTATTGTGATACCACGAAGCCAGAAGCTAAGTGGGATGTGACATATCCATTGATTACAGGCTATCCAACCAAGACAAGAACGGTGTCTTGGACGGACTCAGAAGGTAAACGACATACTTCTACGGAAAGCTACACGGATTACAGCGACCCGATTTGGGAGAATCGAAAAGTAACCTATAATGAAAAGCTTACCGTTTCGGCTGAACTGAATACAAAGCAGGGAATTCCTACAGCCCCGCCTTGGAAGCCGGAAGAAGAGAAGGAATCAGATCGTGAAAGTCGCGGATCATGGGAAATCATTCCTTGGGCTAAGGAAAATGGTTTGAATCCAAATGAGGTTACGCGTGCCGGTTATGGTGTAGAGATCAAAGCAACGACAAAATACACCACAGATTGGGAAACCAAAGTCCCTAAAGGCTTAGAAGGAACGGCTAAACCCATTGGGGGTGAGCTAAAAGGGCCTACTGAGGTTAGGGTCTATATTTGGGACACCAACGGTGATTATGTGACCAGCATTGGTCTAGTTAAGACAGGTGGAGATGATAAAACAGCAACATGGGAGCTTCCAGAAGAGCATTTCAAATCGAAGTTTCTTGACATCTATGAACGAAAATTTTATACGGATGTCAAAGCTCCCGATGGAGAGTATACGTTTAAAATTGTAGCCATGCACGCTGGACAGAATGACTTATCCTCTTGCATCATCAAGAAAATAACCATTTACGGTAGCATGTATGATGATTGGCAGACGAAGCGAGATACATCGGAGTGGTACAAATAAGGGCATTGCATGTATGTAATTTCAGATTTATAATAAAAATAAGAAAGGGGCGGCGGTAACCGTCCCCTGCAACAGCCGCTTTTAAGGGCGGTTCGGCATTAAGAAAAGATAATGCTTATTAAGAAATAAGACCGAAACCTTTTCTCAGGAGGGGCGGTCTATTTCTTTTGGTTAAGGATCGCTAAAACAATTGTAACTACCAGCGTCAGTAGCGCGATAATTAGCGAACTGAAACCGATCATAATTGTTAAAGCGTCTTTAACTTCCATGGCATCACCTCCCTTGCGAGAGGTTAGCCGACCGCCCATATAGCCTTTCTGCTGCAGTTTTAATTATATCATAGACGACCTCAAGCAGTCTCTTCGGAGGCTGCTTTTTCTATTAGTAGAGGGTTAGGTAGTAGAGGGTTGGGAGGAAGAACATGAACAATTTACTGGAGTCGATTCCGCTGATAATTCTGTTAGGGGTAGCCACGTATACAGATTTGCAGTATAGAATCATACCTGATTGGTTGAGTGGTATAGGGATTGGATATTTCCTTATATTTCGGCTATTCCATAATGAACAACCTTTTTATTATTTGCTAGGTGTTTTAATTGGAGCAGGCTTGCTTTATGTATTTGCTGTCTTAAAACCTGATTCATTTGGTGGTGGAGATATTAAGCTAATGGCAGCCGTAGGTATGGCTCTTGGCTGGCAGCAAGCAATGTTGTTTCTAATGATTATGCTCACGTTTGCTTGTCTATTTGCTATAATTTTCAAATGGGCTGGTGAAATGGAAAAACTTCCATTAGCACCGTTCTATTTAATGGCATATTTTCTATTTATAATTGGAGGAATATGAGTTAGTAAAAAAAAGAAAGCATTCTATTATGGGAACATATGATTGCACTTTCAAGTTTCTAATGCTATAATACACTTGTAATTATTTTTTACCTCTATACTCCCGATTTTGCTGGAGACAAGAGTTTAGTCCCTTAGGGACAAATAAGTGTAATGCCTCACCTACAGGCTTTCAAGCCGAGGAAAAAGTAGGACAGTATATTATTTCCCGAAATCTACATTTGCTTAGAACAAGGGAAGAAGGGTACCGAAAGGCTCTGATAAAAGATTTATCTGTGCTTTTATATGCACCTATGGAAATTCTGATTTTAGTTTATAAAGCCGATTTTTGCATGGATCTTCCGTGTAGAGATCGGCTTTTTATATTTAATGAAAGGAGTGTGCGCCATTCGTATTTGTTTGATGAGTTATCTGAGGAGGTAATTCATTTGCTGTTGCACGTCAAAAGTGGAGAACTGTATCCGGTTGACTTTCTTCCCTTGCAACCTGTAGATGTAAAACGAGGTATGAAAAGCTGGGATCAGGCATTTAATTGGAGTATTTATTTTAGTTACCAGAACGTAGAATTATACAAATTAGTAATTCGAGGGAATAATGACATACAAGGAGTCATTGCGTTAGAACGAAGAGTAGATCATGTGTATATTCATTTGATCGAAAGCGCACCTCATAATCGCTTTGACAAGATATTCGATTTTGTAGGAGAGACTTTAGTTGCCTTTGCATGTCAACGTAGCATTGATCTTGGCTTAGAGGGGTTTGTAGCATTTGATGCTAAGACACACTTGATTGCCTATTATGCTCGAAATATGCTGGCAACGCCTATAGGCAGTGGTCGAATGATTATTAATGAAGATAACGCCAGAAAACTGGTTATGTTATACTTAAGATAAGAGGTGATGATCATGGAAAGAATGAAGTATCCAGAGGAGAGTATTGATGAAGCAGCTCGCCGTTTAACTGATGGACACTATGTTGTCTCGTCGGTTCCTGGTGACAATCTAGAACGTGACAGAACCATCAGTGAAGCCATCGCTAAAATGAAGGTTGAACGTTCGGCAAAGGCTCGTTCGTAAGTCGAAAACTTATAAATATCTGATATTTTGTTTTTTGAAAGTCGATGTACAGGAAACCTCTGTAATCATTGGCTTTTTCTATTTTTATAAAAATAAATTTCGCCCTTCGCCTGGCGTAAAATGGCGGTGTTAATCCTACACCGCCATTGGCGGCAGGATTAACGGAGAGGAGAAAAAAATGAGTATTTTAGAAACGTCAATATTTGATGGGTTAAACGATTTAAAAGATAATGCAGAAAACCTGTACTTACAGCACGAAAAGCTTAAAATACAACGGATGAATGCTGAAGCCAGACTTATCAATGCTCAATTACGTGCTCAATTGATGAGTAAGGAAGAAAAGAGTCTGAACGAGCCTTTACATGATAATGAAATGAAAAGATTACTTGAAGAGTACGCTATGCTGGAACAGATGGAGCAGAGTATTGAAGCCAAAAAGGATGAATTACAACTCAGTATCCTGAAATATAAAGAGCAATCCGGTAAAAAACTTACGCTGTCAGACCGATATATAAAACGATATTACTTCCAACATTTAAGAGATGTAGTTTTAAAACGCAAAATGTTACCTGAACCGGATTGGTCTGATGACATGAGTGTTTTACTTTGGTGGAATAAATTGTTACCCATGTTGGATGCAGATACAATAGAAGAACTTTGGATGTATTTTTTAGTAGATGAAAATGATCGTGTAGTAGAGCAAACCATGCGCAAAATGTTAGAAGAGCAACGTAGAAGATTGATAAGAAGATGAACAAATACCGTTCAATAGCCTCTACCCTCAATTGGGTAGGGGCTTTTTTTGTTTTGCTAAAGGTTGAAGGGAGGTAGACGATCTTGATGAGCAGAGAAGCCATTTTGGATGCGCTACTATCGGCTACTGCTGAGAACGAAAATATGATGTGGATGTTGGCAGCACTTAGAATGGCAGAACGACCTGTACAGAAGGAGCAGCTAAGGGATGTAACCAACGCCTTGTACAAAAAGATACATCCTGATGTAGAGCAGGAGAAGTTGCCGATTAGATCAAGGCATTTGCTGGATGAAGCGGCAGCGATGTTAGAAGGAGCATCGCTGGTTCAGGTAGCTGAAGTAGCAAAATCCAAGCGATACACATTATCCCCATTAGGGGAAGAACTACTCAACTATAGGCAATATAAGCTGATGCAAGAACGAATCAAACGAAAGGGAGCGGAGCAATGAATATCAGTTTGAAGTATGGTTTTCTGGGGTTAGGGATGGGAGGAACTTCAATTGCTCATGCATGTGCTGGGATGCGGTTATCTGCCAAAAGTGAGCAGCGTCCTTATACGGCCTTATTGATTAACAGTAATGAGATGGATCTTCTCAAACTGCCAGATTATCCGAATATTAAGAAAATCAAGCTTCCAGGATTTGAACGTGGGGTAGGTCGGGATATTCAGCTTGGGCAGGAAGCATTCAATGTTCACAAGGAAATTATTGCAAAGACACTGCAGAGCTACTTTAATGACCGGGATTACATTTTCATCTGCTGTGGTTTAGGCGGTGGTACAGGAACAGGTGCGGTTATTGAAGCTGTTCGTCTGCTTCATGGAAAGGGCTTTGCAGGGCGATTTGGTTTGTTGCTTACGTTGCCACGTCGAGACGAAGGTCGGAAGGTTCTAGACAATGCCTTGCAACGTCTGCAAGTGATTAAGCGGGCGATGCAAGGCTTAGGAGCGATTGTTGTAGTGGACAATGAAAAGCTGTTCCAAACTGGCTTGAATAAAAATCAGAGTGTGGAGGATTTCATGAAATCATGTAATCGCCATGTGGCACGGCTGCTCCACGATCTGAACACAGTCACAGCCAGCTACAAGCCATATGGTAGCTATCACTTTGATGCTTCGGAATGGTTGAACATGCTTAAGACAGGTGGCTGCTTACACATTGGTAAGTGCGTTCTTTCCGCTCAGGCTGTTGACCTGGCTTCTCCAGTAACCTATATGGAAGCGATCAAGCAGAGTGTGCTAAACGGGGAGTTGTCAGCCGGTTACGATCTTCAAGACGCAACAAGCAGCGCAGTTAGTATTGTAGCCGATAGTTCTACGGCAAGGCGCTTGTTCACTCATGCTTTTGTGGAGCAGATTCAATCATTCCTGCACGAGAGTACCCCGATTTTGGATGAGAACCCTGTGGCTACCTATGTTGGAGATCAGCCTGGGCAAGTAACAGTGTATAGTGTGTTTGCAGGGTTAAATTTTCCCGACAGCGTGAAAACATTGACGGAAGAGCTGGCCGAACTGGAGCGCAGAGCGGAAGAACGAAGCCAGAAGACAGATACCATTGCAGAGGCGCTAGCACGAGTCAAGCCTAGGGATAAGAAGGCAGCTGTCGATCTGGAGGCGTTGCTTGAAGATGATCCTGCACCAAAAACAGCCCAAGAGAAATCTGATCCCTTTGATTTTCTAAACAGTCTGAAGTGATACGCTTCAGATAAGCCTTTGTACAGCGGATAATGCGGCAGATAAAAGTGACAAGTGATGCACATATAAATTAAAACCAAAATGGAGAGTGAATCAGATGTCGTTTTGGGAGCAGCGTACTCGAAAAAGAACTGAAGAGTTGGAGGAGATGTACAAACAGGCAGTAGAGCTTTCTTTCAAATTAGGAACGGCTTTATCAGAATGGAGGACGATGCTGCCAGAAAGTACCTCTCCTGATCCGAAGGCGTATCCACCATGTATCTATAGAACGTACATGCTGGGAGATAATCCAGTTTATCAATTCTCGTATCAAGGGATGTTGCCTCTTTATCTGAGAGACAAGCATTACGGCAATCAAATTAAGGACTACTACACTCAAGCTACTATTCAGGCCACAATGGAAGCAGTAGCGGCTTCCCAAACAGAAACTCCTGTTCTGAGTTCGGCCTTTATTTATATCTGTCATTTTTTTGAGGATTTATTGATCCGTGATCTGGACAATCGTAACCGTAGCGCAATAATAAACGCGATTCGATATGCTGGATTGATCAAAGATGATTCGTGGAAGGAAGTGGAAATTATGGAATCTGGATTCTTGGATGTTAATCGTAAAAACCATGTTCAAGTCTTTGTTACACCTTCCCAAAATGCTTTGAAAATGATTGAAAATATTCGTGAAAAGTATCGGGCCGGCCATGATTTTTCGGGTATGTTTGAACCCGATAAACACCCCCTATGAGTTGAACCCGTTATTTTCGGAAAGAACTTTTTAAAAATACGTGCTGGATATTGGATTGTACCCGAAACGAAATTAAGGCTAGAGCGGAAAGGTGGGAAGAGGCTACCGCGAAACGCAGTTGAGCGTTAGACTCTGAGCACCCCGTCCTACGCCCCCCGTCAATTAACCCATAAACCGTAACTAACAAGACAATGTGCCTTAGAAAGCGGGGCAGTAAATTTCCAGCAGAAAGGAGGATAAATGCCAAGACAACGTGAATGGACAGACCGGGACCTGAGTATATTGCAGGAACTGTATGAACTACGGGAAATGACGAAGAAGCAAATTACGATGAAGCATTTTACAAGTGAGAAGTATGCACATAAGCGGTTGTATGTCATGAAAAAGGAAGGGCTTATAACTACGAACGTGTATGGTAAGAGAACGGCAGGTCGAACAGTCACGGCGGCGTATGTCCGATTAACCGAAGCGGGAATGGATTTGTTAATAGAACGTGGCTTGTTGGATAGCAAGAACTATCGTGCAAGGGATTTGGGACTGTCAATTCAACAGCGGCAGTACATTACGGATGCGAACGAGCTATTCGTGCAGATCCCCGAAGTGCCGTATATGGACTCTCGCCAGATCAAGCGCAAATACAATCTCAACCGTGGTAATCTAACGGTCGGTGGATTCAGAAGTGACAAAGGGGATTATATGATCTACATCCTGATGCCCGATGCCAGGGAACAAACGCTAGTCAAGATCATCAACGAGATCAAGAAGCACATGAAACTGCGAGGATTCCTGGTGTATTACAAGAGCGTATCCGTAAAACATGCTTTTGAAACCATGAGTGAGAAGCTAAATTTAGTTACAGGTGGTATCCCGGTTCACTTGCTGCCGTTCAATGAGTGGGGGATTCAAATCACAAGGGAATACATCCTGACAAACACGTTTTTAAAGCTACAGAAATTGCTTGAACCATATGGAGAACTGAAAGAAGTTGGCCATTCCAGCAAATACGGATTTGAATACGGGCTGGTGCAAAAAGAATGGATTGGTCCGTGGAAAGACCCCTATGTCATCGAACTCCTGACGATGAACATGATGACTTTGAAACGATGTTTAACCAACTACTCCATAGGAGTAAGCCAGACAGTAGGACGAAGAGTCCTTCTTTTTTGTTATGAGGATGAAGTTGAACACTACAAGCAGGAGTTATCAACCGCAGCACATGTGGATATTGTGGGTATTTCAAAGAATTCCCTTTGAATTCATTTGAACGAAGATTTGAAAGGAAACTTATATGCCATGATCAGATTCGTAAGCTTATTGCTCACTCTTGGCGGGTGGGCTTATTTGTATTGGCGCTTACCGGGTTGGCCCTTATTTATTCCTTGGTCACTCAGCATCATCGGCTTAGTCGTCTATTTATACGGTTGGGTGTTAGAACGGGAGAATAAGCTGATTTATTTCTTCACCAGCTTACTTTGGATTGGGATAGCGTTGAGTCTCAGACTGAATGAGGAGATTTTAGCGACTCCATCCTTTCCATTTACGATAACAGGAACCGTGCACACAGCCTTTATAGCAGCACTCATTTTGTCCTCGTTCCTTACATTTGCCAATTACAGACTCGAACACAATTTGAAAAACCGCCGAGGCAATGTGAGCAAGCAACAACTTGTCCATGTCAAACCTACGGCGGCCGATCGATGGAAAAGTTTTAAACGTCTGTTTATTTCGTCCAAGACAGAGATTCGACTGAATTTGGGTGAAGAAATACCTATGAAGGATTGAGGTCATAAACCACACGGCTAAAGCCGTGAGCTTGCAGCTAGAATAAATCTGCCGCGTTTGGCTATATGACAGTAGCCCTGCTCGCAATTATACGAGCAGCCACATTGTCGGCTGGAGCAGCGTACCCACAGCATTGACAATGGAATGTATCTCTGGTCGCTCGGTTCTTTTTGTCGATCAGTCCGCATTCCGGACATGTTCGGGATGTGTTGCGCGGATCAACCAAAACCACTGGTACACCAGCCAGTCTAGCCTTGTACTCGATAAACTGGCGAAGCTGATAGAACGCCCAAGAAGAATGTTTCGCACGCTGAGCCTTTTTAACCGTCTTCTCCGTCCGTTCCCGAATACCTTTGAGGTCTTCGAGAGCAATCATAGACCGAGTGCCTTTGGCTTTCTCAACAATCTTCTTGGAAATGCAGTGGTTTATATCGCGTACAAAACGCTGTTCTTTGCGGCGACGCTTTTTAAGCAAGCGTTTAGCAGATTTGGTGCCTTTCGCTTGCAGTTTCTTTCGCAAACGACGATGACGAGCGCGAATGCTGTTAACCTTTGAACCAGAAAATACTTCGCTCGTGGAATCAACAGCGATATTCGCAATACCAAGGTCAACGCCAATTACGCCTTCTGGCTCAAACGGTGTTCCGTCCGGCAAATCAACCACAAGGAGGAGATAAAATGATCCGTCTTGTAAAATCAAGTCGGCTTGCCCGCGAACCCTGCGGCCCTGCAATACGCCTTTGTGGTAGGCGCTAATAATCATAGGGACGTCAATGCGTCCTTCAAGTGTAAGTATAGATGCGTACTCCAGCCCTTTGAAGGACAGAATACGCTGGTCATACACGACGGCCCCAAATTCGCGGAAGGCATGGACGGACTTGCGTTCAGTTTTGTAACTTTCTGCAACCTTTCCGATAGAGCGGACAACCAACTGCGCCGACAGACCGAAGCGCTCGCGGACGTCGTAATAACAAAGCTTTTGGATACCAATTTTACCGAACGTTTTGGATTCAAAAGAAACTTTGCTGATGTAGTTACACGCTTCATTGAATCGTTTCATGGTGTCCAATAACTTTCGATGTTGTTCACTATCCGTCAACAGTTTGATCTTCATCGTGCAAAGCAAGGAAATCACCCCCCTTTGCAATCTATTATACCACAATTATTGAATAAATTAATCAATAGAAAGGAAGGTGAGAGCATGATTCAATGGGGAGGCAGTGATATGTTCACGCATATGCTTGTTGTTGGCCCTACCCGCTGTGGAAAGACAGCCACTTTACTCAAGCCCATGATTTATCAGTTGCTGCTTCTGAAGAAGAAGGGGGTTCCACTCGGACTTTCTGTTGTGGAGCCTAAAGGTGATGTTGCGGCAATGGTAGCAGAAATGTGTGATGCAATGGATATGCCCTGTGTCCATGTTGATCCCACAATAACTCATAGCGCGCGGTTTCCGGTGATGAAAGGCGACGAGGACGACGTAGCAGAAGCTACGGTTACTGTCCTTAAATCTATGTTCGGGAAACAGGAAGCATTTTTTGCTACAGTGCAGGAGCTTGCCGGACGGAATATTACCAAGCTTTTAAAACGTCTTTACTTGGATGATGTTAACCTGGGCGATGTACTCCGAACGATGCGAGATCAACGAATGCTGGAGGATAAGGTACAGGAACTTCGTTTTAAAGAGGGTGAATCCGATCTGGTTCAGTTTTTCCAATCGGAACTGCTTGGGGCACAGAAGGAAAAATATCAGCAGTTTGTTATCGGGCTTCGCGCCCAGCTTGAGAACTTAACGTCTAACCGGCATCTGGAGCCAATCTTGACTGGACAATCCGATTTCGACATGGACAAGCATTTTGCTTCTGGCGGTGTATTAGCCGTAAATACGGCCATGGGTAAATTGCGGAAAGCCGGGGATGCCTTTGGTCAGTTCGTCGTTATGCATTTGCAGAGCGGAACATTCCGCAGGCCGGGCACAGAGCGCACGCGCGTACCGCATTTTATGATCGTGGATGAGTATTCCCGATATATTAATCCCGATGTGGAGTTGTTCTTATCCATTGCAGCGGAGTATCGAACAGCCGGAATATTTGCTATCCAGTCTTTGGGGCAGCTAGAAGTCGAATCTGGCAAGATCAACGCTAAGGCCATGAAGCAATCCATTATGACGAGTTGCCGAAACAAAATCGCTTTTGGCGGGCTATCTTATCAAGATGCTGTTGAATTTAGTCGGGAATTTGGGAAAAAACAAATCATAATGCGTCAAAGCACATTTAAACAGCAATTATTACTCCCTAACTTTTTGCCGGAGAACTACCGGGACACGGAAAAGGAAGAAGACCGTATTTTTTACACGCAGATGATGGATGGACTACCCAAATTCCATTACGTGGCGAAGCTGCTGGACGATGGCACACCTTTACCGCCGAAAATAGGCAAAGGTTCATTTGTTCCGAGGGACTGGAAAGAGCGGCGGGAATGGGAAGTAAAGCGGCGATGGTGGAGAGGATTTGGTGCCGTAATCAAGAGCAGGGGCGCTAAACTTGAACATGGAAATGTGGCATTCGATGCGCAGCCTAATCAAGAAACTTTTACTTCTCGTTTGAAATTTATATCTGACCCTATCCAAGATGAACCGTATGTAGACGAAGATGATTTCGATCACACAACGACAAACACAGAAGAAGATCCATTTGAGTAAGAACCTCAGCGCTAATTGTGTTGAGGTTTTTCAAATATCCAAAAACATCCAAAAACAAATTTATGGAGGTAATGAACATGAGTGAAGAGTTAAAGAAAGTGTTGATTGAAGGTTATAACGAGGAAAAGTTGGAGCAGAGCAGCTATGATGAAGGCTGGGCACAGATTTATAGTGCCCGGCAGAATGATCTTGTATTGCAAGCTGAACTAATTGGTCTTGAGCCAAAGCTTAACAAGCTGTGTGGCGTGGTATTAGTCGGTGGAGTCAGAGGATATATCCCACAGGATTTCTCTGGTACGAAGGATGCCCATGAATTTCGGCGTTTACTTGGAGAACCAGTTGCCTTTAAAATCCTGAGCTATGATCGTGATGGAGATACCTTCATCGCATCCCGTCAAGCAGCCCTGGAACATATGGAAGGTTTGACGTGGAAATGGCTGGAGCAAGATGCGGTAATTACAGCGGTAGTACGTAATGTTACTCCCAAGGTATTGATGCTGGATATTGGCGGTATTACAACGGAGCTGCCGGTTCAGGAATATGGTTATGGATGGGTAGATGATCTTCGTGAAGAAGTTACCGCCGGGGATCACCTCAAAGTAAAGGTGGTAGAACTGGATAAAGAAAATAAAATCGTGAAGGTTAGCAAGAAGGCAACAGAGAAAAGTCCATGGCCGGATTGCGTAAAACGATATGTATCCAAAGGAACCTACAAAGGTAAGGTATCCGGTGTAATGGAGTACGGCATTTTCGTTAATCTTGAGCGCGGAGTCGATGCTCTGGTTCCGCATATCCGGTTTGGAAAAGTGAAGCGGGGCGACACAGTCTATATTCGGGTCCGCGGGGTTGATCCAAAGCAAGAGCGGATTTATGGGCGGATTATTCCCAAAAAGTGAAAGGGGCGATTCTCGCCTCTTTCCTCACTTAGTTTTAGAAAGGAGCTTTGTATGAAAACATCACCCTTCTCGATTACACATGAATGGACGTTTAAACCTGCTTCATTTCCGGAGGAGCTTGTACCGGGATATGCTCCATTACGAGCTGCTACCGAAGCAGACGGTCTCAGATCGCTTGGTTTGATTGGCTGCATGGGAAGTGTTCAAATGGGGCGTCTATTCCAGTGGAAACGACATCAAGTCCGGCGCATGTTAGCTGAGAAGAAGCTGATTCAGCACCTGCTTCTCAAGAACAAGAACACGATCCCAATCTATACGATTGGCCCACGAACAGCGCAATTACTCAACCTGGAATGGTCACATGAATTCTGGAGAACATGGACAATGGAACAGATTTTGTCCCATTTAGTGTTTTTTCAGTTTTGCTGCGCCATGCGGGATAAACAAAAAGCGTTTCAAATTCATGCCGCTCCTTATCCCTTTACGGGCAGGGTTGAGATTGGAGCGGAATCCAGAAATGTATTGGTGATCCGTGGAGATACCAGTTACTTGCCTGCTTCATTACGGCACTCATCGTATCCCATTATTGTAATCTCAGAATCTCTTGAAGCGGTTATGCCGTTGAATGAACTTTTGAAGGAAGCGAAGTTACTACTGGACACTGACCTGAAACAAGATTATCGTTTCTACAGGCAGATCAAGGGAGAATGGGTAATTAAGTAAATGTCTTGGGAAAAATCTCCTTTCCTATTGAAATACGAACATATGTGTGGTAAATTGTTCCTATAAAACAGAACATACATTCGTATTATAGGAAGGAGTTTTAGACTATGGACAATCAAGAAAACAGACAGGCGGCACTAGAAAAGGCTTTGAAGGAAATTGAGAAGTCTTATGGGAGAGGGGCTGTCATGAAATTAGGGGAGGCAGCTCATGTCCAAGTTGAAACCGTTTCGAGCGGCAATCTTGCTCTTGATATAGCTTTAGGTGTAGGAGGTTTTCCAAGAGGGCGAATTATTGAGGTTTATGGTCCAGAATCCTCCGGTAAAACAACAGTGGCACTACACGCGATTGCTGAAGTACAGAAGTTAGGAGGACAAGCTGCTTTCATTGACGCCGAACATGCACTTGATCCACTTTACGCGAAGAATATAGGCGTTAACATTGATGAATTACTGTTGTCCCAGCCCGATACCGGTGAACAGGCGCTTGAAATAGCAGATGCCTTGGTACGAACCGGAGCGGTAGAAATTTTGGTTGTTGATTCCGTAGCGGCCCTTGTTCCTAAAGCAGAGATCGAGGGAGAGATGGGGGATTCTCATGTAGGACTTCAAGCCCGACTCATGTCTCAAGCGATGCGAAAATTATCCGGTTCGCTTAGCAAATCCAAGACGATAGCTATCTTTATTAATCAACTCCGGGAGAAAGTCGGTGTATCGTTTGGAAGTCCGGAAGTAACTCCTGGGGGCCGTGCATTGAAATTCTATTCATCGGTTCGTCTTGATGTACGTCGTATGGAGACGATCAAATTAGGTAATGAGATGGTGGGAAGCCGGACACGTATTAAGGTCGTTAAGAATAAGGTTGCACCACCGTTTAAGCAGGTTGAGGTTGATATGATGTATGGTGAAGGCATTTCGAAAGAAGCAACCCTTCTTGATCTCGGAGTTGAACTGAATGTAGTTGAAAAATCAGGTTCGTGGTTTTCTTATGCCGGTGATCGTTTAGGGCAAGGCAGGGAGAATGCTAAGCAGTTCTTAAAGGAACATCCGGAGGTAGCTTTCAAAATCGACAGTGAGATCCGCGGATCTGAGGTAGAGCTGAAACCGGTACTGGAAGAAGCGGAAGATCGGGAATTTGCAGCCGGATAAAATGAGAACGTATGATTGCACTTTTATAATCACAATGCTATAATATTCCTGTAATTATCTTTACCTCTACACTCCCGTTTGCCGGAGACAAGAGTTGCCTGTATAGGCGATAAGTGCTGTACCTCCCCTACAAAGCTTTATAGCTGAGGATTAAAGTAGGATAAAGTCATTACCCCCCGAAATCTCCTGTGCTGAGAACAAGGGAAGAAGAGTACCGAAAGGCTCTGATAAAGGTTAAACCGCACCCGCATGTGTAATTTAAAGTATTGATAATGAATTAAAGCCGATTTTTGCATGGATTCGTCCGTGCAGAAATCGGCTTTTTTATTTTCAAAAAAATGAAAGGGTGATCGAAGCATGTTTAAACACTGGTTCAAAAAGGACAAACGTCAAGATTCATCAGTTTCACATTATAACCCGGTTCTTCCCAATGAGAGTGAGTGGACTAAGCTCAAGCTAATGTGGGAGAAATCCAGAAATAAGCATAGCCCTTTAGAGCAAAGTCTTATTCAGGAAGAAGCAGAAGCTTTTGAACGAGTAAGGGGGATGCTTGAGGAGGCTCTTTCGCTATTGGATGATGCCTGCATTGAATCAGAAGGAATGCTCAAGGTGAGGCTTCGACAAATCTGGACTGATCTGGATGAGCTTGTGAAGACCTATACGCTTGAATAATAAAAATGTGAATGAACGTTATTTCTCTCAAAGAGAAAGGACGTTTTTTTATTTTACCTTTCTGTGCGGGTATAAATAGCACAGACGTCAAATGACGGGTGGAGGTTAAAAAATGGACTTGTCGATTATGGAAAAGGTAGTAGTTCAAGGTGATCTTTCTTCATTGAAACCCGAGGAACGTTTGATCTACTACACGAAAGTTTGTGAGAGCGTTGGACTTAATCCCCTCACCAAGCCGTTTGATTATCTGAAACTGGATGGAAAGCTAGTGCTTTATGCTAAGCGCGATGCTACGGATCAGCTTCGTAAAATTCACAAAATCAGTATCACAATAACCAGCCGTGAACGCATTGGTGATGTTTACTGTGTGACAGCTCGTGGAACGACTCAAGACGGTCGTGCTGATGAATCCATAGGTGCTGTTTCCTTAATGAAAGAGGAGAAGATCTGGGACGAGATGCGTAGATGCAAAGTCCCTACAGGAAAGATTCTCCCGTTGACAGCAGATGAACTTGCCAATGCCATTATGAAAGCCGAAACAAAAGCGAAGCGTCGGGTAACGCTGTCACTATCCGGCCTTGGAATGATGGACGAAAGTGAGATTGAAACCATTGAAGGTGCAGAACGGATTGAAGTGGGTGAGCTTGCTCAAACGAATAATCAAGTTCCGAAAAAGCTGTCTTCTGATAGCACTGCATCCAGTTCTGATCCTAAGACTACTGAAAGTAAAGGTAAGAAAAACAATTCGGGTGGAAAGCCTTCAAACTCGAATCCAAAGAACTCGGGAGAAGTATACAAGATGCTGGATATGGCAACAGGAACCTCTCCGGGCGGAGTAACATTCGCCAAGTTGAAAGTAGTCAATGTAGGGACGGGTGAAGAATCCATTGTGCTTGCCAATACAGCTGAAACGCTTGATCAGGTCAATGCGATTTCAAATAACATGCAATTTAAACTTGATTTTGAAATGAGCAATGGATTCAAAATTGTGAAATCGATTCAGTTAGTGGGTGAAGCTGCATGAGTCTGACAACCTTTACGGATGGGAAGGCACTAATCTGTGCGTTCCCATCCAGTAAGCAAAATGGCGTGTATCTCGTGAAAGTGGAGCCTCATTACAACGATTTGATTATTACGCATGACTGCCCTGCATGTCATTTCGGACACAAGCAATGCAAGCATGTTCAAATGGCTGCGGAAGTTTACGAGCGTTGGCAGTGGTGGGAACCTAAAAAGCAGATTCACACGGTTACGCGCAAAATTGTTCTTTCG
>NZ_JBLADV010000003.1:0-42675 GCF_047200555.1 Paenibacillus sp. MB22_1
GGGCAGAGATGAAAAAGAAGGATATATGATAAGTTTAGATAGTAGTGGAAACGAAGATTTGGAGGCATTGTTCAGTAATGTCAACGATGCCATTGTAGTAAATACTGGTGATGGTTCTGCGGCGCCATTGACCGAAGTACAGAAGCTTGCACAGAAATTAGAATAAGCTAAACGAATCAAATTACATTTTGAGTCTGCGATTAAAGGTCGTAGGCTCTTTTTCTTTTCAGTTTTTGGTAGGGGAGAATGTGAATGAAGAAAAAAGTAAGCATTGTAATACTACTAATAAGTACGCTGATATCAACAGTAGTCTACGCTGCTGGAATCCCAATGTTACAAAAGCATGTAAATGACGCCTTTGGAATATGGGAATACGGTAAAACCGGAGATAGTTTTGTGGGGTTTGTTCCGGCATTGGGTAGAGATGCAAAAGATAACCTTTGGAAACTTTATCAATGGCAAGCTGTTTTTAGTTTTGCAAACGGTCAAAAGAAAACTATAGATAATTACGATGTATTCGCGGTAAAAGAAAAACCGGGAGATCCTGAGTTCTCGGATAAAAACGGCTTTGGCCTAACATACAAAAGTAAGGCTGCTGTAGGTGAACTATTCGATGCTGTCTGGTCAGGTCACATGAATGTATCTCAGAAGCAACAACAGTATTTTCGAGAAACTTTTACTGTGCGCGGAACGGATTATGATTCTGATCATGATTACTACTATGTTTTGGAATGGAATTACAGGTTCCTGCGCACCTCCGGTATCGTCAGCCGAATGGGTGTCCAGTTTGACCGCACCCAAAAAGTTGATGGAAAAGGTCATGCCTATTTCAACGTTACTGCTTGGCCGACCTTGAAAGTCACGCAAGGTGAGGAACTTACAGTGAGCTTTACAACTGCTGGGGTTAATAACAGCTTGCGTCAAGTGGATGTCTATGCGTTACCCAAAGGTGCATTCCCTGACATGACTAAGCGTGTTAAGCTTACCTCAATCACTACAACCGATACAGAATACAGCAATACCGTTAAGATCGCTAGTAAAGAGCTGTCACGTGTACTTGGAAAAGAGGTAGACATTATCGTAGACGATGGCTACGGACGTACTCAGATAGAGAGTGTGACATTAGCAGATGATCTGAATATGGATTACGTCCCAACAAAACTGACGCTAACTGAAGGTGGTCAGCTTTGGGTTAAGTTCCGTTATGACGGTGATGAAGACATTATCTCCAGTGACTATGCAAGTGAACGCGGAATGCCGATGATAGCAAAGGTTACAATCGGCGGTGCGGTTTCTACTAGCTTTAACCTCTCATCCATGTACAAGGATCTGCCAAAGCAGTTTACTGTGGGTAAAGAGTACAGTTACATGCTTGGCGAGATTGAAATCAGTGATGATCCAGGCACGTATTACATCAAAGCAGATGTCACGATAAACAATCCTAATCATCCAGATAGGGCGCTGGAATCACCGAATGAAGCATACTATAATAACGAGATCAAAGGTGGCTGGACAATCGAGCGTAAGGGGGCAGAGAACGATCTGATCGCCCAATCCATTACCGCCAGCCCAGCGGCGCTGACTGTAGGTCAATCGTCTACGGTTACAGCAAAAGTGAAGAACGTTGGGGCTACGGATGTTTCCAATGTCCTGATCCGCTTCATGGCTGATGGTAAGAAGACCATCTATGAAACCAGAAAGAACATGCCTGCTAATACGCCGATTACTGTAGGCGGCTTCAAGTGGACAGGAAATACGGGTATCCATACCTTAAGCGTTCATGTAGACCCCGAGAAGGAAAAACAAGATAAAGATCGTTCAAACAACGTAGCCGTTACGGGTTGCACTGTAACCAAAAATGGCGGCGATGCTTATTGTGATACCACGAAGCCAGAAGCTAAGTGGGATGTGACATATCCATTGATTACAGGCTATCCAACCAAGACAAGAACGGTGTCTTGGACGGACTCAGAAGGTAAACGACATACTTCTACGGAAAGCTACACGGATTACAGCGACCCGATTTGGGAGAATCGAAAAGTAACCTATAATGAAAAGCTTACCGTTTCGGCTGAACTGAATACAAAGCAGGGAATTCCTACAGCCCCGCCTTGGAAGCCGGAAGAAGAGAAGGAATCAGATCGTGAAAGTCGCGGATCATGGGAAATCATTCCTTGGGCTAAGGAAAATGGTTTGAATCCAAATGAGGTTACGCGTGCCGGTTATGGTGTAGAGATCAAAGCAACGACAAAATACACCACAGATTGGGAAACCAAAGTCCCTAAAGGCTTAGAAGGAACGGCTAAACCCATTGGGGGTGAGCTAAAAGGGCCTACTGAGGTTAGGGTCTATATTTGGGACACCAACGGTGATTATGTGACCAGCATTGGTCTAGTTAAGACAGGTGGAGATGATAAAACAGCAACATGGGAGCTTCCAGAAGAGCATTTCAAATCGAAGTTTCTTGACATCTATGAACGAAAATTTTATACGGATGTCAAAGCTCCCGATGGAGAGTATACGTTTAAAATTGTAGCCATGCACGCTGGACAGAATGACTTATCCTCTTGCATCATCAAGAAAATAACCATTTACGGTAGCATGTATGATGATTGGCAGACGAAGCGAGATACATCGGAGTGGTACAAATAAGGGCATTGCATGTATGTAATTTCAGATTTATAATAAAAATAAGAAAGGGGCGGCGGTAACCGTCCCCTGCAACAGCCGCTTTTAAGGGCGGTTCGGCATTAAGAAAAGATAATGCTTATTAAGAAATAAGACCGAAACCTTTTCTCAGGAGGGGCGGTCTATTTCTTTTGGTTAAGGATCGCTAAAACAATTGTAACTACCAGCGTCAGTAGCGCGATAATTAGCGAACTGAAACCGATCATAATTGTTAAAGCGTCTTTAACTTCCATGGCATCACCTCCCTTGCGAGAGGTTAGCCGACCGCCCATATAGCCTTTCTGCTGCAGTTTTAATTATATCATAGACGACCTCAAGCAGTCTCTTCGGAGGCTGCTTTTTCTATTAGTAGAGGGTTAGGTAGTAGAGGGTTGGGAGGAAGAACATGAACAATTTACTGGAGTCGATTCCGCTGATAATTCTGTTAGGGGTAGCCACGTATACAGATTTGCAGTATAGAATCATACCTGATTGGTTGAGTGGTATAGGGATTGGATATTTCCTTATATTTCGGCTATTCCATAATGAACAACCTTTTTATTATTTGCTAGGTGTTTTAATTGGAGCAGGCTTGCTTTATGTATTTGCTGTCTTAAAACCTGATTCATTTGGTGGTGGAGATATTAAGCTAATGGCAGCCGTAGGTATGGCTCTTGGCTGGCAGCAAGCAATGTTGTTTCTAATGATTATGCTCACGTTTGCTTGTCTATTTGCTATAATTTTCAAATGGGCTGGTGAAATGGAAAAACTTCCATTAGCACCGTTCTATTTAATGGCATATTTTCTATTTATAATTGGAGGAATATGAGTTAGTAAAAAAAAGAAAGCATTCTATTATGGGAACATATGATTGCACTTTCAAGTTTCTAATGCTATAATACACTTGTAATTATTTTTTACCTCTATACTCCCGATTTTGCTGGAGACAAGAGTTTAGTCCCTTAGGGACAAATAAGTGTAATGCCTCACCTACAGGCTTTCAAGCCGAGGAAAAAGTAGGACAGTATATTATTTCCCGAAATCTACATTTGCTTAGAACAAGGGAAGAAGGGTACCGAAAGGCTCTGATAAAAGATTTATCTGTGCTTTTATATGCACCTATGGAAATTCTGATTTTAGTTTATAAAGCCGATTTTTGCATGGATCTTCCGTGTAGAGATCGGCTTTTTATATTTAATGAAAGGAGTGTGCGCCATTCGTATTTGTTTGATGAGTTATCTGAGGAGGTAATTCATTTGCTGTTGCACGTCAAAAGTGGAGAACTGTATCCGGTTGACTTTCTTCCCTTGCAACCTGTAGATGTAAAACGAGGTATGAAAAGCTGGGATCAGGCATTTAATTGGAGTATTTATTTTAGTTACCAGAACGTAGAATTATACAAATTAGTAATTCGAGGGAATAATGACATACAAGGAGTCATTGCGTTAGAACGAAGAGTAGATCATGTGTATATTCATTTGATCGAAAGCGCACCTCATAATCGCTTTGACAAGATATTCGATTTTGTAGGAGAGACTTTAGTTGCCTTTGCATGTCAACGTAGCATTGATCTTGGCTTAGAGGGGTTTGTAGCATTTGATGCTAAGACACACTTGATTGCCTATTATGCTCGAAATATGCTGGCAACGCCTATAGGCAGTGGTCGAATGATTATTAATGAAGATAACGCCAGAAAACTGGTTATGTTATACTTAAGATAAGAGGTGATGATCATGGAAAGAATGAAGTATCCAGAGGAGAGTATTGATGAAGCAGCTCGCCGTTTAACTGATGGACACTATGTTGTCTCGTCGGTTCCTGGTGACAATCTAGAACGTGACAGAACCATCAGTGAAGCCATCGCTAAAATGAAGGTTGAACGTTCGGCAAAGGCTCGTTCGTAAGTCGAAAACTTATAAATATCTGATATTTTGTTTTTTGAAAGTCGATGTACAGGAAACCTCTGTAATCATTGGCTTTTTCTATTTTTATAAAAATAAATTTCGCCCTTCGCCTGGCGTAAAATGGCGGTGTTAATCCTACACCGCCATTGGCGGCAGGATTAACGGAGAGGAGAAAAAAATGAGTATTTTAGAAACGTCAATATTTGATGGGTTAAACGATTTAAAAGATAATGCAGAAAACCTGTACTTACAGCACGAAAAGCTTAAAATACAACGGATGAATGCTGAAGCCAGACTTATCAATGCTCAATTACGTGCTCAATTGATGAGTAAGGAAGAAAAGAGTCTGAACGAGCCTTTACATGATAATGAAATGAAAAGATTACTTGAAGAGTACGCTATGCTGGAACAGATGGAGCAGAGTATTGAAGCCAAAAAGGATGAATTACAACTCAGTATCCTGAAATATAAAGAGCAATCCGGTAAAAAACTTACGCTGTCAGACCGATATATAAAACGATATTACTTCCAACATTTAAGAGATGTAGTTTTAAAACGCAAAATGTTACCTGAACCGGATTGGTCTGATGACATGAGTGTTTTACTTTGGTGGAATAAATTGTTACCCATGTTGGATGCAGATACAATAGAAGAACTTTGGATGTATTTTTTAGTAGATGAAAATGATCGTGTAGTAGAGCAAACCATGCGCAAAATGTTAGAAGAGCAACGTAGAAGATTGATAAGAAGATGAACAAATACCGTTCAATAGCCTCTACCCTCAATTGGGTAGGGGCTTTTTTTGTTTTGCTAAAGGTTGAAGGGAGGTAGACGATCTTGATGAGCAGAGAAGCCATTTTGGATGCGCTACTATCGGCTACTGCTGAGAACGAAAATATGATGTGGATGTTGGCAGCACTTAGAATGGCAGAACGACCTGTACAGAAGGAGCAGCTAAGGGATGTAACCAACGCCTTGTACAAAAAGATACATCCTGATGTAGAGCAGGAGAAGTTGCCGATTAGATCAAGGCATTTGCTGGATGAAGCGGCAGCGATGTTAGAAGGAGCATCGCTGGTTCAGGTAGCTGAAGTAGCAAAATCCAAGCGATACACATTATCCCCATTAGGGGAAGAACTACTCAACTATAGGCAATATAAGCTGATGCAAGAACGAATCAAACGAAAGGGAGCGGAGCAATGAATATCAGTTTGAAGTATGGTTTTCTGGGGTTAGGGATGGGAGGAACTTCAATTGCTCATGCATGTGCTGGGATGCGGTTATCTGCCAAAAGTGAGCAGCGTCCTTATACGGCCTTATTGATTAACAGTAATGAGATGGATCTTCTCAAACTGCCAGATTATCCGAATATTAAGAAAATCAAGCTTCCAGGATTTGAACGTGGGGTAGGTCGGGATATTCAGCTTGGGCAGGAAGCATTCAATGTTCACAAGGAAATTATTGCAAAGACACTGCAGAGCTACTTTAATGACCGGGATTACATTTTCATCTGCTGTGGTTTAGGCGGTGGTACAGGAACAGGTGCGGTTATTGAAGCTGTTCGTCTGCTTCATGGAAAGGGCTTTGCAGGGCGATTTGGTTTGTTGCTTACGTTGCCACGTCGAGACGAAGGTCGGAAGGTTCTAGACAATGCCTTGCAACGTCTGCAAGTGATTAAGCGGGCGATGCAAGGCTTAGGAGCGATTGTTGTAGTGGACAATGAAAAGCTGTTCCAAACTGGCTTGAATAAAAATCAGAGTGTGGAGGATTTCATGAAATCATGTAATCGCCATGTGGCACGGCTGCTCCACGATCTGAACACAGTCACAGCCAGCTACAAGCCATATGGTAGCTATCACTTTGATGCTTCGGAATGGTTGAACATGCTTAAGACAGGTGGCTGCTTACACATTGGTAAGTGCGTTCTTTCCGCTCAGGCTGTTGACCTGGCTTCTCCAGTAACCTATATGGAAGCGATCAAGCAGAGTGTGCTAAACGGGGAGTTGTCAGCCGGTTACGATCTTCAAGACGCAACAAGCAGCGCAGTTAGTATTGTAGCCGATAGTTCTACGGCAAGGCGCTTGTTCACTCATGCTTTTGTGGAGCAGATTCAATCATTCCTGCACGAGAGTACCCCGATTTTGGATGAGAACCCTGTGGCTACCTATGTTGGAGATCAGCCTGGGCAAGTAACAGTGTATAGTGTGTTTGCAGGGTTAAATTTTCCCGACAGCGTGAAAACATTGACGGAAGAGCTGGCCGAACTGGAGCGCAGAGCGGAAGAACGAAGCCAGAAGACAGATACCATTGCAGAGGCGCTAGCACGAGTCAAGCCTAGGGATAAGAAGGCAGCTGTCGATCTGGAGGCGTTGCTTGAAGATGATCCTGCACCAAAAACAGCCCAAGAGAAATCTGATCCCTTTGATTTTCTAAACAGTCTGAAGTGATACGCTTCAGATAAGCCTTTGTACAGCGGATAATGCGGCAGATAAAAGTGACAAGTGATGCACATATAAATTAAAACCAAAATGGAGAGTGAATCAGATGTCGTTTTGGGAGCAGCGTACTCGAAAAAGAACTGAAGAGTTGGAGGAGATGTACAAACAGGCAGTAGAGCTTTCTTTCAAATTAGGAACGGCTTTATCAGAATGGAGGACGATGCTGCCAGAAAGTACCTCTCCTGATCCGAAGGCGTATCCACCATGTATCTATAGAACGTACATGCTGGGAGATAATCCAGTTTATCAATTCTCGTATCAAGGGATGTTGCCTCTTTATCTGAGAGACAAGCATTACGGCAATCAAATTAAGGACTACTACACTCAAGCTACTATTCAGGCCACAATGGAAGCAGTAGCGGCTTCCCAAACAGAAACTCCTGTTCTGAGTTCGGCCTTTATTTATATCTGTCATTTTTTTGAGGATTTATTGATCCGTGATCTGGACAATCGTAACCGTAGCGCAATAATAAACGCGATTCGATATGCTGGATTGATCAAAGATGATTCGTGGAAGGAAGTGGAAATTATGGAATCTGGATTCTTGGATGTTAATCGTAAAAACCATGTTCAAGTCTTTGTTACACCTTCCCAAAATGCTTTGAAAATGATTGAAAATATTCGTGAAAAGTATCGGGCCGGCCATGATTTTTCGGGTATGTTTGAACCCGATAAACACCCCCTATGAGTTGAACCCGTTATTTTCGGAAAGAACTTTTTAAAAATACGTGCTGGATATTGGATTGTACCCGAAACGAAATTAAGGCTAGAGCGGAAAGGTGGGAAGAGGCTACCGCGAAACGCAGTTGAGCGTTAGACTCTGAGCACCCCGTCCTACGCCCCCCGTCAATTAACCCATAAACCGTAACTAACAAGACAATGTGCCTTAGAAAGCGGGGCAGTAAATTTCCAGCAGAAAGGAGGATAAATGCCAAGACAACGTGAATGGACAGACCGGGACCTGAGTATATTGCAGGAACTGTATGAACTACGGGAAATGACGAAGAAGCAAATTACGATGAAGCATTTTACAAGTGAGAAGTATGCACATAAGCGGTTGTATGTCATGAAAAAGGAAGGGCTTATAACTACGAACGTGTATGGTAAGAGAACGGCAGGTCGAACAGTCACGGCGGCGTATGTCCGATTAACCGAAGCGGGAATGGATTTGTTAATAGAACGTGGCTTGTTGGATAGCAAGAACTATCGTGCAAGGGATTTGGGACTGTCAATTCAACAGCGGCAGTACATTACGGATGCGAACGAGCTATTCGTGCAGATCCCCGAAGTGCCGTATATGGACTCTCGCCAGATCAAGCGCAAATACAATCTCAACCGTGGTAATCTAACGGTCGGTGGATTCAGAAGTGACAAAGGGGATTATATGATCTACATCCTGATGCCCGATGCCAGGGAACAAACGCTAGTCAAGATCATCAACGAGATCAAGAAGCACATGAAACTGCGAGGATTCCTGGTGTATTACAAGAGCGTATCCGTAAAACATGCTTTTGAAACCATGAGTGAGAAGCTAAATTTAGTTACAGGTGGTATCCCGGTTCACTTGCTGCCGTTCAATGAGTGGGGGATTCAAATCACAAGGGAATACATCCTGACAAACACGTTTTTAAAGCTACAGAAATTGCTTGAACCATATGGAGAACTGAAAGAAGTTGGCCATTCCAGCAAATACGGATTTGAATACGGGCTGGTGCAAAAAGAATGGATTGGTCCGTGGAAAGACCCCTATGTCATCGAACTCCTGACGATGAACATGATGACTTTGAAACGATGTTTAACCAACTACTCCATAGGAGTAAGCCAGACAGTAGGACGAAGAGTCCTTCTTTTTTGTTATGAGGATGAAGTTGAACACTACAAGCAGGAGTTATCAACCGCAGCACATGTGGATATTGTGGGTATTTCAAAGAATTCCCTTTGAATTCATTTGAACGAAGATTTGAAAGGAAACTTATATGCCATGATCAGATTCGTAAGCTTATTGCTCACTCTTGGCGGGTGGGCTTATTTGTATTGGCGCTTACCGGGTTGGCCCTTATTTATTCCTTGGTCACTCAGCATCATCGGCTTAGTCGTCTATTTATACGGTTGGGTGTTAGAACGGGAGAATAAGCTGATTTATTTCTTCACCAGCTTACTTTGGATTGGGATAGCGTTGAGTCTCAGACTGAATG
Source organism: Paenibacillus sp. MB22_1 (assembly GCF_047200555.1). Taxonomy (NCBI): domain Bacteria; kingdom Bacillati; phylum Bacillota; class Bacilli; order Caryophanales; family Paenibacillaceae; genus Paenibacillus; species Paenibacillus sp. MB22_1. Next base: position 9,265 of record NZ_JBLADV010000003.1, read on the forward strand.
AGGAGATTTTAGCGACTCCATCCTTTCCATTTACGATAACAGGAACCGTGCACACAGCCTTTATAGCAGCACTCATTTTGTCCTCGTTCCTTACATTTGCCAATTACAGACTCGAACACAATTTGAAAAACCGCCGAGGCAATGTGAGCAAGCAACAACTTGTCCATGTCAAACCTACGGCGGCCGATCGATGGAAAAGTTTTAAACGTCTGTTTATTTCGTCCAAGACAGAGATTCGACTGAATTTGGGTGAAGAAATACCTATGAAGGATTGAGGTCATAAACCACACGGCTAAAGCCGTGAGCTTGCAGCTAGAATAAATCTGCCGCGTTTGGCTATATGACAGTAGCCCTGCTCGCAATTATACGAGCAGCCACATTGTCGGCTGGAGCAGCGTACCCACAGCATTGACAATGGAATGTATCTCTGGTCGCTCGGTTCTTTTTGTCGATCAGTCCGCATTCCGGACATGTTCGGGATGTGTTGCGCGGATCAACCAAAACCACTGGTACACCAGCCAGTCTAGCCTTGTACTCGATAAACTGGCGAAGCTGATAGAACGCCCAAGAAGAATGTTTCGCACGCTGAGCCTTTTTAACCGTCTTCTCCGTCCGTTCCCGAATACCTTTGAGGTCTTCGAGAGCAATCATAGACCGAGTGCCTTTGGCTTTCTCAACAATCTTCTTGGAAATGCAGTGGTTTATATCGCGTACAAAACGCTGTTCTTTGCGGCGACGCTTTTTAAGCAAGCGTTTAGCAGATTTGGTGCCTTTCGCTTGCAGTTTCTTTCGCAAACGACGATGACGAGCGCGAATGCTGTTAACCTTTGAACCAGAAAATACTTCGCTCGTGGAATCAACAGCGATATTCGCAATACCAAGGTCAACGCCAATTACGCCTTCTGGCTCAAACGGTGTTCCGTCCGGCAAATCAACCACAAGGAGGAGATAAAATGATCCGTCTTGTAAAATCAAGTCGGCTTGCCCGCGAACCCTGCGGCCCTGCAATACGCCTTTGTGGTAGGCGCTAATAATCATAGGGACGTCAATGCGTCCTTCAAGTGTAAGTATAGATGCGTACTCCAGCCCTTTGAAGGACAGAATACGCTGGTCATACACGACGGCCCCAAATTCGCGGAAGGCATGGACGGACTTGCGTTCAGTTTTGTAACTTTCTGCAACCTTTCCGATAGAGCGGACAACCAACTGCGCCGACAGACCGAAGCGCTCGCGGACGTCGTAATAACAAAGCTTTTGGATACCAATTTTACCGAACGTTTTGGATTCAAAAGAAACTTTGCTGATGTAGTTACACGCTTCATTGAATCGTTTCATGGTGTCCAATAACTTTCGATGTTGTTCACTATCCGTCAACAGTTTGATCTTCATCGTGCAAAGCAAGGAAATCACCCCCCTTTGCAATCTATTATACCACAATTATTGAATAAATTAATCAATAGAAAGGAAGGTGAGAGCATGATTCAATGGGGAGGCAGTGATATGTTCACGCATATGCTTGTTGTTGGCCCTACCCGCTGTGGAAAGACAGCCACTTTACTCAAGCCCATGATTTATCAGTTGCTGCTTCTGAAGAAGAAGGGGGTTCCACTCGGACTTTCTGTTGTGGAGCCTAAAGGTGATGTTGCGGCAATGGTAGCAGAAATGTGTGATGCAATGGATATGCCCTGTGTCCATGTTGATCCCACAATAACTCATAGCGCGCGGTTTCCGGTGATGAAAGGCGACGAGGACGACGTAGCAGAAGCTACGGTTACTGTCCTTAAATCTATGTTCGGGAAACAGGAAGCATTTTTTGCTACAGTGCAGGAGCTTGCCGGACGGAATATTACCAAGCTTTTAAAACGTCTTTACTTGGATGATGTTAACCTGGGCGATGTACTCCGAACGATGCGAGATCAACGAATGCTGGAGGATAAGGTACAGGAACTTCGTTTTAAAGAGGGTGAATCCGATCTGGTTCAGTTTTTCCAATCGGAACTGCTTGGGGCACAGAAGGAAAAATATCAGCAGTTTGTTATCGGGCTTCGCGCCCAGCTTGAGAACTTAACGTCTAACCGGCATCTGGAGCCAATCTTGACTGGACAATCCGATTTCGACATGGACAAGCATTTTGCTTCTGGCGGTGTATTAGCCGTAAATACGGCCATGGGTAAATTGCGGAAAGCCGGGGATGCCTTTGGTCAGTTCGTCGTTATGCATTTGCAGAGCGGAACATTCCGCAGGCCGGGCACAGAGCGCACGCGCGTACCGCATTTTATGATCGTGGATGAGTATTCCCGATATATTAATCCCGATGTGGAGTTGTTCTTATCCATTGCAGCGGAGTATCGAACAGCCGGAATATTTGCTATCCAGTCTTTGGGGCAGCTAGAAGTCGAATCTGGCAAGATCAACGCTAAGGCCATGAAGCAATCCATTATGACGAGTTGCCGAAACAAAATCGCTTTTGGCGGGCTATCTTATCAAGATGCTGTTGAATTTAGTCGGGAATTTGGGAAAAAACAAATCATAATGCGTCAAAGCACATTTAAACAGCAATTATTACTCCCTAACTTTTTGCCGGAGAACTACCGGGACACGGAAAAGGAAGAAGACCGTATTTTTTACACGCAGATGATGGATGGACTACCCAAATTCCATTACGTGGCGAAGCTGCTGGACGATGGCACACCTTTACCGCCGAAAATAGGCAAAGGTTCATTTGTTCCGAGGGACTGGAAAGAGCGGCGGGAATGGGAAGTAAAGCGGCGATGGTGGAGAGGATTTGGTGCCGTAATCAAGAGCAGGGGCGCTAAACTTGAACATGGAAATGTGGCATTCGATGCGCAGCCTAATCAAGAAACTTTTACTTCTCGTTTGAAATTTATATCTGACCCTATCCAAGATGAACCGTATGTAGACGAAGATGATTTCGATCACACAACGACAAACACAGAAGAAGATCCATTTGAGTAAGAACCTCAGCGCTAATTGTGTTGAGGTTTTTCAAATATCCAAAAACATCCAAAAACAAATTTATGGAGGTAATGAACATGAGTGAAGAGTTAAAGAAAGTGTTGATTGAAGGTTATAACGAGGAAAAGTTGGAGCAGAGCAGCTATGATGAAGGCTGGGCACAGATTTATAGTGCCCGGCAGAATGATCTTGTATTGCAAGCTGAACTAATTGGTCTTGAGCCAAAGCTTAACAAGCTGTGTGGCGTGGTATTAGTCGGTGGAGTCAGAGGATATATCCCACAGGATTTCTCTGGTACGAAGGATGCCCATGAATTTCGGCGTTTACTTGGAGAACCAGTTGCCTTTAAAATCCTGAGCTATGATCGTGATGGAGATACCTTCATCGCATCCCGTCAAGCAGCCCTGGAACATATGGAAGGTTTGACGTGGAAATGGCTGGAGCAAGATGCGGTAATTACAGCGGTAGTACGTAATGTTACTCCCAAGGTATTGATGCTGGATATTGGCGGTATTACAACGGAGCTGCCGGTTCAGGAATATGGTTATGGATGGGTAGATGATCTTCGTGAAGAAGTTACCGCCGGGGATCACCTCAAAGTAAAGGTGGTAGAACTGGATAAAGAAAATAAAATCGTGAAGGTTAGCAAGAAGGCAACAGAGAAAAGTCCATGGCCGGATTGCGTAAAACGATATGTATCCAAAGGAACCTACAAAGGTAAGGTATCCGGTGTAATGGAGTACGGCATTTTCGTTAATCTTGAGCGCGGAGTCGATGCTCTGGTTCCGCATATCCGGTTTGGAAAAGTGAAGCGGGGCGACACAGTCTATATTCGGGTCCGCGGGGTTGATCCAAAGCAAGAGCGGATTTATGGGCGGATTATTCCCAAAAAGTGAAAGGGGCGATTCTCGCCTCTTTCCTCACTTAGTTTTAGAAAGGAGCTTTGTATGAAAACATCACCCTTCTCGATTACACATGAATGGACGTTTAAACCTGCTTCATTTCCGGAGGAGCTTGTACCGGGATATGCTCCATTACGAGCTGCTACCGAAGCAGACGGTCTCAGATCGCTTGGTTTGATTGGCTGCATGGGAAGTGTTCAAATGGGGCGTCTATTCCAGTGGAAACGACATCAAGTCCGGCGCATGTTAGCTGAGAAGAAGCTGATTCAGCACCTGCTTCTCAAGAACAAGAACACGATCCCAATCTATACGATTGGCCCACGAACAGCGCAATTACTCAACCTGGAATGGTCACATGAATTCTGGAGAACATGGACAATGGAACAGATTTTGTCCCATTTAGTGTTTTTTCAGTTTTGCTGCGCCATGCGGGATAAACAAAAAGCGTTTCAAATTCATGCCGCTCCTTATCCCTTTACGGGCAGGGTTGAGATTGGAGCGGAATCCAGAAATGTATTGGTGATCCGTGGAGATACCAGTTACTTGCCTGCTTCATTACGGCACTCATCGTATCCCATTATTGTAATCTCAGAATCTCTTGAAGCGGTTATGCCGTTGAATGAACTTTTGAAGGAAGCGAAGTTACTACTGGACACTGACCTGAAACAAGATTATCGTTTCTACAGGCAGATCAAGGGAGAATGGGTAATTAAGTAAATGTCTTGGGAAAAATCTCCTTTCCTATTGAAATACGAACATATGTGTGGTAAATTGTTCCTATAAAACAGAACATACATTCGTATTATAGGAAGGAGTTTTAGACTATGGACAATCAAGAAAACAGACAGGCGGCACTAGAAAAGGCTTTGAAGGAAATTGAGAAGTCTTATGGGAGAGGGGCTGTCATGAAATTAGGGGAGGCAGCTCATGTCCAAGTTGAAACCGTTTCGAGCGGCAATCTTGCTCTTGATATAGCTTTAGGTGTAGGAGGTTTTCCAAGAGGGCGAATTATTGAGGTTTATGGTCCAGAATCCTCCGGTAAAACAACAGTGGCACTACACGCGATTGCTGAAGTACAGAAGTTAGGAGGACAAGCTGCTTTCATTGACGCCGAACATGCACTTGATCCACTTTACGCGAAGAATATAGGCGTTAACATTGATGAATTACTGTTGTCCCAGCCCGATACCGGTGAACAGGCGCTTGAAATAGCAGATGCCTTGGTACGAACCGGAGCGGTAGAAATTTTGGTTGTTGATTCCGTAGCGGCCCTTGTTCCTAAAGCAGAGATCGAGGGAGAGATGGGGGATTCTCATGTAGGACTTCAAGCCCGACTCATGTCTCAAGCGATGCGAAAATTATCCGGTTCGCTTAGCAAATCCAAGACGATAGCTATCTTTATTAATCAACTCCGGGAGAAAGTCGGTGTATCGTTTGGAAGTCCGGAAGTAACTCCTGGGGGCCGTGCATTGAAATTCTATTCATCGGTTCGTCTTGATGTACGTCGTATGGAGACGATCAAATTAGGTAATGAGATGGTGGGAAGCCGGACACGTATTAAGGTCGTTAAGAATAAGGTTGCACCACCGTTTAAGCAGGTTGAGGTTGATATGATGTATGGTGAAGGCATTTCGAAAGAAGCAACCCTTCTTGATCTCGGAGTTGAACTGAATGTAGTTGAAAAATCAGGTTCGTGGTTTTCTTATGCCGGTGATCGTTTAGGGCAAGGCAGGGAGAATGCTAAGCAGTTCTTAAAGGAACATCCGGAGGTAGCTTTCAAAATCGACAGTGAGATCCGCGGATCTGAGGTAGAGCTGAAACCGGTACTGGAAGAAGCGGAAGATCGGGAATTTGCAGCCGGATAAAATGAGAACGTATGATTGCACTTTTATAATCACAATGCTATAATATTCCTGTAATTATCTTTACCTCTACACTCCCGTTTGCCGGAGACAAGAGTTGCCTGTATAGGCGATAAGTGCTGTACCTCCCCTACAAAGCTTTATAGCTGAGGATTAAAGTAGGATAAAGTCATTACCCCCCGAAATCTCCTGTGCTGAGAACAAGGGAAGAAGAGTACCGAAAGGCTCTGATAAAGGTTAAACCGCACCCGCATGTGTAATTTAAAGTATTGATAATGAATTAAAGCCGATTTTTGCATGGATTCGTCCGTGCAGAAATCGGCTTTTTTATTTTCAAAAAAATGAAAGGGTGATCGAAGCATGTTTAAACACTGGTTCAAAAAGGACAAACGTCAAGATTCATCAGTTTCACATTATAACCCGGTTCTTCCCAATGAGAGTGAGTGGACTAAGCTCAAGCTAATGTGGGAGAAATCCAGAAATAAGCATAGCCCTTTAGAGCAAAGTCTTATTCAGGAAGAAGCAGAAGCTTTTGAACGAGTAAGGGGGATGCTTGAGGAGGCTCTTTCGCTATTGGATGATGCCTGCATTGAATCAGAAGGAATGCTCAAGGTGAGGCTTCGACAAATCTGGACTGATCTGGATGAGCTTGTGAAGACCTATACGCTTGAATAATAAAAATGTGAATGAACGTTATTTCTCTCAAAGAGAAAGGACGTTTTTTTATTTTACCTTTCTGTGCGGGTATAAATAGCACAGACGTCAAATGACGGGTGGAGGTTAAAAAATGGACTTGTCGATTATGGAAAAGGTAGTAGTTCAAGGTGATCTTTCTTCATTGAAACCCGAGGAACGTTTGATCTACTACACGAAAGTTTGTGAGAGCGTTGGACTTAATCCCCTCACCAAGCCGTTTGATTATCTGAAACTGGATGGAAAGCTAGTGCTTTATGCTAAGCGCGATGCTACGGATCAGCTTCGTAAAATTCACAAAATCAGTATCACAATAACCAGCCGTGAACGCATTGGTGATGTTTACTGTGTGACAGCTCGTGGAACGACTCAAGACGGTCGTGCTGATGAATCCATAGGTGCTGTTTCCTTAATGAAAGAGGAGAAGATCTGGGACGAGATGCGTAGATGCAAAGTCCCTACAGGAAAGATTCTCCCGTTGACAGCAGATGAACTTGCCAATGCCATTATGAAAGCCGAAACAAAAGCGAAGCGTCGGGTAACGCTGTCACTATCCGGCCTTGGAATGATGGACGAAAGTGAGATTGAAACCATTGAAGGTGCAGAACGGATTGAAGTGGGTGAGCTTGCTCAAACGAATAATCAAGTTCCGAAAAAGCTGTCTTCTGATAGCACTGCATCCAGTTCTGATCCTAAGACTACTGAAAGTAAAGGTAAGAAAAACAATTCGGGTGGAAAGCCTTCAAACTCGAATCCAAAGAACTCGGGAGAAGTATACAAGATGCTGGATATGGCAACAGGAACCTCTCCGGGCGGAGTAACATTCGCCAAGTTGAAAGTAGTCAATGTAGGGACGGGTGAAGAATCCATTGTGCTTGCCAATACAGCTGAAACGCTTGATCAGGTCAATGCGATTTCAAATAACATGCAATTTAAACTTGATTTTGAAATGAGCAATGGATTCAAAATTGTGAAATCGATTCAGTTAGTGGGTGAAGCTGCATGAGTCTGACAACCTTTACGGATGGGAAGGCACTAATCTGTGCGTTCCCATCCAGTAAGCAAAATGGCGTGTATCTCGTGAAAGTGGAGCCTCATTACAACGATTTGATTATTACGCATGACTGCCCTGCATGTCATTTCGGACACAAGCAATGCAAGCATGTTCAAATGGCTGCGGAAGTTTACGAGCGTTGGCAGTGGTGGGAACCTAAAAAGCAGATTCACACGGTTACGCGCAAAATTGTTCTTTCGTCGGAGTGGGAGCAGATACAACTTCCTCCCAGCCAAGAAGAACAATTAAGGGCAGTGATCGACCATGCTTCCTGACATTCTGGACGTTGCAGACCAGAACGGACTCATTATTAAGCCTTCCTCACAATCGAGGGAGGAAGTTCTCTGTAAATGTCCATTTTGCCATGAGGATTCTAAACCGGGAAAAAAGCGAAGATACTACCTTTCTCTTAACACCAAAGACCAGGTATTCAAATGCTGGTTTTGTGGGGAGAGTGGGGGAGTGCTTCGCTTTATTTCTCTTTTGGAGGGAGTTCCGGAAGAACAGGTGCGGCAGAGATATCGTAAGCGGAAAATTGTGCATCCAGCTGAACGACTCAGCCGAAATCAACGAAAGTTATTGAGGCAACACACAGGAGGCAAAGAGCCTAATTGGAAGCTGATGAGAGAAAGAGATTTTGCCTATTACATGCGTTCTATGGATCTTCTTTGGGAGCAGTGGAATGAGTTTCTGGAAACAGAACGGCAAGGTGCTTATCTCTGGCTGATCATCGGGATAAAGAACTTTAAATATCAAAAGTACATTGAGCGTATCCGACAACGCGAGAAAGAAATTGAAGCTCCCTTATTGGACGATGTGCTCCAAATTTATTCATGTTCAGTACGTCCTAGGTGGACGGAAGACGCGGAAAGATTTGTTTGCAATTTTAAATCTGTAAGTCCTGAGCCTGAAAGGGCAGGCATGAAGACGGAGGATAAAAAATGAGCTTGAACCAAGCAGTATTAATCGGAAGACTGACAAAGGACCCTGAGTTACGTTATACACCTTCTGGTGTAGCAGTGGCACAATTCACATTGGCTGTAGATCGTCCCTTTACGAATCAAAATGGAGAACGAGAAGCGGACTTCATTCCTATTGTGGTCTGGAAGGCAGTCGCTGAAAATGTAGCTAACTATGTGAAGAAAGGCCACCAGGTTGCAGTTACAGGACGAATTCAGGTTCGCAACTATGAGAACAATGAAGGGCGCCGTGTATATGTAACGGAGGTAGTTGGACAGTATGTTCAATTCCTTACTAACACATCTAACGGGACTTCTCAAACCGGCGATCGTCAAAATTCGACAAATAATCAAGGGACCAATTCAGCCGGAGATGGATGGAACATCTCTGATGAAGATTTGCCATTCTAATGCTGTACTCTTATTCCCGGCTCTCGCTTTATGAAACTTGCCCTTATCGATTTTACCAAAAGTACATTTTAGGTAAAAAAGAGCCAGTTACCAAACCACTAGCTCTTGGAAAAGCAGTTCATAAAGCGATTGAGCTAAAGATCAATGGAGTATCTGAGCATGAAGCCATTATAGAGGCAATTATTGAATCAGATTTTCATCCCGAAGTGACTTATGAAGAGATTGCTTCATTGGTGCAGCGTGCTCCGGAAGTCAGGGGACAAACGGAAGTTCATTTTGTACTTCCACTTGGAGATAGCATTCAATTTCAAGGCTACATTGATCTTCTGGAAGAAGAACGATTTTGGGATTGGAAATCGAATTGGCGACTGTACCGAGCAAATGATACAAGGCAGCTTGCATTGTATGCTTGGGCAATTATGAAAAGAAGAGGACTTCGGCAAGTCAAGGGGACATTGTACTTTCTACGCTTCAGGAAAGCAGAATCGTTTGTATATAACGAGTCTGACGCGAATGAAGCTAGAAAATGGGCGCATGGTTTGGCGGAAGAGATTGAAATGAAGAAGTCTTGTCTGGAATCATTCCCGGATATGGCTTCTTCTTTGTTTCCACCTACACCAGGCGGCCATTGTAAGCATTGTCCGTTTGTGATGGAGTGTTATCAAAAATCGAAAAATTAAGTTGAAAGGATGACATAAATGAGTCATTTTACAGTTGCGGTGATTACAGAGTCATTGGACAAAGTTGAGGATTTGTTGGCTCCTTATCAAGAAAACAACATGGGAGATTGTCCGAAAGAGTACCTAGAATTTTATGATGTTGAAGAAGAGTACCGCAAGATTTATGAAAATGAGTCTTCAGTACGAATTCAATTAGAAGACGGGCGTATTGTATCGCCATATGATAAGGTATTCAGAAAAGTAACTCCAAGTGGCAGTGTAATCGGATATGAAGTACCTGATCACTTAAAACGAGTTCAAATTCGGCATACGGAAGTGTATCCTTCTTTTGATGATTTCATGGTCGAATACGGAGGATACACATCACGTGATGAAGAAACAGGAAAGTACGGTTACTGGGAGAATCCTAATGCTAAATGGGACTGGTATTCCATTGGTGGCAGATGGTCAGGTTCACTTTTGCTGAAGTCGGGAGAACGAGCGGATGCTGCTCAAATTAAGGATATCTTCTTTATTGAGCAAACCGATCATGAGGGCCTCACCGTAGAGGTTGAGGGGTATCAAGTACCAGCATCTCTTGCACCAAAATTCGAAATTATGGTGGCTGAGGCAACTAAAGCTTGGGAAGAAATGCTGGCTGGAAAAAGCCTTTACCGTCCGGAATATATCTTTGAAAGATACGGAGATAAGCAATCTTATATTCGTGAAATGTTGAGTTTTTCAACCTACGCGGTGATTACACCGGATGGAGAGTGGCATGCCAAAGGGGATATGGGATGGTTTGGTATGGGTTCTGAAACGCCAGAAGAAGCGCGCAATTTCAACAAGTCATACTATGAAACGTTTATTAAATCCTCTAATCCTAACCACTATCTGGTCGTAGTGGATTGCCACATTTAATTACTGATACATTGATGTTCTCCTTCCGTTTGGTTACAATGAGCTTAACAATACCGAGCGGAAGGAGGATCGTCATGAACAAGGAGGAAAAGTCAGTGGAGAACACGGGCAACGTTGCTAAGAAAAGTGCACCTATTCCGAAAGATGTCACTGTATTAGGACCAGGCTATGAGTGGTGGTTTGAAAATACTGAGGACGATGTTTATGACGAGAAGTATCGGGACTAGGTATTGTCGTGGAGATATTTGGGTGGCTAAGTTTTCGTACTATGAAGATCCAACTCAATATAAAATGAGACCTGTAGTTATCATTTCAAACGATATGCTAAATGAATCGGACGATGTTATTATTTTAGCGCCGATCACCAGTGCGCGTCCTCGAAATGATTATGATGTTGTTATAGATTATTGGGAAGACGCTGGCTTGGATCGCGCTTCGTGTATTCGTGTTTCTAAGCTAACTTCTTTTCATAAGACATTTTTAAAAGTGAAGATAGGTACATTGCAATCCACTGATTTAGAAAGTGTATTGCATGTAGCAAGTTCAATGTTTGTTTGACTGTATAATTTAAAAAAGACGAACGATTTCCTTCGGGGAATTTGTTCGTCTTTTTTTCTTTTTATTTTATTAAGCAGGCCAAAAATGAGGAGAGTGTATTAAATGACTACAGGAGTAATTGAGAAGTTGACAGAGGAAAAAGCAATCGAGTTAGCACTGGAAATAGAACGTACTGAAGCAGCGCTGAAGAAAATGAAAGAAAATTTAAAGGCTTATGTTGATGATAATGGGCCGCTTCATGCAGGAGACAAAGTTTGGGGATACAGCATTTCGACTTCTTGGCAGTTTGGAGCCGATAGTTTGAAGGAACTGGCCGTAGCGATTACAGCAGAGGGAAAGAATGCTTGGGAGTTCCTGAGTCTTCCGGCTACTTCCATTAAGAAGCTCGGTTGGGAAGAAGCTGCGTTGTCTCAATATGGCACGCTGAAAGAAACGAAGCGTTTCGATTCGAGAAAAGTCTAATTGCATCTTTAGTTCTCAGAGTAAATTATGGTTCGAGATAGTTATAAATAATTTCGCCTCTCGCCCGGCGTTAAACGGCGGTGTTTATTTCCGACACCGCCGTAAGGCGGCTCGGGGTAAACGGGAAGGAGTAAAAATGAAAGATTTTATGGTGATGGAATCTCAGTTAAATGCTTTGCCACCTAGAAGACGCAAACAGGCTGAGAAGTTGCTTGAACTGATTCGAAAAGTAATGGAGGGGGAGAAAGATCACTATATCCATACACCAGCCGATGTTTTTCAGGCTGTGGCTACCGATTTAGTTGGATTAGATAAGGAACATTTTATGATCCTTATTTTAAATACAAAGAACCGAATTTTGTCTAAAGAGGTTATCTCTATCGGTACGTTAAATTCTGCAATCGTGCATCCTCGTGAAGTCTTTAAACCTGCAATCATTAAAGGAGCTGCATCCATTATTTGTGTGCATAATCACCCTTCAGGTGATCCTGCTCCTAGTTCTGAAGATAAGAAATTGACCGAAAGACTAATACAAGCTGGTGAAATAATTGGCATCGATGTCCTGGATCATGTTGTTATCGGAACGGAAGGATATGTTTCTTTAAAGGAGCAGGGCATGATATGACAGCCAAGGATCGCTTTTTAACTGAGCTTTTGAAGAGGGATGGTAAGGAACGGTGGGTAGCTGCGTTGTTGCTTGCTGCCCCTCCTGAAGTTTTGAGTACAGTTACGGTGAAAACTTTGCGCAAGGAAGGAAAGGCGGTTATGAATGCTTCTAATAGCTAATGAAATTCAGGGAGAAGGTGTTTGGCATAATGATTAGTATTTGCAAAATTTCTGCTCATGCCAATCCAGTTGACGCAGCCCAGCGAATCGCTAATGTAATTCTCAAGTGTGGCGTGATCGAACTGCAAGCCGTAGGAGATAACGCCATCAGTAAGGCTGTGAAAGCTGTAGCTATTGCTCAGAAATCAATTGTGCATAATGTGGACATGGTTTGTACTCCATCTTTTATGGTTTCAGATTCGAAGGGTGAGAAAGTCGCTGGAATGAAAATAGTCGTAGAGAATAGATAATTCAAAGATGAAAGCAGTTTTCCCTGGAATTGGAGAGCTGCTTTTTTCACATGAGAGGGGAATGGAGAATGAACAGCAGTATTGTTTCTTACCCTAACCGTGGTCCGTATGGAAGCAGCAAATATCGAGGAAACTGCTCAGGACATTTAATCGCCGATTTGTTGGATTATTATCAGACAAAGCGCTTTGTTGAAGTTTTCGCCGGTGGGGGTACAGGAGCGGATGTGGCTAAATCTAAAGCTATCCGCTCAATTCACATCCACCTGTCGCACCTTACATAGGTGCGTGGATTGAAATTCCTATCTATTCAAAGAATTCTTTCCATTATAGGTCGTACCCTTTGCGGGTACGTGGATTGATATACTTCAGTAAATCGTGGAGAATTGTCGCTGGTCAAATAGGTGGCTTAAAACACTCTTTTTTTAATCAAAGCCCTACTGCACAAGGAATTATTATCCTCCCTGTGCAGTTAATCGGCTTGTTCAGCCGACCAAGATCAGAGATCAGTAGGTAGAGCTTAGAAAATCGTGTCAAGATATAGAATAATATTTGTTTGAGAAAAATTTGGAGGTGATCCAATGGTTTTAGCGAATATATGTATCATAGTCATATTGATTTCTATATGGAGGAGAAGGTAATGGATAGAATTCGAATTGAAATTTTGACAGTTAGTAAAGTTATTTGCAAAAACATTAACATGTTTGATGGTAGAAATAGAGGTTTTTTATCACAGAACATACTTTCCCAACTTCGGAATTTCGTTGAATATACTTCATTATTAGCATATAGTAACGGGAAAGATATTGAAATTACATATGATAATATCAAAAAGGCAAATACTTATGTCAGTACAAAAGGCAACTTAAAGTTTTTAACTAAGTTCCATAAGTTGCTTCAAATAACAGCCTCTCACTATACTTTGGATGAAGAAAATTCAGAGAGACTAATGTTGAAGTATTATGAGTTTTTATTGAAAATGAAGGAATTTATCAAGACAACGTTCGATATTGAGGTGCTTGAGAATATAGATCAATTCCCTATTCGTATCGATCCTAATCTTAAAGAATATTATGAGAAAATTACCGAAAGGATAATTCAGCCAAGTTCAAGTAGCACTAGAAACTCTTACAATGATCGATATTATATTCAGAAAGTTAAGCCCATCTTCGTTGAGCACAGAGTGTACTATGAAGTAACATTTACAATAGCTAATGATAAAAGTAGCAAGCATGAGAGAATTATCGCCTTCACAAATGCTGACTTACTCCCCAATTATTCTGTGAGGCTTTCTGTTAGAAATGATACAATTAATATTTTGGGCAAGGAGATGCCTATCTTTATTATTGATGCTTGGGAAGTATCTATTCGACCATGTGAGTTCACTAATTTAGGGAGGATAATGGGATTCCCTTATAAATTTAGCGAAAACTCTAGCGGATATCGAGAGTTAATGAGGTCTTTAACCGTTAGCAAGTCAAATTTAGTAGATTTTGTAGAACTCGATGATGATTCATATGAATTAATTAAAAATCAAATAATTGAAAGAGCAAAATTAACAGTTGAGCCACTAATTTTTCGGGTATTGGACGATTGCCGTAATCTAATAAAGGAGAATAGGCCAGGAAGTAATGTAATAAGATATCTACTGTATAGAATGAACAACAAAGTTTTAAAGCAACAGTATAGTTCTTCCACTTGTCAGTATTTATCAAACTTGAATCTTAATTATAAATGTATCCCTTTTGATGAGATCCCCTTCAACACATCATTGGTAAATCACAATCCCAAAATTTACGATCTTTTTGATTGTATAGACGCATCTGGCAGAGAACATGAGTTGTTTGCAAGGTATATAAAAAATAATACAGAAATAAAAGGGCAATTATACACCTCTGTGAAAGAAATTCCCAATTCTGAAAAGGTTCCTGAGTTAATGAATTTATACAACCAAAAACTATATTATAAACATGCAAATCGAAAATTAGAGAACTATAAAAATAATATATATATAAAAGGGTATGAAGAAGATACGCTTCAAATCATTGATAGGCTCAAGAAACTATCTTCAACTGGCATTAAAAACTACTCGAACTCAGTTATCTCTTGGCTAAATTCATCTGCTTATCAGATTGACTGTGATGAAAAAAGGGCCGCATTACAACAAATGTTTGAAAACTCAAGGGTAGCATTAATCTATGGTTCTGCGGGAACAGGTAAATCTACTTTAATAAGTCATTTGTCTAGTTTTTTTGGTCATATGAACAAGTTATATTTAGCTAACACTAATCCAGCAGTAGATAATTTGAAACGAAAGGTTAATGCTGCAAATAGTAGCTTTAAAACTGTGGCTAAGTTTCTATCTCATAAAAATATCGAAGTTGATTATGATGTGTTGATTATTGATGAGTCTAGTACGGTTAGTAACGATGATATGTTAAAGGTTTTAAATAAGGCTAAGTTTACGTTGTTAGTCTTGGTTGGGGATGTTTTTCAGATCGAGTCAATAATTTTTGGAAATTGGTTTAGCATTGCACGATCATTTCTTCCAACTTCCTCAGTATTTGAATTAAAGGAACCCTATCGAAGTAAGAATTCCAACCTGCTCGATTTATGGACTAAAGTAAGAAATTTAGACGAAGATATTTTGGAGCATATTACCAAAAATAATTATTCGGTTTCTTTAGATGCATCAATCTTTGAACATTTCGAAGACGATGAAATAATATTATGTCTTAACTATGACGGACTTTATGGAATAAACAATATTAATAGATTCTTGCAGCAAAGCAACCCAAATCCTCCTATTCAATGGGGAATTCAAACTTATAAAATTAATGACCCAATTCTATTTAATGAGTCAGAGAGGTTTGCGCCTATAATTTATAATAATCTGAAGGGCAGAATAGTAGGGATAGTGGTTTTTGATGACAAAATACAATTCGATATTGAACTCGATAGAGCAATTAATCAGTTAGAGGCAGAAGGATTTAATTTTGAATTGATGGAGAACTCTGAAAATGGATATTCTGTAATCCGATTTTATGTCAACAAGTATAGAAATACTGACGAAGATGATGATTTATCCTCTGAGGCTGTGATTCCATTTCAGGTTGCTTATGCTGTTTCAATTCATAAAGCACAGGGGTTAGAGTATGACTCAGTCAAAGTCGTTATTACAAATGAGATTGAAGAAATGATCTCACATAATATCTTTTATACCGCGATAACCCGTGCGAAAAATAGGTTAAAAATATATTGGACGCCTGAGACAGAGAACAAGATATTAACTAGTTTGGAGAAAAAAACAAGTGTAAAAGACGTGGCTTTACTAACATCCAAATTGTAAGTATATAGTGGACTCTAGCATAAAGAGTTGTCAGATATGATTACATTATTCCAAGAAAGTAAGGATGTGATGGTGCGTTTTTTTGCCTCTTTACTTTCTTACAAGCCTTTACCTCCACAGCCTCCTAATTAATATGGAGCCCTCCATCACGACAATGTAGACCTAGTACATGAAGAGGAGTTCAATGCGAAAAATGTCTGAGCAGAGGGGATAAAGCTGCACATGAGGTATTGTCTAATATTAGGACAGTCGTGGTTGCCAGAAAGTAAGGAGTAAATGTGAATTTTCGCGACTTTTCATAGTAATCCACCGTTTCAGCTACGACTGAGACTTCTTCTGCTGTCAAAATCGATTGAAGGGTAAACTGGATCGTGATAGACTTTTTCATGGCGTTGTCACCTTTAGGTTGCGTTTGTAGGGGTACAATCATTTTATCGAGTTACGGGCTCTTTTTCTACCATTTAGTGGTTAATCATCAGGCGTGATACATTATAAAAGTAATAACTGTTATTGAGTTCAGCGGACTTTTTAGCGAACATATGATTGTATTTATGAAGGGCGAATGTTATAATAATTTTGTAATTATATGTACCTCTGTACTCCCTATTTTGCTGGAGACAAGAGCTTGTCGTCCCGAAAGGACAAGTAGTTTTATTACCTCCCCTGTAAGCTTCTATTTGGAAATTCCAGATATGAAGAGAGGAAAAATGCAGGACAATTTCACTTGATCCGTCACTTCCGTTTGCAGAAGACAAGGATTGAAGAGTACCGAAAGGCTCTGATAAAAGTTTTACTTTTGCGCATTCGCGTGCGTCTTTAGAAATTTTGATACTGTTACTAAAAGCCGATTTTTGTATGGATTTTCATGCAAATATCGGCTTTTTTATTTTTATTAAAAAAAAAGAGAGGATGAATGAACATGTTCAAGTTATTTAGAAAAGAGAATTCTATTCAAGCCGAGATCACTTCTTTTATACAACAAGAAAAATATCGGCGTAAAAAGGCGGATGAGTTTATTCTGATGCTCTCAGAAGCTATCTCATATGTTGCAGAAGAAGTGTGGGGGCTGCGAGATAAAGAACTGACTGTTGGCGACAATATTGTTTTTCAGTTAGAGGAAAAACGATTTTACCTCATGGAAGAGATAAACGACACAATACAAGAAGTTGAGAGGTTAAAAGGACAATCATACTGGAGAAGCGTGCAGGAAATCATGAATTACGCCAAAGACATGATCGAAGACATTAAGGAGCGAGATACGGGAAGAAATCGACTCGTAACCGAAATGGCTAGTCTGACTCAACAGATGAAAAATAGCCTCATTATCTCTGACTTAAATGTGAAAGTATTTCGGGTGTAGGCTGTTAACCAGTTTAAATGTTAAGCAAAGGCTGGTTCCTTACTTTTAGGAATTGGTCTTTTTTTATTAAAAATGAGGAGGTTTTTCTTATGAATGCCATTTTAAAGGATGTAGTTGCTGTACCATCCAGTAAAGACAACGCGATTGGATTTTTAACCTGGAATTCTCTATCCAACATGCTGATTACCCCGGACGACCTAAAACAAAAGCTTGTTGATTCCGGATTAGGGGCTGGTTGGATGCCGAAGGATATCCGGCTCCCGGATGCCTTTAGAAGAGCCACAAGTGAAAAATTCAAAAGAGAAGTGTCACCAGGAGTTTATGAAAACTATATGTTCCGCGAGGTGGCTTCTACCAGCGCTTTCGTACAACGAAACCTAGTTTGCGAAACCAAGGATACAAAAGGTAGAAGATTAAAATATGTTCCAGACGTAGGAGCGCTGGTATTAGATCGAAAAACGGAGACAGTAGAGACCAGCTATATTTCATCAATGGCGCAGCAACTAGTTAATAATGCTGCGTTGCAGTTTGAAATTTATCGAAACAATTATGGTTCTACTACACTACGTACGTTGATTACCAACGTCTTAAAAAGTATGTCACCTACACCGGTTAGACCATCAGGTGGTGTTTACTTCATACCGGCACAGTTTGAGAGCAACTTGGATGCATTGGTCAAATTCGTATCATCTCTTGAAAAAGGAGAAGCGGAGAAGGTTCCTGTAATGAACACCATGGATATGAAAAACATGGTGACACGCAAGCTGTTAGATCATCTCCGTGACACTCTCGCTGCATGCGAAGAAAGCACGGAAAGACAGCTGACCAAAGGCCAGATGAAAGAGTTGATAGAAAACGCTCGGTCGGTGGCAAACGATTTTGCGCAGTATCGCGAAATTGTCACCGGCGATCTGGAGGAAATGGAACGTCTGGTGTCGGCGCTTCGCATGAAAGTGGGTGAAGCGCTAGTGAATATGGCCGTGTAATTCTCCAGAAAGGAGAAGAAAAGAAATGAATGCCGAAACTGAGCATAGAAAGTTTGTTGAACTGCTTGAAGAGGGAGATGGAAAGCTTGTGATTTCCAAACATGCGCTTCACAGACAAATTGAGCGCGGCATCTCCGAAATAGACATACGAAACGCCGTCTTGAACGGATGGCCGATTGAGAGGCGTCAGGACGGTGCGGATGTTACCATCGTTCTGATGTATTTTCTTAAAATCGGAAAAGGGCAATACCGTCCGCTCCATGTCGTATGCGTTTTTAATGTTGTCCATCCAGAATCGTGGACGGTGAAAACGACATACGACCCCCGAAGCGGGGAGTGGAGAGACAACTTCCAAAGAAGAAAATAATTTTTGTAATGCAAAAATTTATCTGAACGGATATAATAAAGGGTAAAGGGGTGTGATCGTCATGTCCAAAGTCGGACGACCCAAGGCTGATCATCCGCGCAACTTTACCCTTCCAGCCGTTCGGGTGAACAGGGAGGAAAACCGTATGTTTAAGCTTAAAGCGGGAATATTTGCGAACGGCAGCTTGGCGAAGTTTTCGCGCATGGCCATGGAAGCGTACCGCGAGAAAATCCCGGAAACGATTGAACTGGCCGGACGAACTGGTCATCTCCGGTATGGATCGGAAGTTTACACTGTGGAGGTCGGGAATGAAATCTACACAGTGACGGTTACGAACATACCGGAATACATTTTTGACGATGGCGAAACGGTGTCAGATTTGATGCTCCGCGCGAGCATCGAAGAAGAAGTGAATGAAATGGTTTTGGAATGCATCCAGAATCGTCGTCCGGTGCCTGAAGCCATCGATCTGCTTGAATGGATCGGGTTGCCAGTCACGGTGTAAAAACAAAAACACTATTAAAAGCCATGAGTTTCCCTTGCGGGATTCGTGGCTTTTATTTTTTCGGAGGTTGAATGTGGAGTTGACGTGGGCATCTTGGACTTCCTGCGATTGACCCCACATTATAAAAATAAAGAGCTGATGACTTCTTCATAAGAAGCGTTGGCTCTTTTTATTTTATCTAAAAATGTGGAGGTAGCTAAAAAATGAAAATCAAGGATATCCAGAATGCATTAAATAGTCAATATTCTGAACGAGAAGAAGTGATTGAGGGGCTGATGGTGGCTATGATCGCCCGTCAGCATGCTTTGTTGATCGGGCCGCCCGGAACAGGAAAGAGCGCCCTTGTAAGTGATCTAACTAAGCGGATTACAGGCGCGAATTACTTCCAATGGCTGCTGACACGTTTTAGTACACCAGAGGAGTTATTCGGACCTGTCTCGTTGAAAGAACTGGAACAAGGCGTGTACAAGCGGAATACGACGGGAAAGCTGCCGGAAGCACACACCTCATTTCTTGATGAAATATTCAAGGCTAACAGTGCAATTTTGAATGCCTTGCTGACTCTCATCAATGAACGAGTGTTCTACAACGATGGCAGTCCGGCACAGGTTCCCTTAATGTCCTTGATCGGTAGTTCAAATGAATATCCAGAAGAAGGTGAGGGACTAGAAGCCTTGTTTGACCGCTTCTTGCTGAGATATGAAGTGGACTACATCGGCGAAGATCAGTCCTTTGTTTCCATGTTGAAAGGTTCTGCACCATCTCCAGCCGATATGAGCATAGATGAATTATTTGAACTCCAGTTCTTTAGTGATACAGTCACTATTCCTGATGAGGTATTTGATGCACTAAGCAAGATCAGAAGGGAACTGATGGATGAAGGCATTCGTCCTTCTGATCGCCGATTCAAGCAAGTTCTTTCAGTAATTCGTGCTAAGGCTGTGTTAGCCGGAAGAGATCACGCAGAACTTGAAGACCTCATGATTCTCAAGCATAGTCTGTGGGAAAAGCCGGAGCAGCGTGATAAGGTCGCAAAGATCGTTCGCAATCATGCTCAGGATGCGGTGAAGACACGTGTGGAAGAGATTAAAACTGAAGCTGCTGATATCTTGAAGAGTCTTGAACAGTCTAACAACTCAACGGATGTGGCTGTAGAAAGCACGAAGAAGCTTAAAAGCTTAGTCATCGAACTTAAAAAGCTTCAAAAGGATAATCCGAACCGACCAGAAGTCGAGCAAGCTATTGCTCTTGTTCAAAAGTCATTGACGGATATCGCATCTCAAGTGTTGGGGGTGTAGGAGATGAAGGAGCAAAAAGGTTCTGTTTTAAACACAGATTCATATGATCGGAGACGCTTCGGGCAGATTTTAGAGATGTCCAAGAAGCTCAGAGAGGTTAGTAAAGAGGGAAGTAAATTATTTCCCTCTTTCCAACCTTTAATGGGTGACATGTGGGCAGGCCTTTTTAAAATGAAGCCTGAATTGCTGGAAGAGGTTCCTGAAGGGCTAGAGATGAATCATCAGCTTATGGAACGGGTGATGTCAGACGAAAGCTATCAGGAGTTTCGTGAGTTTACTCGACTGGATGACCTAGCTGCTGCTCTTGGAACAACGAAATATAGTGAGACGGTTCTTGGATGGGTTAAAGAACAAGCGCAAAAGGATCAGGACTTGGCGAATGCGTTGCAAAACTTTATGAAGGGAAAGCCAGGCGCCTCACAGGAAGCGTCAGAGGCATTATCTTCAGCCTTGAATCAGAACGGCAACGAACTATCTAAGATGCTGGCAAAGGCTGCACAAGAAGCAACAGAAGCCAAGGAGAATGTAAAATCTCTTTTGGGGGGTATGCAGGCAGGAAGTGGCGATAGTGAACTGAAAAAGGTTCCGTTGAAAGATCAACTCATCCTAGCTGAAAGGTTGAGCCACGATAGAAAGATGAAGGACATTGCAAGGTGGGCTGGTCGTATGAAAGTGATTGCTAATCGGAAGCAGCGTTCGAAGCATAAGGATGCTATTAACCGTAATGGGATTAAGCAGGGAAATGATATAGAACAACTACTTCCGATGGAACTTGGGAGCTACGCCAGCCCTATGACGAAAATAGATTTCCTACGCCGTTATGTTGAGGGTCAAACGCTTCAGTATGATACAAAGGGGCCTGAACAGCTAGGCAAGGGGCCAATCATCCTGTGCCTAGATCAATCCGGAAGCATGAGTGGACAAGACACCATCTCCAAAGGATTTGCTCTTGCCTTGATGAGTATTGCCCGTAAGCAGCGAAGAGACTTTGCATGGATTCCGTTTTCTTCACATGCAGATACTCCGTTGATCTATGAGCGTGGGAAAATAACAGTTCAGGATATGATTCAGTTGGCCACTATTTTTTTGGGTGGGGGAACAAGCTTTGAACCTCCACTTAGGGCAGCAAGTCAAATCATTAAACAGAGCCGCTTTAATAAAGCGGATATTGTGTTTGTGACAGACGGAGAGTCTCATGTGAGTGAGCATTTCCTACAGACATGGAATGAACTGAAGGATAAAAAGGGTTTTTCAGTCTTATCTCTTTTGCTAGGCAGGGAATCTATCCAAGGGGTAGAAGACTTCTCGGATCGGATTGTTACAGCTTCTTCGTTTGAAGATGAATCAGTGCATCAGGTATTTGAAATATGAGATGAGCAGGGCATATTATATCTGTCCTCAGCCTGTTGAAAGTTTTTCAACAGGCTGACCCGACAATAGTCGGGTTTTATTTTTGACCATCAAGCCTTTTGATTAACTCGAATTATTATTTTTGAGTCGACATTGAAACCGCCGCGTGATACCTAATTGAGAATTATCTATTCGACATAGGACAAGGTGACCATTTACGAGGAAGATCAGCCTTTGATTATGGACGTTGACGGTGGGTAATGATAATGTTTAGTAAGTTAATTTTAATATCGTGATCCCAAGGGGAAGGAGAAGCCAATTATTGAGATAGCTTCTCCTTTGCTATTAACTTGCAGGCTTTTGTTTTTTCCTTCTAGTAATATCTGCTTTCAGTTCTTCAATAACGTCTGAAACTGACAGATTATAGCTCCTGATTGCATAATCGACCGCAAGAATCAATTCCTCGTATGTCCACATAACGACTTTCTTTCTGTACCTTCCAGCAAGATCTTGGAGTACGGCGACAAAACCCTGTTCTAGTTCACCTGCTACGACAATCCCTAGAACATTGACAGTAGTATCCTTACATTTATACACGAATTGTTGAAGCATTTCATATGCTTTTTTGTCTGTGGGTTTTATCGGCTTCTTCTCATAACTCTTGGCTATACCTACAAATACGGCATCGTCCATATCAAGCATTTTTATAGTAAAGCTGATATCGCCAAATTCTTGGCCATGATGCGGATGTAATTTATGATCAGTAAAAGTTACAAATGGTTTCATGATGCAGCGGACACTTTTTTCATGCTGACAGGCTTGACAAGCATCCACACTATGATACGAACATTTTTCAGTAATCAGACTTAGTACTTCATGCAGTTCTTCACGGGGTTTCGGGGTTATTCTTCGATCCCAGACCGATTTAAACTGTTCGAGTTCTCTTACTTTGAACATAACTTTGGATGCGATTCTGGAAGAATAGTGAACAACATTGTTTTGAAGATAGAAAGACTCTTCTTCATGCGAGAAGGCGACATCTGGAAAATACTTACTAATGATCTTCTCGGTAAGTTCGACTAATGCTGATTTGGGATTGATCATAGCCCCATCGTACCAGGAATCAATTCTAACCTTATGATCCATAAGGCAACGAACATTATCTTGCTGGAGCTCAGTGTAACAGAATGAGCATACGACCTTCGGAGCTTGTCCCTTCTTCACAGAAATCGTTAACAAATCGGTGTTTCCGCAGTGATTGCAGTTGATATCCGTATAGTGGTCGCAACTTTCGCAATAAGGATAAAACCGGGCAATAGTGTGCTTCTTCAATGAAGTTACAATTTTATGGACATTTAAGTCATGCAATTTGAAACTTTCAATTTTCTTGACCTTACAGGTAACAACTGCCTTTATGACCTCTAAGATTACTTTTCTCTCGTCATTTGTAGTAGTGAAAGTAACAAGATCGGGATCTACATCGAGACCAAACGACTCGAATTTTTCATCGATCTCACCATTGTCATGTACGGAGTTAATGTAATTCATGATTTGTTCAATTCGCCAGATTCCCCAACGTCTCATCTCAGAGGCTTTAAGCTGACGAGTAAGGTAGATCTTCCCTTTGTCATTATTGACCCCAAGTGTTGAGAAGAAGTCGCCATCCTCATCGATGGCTTCTTGGTAAACTGAACTTGGCGAATCGTACCCGTCAAATTCAGTCAGTTGCCCTACTTTATTGCCCAGATCGCTATCAACTAAAGTAATTTTGCTTGGCTTACCCGAAGCAGGATCAGGGTTGTTCAAAGTGGTTCGTTTCATGAATTCTTTGCTAAACACACTGTCAACAATATTTTTTGTGATGTTCACTGGTGACACAAAGCAGTTAAAGGCTACTTGAATTGTTCTGGATATTATTCCAACTAGGGACTCAGTGGGAATACTGATACTTACAAAGCGTTGGTCGAAGTTGATCCATAAGAACCCGAATTTCAGTTCGTAAATAAATTCAGACTGTTCGGTTTCAGGACTTATATAGTTATATCTCTCTTGATATTGTAATGCGATTTCTAAGGTTTCATGGTTGACAACAGTTTGGTCGATTGCGATTAGACCAAAAACATTATCCTTGGGATATATGACGGGTTTGAGCAACTCATTCATTTTGGTTACGCCAGCATCATTCTTATGACCGGATATAAACGATGCCGAGTTCACTTGGGGGTCATGTGGACGTAACATAAATAGCCGGAAATTTGGTCTACGGCTATATCTGTTTTCTTCAAAACAGGTTTCAATGTCTGATTCAGTTATTTCTGGAGAGATAGCGATGATTTCCACAAGCTTTTGTTTGTCTAATCGCTCAAAAGCAGCTTTCAAATCATGCTTGACTTCACGCTTGACAACTGTGCGATAACGATTGATTAAATCTTTTTCATCTACCTTTGAATATAGCAGATGACGAATTACTCCGTTTTGCACATGAAGTAATTTGTCAGCATGTTTTTCTGACATAGAGACCCCCCTAAAACAAACTCGAAATATTAAGACTATTGTAGCATATTTCTTTATGTGCAGAGAGTGGTGTTGGATTAGGGTGGATAAGCCCAATTTATATTTTATTTTATTGTTGAAAAAAGATCCTGATTGGTATATGACAGGGGCACATTTTCTACGGTCATCTCTAGTATTTGGTTCTTTAGAAGGATATCGACAAGCGTTAGCAGAATTATGTAAGAGCCCTGTGTATAAGGGGTATGTATGAATAGCAAAAAGGAGGCCTCGTACTTGTCCTATCAATCGGAAGCCCAACTGGAGAAAAATTTAATCGAGCAACTTGTTCGTCAAGGCTACGAACGAGTAACCATAAATGATTACGATTCACTTCTCGAAAACTTTAAACAGCAACTGAATAGGTTCAACGCGAAGAAGTTGAACGGTCAGCCACTGACCGATGCTGAGTTCAGCCGCTTTTTGACTCAGGTTGACAGTAAGAGTATTTTTGATTCTGCAAAAATTCTCAGGGATAAGCAAGTGTTCCAACGCGATGATGGAACCGAGATTTACCTTGAGTTGATGAATACTCGAGAGTGGTGTAAAAACTTCTTTCAAGTCACCAATCAGACAACTGTCGAAGGAACTTATAAAAACCGGTATGATGTAACAATCCTCATTAACGGACTACCCGTGGTTCAGATCGAGCTAAAGCGCCGCGGCTTAGATTTTAAAGAGGCGTTCAATCAGATCCAGAGGTATCGAAAGCACTCGTTCCGAGGGTTATATCGTTACCTGCAGATGTTTGTAGTCAGTAATGGGGTCGACACGAAGTATTTTGCTAACTCAGATGGTGACATCTTGTTTTCGCATACCTTCTTTTGGTCGGATGCAGAAAACAATCGCATCACTAATCTAAGTGATTTCGCAGCCAGCTTTTTGGAAAGATGTCACATCGCGAAGATGATCGCTCGATACATGGTATTGAATGAGACCGAGAAGCTGTTAATGGTTATGCGCCCCTACCAGGTTTATGCTGTTGAAGCACTTATTAAGCGGGCTTTAGAAACCAAGAACAACGGTTATATCTGGCACACCACTGGTAGCGGTAAGACGTTAACTTCATTTAAGGCGAGTCAGATTCTTGCTAATGAACCACACATCAAGAAGGTTTTCTTCCTCGTTGACCGCAAGGACTTGGACAGCCAAACCCTTGCTGAATTTAACAAGTTTGAACCCGGTTCAGTGGATATGACGGATGATACGGACAAACTGGTGGCACAAATTTCGGACTTAACTAAGCCGCTGATCGTTACTACGATTCAAAAGATGGCAAACGCTATTAAAAATCCACGTTATGAGCACATCATGAAACCGTATCAGCATGAACGGGTTGTCTTTATCATTGATGAATGTCACCGTAGTCAATTCGGTAAGATGCATACTTTGATCAATAAGCATTTCAAAGAAGCTCAGTACTTTGGTTTCACGGGGACACCTCTGTTCGAGGAGAATAAAAGTCAAGATGGTCGGGTAACTGCCGATATTTTCGAGAAGTGCTTACATACGTATTTGATTAAAGATGCTATTCATGATGGTAATGTCTTGGGGTTTTCGGTGGAGTATATCCAAACGGTTGATGTCTCGATTGATGAAAAGGATCAAACCCGTGTAAAAGGAATTTTAACCGATGAAGTTTGGATGCACGATGATCGTATCCGTATGATTGCCGAACATATCATCACCCACCATGATCGGAAGTCCCGCAGTAAGGGGTATACCGGTTTATTTACTGTGGACAGCATTCCGATGCTGGTTAAGTATTACGATACCTTTAAATCAATGTCTCATAACTTGAAGATTGCCGGTATCTTCACCTATGGGCAGAATGAAGATAGTGAGGGTGACGGACAAGACGAGCATTCGCGGGACAGTCTTGAACGTATCATTAAAGACTACAATGTCATGTTCGGCACCAATTTCTCTACTGATAAGTATCAGGGGTATTTTGCTGATGTCTCCAGAAGAGTCAAGACTGCCCAAATCGATATTCTGTTGGTGGTCAACATTTTCTTAACAGGTTTCGACAGCAAGACCCTGAACATCCTCTACATGGATCGTTTTTTGAAGTATCATAATTTGATTCAAGCCTTCTCACGCACCAATCGAACGGAAAAAGCGACTAAACCCTATGGAAATATTGTCTGCTTCCGCAACTTGAAGGAAGATACCGATGAAGCGATCAAGTTGTTCTCGAAGACTGACAATATTGACGATGTCCTGATGAAGAGCTACGAAGAGTACCTTCAAATGTTTAGGGCAGCACTGTCAAAAGTAAAAGCCCTTGCCTTAACGCCAGCGGCAGTGGATGCGCTGAAGCAGGAAGAGGAAAAGCAGGAGTTTGTAGTCAGCTTCCGTGATCTTACTAAGTACTTGACTCGCCTCCAAACTTTCACCGAGTTTGAATTCGATCCAGTTAGGTTAGGTATTCATGAGCAGGAGTACCAGGACTACAGGAGTAAGTACCTCCGTATTTATGATGAAGTTAAGCGCGGAGGGGGGAAGGAATCGATTTTGGCTAATGTTGACTTCCTGATCGAGCTGATGCACACAGATCGGATCAATGTTAGTTACATCATGAATTTAATCAGGAGCATCGATTTCGATAATCAGGAAGATCGAGACAAGTCGATAAAGAACATTGAAGATGAGATTGATCGGGCTGACAATGAGCAACTCCGTCTCAAGGCGAATTTGTTGAAGGAGTTCTTACGTAAAGTCGTACCGACATTAACGAATGCCGATTCGGTGGACGATAGCTACAATGCGTTCGAACAAGAAGAACGTATGAAGGAAATTGAGGCATTCGCAGGTGAAGTGGGGTTGTCACCTGAAGAGGTCCAAGGTTTTGTTCAGGAGTATGAGTATGGTGGACTTGTTAATCAACAAGAGATTAGTGATGCAGTAAAGTTACCGTTCTTACAAAAAAGAGCGATGATCCAACGAATAATTGAGTTCATCACCGAGCATACCAAACGATACTCGTAGTGCTATTTATAAAAATAGCAGAAAAGGGATTGCCTTTTCTGCTGTTTTTTATTATGATGATCTTGTTGATATTGATGCTATTTGAAAAAATAGCAAGGGGGAGGGTTGGTTTGAATTTAGAACAATGTGCATCGGTGGTGCAAGGAGCATTTCTTTCTCGTATCCAAATATCACCATCACCGAAAGCAGTAAAGCTTTCGGTTTACACGATGAAAGAAATGAATGAGTGGTTAAGTCTTGATCCTACATCGGTAGAAAATCAACAAGATGTTCATGTAGAGCAAGCTCGTTTAAGTACTTTACCGCTTGCCAAAGAGGGATTAGTCTTAATCAGCTTAACCGGACAACGAGCAATGGCATTGCAGAAAGAGCATGTCGGTAAGTTGATTCCCTCTAACTTTGCCATTATTGAGCCTACAAACGAATTACATCCTGACTATCTGGAGTGGTTTATAAATGAACATCCAGATTGTCGCAAACAATTGAAGATCGCAACACAAGGTTCCAGCATCGCAGCTTTATCGATTCAAATGCTTAGGACTTTGGAAGTTATTTTGCCACCTATGGACGATCAAGTGAGAATTGGTAGTGTCCACAGATTATTACATCGAAAAAATCGTCTACTTCAGGAGAGAATCGCATGGGAACAGCAATATATCAAACAAATACTAATGGGGTATCTAAAGGAGGAGGTAAACAAATGACAACGACTGAGTTGCAGCGTTATCAACAAGGTGAATTACATAAGAAGCTTTGGGACATGGCAAATGACCTTCGGGGTCAACTTGAAGCTTACGAGTTCAAGGACTATATTCTCGGCTTGATCTTTTATCGTTTCTTGTCTGAAAAAACGGAGGATCGGGCAAACAAATTGCTCGAAGAAGATAACATTTCATATAAGGATGCTTGGAAAGATCAGGCTTATCGTGAAGGATTAAAGGATCAACTTATTCAGGAGATTGGTTATGTTATCGAACCTGACTATCTGTTTTCAAGCATGATTGAGGAAATAGGTAAGGGCGAGCAAGGAAAATTCGATATTGAGATGCTTCAAAATGCAGTTAATAAAGTAACTGATTCAACGTTGGGGGCAGAAAGCCAAGAAGAATTTCATAACCTTTTTGAAGATATGGACTTATCTTCGTCAAAATTAGGGCGTGATGTGAAGTCTCGTTCCAAAGTTATTGCTAAAGTAATGGTTAATATCAACAGCATACCTTTCTCACATGATGATGCGGATATTGACGTCTTGGGAGACGCTTACGAGTATTTAATCGGTCAGTTTGCAGCCCATGCGGGTAAAAAAGCTGGTGAATTCTACACTCCACCGCAAGTTTCAAAAATCATTGCCAAGATAGTAACACTAGGTAAGCAGAATATACGAAATGTTTATGACCCTACCTGTGGTTCGGGATCGTTGCTTTTGCGGGTTGCCAAGGAAGCGAAAGTACGGAAGTTTTATGGACAAGAGAAAACCTCGACTACGTATAACTTAGCTCGTATGAACATGCTTTTACATGATGTGTCCTATCATAACTTCGATATTCAGAATGCTGATAGTTTAGAGGAGCCGCGACATCTTGGTATGCGCTTCGAAGCTGTAGTAGCGAATCCCCCCTACTCTGCTAAATGGAGTGCGGATGAGAAGTTCCTGCAAGACGAGCGTTTCAGTGCTTATGGTAAGCTGGCTCCCAAGTCCAAAGCTGATTTCGCCTTTGTTCAACATATGATTCACCACCTTGACGATAATGGAACAATGGCAGTTGTCCTTCCTCATGGGGTATTGTTCCGCGGCGCGGCTGAAGGGGTTATTCGCAAATACTTGATTGAAGAGAAGAACTACTTGGATGCCGTGATCGGTTTGCCTGCCAACATCTTCTTTGGCACTTCAATTCCAACATGCATTTTGGTGTTCAAAAAATGCCGAGAAGCGAATGATAATATTCTGTTTATTGATGCTTCCAATGATTTCGAGAAAGGCAAGAACCAGAACCGCTTGCGTGACGAAGATGTTGAGAAGATTGTAGAAACCTATAAGACACGTCAAACCATCGAGAAGTATTCGTATGCCGCTAGTCTAGACGAAGTCAGATCCAATGACTATAACTTGAATATTCCTAGGTATGTCGATACTTTTGAGGAAGAAGAAGCGATAGATATTCAAGTGGTTCAAACTCGACTTAAGGAAATTGATGATGAACTTGACAAGATTGATTCGGAGCTTGAGAAGTATCTGAAGGAATTGGGGGTTAACTAAGTGTACCCAAGTCTTAGATTTAAAGGGTTTTCCGAGCAATGGATGCCTACCACTATTGGAGCTGTATCGAAATCTATTGATTACGGCTTAAACGTTGCTGCAACTGATTTTGACGGTGAAAATAAGTACATCAGGATTACTGATATAGATGAAGAAAGTCATCTTTATATTGAACAAAATAAAGTTTCTCCTGAAGGATCTATGACCGATGAATATTTGCTCAAAGAAGGAGACATTTTGTTAGCCAGGACTGGGGCAAGTACAGGAAAAAGTTATATGTACAGAAGTGAAGATGGGAAGATGTATTTTGCAGGTTTCCTTATACGTCTTCGGATTAAGGAGACAGTAGATCATCGATTTGTTTACTATCAAACTTGGAGATCTCACTACAATCGTTGGGTAAAATTGATGTCAATGAGGTCGGGGCAGCCAGGGATAAATGCCAGTGAATACTCAGGTTTTGAATTTTATATTCCCACAATTGATGAGCAAAGGAAGATTTCTTCGTTTTTCTCCCTCCTCGATCAAAAGATCGTGAAGCAAGAGGAGAAGATCAAACAGTTGGAGTTGTTCAAGAAAGGCATGCTCCAGAAGATTTTTTCGCAGGAGATTCGATTCAAAGATGAGAATGGGCAAGAGTTTCCTGAGTGGGGGACAGTGAAGCTTGGCGATCTCGGTGAAACATACGGAGGGTTAAGTGGTAAGACAAAAGATGATTTTGGTGATGGAGAATGTTCGTTTATAACCTATATGAATGTTTTCACGAATACCGTTGCCAAAATTGATGGTCTTGAGAAAGTATCAATTGGTGCTAATGAAAATCAACATAAAGTTCTAGCAGGGGACATTCTATTTACGACTTCTTCTGAAACACCCGAAGAGGTTGGTATGGCTTCAGTGTGGAGTCATGAAATTCCTAACGTCTATCTGAATAGCTTTTGTTTTGGGTTTAGGTTGTCAAAGCCTATAGATCCCATATTTCTAGCATATTTATTGCGATCTGGAGGTTATAGGAAACACATCACTATGTTGGCTCAAGGGTCGACTCGTTACAATTTATCGAAATCGAACCTGATGAAAATGGAACTATCTATTCCGGTGAATGAAGAGCAAAAGTTGATTAGAGATTTTTTTGTGAAACTTGATATTAAGTTAGCAAAAGAGATTGAAAAACTTGATCAATTAGAAACTTTGAAAAAAGGTTTAATGCAACAGATGATTGTTTGATGTCAAGATGAACGTGGAATAGCTCCTTCCGGCGGGGGGGGGGCTATTTCAGTTGTTCTGTTATTTTCGTTTCAAACACTAAACGGCAGGAAAAGTAAGTCGTGATCCGCATGACAACTGGGAAAGTTTTGAAGTGGTTTCGACATTTGGGACAATGAGAACGATATTAGGGTTGTCACTATCACTGACCCACAACAGTTCAATCACAATCCCCAATTACTTACAGGAATTTTGCATCTCTTGTATAATGGTCTTAATTGAAACAGCGGGGGTTGTTATTCATGAGCCAACATTATAATCGAGAAGCCGAACTGAAAGAACGCTTCAACCGATTCATCGCGGACAAAATAACCGGCAGTAACGACGATTACTATTCCAGGCTATCAGTTGAGGATTTCGAGGACATCAAGACCGCTCTGAAGGACATACATAACATCCTTACATATAAGACAACGATCCGTTTCATCGAATGGCTGAGCGACCGATTCCCTTATGTTAAGGAGAATTATCAGGTTTACTTGGATCAGGTGCTTAACACCAAGCCAAGCAATAATGGTTATGATCTAATGGTCATCGGAGATATAAAGATCGTAGCCGAGATCAAATGTAATAAACCGATCAATAACGGCTACGTATTTGGTTCCAACCAGAAAAGGGGTATCATTGATGATATTAAGGGGTTGCTTACAGGCAAAACCAAAATGAAGTCGCTTGATCCGACCGAAGCTTATAAATTTTTGGTGATCTATGACTTTGGCGACCATACTTTATCCGCCGCGCAGCACTTAATCAAGAATTTATCGGCTGAAATGAAGGATAGGGTAACGATTTACGAGGAAGGTCAGCCTTTGAAGTTGGATAAGGTTTATATCGTATTTATCAAATAGCACGTAAATGCCCTAATGAGGTAACTCTTTTCGAAGGTAATTGAGTTGGTAATCACAACGCTTCCTCAAATTTGCTTTTCCTTGGGGTATATCCAAAAAGCTTTGATCGGAGTTTATTTTTCTTCAGAAATTATTATACTTCATTAAGTCCTTCTTTAGTGATTAAAGTCCTTCTACTATAAGGAGGTGGGAGTTTTATGCAGACAAACGATGCAGTCTTTGCGAAAGAGTTTAGGGATATGATGAATGGTCGTAGAAGCATGGCACATTCCTTTAAGATTACGGATTTACCATTACCTCGATTGGATACCATGATTAACGGCATTCCTAAGGGTCGTATGGCTTTCATTAAAGGGGTAACGGAGATGTTTTTTGACCGTTTGAATGAGCAAGAAGTTCAGTTAGTCGGTCGGACGACTCTGAAGAAGCGTCAAGTTCTTTCGGATGGGTCATTTCGTCGGGATAGTTCGGGTAATTATGTTTACGATCAAATCCCGGTTAGTCATGATTGTGTAGCGGTGGTGAGTAAGATTTCGATTGGTTTGAGAAGGTTTGTGGATGGTAGGGAGCATAAGCCATCTGAGGGGTTTAAGTACGTGGATTACATTGATACCGGTTTCGGACGTAAGTACATCTATATTCTCCCGAGAAAACATGTTTACCGTCTAAACATGTGTGCTTTGATTTTGACTCCGAACAAGCGTAGGGTCTATTTCAAGGGTTGTAAGTTAGCCTTGCAAAATGGTAACTACGTGTATCTTTACGTGATTCCCTACACGTATAGGGAGAACCTTGATGTTCGAGTCCTTGGGGTAAAGTCCTCTTATAATTTCGATAAAGAGGTCACAGCAATATTGAATTACTGGGTGGAACAAGGGGTTATTTTCCATCCAAGTCTAACGGCTCTCGAAAGTCAAGTGAATGGGCAAACGAATCTTGGCATTATTGACCTAGAGGGAACCATTATTTATGATGAATATCGCCGTTATGGAGTATCAATGGCGGAAGAGCGAGAGGAAGAGTTTATGGAGTCTTTTGAGGAAGTTTGATTTTTCTATGGGGTTCGGGCAGGGGAATGAACCCCTGCTTTTTGTTTGAAAATCTATGGAGACATCCATACATCTTGATTCTGTTGTATTGGTTTTAATCGAGGAGTAACCAAGGTTCATCATGTCTTATCCCCCATATGGGGTCGACTTCGTATTCAGGGGTCGACCTTTTTACTTTTTGGAGCCGGATCGCCATCAGATTTATATAGGTATATCAAAAATCAGGAGGCGATCTAATGCTTCAGCTTTCAACAGAAGATATGATTTTGTTGGTAAACAAGTGGCAAGGGAGAACCATATTATTCTTGTTTTTAAAGGGTATCACAATGGTCAATACGGCAGCTACACGAAGAATCCTGGCTTCTACAAGAGCATTCGATTTCAAAAAGATGACCTTGATGTCTACATCGATTACGATGATGAAGATGAAAGTGGGCTGTTTAAAGTCACTATTCTAAATGATGTTGTTGGCGAGCAATTGAAGTGGGCTAATCCGACTTCCCTATCTAAATTGAAAGAGCTTCTTGGGATGATGAAGCAACCGCCCGCCGCGCTTATTAATTACATCAACGAGCAAGCATCTTTGGTAGACCGCTAATCTCAATTTATAGCCGTTCCCTCCCCCTCAGGGGTATCGAACGGCTTTTTCTATTCCCCTACCTATTCCCCTCCCCTATCCATCAATCATAAAGCTCCTTGCAATTA